>JBGSJR010000033.1:0-5027 GCA_041741755.1 Acidaminobacteraceae bacterium | reverse complement strand
CCGTTCTAGCCGCCTCAGTGGCTAGAATGGTGTGTTAGTCGACGTGTTTAATCAAATTAGTTTTGAAACCAGGAGCCTTGAGTAACCGCCGACGAAAACTCGAGGCTTTTCCTATGTAACTTTGTGTACCTTCCTTCTCCGACGAGTCCCTTTACGCTTCCATTAGAAGCGTTTACGTGAGACTTCTGAGATAAGAAAGGTTGATTCTATTAAACACGATTCGTTGAGCGCAAGTCTTGAACCCTAATTAATCTCTGCAGAGTTTTCACGAGGTGGTTTCGGAATGTCCAACTAAACGTAATCTGGCGATACTAAATCTAAAATATCTTCTTAACCAAAAAAACTGATGCACCAAACGCTTTTCAACCTGAATGCGATAAAGTCTTGATATCTCGAAATGCTACGGGAATATTCTGTTGCCCACTCCAAGTCTAACATGTCGTCTAACTCCTATTTTCACGAACTATTTCAAAAATAATGCAAAACCCGTAAGATTTGAGTATGATGTCGAGAAAATATACTATCTGTGTTTTATAATTTATTTGCAGATCACTTATTGTTTTACTTCTATTTAATATCACATATATGTTATATTCATAATGTGTAGTTGCGTAAAATATTTGATTGATTACCTTGGAAAAAAGATATAAGTAAAAGGAGTGAAACCTTATGAATCACAATGAAATCAAAAAAATACTTTTTAATGATAAAGAAATTAAAACAGAATATGATGAGATGTCTCCCGTGTATGAACTGAAAAAAGAAATAATCCGTTTAAGAATTGAGAAAGGCTTATCTCAAAAAGAGTTAGCAACTTTGATGGGAACTAAACAATCTGCAATATCAAGACTTGAAAACGGATCTTATAACCCAAGTGTCGAGTTTCTAAATAGAATTGCTCATACTCTTGGTAAAGAACTTCATATTTCATTCAACTAACCATTCTAAGGAATGGTTTTTTTACTTTCATTTACTTTAACTTCTTTTCGTTTTGATTCATACGCCTTCTCAACTTCTCTATATGATTCGTCAAATTTAGGATCTACTCTTTTTTCTTCAACCATTCTTTTAACTTTTACTTTTTTAAATGGCATTAGTTTCCCCCCATCATTCTAACCCATTCACACCTAGTAAAAATGCTAATATATCAGTATTCTTCCCACCCCATGACAGACTTTTTCATTTCATTCTACCACGCAATCTTATGTATGTGACCCCGTAGAAATACGGGGCTATAGCACTTTACTCCAGCCGATCCAGCGGATTGACGATGTTTAGAAGGGCCTTTTTTGAAACGTGTGTGTAGATCTCCGTCGTTTTGCTATTGGCATGGCCTAGAAGCTCTTGAATATACCTGAGGTCTACGCCCGCTTCCAGCAGATGGGTCGCAAATGAATGGCGTAGACTGTGAAAGGATAACGTCTTGGTGATGCCCGCTTTTTCACAGGAAAATGAGAATACTTTCTGCAGTGTACGTTCTGTTATTGGGCCATTGCGCATGGGATTTTCAAAGAGGTACTCCATAGGAAAGTATAAGTCCCGATAGATTTCAAGCTGCTTTGTCAATCGTTCTGAAAGTGAGGAGATACGATCTTTCCTACCTTTGCCCTGACGAATGATGACCATTCTTCTAGCATAATCGATGTCGCTGACCTTGAGCGTTGCCACTTCACTGACGCGCATGCCACACGAGTAAGCTACCATGAGCACCGTTTTATGCTTGACGTTATCTGTGACGTCAAAGAGTTTCTTGACCTCATCTTGATCCATGACTTTGGGTAGTTTGCGTTGACGCTTCGGTCTTAGTATTTCAATAATTTCGTGTTCATGATGAACGCCCTGGCAAATCAGATGTTGCTTGATGGCATTGACCGTTTGATTGACGTAGGAATGGCTGCACGCCTTCACTTCCAGTAAGTACAGGATATATTTATTGATCGCTTCAACATCCCATTTGAGCTCTGAGAAATACAGAAAACGGGTAAGTTGCTCTGAGTAGCTTTTGATCGTCTTCGGACTGTATCCCTTTTGAGCGAGCCTTCTGGTTAACATTGTGATAACTTCTTTCACTTGCTCCGTCAGTTCCGGTTTAACATACTCTGTCTTGCCCTTTGGAACAAAGTTCGCATCCGTCTCAACAGGCATCCGTGCATTGTATTTCAAATACGGCATGGACTCCGAATAATACTTGGGAAGTGCATCCTGTAGGTCGCGAAGTGCCCCAAGCTTTGTGAGTGGAAATAGCCAAGCCTTAAGTTCCGGATTCCACCTACCACCACCAATTTTTTTCATGGCTTCAATAATTCTTGGATGGTAGCCAATAGTCACGAGAACACCATATTCCAACGTTTGTATTACCATAAATATTCTCCTTTCATTATATCATTTTTCCAATGTTATGCGCGTATTATTGTTATTTTTCGAACAATTCTGACAATAATACAAAATATAAAGTAGCGAATCTGGATAATTGGAATTAATTGCCATAATCTCCTTATGTTCATTATACATAAAATTCAATCTTTTTTACATAATTTTACAATTAAAACTTCAAAGTGCATTTTATATTTTTGATTTTTGATGATATAATGAATGTAACTAACCAAGTTAAAGAGGTGATATCATGATAGTCAAAATAACAGCGATAATCCAGAAAGAAGAGGATTGGTACGTTGCAAAGTGTGTCGAGAATAACGTCGCTTCACAAGGAAAAACTATAGAAGAAGCTATTTCAAATCTGACTGAAGCAGTCCAACTTTATTATGAGGATGACAGTTCAATCATAGAAAATCATCAAACTCTAATTACTACTTTGGAGGTTGCTATCTAATGGGTTCAAAGTATCCGATATTACCACCAAAAGATATCATTCGAGTTCTAGAGAAAATTGGATTTCAGAAAGTATCGCAAAAAGGTAGTCATGCAAAATATAAGAATCAAACTCATCCCTTTCGTGTCGTTATAATTCCAATACACTCAGAGATTGCTAAAGGTACATTAAAAAGTATTCTAGATCAAGCAAATCTTTCTTTAGATGATTTTCTAAAACTTTTATAATAGTGTCTTGTTGTGAGACACTTCAAAACATTTAATAAAAGTAAAACGGACATCAACAAATCCTTTCTGATTTGTCGATGCCCGTTTTACTTTTATCTCAATTCCTGTTCAATTTTCTTGTGATATCCTGCAAAAGATGATCAATTTTGACTCATATAAAGATGGCACGCTTCTTTAAATTTTCAAGCGTGCCTTTTTATTGATTTATAACAACAATGTTTTTTTTCAAATTTTATGCAATAATAGTAACCATAAAACGTCAATATAATATAGGGGGAGGTGAATGACGCATGAGTCAAGATGACATCAATCAGTTATATGCATTTTTTTCGCGAGAAGGGCAAAAACTTAAGCATTTCGTCTTACGGAAGTCTAAGCGACTGAACGATATGGACGCCGAGGATATAGTCGACGAAGTCATGCTGCAGCTTCTATCCATTATAGGGATGAGAGGACCTGTAAAGAACCTACCCGCCTATGTTTATCGCGCCTTACAAAATCGAATTGTCGACTATTTTCGGAAAGATGAGCATACCACTTCGCTTTCGACGCCCCTTCAAAGCGACGATGAATTGACGATCCTTGATGTGCTCCAGGATAAACTGGATGTTCTATCGACAATCGAACATAAGATACTTATAAAACGGTTATCAGAAGCAATTGATAAGCTTGATCCAAAGCAACGTGCGGTATTTATTGCCACTGAATTCGATGGCAAGACATTTAAAGAGTTGTCTCTATTATGGCATGAACCCATTGGCACACTACTATCTCGTAAATCACGCGCTATGAAAGCATTGCAAACACATCTAAGTGATTTAGATCCACGACTATGAAAGGAGTATTTTATGAGCCGCTTAAATGAAAAATTCAAAGCTTTACCAAAATGGACACAAATTTTACTTATGGCACTTCTCGCTGTTGTTGGCGTTACTGTATTCGGCTTTATCTTCGGCTACATCATCATGTGGCTTTGGAACAAAATAATGCCTGAAATATTTGGCCTTACGACGATCACGTATTGGCAAGGTATCGGCCTCTTTATCCTCGCACGTATTTTGTTAGGCTCGTTTGGCTCTGACAATTCGAATAAAGGGAGCGCGAACAAAACAAAGAAAAGTGCAAAAGTTGCCATCGATCCCGACTGGAACCGCTATAACACTTGGTGGGAAAAAGAAGGCAAAAATGCGTTTGAGAATTATAGTGGTGAGGAAGAATAATTAGTGAGTGGTTGTGTCAAGCATTTCGACTCATATGGCAAACCGAAAAACGTGCAGGCTATTAGTTAACGGGTTTGATTCTCACACGCTCCAAAGTAAAGGCTGTCCATACATTCGGACAGCCTTTACTTTGCAATTAATTATGCTATTTTTGAACGCAAATAATAGTGTTCGCCTTCATTTGCTTTGCCTTCACAGAAAGCATTTTTTAATAATGCATGCCGTCTTTCAACAGCTTGAGGTATTGCCTTAGTTGCGATTAGATCAACCTCAAACAAATCAAAAAAGTGCGCGTTACAAACATCAAATAATTCGCTTAAGTGTTCTATAGTTTCATATTCAGAAGAAACATCAACGCGGAGTATGCCTGTTTTGTTTTTATATTTACCAACATAACCAAACATTTCGACGGTTCCAATAGCTTTAGATAGTGATTTATCTATAATTGCAAATCGTATAAATTCTTGTTGAGAATAGGCATAAAGCCAAGCTTTAATGCATTGCAACATATCCTCAATTCTATAAATACAGAAATCACCCGTACACCGATCAGAGTTAAAAATTTTCTGTGACTTGCTATCAGAATAACACTTAAGTAGACCTTCGGAATCCTCTTCCGAAATGAGTCTTAAAATAAAACTGTTTGTTTCAAAAGTTGGGCATATCTCGTATGGGTTCTTCATAATAATTCTCCTTATGAGTGAGTGGTTGTGTCAAGCAATTTGACTCATGAGTCAAATTGCTTGACAC
>JBGSJR010000032.1:0-9742 GCA_041741755.1 Acidaminobacteraceae bacterium | reverse complement strand
GTGTCAAGCAATTTGACTCTGAGTCAAATTGCTTGACACTACCACTCATTTACTCAAAACTGCTTGATAAGTCTAATATAGAAAGCAACCGTTTCCATCAGCGCTTTTACGGTGATGCGCTCGTCATTGCCATGGATCAGGCCACGTTCTTCTTTCGACAGTGTCATGGCCGAGAAACGCAGGACGTTATCGCTTATGGCACAAAAGTGTCTTGAGTCGCTTGCCGCAAGCATCAGATAAGGCGATACGATTGAGCCTTCCCATGTTTCTTCAATGGCGCGTTCAACTTTCATCCAACCTTCTGACGTCGTCAGTGACACGGGCGATGCTTCATGCCCCTCGACACAGGTTACTTTAATCTCAGGATCATCAATGACGCTTTCAATATAGGCGAGCGCACTCTTTATCGTGTCCGTGCCCATCAACCTCAAATTTAAACCGATTTTGGCTTTTGGTGGCATGACGTTGTACGCTTGGCTGCCTTCCATGATTGTCGGCGCCATGGTGGTTCTCATCAGCGCATTCATCTCGCCACCTTGTTTTGAAAACAACACTTTTAGGAGGGGTTCAAAGAACCAAAGATTCGCAAAAATCAATCGGTAGCTGAAGTTTGAATGTCTGCCCATCCGCTCAAACATCTCTTTGACCGCTGGTGAAATAGATGCTTTAAATGGCTTTTTCTCAAGCTTGACCACAGCCAGTGCGAGCTTTCCTACGAGAGTGTGTGGTGGTGGTGCAGAAGAATGCCCGCCCTGTCCTGACATCTCAAGTTGAGCGTCCATATACCCTTTTTCGCCAACGCCAATAAGTGCACTGGGTTTATTGACACCAGGAAATACATTTTCTACCACCGCGCCACCTTCGTCTAAGACGAGCTTAGGCTTAATGCCGCGCGCTTTCAGCACTTCGACAATACTCGGGGCAGAACTACCACTGATTTCTTCATCGCCTGAAAAGGAAAGATAAATGTCAGTTTCAGGGACAAAGCCTTCACCAATTAATTTTTCCACCGCTTCCACGACGCCACATAAAGTGCCTTTCGTATCCAGTGTGCCGCGTCCCCAGATGCTTCCATTTTCAAGGACCCCATCAAAGGCAGGTTTCGTCCAAAGTTCTTCATTGACTGGGACGACGTCATAATGTGACATCAGCACCACAGGATCTCCTTTTGATTTTCCTGGCCAGCGATATAAAATGCCCGATGCGCCGTGAAATTCTCTCATGCACGTCTCGTGAATTTTGGGATAGTTTCTTTGTAACATCGCTTTGAATTTATCAAATTCAGCAACATCGATCATAGATGGGTCGCGGTATGTGATCGTTTTGTGCTGAATCATCTCCTGAAACCTCGTGATGATGCCACTTTGAGTTTCGATGCCGTCTAAGCCGACTGCTGTAGGTACTATGTGCGTTTTATTTTCAGGCTTAAACCGTAAGGTGCGTACCAACAAGCTCGCTATGAGTAAAGTGAGCAAAATGAGTAACCCGATAATCACATATAAAAGTGTCATTTGATCTCCTTTCATGCAGTGAGCATGCCGCGCTTATAAAGGATTCTTGCGACGACGATCGCGATAAGCGAACCAACTGGAACAAGCACCGATACGGAACTTGATAGTGACGGCACAGCCACAAATAGGAGTACCATAAATACGAGTGGCGCAAGTGCAATTTTCCAATTTTTGCTGACATAGACCACGGCGAGTCCGCCAAAGAGTGCCGGTAAAATGTTGTCAAAGGCCGGCTTTAAGAATTCCGAATTCAAGATTGGTGTGAGTGGCGCAAGCATCAAGACACCTACTGCGATGATAATCGTGGTTACGATAGATGAAGTCGCGATGGCAATGGTGGAGATGACTTCACCCGCCAGTGTGCCTTGCTTGACTTTTGCATTTTCCATGGCATATAGGGCACATGGCACTTTCAAATTGGTCAAGTTGCCCGTGACAAAGCCTAGATAGGAGCCACCAGAGCCGAGCATTGGCGTATACGTGATGATCTCAATAATTGCAACGGTCCAAAAGATCGGTGCAACGCCGAGTAAACCTTTGAATACAGGTGCAAAGCCTGGCCACGCATCGTAGTAAATGCAAGTGGCTATTGGTACCAGCAGCATCACGACACAGGCTGTTAGCATCCAGATGCGTCCGAAAACATGGACTTCTTCTTCGTAATTTTTATTTTTGCTGTTGCTGTTACTTTTTGATGGTTGTGTCGTTTTCATATTATGCTTACTTTTATTCTTATTAGTGTTCTTATTAGTATTGATTTTATTAGTGCTCATCCTTTATGTCCTCCCATTTCGATTTATAAGTGATTTTCATGCTAAACAATGACACCCGTGATGAAAATTGAAAAGGCCATTGCGCCTAAAATACTAAAAGGCAGTGCATAATCTTCAAGCCATTTAAATCGATATTTTTTGATGAAAAGGCCACAAACGATCATGATCAGTGCTGAAAAAAGCAACACAAAGACGGGAATCCAGCCTTCTATACCCGTGCGTATCTCTGCAAAAACAACCCCTAGAAAAGCGGAAATCATTCCAAGGAAAATGGCGGTGATAAAAATCTCACCCCAAGCTTTGTCCTTGTCTTTAACTTTGACGATTCCGCCTTGAATCCTTTTAAGGAATAAAGGAATCAAAATAACACTAGGTATGATTCCGATGGTCATAACCCATGCAATAGTTGTATACACCACTGGATTGGTGATCTGCTCAGTCACCGATACGCCAACTGACGCCGCCGCAGAAGCTGCTGCAGTGAGTTCATAAGTAATGGCTCCTAGAACTGAAAGTCGAATCCAAGGTAGCGGGAGTCCGAGAAACTTTGAAAGCGAGATGACGCCAAGGAGTATTGAGATTGCGGGAGCAATGGTAAATACCGCGCTTGACCGAATCGTCCGCCCTATAACGTCAGAATCTATATGCATATCCTTTGCTTGCTTGACTGCTTTGACTAAAAAGAAAATCGACTGCGCCATCACGAAGACGATGACACAAGCTGCTACTAAGAATAAGAAACCACTGTTCAAATTAAATGCCACAAAAATCCCCCCAAACTTTCTATTTTTATACCGAAATTTTATACACTTAAATTTCATATGCCATAAGATATAGGCTACAATATCACATGTCATAAGTTTATAAGTCTTTAAGTCTTTAAGTCTTTAAGTTTATAAGCCGTAGCCTAACAGATACGCAACGGATAGCCAAAAGAGTGACAAGACCATCAATACGCCTTGCAGTGGCAATATGAATTTAAACCATTTTACATAGCTGACCTGGACGAGCCCAAGTGAGATGAGGAGCACGGCATTTGTTGGATACATGACATTTGAAAAGCCATCACCAAATTGGAATGCCAAGATACCCAGTTGTCTGCCAACACCCAATAGGTCCATAATCGGCATTAGGATTGGCATCAATATAAATGCTTTCGCACTGCCTGAGCCTATGAAAAAATTGAGTAGCATCACGATGACGAAAACCATAAACACGGCTAACAATGGCGATGTATCGCCGATATTTTGTGACACCTGATAGAGAATCGTGTCCAAAATATGCCCCTCAATCATGACGTGTTTAATCCCCGTTGCGAGCAATATCAACAAGATGGCGGGCGACATATCCCGTGCGCCAATCGCAAATTGTTTTAAAACCCACGACAATTTACTGCCTGAAAGTAAACCCACGCCGATACCCGCTATGAGGAAGATAAGACCAATTATAGGAAGCGTGTAATCTCTAAGTGCCTCGACAAATGGCGTGGCACTCACTAAGGCAAACATGATGCCCATCAAAGCAATGAAAAACACATACGCTTTTCTTGGCACAACTTTATTATTTGTGATTTCTTGAGTGACCCGATCCACACGGTGTGTTTGCGTCCTTCTGTGTAGGAAGGCAAGTAAGATCGCATATACGGAAGCAAATACGAACAACCTGAGAATAGCACCTGAAAAGATGGGCACATCAGCAAGTCCTTGAGCCACACCGATGGTAAACGGATTGGTAACCGCCGCTGCAAAACCGAGCCCTGTGGCGAGCACGCTGACGCCAAGTCCAGTGAGATCATCCCACCCCATGCGCCTCGCAAGTATGATGATCAGAGGTACAAGTGGCACCACTTCTTCAAAGACGCCGATGAATGCGCCAAGTGACATAAATACAAATACTAAGACGCTTAACAGGGCAAATTCATTGTCTGCAAACTTCTTGACGATGGATAAAATGACCCCTTCTATCAAGCCCGTTTCTTTCAGTAGATGGATTGCACCACCGATGATCAAAAGGAAAATGATAATAGCGATAACCAGTGGCCCTGATTCGCTAAATAACACCAATATAGGCGCACCAATCAGCGTAAGAATCGGGATGCCCTGTTCTTCACGCTCTGTGAACGTCATCAAAGTTGCGTCAAAGTCGCCATTTGGAATCACATACGTCAATGCCCCTGTAAGTAGTAACATGACCAGCAAGATAATCGTAGCACTTAGAAACGTCTTCACAGCTGGATTAACTGGCACTTTTGTCTTTAAAATCTGTGTCTTTCTGGATTTCTGAACGTGTTTTTTCGTGTTACGCATGATTGTCCCCCTCGACCAGCCAATTGTCTTCGATAAATGTAAAAAGTGTTTGTATCGTTTGGTTAACGACGTCTCGATCCAGTTTAAAGTCATCGGATAAAAGCTCAGACACAGCCTTAAGTTTTATTTCAAAGGTTCCCAAATCCCCTTGCGTCAAAACGGCAGTAGATACGTTAAAGATGCCACTTTTAAATTCGTTGAGGAGCATCGGATAGACAGCGTTGCCTGAGCAAAACGCAAAATTTTGCAGCCAGATAAAGAGATCGAGGCTCTCATCAAACGTTTTCTGCTGCTGCGCCAAATAGCATGTACGCCGCTTTTCAGGTGGCCCTAGTATAATCAATACAATCATCGCTTCAAGGTTATTTTGAATAAAGCTTAACATCGATCGGTTCAGCGCTGTGCTAATACCACCATGATAAAGATCATAGATGCTTTCGAGTAAAGCAAGCCTTCCAGACTCACGGTAGTCGTTCACTAAAACGCCTTGCCTTGGAATGATTGTCACCAAGCCTTTTGATTCTAGTCGAATGATCGCTTTATGTACCACAGGTCTGCTGTAACCAAATACATCAGCCAATTCTCGCTCAGGTTTAAGCCTTGATAACGCTGGATACTTCCCATTTAGAATCCCGGTCACTAAAAGTTCTTCCACCTTCGCTTCTGCGGATTTTTCCTTCATGAACGCCTCCCCCAAAAAATAAATAAAATCAAAATTCCAGTCGTGGTATTACCACAATTTCTATTTTAAATTGTAAGCCTCTTTTTTCTGAATTGCAACATTTGTTTTTAGAATTTTCTGAATAGTTGCATAAAAATAAACGGCTCTGCTGAGCCGTTATAAATTGTATAATATTATTTGCAATGACTTAATTCTTAAACAAATACTTATTTACAAACCAAGAAAGTATAATGATCAAAACAAGTGGAAGAAAGAGATTAACTGCTCTTAAGTAAAATAGGATTAAATTAAATACTAATAGAAATAATACCGTCACAAAAATTTTCAACTTCATAACGGTAACCTCAATTTTTCATTTGCAGTACCAATAAATTTATGTATTTTCATTACGCCCTCCTTAATTAAATTATATATCTATTATATATGGAAACTAAATAATTTCCAAAAATTTTAAGACGTGGCAACTAGGATTGCATCTATGGATTTTAAGCGCTTTTGCAAAAGTGTTAAAGAAGTGAGAACGCAAAATGATGATGTATAAGATAGGCTGAATTTTCATTTCTCAACAAAAAACCATTCAATATAAAATAGTCAAGACTAGTATAAACACGACAATACTAATCTTGACTATTTTTATTACAGTTATTTTATCAAATTACATCCATCGATTTTTCGATAGTTATGGTGTGATGAGCGCATTGAGCGCTTCTTTAACCACTGAAAAGCTCAGTCCATTGTCCGTGCAATAGCTTTTTACACTTTGATTCTCTGGAGGCATTTTTGCATCGAGAATGGTTTCGATTTGCTCTTTTGAAATGCCGAAATCAAGTACCTGTGAAAAAGTTGTGTTACCATTGACTCTAAGTTCATTTTCACCTTCGGAAGTATTTTCCACGGATCCCTTAGACGAACTTGCTATGTTTCCTTCAGATGTACTTGCCGCGTTTTCTTCCGTTGTGCTTTCATCAGAGGCGGTTTCCAGATTCCCTTCGGATGCTATCGCGGCTGTGTCACTGTTGACAGTCACGTCAACTTGATGACTCTCAAGATAGGCCAAGATTTCATCTGATCTTTTAGAGTTCACGCGTAGTAGCACTTGGACGGCACTTGTTGGTAGGTAAGCGTCTGCCCCGTCAATGTCCAGTTCTTTCATAATCGCAACAAAGACCTGGACGGATTCATTGCCAATTTCTACGCCACCTGGAAGTTCGCCATACAACGCTTCTAACTCTTTGGATTGACGCGCATTTGCGGCATCTGCATCACCTAATTGAAACGCTTCTGCAAGCAAAGTGATGTCTATTTCAAACAAACGCGCTATTTCTTCAAACGTATAGGAGCCTCTAATGTCAAATGGGTCGTAGGTGCCTGCGCCAACGCCTTCGGATAGCTTTACTGGGATTTTTTCTGATTCCGTCGCCCAAAGATCAAAGCCCTTTGCGACATAAATGCCACCTATCAAAATGAGGACGATCAACACGCCTATATGGCTATTTTTGAGTTTCATTAATTCGCACCCCACTTTATCTCTACGGTTTCTGGAATAGGGCAAGCACTCTCGGATGTACATTCAAAGCAACTCATACACTGGAGCTGAGTCACTTTATTGCTAGTTGCGACATCGATGTTCATCGGACAAGCCTGTGTACATTGATTGCATGAGATGCACGTGTTTTCATTTCTCTTAAGCTTAAATAGTTTAAATTTATTGGCGAAGCCCAATAGCGCACCATATGGGCACAAATACTTACACCAAGGCCGCTCGACAAATAGTGAACCGATCGCTGTAATGGCTAGAATCACAAGGGCTTGGATCGCCACTTCACCCGTCCAAAAATTGAATAACGCATAATAGGGATCCACATCTGAAAAGACTAAACGTCCAGTTCTTGCGGTAATATAGATCACCCATAGCATCACAAGGATTCTAAAATAGCGCATGAATCCGTCTAAACGCTTAGGTACAAAATGGTTATACCTTTTTTTGAAAAGCTTCTTACCCAATTTTCCAATCCATTCTTGTAATGTGCCAAGCGGACATACCCAGCCACAAAAGACGGGTCCAAGTAACAATGCAAGTAAGAATACCAGCCCCATCAACACAAGCGCTGAACTGTGAATCTTTTGGACATAGGTGCCAACGGTCAACAAATTGTAGATTGAGACCACGCCTCCAAAAGGACATATTGAATGCAATGAAGCACTTGAGAAAAAAGTAATGCCTCCGCCGTTTTCTACTAAGAACTTATTGACTGCAATGAGTGCGATCAGCATAAAGAAACCAAACTGCACCACGTGTCTGATTCGCCATTTTCGTTTTGCCGAACTATTATTTTTATCCATCGCAACCCCTCACCACTTCGAATTTTTCGTAATGCACACTTAATTAGGCGCATATTCATTTTCTTCAACTAAATGTGATTATAGATGGAAGTTGTGATAGAACTATGATGGATTGATTATAGAAATGAAAAAATCGCCTCTCAGAAGTAGCACACGAGAGTATTTCATCTATTTGCATCAATTGGTATTTAGTTGTTTGGGGCATTGGGAGATTTTAGTTTTATAAACACTAAAACCGATAATTGATCATATCAAAGCAATATTTACTCATTCATCGTCTTATTGGATTCCATGTCTTATTATTTTTCGATTATTGTTCACGCAATAAAAAGCCACCCCTTGGTTTTTAGATAGTTACTTTATCATTTATATTAATGACCTTATCTGCAATATCTATTATGTTTTGGTCATGTGAAACTATGATTACAATTTTGCTTTTCTTTATACTACTCAAATAAATTTTAAGAGCATTAATGCTTGAAATATCCAAAGAAACTGTAGGTTCATCAAGAATTAAAACACTTGATGGTTTTAACAATGCTTTTACTATGCAAATTTTTTTGAATTCACCACCTGATATTTTTTTAGTATCAACATTTTCGCTTTCTCTAACATTTATAAGCTCAGATAATTTGAAACTATCACAAAGTAAGTTTAACTCATGTTCTTCAATAACTTTAAGCCCACATGTAATGTATTCTCTGATATTGCTTGTGAAAAAAAAGGGAGACTGTTCACAAACGCTTATACAATCTCTCCTAATTTTTTCAATGTTGATTGTTTCAATATCATAGTTGTTGACTAATATTTCACCACTATTATCATTAATATATATTCCACAGATTAAATCTAACAGTGTACTTTTACCTGTACCATTATTCCCGACAATGCAATAGATATTACCAACATCAAAAGAACAATTAAGCTTATCTATTAATCTCAAACCATCATCAAAATAAAATGACATTTCTTTAACTTCGATCCTATTAACTTGGTCCAATTCTATATATCCATAAATGTCAGCTTTATGCATAAATATTTCATTTAAACGACTCTGGGATACAAGAGAAATCTGATATGACTCTAACAAGCTAATAAAAAAGTTAATATAACCAAAAAGCATGCTAAAATATGCATTAACAATAGTAAATTGACCAATCGACATTTTTCCGTTTAATATATCATTTAGTGAGATGAAAATCATTGCAAGAGTAGTAAACATTACAATCATATTGTTAATATTAACAAACCTAGCTGATACATTTGCTTGTTTATTAATGTAGGTTAAATGCTTATTAAATGCTGTACAAACCATATTACTAAATTCATCATAAAGAATATGCATTTTTTGTGTTTTTAGACCTTCTAAATACTCTTGAGTTTTGGAAAAATAAACATTTGATGACTCTTTTAATGAATAGCTTGATTTAAATAAATCTTTTTTATTGTGTAAGTAAACTAAAACATATACAGGAAAACTTATGAGTAACAACAATCCCATTTTTCCATTTATTGACAAGCACATTAGTAATACAATAGTAAAGAGTATTACATTTGAAATTAAGTTATATAGCTTATCAACAATATATCTAGTTACTGTATTACTATCTTCAATAATTCTTTGATTCATCCAATTATTGGTATATTTAATTTGCTCTCTTATATTTACTCTTGCTAAATGGTTTAGTGCATTTAAGTAAATATCATTGGATACCTTTGCTATTAACTCAACAGACAAAATACTCAATTTGTAGTTAATTATTATTCCAATAAGGCTTATTAGAGTTAATATAGTGACCCAAAATGTAACGTTTTGGGTATTCTCACCTGAAATAATCATGTCAAGAAACTTTCCTATAAAGACAGGTGTAAGTATAGCTAGTATTTTTGTTATAGTATTCATAAGGAAAACAACGACCGCATCAATTTTATGTTTAAATAAAAACTTAATATACTTCATGAAAAACTCCTCCATTTCAAAAAAGGTTGTATTTGGCAATATAAAAGTACAACTTTTGGCAAACAAAAATACAATTGCCAGTACATTGGATAACTATTTCATTAATGCTCGTTCTTTTCGCCAGCTTTCTCTATCGAGAATGATGAGATGAGAATAATGGATGATCC
>JBGSJR010000031.1:0-16690 GCA_041741755.1 Acidaminobacteraceae bacterium | reverse complement strand
AAAAAACACTGTAGATAAGAAAACTATGACGTCTCTAAATGACTTTACTAATGGCTATGATCGAAATGGAGCACTTGATAGGGAGTATATCTTCCCAGAAGAGCGCTATTATCAAGTTCATGATTATTATCTCTATCAAGTTTTAAAAACAGATCTTATCCCTATGTTTTATACTGATGAAAACTACAATATTTATTACTTTTCTGGTGAACGGAAATAGAAATCGGAAGATATAATGAAGTTTAAATCAAAAATTATTGCAACAATACTATTAAGTACTAGTGTATTATTCACAAATGTTTATGCGACAACACCTCAAAATTTCATCGAAGATGAGTATACTACCAGCGCAGTTCCAATTTCAACCATAAGAACAGTATGAAATATGCTTTTAAAATCAGTGATTGAGTGATAATCATGAAAGTGACTTTGAGTTATATTAAGCATAACTTGATTTATTAAAAGACATAAAAACATAAATGACATATAAGATAATAAAGACAAAAATACAAAAGGGCAAAAATAAAAAAGACTAAAAGTTATTAAAGTCTTCGTATAACACCTTGTCCTCACCACTTCGCAGCGAGTGCCAGAGAAACGTTAGGCGAAAGATATTGAATTAGACATCATGTAGAAATTAAATGGAGGAAAATCATTGAATAACACAATTCGAATCATCTCTATATTATCAGCTATAATAATGACAATATTATTAATCTTTGCCAATACACTTAATTCAGATTGGCCAAGAATACTTATAACACTTATGTTCTACATAATATTTGTTTGGATTCGAATTACAAGATGGTGGAATATTGTGTTTGATGTACTGCTTGGCGGATTAATGCTCTCATATTTGTTATTATTTGATAGCATATCTAATGATATGAGATTTAATCTTTTTATTCTGTTTGCTTTTGTTTCTGGACTATATTTTATAGTTATTGCAATAGCAAAATTTAAGGGCTATCCATTAAGTAAAGGAGATAGTGAAGAAACTAAAAAGTGAGTGAAGATTAACAATTATTTCTTATAGACCATTACTGGGAATATCTCAATTTTACGGAATATTTTCTAGTTAATTTTAAAAAAAAGAGGAGTATTAATGATTGAATTAGGGTGCAATTATTCCCCAGAGCTGATGCATTTAGTTAAATCAGATAAAGTGAAAATAGATTGGATTAAGCTCTCAAAGGAATTTCAATTCAATGACCAATTTATATCAGTGAATAATTTAAAACCATCTTTGCTACACATTATTCCTTGTATAACATCAGCTCAGTTTCCAGAGGGGTGGAATGTAGAATCTTTGAATAAGGCAATAGAAAAGTGTAATTCACCACATATAGCATTACATATGAGAGCAAATAGATCTGACTTAAAGCTTCCGTTGTCACGAAAAGAATTTCTAAATACGGTAGTCGAATTGATTGAAGAGAAGAAAGCGTCATATTGCTGTAAAATATTAGTGGAAAATATGCCGAGTACTTGTCTTCCAAATGGATATGATGTTCTGGCAGATCCAAAGTTTATAACAGAAGTATGCGAAATTTGTGATATTGGCATCTGTCTTGATGTAGCACATGCTCAAATAAGCGCATTTTATAGAAATGAATCAGTTGAAGAGTATATAAGTAAATTGCCATTAAACCGAGTAATAGAAATTCATTTGAGTAATCCACAAGAAATCAATGGAGAATTAATAGATACTCATGAGTCATTAACTGAAAATAATTATGAATTACTATTAAACATATTGGAAAAGACTTCTCCACAAATTGTCACTCTCGAATATGGTGGAGAAGGTTCTGACTATAATGGAAAGTCAGATATAGTGAAAATTGAAAATCAGTTAAAACGACTAGCTCAAATAATTGATAAGTAGACAGTCTTGACAGCTATAACATTGTAAACAGAAGGTGTCCAGCGGGAATTGTGGGAATGTTAGCCGAAAGACTTTTAAAGAGAGTATATAAAAACAGATTTTGAAAAGAGGAATAATTAATGGATGTACATAAAACACTTGAACAAAATAAAAATAGTTGGAACAAAAATTTCAAAAAATATTATGGAGCCACAGCATTACCGCATTATGGGTGCAATATACCTTTAGAAACGGAATTGAATTTATTTGGTGACATATCAAATAAATCTATTCTAGAAATATGTTGTGGAAGTGGACACTCACTATTGTATCTAGCAAAAAATGGAGCCAAGAATTTATGGGGCTTTGATATATCAGAAAGTCAAATAGCAGTCGCTTCAGAATTGTTAAATCAAAATGATATTGAGGCAAAGATTATGATTTCTTCAATGGAAAATGACCCTGGTTTACCTCATGACTATTTTGATGTTGTATATTCAATTTACGGATTGGGATGGACTTTAGATTTAAAAACAACTTTAAGTAACATATCTAAGTATTTAAAAAAAGATGGCATATTTATATTTAGTTGGGATCATCCCTTTATGCATTGTGTAGATGAAGAAAATGAGCAACTATTATTTACTGGAAATTACCACGATGAGGATGTTTATAGCTTTATAAAAGAAAATTCAAATTTCACGTTAATCAATAGGAAGTTTTCAACATATATAAATTCACTATATGATTCTGGCTTTATAGTTGAAAAGGTAATTGAAGAAAATAGAGGATCAAATGAAGCAGAAGAATTTACTTCGAATTACTATTCAAAAGTAAAAAGTAATCATTTTCCATTATCATTTATTATTAAAGCGAGAAAATTGTAACTATATAAGATAAAACAATTAAAAGTCCATCGACTAACACGCCATTCCCATCAATGAGGTGACGAGAACGGCTGAACGTTAGGCGAAAAAACTATTAGATATTGGAGACGATTATGCATAAACCAAAAGCAATTGTATTTGATTATGGAGGAACATTAGTTAGTGAAAAGTACTTTGATCCACTTAATGGAACACGTGAGGTATTGAAGTTTGCGAATAATCCCAGGAATATCTCTGCTGAAATTGTACAATCATATGCGGATAAGTTAATAGCTGAAATGGGTGCGTTTACTTCGACGTCACTAATGCAATTGGATGGGAGAGCACTTAATAGATTGATTCATAGTGTACATGGAATAACATTCGAGAAATCTTATGATGAACTAGATTTGATTTTCCTCGATGCAGCTGAAGGAACAGCTTTAATGGAAGGTATTGTAAAGTTGTTAGATTACTTGACTGATCAAGGTATTAGATTGGGCGTATTGAGTAATACAGGATTCATGGAATCTAGTCATAGGTTTCAATTAAGAAAACATGGTTTAGAGAAGTATTTTGAGTTCTTTATAGCTACTTCTGAATATTTAGTTAGAAAACCGGATAAAAGAATATTTGATGTTGCATTAGCCAAGCTTGAGTTAGAACCAGAAGATGTATGGTATGTGGGTAATATGTACGAGTTTGATGTTCAAGGGGCATATAACGCTGGTATTTATCCAATTTGGATTAATACTGAAAACAAACTGATTAATACTGAAAACAAACTGATTAAGAGTGATATTAATTATTTGAATGTGAATTCATATGTTGAGCTTTATGATATCTTGAATCTTCATTGGAAAGATAACTATTAACGGCCATAGTTTCATCGCCTAACAAACCATTCTAGCCTCTGAGGTGGCTAGAACAGTAGAATGTTATATGTCATTAAAAAAGACAAAGTTGTCAGTTTGTACATGATGATTAGAGTTAAAAAAAATGTTATGATAGTAGAAGCTATTCATATATTTAAGAAGAGATCAAAAGACATTTTAGTGGTTTGCAAAAATTGCATGTGATATAAGAAATTAAGTAGATGCTAATAAGAGCAGGAGAATATCATGAGCTTGATTGAAAAATTAATAGTTGAATTAAAAAATATGAAGGTTAAATGGGCATTATGTGGCGGACTGGCTATCGATTCTTTTCTAGGATATTCATCTAGAATTCATAAAGATCTTGATATAGTAGTTAGCTTCGATGATATTGTAGAAGTTATTGACTATTTGAAATATCGTGGTTGGAAAGCATATGCCCCAGTAGGGCAAGGTAGATTTGTTGAGTTTGATCAAGTATTAGAAGATAATAATCTTTATTTTGATAACGTATGGTGTTTTAAGGATAAATCTAATTTCATAATTGAGACAAAATATGAAGATGGTTATAGATTCTTTGAATTTAATCGAACTGAACAGATTGAATTAGATTTTATTGAAGTTCTTTGCAGTAAAGAAGATTTGGATCAATATATCTATTTGAAGAATGATGCAATAACGCGCAAAATAGATAAAGCATATATTGAGTTCAATGATTATAGAATATTGGCACCTGAGATTATATTGCTTTATAAGTTAAGAACAGTTAAAAATATTGATTACAAGCAAGATTTTAATTTAGTTATTGATAAATTGGGCGAAGAGCAGAGAATATGGCTAAAATCAGCAATTGAAATTGAATATCCGAAAGGACATGAATGGTTCCGGTAGTTTTCAGTTATTGCGTTGCTCAAAAACGTGTGGCCTAAACTATGATGCCAAGCACAAATACCAAAAAGAAAAAATATACGAAATACAACACGCCATATCCGTCACTGAGGTGAGGGGAACGGTAGAACGTTAACTGAAAGTGAGGAAACCCAAAGAGAAAATTTAGGATTTGAGGAGACTTTTATGATAATGAAATAATTACAAACAAGGAGACAAGTATGATTTATGGATATCTAGTTCTAGTAATTATTATGATCATAGTTCTATCAACAATACTTTGGTCAACTTATAAAAATAATAGGATGTACATAAACATTTTGCTTATAATAACTATTGTAAGCAGCTGTTTTGTTTATTCTGGGTTCGCGAAATATCAAGGTTTTCTGAATACAAATACTTACTATATGATGAATCGTTTTGAGGACTCTTTACTAGCGTTTAACAAATACAAACATAACATTAATTCTATTGATGAATTTGGTGCACTGGTAATGGAAATTAGAGACCTATATAATGTGACCTATTATCTTGAATCCATTAATAATAATTTTACGTTGAAAAATATAAGTGTTGAGGATTTTGGTTACATAGTCACATCTCTAAATAAATGGATTGTTGATTATTTAGATATTCACAAGAGACTCTATAAAGAAGATCGAAGTTTAGCTGAAACTTATTACGAATCTTATAATGAAATGGCGTCGTTATTATATCAGCTCTCAAGACATTTAGTGATCATGTCGTCTAGTTATCACGATAATTTTCGCGTCTTAACATATGAGTTGAAATTTAAGGAGAATAGTTATGATGAACTTTCTAACATTATTCAGGAATTAAATGAAATACTCGACACATTTGAAAGCAATCCGATTGTAAGTCAAACTGAAATGCCTACAGTTGAAAGCACGAGTCCAAGTACTGAACCGTACATAACACCACTCGATAAACCAACGATTCCACAAAATGTTCACGAGGATTTGCACTATCTATGGGATTTCACTTTTTCTGGGCGATATGACGCGCGAATGACTGACGATTTCTCACTTACATTGGCGGATAAAAGTGGTCAAGTGCAGGGGACTTATACGCTGTTTGATCATTTTAATGTAGAAGAACAGACTATAAAAGTATTACGCCATGAAAGTGACGACTTATCGCCGCCTAGCCAACACAACCTATATTGGTTTGCAAGCCAAAATGGTGGATTGTTCGTTGACACTGATTATTATGCGCTGGACAATCAAGCGTTCATCACTTACCTTTGGTCGAATAGTGAAGGCATGCATACGAACAAAGGGGTTGCTGTTGGCAGTACTGAAAGTAATCTTTTAATAGCTTATGAAGACGATTTATATTACCTTGAGAAGGATGAAGCATTGTCAGCGACAGGGTCGAATTTACTAAGTTACATCGAATTTGTCGACAAAAATCTAGCGACTCTTGAAAAAAAATACGACTTTGAGTATGCCTTTGTATGGCAGCCATTTACCCCAGAAACCAATGAAATCAGGGATATTACATTTTTCATGAAGCAAAGCGAGGTTGTTGGAATAGAGATTAATATGCCTCCCGAGCTGCGTCACGTATATGGTTATGACAGGGAACGTGGACTTGCGTTAACAGAAGCGATGAGAGTCAAGGCGATTGAAGATTTGAGCCCCTGAAAAAGCGATTCCCATCACTGAGGTGACGGAAACGGCTGAACGTTATATGATCTACACCACTAAACATTAATAGACAAATCATTTATTGAAAGATAGGCTTTCATTGATTAATACTATTTTAGAGTTCTGGAGGATACAATAGTTGAAAGAAGATATTATTGAAAGTTTTAATAAAATAGCATTATTAGATGACAAATGGGATCATAATCAGCATTATGAAAAAATACTTCTTAAAGAAACCATTAACTCTGATGGAGAAGCCCTAGATATAGGATGTGGAACGGGAGAGTTTACTTATAAGTTATCAAAACAAATTAAATCAGTAAGTGGAATTGATTTATCTCCAGTGATGATTGAAGAGGCAATAAAAAGGCATAGTGGAGAAAATATAAAGTATAGTATTCAAGATTTTGATCAACTTGATGAAGAATTAAAATTTGATTATGTTGTAAGTGTTGCAACGTTTCACCATCTTAACCTTGAGTCAGGTTTGCCCAAAATAGAAAGATTATTAAAGAAGAATGGGAAACTTTTAGTTCTAGATTTGTATGAAAGAAAGGGTTTTATTGATAGAATTCTAGATATTATAGCAGTACCATCAAATTATATTGTAAAAATACTAAAAAATGGCAGAAGTGTTGATGAAAAAGAAATAGAAGCGTGGCAGGCGCACAGCCATTTAGATAAATACATGACATTTAGAGAATTATCAAATATATACCATAAACATTTATCAGGAGAAATAAAAATAAAAAGATTACTATTTTGGCGATATATAATGATCTATAAAAAAAGCAATGATTAAGAATGAATTTGTTATTTGAATTGTATATTTATTAAGTCACTGAAGAGAATAACTAGAATGTTAAGCGAAACTCGGGAAGATAATAAATATAGAGACATAAGTTGATTTCTGCAACTGAACATTAAACTGTTAAAAACTAAAGGGGCGTTCATGAATAAAAACACATACACACTAAAGAGGAAGATCGTCACAAAAGTGATACTGGGAACAACGTATATTGCATTTATAGGATATGTATTAGCAAAATTGCAGTGGATTGCTGATTGGAATTATAGCATTCACGAATTGCTCTATATTCCGTATAGTATCGCTTATTATTTAGTGCCTGTTTTATTGTTGTTATGGATATATTATGCAATTAAGTCAAAACGAGAATTAAAAGAAAGTAATTATAAACCTAAGATAAAAAACTTATTGATCAATTCGATGCTATTCTCATCTCTAGTTATTATAGGCGCATATTTTTATATTCAGTCAATGACTGTATCAACTGGAGGACTATTTGAAGTTGAACAAAAAATTCAAGAAAGAAATAATTATTATATTGAATTAAATCAAAAAAAAATACAATGCACTCACAGTGAGTTTAATTTGATTGAAGAAGGCAAAGTTTATTTAGTTACATTTGATTGGAATAAACAATGGCCAGATGAAGGTAAATTAATACTTATTGAACCAACAGGAGTCAAATTTGATTAGGAGACAAATCGAGATTAATTACATTTCCAGAAAAGTTTTCTGGAAATTAACAATACAATCAAAAGACTGAAACAACATAAGTACGAGCATCGCTTAACTCGCCATTTCCGCCACTGAGGCGGCTGGAACGGTAGACCGTTATAGGAAATCTTTAAAGCTAGGTATAGGGGGAGACTTTCATGGGTGCAATAAGAGATTCATTAGAGAACAAAATTGATTTTAAACCAGTAAGGAATGTATTAGAGCTAGGCATTGGTAAAGGTGATTTCATGGATTCACTAGTGAAGTGCTTTGATGATGATACGGAGTTTATAGGAATTGATATAGTTGATGAGTACATTGATATAGCACTTGAGAGGTTCAAAAATAAGAGTAACGTCAAAGCAATGAAAATGAGTGCTGATGACCTCACATTTGAAGATAACTCATTTGATTTGGTTTGCATATCAAATACGTTGCATCACCTTGCTAATGTTGAAAAAGTTATTCAAGAAATGAAAAGAATTGTGAGGACTGATGGATATATTCTAATCCACGAAATGATTAATGATGGACAAGATGTTAGACAGATGGTGCATGTTGATGTACATCATTTTAGTGCAGATATTGATAGAGAGAACGGGATACACCACAATTATACTTATTCAACTGATGAGTTGAAGGGACTTTTAATGAGACAGGGTTTAGTATTAACACATGATAAAAAGTATTTAACTCAAGATGAGCAAGAAATGGAAGATCAGTATGAGATATTAGATAACATATATTCAACGTTGAAAAAAAATATCTGCAAAATAGAGAGCGTTGAGAAGAGAGACCTTTTCCAAAAGGAATTAGATCATAGATTTACTAAGTATAGTGATATAGGGTTTGCATTAGCAACCGAATATATAGCGTTGGTACAGAAATAAAAACTAAGAAAGAGCTTTAAAGACTTCCTATAACACGCCTGTTAGCGACATTCTTGTGTTGGTAAGTGAGTGTTGTGCGAGAGTTATTATAAGTGGTTATGGTATTGAATCTGGAAGAATGCAATATCAAGGATTTAGAAAATTTCAAGTGAACTATACAGAGAGAAATATAATATTGAGTCAATTCCAGCATTCATTAACAAAATCCTAAAAAAAGTGAGGTATCAAAATATGATAGTAGATTCTTCAGTTATAAATATAGACACATTAAAAAAAGTACTTACTAATATGCATAATTTACCTATTGCGGATGTAGTTTTTGATGTAAAGGAACTACAAGGCGGAACGGTAGCGAGTGTTTATCTCGTTGAAGGAACGTTCAATACTAAAAACAATAATCAACACGCCTTCAAAGTCGTCCTAAAAAAACAGAATAAGTGGGAGCGCTTTCGGGATCCTCTATCATGGCGACGTGAGTTTGACTTGTATTCATCTAATATGACAAATTTTTTCTCTGATTCTTTTAGATGGCCACAGTGTTATCATGCAAAGATGAATCCAGAGGAGAACCAAAGCGAGCTATGGCTTGAATATATTGATGGAACGACAAGTATAAATTTGGACAAGATGATGCTAGAAAAAGCTGCCTATGAACTCGGTCAATTTCAAGGTCGGGTCTATTCAGCAGGCAATACGTTATCTCTCAAACTAAGTAATTTGAGCACTGTTGATTATGTAAAAAACTTTTATGAGCATTATCGATCATGGCCAATGGTTCACGACTATATTCGCTCAGAAAGTTCTGAGATTCCTAAGCACATTTGTGCTATGTTGATTGATTTTGATGCCAATGTTGAACACCATTTCATTCAAATCGAAAAGCTTCCTAAAGTCTTCTGTCATCGAGATTATTGGATAGCCAATATTTTTTATGATAATAACACAATCATTGCTATTGACTGGGATACCTCCGGTTGGGGATATATTGGAGAAGATCTTGCAAGCTTGATTGCCGATGAAGCAGATAACGAACATATGGTAGAGTACTTTGATATACTAGTTTCGGCCTATTATAAAGGCTTTTCTGATCAAGTTGGCAAATCAATTCAGTCTAATCATATCGTAGAATTTATACTAGCAATGTTTGGTTATCGACTTGTAGAGTGGTATTTAGAGTCAAGTACAGCAGAACGAAAAGCGATACATTTAGAAACGCTACAAAGGCTATATGAAATTAGGAACTGCATCATCATGTAGAATTAAATAAACTATTTAAGGAGCAAATTAATGCTTATGCAACTTGAAACAACCAGATTAATTATTCGAAGTACAAAAAAAGAAGAAGCTGAGTTTTGTATAAATATTTGGCTAGATGATGAAATGGGCCAATATTTATCAGATCCTCCACGCGAGAAGGCTGGTGAAATTTATAATTCTTGGAAGGAAAGTGTTGAGATTTATGATGGTTGTTACTATTTAATAGCAATATCGAGAGAAACAGGAAAATATATAGGAACATGTAGTTTAGTTCCAAATGAAGATTTTACTGTGTGGGACATAGGTTATTGTGTACATAAGGAACATTGGAAACAAGGATATGCGACGGAAATTATACAATCTTTAATTGAATATTGTTCTGCAAAGGGCGGGGAAAAAATGACTGCATCAGTTGCTAAGAATAATATAGGCTCAAACAAAGTTTTAAATAACCTTGGTTTCAGCATCGAAAAAGAAGGTTGTTTTAAAAAAAGTGGCACAGAGATCTATTTTGACGAATTAATTTATAGCTATAAACTAATCTAATGAGGAAATTTAATCTTGATTTTAAAGAAAGAATTATGGAATCGTATAACACGCCATTCCAATTAATGAGGTGACGGGAACGGATGAACGTTATATGAAACTAGCGCTAAACAAAAAAAAGTTAACCCGATGGAGATGATCTTATGAATTTTGAGAAAGCAGCAAATTTTATTTGGAAACATGGAAGGCTTTTGGAAAGAAGAATTTTTGAATATTGCTTCCTTCAGGGTTCTAAAGAAAATATATTAGCTTCACTTAAGGCATACCAAAACGATGATGGCGGTTTCGGAAATGCATTGGAACCGGACTTACGTGCACCTGAAAGTCAGCCTCTTCATTTGGAATTTGCTCTTTTGACTTTGTACGATTGCAATATCAAGGATATAAAAATGTCTCTTAAGGCATGTGAATATGTTTCAAAACATGCTGATCTCATTAATGGGATCCCTTCAATTTTTGAGTCGTCTATAAACTATCCTCGCGCCGGTCACTGGGATAATCCATTTTCCACGCAACCCTCACTCGACAGACTGACTGGATTGGTAGGTCTGCTTAAGTGGCAAGGTATAAACCATCCCTGGCTCGATTCAGCAGTTGATGTTAGCCTAAATAATATGTTGACTAAGAGAAATGATGATGCGCACACAATCTTGTCTTCATTTTGTCTACTTGAAAGTCTTCCTCAAACTGAACATATAACGCAGCTGTTTGACAAATTATCAAAGGAACTCCTTACTACTGCTAAATTTTTACGAATGGATGCATATTCCCAGAATTATGGCCTTTCACCATTAGAATTTGCACCATCACCTTCGTCTTATTGCAACGGGATCTTCTCAAAAGATATTATTACTCAACATCTGAATGTGCTTATGTCGCAACAGAGTGACGATGGAGGATGGCAGATTAGCTGGGAGCCCCCAGGTGAGACCGCGAAATTAGAATGGAGAGCCCGTTTGACGCTTAAAAACTTGCTGGTGCTCGAACGGTATAAAGAATTAATTGAATGAAAGTAACTCGATGAAGGCGCTGGCATCATATAACAGAGCTCTAGCAAAATAAGCTTTGTCACGCCCCTTGCAATAACTTGGAGGCAAGGCTCGTACCAATCCGCTAAGGCGGCCGCTTACATTGCTAGCGCTTAAAACATTAGGGGAAATGAAAGAGGCACACAGATTTAAGATGACATAGAGAGGAAGCGTAAAAATGACATTTGATGAATTATATAAAGTTGCACTTAAGACGTTAAATCCAAGAAAGATTTCGAAGAAGTCTTATGCAGGTTCAGTTGCATCAGCAATGATAAGTGAAAGTGGACAAGTATATACAGGAGTTTGTATAGACACACCATCTTCAATGGGATTTTGTGCAGAACACTCAGCAGTAGCTGCAATGATAACGAATGGAGAAAGTAAAATTAAAAGAATCGTTTCAGTATGTAAGGATGGCTCAATTATTCCACCTTGCGGAAGATGTAGAGAATTTATTGCGCAAATACATGATGAGAATATTGACTGTGAAGTGATGGTCAAAAAGGATACAGTAGTTACTATACTTGAACTATTACCATATCAAAGAGAGTCATAAGAGACTTCACTGAAAAGTTTCCGTAGATGAGCATCACATAACACGACAATTCTCATCATGCCCACGATGGTTATCGCTTTGAGGCACTGATTGGATGGGCACGACGTGAAGTGCGGGAACGTTAGGCGACAAATCAGATTAATCAAGGACGGTTTAGATTCGTTTTATAGACAAGTATCAATCCAAATTGATTATAATTTTAGAATGTAAGTAAATAATTTTAGGGAGCATATATGGGATTATTGACAGATTTCAGAATAAGTGTTTATGAAAAAAATCTAGGTGTTTATGGTGTTCATGTTTATCAAAATGGTAAAACAATTGCCGAACATAGATTTAGAAGTGATGATAGAGAGAATTTATATTCAGCATCGAAAACTTTTGTTGCAGTCGCGATTGGGATTGCAGAATTTGAAGGATTATTGTCAGTTGATGATTATGTACTTAGCTTTTTTCCTGAATACACAGATTTTTCAAAAGAAGGTTCAGAACATATCCAAATTAAGCATCTTTTGAGGATGTCTTCTGGACATGTGACTGAGGATTATTCAAATTACAATCAAATGGATCGGGTTAAATTGTTCTTCTTAACTGAAGTGAAAGAAGAGCCTGGTAGCCATTTTTTCTATGAAGATTTATGCAGCTATATGTTAGGGCGTATCATAGAAAGATTGACCAATGAGAATTTGTTGGATTATCTGAAGCCACGATTGTTTAACAAACTGAATATAGTCAACCCACAATGGCATCAATGTCATTTAGGTTATACAGCGTGTTCAGGTGGTTTGTTTTTAACAACAGAGGAGTTCTCGCGAATAGGCATTTTACTGCTTAATCGAGGTTGGTATGCCAATGAGCAAATATTATCTTCTGATTTTGTTGATGACATGCATAGTCATTGGATGGATACGTCATTTAAAATGGATCCAGAATCTCAACAAGGCTATGGGTATCAGGTATGGAATAGTACATTACCTAATACATATAGAGCTGATGGTATGTATGGTCAATATTGTCTGATTTTAATAGACTATAATGCAGTTGTGACAATAACTGGACACTATGAGGAATATGAGAAAGAAGTGTTAAGAGTTATTTGGAAAGAAATAATCCCGTTCCTTAAAGAATCATCAAAATAACAATAATTGCTGAGTAGGTCCGTTTGATTCATCGCATAAGTGAGCACTAGCGACATTATAAAGTGAGACAAGTTTTGAACAGACACAAGGGGTTATTTCTAGAGTGGATCAACTGACGCTGCGAGAACACTAAGAACGTTAGATGAAATACGAAAAAGAGGGATGGGTACCAAAAGAGATCATTGAAAAAACATATAATATAGGAAAAATTATTGAAGATTATAATGCAACTGAATTTGATCTGAAAATCGGAGATATATTAATTTCTGAGAAAACACTAAATGGCTGGATTTACGGAACCAAAAATAAAAATTTTGAAGTGAAGGCATGGGCACCATTAAATCACTTACAAATACTATAATATTTTCAAAACATTGGGAGGATTCATAAATGGAAGTAATAAAACCAAGTGAAAATTTTTTTGATGAATACTTACAAGCTTGTAAAGAATCTTATGATAACAATATTGAGGAATGGAAGCCATTTAATCCAGATCAATATGAACAGTGGAAAGCATGCATACTTGATGTGTATAGTAAATATGAGAATGGTGTAGATATCCCAGACGAAATGCCTAGGACATATACATATTGGTGTGTCGAAGATAATACTTTTATTGGTGAAATTCAATTAAGACCATTTTTAAATGAACTACAAGCAAAAACTTGGGGACATCTTGCATATGCTATTAGATATTCAAAATGGAATCAAGGTTATGGTACATTGTTATTGAAAAAAGCTTTGGAAAAAGCAAAAGATTTTCAATTGGATGATATTTATATAGCTTGTCGAGCATCTAATATAGGTTCTATAAAAGTTATAGAAAAAAATAATGGTCAATTGATAAATAGCATAATAGATACTGAGGAATATGTGAATAATGTCTATCATATTATGAATTCATGAATGACTTCTTTTTTAGGGAATAGAACTTAAAGTCAAGGAGGATAAAAATGAAAACGAATCTAGGACATATAAGAGTAAATGTAAGTGACATTCAAAAATCACTTAAATGGTATGAAGAAGTTTTAGGATTTATTGTCGATGGATGTTGGCCAAGTGAAAACCCAAAATATTATGATTTTGTATCTGAAGGTGGTGCGACATTTGCCATTATGGAAGTTGAAAGTACAAAATCATATGGAAGAATAAATTTTAATGTTGAAGATGTTGATGCTTTATGGCATAAGCTTAAGGACAAGGTGGATATATTGGAACCTTTATTCGACACACCTTGGGGAACAAGAAAATTTACGATACTTGATTTGGATGGCAATGAATTAGGATTTGGAAGTTAATTCGATGATAATATGATACTTCTATTAGAAATCTAAATGAACCTCCATAGGAGAGTTATGAATATAAAAAAAATTGCTTTCAACATTGTTATAACAATAATAGCAATAATTCAGATTTATCTTGTGACAACACAATTTTGGCCTCAATGGCCTACTTACTTAAGTCTTTACTATCACGAAATCATTTTAAAGACTCAACTTGAAGAGGTGTACGCGAACTATAATGGCGTTATTTACGAAGAGTTGACTGATAATGGAGTGAATCTATATATTTACCCTATTCAAAGGCATAGGAGAATTGTTAAAGAACCTTATGTTGTTAAGCTTTCAAACATTGAATTATTGGAAATGTTTGAAATTGCAACGGAACATGCGAAGGGCGCTAATATTTATATGTCTATACCGGAACTGGATGATGCCTATTTTGACAGTGATCGTTTAGATATATACAGTTATTTAAATTATCGGTATTTGGTTGAAAGTGGAAATATGTTTTATTTTTCAATTAATGTTAGCACTCATGAGATTTTAAAAGAGATAAGAATAGAATGAATTAATTTGATTAAAGGAATTTTACGATTAATAGTAAGAATGGATGACTATGCATTCTGGATAGCCGATGCGACTAATATAAAAATGCGGCAAATTATCATAAATGGCTACGATGTGGAATCTAAACAAGTGCTGGAATATGAAGAAATATTGAAAGGAAATTAAAATGGCAAACACGTTTTCTAGAGCGATACTATTGATAATGGTCCTAATGGCACTGCTTAGTGGATGTAGTGTTAAGCAAAATAGCATGACCGTCGATGGAAGGACGGTGACACTGAACCTAGAGAATCGTGAGATTATGATGGATGATCAGGTGTATCGTTATGTCATCGATGATGCGAAAATTGAAATAGAGTACCCGAATGGGATGACATTTAGACGGGTTTATGATGCCAATGGTACCTCGGATGACTGGTATAAAACCCCTCAAACGGTTGATGATGCCTATTTGGAAAAGATGGGTTATCTCAAACCAAACGTACTGGTCAATCATGTGATCAGATTCTCACCTGAATCAGAGGCGAATCAAAAGGATACACCGTCGGCACTAGGTGTTTTTCTCGTGGCATTAGGCATATTGAATGTCATATTTCCGCGATGGTTTTGGGATATCCAATACGGCTGGCGCTATAAAAATGCAGAACCATCTGATATAGCGATTAGTGTTCAAAGGCTTGGTGGCATCGTCGCTGTCATCGTCGGGTTTATACTGATGTTCTAGTCATTTTTGAAATGGAGGTATGTGATGAAAGCTCCGAAGAAATGGTTGATGTTGATCTTGATCGCGATAACATTATTGGTCACAGGCTGTGCAGTAAAAGAGAATGACGATAATACATCGCTTGAACCTACAGGACCAGATGTATTCACAAGTGAACCAGACACAGACGAATCGACTGCAGTGGATACATCAGCTTTTGCCGATGAAGCGTTAATCGGACGCATCAAAGACCTCATTAAAACACAGTTCGTTTGGTTTGAGTATGATCAGCTAGAGATTATCGAAGCGTTTAAAGACCATTTTTACATGATCAAGACCGAAAGGGAAACCCTTGCAGACGGTTACTTGGTCTATGATTCGCGAGATCAAATGCTTTATTTGATGCCTCTCGGAATAGGATATGCATCTTCTTACGATATCGTGGATGAGAGCACAATCATCTTTCAAATGACAGGTGAAAATAGTGAATCCAATTACCATGACGTGCCTTATGCTTTGATGTGCTTTAAAGTTGTTAATGCACAGGGTGTCGTAGAATATACCTCAGTTATGAGTAAAAAAATAGTCCCTTTAGAGGAGACTATTGATTTTGGTGGTAAAAGCGACCATGTGCTGTCATCATTAATTTTGACACTAAATGGCATCCAGTTAGGCTTTTCACCTCAAAATTCAGATGACGCCTATTATTATGCGGCTTACACCATACCGCCTTATACTCAGACAACCTATAATACGGCTGATCATAGCTTCACGCTTCATCTAAAGGATACCATTATTGGTAACGAACTCGTCACAGGTAAACAAGCAGGTGCCGCTGATAATCAGTACATCGAAGCTCTGGATATCACTCAAAATGGCGAAGACATAAACCTTGTTTATGGTAATCTAAAAATACAATGAATGGCAATCAAAAATACAAAAAGTAATTGCCAGTACAACCTCAATCAAATATCCTTTTAGGTAGACTAATACTTAAAGGAGTGAAAGGACGTGCTGACAATTACTCAAACCC
>JBGSJR010000030.1:0-105661 GCA_041741755.1 Acidaminobacteraceae bacterium | reverse complement strand
AAAAAACACTGTAGATAAGAAAACTATGACGTCTCTAAATGACTTTACTAATGGCTATGATCGAAATGGAGCACTTGATAGGGAGTATATCTTCCCAGAAGAGCGCTATTATCAAGTTCATGATTATTATCTCTATCAAGTATTAAAAACAGATCTTATCCCTATGTTTTATACTGATGAAAACTACAATATTTATTACTTTTCTGGTGAACGGAAATAGAAATCGGAGGATATAATGAAGTTTAAATTAAAAATTATTTCAACAATACTATTAATTACTAGTGTATTATTCACTAATGTTTATGCGACAACACCTCAAAATTTTATCGAAGATGAGTATACTACCAGCGCAGTTCCAATTTCAACCATAAGAACAGTACTGAAATATGCTTTTAAAATCAGTGATTATCTATACAGTGGTTCTACTACAAACAGATATCCGCAGAATTATGTTGAAGGAGCAGATATGGATAGTTTTACTACTGGAGCAATCAATTTTAATGATAAGATGAGTAGTGGATTTGGCTCTACTGCAACCAAAGAAATATTAGCAACTCAAAGTGGACAAAAAGTTAGTATGATGGGTATAAACCAACAGACATTTGTTGGAAAAATGGCATTCCAAGTATGGAAAAATGGGTCACTAATAGGGAATCCATCCTCTAAAAATCCTTATGAGATATATGATAAATCCTTGAGTTCAGGTACTCACCAACTAGCGTACATCGTAACTGCAAAAGAAACATGGAGTGGTTACACTGCATTTTATCATTATGCAGCGGGCAACAATACACCAACTGTTATTGGTGAAGAATTAAGTAGTATTTCAAGTTCTATCGATGGAATGTCAAGTAATATCAATTTTAATGCTATCACCAATTCTGATAATATCGAGATAAAGGAGAAAGGTAACTATATAGCCATCAAGAGAAAGAATGTAAGTAATGATATGTTGAATAAAAACCGTAGTTACATAACTTTTAATGACTTACGAAATGAGTTCTATGATGCACAAAGCAATATGTTTGTTCATCAATCAATAAATTACAATATTGGAGATGAAATAATTGTATCGGATAGAATAGCTGATCTGGTTTATGATTCGGACTCGAATGAGACCTCTTTGTTTTTTAAAGTCGAAGATACTACGATGGAGTCTATTTCATTCAAAGGCGATCTCACAAAAAGATTTAAGGCTGGAAAAGAAATCAAGCTGAAATTTAAGATACTACCAATGTTTGATGATAGTAATGAATATCAAATTATAGATCATAATTTCTATCATCAGAGTAATGATGTCGCTCCTTTAATTGATGATTTTCTATATACTAAATAACAAGTATTAACATCTCTTAGAAAAAATAATAAAGTTAATTAAACTCTACTATATTAAAAAGCTCCCTCTAAAAGAAATGTCATTAAGTTAAGACAAAATAAAAGAGTTTTATGTTTTAAAATGGACCCTATGTCAAGGACACTTTAAAAAAGAGATTAAAATGTTATCCTCATGTCACGAAAGTGATGTGAGGGTATTTTCTATGCCGTTATTGGATAATCGCCGGTCTTTAAGTAGTTAGCATATTGATTTGGGGATAGTTTGGCTAAGTTCCATTGATAACGACCTCGAAATTTGTACGCGTCTAAGACGATTTTAAAATCTCTAATATCTTGGTGTACATGGAACGAAGATCGTAGGTATTTTATAACTATTATATATATAAAGACTTTATCCTATGGAATGAAGTCTTTTTTTGTTATACTTATGTAGTGAACATAAAAAAGAGCATTACAAAGGGGCTTAATATGACAACAAAAATAGTACCATTCAATGATGAAATAGAAATGTTAATTGAGTTTCTCACAAAAAACACTTGGTCGTTTCATGGGACCTCAAAGCAAAAGGCTGAAAACATACGTAGAAGCTATGAAACAGGCTATTACATAAGTGATGAGGCACGTACATTTTGGATAGTAAATAACCAAGAAGAAAAAGTGGGTATAATTCGAATCTATGATCTTGAGGATGATTGCCCTTTGTTTGATATAAAAATAGATGCAACTAACCATGGCAAAGGCTTAGGGACTTTTACCGTAAAATGGATGCTCAATTATGTATTTAGTACACTAGAAGATAAAAAAAGATTGGAAGGGCATACAAGAGAAGACAACTTTGGCATGCGGACAGTTTTTCATAAGTGTGGATTTGTCAAGGAAGCGCACCACAGAAAAGCCTGGGTAAGTGATGGTGTGATTTACGATTCAATTGGATATGGCATCACGAGAGAAGATTGGGAAACTGGATCAACAACCCCTGTTAATTGGAATGATTATAAGTATTAAAAAAATCGAAGCATGACCCACAATAAAAAACCTACGGAAAACGTGAAGTGCTATAATTATATCAACAGCAATAAATACATCTATGATCGGAGAAAAATGACATTACAAACGCAGCGATTAACCCTTAGAGCACTTAAAAAATCAGAACTTGAAATAGCACTTGAGTCTATCGAAAAATTCGCTATCCTAACTAAAATTAGTGTTGGTGACACCATAATTGATGAACATTTGCATTATGCTTTTGGTGTACGACTAAAAAAAGTAATGGAAAATGAAGCGAATTATCTATGGAACACAATATGGATGGTTTCCTTGAAAGAACAAAAAACCATGATTGGGGCTTTGATGATCAAAGGCGTTCCCGATGCGAAAGGTGACGTAATCGTCGGATATGGTATCAATAACCTCTATCAACAAAAGGGATATGCTTCAGAAGCACTTAACGGTCTTAAAGATTGGATATTTAGCGACCCAAGTGTAAATGCAATTTTTGGCGATACGGATATTGATAATCACGCATCGCATAAAGTCCTCATTAATGCTGGCGCAGTCAACTTTTTAGAAAAAAATGACACGATTTGGTGGAAAATCAGTAGATAGCGAATAAAATACCCGCACTCCAAAACTGGAATGCGGGCTTTTATTACTCAACTTGACCATTTGTATTGCCTAACGTCTGCAGAATGCGTTTATCAAATTTCGACTTGAAGTACCAGCTTAAAAAAATCATGCCCACGCCAATTGCCATCACTGCAGTGCGTCTGATTGTATCGGGGGAGTAAAATGACGAAATCAATAGACCTGTGCCTGAACCACTTAAAAAATCAAAAATTCTTTTTTGTTTCTTAATATACTTTATATCATTCAATGTTGAGAGTAGATTTTGATCGGCTGACTCTTTGAAATTTGCATCGCTGATTCTTTGACCGCTAAACAATTCATTGACTGTAATGCCAAATAAGGTGCACATTTCCGTTATGAGTGATAAATCGGGCATATAGTTGCCATTTTCCCACCTCGAGACGGTTTTGTTGGTTACGCCGAGTCGGTCACCTAATTCAATCTGTGTCATATTTTTTTCTTTTCTGAGCTGCGCGATAAATCTACCAATTTGTGTTTGATCCATATGACAACCTCCTTATGTGAAAATTATAATATAAAGCGGGGATTTTGTATTCCCCATAAAAAGCGAATCATAGAAAAATGGCCGACATGCCAACATTTCATGCGCTTTTTTCATTTATAGCACAAATTTTTTACAATATTTATCAAAAATAAGTAAAAATGCTCACAAACTAGCATTTTTTATGAAACGAAAGTGTTATAATATATCAGATAGTTATCTCGACACAACAAAGCGTTGGGTAGTTTCACTCTTGAATTTATACATAATTGACAAATAAATAGGTAAAGCGAGGGGTGACGATGCACACGAAACGCTGCCAACTGAGCCGCATGCAGCTTACAGATTACAACGATGTAATGAGCCTGTATCAAAACGAACACGTACGCCGCTTCTTAGGTGGCACACTTACTGATGCGCAGTTTAGACCACGCTTTGAAAAGCTATGCAACCAAGCATCTGAAGGTGAATTCTACTGGGTGATTCGCCATAGCGCCGATCAAGCATTCATGGGCCTTATCTCCATAGACCCGCACCACGATGGCGACGCCTTTGAGCTATCTTATCAGTTGTTACCACAATGGTGGGGCTCCGGATACGCCGAAGAAGCCTCCCGCCAAATCTTACACTATGCCTTCACAGAGCTTGGGCTCCCAAAGATGGTAGCGGAAACACAAGGCGCCAATGCCGCTTCGAGACGCTTACTAGAAAAACTAGGCATGAAAATCATCAACACTGTAGAACGCTTCGGAGAATGCCAATACATCTACAGTTTATCGCGAGACACCATGACCGAATACTACAGCCTTCGCGCTGCAGAATATGAAAAGATATACAACCGCGAGGATCCCATCAGACAAGCCGAGCAACATGCTATCACAGAAGCCATGAGACAAGCATTCAAAGTCAAAACAGTCTTAGAAGTGGCTTGCGGTACTGGATATTGGACTGAGCGATATGCTGATATCGCTAAACACGTTACTGCAACAGATCTCACAGTAGAGACACTAGAAATCGCAATTGGGAAAAGCATACCAAACACAGATTTTCAGATTTGCGATGCTTATGACTTATCAGTTGCGACGAATAATCAAAGTGAAATAGGCTTTAATGCCGCCTGTGCGAACTTCTGGTTTTCACATATTCCTAAAATGCGAATTCGCGAATTCTTGACTGGATTACATTCAAAACTCTCAAAAGGTTCCGTTGTGTTTATGGCTGATAATGTCTATGTTGAAGGCATTGGAGGCTCGCTAGTTTCACACGATAATGATCCAGACACATACAAACTCAGACAGCTTGAAAATGGTACTAACTATGAGATATTGAAGAATTATTATAGTGCGAACAAGCTACGAGAGATTTTTGAAGAATATGCTAATAATCTAGAAATCTACATGGGTAAGTGTTTCTGGTGGGTGAGATATCAAGTTAAATAATTGGAGGTTTTATTTATGGCGATTATCTATACTTCAGAACTTAAAAACGAACTTGATCTATATAAATTGTATGATGAGTTGGATTGGAACAACTTTTTAAAATTAGACGCAAGTCAACTAAATCAAGCGATGAAATAAAGTTGGCTAGTCATATATGCATATGATGATAACTTAGTTGGTACAGGACGAATTGTTTCCGACGGGATCATCAATGCCTATCTATGTGGATTAGGGGTTTCGAATACATATCGAAATAAAGGGATTGGCACTGAAATTAGCCGTCAATTAGTTGATGCTTGTAAAAAGAATAATCTACATATTCAATTTTTCTGTGAAAAGCATCTTGTTCCATATTATGAGAATCAAGGGTTTGTTGAATTTGCAGTGGGGATGAAAGTAAATAATGATGAAGCAATAAAACTTAACAATTAACAAAAGGAAGAAATTAACAACTCGTAAACACAATAAATTTAAAGGAGTACTTTTCATGAAGCAATTGTATTTATATGCAGACGAAACAGGAAATACAGGAGAAAATCTATTTGACAAATCGCAACCCTATTTTTGGAATGGCGTACTTATAAGTGAATTTGATTTCGATAAAAAATATGGAAAACAAGTTGATAAACTATGTGAAAATTTAAGGGTTGAAGAACTTCATGCTAACGAACTCGGAATAACTAGAATTAATAGCATATCAAGGTTTTTACAAAATTTTGTGAATCAGAAAGGAGTGAAATTACATTTTGTCCAAATTGAAAAAGAGTTTGCTCTAAAGTTAAAACTGTTTGATTATTTCTTCGATCCCGGAATCAACAAAGGAATTAGTCTTCATCATTATGCTTTTCGCGCTTTAAGGATTTCTCTTTCTCTTTACTTTACTCATTTTATTGAAGAAGCACAGTTAAAACTTTTTTGGCAAATCTATAAAAAACCTACATTAAAGATGTACCTTGAATTGTTCAGTGAGATAAGAGATAAAATTATGAACCAAGAAAGTTACACAAAAATAAAATACGACAAACGTGCAACTGAAGTTTTACTAGATGCTTTAGAGTATGCGATACTAGAGCCTGGTGAATTTATTGGTCAAATACAACAAGATTATGATTTACCAAATGCAATATCAATGTCACTTCTTACTATTTCAATCACAAACCTATACAAAGATGAAGAAGTTGAAATTGTGTCTGTAATTCATGACACGCAAAAAGATTATGGGAAAGCTCTTAAAGAGGTTCATAAATATATTAAGGTTTGGCAACCTTCATTCGATCTTACGGATCATTTACTGGATATCAAAAAAACAAATATATATAAATCAAATTTAGATTTGGTAAATTCTAAAGAATCAAAAGGAATTCAAGTTATAGATATTATTTTATGGTTAATGAAAAAATCATTACAAGACAAAAAAGAACTTCATGGTGATATAGATGCACTTGTGAAAACAGCAATCAAAAAGTCAACTATTTCCAATATTACTTATAATGGGTATCTTCAAGAAGCTGAGAAAATAAGACAATGGAGTTCTATACCATTAAGTCAAGAACAGAATAGAGTTGCTAAGGAAAATCTTGCATTTTTTAATGAACAGTCAAAATTAAGTATATCCAAATCAAAATCATCTAGTGATGCAGTATAATTACAATTAGTAAGAAGTATTAAAAATATTGGAAGTGCAAAAGAAATAAATGAGGAGTAAGAACATGAGTATACCATATGAAATTATCGATAAAGCAACGCAAAAAATTTTAAGTAAAGGAATTTTATTTGAAAATGATCCTGAATTATTGGGATATATGACTAGTCCGATAAACAGGAAAAAATATTTGATGAATTACAAAATACAATAAATGATAGCATACGTGAATCTGTATTCACAAATCTTATTAATAAGGAGTATTATTATTTCATGTATGATATAGACACATTATATACTTTTTATCCAGAATGTGACTATTATGATGCTATTAAATATACCATTATGAATCATTTTGCTATAACCTTGAAAGATATTCACATTGGTTTTTATAACAAATAATTTATTCTACAAATTAAAATTATGTTTGTTTTAAGCAAAGTTTTGTATATATTGAAATCAAAGTTAAAATCTTGACAACATTAAATTTACCATCTTCGTCACTAATGTTGTTAGAATAATATCAAAATTTATGAAAATAGAAAGGATATGTTTAAGATGGATATAAGAGATATCGATTGGGGAAATGATTCAGCAGAATCTGACCATAATTTACTTGAATACTACATTGATTTGCCAATACAAAGATTTCTTATTAATAAACGTAAAAATATAGTGGTTGGCAGAAAAGGTGCTGGTAAGAGTGCTGTTAGAAAAAAATTAATCAATAGTTTCAAGAATGCAATCAACATAGAAATAATGCCAACAGAATCAATAATCAAGAGCATTTCCTCGGAAGAAAAATTATCTAAACTTGATAATTCAGAAATATTATTTCAACATGTATGGCTTGCTTACATTTACGATTGTATTTTTGAAAAACTTGCTAATTCTTTTTCTGGAAAAGCTGCTAGTGGAAGTAAGGAATTCATAATTGACTATGTTAAAAATCAAGATAAGTACACTAGTGATTTATTAGGCATACTAACAAAAGCAATAAGCACTTTAAAAATTGAAGCTGGAAAGTTAGGCAATTTTGGAGTTAATATAGAAAATAAAATTAAAGAAGCTGTGAATTCTGAAGTAATGGAGTATCACTTGAGTCAAGTTTTAAATAATGAAGAAATTGTTATTTATATTGATGATTTAGATTTAGGGTGGGATAATTCAGAAGTCTCAAATTATTTATTATTGGGATTATTAAATACTATAAATTATTTAAGCAAATTCAAAAAATGGATTCATGTTTTTGTCTTTCTACGTTCAGATATGTATAAAATTTTAATGAGTAAAACCCAACACAGCGATAAGTTTCGTGATGTAGCTTATATAAAATGGGACAAAGTAAGTTTAAGAAAGCTAATAACTGAAAGGATTGATTTTAATCTTAGAGAGAATGAACAAGAATTTAAAGGAGATTCATTCAATTTTGTATTTCCAAATAAAATTGGTAAAATATTTACTATTGATTGGATGATAGATAGAACTTTGAATAGACCACGAGAACTTCTTCTTATGTCGAAGTTTTATTCAGAATCATTGATAGAAAACAATCCGGATGACAATAAATTACATGAAATTGAAAAATTGTATTCAGATATGAAATTGGAAGATGTTTGTAATGAATATATGAATGAATATCCAATGTTAAGAACTTTTTTTGAATCTTGGAAAGTCATTAATTATAGAATCAATTATCATTTTAAATATGATGAATTTAAACATTATATCAAAAACGTCATTGATAATAAATTATTTGATGTTGATTGGATTATATTAGATGATGGAACTCCAAATTATTCAAAAATAATGAACGTATTGTACGAAATAGGTTTTATCGGTGATTTTATTAGAGGTGGTGAAGGTGGCAGTAAGACAATATTTAGTGTAATTGACGATACTCATGAACCTTCATTTGAAGAAGTACAGATACACACTTGTTTCAGAGTTGGGGTGGGAACGAAAAAAAGAAATAGGTAATATCTATTTCCTTACTGTTCTTTTATAATTAGTATTTTTCAACTATCAGAGTCAAGCACCAAAATGGAAGTAACTATGAAACGTGAATTTCTAGTACGTTTTTCTGTCACGGATATTTCCAAAAGCGTTGATTCCAATTTTGAGTATACACTAAATTTACTATTTCATTATAAATGAGGAGGGTAAAGAATTGTACATAAAAGATAAACCATGTGGTTTGGATTTATTTGACTCATCAGCACATCAGAAAACAGCAGACGCAATTGAACAAGTAATAAAAAACAAAGGAATGAAAATTGATATTATTGGCCTTGAAGGTGATTGGGGTTCTGGTAAATCAAATGTTGTAGAGATTATTCGTAATAGTTTAGAATCAACGCATCACTTCTTTATATATGACGCTTGGGGACATCAAGAAGACCTGCAACGCAGATCATTTCTTGAAGAATTGACACAAGATCTTTGCGATTGCGAAATCCTGAAAAATATAAGTAAGTGGGAAGAAAAATTAGAAGATTTACTATCAAAAAAAACTAAGAACATAACTAAAACAGTTCCTAAATTAAATCAACAATTCTTCGTAATTTTCATTGTTGTTTTGTTGAATAGTATAATAAGTAAACTTGATTTTTTCGTATTATTTGATTTAGATAATACTTGGATATTTACACTTTTATTTCTAATTCTCAATAATTTGCCAATACTTAGTTGGCTCATATTTAAACTTCTGTCAAATACAAAAGTATTTACTAAGCATAAGGAATTGAAATACAGTCAAAGACTCAAAATGGAAATAAGTGAACTACTTCAAATCTATAAAAATGAAAGCCTTGAGAGCACCATTGAAACTATTACTTCAACTCGGGAACCAAGTGTGCGAGAATTCAAGAATTGGATGAATGATTTATCTAAAGAACTTGAGAAAGAACTAGTAGTAGTATTCGATAACATGGATAGACTTGAGAACGAAAAAGCAAAAAATCTTTGGTCGTCAATTCATACGTTCTTTTCTGAAAATGATTACGAGGGAATTCACACAATTGTTCCATTTGATAGGAATCAAATCAGGAAAATATTCTCAATTAATTATAATGACGATAAAGAAAATAACGCTGATCGTTTTATCGATAAAACTTTTGAGCTTGTGTTTAGAGTAACTCCACCAGTTCTGTCAGATTGGAAATGTTATTTTGAACATATGTTTCAATCAATGGATTTTTCATGTGATAATGATGAATTTACAGTGACTAGAAATTTGTATGATAAAATCCACCTCAATATTAAACCAAGAGATATAATATTATTTCTTAACGAGTTATATTTGTATCATTCAATTTGGAAGGAAGAAATTCCAGTTAGATATATCGCATTATTTATTTTAAACAAAAACGATATTATAATTGATCCAGTTAATACTATAGTAGCAGGAAAATATAATATTGGTGTCAGCTATTATTTTGATCAAAACTTACAAAAATATCTTTCTGCTATAGTCTATAATGTATCTCCAGATGTTGCTGAGCAAGTTCTTCTGTCAAGAGAAATAAAAAACGCAATAAACAATAATAATATGGAAAGATTTGAGTTTCTATCAAAAGCATATGCTTTTGATACAGTCTGTGAAAATATTTTTGATGAAATCGAAAATATTGAATCTGGAGTAACTGCAATTTATAATGTCTTATTTGAAAATGAAGATAAAGCAAAGCTCTTTAGAATTTCGAACAACATCATTCTGCAAAAGTATTATGAAAATAGTGTGACAGCAGTTGATTTTAAGGAATATATTAAAATTTTAGTATTAATGAACCTTGATCAGAAAAAAAATATTTTCGAACACTATTTTGGTTCTATAACAAGTGTTAGCAAATTATCTGGCAGTGATTATTTCGATGTTATCCAAGATATAGAAAACTTCATTGAAGTGAATAAGCTAGACTATGATTTGAAAAAGCATATTCCAGTTAAATCACTTGAATTAAATGAAGCAATAAATTTTGTAAACAAATTAAAATTACCAGCTAAAACATATAAAGTGACTACTGATATTAAAATCTTAGACAAAAAGCTTAATGAAATGATTTCAACAGATAATTTTGATCAGCCAATTATTGATTCATTAGAATTTTTAAGACCAGAATGTAAAAAACTGGATGTTACTAGAAAAACCATTACAAATAAAGTTGATAATGATCAAATAAGTTTTAACTCTGTTGAATTTGTTTACAAGATTATATTCTCTTTAAGCGATATTCCAATAAGTAAAGAATTCATTCTCAAGGAATCTATAATCTGTCAGCTTATTCATAACAATTATACAATTAGATCAAATAATTTATATATTCTAATTGCGATGTTGTTAAGAAAAATGAATGAAAATAATGAGAGATTAATTATTGTAGACAGCTATCCCTATCTAGTGCAAATTCTATCAAGCACTGAAGAAATATTGATTACTGGTGTTATGGACTATTTAAATAATTTTATGAACATTGGCAACCTTTTTACGGCATTACTCAAAAACAACAACAATCTGATTAAAAAAGTAACACTAGATAAAATGAAAACGGATGATATCAGAATGAATGTAATGGATACAATTAAAAACTATGATGAGATAAAAAACCTTCTAGAAATAACTGACGATTCTCTTATTTCATTTATTAGTCGTTGGGCAAGTACAATTGACGATGGTTTTAAAACACATCCCGTATTTGATGTTATCAAATCCATTAAATTTATTGATGAAATACTTGAATGTAAGTTTTATTTGAAAGAATCAGTTTTACAAGCCTCATTTAATTTCTTTAATTTACAAAAGAATGTTTATTTCGAAAAACTATTTACAAGTTCAGAATCAAATGTAGAATTAATTGTATTTCATCATTTATGTAAAAATGATAAAATCCATACTTTTACAGCTGATATGAATATTGCTTATAAGGACGCCTTAATCAAGAATCTTTCTCAGAGAAAAACTAATAATTTCTTAGTAGATATTTTTGATCTTATTTATAATCAGATTGATAAAAATACTTTAAGAGGCTCGTTAACTAGTATACGAGATAAACTCGTTAGTGAAATAAACATACAAGACATAGATATGACCTTTTATGTTCCATTAATAATGAAACATTCTAGACTGTATGAGAAGCCATTTGATTCAATAAACAAGATAATCATTCCAGTCCTTAAATCACAACCTAATCTAATTATCAATCATGATTATGAGAAAACCCTTCAACTTGTATCTAAAAATACAAATTCTGGCGCTTCAACATTAGCTGAGATGTTGCAATCTCTAGATCAAAATGATTTAGCAAAATTGATTTACGATAAAATAGATGAACAAGATAATTGATATTAATTATATATTCATTTAAGTTGCGTTAATTTTTAACTAACAATTAGATAATTTTACCAAATCTAGCATTGGAGAAAAGATATTCATGAAATCCAAACTCAAACAGTCAATATGTTTTATCAAGTATTTATCACTAAGTCTCATCACCCTATCCCTAACAGCCTGCACCTGTATTTGGCAATATAAAAGTACAACTTTTGGCAAACAAAAATACAATTGCCAGTACATTGGATAACTATTTCATTAATGCTCGTTCTTTTCGCCAGCTTTCTCTATCGAGAATGATGAGATGAGAATAATGGATGATCCTATCAAGGATTGCGATAGTAAGTTTTTCATCAAACAAGAAATTTTTCCAATGGCTGAATTCTATGTTGGTTGTAATAATGATACTCTTTTGCTCATAGCATTTGCTGATCACTTCAAATAGCAGACGGGCACCTTCTTGATGAAGAGGCAAGTAGCCCCACTCATCTAGAATAATAAGGTCGTTTTTAAGCAACTTGGACATGAATCGGTCCATCTGATGGATCTCTTTTGCCTTGACCAAAGCATTGACCAAGTCATGTAAAGTATAAAACACAACCAGCTTTTGCTGCTGCAATGCTTTGAGACCTAGGGCCAAGGCCAGATGCGATTTACCTGCTCCGATTCGGCCATAAAGTATAAGGTTCTCCTTATTCTCTATAAAGTCTAGTGATTCCATCATTTGTGGTGTGAATCTTTCTGGAAATGTAATGTCTTTATAACTAAACTCATCAAAGGACTTGAGTGAAGGAAACCTAGAATATTTGATGTTTCTTTCGATTATGTTCATAACACGTTCTTCATAAAGTGCTTTCAATAAATCATGCATGAATTGATCTTTGCTATCAAAGGAAATGGATTCATAAATTTCGACTAATGACTTGCTTAATCTCAACTTTTTCTGATAATGATTGATATCGTTCATCATTGGTATCCTCCCAGAAGTCGATCATAGTCGTCTAAGGAAGTCTTGTATTTAGGCATCTCAGGGAAATAATGTTCCTTAAGTTCACTTTGGTACAAGGTTTTGTTTTCTTTTATTCTGTACAGGCTTGTCCAAAGAGCTTCAGGTTCAAACACTGATAATTTCAAGTTTTCACCCAAAACTATTTCTGCCATATCCAAGTTGTGGTGGATCATACAGTGCTTAAGAAATCTCAGTGCTTCTTTTAAGGTCTCATTATCCATGTTTTCGGTATATGCTTTCCAGCCCAATGGCAATAAACTGTAAAACCCTGAATATTTGAGGGCTCTCGGTCGATGGGATACGATATCGATGAAATCTGCCCAGTGAGTGTACTTGTGGTCCTTCTTAAAACTTCTTCGGTGCCTAGTGATTTCGTGGTGGCTTTTGTCTTGAAAAATCAATTCATTTGCTTTGACCACTACCCGGACTTGTTCTCCGACATAACTTGGAGAGACTGAATAATGATTCGTTTCATAAATAATGTGTCCATATTTGTCAACACGCCTGTTTTCTGCCTTACTTGAATCAAATGGCTCTAAGGGTAAATCGTTCATTAAGGCTTTTTCTGTTTCCAATAATGCCTTTTGACTAGATTTGAGTTTGTAGTGTGACTTTTCATTGTCTTTATCACAGTCTTCTAAGATCTTACGATTGAGCTCTTGGAGATTGGTCAACTCAAGTTCAGGTATGAAAATATTGTTTCTGAAATAACCGACTTTCTTTTCAACATTGCCTTTTTCATGCCCAGAATTGGGATTGCAAAAGACCGCATCAAATCCAAAATGTGTTGAGTAGCGAAGCATCGTATCAGTCATGACCACGTCACCATGCTCATTTTTCTTGCGTATAGCAGCAGTTGCCATCTGATCGAACCAGATTTTTCTCGGTACTTTGCCTATGTGTTGAAACATGGCTGTTAATCCTTCTAATAACGCTTGTGTTCCTTCGGAACGCGTTACTTGGCAAAAACCTGCGTTGCTGTGTGGAAACGATAGAACGAGTTCGTAAGCCTTTATTGTCTCACCGTTCTCTCTCATAAGGATTTCACCAAAGTCGATTTGTGCTTCGCCGCCAGTGTGTTCCAGGTCGATAAAGCATTTTTCATCATAGATCAACTTCTTTTCTTGTTTTACAATATCTCTCATTCTTCGGTCTGATATAAGACAAAGATCTGGAGCTTCTACTTTAGCACGTTGATAGATACTTTTGGCCGTATGTCTATGTTTCCTTTTCTTGATTTTATCTTGCTCCAATATTTCACGTACAAATGGTCGAATAAGATCACTTTTTGCATCACGGTTCTTAATCATAGTTGGTTCATTGAAATCATCACACTCGATATATTTCTTTATGGTGCGATAATTATGTCCTGTTGCTTTTTCTATTTCCGTTAAAGATTTTCCTTTATCGAAAAATAGTTTTCGTATATAATGGGTTTGAGTAATTGTCAGCACGTCCTTTCACTCCTTTAAGTATTAGTCTACCTAAAAGGATATTTGATTGAGGTTGTACTGGCAATTACTTTTTGTATTTTTGATTGCCATTCATTGTATTTTTAGATTACCATAAACATATTGCTCAAAATACATAATTTTCTCTACCTTTCATTGTAAAGTTTTTCAAAGATACTGTTCTTTATATACTGCCCTTTTATAGAAATCATACATCTCAAGTGACTGTTCATACATTTCACTCATACTTAAATGATTTTTGATACCTTCATTCCAGATTCCTTCCGAGCACCATGAAATCATTTTAGTCAATTTTTCAACATCTGTGCCATAATTGAACTTACTTAAATCAATTTTTCCAAAGACTTGATTGTACATTTTTGTTTCTAACTTTTGATTAGTGCCTCTAATTGATTCAACAAGCTCGGGCATCTTCTCGTGACTTGCTTTAATAACAAACGTATATAGATAAGGATATTTCTCTAAAAGAGCCATTTTTAACTTCAGGCTTTGATGGAGGATTTCAAAATAATCCGTCTCATTAAAATTAAATTTTTCATCCACTTTTGTTCCGAGAATTTTTATAGAATACTCATATAAAAAAACGAAGAAGGATTGTTTGTTTTTAAAGTAATGAAATAATGAACCTTTAGCTATTTCAGCTTCTGTAGCAATATCATCTGTCGATGCATGTTTATAATCCTTTGTGGAAAATGTATGTAGCCCTGCATTGATAATTCGATTTTGTTTTTCTTTATCTAAATTATTAAAAATCTGATACATAAAAATGATTCCTTTCTTGTTTGTAATAACTATGGAAATTGCATAATTACCTAATAAGTTTTAAAATCAACTTTAAACATAGCAACAATGGCTTGTTTTCGTCATTTTTATATGAGAATTATCTAGAAATTGGAATTATGCAATTTCCTCAACTATAATCTTACAACGATGACTCGGAAAAACAACCCCCTATACAAAAAAATACTATTATTTTATTAATAATGCCTTTGCTAAGGCAGTGATCGCTCTGATATTACTTATGCACAGAATCCAAACAACACAATTGAAATCAAGTTGATTGAAGAGAAGAGGCAACTTTATTCCACAAGGAAACGCAACAAGAGCTGAAGTAGTAGCGATGATTGAACGGGTTGTTAGAAATTATGAGGACAGCCGTTACCTTTTGAATAAAGGCCGCTGTTCTTATCAAAGTGGCATTAATCTATTTTCTGTTTTGAGGATCATAGGGATTTTTTGGAAAAACACCCTCTCGCCAAGGAACCATTGGGTCTTCACGACATCATTTTTGTCTACTCAAGGCACGTTGAGACGGTAGTGCTTTTGTCCCACAAGAAATCACAGGCATCTTCACCGTCTTTATAAACAGGAAAATTGAACAGAATAGACTTTAGGGGCAGTTCAGCCTCTTCACGTGGGAAAATCTCTATTTCTTTGATTAACGAAGAAATCAGAGATTTTTTCTCGTCATCAGTGATTCTGTCGAATATTAAGTCAAAGTTCGCCAGAAGCGTGTAGATGTTTTCTAAAGTGATTGCATCTTGCTCTACTGCTTTGCGTCGAAGAAGCACATCGTCAATTTTGATTTCAAGTTCTGAGATAATGTCATATAGCCCATCAAGCCGGAGGGTCATATCATGGATTTTACGATCCCTGAACCGAATATCCTCAGGCAAACTGTCGATTTCATTCTCAAGTCGAGTTTTATTGAGTTCGATCTCTCTCAACTTGGATTCGTAGTTTTTCAGTTCTCTATTCAAAGTAGTGGTATCAATTTCTTTGCCAATCCTTGATTTGATTTCTCCTGCAAAATCCTGATTCTTGATCAACTCTCTAATGGCTTCAATGACGAGTGGTTCAATATCAGTTTTTTTCAGCGTCTGAGTATAATCACAGGTTTTTCCCCGTGCAGTTCTGGCTTTGCTGCATACATAATAATAAATCTCTTTATATGTACCATCTTTGTTTGTCCATGCGTGTTTGTTAGTATACATTGGGCCACCACATTTAGGACACTTTAAAATACCGCTTAACAAGTGTGCTCTGTCACGACCAATTTTGGAAGGGGACTTAACACCAGTCAGTTCTCTTTTTTCATGTGCGGCATTCCATTGATCTTCACTTATAATCGCCTCATGTTGACCTTCGGCTAAGATGTAACTTTGCTGCGGTACTTGCTTGTATTCGTTCTTAGTCCCCTTTACCTTTTTTCTGACACGCCTACCAAAAGCGATTTTTCCACAGTAAACAGGGTTATCGATGATCATTCTTACTAAATGTACACCCCATTGGGAGAGCGTGCCGTTTTTTCGTTGTACTTTCTCAATGCCTTGGAAGTTAAGATATTTGGCGATTTTGACAAATCCCATATTTCCATTCAGATATTTATCGAAGATTATTCGTATAGCCACAGCCTCATCTTCTTGAATAAAAAGCTGCTTATCTTTGAGGAAGTAGCCGTAAGGAGCAAAACCACCGTTCCATCCACCTTGACGTGCTTTTTCTTTTCGTCCGTTCATTGTCTGTTCGATGATGTTTTCCCGTTCTATTTCTGCAACTGCAGATAGAACAGAAATCAAAAGCTTTCCGCTTGTTTGGGATGAATCAATTCCTTCTTCTATGCAGATTAAATTAACGCCAAAGGCTTGAACGTGCTCTAATGAATTCAAAATATCGGCTGCATTTCTGCCAAAGCGAGATAGTTTGTACACCAATATATAATCGATCTCCAAGCCATTTTCAATATCAAATAACATTTGCTTAAAAGCAGGTCTACCTTCTATTGATTTACCAGATTTACCTGCATCTTCGTATATGTTTACTATCTCCATTTCTTTTCTATCAGCAAAACGATTTAAGCTGTGTTTCTGTCCATCCAAGCTGTAACCATCAACTTGCATTTCGGTACTTACCCGTGGGTAAAGCACGCATTTTTTTCCACTCCTGTTCATTGACGCACCTCCAATAAAATATTGGAAAATACCGATGTTTTAAATACAGTCATTTACTTGACACGGTTTATTTCATTCAACACTTCTGCGCCATGTTTTTCGATAATCTGCGAGAGCACATTGATAAAATCCTGAAATGATTTTGCTGCCGTTACCGCATACAATTGATGAGGTATAGCAGCTTCGACTGTAGTTTCGGGTAAGTTCTTGATATTCTCCATTTGAAATCACCTCCAAGTGAGGTGCCTATATTGATTATAAGCACTTATTGTTTTTATGAGAAGTTTGTCGCTGTAGTAATAAAAGCACACCACAAATTGCTTGTGTAAAAATGTGGTGTGCCTGTTTTTATTTATGTGCCATATTTACCACATACCCAGGCTAGGGGGATATTTCGAGCTGTCATTGGCTGACATCATAGCCCCGCAATACCGATTAGCCCTGTCCCTTCAAGAGGCTACAAATATCGCAGGAACTCCCCCTCAAGTCTGTGGGAGGTCGTGAGAAAGTATCATTATCACTTATGTGTGTCATCGCACCAATCGAGCCGCCGAATGGTCTAATGGTGCATTTTATCGCTCTGGCTGTGTAATGTTCTGTTTTATATTCGTTAACTTACTCGAACATTGCAGCACCCGTCATGGCGATGCCCATTGTGTTGCTGTGCTTTTAAGCCACATAAGATCTGTACTCAAAATATCGTATATTTAGTTATCAAGGTTCAATATTGTATGAGGCTAAAAGTGCATCTCACTAATCAGGACAAAAAATAGGCAAAAGTAAGGGGTGTTTAAGAAAATTTTCAAAACTTTTTAATTGAACCTAATGTGTGGGTGATTTGTCGTGGTAAAGACTGGATCAGTTCTTATTGTGGATTGAAACCAATTGGTTTATAATGTTCATATTGATAGGTGGAGGAATCATTATGAAAACTTCTGACATGATACGACAGTTATGTGAACAAATGAATATCAGCGTTTCCGAGTTGGCCAGAAGGTTAGGTCAGTCACCACAGAACTTCGGTAAAAAGCTAAAGCGTGAGACGATTACCTTAGATGATCTTAAGGCCATAGCAGATGTAATGGATGTTAAGTTTGAACAGGCATTCATTTTGCCTGATGGCAATGAGATAAAGGCAGGAAACGAGTAAAGGAAGCGGCCTAATATGATGATTAGCCCAGAAAGCTACTATGAAGAAAACCTCAAAGGGAAAAGTAAAGATCAAATTATGAGGGCTATTCGTGGGCTTAAACAAGAAATGGGTCGTCTTAAAAACACGATGGAAAGCCCAGATTATGGCCAAGAGCTTATTATGCTGCCTTGTGAAGATACTAGAATTTACTGGACTCGTGAATACTTAGTAAGAGCCATGACAGCCTACACCCAAACTGGCGGGACTTATCCCCTATCGAAATCGGAAGAAAAGGCTACCACCTTTGATTCAAATATAGATTCCGTCAACAAGATTACTTTTTGCATTGGCGGATTCTTTGGTGGTTACCGTAGTTATGTGGTAGAACTATCAGATAATCTAAAAGCCTATACAAAATTATGGGAAGATGAAGAATCACTTGTTTTGTTGGAGGCTGACAACGAGGAGCCATTCACAAAGGTTACCTTAATAGCTGCATTGGCAGACCTTCATATTGGTGAATGGCGCACAAGATATTCGACTCAGCGATTCGGATATACAGTATGCGATGGTACCCAGTGGGAGCTGGAACTTGAATTTAGTAATGGACATAAACCAGTAAGATTCTACGGTGATAACGCATACCCATATAACTTCGATAAGCTTAAAATGTTATTTGGCATTGATGATACTGAGGAGGACGAGGATGAGTAAATTCGATATTTTGACAAAATACATATCAATGATCCAGTCCGACTCTATCGGTGAATGGATCATCGATAGAGAAAATGATGGGACGCTAGAACGTCCGATTCAGATGCCTTTTGTAGATTATTCAGAAATTGTTCGTAACTTTATCAATGATGTTTACACTTTTGAAGAAAGCAACAATGATATGGAGCTTACCCGCTATGGAGACATTCTAAAAGACAACGGCATAGAATGGGACACGGAATCTATGAAGAATGCTGATGTTTCAATTCTAAATGTGCAGTGTGTATTAGCGCTTATTATGGGTGCAGTCAGAGCTGAGCGCTTTTGCGATGGAGCACTATTAGATTTCTTTAAGAGTGGATACATATTGAAGTGGCTAAAAAAGCTAAAAGATATTGACGAAGGCGGTGAGCATAGTGGCAAACAAGAAACTAAGTGAAAAAACATATAGAATATTAGAAACAGAAGGTGCTCATACAGTTGAATCAAAAGAGACGAAAGGTGCTACACGTGCAATTGAATTTGAAAATGGCACAAATAAGCTCAAAGGACCTGTAGAACTTGTAGAAGTAGAAACAAGGAATCCCAGAAGGTATGAAGATTTTTCTGTGGGAGAGCAGTTGATAATTGATGCTGCCGAAAAAATTGTATTTGAGTTAGCAGATTATATATCTGAAAAGGCAATTTCAAGTTTTGAATATTGGTTGCAGAATCTCAAAAAGCAGAATAAGAAAAAGCAATCTGTAAAAAAAGAGACTATCTTAACACGAAAAACAAAAGCGGAGCAGATATTGGAAAGCCAAAAGGCAAAGACAATAGAAAAGGTTCGGCGTGAAACTCATATACCATTCACTGAGTTTGATTCTGTTTATGAAGATTACATGATAAACATGACATGTGAGGAAGTTCAAAAGGAACTTATTGATATTTTTATGCTTGAAGTAATACGGGCAAAAAAGATATGGAAGATCTCCCACGCAAATATTGTAGACTCACAAGATTCTAATGGTTTGTATCTACAGGGAAAAGTTTTGATTGACCGGCTCAGTGATCCAGTAGTGCTGAGCAATATAAATGTACTATTAGAACATAAACCGGAATTACTTGAAGCGTGGGAAACAATAGCGCTTTCTGATATTCTTGGCAGAAGCCTTGTTAAGGATGGACAATTTATACCAATTGAGAGTGTTAGTTTTAAGAATGCACTTAATGTAAATAGATAATATAAATTTGGATATACGACAGGAGAGCAGCTATGAGCGATTTGCAATCACTTTCGGAATTATATCAAAATAAATTATTCCGAATCCCAGATTACCAAAGAGGATATGCATGGAAGCAGGATCAGCTTGTTGATTTCTGGGATGATATCTTAAATCTGCAGGAGGACAGGTATCACTATATAGGATTATTATCTTTAAAAGCAGTTGCAAAAGCTGAATCTAAGACATGGAGCAATGACAAGTGGCTTCTTGATTCCGGGTATAAAGCTTATCATGTAGTTGACGGACAGCAGCGTCTTACAACCTTTTCGATCCTAGTAAATGAAATTATTTCTTTTGTTGAAGTCTTGAAATGCAACGAAGGCAAGTCGGACGAAGAAATAGTCCTTTGTTATCAGACGTTAAAATTTATCCGTTCGAAATACATTTCTCAGAAGCGTCCACCACAGAACCTTATTACTACATATCTTTTTGGGTATGAGGTTGACAATCCAAGCGCAGATTATCTTACCTACAAGATATTTGAGGAGCCATTTAGCGGGACAGTGAATGAAACATACTATACGCAAAACCTAAAGTATGCAAAAGAGTTCTTCTTGGATTGTTTGGAAAAATTGTATGCAGCTGAGGGTATTGATGGTATTGAGTCAATATTCAGAAGAATCACGTTGCAACTGATGTTTAACATTCATGAGATTGAAGATGACTATGATGTTTTTGTTGCTTTTGAAACAATGAATAATCGCGGGAAAAAACTAACCAATCTTGAGCTCCTGAAAAACCGGCTTATCTATCTGACGACACTTTATGACACTGATAAATTGGACGCGATGGATAAAGCTGAATTGCGGAAACAGATCAATGACGCTTGGAAAGAGATTTATTATCAACTTGGTCGAAATCAGAATTCGCCGTTATCTGATGACGAGTTCTTAAGGGCGCATTGGATTATGTATTTCCAATACTCTCGTAAAAAGGGAGACGACTACATAAAATTTCTTCTTAACAAATTCTCAGCAAAGAATATTTTTGATAAACAGATAGTTGCTATTGAAGAGGAAGTGTCGGAACGTATCGAGATGGAGATAGAAGAAGACGAAGACTTGCCACAGCCAACAGAGTCAGAAACTGAAACAGTAATGACAATCAGTAAATTAGAACCTGGAGATATAGCGGCTTACGTTAATAGTTTAAAAAGCGTAGCAAAATATTGGTTCTTTACGTACTTTCCTGAACTTAGTAACTTAACCTACGAAGAGAAAGTTTGGATTGAACGCCTTAATCGTGTAGGGATAGGCTATTTCAGACCGCTTGTTGCAGCTTCATTAACTTCTGATGCAAATGCCACTCCTGAGGAAAGAATGGAGTTCTTTCGTGCCGCAGAGAGGTTTATTTTCTTGTCGTTTAGAATGGCCGCATTCCAGTCGAGTTATAAGAGTAGCGACTATTATCGTAAGACGCGTGATGTATATACCGGCGAACTTGCCTTAAGTGAGGTTGCAGCATCCTTGATTGAAACATCCACCAATGATATGGAATACGCAATCAAGAATTTTATGACGAGAATTGATAAACGCTTTTCAAATGGTGATGGCTTTTATGGCTGGCGCGATCTTCGGTATTTGCTCTTTGAATATGAATATAAGAAGGCTGAAGAAACAGGAATTGAAAAACTTGGATGGACCCCATTTACAAAAGTTGAAAAGGACAAAGTAACTATCGAGCACATCCTTCCACAGACACCAAATAAATGGTACTGGAAAAATCAATTCCGACAGTATACTGATGCTGAGATAAAAATACTCTCTGGTACACTTGGCAACTTGTTACCTTTGTCTCAAAGTGTAAACTCCGCCTTGCAGAACGACAGTTTTGTGGATAAGAAATCCTCAAAGAGTATTGGTCGGCGAGGTTATGAGGACGGATCACATTCAGAAATTGAAGTGTCTCGACAAGCCGATTGGGATGCCCACCAAATTCTAAAACGGGGCATCAAGCTTCTGAATTTTATTGAAAAACGATGGGACATTAAGTTCAAAGATGAAGAACAGATGCTTGATCTGTTGCATATTCCTTTCGTGAATGATGTAAGAGATGAGGTGCCAGAAATACAAGAGCCAGAAGTCGATGAAATAAGTGATCCACCCACATCAACAACAAGGGAGCTTTCTGAAAGACATTTTTTGAGAATGGACTTTTGGGCCAATTTTGTACAGTACTGTCGTAATAATGGGCATGGCGAAGATATTGCATCTCGAAAACCGTCATATGATGACTGGTACGATGTTTCGGTTAGCAATCCCAATTACCATATATTCTTTCAACTTGTTAAAAGGAGAATACTTCGTATTGGGATTTATGTGTATCGCCCAGAATATTTCTCAAAACTTGAATCAAGAAAGGCTGAAATCGAAAGTGTATTTGGATATCCTCTTGAGTGGTATACCAGCAGGGAAAAGAGCGTTGCGAAGAGGATTCTCTATTCTGAAGAAAGGGATATCCATAACGCTGAAATCTATCAACAACATTTTTTTTGGCTCGTCAATCACTTCGAGAAGCTAAAGTGTGCTCTTGATTTAATAGACTAATTAATTGTGATCTGCTTATAGTCATGTTGGCAAAAGTCTGTTTAGAGATGGTGAGAGGAGTGATTTATATAGCTAATAAAGAAATAAAGGTGTTCTATTCCTGGCAATCTGATTTGCCAGGAAATAAATCAAGATATATTATTCAAGAAAGTATAGAGCAAGCTGTAAGCATATTGAGGGATACTGTAAAGTTAGAAGCTGATAGGGATACAAAGAATGAATATGGATCACCAGATATTGTGCATACTATCTTTTCAAAAATAGATGAAAGTGATCTATTCATTGCGGATGTCAGCGTTGTCAATAAATACACTTCACTAAGAGACGAAGATGAAGAACCAGAAAAAAATCAAGAACAGGACGACATAAGACTCACACCAAATCCTAATGTATTATTAGAGCTTGGCTACGCTGCTAAAACATTAGGTTGGGATAGGGTAATCTGCATTATCAATATTGATTTTGGTGAAATTATAAAATTACCTTTTGATATTGCGCATAGAAGATTAACTCCTTTTTCATTGAATAAAAATTCTAAAGCAGAAGTAAGAAAGGAATTAGCTGCAATTATCGTCAGTACAGTTACTGAATTGATGATAAATGGAAATGTAAAAAAAACAAAAGGGAATTTTTCATCACACACGGTTGGCTTTTTTGATTTTGAAACTGGGGCCATATTGGGTGAATTTCCAGCTCTTACAGCCCGAAATCTCAATAGTTACAGTCAACTAAAAAAAAGCATATTGTCGGAATGCAAAGATTTAGTTGAGAGAATATCTAAGATTCAATTGGATTCACAAGAAGAAGCGCATGAAGAGGTTTCTGCAAATGAAGAAGTGGTAAAAATTGATCAAAACATCTTATTTCCGCTCAAAGAGAGCCTATCTACTTTGAAAGGATCTAGTTTGTTTGAATTGTTGTCAAAACCTCAGTTGGTTAAAATTAAAGAAGAAGATATGGTAGATATTAAAGGAAAGGTGAATGAGCATCTAGGGTTTAAACTAGATGATACATTCTTTTGCATGGGAAATTTAGTAAGTAAGCCAAATCAAAATCTGCAAGGATCAAATTTTGATGGAACTGATGATGAAATTAAGAAGCATGATGATTTCGTTAAATTGCAATATAACTTTCTTCAATTAGATTTACTTGAACGATATTTAGAAACATTTAATGATTTAGTTCTGATACCATTGGCTATTACAAATGATAGTAATCTTAATGATGATGATCTCTCTATCATTGTTAAGATTGATATTTCAACGGCTGAAATAATCATACCTAACCGACAGCTGTTCAATGAAGAGATATCCGGATTTGAAGGAATAGTATACGAATGCGATTTTGTTAAACAAATATTTACGTTACTTGAAACTGACAAGATACAATATGATTCGGACTTGTCTTTTGATGTGTCAGAACATATCCGAAGAATGCAAAGGACAGATATATGGGGACACACAAACTATGACCGTAGGGACTACGAAATAGAAATTCAAAAATATATTGCGATGCCTAGGAGTATGATAGTACTATCGTTGAGTACACAGTGAGTAACTTAAGACCAAAAGAAATAAAATGGCTGGGTGCTAGCATCTTAGTGAAACCGTTGAGTGACGTTGTTAAACTATCGTATTCTATAAAATCTTGCAGTTCAAATGGAGAATTGACTGGTGAAATTGTATTAAAAGTATAATTTCAGAAGAAGTTTAAATAAGAAGAATGAAGACGTGGCGATGGGGCAATGCTAGAATAACCTTTATGGACATTTTCTCATGAACAGAAAAGACGGTAAAATGTTCGCGCTTACCTCAAAACCGGTTGACCTGTTTCAGCAAACGTAAAATAGAAATTCGGTTGTCGGACATTAGATGGCCGAACTCCGGCTATCTGGTAAAAGTAAGACTGGTATCATCATAGCTTTTAGAAATAATAAAGCAAGACACTCTATGCCTAATACATAGAATGCCTTGCTCAGTGTCTATATAGATGTGTACAATTAAAGGTATATTTTCAAGAACTTTTCGATTGAGCGCAATCCTCTTTCAATAGATGCTGAAACGGATACTTTGCGGACTTCCTCAGAACGAGCAATTGCAGCTTTGCTCATGCCAAAGAAGAAATGGGCATAGATTCGCTTTGCTTGTTTGTCAGGCAATGATGCTTTTGCTTCATGGAGCTGTTCTTGTATTAGCTTACGCTCGTAAAGCTCATGAGGAGACAGGGAGACGAAAAGAATATCTCGTTCAATACCATCTTCGCGGTCAAGGGAGCAAGTAGCATTATAGCGACGTTTTGTTCGTTCGTAGGTTTCCTCTGCTTTAACGTATTCCATAAATATTTGCGCCAGCTCATCCGTCACGTCGATCAATTTATCTTCGTTGAAGTAATAGGGGTAAATAGCCTTTAGGTTTATGGTTATCATTTATGACCATCCTTTCAATTTTTAAATCTGATTGAAAGGACAGAAGGCGGAGAACGCCCAGAATTTAATCTGAAAAACCTATAAATCTTAAGAATAAAAAAAGCACCGATCCAGAATGATTCGATGCGTAAAGCACAATAACCGAATTAGACTTGAATTTAGGACAGAAACACCATAACCCTCCTATGAGTTACGGTGTTTTTGTATTTTCGGATATGACATTTTCTATGGCAGTGCGTAATTAGGCTAAGTGTTTTGTTTGAGTAAACTTGATTTAGAACCATTGGTATGAAGTTTACAAGTGATATAGCTCATTGCCTCAAACATACCTTATGATTGAAACACTCTTTCTATAGCCTTTGTTATTAGCGGTTTTGAAAGAACTTGGATAAAATTTTTGATTTAGGATATGTAAAAATTCACGGGAAGAGCATTTATAGGACAAGGTCGCAAAATAAAATACAACCTAAGCTTATAATGCTTTACAAATGCAAATCTTGGATTGTAGTAATAATTACAGTGTGTTAAAATCTAAATAGTGTGATATGGAAAATTTTACAGGAGAGGTGTTGCTTTATGGCGATCGGTTATAACAGATTATGGAAGCTGTTGATAGACAACCACATGATTAAAAAAGATCTTAAAGAAAAAGCTGAACTGAGTACAGCAACATTGGCTAAACTAGGAAAAAATGAATCCGTTTCACTCGAAGTTTTAGTACGAATTTGCAAAGTGCTTAATTGTGAGATTGGTGACGTGGTTGAAATTATCGATGATGAAAAGGATTAGAGGATGAATTATGGGATCAAAAGTGAAATGCAGTTTGTCAGTTATTGAAAGTATTACCAAGAGTAATGCGCCAACAATAATTTGTAATCTTTCAAAACGATACTTGAATAATGTATATGAGCTTTCAAATGAAACCATCAGTTTAAATCTGATACTGGCCCAGAATCTCTTAAAATTTCAAGTGGATGAAAGGGCAGATTTCGTCCAAAATGAAGTCATGAATATACTCACTGAAAGTAAAACATCATTATTGCTTAAGGATTTTGAAATGCTGTTTGATCCTCGTTATAAAATTGATGTTGTGAGGCTAATTTATGAAGTCGCTAGGTTGCGCAAAACAATAGCACTGTGGCCCGGAACATTAAGTGAAAACAACTTGATATATGCAAACGTTGAATCACCTGATTACCAAGTTTGTAACATAAACAATTACGACATTATATGTGTCTATTAGGGGGAAGAACATGAAATACTTAGAACTCATTAATTTTAATCCAATTGAAAGTATTATTCAGCTGACTGCTGCAAATGACAAAAGTGAAGCTGTGAATCTTGTTAAGAGTTATGTGATGTCAGATGATATGGCGGAAAAACTTCAAAACAATATGATTTCACAGCTTAAGCTTGAAGATGCAGTTGATAACAAAGGTGTCTTGCTTGTCGGTAACTATGGAACTGGTAAATCACATCTTATGTCTGTAATTTCCTCAATAGCTTGTGATGTAGATAATCTCGAGTTTTTGAATAACAAGAAATTTGCGGAGTCAGTAAAAATTATCTCCGGTAAATTTGAAGTGCTTAGAATCGAAATTGGTGCTTCAAAAATGTCGTTGAGAAATATCATATTAACGAAAGTAAAGCAAGATTTTGCAGAACGAGGCCTATCATTTGATTTTCCTGATGAAAAAGACATCATTACCAATAAAGACACCCTCGCAAAAATGATGGAGATTTTCGCATCAAAGTATCCTGACAGGGGATACTTAATTGTCGTTGATGAATTCTTAGATTATCTTGGCGGAAGAAATACACATGAAGTCAAAATGGATCTTGGCTTTATGCGAGAAATTGGTGAATTCATTAAAAAGTCGAAGATGAGAGCTATTTTTGGTGTTCAAGAAAAATTGTTTGATAATCCAAACTTTTCATTTGTATCGGATACGCTTAATCGAGTGAAAGATAGATTTGAGCAAGTCATTATTCGAAAAGAAGACACAGCATATGTTGTCACAGAAAGAATTCTTAAGAAAGATGCTGAGCAAAGAGCTAAGATACGGGAGCATTTGCTTCAGTTTTGCAGTCTATACACAAACATGTCCGAGCGAATAGAAGAATACGTGAATTTGTATCCAATTCACCCATCTTATATCGATGTTTTCAATAAGATATACATAATTGAAAATCGACATATTTTGAAAAACATCTCTGAGATTATTAGAAGAATACTTAACGATGAAATTACTAATGAAGCTCCTGGAATTATTTCGTTTGATAGTTACTGGTCATTTATAAAAGAAAATATGGGTTATAGGACTGATGTCAATATAAAAGAAGTTGTTGAAAAGAGTGCAATGCTTGAAGACATAGTCAATCGTTCATTTCCAAAGAAATTGTATAAACCACTTGCGATTCAAATAATTAACGCGCTGAGTGTGCATAGGCTTACAACTGGTGACATAAGTATAAGATCTGGGCTGACTGCTGAAAATCTACGGGATGACCTATGCTTATATCTTAATGGTATGCCGGATCAAAGCTCAGATACATTGCAATCTGTTGTTCAGACTGTATTAAGAGATGTAATGACCACGGTTAGTGGTCAATTCATAGAGAGTAACCATGATAATGGACAGTACTATCTCGATTTAAAGAAGGATATTGACTATGATGAAAAAATTACGCAAAGAGCAGCTGTAATAGATGATGATAGCTTAAATAACTATTTCTATGATGTCGTTTATTATTGTTTAGATTGGGATCAGAAGGAGCATGTTACAAACTTCAAAATTTATGAGCATACACTTAATTGGGTATCCCATAACATTTTTAGGAAGGGTTATTTATTCCTTGGTACGCCGGAGTCGCGCCCAACAGCACAACCACCAGAAGATTATTACATTTACTTTATCCCACCATTTAGCAACGAGGCATACACAGATGAAAAGAAGAAGGATGAAGTATTCTTTATCTTTAAGCAAAATGAAGAATTTAAGAATGATTTAAAGCTATATGCAGCTGCTTTGATGATGAGAGATCTGGCAGAAGAAAAAAATAAGGGTGCTTATCAAACAAAAGCTGATCGATATAAAAAACTGCTGATGAAGTATCTCAGTGAAAATAAGAATACCTGCTTTGAAGTGATATATGGTGGAGAGAAGAAACAACTGCTAGAAATCATGAAAGGCCAGTATAAAGCGTCAAATCCATTCAAAGAAACCATGGATTTGGTCTCTTCCGTATGCTTTGACAATTATTTTAATGAGTTATATCCAGAGTTCCCAATATATAAAACAGTCATAACCCTCAGAAATCAAGCTGATACGATTCGTGCAGGTTTTGACAGATATTCTGGACGGAAAAACCAACAAGCCAATGCCCTGCTCGAGAGCTATGGACTACTTGATGGTGAGAATATCACTGTTAAAAACTCAAAGTATGCTCAATATTTCATCAAAGAGCTAGATAAGCTTTCAGCTAAAGCGGTAATCAACTTCAGCGACATTTATACAGAATCATTTGACGGGTATTATGATAAAAGGTTTAAGATAAGTTATGCGCATCTACCTGTAGTATTGCTTGCTCTGGTTCATACGGGACATGCAGTTATTACACTTGGAAATGGAACAACATTAACAGCTTCAAATCTTGATATTATCCCTAAATCTTCAGTAATTGATCTATACGAATTCAAGTATTTATCCAAACCTAAAGATGTTCAGCTGGCAGAACTTGTTCATTTATTTGAAATCCTTGAGCTTCCTGTAGGATTAATAAATAACCCGGCACAGAGGGAAAATGGCGTTGAACAATTACTAAAAAAGGCTCAAGAAGTAGCAACTCTTGCTGTAAAAGCAGCTAGTAAATTAAATGGTGAGTTTGTACTTTGGGGAGAACCACTTATTGCAACTCATATTGCTAATGAGTATAAAAACTCCTGTGGACATGTAGCGGAAATATTTGGGAATTTCAGCGCGAAGTTTAACACTGTAGCTAAGCTAAACAATTTTACCTATACCATGGATGAAATAGATCAGGTTAAGAAGGATATAGAAATCGCGAAGACAGTGATGGAGTATGAGAGGTTTAAGCTTGAATGTCTTTCAAATGTTTCTTATATGATGAACTTAGAAAGAATGAATTTAGGGGCAGCGTTTCTTTCTGACCTCGAAACTTCTAAAGAGTTATATAGAAAAATTCGAGATGATATATCTGAAGAAATGAATGGAGAAGCATCGGCGAGCGATGCCAATTTGACTTTAGAAAAAGTGAAAACTGCTTACATTGATCTCTATTTTGCTGAGCATCAAAAAAAGCGTCTGGGTGTGAATGACGCTAAGAAAAAAGGAGAAATTGTAAGCTCAGCAAAACTTGCAAATCTAAAGAAATTAAAAGCTATTGAAATTCTTTCAAGCTCAAAGCTTGAAGCAATTGAAAGCCAACTAACTTCTTTGATCGTTTGCTACGATTTGACAGTAGAAGATTTAAAAGCATCACCTATCTGCAAGAATGCATCTTGTCGCTTTTCTTTGGATTCTAATGATGTATCAATAAAAGGTAAGCTTGAAGAGATAGAGGATAAAATTGACAACCTACTAGCTGAATGGGCTACAACCTTGCTGAATACGATATCAGATCCACTTGTTTTAGCGCAGGAAGCGTTCTTAACTTCGGAACAGCAAAAGGCGATAAAAACTTTTATAGCTGTTAAAAAATTGCCAGATAAAATCGATCAATTTTTCATCAATGCTGTACAAGCATTGCTAAAAGGATTTGACCCAGTTTCAATTTCTGGTAATGAATTTATAGATAAGCTTGATGCAATTGGGCCGTGTGATATCAATACCTTTAAGACCAAATTGAACGAGATTATTTCAAGTTATGTTGCTGGCAAAGATAACGATAAACTACGAATTGTAGTTAAAAGATAAGGAGATTTGACATGGAGCCAAGAAAATTAACCAAGGAAGATATTGAGAAGGTTCGCCATATTGAAGGGTTTCCAGTTGGTAAGGACGAGGACATCATTGCACTTTCAAATGCGCCTTATTATACTGCGTGTCCAAATCCGTTTATTGAGGATTTTGTAAATATGTACGGATCTCAATATGATGAAAAAACAGATAATTATCGCAGGGAACCTTTTGCTGCAGATGTGAGCGAAGGAAAGAATGACCCTATTTATAATGCACATAGTTATCATACTAAGGTACCCCATAAAGCCATAATGAAGTATATTCTTCATTATACAAATCCTGGAGATGTTATATTTGATGGATTCTGTGGTAGTGGAATGACAGGTGTAGCTGCACAATTGTGTGATGATGAAAACACAGTAAAAGAGTTAGGATACTCAAAAAATGATATAGGATTAAGAAATGTTATTCTAAATGATATATCACCTTTTGGTACGTTGTTAAGTAACAATTACAACAGTCTTGAATATTTTGATGATTTACAAAATTATATGGATCAGCTTATTGAGGAAGTAGTCAGTGAAACAAGCTGGATGTATAAAACTAAGCACATTACCAATAGTGAAATTCAAATAGGAATGAATAGGGACGAACAATATGGCGTTCTCAAGCATATTTACTGGTCGCAAGTTTTTATATGTCCAGAATGTAGCGGAGAGCTAGTATATTGGGACATTGCTGTTGACAGAAATGGTGATACTTATAAAAAAGACATCAAATGTCCCCATTGCAATGTTGAAATTACAAAAAGGTCTGTAGAACCAATGATGGTTTTTGAAAAAAACAATACAGACGACAAAATGAAAAAGATTATAAAGGAAATTCCAGTACTAATCAAATATGAGTATAATTCAAAACTCTATGAAAAAGAGCCAGATTTTGCTGATATTGAGTTGATAGAAAAAATCAACAATTCAAAAGCTCCAAATTGGTTTCCGCCGGATAAAATTGAAGATGGTGATGAAACTAGAAGAAATTTTAAATATGGAATCACTAATGTTGCGGATTACTACAGTAAGAGAACCCTATATAGCCTGTCGTTGTTATATAGCAAAGTAGATAAAAATCCTAAGTACAAAAATCATGTGTTGTTTTTATTCACATCAATATGTGGAATGCTAGCAACAAAAAGGCTTGTATTTCATGCAAGAGGTATGAAATCAAACAACTTATACTTACCTTCAGTTTTTAGAGAATCAAATATTGCATATTTGTTATCAAGAAAATATGAAGATTATATCAAACCATTTTTTAACATTAAGAAAACGGGGAATTATATTGTGTCTACAGGTTCATCAACAAATTTAATCAATATACCGACAAATTCAATTGATTATGTATTTATTGATCCTCCTTTTGGTGCGAATATAAGTTACAGTGAACTAAGTATATTGTGGGAAAGTTGGTTAAAAGTAAAAACAAATAACACCAAAGAGGCAATTGTAAATAAAACTCAAAATAAAGGATTGTTTGATTATGAAGATCTTATGTATAAGTCATTGCTTGAATTTTATAGAATAATCAAACCAAATCGGTGGATCACCATTGAATTTCACAATTCAAAAAACTCAGTATGGAATTCACTACAAAATGCGATTATGAAAGCTGGCTTTATCATAGTTAGTGTTAAAATTCTTGATAAAAAACAAGGAAGTTTTTTACAAATGTCAACAAGCGGTTCTGTTCAAAAGGATTTAGTAATTTCAGCATACAAACCAAAAGAATCTTTTAAAAATGCATTTTTGAATCATGCTGGTAGTGTAGAAACAGCTTGGGACTTTGTTGCTGATTATCTTGAGAAAGTAACGATTGTAAATTTGAAAAACGGGAAAATTGAAATTATTTCTGAGAGATTAGCGATTCTACTTTTTGATAAAATGGTTGCGTATCATATTATGAACGGCATCGCAGTACCCATCGATGCAATAGATTTTTATAAAGGACTTGATGAAAAGTTTTTAAAACGTGATAGGATGTATTTCTTGTCAGATCAAGTTAACGAATATGATACTGCTCGAATTTCAAACGATGTAGAACCAATTCAATTTGAACTATTCGTAACAAATGAGAAGTCAGCAATCGCATGGTTGTATCAGCAATTGGATATACCACAGACTTATGCTGAGCTTCAACCAAAGTTTATGCAGGAAATTAGAGCATGGGATAAGTTTGAAGAGCGACCGGAACTGAATGCATTACTAGAAGAAAACTTTTTACAAAATGATGAGGGGAAATGGTATGTACCCGATGTGACGAAATCTTCAGATGTCATTAAATTGCGTGAAAAGAAATTGATTAAAGAATTTGAAGGATATATTGGAACAAAAGGAAAGTTGAAGTTATTTAGAGCTGAAGCCATTAGAGTAGGATTTGCAAAATTATGGGCAGACAAGAATTATAAGCTAATTGTTGAAACCGCAGATCGCTTGCCGGAAAGTGTTATTCAGGAAGACGACAAACTCCTGATGTACTACGATATTAGTTTAGGAAGAATCTAACAATAGGGATGAGGTGAGTCATTTATGGATATCAAAGTGTACTTTTCGGACTTTTTTAATGTTGAACCAGACTTAATAGATGAATATGGTGCAATTAATATCTCACTGGTAAATGATTTGCCTCTCTTTATTGATCCGTTTTTGCTTTTTAAAGCGAAGAAGAAGAGTTTAAGAAAATACATCAAGAAATAATTAGGTATATTTTGTTCTTACAAGATCAAGCATCAAAATATCCAGAATTGAATAGAGGGATGTTGGACTCATGGTATCTCTTTCCTGAAGTAAAGCAAACATGGCTAGGATTTAGTATGGATGGCAATTCAGGAAGAGGATTGGGTTTTGATTTTGCGACTGGACTACATGAAGGATTAAGTACAATATTTAAGGAATTTGGAAGAGAGACTGTACCCAAGAGCCCACATATGGAGAAGCTGTGCTTAATCAGTCCCAAAGTAGGACGAGATAAAATAAGCGATTTCACGACCAATTTTGTAAAGCTTTATTTATTACAAGGCTCTGTCACTACTAATGGTTGAAAAATAAGAGCATACGTTCTCTTTTGCTCGATTAGTTCATTGGAAGCTGGAGAGCAGAACGCTCTCCAAAAGAAGAATCAAAAATCAACCATTTATAGTAACAGAACCTTAAATTTAATGGAAAAGGGTGATGATATATCAAAGGATTAATCATTAAAAAACATTGGTTGGACCTTATCTTAGACGGAAGTAAGACATGGGAAATAAGAGGTTGCAATACTAAGATTCGAGGAGAAGTAGCCCTAATTGAAAGCGGAACGAAAACAATTGTGGGTACGGTCACTCTCGAAGATTGTAAAAAGATTGAAACTCATGAGTTGTTGATTACATCTCAGTATCATGGCATTAAACCTGAAGAACAGCAGATTGTAACCTACAAGAACATTTATGCTTGGGTGCTTTCTAATCCAAAAAGGTTTGATATCCCAAAACCATACAACCACCCTCAAGGCGCTGTAATATGGGTGAATTTATAAATATGTAAGGCATGACATTGAATTTTTATAAAAACCAACCATAAGTAGTGACAGAGCCTATTACAATACACTAAAAAGTTTGCACAAAATTTCTTGAGTGATGAAGAGTGTTTAAAATTTACAGTTACAAAAGTTGAATTCAATTATGAAACAATGCGATGGGTATCAAGAAGCTTTGTTTTGCCGATGCACAATGGTGATTATGTTTTATTGACACCCAAGTCATTGCTGACAAGAGATGACACATTTATCAACAGAACAGATATGGTGAGAAATTTACAACAAATAGCTCCATCTGTGACAGATGCAGCAGCGGTTTCATTGATTAAGGAACACCCAGAGTTAATCGACTATTACTTGAAATAAAAAGAGGATAATGAGCAAGAAGCTACATCGGTGAGCATATCAAATGTTCAAGAAGTAAGGCAGTTATTTCATGAACAATTATCCGAATTAATTCGTTTGCTTAAGGATAAAACTGAATTCTGTTTAACGTCACCAGATGCGCTTGATGAGGCCATGAAGCGCGTTGTATATCTTAAGCACGTTATTGAGAATCAAGACGGACATCGAATTTTCTACATAAATGAAAAGCCTATCAGAAGAGAAAATGATTTGCAAATCATGTACAGGCTAGTGTGGTACGCAAGTGTATATGATGTAAATCGTGAAGTGAATAATGGAAGAGGACCTGTAGATTTTAAAGTGTCCTATGGCGGAAGAAATGCATCATTGGTCGGATTAAAACTTGCTAGCAATTCAAAGCTAAAACAAAATCTTGAGAAACAGGTGGAAATTTATCAAGTTGCAAATAGTATCGACCGCGCAATTAAAGTCATTATGTACTTCACAGAGGATGAATATATCAAACTGTCAAAAGTGTTGAACGAACTTAAATTGAATACTTGCGGGGATATTATTTTGATAGATGCGAGAAGCGATATTAAACCATCAGCTTCAAATGCTAAATTAATTTGGAGGTAGATGATGTTTTCAATCGGAGATTACGCATTTGATTCAATAAAAAAAGAACGAGTGCAGATTATAGAAATTAATGATATATGGGGATTTGTGTCCTATAAAGTTTTTAATGCTTCAACTGGAGAAATATATAGGGTTTCCGCAGACGTACTTTCTGATAACAAAGAAGAAAGTCAAGATGAAAACTATATTCGCTATCTTGCGTTGTTAGCCAAAATCAAAAATGAAACGTCAGAAGGCATTTTATCAAAGCTCTCCAGTGGGATTATACCGTTGCCGCATCAGCTTCATGTATTAAACAGAGCTTTGTCAAACAATAACATTCGTTATATTTTGGCCGATGAAGTGGGTCTTGGAAAAACGATTGAAGCTGGTTTGATTATAAAAGAACTCAAAACACGTGGCCTTATAAAACGAGTTCTAATTGTTTGTCCCACTGGTTTGGTTACCCAGTGGGGTCTTGAAATGCAGGAAAAATTTGATGAAAAGTTTCATACCATTCTGCCTGAAGACTATGACACAATCAGGAAAATAACAGATAGTGATGATGTTTATGGACAATTCGATCAAGTTATTTCACCAATGGATTCAATCAAGCCGTTGGAAAGAAGAGCTGGATGGACTGAAGAAAAAATAGCAAAATACAATGAGGATAGAATTTACTCAATTATAAATAGTGGTTGGGATCTGGTCGTGATAGACGAGGCACATAGAGTTGCAGGAAGTTCTGGGGAAGTAGCTCGATATAAACTTGGAAACATGCTTTCTGGAGCAAGTCCATATTTATTACTATTGACGGCAACACCTCATAATGGAAAAACAGAGCCGTTTTTGCGACTAATACGGTTAATTGATGAAGATGCATTTCCTAACTTTAAAGCTATTGTTAAAGAGCAAGTGGCTCCTTACGTTATAAGGACAGAAAAAAGAGAAGCTATTGATAACAATGGCAATACCCTTTTTAGAGAAAGAAAAACCAAGGTAGTGGGGCTTCATTGGGATGATCGCCATTCTATGCAACGTATGCTTTATGAAATGGTCACACAATATGTATCAAAAAATTACAATAAAGCAATGCGTAATCGCGGGAAAAATATGTGGATTATGTTTTTGCTCATTATGATGCAAAGACTCGTAACAAGTAGTACAAGTGCAATTCGCGAGAGCATGGAGCGTCGTATAAAAGTCTTAGAAGACCAGGCGTTTAAATACCAAACAATGACAGAAGAAGAATTTGTGGATATGGAACTCGAAGAAACGATGGAAGATGCCATTTCTGCAATTTCATTTGATATAAATGAAGAACTTGAGCAGTTAAAAGAGATAGTTTCGATAGCTAAGCAAGCAGAATTTCAATATCTTGATGTAAAAATCGAGCCATTAATGGACATTGTTGATGAGATGTTCTTTGAAGATAAAAATAGAAAAGTAATCATATTCACAGAATTTGTTGCGACACAAAGCTATCTGAGTAGATTACTAAAAGATCGTGGATACTCCAATTCATTACTTAATGGCAGTTTGAACATGGATGAGAGAAACGCAATTCTTGCAGAATTTAAAACAGAAACAGATATATTGATATCAACAGATGCTGGTGGAGAAGGTCTTAACCTTCAGTTTTCTAATTGTGTCATAAACTATGATTTGCCTTGGAATCCGATGAAAATCGAACAACGTATTGGCCGTGTGGATCGTATTGGTCAGCAAAGAGATGTTGAAGTATTCAATTTCCTTTTGGCGGACACCATAGAAAATAGAGTAAAAGACGTTTTAGAAGAAAAGCTTTCAGTCATATTGAAAGAAATCGGAATAGACAAATACTCTGATGTACTAGACAGTGAGTTGGCAGGAATGAATTTTACTGATGCTTACATGAACTCAATTAGGAATCCCAAGGATATAGCTTATAATATTAAGCCAATAGAAGAAGACCTTAAGAAAGAAGTGCAGAATACAGTTAAGCTAAAAGAGCTACTCAAAGATGATAAGGATCTTGATTCGTTAGTAGGTCTCGAATCAACATTTGATTTTGAGAGTGCACTCCGAGAAATGGTTACTTATTATGAAAACTATAACGGGAATCCATACTTGCCTGTGCACCACTTCAGTATTAATGATGATGTAATAGTAAAGCATTTGAATAGGCAGATTGTCCAAGATGTACACAATGGAGTTCAATCTATAGAGATAGCCGATTTTCCAAATGAAAAGGGCTATTTTATGCTTTGGCAATTAGCTGTTTCAAATGAGCGAAAAGACCAAAAAATTATTCCGATTTTCGTGAATGAGGATAAGGTATTTCGACCAATGGCTGGGATTAAAATATGGGAAGCAATTTTGGGCAATAAGCATAGGATTTATGCGAAAGGCAGCAACATGGTTAACGCGGAAACTTATGAAATGATTAAGAGTATATCCCAAGACTATGCTTATGATACGTTTATACATTTAAAAGGTGAGATGGAAAAACGCACAGAGGAAACGCATCGAAAGTATCAGTATGCACTCAAACTTAGAACAGAGGCAGCAGAGAATATCGGAATAGAAAATATCAGAACCCATAAGCTCGTATCACTAGGCAAGGAAAAGGCAGAAATGGAACAGTTGTATATGAATAGCAAGAAAATATGCCCGGAATTTACATTGATGCTTTTGGTGCATCTGGAGTGAGATGATGATGAAAGATAGAATTAAAAGGCATTTAGCAGTTGAATATGAAAAGAAAATAATAATATTTGATGAAGACTTTGAGGATCTGTTTGATTACAAGGATTTATTAAGTATCAATAATTTTTCAATTGTCGAATATGATGACATTGAATTGTTCAGGTATAAATATGAAACAGAAATCAAAAACAGTAAGCTAAATTGGGCTATTATAGTCAAGAAGGATATCTATATCCCTTTTGATATGATGAATGCATTTTATCCAATACGACTTTCATTGAAGGATCTATTCCCAAACCTCAATGCAAAGGTTTTGAAGGAATACAAATATGATCTTGATTTGATCAGCTTGTCATATGAAACGAGCTATTCAGATCTAGCAACACCGGAAAGAACAAAAATATTTGTAAAAGAGAACTGTTTTTCTGCAGCTAATATTAGCAGATACTGCAATGGTAAAATTGATGAACTAAAAGCGAAAACAAGCAAAGGTAGTGTTAGTTCAGATGAATGGATTCGAATTGCACTAATTAAAGCTAAGATTTTATACTATGCTTCAATGAAAAATTTGGATTTTGATATATCGTTTATTGATAATGCGTTTGAATTATTTGTAAAGGAAGATTATAAGAATTTGTCAACACAATTAAAGACAAATGCTCCAGCAATTTTGCCCAAAACTTTAGAATTTATTTCTGGTGGGAAAGTAGTTTTGATTGTCATGGACGGTATGTCGGTTTTTGACTTTGAAATCTTAGCCCATTACTTTAATAACATAAAATATGAACTTAGTGGTACTTTTGCCATGATTCCAACGACTACCGCGATTTCTAGACAGTGTTTGCTGAGTGGGAAATATCCAAGAGAGCTTGCTAATCCATTTAATTTGTCTCGAGAAGAGAAGCAATTTCATGAAGCAGCTCAAAACCTTGGATATTCGCCTAGGCAAGTATTGTACACTAGGGGTTATGCGGCAGACTTTAGCTATCAAACAAAGTTTGTCGCCATTATCATCAATGATATTGATGATATGGTACACGGTCAAATGCAAGGTCGCATGGGAATGTACAATGATATTTCATTATTTGCGAAGTCAAATAAACTTCAAGATTTAATAAGGGTTTTAACGACTAAAGGCTTTGAAGTGTATATTACATCAGATCATGGGAATCGAGTTTGTACAGGTGTAGGAACTCTTCGTAATATGGGTGTAGAAGTTGAGACAAAATCAAAGAGGATGGTAATTTTAAAGGATTTTGCAGAAGGGAATGACTTGATAACGAAATACGCAACAACTTACGAAGGGTATTATTTGGACAAGTCATACAAGTATTTAATCTGTGAGCCAGATGTGTCCTACGATATAACAAATGAAGAAGTGGTCACGCATGGTGGAAGTACAATAGATGAAGTAATAGTTCCATTTATTAAAATTAAGGCGGTGAATTAGATGGCAAAGATGGTTGGTCTTTCACGTTCAATTAAATTAGAGTGGTTAAATAAAACTGCTGATCTGATTGTTGAAGGAAAAAGTGAACTCGAAATAAAAAATGAATTGAATGAGTATCTGTCCTATGAAATAAAAAGCCCTACTAATCTTCGGAAAACTCGCGAAATTCTTTTGTATATTTGGATAAAGTCAGGGGATGAATTTGAAGAACTACGAAGTAAAGCGATAGAAGTGTATAAACTCGAGAGAAGCAATAAGATGGCAATACATTGGTGTTTGATGATAGCTGCATATCCTGTTTTTGCTGATGTTTGTGCTCTGTTAGGGAAGCTTACAAATATTCAAGATACATTTACTACTTCTTGGTTAAAGGAAAAACTGTTCGAAGTCTGGGGTGAACGTACAACATTGCTACATTCTAGCGACAAGATTCTTCAGACGCTTAAGTACATCGGTTCAATAGAAAATCTCAAAGTGGGAACTTATAAAACGAAGAAATATGCAATCAATGATAGTGAAACCATTACCCTTTTGATTATGACTATACTTCTTACTAACGAGAAAGCATATTTCGAAGTTGCAGAAATTCCAAATACACCTCAAATGTTTCCTTTTGAATTCTCGGTATCGCACGAATGGATTCATAATACGAATCAATTCACACTAAATAATTTTGGGGGAAAAGTAGTTCTGCTAAAAGAATAATATGACAAGTGAGTCTTTTGGAGAAGGAAGATAATATGGGAAACAACAAGTCAAGAATCTTAAGCATTTTAAGTTTATTGAAAGACAATACTGATGAACAGCATCCAATGTCTATTACCGAGATAATTGAATATTTAGAGAGACAAGATATTAATGCTCATAGACGAACTCTTATGGCGGATATTGAATCTATCGAAGCATCTGGTGTAGATATTATCACAATCAAATCCACTCAAAATCGTTACTTCATTGGAAACAGGGATTTTGAACTTGCAGAAGTGAAGCTACTTGTTGATGCGGTTGAATCATCGAAGCTAATTACCCAGAAAAAAAGTAGTGAGCTGATTCGTAAGCTTTCGACTTTAGTAAGCAAATACCAAGCATTCGAGCTGAATAGTTATGTGTATGTCGACCAACGCATTAAACCAGAGAATGAAGAAATTTATTATACAGTTGATTCCATCCATTCAGCAATCAATAGCAACAAGCAGATAGAATTTAAATATTATCAGTATACCGGGAAGAAAGAAAAAATCTTTAAAAATGGCGGCTATGTCTATAGCCTAAGCCCGTATGCTTTAATTTGGAGTGAAGATCACTATTATGCCATTGGGTTCAACAAAAAACATGGTAAGATCAGTAAATTCAGAGTGGATCGCATGGCTCAAACGACCATCACTGCTATAGATTCTATTCCAAAACCCGTTAAGTTTGATGTTGCCGAATATGCGAAAAGTGTATTTGAGATGTTTGATGGTGATACGAAAACCGTTGAACTTAAATGCACTAATGATTTGATGGATGTCATAGTTGATAGATTTGGTGAGAACGTGAATACCATGGAGCTTGGCAGCAACTGTTTCAAAGCCATTGTTGACATATCAATAAGCCCTACTTTTTATGGGTGGGTGTTTGGATTTGGGAGCAAGATGTCGATTTTGGCACCAGCTGAGGTTAAGGGTGAGTATATTGAGATGGCGAGAAATATTGTAAGATAAAATATCAAATACAGTGGAGGGATACGTTAATGGCGGAATTCAAATATGAAATTACAGAGCGTATTGCGGTTTTGTCCGAAAATGGCAAGGGATGGACGAAAGAACTCAACAAAGTGAGTTGGAATGATAGGCCTGCAAAATTTGATCTAAGAGATTGGCACCACGAAGAGAAAAAAATGGGCAAAGGTGCTACGCTGTCAGACGAAGAAGTTAGAAATCTCAGGGAAGTATTGAATGCAATAGAAATATAAAGCGGGTGATGGGTATGGCAGAGATAATCAATATCTTTAATTTCTTAAAAGAGTTTAATGAACTATCGAACCCTGTTATTACAGAGATTGATAATCAGAAGTGGAGTTTAAACATTTCAGATATTCCAGTAATTGACGAAATACGAAGTGTATTTCTTGGTCATGAAGTAGGAGAGATGGATTATTTGGAGATTAAACGGCCAACTCTTTTGCCATGCCCAAATCCACTGGAATCGTTGATTGAATGGATCAAGAACGATTGGAAGAAGCTTAGCGTAGATAAGGTTGAAGTCACTGATAAATTGTCGAGGGCATCACTGGATGATGATGGTGATTTGGTCTACAACGATGAACTTTTTACAGATGATCAAGCGCGTGTGAATACATATGAAATTTGGATTTCAGCACGAAACAGCTGGCGAGATATTGAGGTTCCTAAGGCGAAAGGGCTTGATTTATATAACAAGCTGTATCAATTGTATTCTGAAATGAAGCTGGAATCTGAGAGCGTTGAGTTAATGCTGGGCGATGGAAATATTAGATGGTATACATCGGAAAGGGTCATAGACCATCCGGTGCTTCTTCAAAAGGTGTTCTTGCATTTTGATGCCCATGTACCATCTTTTAAAGTATATTGTGAAGAGAAAAAATCAGAGATATACACGCCCATGCTTAGAGTCATTCCTTCCATCAACCAGAAAATGTTGTCAGACATAATTTTGGAAATTGATGATGGGGACTACGATATCTCTCAATTTGATAATACAACTGCACTGTTTAAACGCATTATCAATGTTATTGATATCAAAGGTACTTTTGTTGAACAACGCAAACCAATCAATGAATTGGCAACAATATACTCAGCACCAATGCTTTTCCTAAGAAAGCGTACTCTAGGCTTTTCAAGCTTTATTGAGGGTGTGATTGATGATATGCAAACTAATTCGGAGATTGAACTGCCCGAATTTTTCGAAATCATGTCAGGTATATACGCAGAAAGACCGCAAGAAGAGATAGTTGAAAAAAGCTGGAATCACAGTGGCATCGATGAAGATGTCTTATTAACTTTGCCTGCAAACAATGAACAGCTACGTATTATTAAGTACTTGGATCGATATGGGGCTGTTTTGGTTCAGGGACCTCCTGGTACTGGGAAAACACATACCATTGCAAATCTCATTGGACATTTGTTAAGTCAGGGTAATAGCGTTCTAGTTACAAGTCATACAGAGAAAGCCTTGGCTGTATTGAAGGAGAAAGTTTATCGAGATCCACACGATCCGGAACTTAATCTTCAGAATCTATGTATTAGCATATTAAGCTCCACTTCACAAAAGAAAGAGATGGATGAAGCGATCAATGAGATTGCGTCCAAAAGCTCCTCTATGGATTTGCATAGTTCTCAGAGAAAAATAAAACGTCTTGAAGAAGAAAGAAAAGATCTGGTAAATCAGTCGAAGCAATTGACTGATGAGCTTGTCAGAGCAAGATCCATGGAATATAAGGACTTGATTTTTGACAATCACACAATAGCGCCAATTGAAGCTGCGAAGTTTTTAAATAGCGGTAATGACGTGTTTGATTACATCGGTGGAAAAAGTAATGATGATGAGGTCGGCTTTCCACTATCACACGAAGAATTAGTCTTTCTTTATTCTTCAATTGACAGACTGAGTGGCGAAGAAGAAAACCTTCTAAGAAAGGCATATCCATCCAGTGATCAAATAATAAGCAGTGCGGACTTTGCAGCTCAAGTAGATCTGATCAATGACTTAAAGGGAATTCTTTCAGGTAATACAGTTCTTGAAAAAGCAATATTTACGGCTAATTTATCGACAGTCAATCATCTTCTGAATGGATCGAACAAACAGATTTCAACGATTAGTGGATTTGAACCTTTGGAAAAAGCCATCATCAATCAAACGATAGTTGATCCAACATATCCGAGGCTTTGGGATGACGTGCTTGAAAAGACAGGAATAATACAGACAAAATATGAGTCTTATAGAAAACTGAAATTGAATAACGATTTTTCTATAGAAGAGTCGATAATTAGTAAATCAGCGCTTGAAATCCTTGAAAACATCATTGACTCAGGAAAAGAGAAGCCAATAGGGTTATTAGCCAAGGGTGAATGGAAGAGGACAAGAGACGCCATAAAAATAAATGGGAAATTGATTGAATCAAAAGATGAGTTCATAAAAGCATATGAGCTTATTTCCTATGAAATTGAAAAGCAAGATCTCATCAAATTGATTGGAAAACTACTTTCAGATATCACGGATATCGATAAACCGGCATTTGACGATTTTGAAAATAAAATTCGTAAATATAAAGATCAGATAGTATCAGCTTTGAGCTGGTATCGGAATGATTGTGAAGCTTTTCTCAAAACCGTTGAAGAATGTATTCAATGGGTCAGTGAAAAGAGGCTTCCACGCATTTCATCTATAGACAATCTTGATGCTGCATTTAGTTATTTAGTGTCGGCACGAGCTTTGTTGCAGGCAAAAATAGATGATGAGGATCTGAAAGATTTAAATTTGAAAATTGAAGACTATAAGGCTCATTTAAGCGGTTATATTGATTCAAATTCTTATATTGAAGCTCTCTATACTGCGGTTCGTAATCTAGATGAAAACGCATATAGTGTGCATTTGAAGGCATTAAATTCGTTAATCGAAAAAAACGAAATAGCAGAAAAAAGAATGCATCTATTATCTCGAATTAGAGTAATAGCGCCAACTATTGCAAAGCAAATAGAAATTCGAGAAGGTATCCATTCCCAAAACGCAATGCCGGAACATTTAGATGAGGCTTGGAAGCATTTTCAACTGAGGAATCAAATTGAAAGATTGGATTGTCTTGATCCTGCCAAAATTCAAGTTGATATTGAGCAAATCAATAATAAGCTATTAAAAAATGCACAAAATCTTGCACTTGAAAAAGCATGGTATTTGAAGATTAAAAACCAAACTGACAAGCAAAACCAAGCATTACAGGGTTGGAGAAAAACTATACAGTTAATTGGTAAGGGCTTTAGTAAGAACGATGCTTTATACAAAGCAAAAGCTAGGGAACTCATGCCTCTTTGTCAAACTGCGATACCGATATGGATTATGCCGCTTAACAGAGTCGTGGAGACCTTCGATCCGCGGAACAACAAATTTGATGTCATCATTATAGATGAGGCCAGCCAAGCAAATATTTTATCTCTTGCAGCCTTATACCTGGCTAAGAAAGTGATTATAGTAGGCGATGATGAACAGGTTAGCCCAGATACTTTTGGTGTTAAAACGGATGAAGTAAATGCCTTGGTTGCTCAACATTTAGAACGTATTCCAAACAACCATTTATTTAATGGATTGACATCTTTATATGATATGGCAAAATCCTCGGGATTTAAGCCACTTATGCTGACTGAGCATTTTAGGTGCTTGCCAGAAATCATCGGGTTCAGCAATGATTTGTCCTATAATGGCAGAATAAAGCCGTTAAGGGATTCTTCAAGCACATCAATATATCCACCAGTAGTCGAATACAGAGTAGCCGGAGCATCAAGGAATAATAAGAAAGTGAATGAAGTTGAAGCGGATCATATAGTATCTTTGATTCAAGCATTTTTAGAAATGGATGAATATAAGGGGCAAACCATTGGTGTGATTTCAATGCTAGGCAATGAACAAAGTGCTGTTATTGAGAAAAAACTTCAGACAGTTGTTGACCCAATTGTATATGAAGAAAGACGCATACAATGCGGCACGCCACCTCAATTTCAAGGCGATGAAAGGGATATCATAATCCTAAGCTTAGTCGATAGCCCAAATGAAAATGGCGGGCCACTCCGACTGCTAAGCGAAGATGGAAACAACGATAAATACAGAAAGCGCTACAATGTTGCCGTGAGCCGTGCAAGGAATCAATTATGGGTAGTTCATTCTTTGAATCCGGATATTGACCTTAAGCCTGATGATCTACGATTAAAATTGATCAAATATGCGATAAACCCAAATCGTGATAAGGACAACCTATTGTCAATGAGCGAATCACCTTTTGAAACGGAAGTAATGAAGCTTCTATTGGCTGCGAGCTATAAAGTGATTCCTCAGTTTAAAGTCGGCGCTTACAGGATTGACATGGTAGTCCAATATGGCGATAAAAAAGTCGCTCTGGAATGTGATGGAGAACGGTTCCATACCAGTGATAATTTGAATAACGATCTTGCGAGACAAGCAATATTGGAACGCTTGGGATGGCGTTTTATCAGGATCAGGGGAAGTGAGTATTATCGGTATCCTGAGCAGACGATGAAGAATGTAATGGACTCATTGTTGAAGCACGGGATACATCCATCATTTGAAGATGTAGAACCTGATAAGCAAGTAAAAGTTGAGCTGTTAAATGTTGTGAAGATTAAGGCGAGTGCATACAGGAATGAAGTTGTTGAGCAGATTGATCATAAAGAAAGTCCTGATGTGGTTGATTCTAAGCCAACTGAGGATTCAATGGATCAGTTGACCAGTATGCTTGATATTCATAAAGACACTTTAGAATATAGCGAAGACGAAGTGGTAGATGTCCCGATATGTGCCGACAATTCAGAGGTTGAAGAAAAAGAAGAAGTAGAAGTAGAACCATTGATGGTGGCTGATCCAAAAGTAGTTAAAAATGAAGTCGAGCAAAAGATAGAAAAAAGCGAATTAGCGCCAACTTTTGACTTTCGGGGAAAACAGAAGGCCGCGATCCCAATAAAGGAAAAGCCAAAGGCGGTAGAAGTTAAAGCAACTGAAGTCGCGGACCTTGGTAAACCTAAGTTTGATTTTAGAAACAGGAAATAGTAAAGAGAATTTTATGGACTTGTGGATATAAGAAAAGATGATATATCTGATGTGAGAAAATTTGTGATTTTGAGTCCGTTATTCAGATAAATACAGTAAGATAAACTCACAGAATTTCTGATATAAAGAAAGGGGATTGAATGTCAAAAAAGAAGAACGAAGAAAAAATAGCTGTTGTCATAGATGACAAAGATATTTGCAGAATAGTTCCGTTCAAGCCTGTTGATGGAAAGTATGAAATTAAAATTGATTTTTTGGGTAATGAGTTTGACACTACTTGCTACAGGTTATTTTCTAGCAGACCAATAGAAATAGAAATTGATGGATCGGATCAATTAGAAGTTACGTATCATAAGGGAGAAAACGCGAAGCCTTTAACAATACATCTTAAGCAGAAAGTAAAAATGGATGGTAAACACGTATATACAAATTTACCACTGAAGAGAATTATAGCACCAAACATTAATCAATTGTTTCCAATGCCAATTCTTAAATTGGAAGTTCCTCGTTCTGCGAGTACCAAGGCATATAAGCAAAAGGGTTATCATCGATTAATCAAGCCAGAAAATTGCAATGTGGTCGAAATTTATTTGGCGCATGCAAAATTTGATATGAATGAATTCATCGAGAAGCTTCCTGGAATGCACTTGGCATTTATGATGTTATCTTTTGAAATATTTACTACAAATTCAGTAACCACCGATTTTCAAAAGTCTTGTAACATATTGGTAGGAGATGAACCAATGTGTATAATGACATCATTTACGATGATGGATGATCTACAGTTTATTGCTATCCACTATAAAGATGGATTATTGGACAGCAAGCGTAAAAAGATAAATGCAACTTTTATTGAAAACGAATTTTCTGAAGCGATACTTTCGATGATGAAAGTCGTTTATCCTAAAAACTCAAATAATGGAGAATATGATTGTGTTTATCTTGGTGCTGCAACACTTAAAGATGTTAATCAACCTACTATTCCTATTGCACGCCCTTCAATTGGGAATGACAATGTTATTGCAGATGCTTTAAATAGAAACATATTAAATGAAGACGAAAAAGAAAAATTATATTGGCATGCTCTAAATTTGAGGATTCAATTAAGAGATGCCATTATTGAGAATCAGAAAAATTTTGAAGAAGATAGAGTAATGTTATACAGTAAGACAAACAGATTTATTAAGGCAATTAATGCGATTAGGGAAAATATTGAAATGACTGTGCTTTCTATCGACGAAGTTAAATGGTTTTCTGCACATTTTGAAGACTATTGCATAGATATTTCCTTGATGGTTGCAAGATATCTTGGTTTGAGTCAGTGTAAATTATACTCTCGATTGATCAGAGTAATCGAGAGTGGTGAAATAAGAATTCACGCATATTTACAGTATAATGATTTGTTTGATTTAGATCCAAATTATGCTTTTCTATCAAAAATTATAGACGTGAACACAAATGAAGAAATTTTCATATCAAAAGCTGAGCATCACCCAGTTTTATCAGAATATGCGGAGCTAAGTCAATCGTTTAAGAATGCTGGATACGAAGTTGGCCAAATGAAGCAATATAATTTTCACATAAAATCATTTGCTGAATATTTTAAAAAAGACAACGATCTTTTAGAACGTATATTCAATAAGATAATTTCTGCAATGTACTAGCATTTTCGATCCAAGCTCCGGCATAAAAAATGATTGTATATGTGATGCCTACCATTGCCAAACCATCCGCAAATGACAAAAATGTTAATGGATCGCGCTTGATTCTGCTAGTAAGTAATCGATGTTTTATAAAACACCTTAACAATGTACCAACGATTTTGGATGAATAGTGGCAGTCTGATTGAAGTGTCCAAAAGCTTCGTTAGATGCTAAACTGAAATTGATTAAAATTGTGCTTGTAATAAGTAAAGAAAAAGCCAGATAGAAGCTATGAATGCTGCTATCTGGCTTACTATCTTATACATGTTTTCGGTTTTGATTCGTTTCCTTTCTAGGCACCTAAATCAGGCAGTGGTTAAATTGCTGGCTACATTTACTGGCACAAAATCCCTCCGCCATTATTTTAGTATTCTGTAACCTGTGATTAGAGAAATTTCTTCAAAAACTTCTCAATAGAACGTAATCCCCTTTCAATAGATTCTGAAACGGATACTTTGCTGACACCTTCGGAGCGTGCGATTGCAGCTTTGCTCATGCCGAAAAAGAAATGGGCATAGATTCGTTTTGCTTGCTTGTCAGGCAATGATGCTATAGCTGCATGGAGTTGTTCTTGTGTTAGCTTGCGCTCGTAAAGCTCATGGGGAGAGAGGGAAACAAAGAGAATATCTCGTTCAATACCATCCCCGCGATCAAGGGAGTATGTGGCATTGTAACGACGCTTTGTTCGTTCATAGGTTTCCTCTGCTTTGGTGTATTCTGCGAATATTTGTGCCAGCTCGTCAGGCACGTCAATCAATTGATCTTTTGTGAAGTAATAAGGGTAAATATCCTTTAGGTTTATGGTTTTCATATTTAATCATCCTTTCAATTTTATAAAATCTGATTGAAAGGACAGACGGCGGAGCACGCCCGGAGTTTAATCTAAAAAACCTATAAAGCTTAGGAATAAAAAAACGCATCGAGCCAGAATGGTTCGATGCATAATGCACGAGAATTGATATTCTTTTGAATTTAGGACGAAAAAACACCATAACCCTCCTATGAGTTACGGTGTTTTTATATTTTTGGTTATGCCATTTTCTACGACAGTGCTTGATTCGGTTAAATGTTTTGAATGAGTAAACTCCATTTAGAACCATTGGGATGATGGTTACAAGTGATAGGGCTCAATGTGTTACTGACCTCTTTCGTTAACACATTGCTCTCCATGTTTTTCACTCCGTTTCTATTGAATGTTTTATTTTATCTTCTGCAACACTGCCAGCTGGAATTGCTGAGCAAATATCACCGATGTCACACTGTAGAACATCACATATTGATAGCAATACTGTAATAGAAACAGGCTCGTTTTTATTCAACTTTGTAATTGTTCCTGCCGATAATCCAGTTAATTTTCTCAAATCACTTTTCTTAATATCTCGCTCAATAAGTTCAATCCATAATTTTTTATAGCTGATATTCATATACATTCCTCATTTACCACCGATTTTGCATTGTAAGCATTGTAACTACGATTATATTATAGATCAGACCTCATAGACTTACAAGATTTTATGACAAAGAGGCAAAGAAAATCACAAGTTCTTGTGATAATTATCTACACTTTGATGTAAGCGAACAAGAATAATGATAGGATAAGGAATTGTAATGTCTTGATGCACTACTTTATCTCTAAACAATAGTGGCAAGCAGGGCAAGGTGGTACACACCTTGCAATTTTGCTTGTTGGGGAGTATCCCCAATCCCCATTAAACACACAATAAATTGTGTGGCTACGCTCACTTCGTGAGCTGAAAATGGCATAGGCAAAATTATCTTTGATCCTGTGATTTTTCGTTCTCTTTTGCAGGTGGTTCACTTTGCAAAAGTCGGTCAATATTAGCCTTTGCGGTCAACACTTCCTGCATTTCTTTCTTGGCAGCGTGGTATGACCCATAGGCTTTTTTCTTTTTAGCAAATAGCTCGGCATACTCCACTTGCAAATCTTTAATCGTTGGTAGTTTTTTCATCGCAAGTTCATCGAAAGTCGCTTTTGCTGCCTTGTGTAAAAGCAAATCAGCAGTGTGTTCTTCATAGAATTTTTTGGAGTAGCCTGCCTTGCGGTAGGCCGTATAAACATCACGGGTTTTTGCGTAATTGAAGATATGAGCTTTAAGTATGGTGATCTCTGCCATGCGCTTTTCGGCAGTCTTGATTTCCGTAGATAGCTGATTGAAATTGTCGGTGGCGGTCTGTGATTTTTTCTCTAAATCGGCATAAGCAAGAAGCTTATTTTCTGTTAAGAAATTGATGGTCTGTGCCATTTGTTTTAGGTTAAAGATTTTTGCCCACTGCTCATAGCCTGAACCCTTGCCAGCTTGCAATTTTGCCTGTATATCAACAAGCAAAGTAACACGAGGCAGTGGTTTTTGGTGGTTATTCTTATTTGCTAGAGCCTTCTTACCATTGATAATTGCCTTAATGGCTTCTTCGGAATAATCATTTCCGAGAGAACGGAGGCGAATGAATTTCTTTTGATTTTCTCCCTTGAAGGAGAGATGGCTGCCTTGTTTTATTTCATAGCCTACCAGTTTCATTTCTTCTAAGAACACAGTAAAATTCGCAGGCTTTTTTGCAAGGATTTCATCAATAATCTGACGTAGTTTTTCAGAGTAGGTAAGCGGTTTTTTATCGCCCAACCACTTGCCATAATGATTTTTTCCACGCTTTGGATTTTCAATGATAGACAGACCATTTTCAAGGCAAAGTCGATCAGAAATCTTGCCGACAGCTTTTCCAGAGCCTAAAAAATCCCTGAACTTTTTTGTGTAGTCCAAGGAAGTGGAATTAAAAATAATGTGATTGTGAATATGAGCCTTGTCAATGTGAGTTGCCACGATAAAAGCATGGTTCCCTTTGGTAAAGCTCAACCCTAATTCATAGCCAATTTTGTTAGCAAGCTCCGGTGATACTTCATCTGGTTTAAAGGACTGGCGTATCTGATAAGCGATTACATCATTTTCTTGCTGCCTACCTGTAATATCAGAATACTGTCGCTTTGAAAGGAGAAATTCACCTTGTATGGTTTTGGGATCGCACTCATAAGCGCTGATGTATTCACCCTCGTTTGTCTTGCTTGGATTTTTTGCATAATCGGTACGATCAGCAAGACAGTCGGCAATGGATTTGCCTTTGTTTTGGTGCATGGAAATTAAGCGTGTGGTAGCCAAGATAACACCTCCCATTACAAAAAAATAGCACTTAGACCCAGCGATCTAAGTGCTTAAATATTCAGATGACAAGTGCATGGCATCAGATTGATTTGAGCCGTTCATTGATTCCGCCTATTGTACCAATGATCCAAGCGGCGATCATTGGCAATCCGTAGGGGCTTAAGAGAAAGGCAATGAATAATGCAGTTAGTCCTTGTTTTACATCTCCCAAGAAAACCATGGATGCAAGACCAAGTGCAAACAATACAAATGCCAAAATTGAAAGTAGCATTGAGCTAAATATACAGACAAACTGGCATACAAGTAAAATGATAGATACTATAAGTGTTATGGGAAACAACAATATTTTTAGCAATATTCGCATATAATCGACCTCCATTTCTATGAGATAAGCGTACCAAAGCTTTTTCTGTCTGTCTATGATATGGATTTAAATTGCAGAAATACGGCAGAGTATTTCGTCTGCCGTTTCCCAAAGCTTATCATAGCTTTTTCTTAATTCTTCAATGTCATCGCCGTAAATATTGCCTGTTTCATGTACTCGTTTCGTAAGCTGATTTAAGCTGTTACTGGTGCGACGAAGGAGACTGACCAACTCGCGTATATCGGATAAATCAAGCTGTATTACATAGCCGTCTACCGCCATCTTGCGAAGATAGGCTCCTAAATTTTTTGTGCCGAGCTGTTCCATTTTTTCTGTTATAAAACTGCGTTCCTGTTCCGTCACCATAAAGTGGAGTTGAATATTTCGTACGCGTTTTGCCATTATCGTGCCTCCATTTGTTTCTCGTGCTTTAGCTTTTGTTCCTTTCCTGATTTTGGCGGTTGCTTTAAGCTCTCTAAGATGGAGGGGCGGTCTTTTTTACATATTGCATCAGTAGTGGTGGCATGACCGCCTGCGTCCATATTAAGTTCTGTATCGAGGGCAGAGAGTCTCACGGTTTTTTCTTTTAGATCCTGTTCTTGTGGAAAAGGCTTGCCAAGCTCTGCTTTTGCAGCTGATTGTTGATTGTAGAGATTTTCGAGCTGATCCGTTACTGCCCTTAAGCGTTCAGGCATAGCAGCAAGAACGTTGTCAATACGAATAAGGTTTCCTCTGGCATCCATACCGAGCTTAGTAGGGTGACTCATTGCACCCTTTAGCGTGAGTTGAAATTCCCTGTTAAAGCTATCAAAGGACAGATGCATAGGAAATCCACGGTATCTGCCAATTTCCACAGGTTCACTGCCTTTTACTTCTTTGCATGCTTCTAAGAGTGCTGCACCTGCGTTGTCCTTATCTGTCAAAGCATCGCACTTAATAACCATTGGATGAAATTCGCCATCATTTGGAATGTGTGCTTTAAGGGTCTGTAAATCCTGCTCAAAGCCTCTGATGTACCCTTTATTTCTTTCAATGTTCTCAGGAAAGTACTTCAGCAAATTATCTTCAAGGCGATACTGACTGCTTTGGTGGTTTGACTTTAATAGCTTAAGGCGTGCCACATCGATATCTAAATCCATCTTTTCTTTGATTCTAGGATTACCTGCACAAAGCGCCTTGATTTCCGCATAAGAGAGAGCTGCTTCATCTATATCCTCACAGGAACGGACGGGACTTTTGGAGGTCATAATCTGTGAAATAAATTTTTGCTTATTTTCTACGGTCTGCCAGAGATACGCATCGAAAGTTGCTTCGGTGACATAGCGATAGATCCCGACTTCCTCATTGAGGTTGCCTTGTCGTTCAATTCTGCCTGCCCGCTGGGTCAAATCTCCTGGACGCCATGGGCAGTCAAGGTCGTGGAGGGCTACAAGGCGATCTTGGATATTTGTTCCGGCTCCGCACTTGGCGGTACTGCCAAGCAGTACACGAACATCGCCACTGCGTACCTTTGCAAACAGCTCTTTTTTACGCACTTCTGTGTTTGCCTCATGGATAAAAGCCACTTGATGTTCGGGCATGCCTTTTGCTACTAGTTTGTTACGAATATCATCATAAACATTAAAAACAACAATGGGTTCAGTCACACTATCCGGAAGACAATTATCTAGTACTGCAAGCTCAATACCGTTAATGGTTTGTGAGGCAGCCTTTGCCGCTATTTGATCTTGAGGCATAATTTTTCCCTTTGGGGTAGAAATATCACAAAACACAAGCTGAGTGAGCTTATCCTCAGAGCCTTCTTGCCAAATGCGGTAGATGTTGTTTACACAGGCATTGACTTTGCTTGCTTTATCGTCGGGAAGGAGTGGGTTAATAATGCGTTGGTCAAGCCCGAGTTTTCGACCATCAGAGGTGATTTTGAGCATATTGTCGATGGATGGGTCAACCTTATTTGCATGGACTTCGGCAGCTCGATTAGATAGCTCCTTTACCATTTCCGTTTGAATCTCTGTAGGTTTCACTGCAACAGTTTCATAAATCACCTTCGGGGTTGGCAAATCTAACTGGTCGGCGGTTTTTATGTCTGCCACTTCTTTAAACATCGCCATCAGCTCAGGCAGATTAAAGAACTTGGAAAAGCGTGTTCTAGCACGATATCCGGTGCCTTCGGGAGCAAGCTCTATTGCCGTCACTGTTTCACCAAAGGTACTTGCCCAGCAGTCAAAGTGGGTAAGTCCGTTTTTTTGTAAAGTGCCGTACTGCAAATATCGCTGCATGGTATAAAGCTCAGTCATGGAATTGGATACCGGCGTGCCAGTGGCAAAAACAATGCCTTTTCCTCCAGTCAGCTCGTCCATATAGCGACATTTGAGAAACATATCACTGGATTTTTGAGCGTCAGAGGTGGATAGCCCTGCCACGTTTCGCATTTTGGTATATAGAAATAGATTTTTATAGCTGTGTGCTTCATCAACATAGAGCCTGTCTACACCAAGCTGCTCGAAAGTCACCACATCGTCTTTACGCTCTTGAGCTTCTAATTTCTTTAGTCGTTCCTCCAGTCCTTTTTTTGTGCGTTCAAGCTGTTTGACTGTAAAACGCTCGCCACCACTTGACTTGATTTCCTCGATCCCATCAATGATTTCATCAATCTGTTCTCGGAGTAAACGCTCCTGCCGTTCTATAGACATGGGAATACGCTCAAACTGGCTGTGACCAATGATAACTGCATCATATTCTCCGGTAGCAATCCTCGCACAGAACTTTTTGCGGTTTCTCGTTTCAAAGTCTTTCTTTGTAGCTACCAAGATATTTGCCGCAGGGTATAGCCTTAGAAACTCGCTTGCCCATTGTTCAGTCAAGTGGTTGGGGACGGCAAAAAGTGGCTTTTGACATAACCCAAGTCGCTTACTTTCCATTGTAGCCGCTACCATTTCAAAGGTCTTGCCTGCACCTACTTCATGTGCAAGCAGTGTATTATTGCCATAAAGAATATGGGCAATGGCGTTGACTTGATGAGGTCTTAGAGATATTTCGGGGTTGATCCCTCCAAACTTAATGTGCTGGCCGTCATATTCACGCGGGCGAATGGAATTGAATTTTTCATTGTACTGCTTGACTAGGATTTGACGTCTGTCTGCATCTTTGAAAATCCATTCTTTAAAGGCGTCTTTTATGGTCTGTTGTTTTTGCTGTGCCAAGGTGGTAGCATCTTTATTGAGTACACGTCGTTCCTTTCCTTCAGCATCTGTTATGGTGTCATAGATACGGATATCACGAAGATTTAAGGTGTCCTCTAGAATGCGGTAGGCATTGGCCCTATCAGTGCCATAGGTCACATAAGCAGCCACGTTGTTGTAACCAATGGTGTTTTTATTGGTGATGCTCCATTCAGCTGTAAAATGGGCATATTTCACCTCGATCTCTCCTTGATGTCGCCAAGGGGTATTAAATAGCTCATACATGAACTGCTCGATATAGCCTTTATCAATCCAAGTTGCACCAAGACGAACATCAATTTCTGATGCCTCAAGGTCTTTTGGCTGTGCCGCCTCCAGTGACAATACATTGGAAGTGTAGCTATCCGATAATCGTGCGGCCAGCTTTGCGGTACGGAGTTTTTCGCGGACGTTTCCAGAGAGGTATTCATCGGCAGTCACATAGGTGGGGTTGTTCTCATTTTCGGGATCAGGCAGGCGAAAGATAACCCCTGTCAGTTCCGTAGCAAGCTGTTCTTCTGGTAAGCCTGTGAGCTTTGCCATGTAGGTCATGTCTACTGCTGCTTTTTCTCCGATTGATACGGCTAATGCCTCACTTGCAGTATCAACAGAAGTAATGTCAGCACGCTTTTTGATGGTGCGTTTAGTGAACATATCGGCTTTGGCTTTTAGGTTACCGTTTTCGTCTACATCTTCAAGTGAACAAAGAAGATAATAGGAATTATCCTCATTAAAGGCAAGACTGTTGCCACGGCTGTTTATCAGTCCATAACTTGAGGTGAAACTGTCATAAAGGTGGTTCAGGCGAGATTGCTCCTGCTTAATAATATCTTCGCCATAATCCTCAAGCTGATAGCGGATAAGATCATTGACACATTCCCTAAGATTCACAAGTCCCACAATGCGTTCCTTTGCAGTTTGATTAAGCTCAGGACGCACCATTCGGCTGTTTTCACGGTAGTATACCTCGCCATCAACCAGAGTATAGGAAAAGTTTTTTACCGTAGGGTCGGCAGGGAGGGTAGTGGAGGTGGCTATCTCTAAATCGGGCAGCTCTACTTCAGGGATATTCCCATCGATATTTGCCATAGCCGTCATTAAAAGCTCAGAGAGATCGGCGTCGGGGAAAGGCGTGCATGTGCTTTCCATACCGAACTGACCGCTTTTCATCTCCATTTTCCCAAGGATCATTTCAGGATGCTCGGCAAAGTATTTATTCAGGGTAATGTCATTTTCATTTATGTCGAGGTAAATCCAATCTCTATCCACATCAATCGGTCTGTCTCTTTTTTGCAGAAATAAAATATCACTGGTTACTTCTGTGCCAGCATTTTTTAAAAAAGCATTGTTTGGAAGTCTGACAGCCCCCAAAAGCTCAGCTCGCTGTGCAAGGTATCTGCGAACTTCGGGAGATTGCTTATCCATTGTGCCTTTGGAGGTAATAAAAGCGACTACACCGCCGGGACGAACTTTATCAAGAGCTTTGGCAAAAAAATGATCATGAATCAGAAAGCCTTGGTTGTTGTAACGTTTTTCACTGAGTTTGTAATTGCCAAAAGGAACGTTGCCGATTGCAAGGTCAAAAAAGTTGTCAGGTAGCTCAGCTTTTTCAAAGCCTGTTATGGCAATATTAGCACTTGGATAAAGCTGTTTTGCAATTCTGCCTGTTATGCTGTCCAGCTCAATCCCGTATAACCTTGAACCTGTCATGCTGTCAGGGAGCAATCCTAAGAAATTGCCAGTACCGCAAGCAGGTTCTAATATGTTGCCTGTGTTAAAGCCCATGCGTTCAACGGTACTATAGATTGCCTTGATAACCGTAGGACTGGTGTAGTGAGCATTAAGTGTGGAGGCGCGTGCCATATCGTACTCATCCTCAGATAAAGCGGTTTTAAGCTGTGCAAACTCCGCTGAGAAACTATTGTTATCCTTATCGAATACTTCTGACAAGCCGCCCCAACCGATATACTTCGACAAGATTTCCTGTTCCGCTTTAGTAGCAGGTCGGTTATCCTTCTCAAGGGTCTGTAAGGTAGTGATAGCGGCAAGGTTTCTTTGAAATTTCTCGCGCTTGCTGCCTTCACCCAAATGCTCATCGGTAATGCGGAAGTTTTCACCCTGTTCTTGAATCGCTTCAGGCTGGGGATAACGCTCCAAAAGTCGTAAAAAACTTTCACGGCTTTCTGCTCTAAGGATAGGATAGAAAAGCGATGGATCACGCAGGGTAATATCATATTGTCCAATTTTCTCAATGATGAAGGCAGTATTATTTTCAAGGTAGACTGTATCACCATGAACATATGGAATAGGTGGAGGCTCTACTGCAACGTGTGGTAGGTCATCGCCAAAATCATCAAAGGCAGGTTCTGTTTCAGTAAGGAAGGTATCTTCTGCAATGAGCTTTGCTACATACCTTTGCACCTTTGCCCACGTCAGTTCCAGTGTCAAATCGCCTTTGATAACTGTAAAAGCAGGAGCATTGCCGCCAAACTCATTTTTCAGCCATTCAGCAGTGTTACGCTCACGGCTGTGTTCTTGCATATATGCGACTACGTATTGCTTGCTTTCTAAATTGCTGTTCCAAGCCTGCAAAGCTGCATCTATGTCTGCCTGTGTGATTTCTTCTGTGATGGGTGCTTGTTGTAGCAGCTGCGGAAATTCATTCTCCAGTAGGGGTGTAACCAGTCCTGCCGAAGCTTTATTACGGCTTTCAAGTTCAGCTTTTTCTTCTGTCGTTAAATAGCGGTCGGCAACTACCAAGGCCCGCAAATGCTTTTCGACATTTTCCCACTTTAAAGTGACTTTGTTATGAAAAGAGTAATGCTGTATTGCCATGCCTTTTGAAGGCTGATAATCAATAAATCCGCTTGTACCATCTGTGAAGGCGTGGCTATGTCCATAATACCCATATTCCTGTTTCAGAAAATCAATGGCAGTTTTGCGATCAGGCAGGGCTTGATAAAGTTGATGGACACGGAATTTGCCATCCTGAGTGCCTGTACCACGCAGAAGCTCATGTTCTATCTCTGTTAATGCCAAAGAAAAAGCAGAGGGCATTTTGCTCTCTGCTATACGCTGAATTTGTTCTTCTTCTGATGGAAATAGACTTAGTTGTAGATCAGTTCCGATAGGATTATTTCCTCTGCCTGCGCTTTCAAGTTGTTCATATATCCCACCCACTGCATCTGCTGTGTCATCTTGTCGGGAGGTGTCTGTGTTTTCTGTAAATCGGTCATGATCTGTTCCATTCGTCTGGTTGCTGTTTGGTCTATCTCCAACAGGTGGAAATAGAGTTTCTCGCTCAAGAGGAGGGAATTGAACATCGCTGTCCGGTGATCCTGAAGGTAGGCTTTCCGCATCCTCCCGTATTTGCCGAGTGGCTGTTCCTGTGAAGTTATGCTCAGGTTGGGTATCTGATAATCCCCGTTCTTCTGATAGTTGATGTTGTTCATGCTCGCTGCTCCTTTCACGGTCTGTTTTTGTAATGGTTATGGCTATCTGTCTAAATACCTTTCCGGATTGTTCACTGACTCCTGTACCCAAAAGGCAAACTGCATCGGTTGTATTGAAATCGAAAATAGGGAGAAAATCTTCGTGACTGAAATATTCCTGCGTATCCAGTCCACATCGTTTCATAAGGGTATAGGTGGTGCTGACTGTAGCAGCATCTACAAAGGCAGTACGGAGGCTGTCCTCATCGTATTCTGCTAAAAAACTATTTTCCGTAAGAGATCGAATATCCTCCCTGTGATCTTCATAATACTCCTTCGATAGATTTCGGGCAATGATGTCAAATGCCTCGGAAAGAGAGCTTTCTTCTACACCAAATTTATCTGTAAGCATTCTTAGAATTGGCTCATCGTGGTAGTCTTGCATCATCCAAAGAAAAGGGCGGCGAGAATTTTCTCTGCCGCCCGTATCGGAAACATCAAATACATATTTAAGCCGTGGCTTATCACCTGTGGGATCTAGCAGAGCAATGCCTGTCGAGCCTCGGTGAACAAATCGATTCATTTTGTTATTCCAAAGCTCATAGTCAGCACAAGCCGTTGCATCTGGTCTTTGCGCATAAATCATTAGCTGTTCATGGTATGGGTATTTATAAAGTCTGCCTACGGTGGTAAGAAAGCCTGTCCAATTGGAAAGACTGCTTGTCAGGTGAGTTGCGGTATCCTCGGCAAGCTGTGCAAAGGATTGTGCTTTACTGGGCATTATTTAGTCCTCCTGTTCCTCAAAATCAGGGATAAGCTCATCAGCGATGCTTTCAAACTCGCTATCGCTCATGGCTGTTAGTTTATTCAATACCGTTTTTGTTAGATCAAGCAGCTCGGTTTCGTCAGCTACTAGGTGCTTTTGCATTTCAGAAAGCTCTGATATCAAATCCGCCCTTGATCCTACGCTGTAAATGCACATCAAATTGGTTTCTTCTACTGTAAATCTGCTCATAATCATCTCTCCATATCCGCACCTAAAGTAGGTGCTTTTTTTGATTTTTCTTTCTCTAGTGGTGGCTTGGACTTTAATTGCTCAACAACGGAAGTTCGCTTTTCACGCTTTTCTGACTGCACAGCACTTGCAAGGTCTAAAAGGGATATCGTACCGCCTGCTTTTACGGTCGATTCAAGTTCTGCCACAGTCGGACGATTGTTTAAAATGCCATCAATTTGATTGAAGTTTTGTTCAGTTGATATTTCAGCTGTGCGAAGGGGGCTGTCCTCATTTCTTATGGCAAATGCACGCGTTCCATTTCCCATGATATGATAACTCTCATTGTCCGAAGAGTGGTGAAAACCGTAGCCAGCGGCCTTCATCTGATCTTTTGACATGGAGGTCAATGAAAAACTTCCCCGAGGTGTATCAATCTTATCCCCAGTCAGAAAATTATCCGGCACAAGAGGGGCAAGATCTAAAAATTGTGGCAACTCCTGAAAGCCAAAGCTATCTACATAATGAGATGATACAACACCGTCTATCTTTAAGGCAATGATGTCGCTGACAGACAGGGAGTGCCCTGTAAATCCGGATGGGTGATTTATATTGAACTGTTCATATAGCTGGTTCAAGGTGCTATTTACACTGCTATTAAAATCAGTAAGGGAAGCTGTATAGATAAAATTGTAATTTTCATGATCCACCTCAAGTCCGGTATTTTGTAAGTACTCCAGTCCTTCAAAGCGGTATTCACGATAGTCTTCGCCGCTTTTTAGTTGATAGATGGCATAGGCGTCTTTTGTACTTTCCATAAAGAGCTGTTCTTGTATTTCGGGAGCAAGCCTGGAATCGCGTTTCATTTCCTCATAGTCCTGAAGTGCAGTCCAATCGGTTTTTTCAATGCCAAACAGTCCGCTGTGGTTTTCAATGTCCTCACGTTCGAAAGCCATAGCCTCGGTATCATCTTCAAAAAGCAAATACACGGTTAAATCTTGCTCAAACAATTCGGCAGCTCGTTCTTGCGAGAGGGGGAGCATTTCATCGTTTAAATAGCCGTAAGCGTTGCGATCTGAAATGCTTACATCGGGGTCGGGTTGTGGGTAGCTGTGTATCTCGACAGGCGGCTCTGGCAAAGGAGATTTTGCTGTATCCACCACGATTTCAAGGCTGTCAAAATATTCTTCCAAATCGCCAAAGCCGTTCCAAACATCTTCTAAAACAAGCTCACATTTTACGTTTATAATTATACTTGCCGCCTCATCGCCGTGTTCCTCATGCTCAAGGAGAAAATAGTCGGTTCCATTTATTTCGGTAGTATCGATAACATGCCAAGTACCAATATGGCCTTTCACCTCGATGTTGGCGCTATTCTGAGAAATAGATGGTTTTTCCGTTGCGCTCATGCTTTCCTGCCAAGCCTGATCCGATTTGGCGACCAGCTCGTCATAGTCAATGGGAGTAGCATTTTGGCGGTCTGCTAGGGCTGAAATACCACTGCTAATGTCATCTTCAACAATCAAGTCGATTGCCTCGTGGATTGTAATGTCAGGGTAATCATAAACTCCACCATCGAGAAGGTTATACTGGTTATCGTAAATGGAATAATCATAACCGTCTTCAGTTGTTTGAATAGAAAAAAACAGATTATTTACTTTATAAGCTAATTGTTCTGGAGCTTGCTCCAAGCCTTGTTCTTTAGTAATTTCCACAAAAAAGCGGTCGATATCTCCAATGAGGGAGGATGCGGTTTTGTTGATCAGCTCAAGGGAAGAACGCAGCTCAGAAAGCTCCTTTCCTTTACTCCATGAGGCAATATAACCAAAGCTATTTTCATCTGTTTTGATACCGAAGTAGGTGCATACAGCAAAGGCAACGCTTTCTGCTTCTACTTCTTCGGTATGACGATCCTTAGGCTTGGGAAGTGGTGGACTATCATCATCTTGTACGGATTGTTTTTCTTTTTCATAATTATGTAGCTTTGAATGGGCAATTTCATGGATAGCCGCTGCTACAGTCTGTACTTCGCTCATGCCATCACGTAGAGCGATTCGCTGTTCACGGATACTGAAATAGCCATCTTTTCCTGCCTCCATGTGTTCAAAGGTGATGGGAACAGGGGATGAGCGTTTCAAAGCCTCCATAAATGTTTTGTATTGTTTGACATCACCAGTCAGATCGGCAGCAAGGGCGGGTAATGGCTCACCCTCGGTTTGCGAAAGATCAAAGACAGAAACTACTCTATACATGGGTATCTTGACTTCAACTTGTTCTGTCTGTATTTTGCCATGTTCGTCAAGCATTGGGGCACGGGTTACTGGATCAACCTTTTCGAGTTCTTTTTTCATCTTATAGGGAGTAGGGGCAATGATTTTGATCCCACGTTCACCCTTTATCACATGGCGGGAAAATTGGTCACGCCATTTGTTGAAACCTGCTACAAGGGTAGCATCTGGTTTTTGCATAGCAATGAGAAGGGTGTTGTTAAGGGAATAGTTATGAAATCGTGACATAGTTCGAAGATATTGCATATACTTGTCACTTTCAAACAGATCTTTAATACCAGTTTCAATACTGTCGGTAATCTCTTTTAAACGTTCTTTTGTTGTATTGTTGTCGGCCATAGGGGTGCACTCCTTTCAAAATTTACATTTTTATGGTTCTTTCTTTCTTGTATCATGGTAAAATTGAAGATAGAAAAACCGCCCAAATAGGACGGTAGATGGTACGGATTAAATACATAACTAATTTTGACGTACGCATATTATTTTATGGAGGTATATAGAATGGAAACACCTGCAATTAAGGAATGGCTTGAGTTCCCCTTATCTGTTTTTGTTGATACTCAAGTTTTTATCAAAGAATCATACGATTTTAGTACAAAAGGAAAATTTGCTTTATTAAAAAAGCAAATAGACAGTGGTAAAGTGCAACTGCTTATCAGTGATATTGTAAAAGGTGAAGTGGAACGGCACATTAAAGAAGATATTGGGAAAGGTCTAGAAAAATTACATATTGTTCTTAATGACCGAAATCTCGCCATTTTTCGAGAAGGGAAACATAGCGGAATCTTTCAACCTATAGACCCCATTTTGATGACCATAGATGCATTAGAAACATTTAATGATTATCTAAGTAATGCAAAAGCGAGTTGGCTTGATATTAATGACGTCCATTTGAGTTCGGTTGTCGATGATTACTTTTCTGCTAAACCGCCATTTGGAAAGGGAAATAAAAAAAACGAATTTCCTGATGCTTTTAATGCCTCCTTGCTTCAAAAATATTCAATCACAAATGGAAAAGTATATGTTGTTAGCAATGACGGTGACTTCTCAAATATTGAAAATTTATATTGCTTCAAAACACTAAACGAATTACTTGATGCAATTATTTCTCATGAAAATAACATAAGTCAGCAATCAAAGGAATACTTGAATTCACAACCTACCCAAAAACTAATTCTTGCTAAAGTAGAATCTATCATTATGGATTTAAGTGACGAACTAATTGTTGATGGGACTGATACTGACCGTAAAGGGGTTTCTTCTGGATATGAATATGACGAAACGGAGTTAATAGCTGTTTCTGCACATAATCTTACAGAATTAGAAGTAGTCGATGCTGATTATACAGACAAGACTATTACTATAATGACAAACTGCAAATCAAAGTTAGAATTCTCATGCTCATTTTTTGATGAGGATAACTCTGTTTGGGATTCTGTCGATAAAGAGTACATTCGGGCACATTATGGCAAGATGCGTGAAGCACATAACGCTTTGATACCTATTACAATCAACATAATATATGAAAATGATGACGATGGGATATCATTTGATATTGATGAAGTTATCGTTGATACAAATTTAAAATTCGACCAATACACTTTGCAGAAAGATGGTCGGAATAGGACTGATAATCCGTATAGCTATTGGGATGAAGATGAAGATGAATTTGAAAATCATTGTCCCGATTGTGGTTGTGGAATGACTTTTGAGAATGATGGTGGAAACGGATTCTGTTCTAATTGTGCGTCTGAACATTAACATATTAGAGTCAAATTATAGCCATCACAAAAATGTGATGGCTATTTTCATATCTTATTTCTTCGATGTAAACTCCATCTTAAAATTAACATACTGACCGCCTGTATCCTCAAGCAAAACAACAGCATCATACGTCTTACCTGTTTTTTCGGAATAACAACCTGGGAGCTTTGCTTTGCCGTTTTTCAATAGCTCAATGGCAATGGTTTTAGTAAGGTTCTTTTTCTTTGCAGTAAAAAACTTGTTTTCTTTCCAAAGGGCAAAACCGCAAGCTTTGTTTAGACAACAAAAGCCTTTTTTGTTTTCTACTACATCATTGCCACAGCGGGGACATTTGCCGAGGGTTTCCTGATCTGATGGAAATAGGACATCAGCACCCTTAATGACCTCATAGGTATTGATAAGACTTTTAGTCATTTGTGAAATATCCTGCATAAAGCTATCGGGTGAGAGAACGCCACGCTCGATTAGTATTAATTTTTCCTCCCATTCGGCAGTAAGATGTGGAGATTGGATAGACTCTGGTAATACAGTAATGAGAGAAATACCTTTTTGTGTAGGCAAGAAGTGCTTCGCCTTTTTATCGCCTTTACGTTCCAAAAGTTCGATTTTAATCAGTTTTTCCAAAATGCCTGCACGGGTGGCAGGTGTGCCGATGCCTTTTCGTTCGCTATCTTCCATAGCGTTGTTCGCGTTTTCCATTGCTGCAAGAATGGTATCGTCCGTAAAATGCTTAGGTGGAGTAGTCTTGCCCGCCTTCACAATCGCTTTTGCGGTAAAGGTCTCGCCCACAGTAATAATCGGAAGTACTTTTTCCTTTTCTTCTGACTGTTTATCTTTCTGCATGGCAAGGTAGCGTTTTTCAATGCTACGAAAACCATCTGAAAGGATTGTTTTTCCTTTTGCTGAAAACGCTGTACCACTGACAATTGCTTTGATAGTGGTTTCCTCATATTTGTAGCTTTCGCCCACGGCGCAAACTAAGCGAAGAGAAATGAGAAGTAAAATTTCACGCTCACCAAAGGGTAATGAGGCAAGATCATAGTCTTGTATAGCCATGGTTGGAATAATGGCATGGTGATCAGATACCTTACTGTTATCCGTAACTTGCTCCATAAAGATAGAAAGTTCTGAGCTTTGGAGCATAAAAAAGCCTGCGGCAGCTTTTGCCACGGCAGGGGTACTTTTTGACATATCGGAAGTTAAATAGCGGCTGTCAGTACGAGGGTAGGTCACGAGTTTTTTTTCATACAGGCTTTGGGAATAAGAAAGGGCCTGTTCGGCGGTAAAGCCAAGTTGTCTGTTTGCCTCCCTTTGCAAAGTAGTAAGGTCATAGAGTTTTGGTGGTTGTTCAGATTTTTCTTTGCTTTCCACACTATCAATGGCAATGTTTTGACCATCACAGGATTTGCACAAAGTTTCTGCCGCCTGTTTATTCGTTATCTTTTCGCTTGAGAGTAAAATACTGCTGCAATCAAGATGTACTGTGTAGAACGGATCAGACTTAAATACTGAGATAGCTGCCTCACGCTCCACAATCATGGCAAGGGTAGGAGACATGACTCGGCCCACGTTCAAGGTTTGCCCATAGAGAACGGAAAACAGTCTTGTGGCATTGATGCCCACGATCCAATCGGCTTTTGCTCTGCAAAGTGCAGAGTGATAGAGATTATCGTAATGCTTGTTGTCACGGAGGTTTTGGAAGCCCTCAGTAATGGCACTTTCCTCCATCGAAGAAATCCACAAACGTTTTACAGGTTTTTTGCAGCTGATTTTTTCGTACACCAACCGGAAAATCAGCTCACCTTCACGCCCTGCATCGGTAGCAGATGTGATAATGGTTACATCCTTACGATTTGCCAACTCTTTTAATATTTTCAACTGCTTTTCCTTGCCCTTCGAAATGCTGTATTGCCAGTTTTCGGGAAGGATAGGTAAGTCGGTATATAGCCACTTAGCGTAACGTTCCTCATAGGCATCGGCGGTGGCAAGCTCCACCAAATGCCCTACGCACCACGATACAATGTAGCCACCGCCCTCCAAATATCCATCTTGTCTTTTAGTTGCACCGAGAGTAGCAGCAATGCTCTGTGCTACTGACGGCTTTTCTGCTATGACTAAATTCATTCGCCTTTTTTCCTTTCTTTTTGGAGGAATATTATGCCACGGTAATGTTGTGACTTATCCTCTTTTTTTGGATGCATTACAGCAGAAGGAGCAGGTGACTTTTGTCCCTGCCCATAGGGTGATTTTTGATTCGTGGCTTTTTTATTGTCGCTATTAGTCAATTGGCTCACTTTACATCATCCTCACTTTCTGAATCTTCTTCAGCTTCGTATTCTTCTTCGATGGCTTTCTCATCCTCGTCCTCGTCATAGTCATAATCGTAATCAAGGGGGTCAGTATTACCTTTGGTTTTTGGTTTGTTCTTTAGCGTTTTTAAAAAGTAAAAGAGACCACCACCCAAGCCACCTACAAGGATCAACATTAGCATAAGACTGCTTGTATTGTTCTTTTTCGCAGGCGCTGCTTCGACAGGTTCTGTTACCTTGCTGACACATTGGGTTAGATCATTGGTACAGACGGGGCAATTACTATTAACATTACCAATCTCACATTTTTCGCTACAAATACACACTTTGGGCGGCTCAGTTTTTTTGTCATCGTCCTCAATGAGCGCCATTAAATCAGACTCGTCTACGAGGTTAAGAAAATATACGTTTTCCTTATCGCCTGCACGATCAATGACTAAGTAGAAGTAGTTGCCACTTTTAGATTGTAGTGTTACAAACTGTTTATCCGTGGATTCTTCGACCTTAATATCGTCCACAAGGGTCAGGTTTCCTTCAGGGGTTAAAGGAACAGTGAAGGGAGTAGGTTTATCAGTTACTACGGGAGGTGTAGCCTCGCTATTCTCACCACCACTTGCAAAAGCAGCGGTTGGGAATATGATGATACACATCATTAATGCAAACAGCATGGTAAAAAGCCGTGTTTTAATTTTCTTCATGTTCATTATCCTCCTGTGTAGTTGGCAATAAAATAGGCGCATCGTTTTTTTTGCGATACGCCTTTAGGAAGGTGGAAAGCTCGCTGGTATTCATCTTCAGACTACGCACAAGCTCTACAATTTCTGTATTCTCAATTTCTGTTTTCTGTTGTTCCAATTCATGCAGTTTAGCCTGTTGTTCTGTGATTTTTTGCTTAATCTTATCTATCTCCAGTTGGAGTTTGTTTAACTTGTGATTCATAGCGTCTCCTTTTAGTTCATTAGTCCATATCCCATAATGACATTGCTGTTTAGATCGTAATCTCGTATACGGCAGGAATCGCCGCTGTTGCCTTCTACAGTATAAACACGTTGACCGTCTGTGCCGATGACGATGCCTACATGATCTGCACTGCCATCGCCTTCCCAATCAAAGAAAATCACATCGCCGGGTGCTAAATCCTTGTAATTTCCGTTTGCCCACTGTCCATTATTACCAAACCAAGGAATCCCCTGAGATTGGCAGGCGGCAAACTTTGGTTCACTGTATCCGGCTTGATTTAAGCACCACGATACAAAGCAGGCGCACCATTCTACACGGCTGTTAAATCCATACCATGACCAGTAAGGTTGACCACCTTCATTTCCAACTTGATCTTTTGCGATGTTCACAATATTTTGATTGCCTTCTCTTGTTCCGTTTATAAAAATTACACCACTTAAATCAGTAGAAGGAGCAGAGTTGTTTGTACCACCACCAAAGATAAATGGCTTGTTGCCCCTTGTTTCAAGGTAGACACTATACATTTCAAGTTGTTCATTGTTTAGGAGCCTGTTTGCAATGGCGGTGACTGAGAAGTTATCAAGTTTTACATTCAAAATGTAGTAATTATAAGGAACTTCAACGGTATAAGTATCTCTATGCCTAGTTCCATCCGCATCAGTCCAGGTGTCTGTTCTTGTTTCAGTACGATAGCGTATCTCTACCACAGGGGTTAAGGTCAGCTTATACTGCAAATCAAAGACATGTTGCAATTCTCCCTGTACCTCGCTTGATTTGTAAGTTTGGAGCAGTGAGGTTAAGTAAGCTGCAAGATCATGGGGGTTATGTCCGATGGTATCAAGGTCATAACGATACTCATCATAATCAGAATGCTCACTTTCAATGTTGTCAATTCGATGTTGCAAGGCATTTTCAAGGGCGGTGTAGTTGTTGTCGGTGGCAACTATGTCCGCATCCTCTGAAGTATAGGAAGTAGCGACAATGCTATTTAAACCACCTTCGAGCATGAGCGAGCAAGAAGAAATCGTACTCATTAGCAAGATGAAAACAGCAGCAATGGCAAGGAGAATCAAAAAACCTTTTCGATGACTGACAATAAGCTGCATGAGTTTATCTGTTGTCTCAACTACTGCGGTAGCAGCTCTTTTGGTATTGGCAGCAGTCTGCTGTGAGGCATGTACTCCTTTGCCGTACCTTGCAGCGAGGTACTCCTTTTTAATCATCCGCTTTTGTTGCCATCTTGAAAGCTGATTGGAGGAGAGCTGTGGATTATTTTTTATATTCTTGTTGTAAAGGTAGTTGATCTCTGCATTTACCGTGCTTTTTTCAGCTTTTGCAAGCTGTAGGTAAGGCTTGAGCTTGTGGCTGCGATAGGCACTTTGCATACTACTTGTCACAAATTCGGCACTTTCCTCGGTTTTATGTGCTGCTTCTAAGCCAACGTTATCATCCTCATCTTTTCGAATTTCTTCATGAACCTGAGAAAGCAGCTTCTTTTGAGGAACGGACTTGATGCCATGTGAAAGTTTGGTTGGTGGCTTTGGTTTGTCGATTTCTTCAAAGTTCAAACGCACCTTACTTTTACCTGTACTGGTACTTACGACACGTTCTGTTACAAGGACTTTCTTTTTAGGGATTCTCTCCTGTGATTTTTCTAGTTTGTCAGCTGCCTTTTCTGCTTTTTTAAGTGACTTTTCTAGGGTGGGGATGGCACGTTCTTCTTCCGTAAAGGCAAGGCGAGAAACCTTCCCCGTAGGTCGGAAAGGTTTTTGTCTCTTTTTGCTCAAATAATGATCCTCCTTCCACGTAAAAAGCCACCTGTATCTCTACAAGTGGCTTACACGCAATCATTTTCGTTCTGTATTGCGATTTTGCTGAGGTCAGCAAAATCGTAAGAATGTGCTATTCATCAAGCATAGGTGGCTCTTTTTTCTCTTTCAGCTTTTTAAGCTGTTCCTTGCCAATTTCGGCAATGCTCTTTTCGGGAGTGGGTAAATTCTCCGGCATTGTACCCTCGTTTTTTGCGATAGCTTCACGAACAGTCTGTCCGACTTGGTAATGCATGCCACTTGCCGTTTCCAGTCCTTGCGGCTGTTCACGTCGGAGTTTTGCCTCGGTCTGGGTAATGCGGAACAGGTTTGCACCGAGTTCTTCACTGCCCATATGGTCGAGAATTTTCTCACTTGTTTTGAGTTTTTTCCGTCTGTGAATATCTGCGGCGGTCAAGCCGCCATACAATCCCATGTAGCCTGCATTTTGAAACTGAGCATATTCCAACTGGTCGGTGATGCCCGCTTTATGTGCTGCTTCCACAAGCATAGTGTTCCAACTTGTGACCTCGCCACGGATAACAAGGCGTTTATTATCCTCGTCAAGCTCATTAAACCGATCAGCTATTTCCTGTCTGCGGGTCTGTATAGCAAAATAGGTTTGACCAAGAGCAATAGGCTCTTTGCGTGGATCACCGTTTTGCACGATCAGATAGCAGGCATAGCGTGAAAGCTCAAAATCATTTATCGGCTTAGAGGTTGCACCTGCCTCCACGATTTTTCTGGCCTCAAGAAAATGGTCTGCACATTCAAAACCGCTGTTCTGGCAGGACAACATAGCCTTATCAATTACCTTTGTAAAATTACGCCATTGGGTATAATCAAGGACACTGGCAAGTTCGCGGGCATACCAAAACTCTATGCCGTTTTCATCAGTGTGCTTTATATCTTCAAATTGTTTGTATTCTGCTGCAATTAGTGTTGCCAATTTTATCACCGCCTTCTACTTATTTTACCATTTTTCTTGACATTGTGAAATGGAAAGTAAGGCTTTTGGATAACAACAGGGGGATAGATTGTCCCCATGTTGCCACTTACCTATGTTTTTTCCGTTTCCATAGGCTTGGTCGTCATAATGCGGTACAGTTCAGTATCCTTTGGAAATTTATCTGCAAAAGGCAAAATCACGTTGCCATAAAAAAGAAGTCCTTCGCCTTCGCCCGAATGGGTTACATAGGAAAGCTGATGTGGCGAAATATTGAGTTGCTTTGCAAGGATTTGTCTATCGCCTGATGCTTGGCTGAGCATATACACAAAGTCAGAGTTTTCAAAGATGTTCTCCACCTCACGAGAGGAAAGAAGGTCTTTTACGTTCTGAGTAATCCCTGTCGGGATACCGCCCCATTTACGAAAGCGTTTCCAAATCTCAACCGAATAGGCGGCAGTTTGTTCCTCTTTTAAGAGTAAGTGAAATTCGTCTATATAGTAACGAGTGGAGCGCTTTTCGGCACGATTGACCGTTACTCTGTTCCAAACTTGATCTTGTACCACAAGCATACCCAGCTTTTTAAGCTGTTTGCCGAGCTCTTTAATATCAAAGCAGACAAGTCGGTTTGTAATGTCCACATTGGTGCGGTGGTTGAATACGTTAAGTGAGCCTGTAACATAGATTTCAAGAGCTGCCCTAACATGCTGTGCCTCTTTTTCATCCTGTTGTTTAAGTGCATTATACAAGTCTTCTAAAATCGGCATTTTTTCAGGCACAGGGTCAGATAGGTAATCAGCATAAATGAGACGAACACAGCGGTCTATGATACTTTTTTCAACAGGCATCAGGCCATCTTTCCCTCCGACAATCAACTCGCAAAGGGAGAGAATAAAGTCGGATTTCAGAGATAGTGGGCTTTCATCCTCGCTGTAATTTAAGTTGATATCCATGGGGTTTACAAAGTCGGTGCTCGTTGGCGAAATTTTTACCACCTGACCATTAAGGCGATTAACGAGGGGGAAATATTCTGCCTCTGGATCACAGATAATGATGTCATCTGTAGTAACGAGAAAAATATTGGTAATCTCACGTTTGGCAGAAAAACTCTTTCCACTGCCCGGCGTTCCCAATATCAAACCGTTGGGATTTTTGAGCTTTTTACGGTCTACCATAATGAGGTTATTGGAAAGGGCGTTAAGTCCATAGTAAAGCGCTTCACAACCTGACTGGAATAGCTCCTGCGTAGTAAAGGGAACAAAAATAGCTGTTGCTGATGTGGTCAAACTCCGCTGAATAACGGTCTGATTGAAACCAAGTGGGAGAGAGGACATAAAGCCTTTCTCTTGCTGGTAATCTAGTCTCACCAATGTACAATTATGCTTTTGGGCAATGCCCGATGCCTGAAACACAATATTTTCAAGCTGTTGTTTGGTATCTGCCGTGTTCATCACCAGAAAGGTCAGAAGGAACAATCTTTCGTTTCGACTCTGCAAATCTGCAAGGAGTTTTTTTGCCTCGCCGCCATAAGTAGCAAGGTCGGAAGGGATAATGTCCATATCATAGCCACTTCGGACAGCTTTTTTCTGTTCTTCGATCTTCATTTTATCTAAGTCAGTGATTTTACGTTTAATCGTTTTGATTGCTTTGGTTTGGTCAACTGATTGAATGTGCATGGTCACAAGGAGATTGCTTTCTAAATCGAGAAAGTCTGCTAAAATGCGGTCATTCAGTTCAGGGGCAAGTATCTGTAAAAAGGATACCGCCCCGAATTTAGCCCCTGTTTTAAAGACTCTGCCCTCACGAAACTCAAAAGAGGACGGTGCGATAAAGTCCTTTACAGCTAGTCCAGAAGGCTCAAGCCATTTCCAGTCAAAGTGAAAAGGCTCATTGCCGTCCATTCTCAGGATATTGTGGCAAAGCCTCAGTCTTTCTTTCCCGTTGAGAGATTCAACAAAGGCACCAATCCGCTTAAAGGCGTTCCACAGGTCATTTTCAATACGCTCCAGTCTTGGCTTTGCGATCTTCACGCTATCTGCTTCTATGCCAAAGGTTAAATATTTGGTTTTCATCAAACCGTTATTCCCCTTAGAAAGCTGACCTTGTAGCATTTCTGTGTATTCGCTACGGATACTGTCAAAATCGTCTTGCTGTGGATTAATGGAAACGCTGCTTTCATAGTCATTGGCATTGGCAGTCATATTGAGGAAAGAGAGCTGAAAGTAAATGGAACTATCAAAGTAATTAAGGAAATCGCACCAGCTCTCAAAGATTGCGGTCTTGTCCTCGTTTTGGGCAAGTTGATAGTTGATGTCATGGAAGCGAATGGTTTTTGTATAGAGATTATCCGTCACACGGCAGATGCCATCAGGGTACATTTTTTGAAATGGGATAGAGTCTTGTGCGGTTTTCTCTTTTTTGTTTTTATTTCTTGCCATCAAAATGGCAGCGTTAATTTTCTGTCTTTCTGCCTTTGTTAGTCTTAGGCGAGGCTGTTTTTCTGTGTTCGACAATGTGCTTTACCTCCTTGTCCAATTTGTCCTGCCGCATGAGAATAGCATAGAAATTGTCAGTTTTATAAGGGCGCTGTTTGGGGTTTATGAAGCGCACCTCAATATAGTGTTTTAGGATAACTTCCAATGGTTGCCCATGTTTTTCGTAAATGGCAAACATGAATAGGGGGAGCATGGAAAAAATCATCAATAGAGACGATGCACTTGTGCCAACACTGTCCTTTGTGAGGAAAAATAGGGGCAATCCCACTGCAAGTGCAGCAGAAAAACAGATAAGCTGTCGTTTGGTTAGATTTAAGACAACCTTTGTTTTAACGGTGCTTAAGTCTTTTGGAACGGATACATAAGCCATATAAGCTCCTTTCTTCCCTTAGTGGGCATTAAATATGCTTTTTGCCATTGAACTTGTCTTAAATAGGGTAAAGCATAGTAGTACTGTGTAGCCAACACAAGTCCAGACTGCCTTGATAATATCACCATCGGTGGAAATGGACTGTACAAGCACGGCATAAATACCTACGCACACCATGATGAGGAAAGCCTGAAAGCCAAGGGCGAGCATGGCTCTTAAATAGTTCTGCCCCATGCTGCCCCATTCACGATTTACCATTGTTGCAAGGGGGATTGCAGCCATTGAGGTCATCAAATAAATCTCAATCATTCTTCCGTAGATGATGACAAAAATGCAAATAGATAGTGCGGTCATGGTGAAACCTATTAGGGTGCTTTGTAACCACAAGCCTAAAAGAGGGCCGAGTTCCATAGCTTTAAGACTTACCTCCATGTTGGCGATTACTGTGGTTATGTCGATATTGGTATCTGTGATGATTACACCTGCGGCACTTGATACAACATGCTGTGACATATCAAAAATCCCCATGATGATGTTAAAAGTATTTGTGAGAATCAACACAGCCACAAAGGTTTTAAAAATCCATTTGAAAAACATAAAGGTTTCTATATCGTGGAGGTTATTTTTCTCAATGACCATTTGTATTAGCTCGTAGCACATTACAAAAGTCAGGATAATGCCGGCAATAGGAATAATCACGTTATCAGAGAGGCTTTGTATCATAGAAAAGACACCACCGTTCCACGCCGATGGTGTCTTACCCACTTCACCTGCAATCTCGCCAACTTTACTGTTGACGGTATCGAACATCCCCGACAAATTCGATGTAATGCCGCTAATAAGTAGCTCTTTGAGCCATTCATTTATGCTGTCGATTATGCTTTGCATAATGCGTTACCAATTAACCGAACAAGCTGGAGAGTAGGGGTACAAGCGTTATGCCGATGAGTGCTACGCCACCACCTGCCATAAGCTGTTTCATCCCCTGCGATTTAGCACCGGGATTATCGTTGCCGTAACCTTCGAGCAAATTGATAATTCCCCAAATCGCAAGGCCTGCACCAAGGGCAATAACCAATGTCTGCAATACGTCTACTGCTTCTTTAAAAAACGCCATAATTCATATCCTCCTAAATTTCTCTTATTGTTTTAAATTAAAATAACCGCTCATTCAGCGGTTTCGGCTTCTTCTGCGAGATCAATTTCGTAAACATCATAGACCTCATCAGGTTTTGGATTTAGTTTTGTGGACAGATATTTTTCAATATTAAAGGTATTTCTTTTGTCAAAGTCGGATAAGTGTATGTACTGTGGGTGCTTAGTAATATCGTACTTTTCCGAGAGAAACGGGCGAACACCTCTAAGTTGTAAAATGCACTTGCCGCCATCCATTACAGCAAGCTCATCCATGCTCATAAGCTCCTTTCCCAGCTTTTGATAATTAAGCCCATAACTCCTTTGCGCACCTCTGGTGTCGGAAGTATTGAACATATCAATGGTTTCCTTGCCAAGGGTTTCAGATAAATCCTTGAGGGTAGTTTTTTCCTTGCCTCCAAGAAAAATCATGCTGTCACAGTTGCCGATAATGGTATCAGCATTGTCTTTGTAGAGAGCCTTTAACTGGCTTTGTGCCTGCAATACAAGACAGGCTGAGATTTCACGACTACGAATGGTTGCCATGAGTTTTTCCAGTTTCGGTATTTGTCCGATATTTGCCGCCTCGTCAATCAGGCAGCGCACATGAACAGGCAGTCTACCACCGTATACATCGTCAGCCTTATCGCACAAGAGATTGAACAGTTGTGTGTATGCCATGGATACCAAGAAATTAAAGGTGTCGTCAGTATCGCTGATGATAATAAACAGGGCGGTCTTTTTATCTCCCAAGGTATCAAGCTCCATTTCGTCGTAAGCAGTAAGCTCACGCAGCTCTTTAATGTCAAAGGGAGCAAGCCTTGCACCGCAGCTAATAAGAATGCTCTTTGCTGTTTTACCTGCGGCTAATTTGTACTTCTTGTACTGCCTTAGAGCAAAATGTTGTGGGTCTTTTTTCTCTAAAGCGTCAAACATGAGATCAACTGGATTTTTAAAATCCTCATCATCTTCACGCACCTCCGAAGCGTTGATAAACTCAATAAGGGTTGAAAAATTTTGCTCATTTTCAGGAGCCTCAAAGTAAATATAGCCAATGAGTGCGGTATAGAGCAGGGTTTCTGCCTTTACCCAAAAATCATCACCGGTCTTGCCTTCACCTTTGGTGTTGGCAATCAGGGTAGAGACAAGTTTCAGGATATCCTTTTCGCTTCTCAGATAGGCGAAGGGGTTATAATGCATGGACTTCTTGAAATTGATGGTGTTTAGGATTTTAATTTTATAGCCGTTGCGAAGTAGCATTTTCCCACACTCCACCACAATACTACCTTTCGGATCTGTGACCACATAGGAACTGTGGCACTGCATTAAATTGGGTTTTAGCCAAAACCTTGTTTTGCCGGAGCCTGAACCTCCAACAATTAGCACGTTCTTATTTCTTGCGTGCTTTGGATTTTTTGGACGGCTTGCCATGGTGAGGCTTTCTGTTTTTGTCAGTATTACATTGTTGTGTAATGAAGGGTCTACAAAGGGTCGAATATCCACAGTGTTGCCCCATCTTGCAGAGCCGTACTCTATACCTTTTCGGTACTTTTTGGCGTTTTTCCCTTTGATATAAACAACAAGACGGAGTGCTGCTCCAAATAAAGCGCCTGCTAAAAGGTCTTGAGCGTTCAGACTCGGCAATGGGTTTTCAAAAGATTTGATTAAGCCATCCGTCAGATTTAACACTTTACCGGCAAAGTCATAGCCTGCCGCAAGCTGCCATGCCTGCGATACCTTTGTAAATAGCAGGGCCAATAGTAGGTATGGAATGTTCAGAATAAGGAGCTTTTTTATCTTTGCGTTCATCTGAATTGCTCCTTATCTTTATTCTTTACCTTGTCCGAAATGGTGTTTTTCACAAGCTCGGTAAATTTTCTGAGTTGTGCAAGCACTGAAGGACGTGCTGCTTTTTTTACAGCAGTGGCAGTAAACTCGGTAAAGGCAGCAGTGATGGCATCGGCATCTCGCCCTTTGAAAAACACAATGTACTTAGGGGGTGTGAGGCTCTTGTCCTTTTGCACTGCGAAATCTACCCCGTATTTTCTTGCCACACGTTCAAAGATCTTGATGTTCTTATCGGTTATTTCAATACTTGTCATGCCTTGGTTTTGTCTGGCAAGGGATTTAACGCTTTGCTTTCCGTGGGGGATTTCAGGACTGGCACGGCTTTTGTTTTTATTTTTCTGTGCATCCATGTACTTAAGCATTGCAGCTCTTAACTCCCTTGCAGTAAGTTTGGTTACGTTGATTGCCAATGCCACTGTTTTATTTTCTACTTCTTCCTGCATGAGGTTGCCTCCTTTCGTGATTTCGCAAGATAACTTTTAAGGTCTGCCACCAAAATCGTGGTTCACCAGTGCCGAATAGTAATGGTCAATGGTCGAAGGGGCGTTAAAAAGTGTTGCGAGTAAATAGCGCCGAATATTGCGGACGTAGGTGGTGTTTTTATCAAGGCAGTGAAACACATATTCAATGTGCATACTATTGATCCGAAGAAGCTTCTCTTTTACAAGTGGTGCAGGATATTCATCGCCTGCAATGTTGATTGTGGGTTTGGTTGAACAGAGGGTTTCTACCATGAGATCGACAATTTCATCAAGCCTCTCGTCCTTGTAGCGATCCCTGATGAACGCATATTCTAGATTTTTTAAGACCAATTCTTTTATATTTCTAGCGTTATCACATCCTATCTCATCACATCCAATCAGTTTTTGTGGTTCGCTTTTTATTGGATACGGATTTGATGGATTAGGATTTGATTGATCTATATTTAATAAATCAGGGTTTAATAAATTAGTTCTTGATAAATGAGTATTTAATTGGTGGGGTTTTACCAAGATAGGCTCAGCCTGTTCAGGTTTTTCCAAGATAGGATATTCCAATATTGGCTTAACCAAAGTTGGTTTATCCAGTGTTGGATTTTCCACTTTAGGTTGAAACTCGCTTGTGTCAATGAGTTGTGGCTTCTCCAAGATGGTGTACTCTATGCTGGTAAGTTGTCCTTTCTCATTGCGTATTCGTTTGCGGACAACATAGCCTTGTTCTTCAAGCTCTTTCACAGTGGCGTTGATACTATCAATACCGTCTTTACAGATACAAGAAAGCCCTTTTGTAGTGTAATCCCAATTTTCCGGTAGAGAGAGCATGAGGGAGAGTAAGCCTTTCGCCTTTAGGGAAAGCTGGGTATTTCGCAAATGATGATTAGCCATAACGGTGTAATCTTTTGTCTTTTCTACTCTGAAAACTGCCAATTTTATCACCTCCTTCTTTCACTGGAAATTTTCATCGTTCCTGCTCTTGCGTACGCTTTTTGTGCCACCCTTCAAGGAGCTTGATGATAGTAGCCTCCATTTGCTGAGGGGTATAGTTTTTGGGGAAATATTTCTTGATTTTATCTCCAGTCAGCGTTACCTTGTCTGGCTCGCCTTTCTTTTCCTCGCTCATAATGGCACACATCGCCTCAAGAGTGCATTTGCCCTCTGCACTGAATTTTTTAAGTCGTTGAGCCTGTGAAAGAGAAGGGGTAGCCTGTTCTGTATCCATTGCTTCAATCAAAATGAGCTGTTCCTCTGATTTCAGATAGGATAGCTCCACGGCAGGATTAAAGGCTATTTTCTTTTCATCGACCATTGAAAGCAATTCGGGGGTTAGCGCGGTCAGGCGAATGTAGCGTTGAACTTGATTGCGGCTTGAACCAGCCTGTTCTGCTACTATCTCATCAGCACGATTTAACTTCGTCCCAAGTTGGGACGAAGTTAAATCTGTTCTTGAACCTTGTCGCTTAATAGCCTCCAATTTTAATTTAAATGCAAAAGCTCGTTCACTCGGCAGGATGTTTTCTCGTTGAAGATTGCTGTCAACCATAATAATGGTGGCGGCATCATCGTCAAGTTTACGGATAATAACAGGCATGGTTTCAAGATTAGCCAGTTCACAAGCTCTCTTACGGCGATGTCCTGAAACAAGCTCATAGCCGCCATTTTCACGGGGTCTTGCTATGGCAGGAACAAGTACACCATACTGCTTGATGCTTTCAGCGGTATCAATCATTGCTTCATTATCAATCACTTTAAAAGGATGGTCTTTAAAAGGAAAGAGTTCTGATAGGGGTATCTCTACAATTTTTTCTCGTTGTTCATCGACACGACTTTCTTCGGTGGAAAACAAATCATCTACTGATGTCAGACTTATTTTTTTGGCGGAGCTTTTCAATTTTCAACACCTCCTTCGTCAACTCTTTATAACCTTCAGCAACTTTGCCTTTCGGGTCATGGGCAAAAATACTCTTACCTTCGGCACTTGTTTCAGCAGCTCGAACAGAATGGGGGATTTCAACCGTAAAAATCTTCATGCTGCCTCCATATGTTTCTCGGAGCAAGGAGCCGATGTCTTTGGCAAAATTGGTGCGGTTATCTACCATTGTCAGCAGAACACCGTCTATTTTTAGTTTGGGATTAATCTGCTTGTTTACCTTGTGAATAGTCTGCAAGAGTTGCTCTAATCCCTTGACAGGCAGGTATTGGGCCTGCACAGGGATAATTACACTGTCTGCCGCTGCAAGTGCATTGACCGTCAGCATACCAAGGGAAGGCATACAGTCCAAAAGCACATAGTCATATTGGCTTTTCACAGTGTCAATATATTGTTTCAAGATGTTTTCACGGCTCATAGCATTGACGAGTGATACTTCCATGCCGGAAAGTTCAATGTTAGCAGGGAGTAAGTGCACCCCCTCAGCATGAGTTAAAATGCCTTCATTATTTTCTATGGGCGTATCCGTCAGCACCTTGCCCATGATAGTAGAGAGGGTAGTAGGTAGTTTATCGGGTTGCGGATACCCTAAGCTAATGGATAAACTGCCTTGTGGATCGGTGTCTATCAGCAGGACTTTCTTACCCTCAAGTACCAGTCCTATTCCTAAGTTGACACAGGTGGTTGTTTTTCCAACGCCGCCCTTTTGGTTGGCGATGGCAATTACTTTAGCGTTCAATTTTGTTCCTCCTTCGATTTAAGCGATAAAAAGACTGTTAAAGTACCGACTTGTGCAAACAGAAATAGCCCTCTGCAAAATGCAAAAGGCAATTCTATTTGTCTAAATGACTGCAAAATGAATGAGAGCTTCCTTAATGGCTTTTACTTGAATAGGAGTGGGGTGCTTTCTGGGATTTTTCAGAGTTTCGACTGCATTAGGCGCATCGAACATAGGAAGCCCAAAACTACGTTTGACTTCAGCAATGTAGGCGGTATGAACATTAAAGCTGTGTTTTTCACCGATATATTCTTTTATCATTTTGTAAGTTGTTCTTGGTTTTGGCTTGTATGCTTCTGCTTTTGAGGCTATATTATTAAGTGTTAGCTTATTACGGATAGTATCAATTTTACCTAAAGGGATCATTCCCTCACCATTACCAAACTCTACAGTTATATGAATGTAGCTGTCTGGAGTTCTGTGGTACTTTGGAATACACGTGGAGGCAGTAGTATTGATGTCTAGAGTGGAAAAATCAGAGCGTAAAAATGCATAAGGCACAGATCACGCTTCGTGAATTGATTGAAAATTCAGATAATATGTGGTATTCTTAAATCAATAAATGATAATTTAGGGTTTTATTAATCTGAAGGAGGGATTTTCAATGGCGAGTAAATTTTTAATAGTCAAAATAGATGACCAGTTTAGGTTTCATCTAAAAGCTGTAAATGGTGAAATTATATTAAGTTCGCAACCTTACTCATCTCTTGCATCATGTAACAAAGGTATTGAGAGTATAAGGGTAAATGCGCCTATCGCCCCGATTGAAGACCAAACTATTGAGGGATTTACAATAGAGAAGAATCCTAAATTTGAGGTATACGAATATAAAAATGGAGATTATCGATTTAGATTAAAAGCGAGGAATGGAGAACTTATTGGTACTGGTGATAGATATAAATCTAAAGCTGGATGTCAAAATGGAATAGATTCCATAAAGAAAAATTCTGTAGAAGCGATAATCGTAGAAGAAGAAAACTAGTATTATTTTGCAAACAATATCAGCAGCAGAGCTTCTATGCAGGCATCAGCATAATGGTGTTGCTTAAATGTACCCTTAGATAAATCGCCGTATTATTCTAAATGAATAATGCGGTGTTTTTTTTTTAAAAGTGATATCGCTAACTTCTGTGCTATAAAGATTCAGGATACATAAAGTATAGAAGCTAGTAATTGTAGGTTTGTCAAATAAGTTGAACACGATGTAAAGCAAGAAAAGAAAGCTGGATTAAATGCATTCACAATGTCTCCAACAAAATGGATTGTGACGGTCAATGCAATTGGCATTGTTTCGAAATTTGGAAGGTATGGAGGCACATTTGCCCATTCAGATATTGCGTTTGAATTTGCATCATGGATTTCTGCAGAATTCAAACTTTATATCATCAAAGACTATAAGCGATTGAAAACAGATGAAAGTAGCAGACTTTCATAAGGGTGGAATTTAAACCTCGAAATCTCAAAGTTGAACTATAGAATTCATACAGATGCAATTAAAGAGAATCTATTGCCGCCCGAATTGACTGCATACCAAATCGCTATGACTTATGCCAATGAAGCAGATGTGCTCAATGTAGCGTTGTTTGGAATAACAGCTAAACAAAGGCGTGATGATAATGCGAGCTTTAAAGGAAATATGAGGCTTTGAATCATTTATTGGTTTTAGCGAATATGGAAAGCTATAATGGTATTTTGATTGAGCAGAGTAAGCCACAATCGGAGAGAATCCAATTGTTGAACCAACTGGCAATGCGTCAATTATAGGCAATTGAAAAAATTGGAATAAGTGATATCAAGAAACTAGAAAAGAAATAAACGAGATTGCAACTATTTATTTTAGCCAAGGAATCACTGCGTCCTCAAGATATTATTTTTATCTACTCTAGGCACGTGGTGTGTGTTGTGAAGCTATTAAGATTATTATTAAAGTTATTATTAGAATATATATAAAGTGTGCCTTGATAGTTAGTAATGAAAACATGAATATATGCAATGAGCATAATTTCAAGTTAGTCTTACTTGATAATTTGGAAAATAAAAGTAGATACTAATATCAGAGTAAAATACATATAATGTTTTACTTATTGTTTATTTCTGTCAACGTTCTGTGTTTTTTCATTTTTTTTTAATGAAAGTTCAATCCATACATATATAAAGGTATACGAATAAATATTGAATAGCGCCATGGATTCAATTATATCAAAAAAACTGCTGCAACTTATCTAAGTGTTTAGATGTGTTGCAGCAGTTTTTTTGATGTACGATTGATGCTATTTGGATGCTCTAGCGAATTTTTGATGATCGTCTCGATAAAAGAGCAATAGTATAAGAGCGATAAATGACGCTATAAATACCGTTAGATAAACTTGTTTGAAACCTTTGTTCAATGTAGTTTGGAATGATGCTTCAATTTCAATTTTTTTGTTGTCAATTTCACTGAGGTAATCTAATTTGGCTTGCTCAAAAGCAGGCGGTACAGCATCTCTCAGAGTGGTCATTTTCATGACGGTACCTGTCATTTGATCCTTTGCGGCTTTCATTTGGTCGATTACGATTGGACCAGGTCCGGCTCCGACTGGCATTTTTTCCAGTTCAACTATTTTTTGATCAAGGGATTCTATGCCTGAACTTAAGCCCAAAATGCCGCTGTCGATGCCTGTGGTTATTTTTGCAATGACTTCCGGAGTCATTTCCATAAACATCCTATCTGCGAGCACTTTCGAATTTTGTGTGATATTTGTGACATCTGACGTTTTCATCAAGTCGACAAGGTCGCTTGGCATCTTATAACCACTGTTTGCATTCATGTTTATTTGAATGGTCTGCATTGAAGTCAGATCCGGCATCGTAAACTCTGAGAACTGTGCACTAGTTGCAGGGTCGTTTTTCAATTTCTCAAATTCATCCGTCAATTCTTGTGCATAGGGAAGAGGCGGCACGCTGACTTCTGTAGGCAACTGTTCCATGACATTAGATTGAATGCCAATGCCTGCGTGAGCGATAAATCCAATCATGATCGCTGGAGCAATTGCCGTTCCAATTGATCTTATAAGAGAAAGTGTTGCTAAGGCAGAATTTGATTCCTCTTTTTTTGTATCTTCAAGCATCATGTAGTTAAGCGGCGTACCGATTGTGAAACCCATCCCGAGGCCTATGAACATCAAGCTCACTAAGACATTGATAAAGGTAGGGTAATTGGTTGTGATTAGCACGAGGTATAATGCCCCTGTGATGTTCGCAACAAATCCAAAACCTAAAACTTTCTTGACGCCAAACATATCGATGAATTTTCCTGAAAGAGGGGCACCAACACCTGCAAATACAGCGAGGATTAAGACAAAATAGCCGCCACTTCCAGATGCGATTTTCAATGTGTTCTCTGAGAACTGTGGCACAAAAATCATCCCCATCATAGCGATACCCGTCACAAAAGAAAGAATGAGCGTAATGACTATATTTTTATTTTTAAAGTACGTCAAGTTGATGACGGGGTCTTGAACCTTTTTCTCAACTAGGATAAATATCGGAAGCAAAATAATAAATAGTAACAGGAATGGGAATACCGCCGTACTTTGAAGTGAGGTCCCAAGACTAAAGAAATCGACATTTTTAAGGCCGTACAACAATGATAGTACCATGATGGTCAATATCGAGATACCGGCAAAATCAATTGGTTTGACATTTTTCTCTTTAGTATTTGGAAGTGTCAAAAATCCAGCGATGAGTATAAAAAGTGTGATTGGAATATTGATGTAGAAAATATATTGCCAATTGTTTTTTCCGAATATATCTAAAATGGCACTGCCGGCAGAAGCGCCAAAGATGTTTGCGATACCGAAAACACCACCGACTAAACCAAGTGCCATACCGCGTTTCTCTTTCGGAAACGTCGTGCCAAATTCAGCGGTTGCAACGGGTAAAATGCCACCACCACCAATTGCCTGTATGGATCTTGCAACTAATAAGACTGTAAAACTGTCTAAATTTTGCGCCAATCCGCAGAAGAGTGAACCAACACCAAATAAGAAAATGCTAGTCAGATAAATGGTTTTACGTCCGTATTTATCTGCTAGTTTTCCCATAATTGGGATACTGGCTGCGTAGGCAAGGGTATATATCGTAATCATCCAGATGCCTGTTTTTTCATCCACTGATAAATTATTTTGAATAATTGTTCTAGCAGGGGTGACTATTCCAGTATCAAGGGCACCCATAAAAATACCTAGCAGATAGACTGCTAAGATTAGTCCGAAATTCTTTTTTTTAGTTTGTTCCATCTCAATTGCCTCATTTAAACTTATTTTTTATTCGGGAATATTTGCTACATTATCCGCCATTATTTTTGAAAGTCTATCAAATTGATCAATTTCATCTTTTGATAAGCCCATAAAAAAATATTGGTTCCATTCCTCCAGGATCGTCCCCATATGGCTCAATATCTGTTCCCCTTTTGAAGACAACAAAATCAATTTACCTCTTTTATCTAGTGGATTCTCTTTCCGAATGACATAGTCTTTAGTTTCCAGCTTGCTAAGTGACTTTGCGATAGCGCCTTTGTCAATCATGAAGTACTTGGCGATTTCTTCTTGGCTGACATTTTTATGTTCTGAAAGATACATCATAATCACTTGTTCGGGGAATCCAATGTCATATTCTCGAAGTTTGCGTTCACAAAAAGTACGGCTGTGACGCATAATAATGGAAAGGCTGTTCATAAGCATAGTTCACGTCCTTTTGTAGTTCGAAATAGTTGTCGCTACAACTATATTAAGGGGTGTTGTAAAATATGTCAATTAAAATTTTAAAAAAGCTATTTACGACCACGGTACTGCGTGCTTGACATCATCAATCGGGAAGAGACTTATGGATATGAAATCACACGAAGGTTGAATGCCTTAGTTTTTCTGATGTTGTTGATGGGACCGTATACACGATATTGGTTCGACTTGAAAAGAACAAACGTGTGGACATAGAGAAGAAGCCTTCTTATATGGGACCTCCGAGAAAGTTTTTCAAACTCAATGCAGCAGGACGTGAGGAACTTAAGAGGTTCTGGGAAAGATGAACATTTGTATCATCAAAAATGGATGAACTAAAGGAGATGAAATCATAATATTTATGGAGAAAATAACTGGAAGTGATATGACGCAGTCTCATGTCAGTGCTGGAAGGCGTAATAGGCTTAACAACAGTATTCCAAGAAAACTTGGCAAAAACGTCGCTAACTTTTGTGATGATCTCATCAAAGAATCGGAGACAACCTTTGATAGCTATCAGGAATCCATCAACGAAAAAGTAAGCAAAGCTATAAATAAAGCTATGAAAAAATCATCATGGCTATTAAAAATAATTGAGGAGGAGGTATATTTGGAAGCAATACGAAATTTGCTTTCAAATCAACCGGTCGGTAACGATATTTGGATTGACAAATTTATGAATCATATGATATTATTATCGTAATTCGAAATCGAAATTCGATAATGAAGTTTGAAAATGGAATTCGGCATTGACTTGTCGAAATAGATGACAGAAATCTAGCTTTACATGAGGAGAAAACATATGTCTGAAAAAGTCTTAAGAAAGCTTTTTTTAGGGTTTATCCATATTCACATCTTGCATCATGCGTCAAAGGAACCTATTTATGGCCTGTGGATGATCGATGAACTTGAGCACCATGGTTATGCGATCAGCTCTGGGACGCTTTATCCTATCCTATATGGGATGGAAAAGGACGGTTTGCTCGTGGCAACAGAAGAAAATGTGGAAGGCAAAATAAGAAAGTATTATCGCATCACCGAACATGGCGAAGTCGTCTTAAAAGAGGCAAGAGCAAAAGCTTATGAACTGTTCAAGGAGATGAAAGAATAATAACATTTGGAATCGTATAAAGTCATTAAAGGAGGCAAACATGTCACACGCAGTCAGTTGGCGCACATTTTTAAAAGATGCCTTTATTTGTTCGTTGGGTGCCTATGGTGGACCAGAGGCACATATTGGCGTCTTTATGGATCAACTCGTCACTAAAAAGAACTATCTTACAGAGGAAGAGCTCATAGAACTCGTTGCACTTTGCAGCATATTACCAGGACCAACCAGCACACAAGCTCTTGTCGCAGTCGGCCACAAGATGGGCGGACCATTGCTTGCATTATTAACGATGCTCGTTTGGTCATTACCAGTTCTAGTTGTGATGACGATTCTATCGTTTGTCTATCAAATATTTGAGACGTTTAATATATCTGCAGGGGGTCTAAGATATATCGGACCAATGGCGGTTGGCTTTATCGTCGTAGCCGCTTTTAAAATATCACGTAAAGTCGTTACGAACTGGATGACGGGAATTCTCATGATTTCTGCAGCCTTTATCACCTATTTTATACATGCACCGTGGATTTTCCCTTTGTTGCTTATACTAGGTGGTATTGTGAGTATCGTCTCATCAGGTGAGAAAAATCTTTGGAACAAAGTATCTTTAAACCCACCGTGGGCTTATCTTATTGCGTTTATTGTCTTTGCATTAGGTGGTGTTCTTTTAACTCAAATCGTTGATAACCGTCTAGTGACACTATTTGAAAGTTTTTACAGATATGGCTATCTTGTCTTTGGTGGTGGACAGGTTGTCGTACCAGTGATGTACAGTGAACTTGTTGATGTTAGGGCATTTATGACGCATCAAGAATTTTTAACGGGTTATGGTCTCGTACAAGGCTTACCTGGACCAATGTTTAGCTTCAGTGCTTATGCAGGTGGTATGTCTTACAGAGATGGCGGTGTGCTTAACCAAGTCATTGCTGCGATCATTGGTGGCATAGGCATATTTTTACCAGGTCTTTTGCTCATCTACTTTGTCTATCCAGTTTGGGAAAAACTGAAGCAAATCAAGGCGATCAAAGTCTCTCTAAAGGGAATCAACGCAGTCGCAGGTGGTTTGATAGCTGTTGCAGCCGTAATCCTCATGCAAAAGAGCGGTTTCTCGCTAGATAATCTAGCAGTCACAGCTGTGACAATCATTTTATTATCCTTTAAGAAAGTACCAGCGCCACTTATCGTCATTATGGCACTGGTGTTAGGGTTCATTTAATCGTGTAACGTTCAAAGGCAGTGTCAAAGGTCGACTTTATCGAGCTAGAGACACTGCCTTTATTTTGTGTTTTTCAAATGAAAGTGGTAAAATGAAAGGACTAACTTTATAGCAAGAATACATAGCTCTAATTCATAGCATTGTGGAGGATATGATGCGAGATAAAAACAAGAGAACGTTGATGGCATTTGTGTTCATTTTAGTAAGCGTTATAGGCTTAAATTGTTTTACCCTTACATATGCAGCTACTGAAAAACCCGCTTATAAGGTACTATTTATAAGCTCTTATCATGCTGGTTTTGATACTTTGCCAGCTCAAATTGAAGGCATGAAACGCGTTTTTGACGAAGCGAATATATCGCTCGACATCGACTATATGGATACCAAACGCGTCGATACGGAAGAAAATTATGACAACTATTTTAAATTTTTAAAGTTTAGACTGGATCAAGATTTAAAATACGATGTCATATTAGTCGGCGATGACAACGGGCTTCAATTTTTGATGGATCATCGAGAAAACTTAGTACCCGATATACCAATTGTCTTCTTTTGCATTAATGATCTAGAACGTGCGACACTGGCGAATAATATGTCAAATGTAACGGGTATTGTTGAAGGCATATCATTGAAGGCGAACCTTGATTTGGCAGTAAAATTGTTTCCAAATGCGAAAAAAATATATGGCATTGTTGACAATTCACCAACAGGCAAGGGCGATGCTTCAAGTTTTATGCTGGCTGCAGATAGTTATTCTGACTATCAGTTTGAGTTATTAAATGCATCAAATTATACGCTTGAGAGTTTCAAACAAAAATTAGCGTCTTTAAATGCTTCAGACATCGTCTTTTACATGAGCTATTTTGAGGACAGTACGGGAAACAATTACGACATTGATGAAGCGACAGCGATTATTAGCGAAACGGTTAAGGCACCTGTATTTAGAATGTCAATAGGTGGTGTCGGCAATGGTCTTTTAGGTGGCAATATGGTTTCCTATGAAGAGCAAGGAAGACTTGCGGCTAATATGGCCGTCTCGATCATTAAGGGTGAGAATCCAAATGATATTCATATGATCCAAGAAAGCCCAAACAAAGTTATTTTTGACTACGAGATTATGACGCGTTATGGATTGAAAATAGACGATTTGCCTAAGGGTTCAATTATTCTTAATAAACCTATCGATTATTTTCAACTTTACAAGAATATATTGATGCCTGCCATTGGCATTTTGATAGTGTTGATGTTCTTTATCGCCATTTTGATCGTTGATAATATGAAGTTAAAGGCTAAAGATAAGATGCTTTATGAAAACAATCTAGAATTAGCTGCGCTTAATGAAGAAATGATCGCCTCTGAGGAAGAGTTGAGAGATCAGTATGATAGACTCACCGATAGTCAAAAGTCTTTATATGAAAGTGAAGAACGATACCGTGTGCTTGCCTTTACAGATACACTTACTGGGCTGAGCAATCGCACGGCTCTGATGCTCTATTTAGATGGATTTGTTATCGATGAATCAAAGAAATGGGCATTGCTTTACATTGACATCGATAATTTCAAATACATCAATGATTCAAGTGGACATGAAGTTGGTGATTCGATTTTACGACAAATAGGTAACCGGTTAAGATTATTTGAAAATAAGTATGCGTTTTTAAGTCGATTAGGTGGCGATGAATTTGTCATGGTTGTCGAACGAGAGGGTGTATCAAATGAAGAAGAAAATTTGCATAGTGCCAATTTTTTTGTCAAAGAGGTTATGGCGCAGATTGAAAAAGTCATTGAGGTACAAGGTTTATTGTTTTATTTGACGTGTAGCGTCGGTATTTCTAACTATCCTGAAGATGGTAAAGACAAAGCCATGCTGCTTAGAAAAGCCGACATGGCGATGTATCAGGCAAAATTTGCTGGAAGAAGCCGATTTTTATATTTTGACGAACAGATGGAATTGGCATTTTCTCAAAAGCTGACAATTCAAAATCAGATACGGTTCGCACTGAGTAGTAATCAGTTTTTATTGTATTATCAACCACAGTACGACTTAAGAACAAACGAAATGATTGGTTCAGAGGCATTGATTCGGTGGCGAGATGGCAGTGGTTCTTTTATCCCACCATCGGTGTTTATTCCTATTGCCGAAGAACAGGGGCTCATCCAGATGATAGGGAGCTGGGTATACGAAGAGGCTGCTAATCATGCGCGTTCATGGTTTGAAAAGACTGGTAAGAGACTCAATATTTCTGTAAATGTTTCAGCCCTTGAGCTAAGCGATGAGCAGTTTGCAGATTCTTTCATAGAGATTATCAATAGATATGGACTTGAACCCGAGCAGGTAGCTGTAGAAATAACAGAGAGTATATTAATCGTTGCTAAGGATAAAGCGATTGCACATTTGTTACGCCTTAAGGAAAAAGGAATAAAAGTACATTTGGATGATTTTGGTGCAGGTTATTCATCCCTGAATTATATGATCTCACTACCACTAGATGTCGTGAAGATCGATCGACAGTTCATAACAGACATGATCGTGGATACGCGATATGAAGATATGGTTCGGTTTATCATCGACATTTCTCATTGCTACGGTCTACAAGTCATCGCTGAAGGGGTAGAGACCCAAGAGCAACTTGAAAAACTTAGATCGATGAACTGCGATATCATTCAAGGGTATCATTATGCGAAACCTATGCCATTTGATGCGCTTATTGAGTTCGGTCAAATGAAGGGATGACAGACTTTATGTGGCGCTATTTGTCATTAAATGAGAGCTTTGGATTTTTTGATACAAAATCAATGTGCGCAGCGCTTTCATTTGTGCCGCCAAAAAGGTGGTTCATCCCGACAGCAATATGGCAAGAACCCAGCATCTTTTCATCAAATAGGCTGTGTCCGGTTATCTCAGTCATGTTTGGATTTGTTCCCAGACCAAATTCGCCAAGGATGAGCGCGCCATCGTCTGCTTGCAGTAAATCGTCAAAGATTGTTTTCACGCTGGAAGCAACCAAACGGCCCGCCTCAAAAGTGAGGATCACATCGCGATAGTGTTTACCTTCCCAGTGTATATAATCGACTTTATAAGTTCCTGAAGCGCTATTTTCTAGTGGGGCGATATACACTTCACCCGGTGGAAAATCACCATCGCCTGCATCTTTATACCATTGGCGGTTTTGATAACCAAGTGTTAGCACATGGCCGTCACCCGTTTCAATAATCGCTTGATTTGATTTAGAAATGCGTTCAATCAGCTGGTCACACCTTTGATTCAATGCATGATAGTCCACTTGTGTCATCTGGTTGATTGTCGTGGTGTATTCTTCAAGAGTGAGGCCCGCTTCAATGGCATTTTCTTCTGAAGGTACTCTAATCTGAAGCATTGATTTATGGGGTGCCGTGATAATCGCGAAATGCTTGCGCATAAATGCGATGAAATTCGGTCGCGCTATAGCTGACATATCAGATACAATGCTGGTTGGAGAGTAGGCGCATAAGTCAATCACGACATTGGCATTTTCAAGCATTTCTTCATTGATTTGATCAAGAATACTGAAGGCTTCAGTTTCACAAACTGAACATATACGCGATTTATCAAAGAGTATACCTGTCACATGAGTATGACGTGACTTCAATTGATTCATAAAAGATGCTAAGTTCTCAGCGTCTTTTTTTTCACCCCAAAACTGGACGATGATGTTTGATGGCGTAGGTAATGCAATGTTTTCTGCGATAGTTTCTAAAAATAGTTTCATATTGGGCTCCTATTATTAAGCGATTTGTTTCGATATCCGTCTAATTAGATAATAAATCAATCCTAAAAGGATGTCAATATTAATTTGATGAATATCGAAATGAAATCGATTTGAGTGATTCATCGATCCTTATGCATATCGCATCATAATTGGGTATAAAGATATCTGTGAGCTAAAACATTTGTCTATCGAAAACAAAAAGGAGACTGAAATGAATCATTTTATTTATGACATACCAACACGTGTGTACTTTGGTGAAAATCAATTAGGACATTTAGGAGAAGAATTAAGCAAATATGGCAAACGCGTCTTGTTGACATACGGTGGCGGCTCTATTAAAAAGTCGGGACTTTATGACAAAGTCGTTGAAGAAATTAAAAAAGCGGGACTAGAACTCTTTGAACTATCTGGTATTGAACCAAACCCTAGAGTGGCTTCCGTCAACGAAGGGGCAGCAATTTGCAAAAAAGAAAAGATCGATGTGCTCTTAGCTGTTGGTGGCGGTTCCGTCATCGACTGTACAAAATTTATCGGCGCGGCAACTTTTTATGATGGGGATGCATGGGATATTCTCATGCAAAAAGTGGATGTGACCCAGTGTCTGCCTATTGTCGACATATTGACACTCGCTGCAACGGGGTCTGAGATGGATAGTGCTGGGGTCATCAGCAACCCTGAAACACAAGATAAAATAGGACTACTATTTCCAGTTATGCGTCCAAAAGTATCTTTTCTAGATCCAACGAATACCTATACTGTAAACAGATATCAAACCGCTTGTGGTGCCGCAGATATGCTGATTCATATCTTTGAAGTGTATTTCAATATGGATCAAGATCTTTATATGCTGGATACTGTCATGGAAGGCCTCATGAAAACCATCATAAAATATGCGCCGATTGCCATGGCTGAGCCAACTAATTATGAAGCGAGGGCCAATCTCATGTGGACGTCATCATGGGCTATCAATGGGTTTATAAACGGAGGAAAGAGACAGGCTTGGACGTGTCATCCAATAGAACATGAACTTTCAGCTATCTACGATATAACACATGGGCTTGGCCTTGCCATATTGATTCCTAGATGGATGACTTACACCCTGGATGAGACGACGGTTTCAAAATTCTATCAGTTTGGATGCAATGTATTTGGCATCGATGCGTCACTGGATCCTATGACAGTGGCTAAACAAAGCATTGATAGGGTTTCGACGTTTTTTTATGAAACCCTCGAACTGCAGAAGACACTTTCAGAAGTCGGCATAGATAATAAGAACTTTTCACATATGGCTAAAAAGGCATGTGGCGATGGTGAGATATTGGGCTTTAAGAAGCTGAATCAAAAGGATGTTGAGGCTATTTTAAATAGGTGTTTGTAACAGAACCCTTATTTATATTGTCAACACTAAGGAATCATAGTAAGAAGACGCTAGAATTTTAGCGTCTTTTTGATAACTTATATAATACTTAGAACTGACAGAAACTAGCTTTAAAGCTATGAATTATTATTAAGATTTTTATTTTTTTTTCAAAATAGGTGATTTAAGATGTGTAAATAATGGTATAATTAGCTTAGTTGATAATTAATATCATTTGAGAGCGTTTTATGATTTTATTAAATATAAATTTCACAATAAATTAAGGAGTTCATATGAAAATTACCAATTTAGCTAAGGGCATCGATCAGCTCTCTATAAACGTTGAAGGCATATTATTTGAAAGTTTATGGGATATGCCGAAAGGTGTCTCCATCAATTCATACGTTGTGAAGGGCGAAAAAATAGCCTTAATAGATGGCGTTTGCGGCTGGGATGGCGTTCCAGAATCACTATTTGCCTTACTTGATCGTTTAGAGGTGGATATTAAAAGCATCAATTACCTCGTGCTCAATCATCTTGAACCCGACCACGCAGGTTGGATTGAAGATTTTAGAAAATTGCATAGTGACTTTGAAGTGATATGTACGGACAAGGGCGCTGATTTATTTGGTGCGTTTTTCGGAGATGGTGTGACTGTCCGTGTGGTCAAGGACGACGATGAACTGGATTTAGGTGGCGGAAAAGTGCTTACATTTAAGACGATACCCCATGTTCATTGGCCAGATGCGATGGTTACTTATGACGCAGCAACAGGAATTTTATTCACGTGTGATGCATTTGGAAGTTTTGGAAAACTGGAAGGCTCAGCTTTAGACGATGGGTATAGCGATAGTGAACTCGCTATTTATGAAGAAGAAACCATCAGGTACTATGCCAATATCATTTCAGCTTTTTCACCTTTTGTGATTCGAGCGATTGATAAATTGAAGGGCCTTGATATTAATATGATCGCTCCAGGACATGGACTGATTTGGCATAGCAGGGTCAATAAAATCATTCAGGACTACCTCGATTATGCGAACTATCAAAAAGGGTCTGCAAGACGAGAAATCACGCTCATCTGGGGCAGTATGTATGGCATGACTGGTGATGCGGTAAAAGCGGCGATAGAGGTTCTTGAATCGTCCGATATCAAATACCATGTGCATCAAGTGCCTGAGAGTAGCTGGGGGGATATCTTGACGTCTGTTTGGCGTTCAAGTGGGGTCATTTTAGCCATGCCGACTTACGAATATAAGATGTTTCCACCGATGGCATCGATACTAGAGGAAATAGGCAAGAAAAAAGCTCAGGGTAGAAAAGCATTTCGTTTTGGTTCTTATGGTTGGTCGGGTGGCGCGCAGAAAGAACTCGACGAAATCCATGAGCGTTTGAAGTTGTGCTGGTCATTTATTGAGCCACATGAGTTTAAAGGTAAGGCAAATGCTAAAGACCTTGAAATTATCAAAGCTCAGGTGAAAGTATTGGTAGATAGTTTGTAAATGTGCTATAGAGCGGACTTACAACTGACGTATAGACATCTTTTTGAAGTCATTATTCGAAAAGGTGTCTTTCTATCTGATAGGACAAACGAATCGTGGGTATAATAAAATATGAAAATGCAAATATAATTCTGCGGTTAGAATCATGTATGAAAATAAATTAAGAAAATATGAGGTGGGCAATGAAACTGCAAAAAGAAGATTATAAGAAAAAACTCTCCGAGCTGCAGCTTGAACTCGTCAAACTACAAGAATGGGTCGTGTTCAAAGGATTAAAAGTTGTCGTGTTATTTGAAGGCAGAGACGCCGCAGGAAAAGGCGGAGCTATCAAACGAATCACTAAAACTCTTAACCCTAGAACTTGTAGAGTGGTAGCACTTCCTAAGCCAACTGAAAAAGAACGGACGCAATGGTACTTTCAACGGTATGCCTCGCAGCTGCCAGGGGCTGGTGAAATCGTCCTTTTTGATAGAAGTTGGTACAACCGTGCAGGCGTTGAACGCGTCATGGGTTTTTGTACAGATGAAGAATATTGGGAATTCTTAAAATCGGTGCCTACCTTTGAAGACATGATCATTCATTCGGGAATCATACTTATCAAATATTGGTTTTCAGTAAGTGATGAAGAACAGGAAGAGAGATTCCAAGATCGCATCAACGATGAAACTAAGCAGTGGAAGCTCAGCGAGATGGATTTGACGGCCCGATCAAAATGGGTTGAGTACTCAAAAGCAAAAGATATCATGTTCCAATATACAGATACAGAATTTTCACCATGGTATGTTATAGATACTGACTTTAAGCGCAATGCACGTATTAACTGCATCTCTCATTTGCTTTCTATAATCCCGTATGAAGATATAGAAATTCAGAAGCTCGTATTACCAAAGCGACAAGAGAATGGCGAGTACGTAAGACCGCCTATCAATACGATGCACTTTGTGCCAGATGTCGCATCGAAACTGGCTAAAAAACTAAAAGAATGAAATTGGCATTATGCGATTTTCTCAAAAAAAGATTAAGCTTAGGCTTAGTCTTTTTTGTATCTAACTGCTGAAAGCAAAGTATATCTCTGTTGTAAATATGAAGAGGAGCACTTATTAAAGCGTGTTTTTTATGATATAATGAGTCGAATTTAACACGGAGGCAAACATGTCATTTTATAAATTGGGCATCAAAGGCGATCTCGTCTATGCACTGGAACTTCAGGACATTCATACACCAACGCCGATTCAAAAGCTCAGCATACCCGTTGCACTAAAAGGCGACGATTTGCTTGCAGAGGCTCAGACGGGGACTGGTAAGACGCTCGCGTTTCTATTGCCGATGTTTCAAAAAATAGATCCCCAGCTGCACCGCATCCAAGGTCTAGTCATCACGCCAACGCGTGAACTCGCTATCCAGATTACAAAAGAAGCAAAGATGTTGGCTGAAACGAAGCCACTCAAGATTTTGACCGCCTATGGTGGACAAGATGTCGTCGCACAATTGCACAAATATGGCGGCGAAGTAGACCTTGTCATTGGTACTCCTGGACGCATTCTCGATTATCTCAGACGCGGCGCCATTGAATTTGGTGCACTTAAGATGCTTGTCGTGGATGAGGCGGATCAGATGTTCCACATCGGCTTTAAAAATGAAGTGGATGATATCCTATCACAGACGCCAAAAGACAAGCAGATTCTATGCTACTCTGCAACGCTCAGTCATTCGGTGGATACATTCTCAGACAGGGTCCTCAAATCGCCTGTGACTGTCAAAGCACCTAAAAAGCAGATTACCCTTGAAAGCATTGAACAATTTGTTGTTCTAACATCCAATAGACGAAAGTTTGCTGATTTCCAAACAGTGCTGAAGCAAAATTATCCAGAAAAAGCCATCGTTTTTTGTCGTTCGCGCATGGGTGCTCAGACGCTTTATGAAGAGATGCTTGCCGCTGGATATGAAGTTGAGACCATCCACGGCGCACTGACTCAGGCTAAGCGAGAATATGTCATGCAGGCATTTAGAGACGGCGCTATCAAATACTTGGTAGCCACGGATGTCGCTGCTAGAGGGCTAGATATCGAAGGCGTAACACACGTATTTAACTACAATTTGCCAGATGATACCGAAAACTATGTCCACCGAATCGGTAGAACGGGAAGAGCGGGGATGACGGGTGTCGCGTATACATTTTTAACGGAAAAGGACGCCAAACGCCTGGAAGATATTGAGGCGTTTATTCAAATGACCATCAAACGCATCAAATTTACATGATTCATATAGGCATGCACGATTTTGTGAAGCGACACGCTTTATTGGGGTCGTGCATTTTTTTTGAAATTAAAATGCAATTTCTAAAATAAAATCGAAATTGTCGTGGACACTCACGGCTTCTCATTCGTTACATAGGTAAGGAAACTGCATAATTACCTAATAAGTCGCAAAATCATAGTTTCACACGGCAACAATGGCATGTTTTCGTCATTTTCATGTGAAAGATATCATCAAATTGGAATTATGCAGTTTCCAAAGTTATAGGAACTCATTAAAGAGCTAGCACTCATCAAGAGCTAGCACTCATCAAGGGTGGTCGATATGCAGCTATACGAAATCTATGAAAATTATCAAGCGGATTTGTTAAGGTATGCACAGTCACTCTGCCGCCAAAAGGAGGATGCTGAGGACCTTGTGCAACAAGCTTACTTGAAAGCCCTTCAAAATATAGACAGCTTTAAAGGGGCACATCCACTTCAGGTAAAAGGGTGGCTACTAAGGACTATTAAAAATCAATTTGTCGACAACTATAGGCGACAAAAGCGAATGGGCGATTTTGAAGAGGCTCCGGAGCCCGCATTCGAAGCGTTTATCGATGATACTTTAATCACAGCCGATTTACTTGAAACCTTACAAGTACCGCTACGCACGGTTGTTATCCTCAGATATCTGCACGATTATAACAGTATGGAAATCGGGGAAATACTTGGCCTTAATGCATCGACTGTTAGGTCAAGACTCAGTCAAGCGTTGCTTCAACTGAGAAAAACGATTCAAATCTGAAAGGAGAATTTTATGAAACAATCAATTTTATTTCAAATTCAAAATGATATGGACAATCGCATTATATTTAGACCACAAAGTACGATTGAACAAGCATTCGATTATGATACGAAACAAATAGAAAAATGGACGCGATAAAGGAGGCTTTAAGATGCGATATAAAAATATCGAATTACTGGATCTAAGGAAGATGAGCGAGGAAGAGTTGAGGGGCATCGAACGGATTGAATCGGTTGAGACATTGATTATAGGCGAGGGCCAACAAGATCAAGTCAGACATATTATACAGAGCCAGATTGAGTCTGTCATTATTTTACCAATGCAAGTCAAGTACATCACACACAACGGCAATTACGTCATTACAAAAGGAATCCTCAATGCATTTGATGAAAAAGTCTTCTTGGAAATCAACGGCTCAGTGAAAGTTGAACCGATTGGTGATAGAGCTTTACTTGAAAAAATCTTTAAAGCCGAAATCAATGGTAGACTCCTTGCCAAAGACTTAGATTATGCCAGTTTGTCGAATCGCATTCAGATCAACGGAGAGACCGTCATCTACAAAGAAGGTGAGATTCTTTTGGATGATCGATTTCAACTCAATGACATCAACTTATATAGCCTTGAACCATCAAGTCGCTTGGTGGTAAGCAATTTCTTCGCCATTGAGCCATATGATGAAGCTTTGTTTGATGAATCCGTTGAAAGCCTGCGCGTGCTCGATTATGTCGTCGCCGACCACTTGACAATACGTAAAGTGGCTAAGAAAATTTCGAACTATCTTGAAATCGAGAAATACATCGTACCTGAAGGCTATCAATATTTTGACAAACTCACCTTGAATGCAGAAACACTTAAAAGCGTGTTCAGCGATAAAGTCTTTGTCCGTGGCAATCTTAAAATCGACATGAATATCGAAGCCGTCAAAGAAAAGATATCACGCATCATCTGTAAGCAGCTTGAAGTCTTAGAAGCTGATTATGACGAGGTGATGACAACAGTTGAAAAAGCACAAAAAATAAAACTGATCGATCCAAATTTCATTCAAAATATGTCGCACCTCAACTGGTCGAGTTACTACTTCAAAGATGTGACTGAACTATCTATGACGAACTATGGAAAGCTCACAATCGATGAAACAGTTACTGCGGAGATTTTGGCGGAAAAGGTAAAAAAAATCGAAAATTATGGGGTCATTCAGTGTTCGAAATCAATTTATTCTGAAGTCATGAAAAAGATCAATATGAACTATGGCGTCATCAATGTGGATGAACAAGAATTATAATAAAGTTATAAGCCGTTTAGAAGTCAAAACACTTCTAAATGGCTTTTTTCTTGCCTTCAAACTATGTTATACTGTAAAAAATGGGAGGGCTTCATGCGTAAAGGGGTAAAAATTATGTTAATAACAACCGCTATAGTCATACTGGCCGCCGCGACGATGGCCGCGCTAGATCAATATGTTGAATATACAGGTAATCAAACGATAAGAACGATAGAAGCGGTTGAACCAGCGGAAGCGATCTTGATACTCGGCGCCTACGTGCATCCAAGTGGTGAAGTGTCACGCATGCTCAAAGACCGGCTTGATTTTGGACTTGAGGTCTACCAAGCTGGCAAAGCGCCAAAGATAATCGTCAGTGGCGATCATGGATCAAAGTCGTATGACGAAGTGCGTGCCATGTGCGATTATTTAGAGGCAGCAGGCGTTCCACCAGAAGATATCTTTATGGATCACGCTGGCTTCAACACCTACGATTCCATCTATCGCATGAAGGCGATCTTTGAGGTGACTGATGCCATCATCGTCTCACAGAAATATCACGTGGTTAGAGCTGCTTATATCGCTGAAAAGCTGGGTATAAAGGTTCAAAGTGTCGCTTCAGACACATATGTCTACGAAAAGATGGCTTACTATCGCGTCAGAGAAATCGGCGCAAGGATCAAAGCCGTCTGGATGGCTGGCATCGTTAAACCCAATCCAACGTATCTAGGCGAGACAATCCCCATAACTGGGAGTGGGCTTAGGACAAGGGATTAGAGAATGGGTGCAAGTAATCAATTTATAAACGAATCAGCGATCTTGAGGAGGAACTTTATGAAAATGCCAGTTATCTTCGTCGGACATGGATCTCCGATGAATGCGATTGAAAACAACACGTTCACTTTAGAATGGGAATTGCTCGGTAAGCGTCTACCACGGCCAAAAGCTATCCTTTGCATCTCTGCGCATTGGTACACGGACCAGACAAAAACGTCAGACAACTTAGAGCCCCCTATGATTTATGATATGTACGGCTTTCCGAAGGCTTTATATGAACTCATATACCCCGCAAAAGGATCGGAAGAGCTCTCTAAACAGATCGTCGACAGATTAGGCAACCTCGTTAGCATTGATAACCGTTGGGGCATCGATCATGGCACTTGGTCTGTCCTGTGCAGAATGTTTCCAGAGGCTGACATTCCAGTGGTGCAAGTCAGTGTCAATTACAACGCACCTGCTCAAACGCATTTTGATATTGGTCAAAAGCTAGCCAATCTCAGAAACGAAGGCATCCTCATCATGGGCAGTGGCAATATAGTACATAATCTCTCGCTGATTAATTGGCGTATGGATGGCGGTTTTCCTTGGGCACAAGAATTTGACGATTATATTAAGATGAACATATTAAACCGTAGCTATTATGACGTCGTGCACTATGAGCGTGCTGGTAAATGTGCCGAGCAAGCATTTTACACGCCAGATCACTTTTATCCACTTCTTTATGTCCTTGGTGCCGCAGATAAAACGGAACGTATTGAAGTTTTTAATGATGTGTGTGCGATGGGCTCCATGTCTATGACGAGCTATTTGTTTGGGTGACGGTTACAGTAGGTTAATATATGGAAATGTCAAAATCCCGCATTTGTATGGTATAATATTTATACCTGCTATATGCGGGATTTTTTGACGTTGAAGAATAATAGCATTCGATAATTAATATTTCATTGAAATGAGGAACAAACGCATGTCAAACAAAATTGAAACGATGCAGCAAATATTGACATTTTGGGATTTTATAAATGATGAAGAGAAAAATCTTTTAATCCATAACACACATCCTGCTAAGTTTAGTCGTGGCGATCTGATCCATGGTGGTGATACAGAATGTGTAGGCGTTTTGCTGATTCAATCGGGCTGCGTTAGAACCTATATCCTCTCAGAGGATGGGCGAGAAATAACCCTTTATAGGCTTTCTGAAGGTGACGTATGTGTATTGACATCGTCGTGTGTTTTGAGCAATATTACATTTGATGTACATGTTGAGGCTGATACGGATTGTGAGGTGCTGACCATAAGTTCAGAAACCTATTCTAATCTTACCGCAACCAACATTTATGTGGAGAATTTTACAAATAAAGAAGCGGTCTCTAGATTTTCAGATGTCATGTGGGCCATGCAACAGATTTTATTCATGAGCTTTGATGTCAGACTCGCCGGATTTTTACTCGATGAGATTTCTAGAAAAGGCAAACTGGAAATAGATTTAACACATGAACAAATTGCCAAATACATCGGCTCTGCACGTGAAGTGGTATCAAGGATGCTCAAATATTTTGCATCAGAAGGCATCGTCACGTTGCATAGAGGCGGTATCAAAATAATAGATAAGAGTCGTTTATACAAAATAGTAGCTAAATGAGTAAATTGAATAATTCCAATTTAACATCGAGAATAAAAGGAAGAGAGCGCATATGAATAAGAAACCGTTTTACGAAGCATTTGACAAAAAAAAGAAACCGACAGGCAAGGGCAAATACGTCGCCGATGAAGATACGGTAGAATTTGAAGACGATTATTACAGAAAAGAGCGTGCGAGAACGCGTTCGAAGTTTGCAACAGATAGTGCCGATAAATCAACAGGCGTAGATAAAACAGGCAAAGCAGGTCTCGTTGATAAATCAGGTAAGCCAGCCTCAACTTCTAGCTATGCAGATCGTCATCCTACGGTTAAAGTGGAGGCAAAACGCGCATTCGCCCGTTCAAAGGATTACGTTGAACCACAGTTTATGCCGTACAAGACGGAAGCGCCGTGCGGTTCATTTAGCAAGTGTGGCGGCTGTCAGCTACAAAACTTGACTTACGAAGGACAGCTCAAATTCAAGCAAAAGAAAATTGAGATGATCCTCCATAGCTTTGGCAAAGTGTCAAACATCATCGGAATGGACAATCCCTACCATTATAGAAACAAAGTACACGCAACGTTTTCATACGACAAAAACGGCAAAATCGTCGCGGGTATCTACCAAGAGGACTCCCATAAAGTCGTTCCAACGACCAACTGCCTCATCCAAGATGAACGTGCAAACGGCATCATCCAGTCGATTCGTCAACTGATGCCATCGTTTAAGATGACCCCTTATGATGAAGATTATGACACGGGCTTTATGCGTCATGTGCTCATCCGTTCTAGCCACACCACAGGTGAAGTCATGGTCGTCATCATCGGCGGCAATCCAATCTTCCCATCAAAAAACAACTTTGTCAAAGCGCTCGTCAAAGAGCATCCATATATCACCACAGTCGTCTTCAACGTCAACAACCGCAGAACGAGCATGGTCCTTGGTTCACAAGAAACCGTCCTCTACGGCAAAGGCTATATTGAAGATATGCTCTGTGACACGAGGTTTAGAATTTCGCCAAAATCTTTCTACCAAGTGAACTCAATCCAAGCGGAGAAGATGTTCAACATGGCCGTAGGCATGGCAAAGCTCAAAGGCACCGAAAATGTCCTTGACGCCTACTGCGGCATTGGAACGATCGGCCTTATCGCCAGCAAAAAAGCGGGCCAAGTCCTAGGCATCGAGCTCAACAAAGACGCCGTTCGCGACGCAAACTTCAACGCGCGCATGAACGGCATCGAAAACATCCAGTTCTATCAAGGGGATGCAGGTGACTTCATGACGCAGATGTCTCAAGAAGATGAATCCCTCGACCTTGTCTTCATGGATCCGCCACGCAGCGGCAGCGATGAACCTTTCTTATCCTCACTGATCAAGCTCGCGCCGAAGACGGTCATCTACATCTCATGTGGTCCTGACAGCCTTGCTCGCGACCTTAAGGTGCTTACGAACAATGGGTACAAGGTAAAAGAAATGTTCCCTTATGATATGTTTCCTTGGACGGATCATGTGGAGTGTGTTGTGCTGATGACACGTAAAGATAAGTAAATTGGTCAGAATCAAAAAATCAAAAGTTTTCAGTCGTTCGGTAAAAGTAACCGATAGCTGGGAACTTTTTTTCAGATTTGGTATGAGAAGTGATGTACAAGCAAGATGAGTGAGCACCTTGCAGTAATGTTGGATGCTCTATAAATTAGTACATTTGATCCATGCAGTTATGCACAGAGAATAAGAATAAAATATTAAGGCGTAGGATATCCAAAACAAAAAAGGAGATAAAGAAATGTGGAATGTATTTTTTTTAGGTTTAGTCAGTTTCTTTGCGGATATAAGTGCAGAGATGGTATACCCTATTATCCCTCTGTACTTAACATCTGTTTTTGGAGCGACTCCGGCATTGATCGGTGTTATTGAAGGGATCTCAGAAAGCCTTGCCAGTTTGTTAAAAGTATTTAGTGGGTATATTACAGACAAATATAATAAGAAAAAAACGATTGCTTTTTTTGGATATGCAACTGGACTAATTTACAAAGTAGCATTAATTGCCGCAAGTTCGTGGGTAGGCATACTCGGTGCAAGAGTTATTGATAGAATTGGGAAAGGCGTCAGAACGGCTCCGAGAGATGTAATGGTATATGAAAGCGCAGATAGTAACAAGATGGGAACTGCATTTGGCGTCCACAAAGCATTGGATATGGCGGGGTCTGCAATTGGAATATTAATCGCTTATCTTTTACTTTCAAGTGCAAATGGCGCTTTTGATTATAAGCAGCTTTTCCTTCTCTCTATGATACCGGTTTTACTGAGCCTAGCAATATTTCCTCTGATTAAGGAAAAAAAAGAAAAGCGAATCATAAAAGAACGCGAACCATTTTGGCATAATGTGAAAAAACTTGATAGACAGTTAAAACTATATTTGTTAGTGGCATTTTTGTTTACTTTGGGGAACTCATCTAATGCGTTTTTGCTACTTCGAGCCAAGAGTGTTGGATTTAATGATACTTCAGTTATTTTACTTTACTTTATATATAATATAACGGCCTCTTTGCTTGCAATTCCATTAGGAAAAAGATCTGATCAAGTAGGCAGAAAAAGGTTGCTGGTATCAGGCTATATCGTTTTTGCTATCGTTTATTTGGGCTTTGCCTTCGCTTATAATAAAACATTTATGATTGCCCTTTTCATTCTTTATGGCGTTTATACGGCCATGATTGCAGGTGTAGAAAGAGCATTTATCGCTGAAATTTCTCCACAAGAAATGAAGGGTACGATGCTTGGTTTACATTCTACAATTGTCGGAATCGCGTTGTTACCTGCAAGCGTTATTGCAGGGGGATTATGGACTGCTTTTGGAGCGAAGACGCCGTTTGTATTCGGTGCCTGTTTGTCATTAACAGCAGCGCTTGTACTTCTTATTTTAATGAAAGGTGGTAGGCTAACGCGCGACGTATGAATGTCGTAAGCCATTAGGTATACATCCTGTTATTGGCGCCCTTCTGATGATTGTGTTCAATCACGAATGGCTTAATCGAGTTATAAGGCTTATAGCAATTCCTGAGCTGATAGAAGATCCGAATGATTTTTTAATGAAGCGCCTTATAATACTGGGTCAAAATCTTTCAATCAGCTCGCAGCACTCGGTTGCTGTATTTGTGTTCTTTATTGTATACGAAATATATAGCTATATGCATAGTCAATCTGCGCTTATGCTGCTTATTGTAGTTATTGATGTCGCGATAGTTTCTTTGATAATTTTAGAATACAAACGCATGAAAGCAGAATAGGAGGGGTTGAGACGATGAAAATCAAGAAGATAATCAACGTAGCGATAGTAATCTTGAGTTTATGTCTTGTAACAGGCATCGGTGCGTTTATCTACAATAGCTCTCACAGTTATAAAATCAGTAACGATTTTGTAAGCGTCCCTCTTAAATTTAATCCAGATGATGCCTCTTCAACGTATCAAACGCAGAATTCAGAGATCACCGTTTATGGTGGTTTTATAAAAGGCATTCAGAGGGATAAAGCCGGCACAGAAAGCCTGGTCATCAGAGCACTATCACCGCTGCCTACTGTATCTGTTAAAGGTTATAATTTGGGCACCGTTTCGATACTGATCGAAAATATAAATCCTGATTTTTATGCAAAGAGCACTACCGGGAATAAATTGCCAATAGCCAAAGTTGCGGTTAATACCTTGAAGATAAGTGTTTCGGTGCGTGAAGGGGAAACAATAATAATTGATCCAGTAAAACCAAGCGGCACTGATAATACAGGAAAATATATAATACTCGGTGATAATCGAGATGGATATGATACTTTTGAGCAGATTATTCAGCAGGTGAATGGGGAAAATCCTGTATTTGTAATTGACAATGGCGACCTTGTTTTCAGCGGAAAACCGAACCAATACCGACTATTTGACCAAATGGTTTCAAAGATCTCTACAACCTTATGTACCGCTCCGGGAAATCATGATATTCGTGGGAATGGCCGAAGTAATTATTCCATGCTGTATGGACCGTCATATTATTCCTTTGATTTTGCGGATAGCCATTTTGTGTTTTTGGATTCATCTCCAGGATGGGCTGAAAAGAAGGCAATTTCTGACGAACAATATACATGGTTGGAAAAAGATTTGAAGAAGGCACAAGACAAACGCATTTTCGTTATTACACATATACCGCCACAAGACCCAAGAAGCGGTGTAACAACCAACGAAATTCCCAACTTTGTGAATGAAGTAAAAAGCGACGGAAATTGGTTAGAGCAGAAACTAAACAATTACAGCGTAAGTAAGAGCATGGATCACGGTTTCCAAGATCCAAAGGAAACTGAAAAGTTCGAAAACCTTATGAGTACGTACCATGTTGATACGGTTTATCTCTCTCATATTCACAGTTATCTGGAATATACAAAGGATGGTGTTCGGTACCTAATTACTGGGGGTGCTGGGGCAGAGCTATTAACTAATAACAGTTATTACCACTATATGATTGCAAAAATTGGAGATATCAGTACTACAACTATTGTGGAACTTCCATCACCGGCAAATAACTATCTTGCTAGATATGGCGCAACTGTACAGTTATTTGCCAATGCAATGTATGAAGAAAACCTAATTGCGGTTGTTCTTGTGATAGCCGGACTTGTTTTGCTCCTGATTTTGATGATTATCAAGCTTTATTTGTGGAAAAAGCAACCGTTTGAGACATTGTGGAAATGGCTTAGTGATGTCGCTAAATTTGCCGTGAAACGGTTTAAGGAATTGTTTAGTAAAAAAAGTGGAAGCTAAAGGATAAGAGATTAATTTACAAGATCTAGATCAACGAATCAAGGAGGTGCCATTAATGGAAAGTGACACCTATGGGCATAAAAATAAAATATCACTATAGATTCTGTTTTTAAATTTTGACAATATCGATATTCGATACTGTATGAGGTGACCTAATGGCGAGAGAGAAGTATCAAACGTTAATGCGAATATTGTGAAAGAAAACACAAAATTCTGCGTTGTCTCATAAATAAGGGGTATATATACTTGTTGGGAGGTTCTGGGATAAGGTGTTATAATTTCTGTTATATAGTTGAAAAGTAATAATTTGGGAACAAATCAGTTGTTGTGTTATACTCTTAACAAGACTGGAATTCACATGAACACATAATTAGGCCTGTGTCCCAATCAAAAACTTAATATTTACTTGTTCCTTTTTCTATATTACTGTCCCTATATTTAGGGCAAATTATCGTCTCTCAAATACTTGAATGACATATAAACCATTAAGCTATTATTCAAACCGTTTGATAGGATACTTTATTTCATTGTTTAATACAGCAAGTTGGAAAATGCTTTTTTTTGACCTAAAAATTCCATTTAATGTAACAAATTACATTTTTATAAAATTGCTTTGTATTGAAATTTCAGCCAAGATGTTAAAAACGGCAAAAAACAACAAAAATCATTTAAGGACACAAGCTTTAGGGCATATTTCAAAATCAAAACTTGGCTTTTACTAAAATGAAACAAGAATTGAAAGGAGTATTAAAATGAGTGTATTAGATAAACTTTTACCAAAGGATGTTTTTGGTTTTTTTGAGGCATTAACAACCATACCAAGAACATCAGGAAATGAAAAACAAGTAAGTGACTACTTGGTAGATTTTGCAAAAAAAAGGAAGCTTGAAGTCTTTCAGGATGACGCACTAAACGTGATTATTAAAAAGAGTGGCACAAAAGGTTATGAAAAATCCTCACCTGTGATTATTCAAGGACATATGGATATGGTTGGCGAAAAAACAAGTGGGAGCAAGCATGATTTCTTAAAGGATCCCTTAAAATTAAAAATTGTTGATGATTTTATTTATGCAACAGATACAACTTTAGGCGCCGATGATGGCATAGCTGTGGCTTTTGGTTTGGCAATCCTTGATGCGAAAGATTTGAAACATCCTCCTATAGAGCTTCTAATTACCACAAATGAGGAAACAGGTATGAACGGTGCAAGTGCATTAACTGCAGAGCACTTATCAGGAAAGACAATGCTTAATATCGATGCAGAAGAAGAAGGCATATTCATTGTTAGCTGTGCTGGAGGCCTAACTTCTTATGTAACCTTCGAACCTGAATATGAAGATTTGACTGGAGATGTTATGGAAATTTCTATAACGGATTTAAAAGGCGGACATTCAGGAATGGAAATTATTAAGCAAAGGGGAAACGCCGTCAAAATTTTAGGACGCGTACTTAACCAACTAAACGAAGAAATCGGTATAAGGCTGGTGACATTAAGAGGTGGCGCAAAACACAATGCGATTTCGAGAGAAGCCTATGCAACAATAGCCTTTTCTAAAGAAAATGCTGCGAAAGTATCTAAAATAATTAAGGATATGGCATCTATTATTAAAATTGAAAACAGAGTAGAAGACCCTAAGGTTAAGGTAGAAATAAAAAAAGCTGAAGGGGATAAGATGATGCTATTAAGTAGCAGCAACAATATAATCAAATATATGATTATTGTTCCTGATGGCATTCAAAGAATGAGCAGTGACATTAAGGGGCTTGTTGAGAGTAGTCTGAACTTGGGCGTTCTGGAGGACAAGGATAAAAAGATAAAATTTACACATGCAATAAGAAGTTCTGTTAAAAGTGAGAAACTAGAAATAGCTGAAATAATATCAGCATTAGGAAGTCTTACGGGTTCAAAAGTAAACAATACAGGTGATTATCCTGAGTGGCAGTATGAAGAAGACTCCAAAATAAGAAAAATAGCTGTGAAAACGTATAAGGATCTTTTTAAGAAAGAACCTGAAATTAGCGCGATTCACGCAGGACTTGAATGCGGATTGCTTAAAAAAATACTTCCAGATACAGATATGATAAGCTTCGGACCTAACCTTTTCGATGTGCATACACCAGAAGAACATTTGAGTATAGCATCAGCAGAAAGAACCTATAAATTTTTGATTACATTACTTGAAAACTTGAAATAATTTCTTAATACAGATAAACAGTTTAAAAAAAAGTAGTGTCTAGTTGACACTACCTAAAATATTAAAGGAGATATATTATGGATAAAAAATTATCTAAAGATGCATATGGCGGTGTACCTGGTAAAGACTACGTTCCATACATTTCCGATGGTTCTAATTCTGGTGGAAATTGGTTCGTAATGATACTCGGTATTTTTTTGGCTGCATTATTCGCGGCATCTACTGCCTATTCAGGTATGAAATCAGGCCTTACGGTTGCGGCAGGTATACCTGGTGCCATAATAGGTTCGGCATGTATAGCAGCATTTGCTAAGCAAAAAAGCATTTTAGGAAAAAATCTAGTTCAAGGTATGTCAAGCGGTGGAGAAGCTGTTGCTAGTGGTATAATATTCGTTTTGCCAGCAGTTTTGTTAATAGGTGGAAAAATTTCTTTCCTACAAAGTATTGCTGTAGGTGTAGCTGGCGTTCTATTTGGCATAGGAATATCTGCTATCGTTCACAATTACTTAATTGTTC
>JBGSJR010000029.1:0-30078 GCA_041741755.1 Acidaminobacteraceae bacterium | reverse complement strand
GTGAGTGGTGGTGTCAAGCAAATTGACTCATGAGTCAATTTGCTTGACACCACCACTCACTCCGTGACTCACTCACGTAACAACTCAACTTCGATTGACATCAGATATGAAGACCTATAGAATGTAATTAACCCCCGAGGGTAGGGGGCTTCAACTGAGAAATTATAAGTGAATAAGGAGATAAACATGGAAAAAATAGTTATTATTGGTGGCGTCGCAGCAGGTGCCACAGCTGCAGCAAAAGTAAGAAGACTTTCTGCTGATGCTCAAATTACAATTCTTGAATCTGGCGCTGATATATCGTTTGCAAATTGTGGTCTACCTTACTTTATCGGTGGCGATATAAAAAGCCGATCAAAACTGATCTTACAAAGTCCTGAAAGTTTCAACGACGAATATCAAACAGCTGTTCATATTTATACAACAGCAACTGAGATTGATAGAGAAAATAAAATTGTCCATACTGTTGATACACGTTCAGGTGAAAAAAATCAATTTGAGTATACGAAGCTCATTTTAGCACAAGGTGGTAAACCAATTGCACCACCACTACCTGGTGCAGATCAAAATCACGTCTTCCAATTATGGACACTTGATGATATGGATAAAATTAATACGTTCATAACAAATCAAAAGCCTAAAACAGCCGTTGTTGTTGGTGGCGGATTTATTGGACTCGAAATGACAGAAGCACTCGCTAAAAGAGGCATGAAAGTTTCTGTTGTAGAAATGATGCCTCATGTGATGAGCATTATGGAAGCTGAAATAGCAGGGTTTATCCAAGAAGAATTGTTGGCTTATGGCGTTGATTTATATACAAATAAGGCACTTTCAGAAATCGGTTCTAAAAACGTATTGCTTAAAGATGGCACCATTGTAAGTGCTGATATGGTTATACTGTCAATCGGCGTTCGTCCTACATTAAAATTGGCTCAAGAATCAGGCCTTGCTATTGGAGAAGCTGGCGGTCTACTCGTTGATTCTACTTTGAAAACGAGTGACGACAATATCTATGCTGCAGGCGATATGATCGAATTTGAGCATCGCATACTTGGCAAAAAAGTGCGTATTCCACTTGCTGGACCAGCAAATCGTCAAGGTAGAATCGCTGCTGAAAACGCTATGGGCAATAGACATGAATACAAAGGTTCAATTGGAACCTCGATAGTAAGAGTATTCGAAGCTGTCGCTGGTATGACTGGACTTTCACTCAAAGCCGCTAGAGCTGAAGGCCTTGATGCGGATGCGGTTGTGATTCACAAAGAACATCATACGTCCTATTATCCGGGTGCGGAGATGGTGACAATCCTCGTCGTATACGATAAAGAAACAGGCATCGTACTTGGTGGACAAACAGCGGGCTACAAAGGTGCGGATAGAAGACTTGACGTCTTGGCTACGGCTGTATCAGCAAAACTCACTGTATCTGATTTAGCGGATATGGATTTTGCCTATTCACCGCCACTTGGCAACGCAAACGATGCGATGAACATGGCCGCTTATGTGGCAGAAAACCGTATTTCTGGTTTTTCGCCTACACTTACAATCAATGAAATCGATACCTATATAGAAGGTAAAGACGCACTTTGGATCGATGTAAGAGATGTCTTTTCATTTGAGAAATCACATGTAAAAGGTGCTGTAAACATGCCACTCGAGATGCTACATTCATCCCTTGAAAAACTGAACAAAAATCAGTTGATCTTCGTTTATGATAAAACTGGCAAAAAAGGTCATCAAGCACTACGTATCTTAACAGGTGCAGGTTTTAGCAACGTATTCAATGTCAGCGGTGGTATGATAAGCCTTACAAATTATGTGAGAGCTGTTGTCCCTTCTAATTTCGTCTTAAACTTGTCAGATCCAGAACCAAAGAAGCTTGGTGAGACTAGCAGTGATGCAAAGGAAGTCGTTTCTAAGGACGAACCAAAAAAAGAAGCTTCAAATGGCCCATTGATCATCGACGTGCGTACTCAGGAAGAGTTTGCTTATGGCGCTTACCCTGGTGCCATCAATATTCCACTTGATGAACTAGAGCATCAAGCGCCTAAGTTGAACAACTCAAAAGAACGACCTATTATCCTCTATTGTGCCTCAGGTGCTAGAAGCGCTTATGCAGTACAAATTCTCAAAGCACATGGATTCACTAACTTGGAAAATGGTGGTGGCCTGTCGCGCATGATGGCAAAGCAGAGAAGATAATGAGTGGATGGGTCTAATGAGTGGATGGGTCAAGCAATTCGACTCAATCACATAACAGGTAAAAACCCAAAAATTAACGCGACCCCTTCGAAGAGGCCGCGTTTTTTTACCTTATCATATAAAATGTACAACTGTATAATTATACATTTTTGAGTACTGTTTTAAATTACATATACAATTATCTCACTTATAATCGCGGTGGATAAATGTCGTTGAAATTGTTGTTTTGTCTGTAAGTTGTGTATACTTCATCGCGCATGTTCTCTCTATTTTCAACAAGAACGATAATCTTACCCTGTTCGAGTTGATATTCATATTTTTTGGCGTCCTCTTCATTGATACCCATTTTTGCAAAGGCACCAATCAATCCACCAGCAACACCGCCTGCAAGTACACCACCGAGTATTACTGCGATCGGACCAGCAGCTAGGATTGGTCCAATACCAGGTATTGCAAGAAGACCAAGTGCTGGAATGGCCGCTGCAATTCCACCTATTGTTCCACCTATAGCTGCACCTGCGCCTACTTTATCTACATCGCCTTCGAGGTGGTCCATCTTTTCCTTGTCTTTTGCTAACACCGTTATATCATCGTCACTGTATCCGATTTCTCTCAACCTGCTAATGACGTTATTTGCTTCATTGACTGTTTCAAAAATACCGACTAATACTTTATGCCTATCATTTCTTTCCAAGCCAGTTGTGCGCTCATCTGCAGTATTATAGGCTGTATCTCCATGAACATTGATGACTTTTTCCCTATTGTTTCTTTCCATATCTGTCATGCTTCTATCTCTGTCGTTTAAGTTTGCATCGTTTCTAATATCGTTCTTGTTAATTGCATCTTTATTCCAATCATTTCCATACTGATCTTTCATTTCTTTCTCCTTTTGTCAGCAAATATCACTGAACTATATAGGTAAGTTAATATTGACCTTTCTCAAACTCTTTAATTTCTTTGTCCGCTTGTTCTTTAGTTTTGCCATATTTTTCTTGAATTTTCCCTGAAAGTATCTCAGTATTGCCCTCAATTATGTCAAGGTCATCATCAGTAAGTTCACCCCATTGTTTCTTAACATTTCCTTTAATTTGCTTCCATTTTCCTTTTAAAATTGATTCATTCATCTTGATCCTCCGATCTAAATTGTTAGTATGTTTTCACTTTGAAAAAAAAAATAGGGCGATTGGCCCTGTGGTCGTTGCCGTCTAACTATTTATGCATTCGACAATGTATATATACCCTCTAAAACAGAAATTATGCATAAATTTCAAAACAATATATATGACCTATTGATAAGTCTCTTTTTTACTGGTTTGGCGACCTCAGTCAATTTAGGTGCATTTTTCGAAAAATGCGTTTTCAAATGTATGTTTGACGGCTTGTCCCAATGGTAGTTTGAATGTGAATCAATCCCGTTTGTTTTTTGAGATAAAATAGGACAACATTCTGAAATATAATGCGCCTACCCCTTTGTTGATCATGCCTATCTTACACGCGTAGTAATAAGGCTGCGCCATATATCCTTTCTCATTCCAAAAATCCAAATCCAAAGGCAGAACATATTTCGCCAATACCTTTTGCGTATTAAACTCAATTATTTGACTGAGTTTTGGCCTATATTTCTGCCTTTCTGTTTCATCTAAATACCTATGAAAATTCTTAAGTTCTTTAAATTCAATGGGCTTATCACTATTAAACATGGTCCTAGAAATTTCACCGGTGTAGATTGTCCCCCATTGCAAAGAAATGTCTTTTAGATATTTGAGTGCTTTTTTCGTCCCTGAAGCTTGAGTGGTCGTCACAAAAAATATTGGCTTACCGACAAGAGGTGATCGATGGTACCAAGCACATCCCCGATCGATTAGCATCTTTAGATAGCCCGATATGTGCCTTAAATAGATGGGGGTGCCAATGATCAATCCATCTGCCGCACTCATTTTATCTAAAAGCACTTGAACATTATCTTTTATCGTACATGCGCCATTTCTCAGACAGTTTTCGCATCCTACACACGGTTTTATTTCATAATCTGCAATGTTCACGAAATCGAACTGGACATCGTTAATTTGACCTTCAATTTTTTTAAGTAAGGCATATGTCGTTTTCTTTCTCATGCTGCCATTGAGAATCAAGACTTTTTTCATATTTTACGCCTAATTTGCGTTTTCATGACAAAACCTGTCACTAGGATTATTATTGCTAGGGTCACATAAAGTGTAATCAGTACACCTCCATATTGACGATCAAAACCCGTTTCCGATGTGTGTTTCGACCAAATTCCGATATACGCCCAAATAATGACAAGACCATATGCCCCGCATCGACTCCAAAGCATAGATGCACAAGCAATGAGTGCAGATACAATTAATATCCCGATCATCCAAATTTCTTCTGATATTCCAAACCCATCCCACTTTATACTTACGAGAAATGTGGTGATATTGGCGACAGTCGCCACTGTAATCCATCCAAAATAAACACCAATTGGCGGCTTCATCCACACAATGTCAGATTTCAAAAGCGATGTTTTAATCACTTCGCGCATCATGAGGATCAAGCTGACTAAAATGATGAGCATGATGACTACTGAAATGCCAATCATACGATAATGCCAAGTCAATATCCACACGGCATTGGCAAATGATGATAGGATGAACCATGTTGAAATATGTTGGAGCGCTTTGACTCTTTCCGTATCTTTGTCATTGGTCTTTTGTCTGACTAAGTAAAAGACAAGAATGCCCAAGAGAATATAGATGACACCCCAAATAGAAAATGTATAGCCAGCTGGAGCAAACAGATTCGGATAGGAATCAGATATGACGCCTGTGTTTTCGCCATTGATTGGCAATATGTTCGCAAGTGCGTTCGTAGTTATCATAACAACATAGGATAGTACAATAAGTATTTTTTTCATTTCGATGCCTCCTTCAGTGTATTTTATACATTTTTACCCACTCGTAGCGCTATAAATCCATATAATAATATTAATAATAATATTATTATTATTAATAAAAAAGCAAGGTATGCATCCGCATACCTTGCTCCATTTCTTAAGCCCTTTTCACTAATACATATCCGTATTCCATTAGATCACTACAAATTGTTCTCAACCATAGTCCTCTTATACGACCCAGTATGCGCATAAATCTCTTGTGTTATCGGATTCATTTTGCGTTTTTGCATCGTGAAAACCATATACGCAAAAACGCCTACATTGAATAAAAATGATAAAACACTAAGCGTCATCAGCGCCGTCTCGGAATAAGTTGGAAGTATTTTAAAAAACGATGCTGTCTGGAAGTCAACCGATAGTGAAAACATCGCGTAAAGTGACAATATCTGTGCTCTATGTTGTAGCCAAGCGCCGCGCTTAAAGGCATACTCTGCGATAATCGCCGCTATTAGAATACCGAAACCCGCATACATCGAACGCGTCGAAATGCAGTTATAAACGTAGGCGAAGTTCCAAAGCGTATAACCGATTACATACATCCATGTCATGTCCGGCCAAATCATATCCCTTGAACGGTCTTTCGAAACTCTAATTCCGACGAACCCAGTCAAAGTCAATATCGTCAAGATCCCTGCCACACCGTTCAGAAGATTCCAAACCCCGCCGAGTACAAGAACACCACCCGCATCAACCGTAAGTTCATTATACGTCGCAAAGACTTGGAATTCACGATAGACAGCCTCTGCGATATTAATGGATAAAATAGCAGCAGGGAAAATCGCCGCAAACTTCTTTTCCCCCAATTTCGTAAAGCGGATCAACATAAAACCGTAGACACCCACTAATGCAGAAACTACCTTGACCCACCCAAACCAAGTCTTGCCTGTCGGTGATCCAAGCGGTCCATAAAACACGCCAATCGCCAAGGCAACAGGTAAAATACAAAATGCAATGAGTGACACAAATTTGGACCTTCTTGTGATCTCGTTGATAAACAAAAATACCCCAATAAACAGCACTAGCGCTAAGAAACTTTGTAGCGTCAACCCTTCATACAGAAATCCCATAATGGTTCCCCCTAGTATAGTATTTTTTTAACAAATTAATAAGCGACGATTTCTTTAATGCTAAACTCCTGCCCAGAAATTAGACGAAAATCTTCTGCCTTACAGGTTGGACAAACTTTTCTGTGTTCCACAATGTTGTAAACTTCTTGACAAACATTACACGCACCATTCGCGGGCAGTGTAACGATTTCAAGTTTCGTATCTTCATACTTCGTTTCGCTGACTGCAGCAGGATAACACTGTTCAATAAATCTAGGAATCGCTTGAGACAACTGCCCAATCTCCAAAACAATCTTATCCACTTTTGTAATCTTATTTTCTATCACAAAGTTATCGACGACTTTGATGACTTCGTAAACAATGCCTAATTCATGCATTTTTTCACCTCATATTATCGCGTTTCAGTAAATGGATTCATTTTATTAATCGCAATTTTTGCTTTTCGCGTCAGTGCATTCTTCAGAACAGCCTTAGGTAAATCCTCGATTTCAAAGCCTATTTCATCGTAGACGCGTTCAAGACTAATGGCATCAAACTTACAGCGAAGCGTACACGCACCACAGCCAACACATAAGTACGCGTCCACTTTTGATGCACCACAACTCAAACATCTTGCCGTTTCTTTCTGAATTTGTTCCTCAGTTAAAACGCCTCTCAGATCCTTGAACGTCGTCTTCGATACCATGCCATCGACATGCGCCGTGCGCTGACGCTGCGTGCCATCATAATCCATACGGTCATCGAGGTTGTCTTTATCGAGCATGACATACGAATGTGTATCGCGACCGAAGACTAAGGACTGCCCCTTTTGTACAAAGCGGTGGATGGATACAGCCGCTTCCTTGCCTGCAGCGATCGCATCAATCGCAAGTTTAGGTCCACTTGCCACGTCACCACCTGCAAAAATATCTGGCTGTGACGATTGAAGTGTAATCGCATGAACATCAACCGTACCTCGACCTGTAAGTGCTACGTCCTCGCCTTCGAACAGGTTGCCATATGCGTAAGTCTGGCCCACAGATAATAATACATGATCACATGGCACGATTTTCAAATCGTTTTCATCGAACTTAGGATTAAATCTACCTGCATCGTCAAATGTTGACAAACAACGCTTGAACTCGATTCCGACAACTTTACCGTTTTCGTTTAGGATGCGCGTCGGTCCCCAAGCATTGTTAACGGCAATTTCTTCAGAAAGAGCTTCTACGACTTCTTCTTCATGTGCTGGCATACCCTCTCTTGACTCTAGACAATACAGTTCAACTTGGTTGACACCACTTAACCTTACAGAGCTTCTCGCAACGTCTATTGCAACATTGCCACCGCCGATTACGACCACTTTTCCGCTTATGCCCGTCTCTTCCCCGAGGTTGGTTTTTCTAAGGAAATCAACGCCGGTCATAACGCCTGTCGCTTGTTCGCCTTCTATGCCGAGTGCTCTACCAGTCGATGCGCCGATCGCAATATAAAATGCACCGAAGCCTTTGTCACGAAGCGATGCTATCGTGATGTCCTTACCTATCTCTACGCCCGTTTCAAATTTTACACCCATCTCCCGGATGACGTCGATTTCGGCATTTAGCACGTCTTTTTCCAGACGATAAGATGGAATGCCAAGCGTCAACATACCGCCTAATTTTGATTCCTTTTCAAACACGGTTACGTCGTAACCATCGAGCGCAAGATCGTAAGCGCATGTTAGTCCAGAAGGACCTGATCCGATAATCGCGATTTTCTTATCGCTATAGTCATGTCTTATCCTCGGCATAAAGCGCGATGCCGCTTCTAAGTCTTTCTCAGCGATAAATTTCTTGATGTCATCCACTGCGACTGCTTCATCGAAATCACCTCTTGTACAGTCCTCTTCACATAATCTTGGACAAATACGGCCACATACTGCAGGAAGAGGGTTGTGTTTCTTGATAAGCTCGAGTGCATCGGTATACTTGCCTTGTGAGGCAAGTTTGATATAGCCTTGAACTGGAATATGCGCTGGACATTTTGTGATACATGGGGCAGTACCAGTTTCCAGTGCATTTTTGCGGTTGATTCGATAATCGCTATTCCACTTATCTTCTTTCCACTCTGTGTTTCTAGGGGTTACCTTCGTCACTGTTTCATCAATCGGCGTTTTTGAACAAAGCTTTTGTCCCAAACGCACGGCATTTGTTGGACAGACATCCACACACTCACCACATGCAACGCACTTGCTTTCATCGACGACGGATTTATAGTTCGATCTTACGATGTCGTTGTTAAGGAATTCATTTGCAAGACGCATCGCATAACAGCCGCAGCCACAGCAGTTACAAATTGCATGTGTGTGACCAGGGGTATCCAGATTGGGAATCGAGTGCATCAAACCATTGTCTTCAGCCTTTTTTATGATCTCAAAAGCTTCCTCACGCGTAATTTCACGGCCTCGGCCCGTTTTAATATAATACTCCGCCGCATGGCCGAGCTGTATACACATTTCTTCTTTCAAATGGCCACAACCTTCACCCATCGACTCACGTGAGGTTCTGCACGAACAGTCAGAAACAGAGAAAATGTCCGCTTCGTTGAGATGTACCGTCAGTTCCTCATATGAAGCCTTCTTCGTGCTGCCATCGATTGAACGCTCAATTGGGAGAACGCGCATCGGACCACCGCCGATTGGCATGATGCCCGCTGCCATCGGGCCCTTTTTACTGCCAAAATAATAGAATGCCTCTGCAACTTCAGGGTGTTTTGTGACTATCTCAATGTTGTTGTTGATCATTTCAAGATGCCCTGGCACAAAAATATCATGCCAATACTTGTCGACGCCTTCTACCGTATTCCAAAATGTAACACCCGTCCAAGCTAAATGACTGAGCGCTTCCTTCACTTGGTCAAGTGGTTCACCGGCTGCTGTCGCGATTTCATCAGCACTGAGTTTATCTCTAAACGCAACATGCAAGGCCACTTTCGCTTGAAATGGCGTTAATAAAGGTTCAAGTGCATAATACTCAGGACCAAAAGGAATCGCTTCACGACCAGTACCCGCTTTTGTCCGGCCAATTTTATTCGCTAAGTCCAGAATTTCCTGACGGTAAGGTCTACCATCAACATCCGCCCATGTTAGTGCGAAATTGAAGTGCTTCGATTTGTTAAAGTTTGTTTTCTCCATTTTATCAGTTTTCTTCGCCATGACTTATCTCCTACCCATCTCATTTTTAATCCACGTCGTCCAGGCATCGATACCTTCGCCAGTCTTCGCGGAAATCGGGAAAATTTTAACATTAGGGTTCAGCTTTCTAACACGTTTTTCCAGTATTGCCATATCGAAGTTAAAATGTGCAATTGTATCGATTTTACTGATTAGCAGCGCATCCACTTTCTCAAAGATCATTGGGTATTTGAGAGGTTTATCATCGCCTTCAGGCACACTCAATATCGCAATATTCTTCATCGCACCCGTATCGTAACCCACCGGGCAAATTAGATTTCCGATGTTCTCTAGAAACACCAAATCTAAATCCTCTACTCCAAGTGCGTCTATGCCAGCTCTTGTCATCGTTGCATCGAGATGACAAAGCCCACCAGTGTGCATCTGAACAGCTTTTGCACCAGCCTCCTCAACTGTTATCGCATCTACATCTGAATCCACATCTGCTTCGATTACGCCGATAGCCATCTCACCTTTCAATACGTGAATCGTACTTACGAGCGTCGTCGTCTTGCCGCTACCTGGGGATGACATCACATTGATTAAAAAAGCATTGTTAGCCCGTAACGCATCTCTTGTCTCGTTCGCCACTTTTTTGTTATCTTCATGAATATTTTTCTTAATCGAAAACACCTTTAGTTCGCTCATTACGTCACCTCAACTCCTTGATTTAGCTTGATTATAGCAACGAAGGTACGCAGCGGCAACACACGTAAATGTTTAAAATTTAACGATGTTTTATGTTAGCGATGTGTTTACAGCTGTTTAGCTAACAAAACAATGTCGTTTCATTCACAAAGTGTAAACAGAAAACTAAAGTAAAATTTTTCTTCGAGTTGTACAATTCCATGTTCTATGTTAAAATTTTGTTAATCTCAGATGAAATGGTGGGGTAAGGTGACAAGATGGAGCGTGACGCAAAGTTCGAAATAATCTCAGAAGGGCAAAAGAATGGTGTCTCTTTGACTTGCAGTAAATATGGCATATCGAGAACCCTCTATTATCGCTGGTTTAACCGTTTTAAATCAAATGGTATCAATGGACTTGATCCCATAAAAAAGGCTTTTATTCCAGTAAATAAAACGCCAATTCACATAACGGACAGCGTCATTACACTTATTAAGCGTTATCCCTCATATGGACCAAGAGAAATAAAGTACTTGCTCGAAGAAATCGGACATGACATCAGTGAATCGGCTGTGTATAACATCATGAAAAGACATGGCTTATCTACAAAAGACAAGCGCGCCAGATATGCCAGAAAGAGAATTATCCCCCAAACGAGCAATTTGCCAGATTTTGATCTTATGAAAAGTGGTGAATGTTGGCTTTTCTGGACCACACCTTATGGCAACCATAAGCATTCAGGCACTCTATACGAATACACCATTTTTGATTATAAGAGCAAAATCGCTTGTTCTAGACTTTATGATAGGCTTTCCCTAGAGTGTTTTGAAGATTTATTAACGGCTGTGGCTATTCCGGTCGCTCAAAGTTTGAGTTTTGAAACGCGATATTTATGTTTTTTTGACGATTATGAATTGCCTCAAAAGGTTAAAAATGCTCTATTGGCTAATATACAAAAAACAGCTATGTCGAGCGGATTTGACATTGCCATCCATCTTATTAAAGAAGAGGAACAACGCTGCGAACTCATAGATTTAAAGAAGGCATTCACGCATCATTGTTTGTCGTACTTGATGCCATTTATTCATTCCGAGCGATCATTAGCTGAAATCAAGCTCATCCTTCAGAGGCACATTCGCAATTACAACCTCAACTTCAAGTCAAAATACGGCGAACATGAGTACTCGCCTATTGAATATCACAGTATCGCAACTTGTTCAGGTAGGATATTGCCGCTATGGGCTTATATCGACCGTTTGTATTAAGGGGGGATTCTATGCGTGTCGCTATTATTGGAGCTGGATTTAGTGGGTTACTTGCTGCTTATCTACTTGAGAAACGAGGAATAAACGTAACGGTCTATGAGAAGGAGGCGTTCGCTGGTGGTCATTGCCGAACCCTTGTGAGCAAAGACTTATTTGTTGAGCTTGGCACAGTTTTTTGTTTCAGCGAACACATCAAGGAACTCTTGTTAGAACTCGATATCTCCTATTCTGAACGATTTACATACAGAAATTTTGTCGATCATCAATACAAAAAAGTTGAACATTTGTCGCACCATGAGGTTGCTGTCCTTATTGAAGAGCTTTTTAGACTTGAGAAATTGCTTGGCACGTATTGCGATAACGATCGGTGTTTGAATTATGGCCGAATTCATGAAGACATGTTGCTCCCTCTTAGCCAATTTCTTAACTTTCATAATTTAAATACAATTGGGCAAGTTATTGCGCCACAGTTGTCGTCATACGGCTTTGGTAGTATCGATGACGTTCAGGCTTACTACGCGTTCAATATATTCAATCTTCAAACGATTTATGGGTTTATCAATGGCGATAAACTCTTATTCATCGATAAAGGCATGTCAGAGATCATCCATAAATTGAGTCAAAATGTTTCTGACATACGCTATTCTATTGAAGCCAAAAGCATTGAACCGATTCATGATCAGGTTAAAATCGAAACGGCATATGATGCCTCATTATATGACAAAGTGCTCATCACAACAAAACTACCAAATGATGTGATCAAGGACGACTTTTATAATGCATTTATGAATAAAATCGACACCCACCCCTATATTACTTGCGCGTATGAGGTCGAAAATAGAAATATTGTCACCACTTATTACAAGTCCAATTTGGGCGAAAAAGAACGCATTCAATTTTTTCACACGCATAGACAAAAAGATAAAACAATACTGGTCGCTTATGCATATGGCGTGATTACGGCACCGCTCATCAATACCATAACAGAAGACATAAAAAAAACAGGCATTCATATCAAACACCTGATTACTGCAAAGCAGTGGTATATTTTTCCACATTTAAACGTCGACACTCTGACTCAAGATTTTTATGTTGAACTTACAGGGCGTGAGCAGACAAGCAACATTTGTTTTATTGGATCGCTTGTTTCGAAGCCTGCGGTTTCGAATTTGTATGCTTCGATAAAAGCGTTTGTTGGGCGCCATTTTTGATGAAAATCAACGCCTTAACAAATCAATGATCAACTACTGAACGAATCATTCTCTTTTCTCCGCTGCTTTAAATCATCGCCGATAGTTTGAAGCATCGCATCATCCAGCTTAAATTTTTTGACGAAAAACCAGACCGAAGCGATGAGTCCAACCATAGGCACTATGATCATCAATATACGGAGTCCGCTAAGCGTACTACCGGTCTGTGTCACTGCGTTGATGTCAAGCCCTATGACGTCAAGCCCCACACCTGCGATAAGTACAGAGAAGGCTGAGGCGAGTTTTACGACAAAGGTCTGAAGTGAAAAAACGACACTTTCTGATCGATGGCCGTTCTTCCACTCGCCATAATCCACGGAGTCAGCTAGAAAAACGGTTGTTAAAACCGTGGCAACGCCAAAGCCCATAAAGATTATAATAGCCGCAATACTTAAAGGAATCATATCTCTGATGTTGAAAATACCTAAGATAAACAATAGGCTATAGCCTACAAGGGTCAAGCTGATGGCCGCTACTAGAAGGCTTTTAGTCCCCAATTTTTTTCTGAAAACGGGTACAAGCATCATGGCCATGATTTGCGCAAGGCCGCCTACTGTCCCAAAAATCCCAAAGAGTGCTGCATTTCCAATATCGTATTTAAAGAAATAAATAGCAAGCTGTTGCGTCAAATAAAGGGAAGCGTTGAAGATGACGATAGCAATCACCACGACGATGGCTTGATCATTTTTCATAAGCGCAGAAATCATTTCTTTAATAGTTGGGCTCTTGGCTTTTAACTTAATCTTCTCTTTCACGTTGGTCACCGTCACGGTCAAAGCAAGGACGAAGATAATCGCAACAATTATGGAAAGCTTGCTAAATCCTGCACGCTCATTTCCACCACCAAGAATAGGCACTAAAAGCATGGTAAGCGCCACTGGAAATGCAAACCCAAGTCCCGCACAACTCCTTGCTATGACTGACAAATTTTCTCTGTCCTTGCCGTGTTCGGTGATGGCAGGAATCATAGACCAGTAAGGAATATCCATAATCGTGTAAGTGATGCCCCAAAAGATATAGGCAATCGAAGCGTATACAAGTAGCGTCGTTCCCGTCAGTCCCTCAGGTATTGAGAACATGACTATTAGAACGATGGCATTGAGTAAGGTTCCAATAATAAGCCATGGTCTGAATTTTCCTATTGGCGTATGGGTCTTCTCGACTAAAATCCCCATAAACGGGTCGTTGAAAGCATCAAAGACCCTTGCGCTCATAAATAACACCCCAATAAAAGTGGCACTTATGCCTAATACCGTGTTGTAATAATACATTAAAAACCCTGACACTAAAGCGTACACCATATCTTTACCGACTGCACCGGTGCCATATGACACCTTTTCTTTAAGTGATAAATGCATTGTTCTTCCCCCTGCGATCATATTTGACTATATTTGCGATTTAGCGGCTTATTTTTACTTCAAAAGAAAGTATAACATCGTGCGGTTCCCCTTGTGATTTCACAATCAAATGACCCACGCCTTCTTTTCCCAAACTCTTTACATAGGTTCCGCCCATGCCACCTTTCAAACTGATGACATCAGGACCAATTAAGGCTATGTCGCCTGTGACGCTTAGACTGATTGGCTCTTGGAAATAAGTGAGTACATTGCCGTTTTGATCTACCGCTCGGATGCGGATGCTCGCCACCTCATATGTGCTCTTTTCTTCCAAAGTGTTCATATCTGTCAACACTTGGAGCTGGACGTGTTCCACTGGCGCTTTGATGACACTTTTGACAGCCTTCCCTTCTTTCATAGCCTCAAAGGTGTAAGTCGTCACCTTTTCACCCCAATTGCCAATATACTTGCCGTAAAGTGCCATGGCGTCTTTGACTTTAAACCCGTCTAAAACCATAAGCTTGAGGACTTTTAGCTTGTAAGACAGTGGCAAACCGCTTTGTCCATATTTTGCGCCAGCCAGCAGAACGCTTTTGATAGTCTCTGCTTTTTTTGCGGAATACCCTTCCTCATTGGCCATCGTCTCACCAATAAAATCATCTACCCTAAAAGGCGGATGTGGCAAATGCGGGTAGGTTTGACAATCGGGTTCATAGGTTTTAATGAAAGTACCATTTTTGTAGAGATTGAGCTGATCGGCATTGCTAAAAACAGCAACTGGTCCAATGCTACTTGAAGGATAGTCACCAATGCCCATATCTGAACCCACTTCAAGGACAGAGAGTCCGCTTTTCTGACTGCTATATGCTGCTGCGGCAAGTTTAGGATTTCTGAACATGTCCATCACGCCGTGATAGCAGATCCTGTCCCCACTGCCAAAATCCTTATGGGTGTTGTAGTCAAACATGCACCAACCTATGCCACCAGCCACATCCGCTTCACCATAAATGTCGTTTAAAACCTTTGCATGTCTCATGGCATGCCCGGCTCTAACGGCAGCGGTATCAAAGCTCTTGGTTGGATACATATGTCCATTGAACTCCGTGACTAAATACCCTTTTGCCATATCGCTCGTGACCGATTTCTTTCCATCGATACCAGCGTTGTTGCCTTGATGTAAAAAATCATTATACGTATAGACATCCTCAAGGAGATTGCTTTTTTTGATATATCGCACACCACCTGTTTGCCTAGAAGGGTCTAATGTATGCGCGACTGCATTCGTCCTTGTATAAAATGCATCATCGTCTTGCGACTCATTGATCCTAACGCCCCATAAAATGATACTTGGGTGATTGCGGTATTGCGTCACCATCTCTGTCACATAGCAGACTGCGACTTCCTTCCACGCCGCATCACCGATGTGTTGCCAACCCGGAAGCTCCGTGAAGACCAACAGTCCAATTTCGTCACAGCGGTCCACAAAGTACTGAGACTGCGGATAGTGCGCTGTACGGACCGTGTTGACATTGAGTTCGTTTTTGAGAACATCAGCATCGTGGACCTGTGGTCCCTTAGGCATGGCGTAACCCACATAGGGGTAACTTTGATGGCGATTGAGGCCTCGGATCTTTATTTTCTCCCCATTTAAGTAAAAACCATCCTGCTTAAAAACAGCTTCCCTAAATCCAAACCGCGTTCTATTTGTGTCAACCACTGTTCCGTCCACAAGTAATGCAGTCTCTAGCCAATACAGCATTGGATTGTCAAGAGACCAGAGCTCTATCTCAGTGATCTGAAAAGTCGACAGCAACATAAGTCCCTCTTGATGAAAAACTGCAAGGGATTTAGCCTCATCAAACACCGTGTATCTCAGTGCGATATTATGGCTTGTCAATCGATTCAGTGTCGTATGAATATTTAGTGACTTTATTGGATGAAGAACATTTTCAGTGGTCACAAAAACATCTTCAATATGCAATGGGTTTAACACTTCCAGAAAGACTTCCCGGTATAAGCCGCCATAAGTCATATAATCGATGACATGTCCAAACGGTGGGATATTTAGGGATTCGCGACTATCAAGCTGAATGGTGATGATATTTGACGCCCCATAATTCACATGTTCTGACACATCCACTGTAAATGCGGTATAGCCACCAAGGTGTTCCTGTATGATCTTTCCATTGATATAAACTATGGCATGATGCGCAGCGCCTTCGAAGATAAGGTGAAGGCATTTCCCCTGCCAGTCAATAGGCACATCAAGCACTCTGCGATAGCCACTGACCATTTGATAGATGTCTTCACTAAAGTAACTTTGCGGTGTTTCCACCACTGTGTGGGGCAGTCTAACGCTTAACAGACTGGGATGCGCATAGTCCGCTTGACACATGTTCGGGTCAAAAGACGGCTGAAAATACCAATCTTCGTTAAGAGGAAGTCTAATTCTTAAATCTTGATTTTCAGTCATATCAATTATCCTTTCTGGTTTGCTAACATACCGTGCATCAGAATATCCATCATAGTCTCTAGATTTTCGGTGTAGCTGTTCCCTTCCTTTTGAAGGAATTCACTATCCAAGAAATGTTCGATACTAGCTTCTATCATCGCTTTCAGCACAGGAATAGACACCTGACGGATACAGCCTTCAGTCATGCCTTGCTCAAGAAGTTGTATAGTGGCTTCCCAGCCGGTCTCAATCTTGAGCTGGATTACCTTGTAAAGCTTCGGATATCGATCTTTGACGGTCAAAAACTGTCGGTAATCCATCTGTTTAAAGCGTTCTGGTAGCACGATGATGATCTGCCTTATTTTTTCTGCTGTGCTCAAAGCCGCATCTTCAAAGATTCGTTTTTCATTCTCTTTTATGCTATTAAAACCATATTCAATAAGCCCTTTCAATAGACTTTCCTTGTCTTCAAAAACCGTATAGATCGTTTTTTTACTGATATTCAGGGACTTGCTGATATCTTCTAGGGTAAATTTGGCACCTTTATCATTAAACGCATCGATTGCCGCATCCAAAATTCTTTCTTTTAGCTCCATTTATGTCTCCTTGTATATTCATCCTAATATTAAAAATAGAAACCAGGAAACTATTTTCAGTTTCCTGGTTTCTATTAAATCATAATTTTCTGACAAATGCAATTGATTTAAGTCCATTATTGATCGATATATGTCACTTCATCTTTGCTGTTAGAAAGGACAATATTCTCAATACTAAATACTATTAAACTAATATTCTCACCTAAGATGAACTGTGGCATATTGTTTTTTTGCATATGCACTTCCCTATAATAAGCTTCCTCATGCGCCTCTAAAGTCAAAGCCGTTCCTAAAAGTGTAGCGCTCACGCCATCAAAACTTGAAAATACTAGCAATGATATATGTTTGTTCTTTTGAATATTATCATATTTTTTGCTATTTCTTCTAGTGCTTAATACCACCTTGTTTTCTGCCTCTAAATAGGTGAAATTCATGAGTGATAAATATGGTTTATCTTCCCAACACGTTGCCATGATACATAATTTTTCATTTATGAGTAACTCTTTTACATCTTTTGAGATCTCCATATTTTTTCCTCCTTGGTGTAGATATTAACTTTAATCTAATTTACCCTAATTAAAAACCATCAAACCATTTAACAAGGAAATTGCATAATTCCATAAATACCCGTTGACATCAGATGAAAAAAATACTAAAATGAACATAGTTCAGTTTGGAAAATAGCGTTTCCAGAGGAGTAACTGTTGAATACGATCATAACTTCAAAGGAAATCATCTTGTCTGCCAGCAAAGAACTTGTAAGAGAGGCTGGTATGACTTCACTAAACATAAGAGCTGTGGCCCACAAATGCGATATTTCTGTAGGCTCCGTTTATAACTACTTCGCATCAAAAGACGATTTGATCTTCGCCACTGTAGAATCGATTTGGGCTGAGATTCTTGAGCTAGAACAGGGCGATTATTCTAAGCAAAGTTTTGAGGCTGCAGTAAAGCACTTCTTTGATAGTGCGCTTCTCGGCTCTGAAAAATATTCGTTTTTCTTGGATGCACATTCCATGAATATGATGAACGCCAATAAAAGTAAAGGGCGTCAAGTGATGAATCGCTTCTTCGGGCAAATCATTCGCGGTATGACGGTCTCCCTTGAGCGAGATCCCTTAGTAGAGTCAGATGCCTTTTCTGAAGATTTTACGAAAGAGGCGTTTGTAGGTTTTGTATTCTCCAACATTATGACTTTGATCATGAATCGTAAAACGTCTTGTGATTTTTTACTGAAGGTCATTCGTCGCACTATTTATATTGGCTAGATTTTATAAGAAAATTACCCACACAAGTGGGTTTTTATATAAACCAAAGTGAACGTTGTTCACTATTAAAATTCACTGCTAACTTTGACTAGGAGGTCTACATGCAAGCAATTATTGAAAGTTTATTTGATGTGGTTTATCTAACCACAGTGGTTACGCTTGGCATCATCATGATTAAAAACGCAAAAGGGAACCAACAGTTTCTACTATTTGGTATTATGGCAGTCGTGCTCGGACTTGGCGATGCATTTCATCTTGTTCCTAGAATCATCGCGCTGAACACAACTGGTCTTGAAGCTTATACGGTGTCACTGGGCATCGGCAAATTTATCACATCCATCACCATGACGCTGTTTTATATCATTCTGTATTATGTATGGAGAAAGCGTTATAAAGTAGTCGGCAAAGCAGCCTTGACATTGTCTATCTACGCGCTTGCCGCCACCCGAATCATCATCAGTTTGTTTCCACAAAACGGCTGGACAAGCGCAGACTCCCCTTTAAGCTGGGCGATATACCGTAACATTCCGTTTGCACTAATGGGAATACTCATCATTTACCTCTTTTATAAGAGTACATCGGAACACAAAGACACCGCTTTTAAATTTATGAGTTTGACCATCATATTGAGTTTCGCTTTTTACATTCCAGTGGTGTTGTGGGGAGATGTGGTGCCATTGATTGGCCTTCTCATGATTCCTAAAACCTGTGCTTATGTTTGGACGATTTGGATTGGTTACAGCGACATGAAAAAGAATAAGGGGATACCATCATGAAAAAATACATCGACATCGCTTTTATTTACGCCATCGCAGCGCTGATTAGCGGCGTGTTTTACAGAGAATTTACCAAAATGAACGAATTTTCTGGGCAATCATCGCTTGCCTTTACCCATGTCCATCTGTTTGCACTAGGGACACTTTTATTTCTCATTGTGGGCATTTTTGCGATCACTACTGATGTTTCAGAGAAAAAATCCTTTAAACGCTTTATGACGATTTACAACTTAGGGCTTCCTTTTGTGGTGGCAATGATGTCTCTGAGAGGCATTTTACAGATATTGGATGTGGAACTGTCAAAAGGCGCTTCAGCAGCAATATCAGGCATGGCAGGACTCTCCCACATCCTTGTGACAGTGGGGCTCATTCTTTTGTTTATTTCACTTAGAAAAAGCCAAGTTAAAAAAACCTCATTTTAGTGATATAATATAACAAAAGTACACTTGGAGGTTTGGCGTGGAAAAAATACTCAAGAAAGTCAAAAGACAACTGGCGCAGTCTGGAGGTCTCAGTATCGCATTAGGTTCTGCGCTACTAGCTGTGACGATCCCTTTAGCAATATTAAGCATCATAAGTGGCGCAAAATTGCTAAAATTACGTAAAGAAATTTAATTCCTAGCAACAAAAAATCCCTTGCACAGATGTGTTTGGGATTTTTATAAAGCTATCAAGTTGCTTTTATGCATCACCACTTACTTCAGCAAATAGAGCATGATGACTGCAACTGTTGTTGTAAGAACGGCGGAGCCAAGACCAAGTAGTATTTTCTGATAAGGTCTTTTTCCTTTTTCCATAAGCTTTTCGTCAGCGGGAAGTCTCTTGCCTTCATTGAATGAAACAATCTCTTTATACGTCTGAATATCGAAGTCCTTCTTTTGCTTTTCAACGCGATACGCAAAATAGGTGGTAAATGCAAACATCACAACTAATATACCAATCCCCCACGCACCCATCCATTTAATTAAAGGCACCGGCAATATCACACAAAGCACCCACATAATCGAAAACACCTTGCTTTGGTTTCCAAACCGCTTAATTTCTTCCTTTTCAATTGTCTCTTTCATTGCTTCTAGGTCTCCTTTGATTAAGATATCAAGAGTCACATTGAACGTGGCACTTAGAAGCAATAAGCTTTTGACATCAGGATAGTTTTTGTTGTTTTCCCAATTGGAAATAGTTTGTCGAGACACATAGATTCTCTCAGCTAACTCCTCTTGTGAAATATTAAGCGCCATCCTATATTTTTTGATTTGCTTTCCAAGTTCCATTGAATGTCCTCCTGTACTCTCAGTCTATCTTTTTTCAAAGGATTCACAATCCAATGTGTTTGACATGGCCATTTTAACCCTGTCAAAAGGTTTTGACATACTTCAACGCTTAGTTATTGCAACGTGTATACGAAGAGTTAAATTGCTAATTATACCTGACTCGAATTGTTTGAGTCGAATTGCTTGACCCTTTCACTCACCCTCTCACTCACATTAAGGAGAACCCTGATGCTAACCTATAATAAAATGACTCTAGATCAATGTGATAAAATAACCGAAATGGATGCTTCCCAGTACATCGGCCGTGCATGGCGTGAAGTTGATGGTGAACGTAGACTAATCGACATAGACTATCAAGATCCAACATGGCCAAATGGATATGACGTCCACTATAAGAACCTCAAAGAAACGATTGCCACTGAGGGCGAGGCCGTTGGAGCATTTGATGAAAATGGAAAGCTCATAGGCTTTGTAACTGTCAACCGGATGAATTTTGGAATAAATACGACCTATGCATTATTGGATCAATTATTTGTCTCACTTGAAAGTCGTGGCCAAGGCATCGGCAAAAAACTCTTTCAAGCCGCTATAGAAATTGCAAAGCGCTTTAGCACAGACCACCTATTTATATGCGCAGGATCAGCTGAAGAGACCATCGCTTTCTATCGTTCAGTAGGCTGCGTCGACGCAAAAGAGCGACATGACACCTTCTACGAAAGTGATCCTCGTGATTTACAAATGATTTATACACTTTGATGATTTCTTTATTTTACCATAACTACAGGTTGATAATATACCCTTATATTTATAAGCTCTCTGAATTATGAATTGAATTGTAAGTAAAGTTTTCAATGACGTATTCTTTTATGTCATACTATCGATGTTTGACTCGCCAGTAAGTGGGCATAATTATAAAAGCGAACTTTACCCGTTAGTTTATAAGGAGGATCCATATGTCAGTTGTTAAAGTTATCGAAATTATGGCTGAGTCGGAAAAAAGCTGGGAAGATGCTACAAATGTTGCTTTAAAAGCGGCTGCAAAATCAGTAAAAAATATTAAAGCGATCTACATTAGTGATATGCAGGCAATCGTTGAAAACGATGAAATTGTAAGATACAGAGTGAATGCGAAATTGTCGTTCTTCGTAGAGTAAAATTAGCATTATTGTAATTTTAAATCCATAAAATTGTGATATAAAAAAACCGGCGAAAGCCGGTTTTCTTGCGTTTCTAACTATTACCTTTCAAATGCCTTATATTTGCCAGCGCTGTTAATGCGCAGTATTCCGTGCAGATTATTGCTGCTACATGATTCGCATGTTCAGCATATCGCCCCAGAAGTTCTTGATCTTTGATTGTCTTTCATTTCTTCAAATATCCCATTGATCAAGCCATTCATGCCTGCTTTGAATACAACTTCATAATTCTGAATCGTTTTTAGCGAACGCAGCAATGGTAAATAGGAAGTGTAAATCGTATCCGCTAATATGGCGATGTCCGTTTCATCGAGTGATTTGAAGCCATCAATTCTCATCAAAAATTTCTTGAAAAGGATTAAAAAGCCAATTTTAATCTCATTGATTTGAGGATAATCCTGTTCTGTAATCTGGTAAAGCAGGGCAGCATTCAGCGATTGATCTCTCCAAAGTTCGATGCAATAGTCCCAAATATCAACAAGTTCACCCTGTTTTTTTTCCGTTTTCGCTGTTAGATAATCTTTTGCATGTTCGCAAATCGGAAATATAAGTTCATCTAAAAGTGCTGATTTATTCTCAAAATGATTATAGATTGTTTTTCGTGCAACATCTGCTTCAACGGATAACGCTTCAAATGTAATATTTGAAGCCCCTTTTTCACTGATAATCCTTGAGGCAACCTCAAGAATATTTTGATGAATCTTATTTCTATTTTTGCTCATTCTATTCTCATTATTCATATGGTCATTCCCTTCGTTCATAAATAATTAACATTTACTTATGTGATAGATATTGAATATCTTATGTTTTAAGCGTATGATTAAACAAATACACACCGTTGTGTAATATTATACACCAACGAGAAAGGCGTTACTACATGAAAAAGAAAAATTCTAGCATTCTTACCGTTTTTTTTACCGTATTTATTGATTTATTAGGGCTTGGAATCGTAATCCCTATTCTACCTGCTTTGATTATCAATCCCACCGCCAATTTGTTGCCTCTTGATACTTCATTCTCACAAAGAACAATAATATATGGTTTTTTAATTGCATCCTATCCAATCATGCAGTTTTTTGGTGCCCCAATATTGGGGACACTTGCAGATCGATTTGGCAGAAAAAAAATACTCACACTATCTCTGTTTGGAACTTGGATAGGGTATTTACTCTTTATTATCGGCATTCTGACTCAAGATATATATCTACTCTTCATTGGCCGTTCAATCGATGGTTTTACAGGTGGCAACATATCCATTGCGCAATCGGCCATCTCCGACATTAGTACAGAAGAGAACAAGTCGCGGAATTTCGGTTTAATCGGTATGGCATTTGGTCTAGGTTTCGTGTTTGGACCCTATATCGGCGGCAAACTTTCAGATCCTTCTGTCGTGAGCTGGTTTAGTTTTGAAACACCTTTTTACTTGGCACTTCTATTAACTACCTTCAATATTCTCTTGGTATTTAAAATGTTTCCAGAAACACTTAAAGAAAAAAGCACCCGTAAAATCGATTTATTGGCAGGTTTTAAGAACTTGGGCAAAGCCGTTTCCCACCCTCAAATGCGCTCAATTTTCATCATCGTTTTCTTACTAACCATTGGTTTTAATTTTTTCACACAGTTCTTTCAGGTTTTCTTAATTAGCAAGTTCTCATTTAGTCAATCACAAATAGGTGATTTGTTCGCCTACATGGGTCTATGGATAGCGGTTGCTCAAGGGGCATTCTTAAGACCTCTATCTAAAAAATTCAGTTCTCAAACCATATTATCATTCTCCATTATATTATTGGCGATCACTTTCCCACTCTTACTCCTACCGGACAAAGCCATTTGGATTTATGTCATTATTCCATTTATCGCAATCTTCCAAGGATTAACACAACCAAATACTACGGCGATTGTTTCAGGATTGTCTGACTCTAAATCTCAAGGTGAGATTCTAGGTATGAACCAATCCATTGCGAGTTTAGCTCAAGCGATTCCGCCAATTGTTGCTGGTTTCCTAACAGCTATCAATGTGAATTTACCAACGCTGTTCGCGGCTGGTAGTACTTTACTTGCTTGGCTTGTATTTAAATTTCTATTCAAACAAAGAAAAAGTACAGTAAAATTGGCAGAAGAGAATAGTTGATGGATATAGCTAAACATAAAAGCAAACTAATAATCAAGGCTCACAGTTGTCAGCGACGGCATGAAATATTCCCGAATTGGGATATCGTCAAATCCAACGAGTGACACTTGATATCAGTTGTACAAAAAATCGTAGTAACTTCAGGATTCACTTTCATTATAAAGATTCATGAGTCATAATGCTTGACACATTGACTCAGAAAAAAGTAGAGTTAAAGCAATAAATGGGTATCTACTCTTATGTATAAAAAAATTTTTATACAAGGAGGCACAAAATGGGAATAATATCTTGGATCATTCTAGGCGCATTAGCAGGTTGGGTTGCAAGCATGATTATGGGCAAAAATGGCTCTATGGGCGCAGTTGCAAATATCGTTGTCGGTATTGTTGGCGCATTTATTGGCGGATTTGTAATGAGCCAGATTAGCGGCTATGAAGTGACCGGTTTTAATTTAACGAGTTTTCTTGTCGCGTTAGTTGGAGCTGTCATACTACTTGCAATCCTTAATATGTTTAACAAAGGAAGCGTTAGATAACTTAACACACCACTATGGAAAAATATGTAAAAATGCGATATATATAATAGAGTACATACTATAGTTAAAGCGTTTTCCATAGGCAATAAAAAACAAAGGATAATCCACTAGTATTGGGGATTATCCTTTGTTTTTTACTGAGCCGGTGAGCCAAGGGGTCAAGCAATTCGACTCACCCCCAGACTCAAAACCAATTGTTATAACGTTTAATTTCTTTGAGAATATTGCTGATTCGAGTATTCGTAATCGTTTCTGTCATTTGTATATAATGTGCGACAAAATCGTCATGATCATCCATATCAAACTGTCTACCAAATACATCTTCCCATAGCAATGTGTACATCGTTTTTAAATGGCTATCATTTGCTTGATCAAGCCAATCATAAGCACCCTGATAGTCACCCAGCCTTATAAGTTTATGAAATGGTTCGAAGGCTGCTATGTTTTCGATGCGGCTATGATTTTCCAATAGTTCTTCTGCCATGAAAGTTGGCAAATTTGCCAAAACAAAGTAACTGTTCCAACCATAATTCTGTTTATTTTCAGTCACATGCTGCGTGTAGTAATCTATACCTGTCTCAAATTTTCCTTCTTTGATAAGCATATGTGCATACTGTAAATGGTAGTATTGATTTTGAGGCGCTTCACTTATGAGCGCCAAATAAATTTGGGCAGCTTTATCATAAGCATTTTGCGCTTCGTACAAAGTTGCTAAGCTGAGTTTTAGATCATCCGTGTCACCGTATTGATCGATCAAAACTTCCGTGTACACGCTGGCTTTTTCAGGATCTGCACCACTAAGCGCCTGTGAAAATCCCTTGGTTTCTTCTACCTTATACCCTTTGGTATATAATGCAACTAAGACCTTTAGCGCATGTAGCGATTGATTTTCTGCATACCACGCTATGGCATCTTCTACATTTCCCTGAGCGATCAAATCATCTCCCTTACTAAATGATGCTTGACCTTCCACCTCTATCACTTGACTTAATCGATCTGTGTAAAATCCGTTGATAACATAACGATTCGTCTCATTTGGATAACTCACCGTAACGCTGAATTCATATGCATCCGACAAATAAAGGGGTTCAATGAAACGCTCTACTGCCAATTCATCCGACGAGGAAATGAACTCAAAAGCAAGTCGACTATTCAGTCTCATCCTTTCAAGGGACAACGCGCCTGATAGATGATCAATAGTTTCACCCGAATAAGCGGTGGCATTGATGTCGTACCTAGGATCTGTGTGCTTGGAGATGATTCTATACGTTCTATCCTCTGATTGATTGGGATCCTCAATTTCATAGCGTAACGTATCGCCAACAATTTCAAGGGACTTAAATTTTATGCCGTCGCTAAAATGCAGATCAATTGTATCCGTATCCAATGGGTCCATAAATGCATAATAGTTTCGATCAAGCTGTTTATCCTGAATGATGTGCCACGAAATGGCAATCCCAACACCCCGAGTGGCGTCAGTAGCATCATCAATACGGTAATAACCTTCTTGATCAGTCGTTTGTGGCATTTTTTCAAAATAATTGCTGCGCATACCGTTATAGCTTTTACCATATACAAATGCGCCTTGAACAGGTTGATCATTTATGAGAACATGTCCTGAAACAATTTTGCTTGTTTTAGTCGTCGCATTTGAATCAGCCGCTTTATTAAAGTCCTTAGCATTAGCATTCATGTCGAAAATACTTCTAAAGAGTTTGCTATAACCTTGTTGATTTGAAATATAAACCGGTTCTGTAGTAGGGGCATTTTCACTCTCAACGGCCATATAGGTGTTAAGAAAATAATAGAGATGCGCTGTCACATCTGAATATTTGTCTGTTTGAATGGTATCTAGAACCGTGATTGCCTTTTCAAATTCGTATAGACCGATGTGCATTCCCGTGCGGATAAGTCTTACATCGTCACTTATAGTCTCGTCTGTAAAGCCGTCTAGTAGCTCAGTTGCGCGCTGGACGTTACCGCTAAACCATTGTGATAACGCGACATTAATCACATACTCTGGATAATCCTCGTAAAGTTTATACGCCTTATTATATGCGAGATACGACGCATAAATTTTCTCAGCATCCTGGGTACGAATGCGCATACCGCCCAGCATATAACCCTCTTCGATCGTAACCAACATGAATAGTTGATAATCGTTTTCGTCAAAAATTTGAGTCAATCGTTGGTTCTCACCCTTCAATGTCTTCGTGTTTATCCGATCGAGTGCAATATGGTATTGGTCTGGTGCAATGGTATTATATAATTTTATACCTTGCCAGTATATCGTATCCGACATCAAAAGCACGCCAGCAACCACGATGAGTGTCAGTATCGTTTTAACTTTTATCTTAATATGTTTTCTCATATTGCCCTCTTTCGTTGATCACAGTGATGCTGTGCGTACTGTCTTGAGGCGAGATGTTGGTGGCTCGGAGTCCAAATGCGATGACAAATATCGAGCATAGCGCAACCAGGCCACTTGTCGAGAGTGTGACTTCATAATTTAGCAGGTCGCCTATTTTTTGAAACAAGTTTTTCTTTTCGAGCTTCATTTGGTCTATTTTTAAAAGCACGTCCATTTCGCTTTCAAATTTAATATGCTCAGTTGCTTTCTTCCATTCATTCATTGCGTCTTCCCTCCCGTCAAAGCTTTCTTGATCGATTCTCTTCCTCGCTTTAGCCGCATCTTGACATTGCTTGTGGATATATCTAAGATCGCCGCTATGTCGTCCACACTGTGTCCGTTAAAATAGAAAAGTGTAATGACTTCAACATAGACCGGTTTGATACTTCGAAGTGCTTGATGTAGATCAAGCATATTTACCAGTTCATCTTCAAACGCTAAGGTCAAGCCTGGGTCCAACAACGCATCACGCGTCAAATATGTAGTTTTGCGCCAATGCATTTTAATATGATTCATTAAAATGCGATACAGATACGTCTTGTGACTAGAGGCCCCTCTAAATTGATGATGGTTTTTATAAAAGCTTATGAAAGTCTCTTGTGTCACATCCTCTGAAAGTGCTTCATCGCCTAACATGACATAGGCCGTACGCTTCAGGTCGCTGGCATGCGCCTTCATGAGTGCTTCAATTAGTGCTGTGATATCATTCATTTTCGACCTCCTACTTATTAGATGCACGGTGTCGCGGTTTGGTCACAATTTCTTTTGCAATTTACTATGTATAAATACGTTAGTCGCAATATGCAACAAAAACGTTACTTTTTAATAACGCTAAAATATGCTATAATGAACTATAACATGAACGCTTGCCCAAAGCGAGGCCAGTATCTTAACCGATACTGGCCTCATGTTTTTTTGAAGTGTCATGTCATTTTGCACCCAACCACTTATACCTATCAGTTTATTGGCATAGCTTTCTTCAATGCCATCAGGGAAAAAGCCATTTTTAAACAAATATAGACATGCACTGACCCGTTCTCTCAAGTGTTAAGATTTATAGGACGCTTAAGTCCTGAATTAACAACTTATATAGCACGGTAGAAAAAAGTTCAAGTCTTTCATCAATACGCCCTGGGAATGTCTTTTCAATATAGGTTAAAGTGTCATATTCGGTATGCCAAATTTCGCCACTGTCGCCGTATTTGGGTTCTACTTGTGTATAACCATCTCGTTCACCGTAGTTCCAGTTGGTGGATTCAAAATAAATAAAAGGTATCCCTAAAGCTTCAAAAGGTGCATGATCACTCCATGGACCAGTGATTCCTCTTTCAAATTCTGGGTTAAGTCCCTCTTGAGTAACAAGTGCCAAATTTTCTGATTTTGCGAGCTCGAGCGTGTGCTCTCTAAATTTTCCCTTTTCATCAGAATTGCCATATACATATGAAATGTCACCCGCAACTAAACTGTCAAAATTAATCATCAGTACCGTATCTTCAATTTCTTCTGGCGTCATAAGGCTTGCATATTCTGCAGAGCCTAATAAATCAACTTCTTCAGCACCAAAAAAAACGAATTTTATCGTTTGAACAGGTTTCGCTTTACTCATTCTCTTTGCATTTTCAAGCATGACAGCCACGCCAGAACCATTGTCATCCACGCCATTTGCTGAATCCATGGAATCATAATGTGCGCCAACAATAATGGTACCTTCTCCAGAGCCTTTTTTCTCTACAATAATATTCTCAGAATTTTTCATCCCACTATCGTCGTACTCAAATGCCACGCGTGACACGTCATAACCCATTTCAGTTAAAGTATTTTCAAGATAGTCTGCACCTGCTACTTCTGATGCCGTTCCCGCTACACGAGCGCCCATTTGATCTAATTCTTTCAAATAAGACGCTGCATCTGCGCCATACTTGACGGTGTCACTCTTTTGTGTACATCCTGTCAAACTAAGTGCTACAACTAAAACAAATACAATTCCTCTAGACTTCATTCCCCAACGCGTCATACTTTTCCTCCCGATTTTTCTGTAGTTACAATCATTGCATTCAAATTGGTTCAATATTATATCAGCCAAACTGGAACTTCCCAATTCTCACTAATTACAGGGATCAAAACGCCTCCCCATATTGGCCGTGTAATAATACCCAACTTAAGATTACACAATAACTTAACGGAATTCAACTACATCTTTTCGCCACAATCCTTACAAAACTTAGCATCTTCGTCGTTAAGTGCCACGCAGTTTCGACATCTCACTTTTATCACATCTTTGATCACTTCTTTGTTTGAGCCAAAACGCGTCTCACTGAGCGCATCATCAATCATACCACCAGCCATCGTTGACCAAGGGCTCAAATCCTCTCTCGCCTTTTTAGGATCAAGTACAAGCCCAGATCCCGCCACACCACGTGCCGCGACAACCCTCATGAAACCACCGATGGCGATCATGATAATGCCTATAAACGGTCTTGCAATAACTGAACCTATGGAAACCTCGCCCATAAAAAATCGTTCTGGATTCATAAATGAAAAAAACGTTGAAAAAAACAAAGCAAAACCAATCACAATCACAATCATCCCTGCATAATATAGTATTTTACGTTCTTCAGAAATCTCTTTTTTAGCCATATTATCTCTCCAAATTCGATTTTTTCAACAGCCATATCCAATTCATCACTGTTGTCGCAATAAACCTTCCTGGGTACAATACAATAGATAGAAAGATCAACATGCGATTTAAGTCATCTGAGAATCTAAATGGGTGGTCCATCAATCCACCTAACCAGCCAATATTTTCATAGTCCGGTTTAGGAATGATTAAGTAGCCAAAAATGCAGTATATGAACATTACACTTATGTAAATGAATATGCCTGCAATGTCTATTCCGTCTCGGAAAATCAGAAAGGATACACCAAAGATTATTCCCATTGAGAGTATGGATTTTAGAATTAAAAGTCTTATGTTTTGTGCCTTCTTAATTGCTTTGTTTTTTTCTATGCCGCCTACATTACCTGGATTAAAAGATTCTCCAAAGATTTCAAACAAGCCCATGCTATTTCCCCCCTTTATAAATGTCGTTCATAGTTAAACCACGCATAAAATCTAATAAGAATCGAAATCAGCGCCACAATGGAGATGTAACGCAGCTGGGGAATAAACAATACAATGATGCCTATGATTAATGCAAACACTGTACCCACGTTACTTGCCGTACCATTAATAGGGACGTTACCAACAAACATCGTTGATAAACCCTTTACTTGACTCGCAAAGCATCGATCATGATAAGGAACTACCGATAAAAACTGAGTCGTAACCACCAACTCGTAACTATTTTTAATGACACCGCCGCACTTTTCACAATAAACTTCTTTCTTTTCTGCCATAAAGGTCTCCTTTCTTCAAATATCATTCACAGTCCACTTTATAATCTTATACGAAAAATGAAAAATAATGATATAAAAAGCATTAAATTTTAGACAATGAGTAGTGGTGTCAAGCAATTTGACTCATGACCATGAGTCAAATTGCTTGAC
>JBGSJR010000028.1:0-347008 GCA_041741755.1 Acidaminobacteraceae bacterium | reverse complement strand
TTTTACCAATATATATACCTATAAAATAGAAAAGTGGTATTACGACTATTAGTTTTAGAATAGTTTTCATTCTGTTTTTATTCTTTATATTTTGCATATAATCTCCCTAATTGCTACTATATGTATTTTCAAAGATTCTTCTAACACTGCTATTGGTTGCACATTCACTATACTTGGTAGTTATTGTTATTATAACATAGAAATTTACATTCCTTAAAGAACTTCCAATCGCTCCGACCCTACAATACCCCAACACATACAACCGGGAGTCGCTCCGCACCGTCGCCGCTTTTTGGCGCGGCTCAGATGCTATCACGCCAGGGCCTAAAAAACGTCCCCCGGACGTTTTTCTTAACGGTCCGTTCGACTCCCACAGCTCCGCCGGTAAAAGGAAAGACCCATGCGTATGATATGATGCCTCCAAAGTAGACATACTAATTAATTAAAATTAGATGATCTATTTTGGAGGTTTTTTATGTCAAGAAATAGTAGTGTCAGTAAAGAAGACAAAGTCAAAGCTTGCAAGTACTATCAAACTGGTCAAGGAAGCTATGAATCCATTGCTAAAGATATAGGCGTAGATGCAACAACAGTGAGGGAATGGTACTACAGATATAGCTATCATGGCTCTTCAGCTTTTGATACAAGTAACAGCAACAAAGGACATTCTAAGCCGTTCAAAACGTCTCTAGTAGAGTTGTTTATATCTGGAGAATGCTCAGCGTTGGAATTAAGTGGAAAATATAATCTTTCACTTGGTATGGTTAAACAATGGATTAAAAAGTACAATAAAGGTATAGAACTTAAGGATTATGATCCGAAAGGAGAAGTCTATACCATGAAGTCTCGAAAAACAACTTATGAAGAACGACTTGAAATTGTAAAGTGGGTTATTGAAAACAACTTTAACTATAAGGATGCTGCTGAAAAATATGGTATTAAGTATGCGGCAATTTACCAGTGGGTAAAAAAATATCTAACACATAACGAGGCTTCTTTGGAATACAAAAAAAGGGGTCCAAAAGAAAGCAGTAAAATAAACGAGTCGGAACTTGATGATATTGGGAAGCTCAAATTGGAGCTGGAACGTGAACGCATTCTTAGAAAACAGGCGGAATTCAGACTTGAACTTCTTAAAAAAAAAGAGGAGTTCGAGAAAAAAATACGTTCACGAAAGTAAGAAATGAAGCAGACTACCTTACTGTTGATTACTATAGAAAGCATGGTTATTCGGTAAAAATGCTCTGCGAAGAGCTTGATATTTCCAGAAGCGCTTATTATAAACATGAAGTCCGTTTACCGCCCGAAAAAGAAGCGCAAGATGAGTTATTATGCTGTTTAATCAATGAATATCACGCAACCTTTGATGGCATCTTAGGCTACAGACGCATGACAGTATTTATCAATCGACTGAATCAAACCACTTACTGCGAAAAGTATATTCACCGCCTCATGAAGCAGATGAGAATCACTGCACGCATCAGAAGAAAAAAAGTGAATCGCAAAAGAGTCAAACCTGATTATGTGAAAGACAACGTTTTGTCTCGAGATTTCACTGCGAACATGCCGAACGAAAAATGGTTAACTGATGTAACTGAATTTTCTATTGCATGCGATAGCCGAAAGCTATTTTTGAGTCCGATAATGGATCTATATGATAACAGCATTGTCGAATATGAGCTTTCATTCAGCAATAACAATATTTTGGTCTTTAAGATGTTTGATCGAGCAGTACAAAACAATCCAACAGCCAAACCAATTGTTCATAGTGATCGAGGTTTCCAGTACACCAATAATAATTTTAAAAGCAAAATTGACGATGCGGGTATGATTCAGAGCATGTCGCGAGTGGGTAAATGCATTGATAATGGCCCAATGGAAGGCTTCTTTGGCGCACTAAAGACCGAAATGTTTTATGGAAAAAAGTTTCATTCTATGGAGTATCTGATTGCAAAAATAAAAGCATACATCACCTTCTATAATGAAAAAAGGTTTCAAAAAAGACTAAAGTGCCTAGCTCCGATGGAATATCGAAACCAAGCACTAAATATTGCATAAACTTTAATTAATTACTTGTCTACTTGACAAGGGGCAGTTCAACTGGCCAATAAATCCATTGTGAAGGCGTTTTTATTTAATTTATGTCGTTTCAGTTAGCAGCATTTTCCTGCATCATCGCTACTCTCGTTATTATTGCCACCGCAACAACCGCCAGAGGATTGCGCGTTATCTCCAGATTTATCATGGTTGCTACCACCGCAACAGCCACCAATTTTTATGCCTTGAATGTCAACCGTCTTGTTGCCACCACAGCCACAACCGCTCGTTTTCAATCCATTTACATCTTTATTTGACATTTTTTAATCTCCTTATTCACTTTTAACGCATCTATAACACAATTTTACTTGTGAATAATGCACTCTTTTTAGTATAACTTAAAATAAAAACGTGTCAATAAAGTAAAAAAAGAAAAAATATGCTTGACACGCTCAATTGAATTGTATACAATTTAATTGAGCGAAAGAATTTGAGTTTCGAAGACATTACATCAAACAGAGACCTTTCATTGTATCTATAAATATGATTGGCCATAAAACTAACTGGAGGTAACACGATGACTATTTATGATTTTAACGCAAAAGATATTGACGGTAACGAGGTTTCGCTAAGCGACTATAAAGATAAAGTCCTTCTTGTCGTTAATACAGCAAGCAAATGCGGCTTCACACCACAATATGAAGATTTGCAAAAACTCTATCTCAACTATAAAGACCAAGGTCTTGAAATACTTGGATTTCCATGTAACCAATTTAAAGCTCAAGAACCAGGAACAAACGATGAAACTAAAGCGTTTTGTACATTTAATTACGGCGTGACATTCCCACTCTTTGAAAAAACGGATGTTAACGGTTCTGAAGCGCACCCTGTTTTCAAATACTTAAAAGATAACGTTGCGTTTGAAGGGATGGATCTATCAAATACAACTAACAAAATCATCGATTCAATATTAAAAGAAACATTTCCTGAGTTCACAATGGGCAACGCTATTAGATGGAACTTCACCAAATTCCTAATTGATAGAAAAGGCAATGTCATCAAGCGATTTGAATCATCTTTTGAACCACTTGATCTTGCCGCTCATATTGAACCTCTATTATAAGATGCACATACTCTATACAACATGTCTATTCAAAGGTTAAAATTGCATAATAACATAAATAAAGACGATGTCGCCATCAACTTTTTGGCGGCATCGTTTTCTTAAAATTCAATATTTGTAAACGATATTATTGTGTCAATAGCATCAGTTTGGGTATCAAAACTCATAGTTACAATAGAAAGAGAGGATAACTCTATGGAAAAAGACAATGAATTATTGGCGCGTTTTTCGCAAGCACTCATTAGCCACGACAAAGAAAAAGCCATCAAACTCATCAATGATGCGCTAAAAAATCGTACACACGATGTGAAATCCCTTTATGAAACCATTTTAGCACCAAGTCTCAATCAAATTTCGAGCAATCAGTTGGAACAAGTATTGCCAATTTGGGAAGAGCACTTAAGTAGTAGCATCGTACGTTCAGCACTTGAAATCACTTATCCATACGTCCTTGCCGAACGCGATGCGGGCCATTCAACTGAAGAGGCACAATCAGCAAGACAGAAAGCAATCATCTTTTGTCTTGAAGAAGAATATCATGAACTCGGTGCACGTATGATAACGGATTTTCTAACAATATTGGATTTTGACGCCTATTATATTGGTGCAAATACGCCAAAACGTGAAATTTTAAAAGCCATCGCGTATTTTGAACCAGCGCTAGTCTGTATTAGCGTCACTAATTTTTACCACTTAACTAAGCTACATAGTTTAATCGAACAACTCAAAACACAAGATATACAAAGCTACCCGCCTTTTACGCTTATCGTGGGTGGTTATGCCATTCAACATTCATCCAATGTCGAACCTTTAGTCAAAGCGGATTATTATGCCAATACCTTTGATGATCTTCGGAAAATCAAGGAGGCGATCTTATGCGTTTAGCTTTTAAAATCGCCCTTAGATTTCTCACCTCTAGCAAAGGTCAAACCATCTTGATTGCTTTTGGTATTGCCATAGGTATCTCCGTGCAGATCTTCATAGGCTCACTTATCGAAGGCCTTCAAATCAGCTTGCTTGATGCCACCATTGGCAACGCCTCTCACATCACTGTAAGTGCCACAGAAAAAAACGAACCCATTGACGATTATGAAACCATCATCGCTGACATACAAGCCAAGTACTCTGAAGTTAACAGAATTTCTCCAACGTTGTCCAAAGGCGCCTTCATAAAGACCGATGACAAAACCAATCAAATCGTATTGAGAGGTTTTGAGCTTGACAAAGCAGATCAAATTTATCAGTTTAGCGACGCACTGCTAGATGGCGGTGCATTACCAGCCGCTTCCACACACGAGGTAATTATTGGACTAAATATCGCTGAGGATTATGGCATCCAGCTCGGAGAGTCTGTTGAAATTATTACCCCTGAAGGTTCAGTATTTGAAGCAATTGTCGTAGGATTTTTTGATCTAAAAGTCGCCAGCATCAACCAAACATGGGTGATTAGTGATCTGGCTTTTGCCAAAGACGTCTTTGGCTTTGAAAACACCCAGATTACTGGTATCGAAATGCAAGTAGACGAGCCTTTTGATGCCGATTTAATTTCTGATCGTATGTCACTTGAAATTCCAGTTGATGCGGTTAAGTTCGATAACTGGAAAGTTCAAAATGAGCAGCTGTTGAGTGGTCTTAGTGGTCAAAGCACTTCCAGTTTGATGATTCAAGTATTTGTCGTCATCTCTGTTGTCCTTGGCATCGCCAGTGTACTCGCTATCACGGTCTTACAAAAATCAAGACAAATTGGTATCCTTAAAGCTATGGGCATTACAGATAAAATATCTAGTCAAGTCTTTTTATTCCAAGGCTTCATGCTTGGCATATTAGGAGGTATACTGGGAATCCTATTTGGTCTTGCCCTCTTGTGGTCGTTTAGTCAATTTGCGCTCAATGCAGATGGTACACCAGTGGTTCCAATTTTTATTAATTTTAGCTTCATCGGACTTTCTGGACTGATTGCTGTCATTGCTTCGACACTAGCTTCTATTATTCCAGCTATAAAATCGAGAAAACTCTCTCCAATAGAGGTGATCAAAAATGGATAATATCATAACACTTGGCAAAGTTAATAAAATATATGGTTCTGAAATAAAGACTCAAGTCCTTTTCGATGTAGATCTCGATATAAAAGCAAAATCGTTCAACGGCATTATTGGTGCTTCTGGTAGTGGCAAGAGCACCTTGTTGAACATCATCGGCACTCTGGACAAACCGACAAATGGACAAGTTATCATAAACGGGACACGTACTGATCAAATGAAGAAAAACGAACTTGCTCGGCTCAGAAATGAAACCATTGGCTTTATCTTTCAATTTCATTACCTGCTACCAGAATTTACAGCATTTGAAAACGTATTGATGCCTTACTTCATCAAAGGTCAAAATATAGATAAGAAATTAGATAAGCGTGCACATGAGATTATGGAACTAGTTGGTCTTGGAAAAGTCAAAAATAACCTCGCTGGTAATATGTCGGGCGGTCAGCAACAGAGAACAGCTATTGCACGGGCTTTAATCAATAATCCAAGGATTATACTCGCAGACGAACCTACTGGGAACCTAGATTCTGACACAACGGAAGTGATTTATGACCTTCTTAGAGATATTAATAAGCAGTTTGAAACAACTTTCGTCATCATCACGCACGATCGTCGCATCGCTGAAAAGACAGATCGTATCATCGAAGTCAAAGACGGCCGTATTTATAACGACTTTTCGCGTATTTAACAACTGCGAATGTATAACCATGACCACACATGCATTATTACTCTAGTTTTATCTGAATTTCTTTAATTGATAGGTTTAAATCGGTATGATTTTAACAAAAAAAGATATGCTTAGTTCATATCTTTTTTTATTTTGTTCTAACACAATTTACTTTTTTCTTTTCTACCTTGAAATTGATAAAACGCTTTAAAAACAATCACAAAAATTGTAACCGCTTCAATCTGTGCAAGAGTTCAAATTGAAAACTACTTTTATTTAGATTGGCGAATTGTTATATATTATCAGTTTATTTATATAAATACATTGTATATTTCGCAACAATTATGTTAATATTAATACGAAGTCCGATGTATATATATGTGCAGAATCTAACAACCATTCACTGAAACGTCGGCTAAATAAAGGGAGGGGTTTTATGAAAAAGCTATTCTCATTAATGATGGTCATCCTTATGATCATGACATCCTCAGCAGCATTTGCTTCTGTTGATGCAACATCTTCTGCTACGACATGGGTTGAAGAAACACCAGCTACACCAGCACCAACAACACCTGCAACACCTGCAATACCAGAAACACCAACAACAACACCTGCAGAGCCTGTCACTGCCGAGATGTTGACGCATGTCGTCGTTAAAGGCGATGTGATGTGGCAAATCGCTATAACGCACAAAATGACGCTAAATCAGTTACTCGCACTCAATCCACAGATTAAAAATGCTGATTTAATCGAAGTCGGTCAAGTAATCATCGTAAAAGCTGGTGTTGCAACAACACCAACTACACCTACTACACCTGTAGCCGTGACTTCAACAAAAGTTTATCAAGGTCTCGGACAGACATTTGCATTTAGAGTTGGCCCAGGTAAAGACGCTTCTGGCAACCAAGTATATAGTTTCAATATTGCTATGGCTCAAGCAACTTTTGATGCCAACGGTAGAATTATCAGTGTCTATGTCGATGGCGTAGAAGTAGCTACACCTAATTATGATGGCGCATCTATGCCGCACTTTTCAGGATGGCCAGGCAAAGAAGGCTATCCAATTGCAGAGCATGATACTGGCGTTGTAACTGGCACTTCTGTTCAAACGAATGAAACAGCTGTCGCTGAAGTTGCAGCATGGCAAACAAAACGTGAACGTGGCGATACCTATCACATGAATCCAGATAACGAATGGTATGAGCAAATGGACTTCTTCCAAGAATACTTTGTAGGTAAAACAGTTGCCGAACTAGAAGCTTGGTTTGCTAAAAATACAACTGCAGCTGGTCGACCTATCAAAGCAGATACGACAAATGAAGGTGACATGGCAAAATATGCGAAGTTGACTGATGCTGAAAAAGCAGCACTTGCAGACGTTGTCACAGGCGCTACTATGTCAATTCGCGACGCACACGGTGACTTCTTAGGCGCTGTTGCAGAAGCATACAAAAACAGAGTTGAAGTAACAATCCCTATCAAATAACGCACTCTCGTTAACCATATCAAAAGCGGGCAACCCTATCCACAAGGTTTGCCCGCTTTACTTTTATGGAACAAGTCGCAGACCATCTCTCGGGAACAAAGACGTCCGTCTTACATTGCTGAAACCAAGTAATTGTGCAGTGAGGCGTTCGAGACCAATTGCCAAACCACCATGTGGCGGTGCGCCATATTTAAAGGCTTCTAGGTAACTCGTATAGGCATCCGGATTCAGCCCTTTTTTGATCATGTTGGCTACCAATGCCTCATAACTATGAATGCGGCACCCCCCCGTTGTTATTTCTAAGCCTCTAAAGAGAAGGTCAAAACTATGTGTCTCTTCAGTGCCACAAGGCATCGTGTACATCGGTCTTTTTCTCTGCGGATAATGTGTCAAAAACAGAAACTCCGAGCCTGTTTCTTTGAAAACGTGTTCACAAATAAGTTTCTCGCCTTCCGGATCGAGATCTCCATCAAGTGCTGTTTTGCCATACTGAGCATTAAGAATTGAGATCGCTTCTGACAATTTCATATGCGGTATAACATCAGGTACTTCTGGTAATGTGATATTGAGTGTCTCAAGCTCTACGTGTTCATTAGAATTTAGTGCCTGTATAATATAGTGTAGTAGTGCCGTCTCCATCCTCATAAGTTCATATTCATCTCTGATGAATGCCATCTCAAAATCTAGACTTACATATTCATTTAGGTGTCTACTCGTGCTATGCGTTTCTGCTCTGAAAACCGAACCAACTTCAAAGACGCGTTCAAAGCCCGCAATGACTGTCATCTGTTTATAAAACTGAGGGCTTTGAGCAAGAAAAGCCGTTTCACCAAAATAATCGAGTTTGAAGACATTGGCACCGCCCTCAGCGCCTTCTTTCACTAGCTTCGGTGTATGGATCTCTGTGAAGCCCGCGTTGCTTAAGAACGCTGAAAAATACTGTGCAATGCGAGACTGAATCACAAATATCGCCTTCTCTTTTGGATGCCTAAGCCCTAATACGCGGTGCTCAAGCAACGTATCAAGCTGAATATCTAATGTCTCGCCGTTGACTTGTATCGGCAGCAGTCCTTCAGAACGATTTATCACGTCGATGGCATTCACGGCAATCTCAAAGACACCATATGCGTTCTTACCTTCAACGACTGTTCCAGTCAGGCATATAACCGTTTCTTGATTAAGGTTTAGGCCTGCTTCTACTTCAGTATCTAACACGCACTGAATAAGTCCCGTTCGATCCCTAAGGATCATAAAAGTGACATGCTTTAATTTGCGGACGCGATGTACCCAGCCACACAATCTGACGGGCATATTGGCGTTCATACTAACTTCGGAGATCAAAATGCGACTCATTTCTTTTTCTTGTTTTTCAAAGTGATTGTTCATAGCTTTGCTCCTTTCGATTTTATCGAGGCGCAAAAAAAGCCCCTCGAACTATAAGTTCCAAGGGGCGTGGTATTCACGCGGTGCCACCCTAATTCAACTGTAAATTTGTCAATAAGACGCCCGAAAAATAACAAAACCCTCACTCCAAAATAGGAGCGAAGGTTAATCCGCGGTGCCATCCTCGTTGACTATAACAGTCCTCTCAGTTCCAGATAACGGTGGAAGCCGATGCGCTCTACTAACTTTCAAGCACATACCTCGCGAATGTCTTTCCAAAAATGTTTCCATACAGGGCTTGCACCAGTTCCCCACTCGCTTTATTTTCACATTTTGTACTTTTTCGTTCATCGGTTATTGTTCGTATTTTAGCATACCCTAAATTAGCTGTCAAGATAATGCAGCCATATCCCTTGCTATGTTCGCACGATGTTTAGCTTACCGATATCGGTCTTTAGGAGAACATCAAGCTGCGCACGCTGTGTCTCTTGACTTAACCAACTGGTTATTTCATTTGCACCAAGCATCAAAGGCATCCTTGGGTGAATCGCCATCATATCTTCATTTGCATCACGTGTGACGATGGAAAATACCCATCCAACTTGACCCGTTTCATCAAACGTTTTCGTATAGACTCCAGCCATGCACATGATCGGTTGATCCGGGACAGAGATCTGATACTGTGGTTTTGGCTTTTGGTCTGTATAATCTGACCATTCAAAAAAACCACTTGCAGGAACAATGCATCGTCTCTTTTCAAAAGCAGCTTTGAACATCTTTTTCTCGTGGATGGTCTCCGAACGACTGTTGATAATCGGTCTTGTACTATTTGGTAGTTTGAACCCCCATTTCATGAGGCCCATCCGCCTTTCACCTTTACTCTCAATAATCACAGGACTACTTTGCGTTGGAAAAATCAACGGATTATCCACGATCACTTTTGGCTCATACAGGATTTTAAAATAGTTCATAAGAAACGCCGCATCTGCATCGAGGTAAAATCTTCCACACATAGTACCACCTCCAAATGGTCACATATAATGATCTTCTATGTTATTATTCTAATTTAAATTGGTTCAAATTGCTCGATAATTTTTAGTTTCACAAATCGTATATGATATAATTGAGGAAATTATGCGTAACATCATATGGAGGTAGCAAATGACTGAGATTTTAAGAAACGACTGGGCACAGGTCATCGGCACAGAATTTGAGAAGGACTACTATCACTCTTTATGGACATTTCTCGACGTTGAATATGAAACCCAGACAATCTATCCTGATTTAGAAGATATTTTCAATGCTTTTCACTATACCCCTTTTTCAAGCCTAAAAGTTGTGTTAATTGGTCAAGATCCTTATCACGGCCCTGGTCAAGCACACGGCCTATCTTTCAGTGTAAAACCAGGCGTACCTGCACCACCATCATTGGTCAATATCTTCAAGGAACTCCATGACGACATAGGCATCCAGATACCAAAGCATGGCTATCTCAAACATTGGTCAGAACAAGGGGTGCTATTACTAAATACCGTCCTCACCGTTCGCGCTGGAGAAGCGCATTCTCATCGGGGTAAAGGCTGGGAAACCTTTACGGATCAGGTCATCCGATCAATCAACGATAAACCGGATCCCGTTGTATTTTGGCTTTGGGGTAAGCCCGCACAAGATAAAGCAAAATTGATAAAGAACCCTAACCATCTGATACTTATGGCACCGCATCCAAGTCCCCTTTCTGTCTATAGAGGCTTTTACGGCAGTAAACCCTTTTCAAAGACAAATGCTTTTCTGATAGCAAATGGAAAAGCGCCCATTGATTGGACGCCTACGGATTTTTTACTGTGACTTTTATTTTTTATTTTATTCTGATGCGTAGATTTCCCTAAATTTTTCGCCAAATTCAACTTTCAGGAAATCGACGATGCCCCTTTGTACTTCTTCTTTGTGCATGTAGCCGATATAATCATCATGTAACGTTTGAAATGCGAGCTCATGTCGCATAGTTGGGTTATAGTAGATTTTTTTGATGTTGTTATAATCGACAAAATAAGCGACTTTACTATGGTCAAGTTCAAAAATGAGTTGCGACGATTTACTATCAATTTTTAGGAGGCACGGTTCAACCTTAAAAAATCCGGTTTTGAATTCCAGTGGAAAACTCATACTCATCGGAATCACCTCACTAGAGATATACCCCCTTTAAGGCAAATAAATAACACTTTATATTTTATGTCAATGACAAAACAAAATCGCGTCAGACCTCTCAAACGTTATGTTTGGTATCTGACGCGATTTTTTTGATATAATATTATATCAATTAGTTTAAAAATTTATTCATCAAAATTGTTATCAATCAACTGAACCAATGACGTAAAGGCTTCTTTTTCATCTGCTCCGTCAACTTCTAACCGGATAAGATCGCCTTTTGACGCCGCCATCTTCATTAGGCCAAGTAAGCTTTTGCCATTGACTTTAATCTCACCTTTATATAAGGTTATCGCACTCTGATATTTACCGCTGACTTGTACAAATAAACCAGCAGGTCTAGCATGTAAACCATGCTCATTTTTTAGTTCAAATTCAAAAAATTTCATTTAGCACCTCATTCATAATCATTTCATCTGTTATATTTGCCTTATACATTAAAGTAGTTTAATAAATAAGCTTCCGCTTCTGCATTCCATAGACCATTATGCTTTTCAACGAGCTCCGCAAGCGCTTTGAATAGTGGATCAGATTCACCCAATTTTTCAAAATCATCAATCGCTGTGAGCGGCATGTCGATATGGTTATAAACGAGCTTTTTACCACCTGGGATGTTTGGTAAATCCATGACGGCGTCAATTGTACAATCAAGTCCACCGATATGCGTCAACATAACAGAAGGATTGATAAGATTTTTTGCCGAGAGTTCAAGTGCTTCGATGAGGTCTTCAGTGTTACCACCTGTAGACCCCATGATATGGGTATTGTTGTAGTGTACGTTATACAAGTTGATTGGCGCTGTAAACTTTGTATCCGTAGGACCCGCAAAGAAATTCATGCAGCCATCATACGCTAAAAGCTGATCACCTTGCTCAACGAGTGGCACTACTGGTGCATAGACAAAAACATCATCATAACCGTGTCCATCCGTAAGTTCTTTTAAGTGTTTAATTGGATTCTCAAAATTCGCTGTGTTTACATATAAAAGTTCAACGCCTTTAGAAGCCGCGTAAACAGGCGTGATAAATTTAGCCGCTCTATTCAAGCGGTCATCGCTGATATCCGATACGACGATCTTAGCTGGCTTGTTATCGATAGCAAGTGCATAATCCACCGCACCGAGACCCATTGGACCTGCACCACCAAGTATCGCGATATTTCCACCTTTTTTTGTGCCCATCACATGTTCATATTTATAGGGCACAGTGTGGTAATTGGCATGATAACCGCCAATGATACACGACATTGGCTCTCCAAGTGAAGCGCCATAAAAGCTATCGCCCTCATAGATGAGTAAACATCCAAGTTCCATGACTTCAGCTGGAATGACATTGTAGGTCGCATTACCACCAAAAAACTCATACGAATAACCTGGTGCGTATGGGCTACCTTTATAGTTCAGCGCAGGTTGAAGCGAAAATTTCATACCTGGTTTAAACTGATCTTCATATTTTTTACCCACTTCAACAATGATACCCGCCATCTCATGTCCAACAATTACTGGATGCTCTGCAACATTTTCTGGCACGCGTTTGTGCTTTTTGCCTTGCTTGACGGCTTTGTAAGTCGACATACAGATACTATCTGATACGACTTTGACGAGTATTTCATCTTCTTTTATGTCAGGGAGGTCAAACGTTTCTAGTCTTAAGTCATCCATCCCATACATTCTCACAGCTCTCGTTTTCATTAATTCCTCCTAAATGTAATCTATGACGACACGATCAATCTGACTCATGATCCATTCGACGTTCATCGGTTTAGTGCCAATGGTCATCACTGCTCCCGCACTAGTTGCTATGGCTAGTCTAAGCATCTCTTCCACTTCGTATTCATGATCGTAGGCATAGACAAATGCACCAACGAAAGCATCACCAGCACCGACACTGCTATGCGCATCAACCCTTAAAGGTCTCAGTCTCAATGATTTCTCTTTATTTGCATAAAATGCACCTTTTTTGCCCAAAGAAATAAACACATGAGCGACGCCCTCATCTACAAAATGATGGCCAGCTGCCTTTAAATCTTCTTCTGTCTCAATATTCTTTCCAAAATAAATTTCAAGCTCGTGTTTGTTGGGTTTGATGAAATCAGGTTTACCCTTTAAACCCGCCTTAAAAGCAGGACCTGAAGCATCCAAAAACACTTTTGCCCCTTTATTTTTAGCTACTCTAACAAGCGTTTCATAGATATCATCAGGTACTGACTTTGGTGCACTACCCGAGATAACTACGACACATGGTGGCTTGATCAAGCCTTCTACTTTGTCTATTAGTGTCTGAATATCCGTTTCAGAGACAAACGGACCTGGTTCGTTGATCTCAGTTGTCTCTTTTGTTTGCTTGTCGAATATTTTCAAATTCGTACGTGTCATATCTGCGATCTTGACAAAATCGTTTGCAATTCCTAAGTCCTTAAGCGCATTTTCTATATAGAAACCAGCCGTTCCACCTAAAAATCCAGTAGCAATACTTTTTCCGCCTAAAGATTCAATGACTTTCGATACGTTAATGCCTTTTCCACCTGGATCTTGAATCCATTTATCAACTTTATTCAGTTCGCCAATAGTGTAATCGCTTAGTTCTATCGTTTTATCAATTGCCGGATTTAGTGTAATCGTCACTATCATGCTTGTAACATCCCTTCACTTGAGAACAGTTCATAGATATAGTTAGGATCCTGCGTTTCTATCATGCGACCAAGTATTGATTCATCTTCAATCGCCTCTGCAATATTTGCTAAAAGTTGGATATGTTCATTGCCTTTGCCCGCAATACCGATAACTAGTTTTGCCAATTTGCCTTCTCCAAAGCTCACGCCCTCTGGATATTGTACAACGACAATCCCCGATGCCAAGATGCTATCTTTCACACCGTTTTCTCCATGCGGGATTGCAACGTTACTTCCGATATAAGTAGAAAACTTTTCTTCTCTCGCATGCATACCTTTGATATAGCTTTCTTCCACATACCCGCTTTTATAAAGAAGTTCACCTGCATGTTCAATAGCCTCACTCATACTGACCGAGGCTCTGTTTAAGATGATGTTTGACTTCATTAAAATCTCTGTTGGTTGTTTGATTTCCATTTCTACCTCCGAAATAACACAATATGCCTTTATGGCGGTTAAGAGTTGATCGTAAACTTCTTTGTCTAAAAAGTCCTTTATCCCTATATGCAGAGCATTTGGCGCTTGCTTTTTTGCTCTTGATAACAAATCGACGTAGGTGATAACAAGGTCGGAATCATTTGGAATAGCATCGATTGGCACATTAATAACCGGCAATTCAAGTCCATGCAGCTTGACCAGCTTTCCGAGAAGTGAAGCACCTAATGCACTTGAGCCCATACCAGCATCACAAGCAAAGGTGATTTTAGAAATTTTATAGTCACCTTGATACCCTTTCAAAAAGTCCGGTATCAAAGTGTCCACTTTGACTTCGATTTCTGTCTCTTCCCACTGTTTGCTGCGCTTCAGTATCACACAACTAATTAAAAAAGAAACAGTAGTCGATACGAGCACGCCCGCTAGAACAGCGACTAATTTTGATTTTGGTGCCAATGCAAGTAAAGCAACAATACTGCCTGGTGATGGCGTTGCGGTCATTCCAGCATTGAATAGTTCAAAAGTGAATATACCACTCATACCACCTAGGATAACTGACCCAAAAAGTGCAGGGTGCATAATGACATAGGGAAAATAGATTTCATGGATGCCGCCAAAAAAGTGTATGATCATCGCACTTGGTGCGTTATTTTTAGCAGCCCCTTTACTGTAAAACCAATAGGCAAGTAAAACACCTAAACCGGGTCCAGGATTCGTCTCCAAAAGGAAAAAGATTGAGTCTCCATTGATTAGCGCATCTTGAATCCCTAGTGGTCCGAGAATGCCATGATTGATTGCATTGTTTAAAAACAAGATTTTTCCGGGTTCAATAAAGATAGAAACGAGAAACAATATACCTCTATCAAGTACATAGGTCACGCCGGTTTCGATGATTGTGTTGAGAAATAAAATCAAAGGTCCTATTGCTTCATAGGCAAAAATAGCTAACAATGTACCAAGTATTCCCGCTGAAAAATTCGTGATGAGCATTTCGAAACCTGTGGGAATATATTGTTTTATTGCATGATCAAGCTTTTTAAGCACCCAAGCACTCAATGGCCCCATAATCATAGCACCGATGAACATAGGAATATCAGCACCGGCTATTAGCCCCATCGTTCCGATGACACCTATGACACCACCACGTGTCCCGTCTATTGCCTTGCCTCCACTAAATGCAATAAGTATTGGCAATGCATATAGGATAAACGGCTTGATGATAACCTCATAGTTCGAATTTGGCAACCAACCATCTGGATTAAACACTGCAGTCAGTATGCCCCATGCGATGAATGCACTTATGTTAGGCATGACCATTCGACTTAAGAATCTGCCCACTTGTTGTAATTTATCCATCAAACCAGCCCTCCGGCTTTCATATTTTTGGATAACCAATTGTGCAAAATCCTTTTAATAAAGATTCTTATATCGTCTTCATCAGCATGTTTAATTTTATCGATAAACAAATCCTCTTCAACTAGCGCTTTACTGAGTTGACTCATGATTTCGATTTGTATATCAGTTACGTCTACAGGAATAAGCATGACGACTGCTGCATTTAAAATTTCTGTGGTTCTCTCTAGATTATGATATATTGGCGCTTTAAAGCGCCAAATGGTAAAGCTTATGTTTGAAATTGCAGTGGATTTTGTATGGAGTAAGATAATGCCTTCTCCTTGTAAAACTGTACTACCAAGTCTTTCACGATCTCTCAATTCAACTTGTAGTATTTTTTTATGTTTACTGCCATTGGTCATTTCTTCTGAAACTATATTGATCAAATCGTTGATACGCATTGCTTTAACATCATCATAGAGATTGAAACGCGCCTCGAGATTTAATACTGCATCTGTAATTGCATGGATTCTTTTGATGGCATCTGTCTGATCCTTTTTAGAAACTTCTTCAATTTTCTTATACGGTCTTACATTACTACTCAAAATACTCACAACTTGTTTGATGCGTTCAATATCTTCTGGCATCAATAAAGGATTGACTTGGATGTTTGGCATGTCGCACTTGTCCAAGTTGATTGTCGTAATCAGTAGTTCCAAATCATGAGCAGCAATTCTACCGAGAAGTACATCCTCTTTAGAGAATTGTCCTATTAGTTCAAGTCTAGGAATCAGCTTAAGTAGTCTCGAATAGAGCAAACTCGAAGTGCCTATGCCACTAGAACATACGACACCCGTTCTTATGCGTTTTTCAATACTCTGAAGTTTAATGAATCGCTCAATTGCCGCACCGAAATGCATGGCGATATAACCAATTTCTTCTGCAGGCACCTTCATTTGAAATTGTTTCATGACTAGTTCACTTGCGACCGACGACATATCATAAATCTCTGGATACATTTCCACGATTTTTCCAAGTAGAGGATTTCTAATATCAAGTGATAACTTAATACGCGTGAGCGCTGGTCTCAAATGACTTACCAACCCAATCAGTAGCTTTTCATCCTCTCTAAAGTCATAACCACTTAGTTCTTTGAACTTATGAATCATATTGGAGGCTAGACGGCTGAGTTCAAAATTTGAAATGATTAAATCCTGATTTTCAATCAACGCTTCCGTCTTTAGTTTTGAACCTTTGAGATGCATCGTGATGTATCCGAGTTCATCTTCAGGGAATCTAATGCCAAACACTTTCTCGACATCCATACCAATATCTCTTGCAATTTCAAATTGAGCGTCGAGTTTCAGTTCACTAAGTATTTCCTCATTCATGATGATGCTCTCACCACGTAATATTCTTTGAATGGCTATTGATAAATGAATCATGAGTCCCATATATGATTGATCTGTCAATCGGTTGGCTAAATAGTCTTCGTACTGACCAAGGATGCGGCTGACTTTAATACTAATTTCACGATCCATGACCGTTTCAACAAAACTAGTACTGTTATCTATGAGATTAACTAAATCTTGATGCTCATAATTTTGATAGAGAAAGTCCACAATCGCTTTTCTAAAATCGCCTTCATGGCCACTGAGGAACACGCCATATCCAGGTTTTCTAATGAGATTGATACCCCTTTCATTAAACCATGGTTCAACTTTATCCATATCATATGATATGGTTGCTTCTGAAACACTTAGTAAGTTTGAAAAAAAATAAAATTTTTTAGGCTCTCTACTTTTCAATAGTTCTATAATTATTTTATTTAAGCGTTCCTCTTGTGAATAGTGTGTCCCTTTATATTTATTTGAATACTGTTTAAATGCTATAATCTGTTCGGTTGTCGCTTCAACGCAAAGACCAAGTTTTGTCTTTTTATGCAGTTTTAAGCTGTGTTCAGATACGAGTGACTCAACTTCATCCATATCTCTAAATATAGTGCGTTTACTAATTTTCAAAATATCGGCAATATCCGAGACAGACATAAAGCCCTCATGATTTAACAAAATATCTATGATGTCCCAGATTCGTTTTGAATATGCCACTTGTACCCCCTGAAATAAGCTTTAATAGAGACAAATTTTAACAAATGCGTGATAGTCATTATTATTCAATGAAGTTATTACATTTATTTATTATTATACGCCTATTATTCGCCTAGTTCACTAAAAGTTGCTACAAACTGACATTATTGAACAGTGACATTTTTGAAGAACGTTTTAAACAGAGAAACAGTGAATCGTATTCACTGTTTCTCCTTACTACTATATATATAGGGTTGAGATAATTTACTTAGCTTTTAGCCTTTCGATTAACTCATCATAGATTGGGTTGCCAACAAATTGCTCAATTGCGATGAGTTCAGCTGTTTGATTTCTATCTCTTGCGCGTTCTGCAAGCGAGCTATGCGTGATGATGATATCAGCATCTGCTGGGATCTCATCAAGTGACGTATTGATGACTTCGATGTCGAGTCCAGCCGTTTTCACTTTTTTTCTAAGCGTTGTAGCGCCCATAGCACTAGAACCCATACCAGCGTCACAAGCAACGACGATTTTTTTCACTGCACCAACGAATTTGCCTTTTGATTCAGCTTTCATGCTGCTTACAGCTGCTCTTGCAGACTCAAGGTCTCCCTCTTTGTCACTGCTACGTTTGATAAAGAACGATGCCACAACGAATGAAACAGCTGCTGAAACGAGTACACCAGCAAGTACTGGTAGCAAGCCACCCTTCGGAGACATTGCGATAAGAGCCAAGATACTACCTGGAGAAGGTGTTGCAATCAAACCTGCACCTAATAAACTAAATGTGAAGACACCACTCATACCACCAGCGATTACAGCAAGTACAAGAATAGGTTTCATTAATACATAAGGGAAGTAAATTTCGTGAATCCCACCGATAAAGTGAATGATGATTGAACTTGGTGCTGATTCTTTAACCATACCTTTTGAAAATATCCAGTATGCCATCAAGATACCAAGACCTGGACCTGGATTAGCTTCAAGTAAAAAGAAGATAGATTTACCTGTTTCAGTTGCTTCTTGGATACCTAAAGGTCCAAGGATACCGTGGTTCATTGCGTTATTTAAGAAGAGTATTTTACCTGGTTCAATAAATAGTGAAGCAAAAGGGAGTAGGTTTGCATTTACAATCGCTTCAACGCCTGTCTTTAAGATGTCATTGAGCATAAGTACAACTGGACCAACACCGAGTAGTGCTACAAGTGATAAAACCATACCAATGATACCGGCAGAGAAGTTCGCAACGAGCATTTCGAAGCCGGCAGCAACTTTGCCATCTACTAGATCATCGAACTTTTTGATGCACCAGCCACCCATTGGGCCCATGATCATCGCACCGATAAACATCGGAATATCTGCGCCGACAACAACACCCATCGTAGCGACAGCACCAACTACACCGCCGCGTACACCACCTACGAGTTTACCACCGGTGTAACCAATCAATAGAGGCAACATATAAGTAATCATAGGACCGACTAATGCTGCGAGATTTTCATTTGGTGCCCAACCTGTCGGAATAAATAATGCTGTAATAATACCCCATGCGATGAAAGCGCCAATATTTGGCAAAACCATTCCGCTTAAGAAACGTCCAAACTTTTGAACGCCACCTTTTTTAGAATTTGAACCTAATGCTTTTTCCATTGTGTTCCCCCTTATTCAATTTTAGCCATCACCAACGATGACTTTCTTACACCCCCATTATATTTACAGAAAATCCAAGTTACAAATGAAAGACCATAGACATTGGCACGTAAAAATAGTGACATTTTTTACAAATGAGTCACAGCAATTCGTCAAAATCTTTTAAATAGTTAATTTATTTTAATAAAATGACTAAAACACTTAATATTTTCTTGTATTTTGTTAATCGCCTTATGCTATAATAATACGAGAAGCAAAGGGGGGATCATTATGAAAATCAGAGCGAGAATCGTCCTTATTACAAGTTTTATCATTATATTAGCCATTGGTTTTCAGGCCATCTTCAATACAGTATCCACAAACGGTTCTATTGAAGAAATTGTTAAACTTCAGCTTGATGACCAAGTGATCAATATCCAAAAGGAATTGAATACGGCAGAAGATGTCATCCAAATTACCAAGGATGCCATGAACGAGAAAAATGTAGCACTTGCGCAAGCCATTGCAGAAATGGTCACTTATAACCAAACTTGGCTCAAAACCTATAATATGGACAAGTTAGCTGACCAACTAAAAATTGATGAAATTCGTATTTCAGACATTTCAGGTATCGTACAATTTGGAAACAATGAAAAAGCATTTGGCTCCAAATTATCAGCCGATCCGTTGATGCAGCCCTTTACGGAGTTGATTAACAAACGCGATGGCTACTATGCTCAAGAACCAGAACCGCGAATAGAAGATGGTAAAATGTATCAATTTATCGGTGTTCCTAGGCGTGATGTGCCTGGTGTTGTACAGATAGGTATCGTGCCTACTTCACTTATCGATCTACTAGCCAATCTTGATATTCAGAAAAGACTTGAAGATCTTGTTATCGGAGAAAATGGATTCGCAGTTATTATTGATTCAAACAATATGATTATTGCGCACAAAGATCCAACACTCGTTGCAACATCAGCAGTCGAACAGCCTTGGCTATCAGAAGTTCTAGCTGGAAAAGATGATATGTATGATGTGACTATTGGCAATGATACTTTTCTAGCTTACAAAATCATGAGCGATACAAACACCATCGTCGTAACGTATCCAAAATCGGGTATCAATGCCATTATTCTTAAGAATATTATCAACAACGTCATAGTTGTTGTACTTTCCGTACTAATTTTAGTATTAATAATTTCAAGACTTATCAAAAAGACAGTTACTACACCACTCAGAAAAGTTGAACTTGCCATGATTGAAGTTGGAAAAGGTAACTTCAGAACCGAGGTCGACCATAAAGCCAAAGATGAGATTGGTTCACTTGCTACTGAGTTTGGAAAGATGACTGAAAATGTACGTCATTTGATTTCCGAAGTCACTACAAGTATAAACAATATTGCGGCTTCTTCAGAAACCATCACGGATAACGTTGAAGGACTCAGTGCTTCAAGCCACGAAGTGACACGCGCGATAGAAGAAATTACACATGGTGCAACAGACCTCGCATCAAATGTCAACGAGCGACTTATAAATGGACAAGATTTAAGTCATAGCATCAACATGATTTTTTCAAAGTTGACTGATGCTAAAACTGTCTCAACTGAAATGGTTCATGTCAATCAAACAGGTCGTTCAAAGATAGATGACCTTCAGCATGTCTTCCAAATCACGGTTGACAATACGGATCAAGTTTCTGAGAAAGTACACGAACTTAGTATTAGTTCGCAAGCCATTGAGACAATCGTCAGCACCATCAAAGGCATATCAAGTCAGACGAATCTATTAGCCCTAAACGCTTCTATTGAAGCTGCACGTGCTGGTGAAGCAGGAAGAGGATTCTCCGTTGTCGCTGATGAAATCAGAAAACTAGCTGAACAATCTGCGACTTCAGCTGAAGAAATCAACATCATTATCGCGAAGATCGTCGCCATCGTTGAGTCGACTAATCAAACAGTTCAAGGTACACAAAAATCAGTTGAAAAAGCTAAATTGAATCTGTCAGAAACCGTCACAGTCTTCGAGGATATCGATACACGCGTTGTAAAAGTAGGCATGATTATTGACGACTTCCTTCGTGAAACAGAAAAAATAGATAGTTTGAAAAACGAACTTATCGTGTCCCTTGAATCAATGGCCGCCATTAGTGAAGAGTCTGCTGCCTCTACAGAAGAAATCAACGCTTCTACTGAAGAACAGCTTTCAAGGGTATCAGAGATTGGTCAAGCAATCGATCATCTCAACGAAGATATCACCAATTTATCAGTTGAAATGACAAAATTTAAAGCTTGATTTTTCAAACGACACAACCGAAATTTTAACGGAAATAACACTAAATCAAAGAGGCACAAAGGCATTCGCTGAAATTCATTTCATGCAACCGCCTGTAGTGCCTCTTTTTATGATTTGTGCTATACTCTACTTGAGGGGGGATATCGATGAAATTTCACGAAAAACTCAATCTTCTTATGAACTTGCAGAACATACCAAACAACAAGTTGGCTAAAGCACTATCCGTTGATCCATCATTGATCAGTAGGTGGCGAAATGGGTCCCGTGATTTAGCGAAACATAGCGAATATGTTACAGGCATTGCCACATATTTTGCAACTCAGACAGGTAGTAAGGATAGTTTGGTTGAAATCCTAGACATTCCAAAGTCAGATAGCACTGACCAAGAATTGCTCACCAATAAAATATGGCATTGGCTCTCTGACGACCTAACGCCGAACACCAAATTAATCAATAAGTTTATCGCGCGTTTCAATCAAGCAAAAGCGTCTAAATTACCGCTTTTTATTCCAGAACTGTTGCAAAATACTCCTTCTGGAAAGAAACTCAGTGTTGAAGTATATTATGGAAACGAAGGAAAGCGTCAAGCCGCTATCAAGTTTCTGACAACAATCATCACACATGATCAAACGTGTACCCTTAAACTTTATAGTGACGATTCCATGGAATGGATGTTTGAGGACCCAGATTTTTGCATGAAATGGGCACATCTTATTGCCGAAGTGATCAGGCGCGGCAATCGAATCATTATTATTCACTACATTAATCGAGATACAGAAGAGATGAATGCTGCAATTGACCGCTGGTTGCCTTTATACATGACAGGCGCAATCGAACCCTATTATTATCCTGGTCACCTAGAATATTCTTTCAAACACACTTTATTCCTTGCTCCAGATATGATTGCACTAAAATCAAGTGGTATGGCAAGTACAAGTGTTTCAGAACAATTGCTGTATCATGACCCGTCTATGTTAGCCGCTCTTGATGTGGAATTCAATACTTATCTCGAGCATTGTCGCCCTCTGATGAAAGTATTCACCATGAAAGAAATTGATAAATTTTTGAGTTTGTATCAAGAATTCGAGTCTCAAAAAGGAAACCTGTCAATACTCTCCAAATCACTCTCTCTATCGACGATGCCACCAGCCACAATTGCGGACTTGTTGCATAATCTATCTAGCGATGACATTTCAGAAAAACAATTTGTTTCTGACCTAATTAAAAGTCGCGTAGATGCCTTTAATACTAATATACAAGAGAATAAGCAATGCGAATGGTTAACCTTGCCCAATATCGAATCATTAAAAGAAAAGTCGTTTTCATATACTGGTCCACTGGATTGGTTTATCGGTATAAAACCTATCTTTACCCCTTTACATTACATCAATCATGTTGCCTATGTGTTACAACTTATGCATATTAATAAAAATTACCATGTCCATCTGACGCCTCTTTCAATTCCCGATGACATATTTATTGCACTCAAACAAGATGTCGGGGTCATAATATGCAAAGTTGACAATGATCCTATTTTTATGGCACTAAATCATCTAACGATGATCACTGCCTTTGAAAAATTTATTGAAGAATTTTCTGATAACGACTGCTCCGATATTCACACAAGAGCAATGACGATCAAGACCATAGAAAGTTGGCTTGAACAAGCAAAGGCTGTATTAGGATTATAATAACCCACAAAAACGAAAACACGCCCTGTTTTTAAAAATAAGGGCGTGTTTTTTTTACATATCGTAACCTTCACTTTGTCTTGTTCTTGCGTTGATCTGTCTGCTTATTTTTTTTATGCCTTGCTTTTCAATGGCTCTTATTTTAGAGTTTTTCTTAGATTCCAGATGTCTAATTTCCTTCTGAAGTTTAAGCCAACTCTGCCACTTCAACTCATCTATTGTCCCTTTTCTAATTGCCTCTCTCACTGCACACCCCGGTTCTTTTTGGTGCTTGCAGTCATTAAAGCGACAGGTCTTAATAAGTGATTCAATATCTCCGAACATCTTTTCCATACCATCTTCTGCTTCCCAAAGCGACAGAGTCCTCATACCTGGTGTATCAAGTATCAAACCACCTCCTGGTAATAAAACGAGCTCTCGATGTGTCGTCGTATGTCTTCCCTTGCTGTCATCTTCACGAATCTCTTGTGTCTTAAGTACATATGAGCCCGATAATGTGTTGACTAACGTTGATTTACCAACACCTGATGATCCAAGTAACGCGATGGTCTTGCCGACTGAAACATATTTTCTGAGTGATTCAATGCCATCACCCGTCAGATTACTCACGGAATGTATTTCAACACCTGGGGCTGTCTCTTCAACTTTTTGAATCCGCTCTTCTATGTCATCACATAAATCTGACTTGGTTAAAACGATAACCGGAACCGCACCACTTTCCCATGCTGCAATCAGATAACGCTCTAAACGCCTCATGTTAAAATCCTTATTTAAAGATTGAATTAAGAAGATTGTATCGATGTTTGCTGCTACAATTTGTTCTTTCACAGCAACGCCTGCTGCAGCTCGCGAAAACTTTGTCATCCTCGGGAGTACATGCTCAATAATTGCTTCTGAATCGTTATTGATCATATGCACACTAATCCAATCACCCGCGGCAAGATGTTGCGACATCTCTTGACCATGTGCTGGTCTATTGGCGAGCTTCTCACCAAATGGTGTCATTATCCGAACCTTTTGACCGTGGTCAGAGATAACACGTGCAGGCATAATTGGACTTTCGATATGCCATTTACTTTCATACAAACTAAACCAAGCCTTATCATAAAAGGCATTAAAACCGTAATCCTTCATATCGATCATTTCATTTAAAGTCAATTCTTTCATATATGTTTTTCCATCCTTATTTTCTATTTTTATACTTTTTATACTTTTTGTATTTATTGACATTCATTTCTCCTATTTGAAATTTTTTTTGCTTTAACATCTTAAATTGTTCTACAAACCTATATTTATTTTCCATAATTTACCTCCTTAAACGCATAAAAATCCCGCAGAGACGACCATCTGCGGGATAAATTTAGGCAATAAAAAACACGCCCTCACAGCGTGTTAAATTGACATACACGATTCAGATTGCTCGAAAGAGTCACACAGCGCACAAACAGCACCGTGCCAATATTCAGTTAGCCCGTAAACACCTCATTAATTTTCACAAACATGGCTATTTCTCCTTTCTTGCAATAAGACTTATTCAATTTGATTATAGAATTCATTTATTCTCTTGTCAACAAAAAACTAAAATTCGTTGCTTTCATCCCTAAAATATTGGCTATTTTGTTCGAGTTCAATTTCTTTAGATTCAAGATCATTGATTATTTTCTTGAGATTAAACATGCGATCATCTAAGCTTGCAATCAAATCCGCACATCCTTTTAGCTCTGCTTGAATCATTTTAGGTGCTTTTTCTCTGTATTTATAATAGATTTTATGCTCTATTGATGCCCAAAAATCCATGGCAATCGTCCTAAATTGAATTTCAACGCGGGTCGGAACGACGCCAGAGCTTAGAAAAACAGGGTATTCAATATGCACATGAAGACTTTTGTAACCGTTTGCTTTTGGATTTTCAATATAGTCTTTAATCTCAACAATTTTAAAATCACTTTGCCTCGACAAAAGTTCTAAAACATTATAGATATCCGCAGTAAATGCACATATAATGCGGATTCCTGCAATGTCGAAAATGTGTTTTTTTGCGTTTTCAATAGTCGGTTCAAAGCCTATTCTTTGAAGTTTTTCCTTGATACTCTGGGGCTTTTTAACTCGATATCTGATATGCTCAATTGGATTGTAATCGTGTATATTCTTAAATTCTTCATCGAGTATATTCAGTTTGGTCCGTATTTCTTCCACAGCAAATTGATGCACTAAAAGCAAATCTCGCCAGGGCTTCATCTCATCGGTTAACAACGCTTCGTACATTAGGTGGTTCCTCCGCTTCTTTCACACTCAATTTTTAACAATTCAAGTAGATTTTCACTACTTAAAGGCTTTGACATGAGATATCCTTGTCCGTAAAGACATCCTAAGCTCGATAACACCTCTTTTTGGTCTTGCAACTCTATACCCTCAGCGACTATTTTAAGTCCAAGTCTTGTCGCCAATTGGATGATTTGTTCGACGATGATCTGATTGTTACCTTCCTCTGTGACATGGTCAATATATGTTTTATCAATTTTGAGTGTGTCAAACGGAATCTTACTCAAGTAATTAAGTGATGAAAAACGCGTACCAAAATCGTCTAGAGAAATTCTAAAACCTAGCGCCTTAAGTGCTTCAATTACACTTAAAGACTCATCGAAGTTCTCTATCAGGGAATGCTCGGTAATCTCAAACTCTATTCTATTTGGATCAAGTGACATTGACAAAATCTTTTCGGAAATAAATGGAATAAGATAACCTGCAGTCAGTGTTCTAGGAGACAAATTGATGGAAATCGTATATTCATCATGTTCAAACTGTTTCTTAAAGAAATCAAATGCATGATTTAAAACCCAACGATCGATCTCTATGATTTGTCCCGTTTTTTCAGCAACAGCGATAAAATCACCTGTAGAAATATTCAAATCCTGAGAATGCCATCTTAGTAGCACTTCAAATCCAACGACTTTTTTTCCTTCAAGTTTATAAATCGGCTGAAAAAATAATATGAATGCGTCATCTTGTATTACTTTATTGATCAAACTATCAATGCGTATTGATTGTTCAACTTCCGACTGAAACGCAGTTTCATAGTACATAACTTGTGCTTTACCGACATCTTTTGCCTTATATAAGGCCATCTCAACATTTTGATGTAAAAGTGACACCTCTATTCCATCTTTAGGTGATTGTGAAATACCCAAACTAATAGAAGGATAATACTCCATTTGTCCGACCAACCACTTACGCTTTGTGATTTTCATCAATACATCTATTGTTTTCTCAATATTAATACAAACATCTGATTTTTGAATTAAGAAGAACTCATCTCCTGACCATCTATACACATCTATATCTGGAAGAGATTTCCTTAATACTTTCGAATAATCGTACAAAAATTGATCGCCAAAATTATGTCCTAACAAATCATTAAGATTCTTAAAGTTATCAAAATCTAAATAAAATAGTGTGAAGGAAGCTTGACTATCAATCAATTCAGATAGATCATTTTCGAAAACGACACGGTTCTTTAAGCCCGTTAACCTATCCGTGAAGGCAAGTTCAAAAATTTTATGTTCTTTTTCTTTTTCAAGTGATAGATCGACGCCAAACGAAGCTATGAACGATTCCTCTGAATTTGGATTTTTGATAATCTTATCGTTCCACAAAATGGTCAACGCTTTGCCTTCTTTATCAACCATACGATTTTCGCGATTTTTGAGACTTTGCGAATGCCTTAAACGGTCAAAAAATTCAGAGGTTGAAAAGGACTCATCTGAATGCATTAAATCAACGAATTTTCTACCTTGAATATCGCTTCTTTGATATTTTGTCAGCTCTACAAAATAATCGTTGACATCTATAATGTCGCCTTCAAGACTCCATAGTAGAATGATGCCATTGCTATTGTTGTAGATTTCATCTATATAATTTTTGTATTTTTCAAGTGAAGTCATCGACGTGTTTAAATCGCTAATTTTTAACTGCAATTCTTCTTCTACAGCAAGTAGTTCCTCTGAAAAACTCGTCAAATCTTGATTTTTCTCAGATAATGATTTGCTGAGATTGAAAATGTGAAAATTATCAATCCTTATGAGAAAATAAAGCAGTACCGCAGTAAACAGAACGAAAAACCAGCCCTTATACGTTTGAAATTCTAAAAATTGTAAGGGGTCAGTTATGAATATAGCAAGTAGATTGTCTGAAAATATAATCCAGGTAAATCCGACAGCGACATATATAATAATTGTCTTCCATGGATTGTTCTGAATAACTCGCTCTTCTATTTCAAGCAATGAATTATCTCTATCAATATTATTGGGTTTATCCATCATCGTCTCCTATAAGGCTGCAGATATACTCTGTTGAGTTATACTACGGTGAGTTATACACCTATTATATCATCTTTTTGTGTATTAAATCCAAAACATATCGTATCAATCAAGCCATATAAACCGTATACGTCATCTAAATCGCATAAGCCCTATAACATTAGCTGATCGTTTCTATTTCATTGCGCTTTGTAAGAAGTGTTACGCATTCCACACCGGCTGTCCAAGGGAACATATCAACTAATGTGATATCATCAGCAAAGTAACCGCACTTTTGAAATACCAATAAATCATCTAAAAGGGTCGAAGGGTTACAAGAAATATAGACGATCTTTGGAATATCATAAGCCGCAATCGCACGAGTTGTCTTTTCTCCCATGCCACTTCTCGGCGGGTCTACGACGATAACTTCTGGATGGTCAGTAATGCTCGACAACTTCTCAAAAACGTCACCACAGAGAAATTCGCAGTTCTCAAGCCCATTTATAGCTGCGTTTTCTCTTGCAGCAATAACAGCATCTTCTACCCACTCTATACCAATCACTTTTTTTGCACGTTTAGCCATGATTTGACCTATGGTTCCTGTACCGCTAAAAAGATCAAAACAGATTTTGTTTTCAATTTCTGGAATCAAATCAAGAGCTGTCTGATATAGCTTTTCAGCCCCAAGTGTATTGGTTTGAAAAAATGCATACAAATTGATTTTAAATGAAAGACCAAGTAATTTTTCGACAATGTACATTCTACCATGAAGACACTCAAGTTCTCCACTAACCACATCGCCAAGGCCGTCGTTGTGTACATAAATTAAGCTCTCAACGCGACCCTTTAAAGGTAGTTGTTTAATATAGTCTGCAAAAGCTACCTTGTCGAAGGGATTGCCCATTTCATCCGCCATCTGTGTTGTCGCTGATAGTGCAATCATAATTTCAGACGTCGCTTTGCTTTTTCGAACGACCAAATGCCTCAAGAATCCTTCATTTGAGCGTTTATTGTATTTGACCAATTTATTTGATTTTGCATATTCTAAAACACCTGTTAAAATCGTGCTAAAATCAGAATCAACAAGATGACAAAAGGGCACATCAATTACGTCGTGATGATGACCTTTCTTGTGCATACCAAGTGTCAACGGACCATCCTTATATTCATCGCCAAAAGAGTATTCCATTTTGTTGCGATATTCAAATTGTTCCGGGCTAGGGATAATTGAGTTGAAAACAAGCGGTAATCCAGCTTCATCGAGTAAGTTTTTTACCATTTGGACTTTTGTATCCAGTTGATTTTCATAACTTAGTGTTTGCAGCATGCAACCACCACATCGATTAAAATGTTCACAAAACGATGGTTGTTCATTTTCAGCACGTAGTACGACCTCAAGGGGGCGTGCTTCAATTTTTCCGCCTCTCTTTTTACTCACACGGCAATCGAGAACTTGTCCTTTAAGTACATTCTTAACTCTGACTTCTTGTTCCTCATATATGCCAATCCCGACATTGGGATATTTCATACGTTCAATTGTCATTGTGAACTCTTGTCCTTTTTTCACTTTAGCTCCTTTATTAAAAAGCATTATCCATCTATCTCTAGATGGATAATGTCATATTTGATACTACTTAGTTGCGAAAATTGCACAATTCCATAGTTGTGATTCGTAACACATTATAAAATTTCGCTAAAACTGTAAATAAACCGATCTGCATCTGCTTTTATGGCTTCTTGATATGGCTCAGAGAGTTCATCATAAACAGCGATGACATGCATACCGGCTCGTTTTGCTGCTAATACGCCTGCATGCGTATCTTCAAAAACCAAACACCTATCAGGGGCAATTCCGAGATCTTCTGCTACTTTCAAAAATATATCTGGACTTGGCTTCCCCTTATCGACTTCACAGGAGGTTCTCATCGATTCAAAATAATGATGAATACCGTGTGCCATCACAACTTCATTTAATAGCTCTCTTGAATTGCTCGTACCTATACCCAACTTTATATCATGGGCATTGGCGTATTCAATAAGTGGCAACACCATATCTTTAAGTTTTATATGTGTTCTATAAAACTGTTTAGCCATTTCATTCCATTCTGACTGGATGGATTCTAGTGATTCCTTTAGATTAAATCGATTAATGAAATAATGGGCTGTTTCAGTGAAACTCATACCTTCAATATCTTTTTGTAAATCATTGGGTAAAACGATACCCCTTTTTTCTAAAAAATCGATATCAATTTGTTTCCAAATCCACATTGAATCTATAAGTGTTCCGTCGAGATCAAAGATGATCGCTTCAATGTCTTTTAAAGCCAGCATATTATACCTCTTCTTGAGTCTCAATTTCTCTATTTTGTGCTTTTTCCATCATATTATGATAGTTGACGACCGTTCTAGTATGCGTTCCTGAACCAATTTGGCCAAAATCGTCGTAAGCTTTCATACCCAATGTGTATTTGCCATGATCTTCGCTAAGTACTTTTACCTCAATTGTGACAGTTGAACCGGCAACCGTTGGGTTAAAGTGATCAACTTCAAGATGATGACCGACAGAAACAAATCCTTCAGGTAATTTTGGGTCCATAAGCTGTGAGCTCGCTTCAATTAAAAATGCAACGAGACGTGGTGTTGCAAACAAATTTGGAATTTTTCCACTACCATAATTCAAAGCCGTATCATCTACCGTGATTTTCTTTTGTAATGTGAGGGTCATTCCAACTTTAATAGTATCGATTGCATTCATAAAAACGCCTCCTCTAATAAATTTTAGTGTTCACATAATCGTCGATGACCGATGCCATGCGCTCGTCAAAAAAGCAATTAGCTTCTTTCAACTTATATAAAATTTTTCGGTCTTTAGAATGTAATACCACTTTTTCGTGGTTATTAAACCGAATTTCATAAATCAGTCCTTCTAAAGATTTGGATTTCATGTGTATAAAATATGCTTCTACATCTTTGTATCCAATGAAATCCAACATATTCAGCGTTATTTTGTCTTTTTTTGAATAAAAATCAAAAGCTTTATCGCGTAGTTTTTCACATCGATTCGGATCTTTAAATTCGATGCCGTCCGCTTCTAGCATCAATTTTTTAGCCATAGTGTTGAAATAATGGTATTTTAATATGCCTTCATCAACTGAATTCACATCATAGTTTACCTTTTGATAAGGCTTCATCATCTGGTAATTCTCAATGATAAAATCCTCTTTTGAAAGTGTTCCAATTTCCAATTTCTCAATGAGCGTGATGCGCTTTTCACAGAGCGCTTCGATATCTTTCGTATTTAAATATTTCAAGTGTTGTTCGCCTTTCTAAATGCTAATAAGTGCATTATTCTGGAAGTTGTATCAGTTTAAAATCTAAATAATCACATGATGTCAACCAGTAGTTCACACCATGAAAATTTCCTTTCATTGCGTTCTTAAAATTGCTTTTGGCATGTACATGCCCGTATACTACCTGAGTTATAGCATATTTCTGAAAGATTTCGGTAAAGCCCGAAGGTTCTTTTTTTTCATTGGTTGGTGGAAAATGCATGACGCCATAGATACGCGTATAGCCAGCTTGAATAGCTTGCAAAATAGAATTTTCGAGACGGATGAGCTCTCTTTTATAGATTTTTTCGTCGTCATCTGTAAAGGAATCACCAGGGCAAATCCAACCACGTGTACCACAGATAGCAATATCGCCGTATGTGGCGAACGAATTGTGCACAAATTCAATTTTGCCGAAAACTTTGTCCATTTTAGCTCTTGATACCCACCAATAGTCGTGGTTTCCCTTAAATATAATCTTTTTACCTGGTAGTTCATCAATCCATGTCAAATCAATTTTGGCACCTTCAAACGTGATAGCCCATGAAATGTCACCGGGTATGATTACTGTATCATCCGCCTTCACTTTTGATAACCAATCCGCTTTAATTTTATCGTAGTGTGCATCCCAATGCGCACCAAATACTTCCATAGGCTTGTCTGAACCAAAACTCAGGTGCAGATCACCAATTACAAAAAGAGCCATATTCCACCAATTCTATCTAGCTTAAAGTAGTCTATTTCGGTCGACATTTCCAAGTGCCTGTATCACTTTATCCGAAAAATCAGGTGCTGTCAATTCAATTTGATGGATCAAATCCTCTGATTGACTTCTTAACCTGTTCTGCGAAAATTCACAGATGTCCTTCATCAGTGGCATCTTAAGTGCCTCTATTGCTGTAATAATCGAAACCTCATCCATGTACATAAGAGGACGGATCATTGAGACGTTAACATCCAAACTAGAAATTGGAGGCATCGTTGCAATCTTGCCGTGTTGAAGAATATTCATGACAAACGTTTCAACAAGATCGTCTTTAGTATGTCCCAAAGCAATTTTATTATAACCATTTTCTAAAGCATAACGTTTGATAATGCCCTTACGAAGCCTTGAACATGTATAACAAGGTGCGTAGTCACTTTCTCGTGATAAATTTGTCGCATAGTGTTCTTCATGGATCCTAAGGTCAAGACCTTCTGTTTTACAATATAGCGTATAAGCTTCAATATTGCCTATCAGCCCATGATCGACAGTGAGTCCTGTTACTTCAAAATCATAGGGGCCATATTTACTAAGTAGAGTCAATGTGTAAAACAACAATGTACTGTCTTTTCCACCTGATACACCGACGAGTATCCGATCACCTTGCTCTATCATATGGTAGTCATCAATGGCTCGACGGATGTTTTTAATGAAAAGATTTTGCATCCAACGCTTCATATCAATCGGCCTTTTTCAAAATGATTATATCTAGGTAGGCTCTTTTTGATTTCAGTAAGGAGCAGTTCAAATTCGAACATGTTGTCGTTGTTCTTTATATTGTCAAATCGCCTTTGATAATCTAGCGCTTCAGTCTCTTTTCCCTGTGTGAAGAGCAACTGAATGTTGGCGATGATGTCTCTGATCGTATTGGATTTTTCCTCAAACATGAGCTGGGCATTGACGACTTCACGGCTGATTTCCATCATCTCCTGGTCGAGCCTCGTAGCTGCGGTTGCTGAATTTCTAAGGCGTTCGATAATATCTTCAGGTATATGTGACTTGTATTTATAATTAAGTGAATGTTCAATCGTCGCCCAAAAATTCATCGCCAAGGTTCTAATCTGGAGTTCCGCAAGAATTTCCTTTGTTCCAAGTGCAGTCTGAACAGGGTACTTGATAATGATGTGATAGCTCTTATAGCCGCTGTCTTTTGGATTTCTTATGTAGTCTTTTTCATAAAGTACGGTGAAATCCTTGCCGCTACGTTCCCTAATGAGCGTCACCACTTCGTATATGTCGTCTATGAACTGGCACATGATGCGAATACCGGCGATATCTTCCATTTGCTCTTCGAGATGTTCCATCGGAATACTACGTCTGTCTGCCTTCTCGATGATGCTCGATATTTTTTTGACGCGACCCATGACAAATTCTATAGGAGAGTACTCATTGAGTTCTCTATATTGATTTCTAATTGATTTAAATTTTACTTTAAGTTCTTCTACGGCTTGTTCATAAGGAATCAGCAACGTTTTCCATTCTTTAATGACGTTCATGATGCCCCTCCTTTTACTACGGATTTTATTGAGTTAATTCATTTCAACACTTTATTCTATCATATACCGGGTTATAAATGAACATTATTATACTTTAGTCATCTATACCAATACATAAAAAAAGTTGCCACAAACCTAAAAATTCTAGATGTGTAACAACTTCTAATTATTAGCCTTTGGTAATATTCGTTATTTTGCTGGGATCACAAATACATCGCCAGGGAAGATTAGATTTGGAGTTGCTAGCTTGTTGACTTCAGCAATTTGTTGCCAAGTTACGCCATAAGTTTGAGCGATTTTCCAAAGCATATCACCGGAAACAACCGTATAAGTCACAGCTGTTGTAGGTGGTGTGACAACTTCTGGTGTTTCAACTGGCATTTCAACTGGCGTTTCAACCGGTGTTTCAACTGGAGGTGTCACTACTTTAGTTGGGTCATAAAGATTGACTCTACCTTCTACTTTAACAGTTGCAGTATCTACTTGCTTGATGTAAGAGATTAAAGCTTCATCAAGAGCAGCATATTCTCCTGTTTGAGGTGATGCACCTAGTGAAACATATTGATCGCCACCAGCAGCCATAAAATCATTTGTAGCTACTGAATAAGTCATCTTAGGATCGAGTTCTTTTCCATTAAACATGACACTTGTGATTCTTTCCATAGCAGGTTTTGCAGGATCGAAAGTATACGTGATACCCGCAACGTGTGGAAATGCACCTTTGGCAGCAGGATAATCTGTGACGCCATTTTCAAGTGCTTTGATGATGTCTGAGCCAAGAACATCTAAAGTTACAATGTAGTTACCAAAAGGCAATACGGTTATTACATCGCCTACTGTTATCTCGCCAGCTTCAATAGAGGCTCTGATACCACCGCCATTTGTGATGGCGATTTGTGCACCTGACTCGTATAGCATTGCGTTTGTAATCAAGTTACCTAAATTAGATTCACCCGCTCTAACGACTTCACGAGTACCTTCGAGCATTACACTAGTCGAACCAACCTTGACTTCAGTTATCAACTTATTAGCCGCAGAAATCTCAGCGACCACTTCAATAATAGCTGGATCATCAACGATATTTGCAGCTTGTTCTGTTGTTACAAGTGATGCCTTTTTAGCCGTGACAACGCCATTTGTAACTGTTAAATCGACGATGCCGAGGTTGGCATCATAAGAGCCTGTTTGAACGAGTAGTGTTTCTCCAATTACTTCGCCTTCAGGTTTAACTGTATGTGAATGGCCGTCGATGAATACATCGATACCATCAACAGCAGCGATGATTTTTTTCGATGTAAATTCTGATCCTGCGTCTTCTCCAATATGACCCACGCAAATCACTAAATCTACATTATCTTTGAGAAGATTAACCATGTCTTGAGCTCTTTCAATTGGATTATCGAAAGTCAACCCTTCAACGTTTTTAGGATGTGTCTTATACGCCGTTTCAGGTGTCGTTAACCCGAAAATACCTATTTTAACGCCATCGATTTCTTTAATGATGAAGCCAGGTAAATAATGAGCGCCATTTTCATTGCTGATATTTGCAGAGATCAATGGAAAGTCAAGCATGTTTTTTAGTTCAAGCAGACGATCTTTCCCGTAGTTAAAGTCGTGATTGCCGGGCACCATGACGTCGTACTTCATAGCATTCATAACCTTGACAACCGATTCACCTTTAACAAGTGTTGCTATAGTTTGTCCGTGGAGTGTATCACCTACATCCACTAATAAAAGATTGGGATTTGCAGCTCTGAGTTCGGTTACTTTTGTAGAAATTTTAGCAAAGCCCATGATGTCCTTTCCAGATTCAATACGTGCATGCGTATCATTTGTATGCACGATTGTTAAATTAACTATTGAATCTGCAGCCATCGAAACGGTTGATAATGAGAACATCATTACCAAAACTAGACAAATACTTAGTACCTTTTTCATTAATTAGCCTCCCTTAAAATTTGGAAATTGCATAATTTCCATTTATGTACGGATTTTTATACCGCTCACCATGAATTTTATAACCTTTTTTGAGTAGATTCAAACATTTTTAACTCTTTTGTAATAAATATATAAAAATATTTTTATATCCTCAATAATTCCATAAAAAAAGAAACGTAATTCTACGTTTCTTTGGATAACCAGTTAATTTTAATTATTGGTTATAATGCAATTTCTTCAGTGACATTGACCGGCACAATCAAAAATTTCACTGGCGTATGCATTTTTTCATGTAACCGATTAATCATATTTTGTTGCTCACTGCCTTCGAATGATTCACCCATAATCACATCTGTAATCTTGTTTTTTTCAGCAAAATCCGATAACGCTTTCTCAATATCTTTTGCTTTTACGACGGTAAGCATAGCGTTTTTTACTTTTGAAACCTCAAATAGATAATCAAGTGCATCTTTTTCTTCTAATTGTCCAAAGTACTTCCAATTTTCCTTAACTATGTGTATCACATGGAGCTCATCTGCATCGCTGGTAACTAGCCTGACACCAAAATCAATCAATCTTTCACAAGATTTCTGCTGGGTTACACAGACCATTATTCGTTTATTGCGCTTCATATTAAATCTCCTTCCAGATTGCTCTGTGCTCAATACTCATTATAGCAAAACTGGACACAAAAATTATTAAATAATTTGTTATATTTCGTAAATTTTTAGTTTCGTAAATTGCATAATTATCTAATACGTTATATAATAAATTTTTCATAAGGCAACAATGGCTAGTTTCCATTGTTTTCATGAGAAAAATATCATTAATGTAATTATACCATTTCCCTAGATGCCAAAATAAAATGACTTAATAATGACTCTAGGTTATAATGGTTCATATTGAGAATAAAAAACATGAAATGAACCGCATTAAATCAGTTGGGAGGCAACATGAACCGCTATACAAAAATCATTGGATTAACTGGAGAACTCTATACAAAAGAGTTCCAAAAAATCAAGCATCACAAAAACAAAGTTCGCGATATAAGTGAAGATACAGTTGCAAAAGTATTTAAAAACGGTGATGCAGAAATCAAAGTCTATTTTGAAGAAACCGACATAGAAATAATTATTGATGCGTTTTCAGATGTTGAAACCATCAAAAAATATCTTGGTAAAAAATTTATATAAACTCAAGCTGAAAAATCCCATAATCATCAATTTATTAAAGCATGTAAAGACGCCATATGGCATCTAGCAGGTATAAGTTGATAATTATGGGATCTATTTTTTGCTTCTATCTGGATTTAATTCAAGAATCTATGAAGACTTGAAGGTACTTCTGATTCATAGTTTAAAGTGATTACGAAGTCGATATTAAATGCAATGGATATGTCTTCGGCTTTTATAAACCAAGTCGTCAACTCTTCTTCATTCATTTTGACGGTATTCATGATGCCATCGATAAAAATCTTCTCGATGTCATAATTGTTGGATATTAGTCCACATACAAATCCAAAAAATTCACTTGCGCTGGAGATAGGAAATTCACTGAGATTGATAAAACGGATGTCATGGTGTAAATCATACATAGCACGGTTGTCATCATCAATAAATATCGTGTTGCCTTTAGATGCCTGTAAGTCATCATTAGCTTTTTTGACGATGTCTTTAGTTTTACCAGAACCTTTTTTTCCTGCAATTAAAGTAACCATCTTAATCTCCTCCTTCGTTTTAAACACTTAATGTATTATTCTAGATACAATTGTGTTTCTCCTTCAAAACATTAAAATTATTTTTAGCTTAATGATTCGGCTTTACGATTTTGCTATTACGAAGTTGTCCGCAGGCTGCATTGATATCTGACCCCAGTTCTCTGCGCACGGTGGTGTTGATATTATATTTATCCATTAATTGATTTTTGAACCCATTTATTTTCTCTATTTTAGTTGGTTTATAATCTTTCTCCTCAACTGCGTTTACAGGAATTAAGTTCACATGGACGAGCTTTCCTTTTAAAAGAACACCCAATTGATCCATATGAAGCATCGTGTCGTTAACGCCCTCAATCAAAGCATACTCAAATGTGACACGACGGCCCGTTTTTTCAATGTAATAGTCGACAGCTTTAATCAAATCCGCAATTGAATATCGCTTTGTTATTGGCATAATTTCTGCACGTTCTTCTTGAAATGGATTGTGTAATGAAATCGCAAGTGTGATACCAAATTTTTCATCCGCCAACTTGATTATTTCAGGCACGAGCCCACATGTTGAAAGCGTAATACCCCTAACCGAGAGATTGAGACCTTCGGGATCGGTGGCCATCTTAATAAATTTTACAGATTCAGAATAGTTATCTAATGGTTCTCCGCTACCCATGAGTACCACATTATTTATGCGCTCCCCAGTAAGTCTTTGAAGTGCATAAATTTGACCGAGATATTCACCTGCCGTTAGGCTTCTTACGACGCCACCTATCGTGGATGCACAAAATGCGCATTTCATTTTACAACCTACTTGTGTTGAGATGCAGGCACTATGACCATGTTTATAGGTCATAAATACGGATTCAACAATATTGCCATCCGCTAAAACACCAAGCGCTTTAATCGTACCATCCTTCGCTTTGTGATGCTCTATGATCCTATAATTATCAACACTATATTTTTCAGCCAACTTCTGTCTAAGACCAGTTGACATATTTGTCATTTCATCAATAGACATAACGCCTTTAGAAATCCATTCATAGAGCTGTTTGCCTCTGAACGACTTTTCACCAATTGCGGTCATGATTTCAATCATTTGTTCTTTATTCATATTTCTCAAATCTTTCATGGTCACTATCCTTTACATAATAGAAAAGCTACTGATAATCAGTAGCCGTTTAGACATAAATCAAGACTTTTTCTCATTTTCAAATTCATCAATATAAAGCGACAAAATATCAGCAAGACCCGTAAACTCGCAACCATAGTTAAAACCTTTATCCGTGTCTTCAATGCGCATAATCTTAATGACACTATAAAACTGCTTTCCGTTACCTAAATCGATTTTTGCATTGAAATAATAATTCAAAGGAAGTTCTTCTGTCGTAATAAATCCAATACCGCCTTTCGAAATATCTACAATTTCTATCGGAAATTCACGGTTAACTTTAATGATTTTATCTTGATTATAGACTTCATCGACATTGATAATGGCATTATAAGAAACCCTATGAGAACGTCTTCTTTCACGCATGATCTTCCTCCTATTTGTACACTACAAACACTCTATATAAAGTTATTATACATTATTTTTGGGTTTTGAACTCTCGTTTTCCATAAAATCATTAAAATTATCATACATTTTCTTTTTCTCATATTTGCCGCTCATATCTGTAATGATATATAAATCATTAGAGCTGTCAATAATAAAGCACTTTTTACCGTTATTTGCATATGCTTTCGCGAAATTGATACCTATGAGTTCAAATGGTTCGAAAATCGGCTTGGCACTCGGTCCGTTGAAGTTGCCCCAGATGAGAGTTTTCCCTGACTTCACTAAACAGAGAGTGAGCGATTCTTTGACACGAAGAGTTTCGACTTCTTTGAGTCCAAGAATTTCCGTAGGAAAGTAAATTTCAGACTTTCCTTTGACACCAAGCTGGCCATATGCGTTGAAACCACAACCAAATACCTTTCCAGTTTCAGTGACCACTAAAGAAAATTTGTCACCAGCATGGACACTTTTAACATTTGTATAAAGTGAAACTGTTGGTTCGTTGATGCTACCTTTATAGCCAACAGCAAGTTGACCGCATGAATTGTCGCCCCATACAGCAACAGTGCCATCATACTTAAGTGCCAATCCGAAATTTGACCCACAAGAAATCTGTTTGACACCTTCTAGTTTTTCGAGTTTTATTGGCATCAACGAATCTTGGATGTCATCTCTCATCAATTGATGGTCTGCGTTGTCACCCCATACATAGACACGTCCCTCATAATCAAGTGCTGCACCAAACTTCTTGCCAGCGGCCACTTGCTTGATATTTTCTAGTCCCCATACACTTGTGATCATCTTTTGTGCATTACGATCTCCCAGTGCCAGTTCGCCTAACCGGTTCGTTCCAGCAGTACCGACTGATCCATCGTGGAACCTAAATATATTGAATCCTTCGCCACAAGCGATTTCAAGTACTGAGTCATACATGGAATTGTATTTTAAATCGGTAACATGTGTGAGACTGCCAATACCGAGTTGTCCAAACTCATTTTTGCCTCTTGAAAGCGTTTTGCCGTTGTTATAACTCAGAAAGAACGACCCATCGTATGCTTCAAGCGCTTTTATTCCCTTTTCTTCAATGACTCTGATTTCCCTTTCAAAGACATCCGACCAATTGTTGTTTTTATCTCGAATTTTCAGACGAATCGCATAAATACCTGGTTCTTTAAACGTCGCAAATTTATTCTCCCATTTTTTTTCTAGAATTTCATTATCTTCTGCGACACAGCCAGAAATATCATATGTGATAAATGTCGTCGTTGTGTGCTTACCTTCTGGCTTCATCGAGAAATGTGCAATGGGTTTTACTTTGCTGAGGTCATTAAAACGCCTTAACGTCAAATACGTATAGGTGCCATTGATGTAGGATTCACCACCTATCTCATTGATAATATTTTGGGACTCTTCAAGACTCAAATTGGAAACTGTCAAAAACTTGCCATCTAAAGAAAGGGCATAACGCTTTGCGTTAATCTCAAACGGCACTTTTATAAAGGGCATCAATTTTGTGATGTCCTTGGCATAATCCCCATTCAACTCTTTATATTCTGTCACGGCATCTAAATAGACTTCGTAATCCTTATAGACATCGATGGGTTTATCCTCTCTATCTTTTAAATATAAAGATACAGCACCGATTAATGTGCCAATTGTTACGACAATTCCTAACAGAGTCACCTTATTACACCTCTAAAATGTTCTATGACGTTAAGTAAAAGGACCGCATTCGTAACTGGACCAACGCCTCCAGGTACTGGTGTGATCATGCTAACATAATCTTTAAGACCTTCAAAATCCACATCGCCGACCATTTTACCGTCAACTTCATTCATACCAACGTCGATGACTATCGCCTTTTCACTGACCATATCCTTAGTAAGAAAGTTTGGAATACCTACGGCAACGATGATTATATCCGCTTTGCGCGTGTGATCTTCGATATCCACAGTGCGTGAGTGACATATAGTAACGGTTGCATTATTTTGCATGAGCATAACAGCAAGTGGTTTTCCTACGATGTTGCTTCGACCAATAACAACGATATATTTACCTTCAAGATCAATGTTCATCTCCTTGAATATCGTCATGACTGCAAGTGGTGTACATGGTCTAGTCGCCTTTTCCCCTTTGAAAAGCCTACCGGCATTCATTGGGTGAAAACCATCTAAATCTTTTTCAGGTGCGATGGTCATAATGACACGTTCTTCACTGATATTGTCCGGCAAAGGCATTTGTACTAAAATGCCATCGATATTGTCATCCAAATTCATTTCAATAATTTTTTCTAGAAGTTCTTTTTCACTAATGCCTTCTTCCAGTCGGATCAGAGTATATCCAAATTCAACACTGCGACATGTACGCTCAATCATCCTTAGATAAGACTCTGAAGATGGGTTTTCACCGATCATGAATGCGACGACGTTTGGTTTTCTAGCACAATCCGTGCAAAAGTTTTTCGCTTTATCTTTTATTTTCTGAGCAATTGCCTTTCCATCGATAATCATATGTCCTCCTCGTTAAAAGTCCGAATTAAACCATAAAAAGCCCATTAATAGGAAATTGGAATTATTCAATTTCCTTAGTTAAATGGGCTCACTACTTATTACAGGTGAATAAAAAAGCTAATTGGCCTTTATTTCTGTCCAAACTCTGTCGTATTCCAGAATGAAATCACCTGGGTCACTGAATATTTCAAAATTCTCGAGTAATGTTTCATCTGGATAAGCATACGTAGTGCCAAGCAATGCAGGGTCGAGCAATTTCATCGTCTCTGTATTACACGTCGCGTAACCTACATAATCTGCATTTTTAAAACCAATATCGCCTCTACATAAAAAATCAATAAATTGATGGGCTGCATCAATATTTTTAGCCCCTTTTGGAATGATGATATTATCGAACCACATGTTAGAACCCTCTTTAGGTAACACATATTCAAAATAATCATATTCTTGAATCACTGCACTTGCTTCACCCGACCATACAACAGCCATAGCAGCTTCTTCGCTTATAAGCATGTCTTTCACATTGTCACCGACATATGCGAGAACAAGTGGCTTTTGTTCAATCAATGCATTTTTTGCTGCTTCAATCTCATTAAGATCTTTCGTATTCATAGAATACCCAAGTTTTTTAAGTGCAACCATGATTGAGTCTCTTTGTGAATCAATCATAGTGAACTGACCTTTATTTGCATCATCCCACAAAACATTCCATGAGTCTACAGGCTCAGTTATAAGATTAGTATTGTAGATAATACCTACTGTTCCCCAGAAATACGGGACTGAATACGCATTATTTGGATCAAAAGCTAGTCCTTTAAAACGACTATCTATGTTAGCATAATTCGGAATTTTAGTTAAGTCAATAGGTTCTAACAATTCTTCCTTTATCATTTTTTCAATCATATAATCAGACGGAATCGCAATATCATATTGGGTACCGCCTTTTTTGATTTTTGTGTACATCTCTTCGTTTGTTGCAAACGTTTCATAATTGATTCGGATTCCCGTTTCTTCTTCAAAAGTATCGAAAATATCTTCGTCAATATAGTCGCCCCAGTTGTAGACATTGAGAACAACTTTGTCGTCACTTTTACAACCTGTGAAAATAAAAGTTACAAGTGTTAGAATCATAACAACTAATATAAATTTTTTCATTGATATCTCCCTTCAAATTTAAATTTCTTCAATTTTTGTACGTTTATTCAAGATTAACATTAATATTAGCACTGTTAAAAACATAAGCGTCGATAGTGCATTGATTTCTGGTTTTATACCCCTTCTAGCCATTGAATAGATAGCGATAGACAAATTGCTAACGCCATTACCTGTATTGAAAAAACTGATAACAAAGTCGTCGATGGACAATGTAAAGGCGATGAGTCCACCTGTGATGATACCCGGTTTGATTTCAGGATATATGACTTTCTTAAACGCGTACCAAGGTGTTGCACCCAGGTCCAACGCAGCTTCAAGCATCTCACTTGGCATTTGTTTGAATTTTGGCAATACTGACAATACGACGTAGGGAATACAAAATGTCACATGGGCGATAATCATAGTCATAAGGCCAAGTTCAATATTGAGTGCTACAAAGAGTGTCATCAGTGATATACCCGTTACAATATCTGGATTGAGAATCGGAATCGAATTGACATTTAAAATGGTCCTTTGCTTCCAGCCCTTCATGTAAAAGATGCCAAAAGCAGCAAATGTGCCGATAATCGTCGAGACGATTGCAGCAATCACAGCCACTAAAACCGTGTAATAAAGCGATTTCATGATATAGCTATTTTGAAAAAGACTTTGGTACCAATCGAGTGTGAAGCCTTCCCATTTAGCTGTAGATTTTGAATCGTTAAACGAGAAAACAGCTAGAACAGCGATTGGCGCATATAAAAAGCCGAATATCAAGATTGTATAAAACTTATTGATAATCTTCCCTACCATAAGTTGACGCCCCTTTCTTCTGCATTATTACCACCCAAACGATTCATAATGGCCATAGACACCAAGATTAGAAGCATTAGGATAATCGCTACCGCAGAACCAAAGTTCCAGTCATTGACTACTAAATATTGTTGTTCAATCAAGTTACCGATCAACATGTACTGACCGCCATATAATAGATTGGAAATGACAAATGTGCTCACTGCTGGCATGAAGACCATGGAAACACCAGACAAAATACCTGGTAATGACAACGGAAAGATAACTTTAAAGAAAACCGTTTTTTTATTGCCACCTAGATCTTCAGCTGCTTCAATCAAACTTTGATCCATCTTCATCAAGACAGTATAAATTGGAAGCACCATGAACGGTAAAAAGTTATAAACCATACCGAGTAGGACTGCGCCTTCAGAGTATAAAAAAGTCATCTGAGGCAAGCCCAATAAAGATAGAAAGCCATTTAAGATACCATTTTTACCAAGTATCGTCATCCACGAGTAAGTTCTAAGTAAGAAATTCATCCACATAGGCACAACAAATAACATAACTGCAGTCGTTCTATATTTTGGATTCATCTTTGCCAATATCATAGCCATCGGATAACCCATCAGAAAACAGATCAAGGTGGCCTCTAAAGCAATCTTGAGAGAGCGCACTAAAACTGAAATGTAAATGGGTTCAAAAGCACGCGTAAAGTTTGAAAATGAAAATTCTAGTCCGCCATCTGGACTTTTGCCCATTAAACTAAAAGCCAATATCATAAAGATTGGAACGACCACAAACATGGAAATCCACAAAAGGTAAGGACCCGACGAAAGTCTTTTGATCATCTTAACCCTCCTTGTGCATAATGTGAATATCATCTGGAGTGATAGTGATTCCAACCGTCTTGCCCTTTTCTTCCATAAAAGTGCTATGGATCATCCAATCCGTGTCTGATATTGTAACGAGCATTTCATAGTGAACGCCTTTAAATACGACCGATTTGACGATTCCCTCTAAGATACCCTCAGCACTTGGAACGAGTCTCACATCTTCAGGTCTGATGACAACTTCGATTTCTTTATTTTCACCAAACCCTTTATCAACACAAACAAACTCATGTCCTGCGAATTGAACCAGATAATCCTTGATCATAGTACCCGCAAATATATTACTCTCACCGATGAAATCAGCAACAAATGCATTTTCAGGTTCATTGTAGATATCAATAGGTGAACCAATTTGCTGAATTTCACCTTGATTCATAATGATGATTTTATCAGACATCGTTAGGGCTTCTTCTTGGTCATGTGTTACATAAATAAAAGTAATTCCCAATTCTTTTTGCATATTTTTAAGTTCGATCTGCATTTCTTTTCTGAGTTTTAAGTCAAGTGCACCAAGTGGTTCATCAAGCAACAATACTTTTGGTTCGTTGACAAGTGCTCTTGCTATGGCAATCCGCTGTTGCTGACCACCTGATAGTGAATTGACTGCTCTTTTTTCAAAGCCTTCTAAATTCACAAGTGCCAACATCTTTGCAACTTTATTAGCAATTTCCTTTTCGCTAATTTTCTTGATTCTAAGGCCAAATGCTATATTTTCATAGATATTCATATGTGGAAACAAGGCATATTTTTGAAAAACCGTATTGATAGGTCTCATATATGGCGGCAAATCCGTTATGTCTTTGCCTTCAAAAAATAAACGTCCCGAAGTAGGCGTCTCAAAACCCGCAATCATGCGAAGTGTTGTTGTTTTACCGCAGCCACTCGGACCTAATATAGTCAGAAATTGATTTTTCTTAACCCAGAAGTCGATATTTTTGACGACTGGTACGCCACTAAACTCTTTAGTTATATTCAATCCTTTAATAATCTTATCGCTCACGTGTACCTCCCGATGCTAGAAATTTGGGGGTGTGCCGACTAATAAAAGCATGGCTTCACGTCTGCCTTTATTTACGATTTCGTGCCCCTTGTTTGCTTTGTAGTAGAATGTGTCGCCTGCTTTAGCCACGTAGTTTTTGCTCCCCAATCTTATCACGACGGATCCAGATAACACATATCCAAATTCTTCGCCTTCATGTGGTTCGTGAGCGTCATAAGCACCATTGGGTGCCAAAGTTAACAAGATGGGTTCCATCATATTTTTTTGTGCGTTTGGAATAATCCATTCGAGCTTATAGCCCACTTCTACATTTTCCTTTTCAAAAAAATCTTCTGTTTTAAAGACGATTTTCTCTTCAACAGTCTCACTAAAAAAGGCCTGTAGGTTCGTGCCTAGGCTCTCCAAAATATCGACCAAACTCGCAATAGATGGCGATGTCATATCGCGCTCGAGTTGCGAAATAAATCCTTTAGAAAGCTCACATCGATCTGCAAGCTCTTCTTGAGTAAGGTTGTTTTCTAGTCTCAGCCGTTTTATTTTTTCACCGATTTGCACAACCATTCCTCCTTTTTAAGTTTACTATCATTAAACTTTTCACTCGATTTATTATACTCGATAGCCAAATAGACGTCAATATCTTAAAATACAAAAAAAAACACAACGCATGCACCCGTTGTGTTTCGCCGTAAAAAATAATTATTTCTCTATCTTAAGCAGTTTATCTATGAGCAACACTAAATTCTCAATTTCCGGCTTACTCATCTGTGCATCCGCACCTACAGATTCACCTTTGTGAAGTAAATCACCCGTTATAAGTGAAGAAAATATGATGACTGGCAACTTTTTGAGTATTTTGTGCTCCTTGATTCTTCTGGTCAAAGCATGTCCATCTAACTGAGGCATCTCAATGTCGGTAATCAACAAATCAATATCAGACATAAAACTATCGCCTTTTTTATCAGCTAACATCATCAAGTACTCATAAGTTTGCATACCGTCATCAAAAAATTTAAGTTTAGTAAATCCAGCTCGTGTCAAAGTGTCCAGCAAAACTTTGCGAATCATCGGTGAATCATCTGCAAGTACTACTTTTATATTTGAACGGTCCTTAACTTCAATATCTTTGATTCGATCCATATTGATACCCGTATTTGGGTTGATATCCATGACAATTTTTTCAAAATCCAAGAGCATAATAATTTCATTGTTAAGGTTGATATTACCTATGATTAAGGAGTTTGAGGTCAAGTCATCTGGCTTCATGATTGCACTCCAACCGATTCGATGGATTCCCAGAACCGCTTCGATGGCAAAACCCACTTTAATCTTATTAAATTCACATACTAATGTCATGCTGGTTTTAACTTTTTGATTTTTTTCGTTTTCCAAAACATATAGCAAATCGACGATGGATATCATCTCTCCTCTGATAAGAGAAATACCTGATACCGCTGGATGGGAATTGGGGATTTTGGCGATATTTTCAATTTGCAGAAGTTCTTTCACTTTTACGACGTTGATTGCGTAGTGCACGCCTGCGACGGTAAAATGTAGTATTTCGACTTCTCCTGTGCCACTTTCTAGTAGAATACCCGGTTTGTTTTCCATACTGTATCGTCCTCCATTATCTAGTCTTATGCGTCAATTCACAATAACATATTATCTGTAAAAGTAAAACCATTATGATATATTCTATTATACCTGTGTCGTATCTAATAATAAATATGGAATTATGCAATTTCCTCAATTATATTATATGTTTAGAACTTTTTCTATAGCCATTATACCCACAAGTTAGTTTAAAAATCAAAAAGACTTTTGAAGTACTACCTCCAAAAGTCTTTTGAGATTGTTATGCAAATTCCAACTTATTTGATGAGGTCCATTTCTTTGCCCACTTTTTCAAATACGGCAACCGCTCTGCTAAGTTGTTCTTTTGTATGCGCTGCAGTTACCATACAACGTACTCTACCCGTTCCCTTTTGAACTGTCGGGAATATGATTGGTGAACAGAATACGCCAAGTTCCAACATGCGTTTTGAGAACGCCACTGTTAATGCCTCGTCACCGATGATCACAGGTGTAATCGGCGTTTCACTTGCGCCTGTGTTAAAGCCCAATTTGCCTAGTTCTGCTTTAAAAAATCTTGCATTGTCCCATAGACGATCCGTATACTCAGTTGTCGTACTCAGGATGTCAACAGCCTCAATGATTGCACCAACTGCTGCTGGTGGCAAAGATGTACTAAATAGTAGTGGTCTACCTCTATGAAGCAGCCATTCCTTCATCACTTTATTACCAGCTACATAGCCACCAATTACACCGATTGCCTTTGATAGTGTGCCTATGCAAAAATCAATGCGCCCGTGTAGGTGGAAGTGATCCACTGTGCCTCTTCCGCTTTCGCCAAGCACACCAGAGCCATGTGCGTCGTCTACATAGGTCATACAATTGTATTTTTCAGCTAGTTCAACGATTTCAGGCAACTTGGCTAAGTCGCCATCCATACTGAAAACGCCGTCTGTGATAATCAAACAGTTTTCATAATTTGAACGTCTTTCTTTCAATACGCGTTCAAGGTCTTCCATATCGCTATGTTTGAAAACCGCTTTGTCCGCTTTTGAAAGCTTGACGCCATCTATGATGCTCGCATGGTTGAGTTCATCTGATATAATCAAATCGCCCTTATTTGTAATTGCTTGGATTGCACCAGCGTTACAGTTAAAGCCAGATTGAAAGACCATGACCGCTTCTTCGCGCTTGAAAGTTGCAAGCTTTTCTTCTAATTTTTCATGGATATCCATGTTGCCTATAATTGTTCTAACCGCTCCAGAACCGACACCGTATTTTTCGATGGCTTCAATGGCCGCTTTTTTTAACTGAGGATGATTCGCAAAACCGAGATAATTGTTTGATGAAAGGTTGATAACGGATTTGCCGTTTAGAATAACCTCTGGCTCGTTTGCACCTTCAAGTATAGGAAGAACACGGTAAACGCCTTGATCCTTCAATTCTTGTACCTGATCTTGTAAATACTTTAACTCATGTACATTTGACATAGTCATGCCTCCATTTAAAGTAATTGTTCGGTTTAAGTATACCACCAACTGATAATAATGGAAATTGGAATTATATAATTGTTTCAAATTGTTCATCGCTTCTATTTTTCATCCGATTTAAAGCCCACCTATAGTACTCGGCAAGTTTTTCATCCTCTTGAATTTGGGGCAAACTTAAAAGTCCATCATAAGCAAATTGATCACCAACATTACCCAATACGATCAAAGCATTGCGCTTATATATCCATAGCGGGCGCCATGTAAACCCCATATGTCCATACAACTTCTTGAAATCTTTGTTAGTTATCTCAAGCAAGGACAGAGTATCTAACCAATTTGATGTTTTAAGTGTCAATAACGGATGCGCTTTATCATTGTGATTCAGTGGACAAACAGTTTGACAGATACTACAACCGTATAATCGATCGTGCATCGCAAGTCGTATTGATTCGTCAATCAATTCTTTACTCTGTGTTTGAGCTGACAGACAAAGCTTCATATCAACGGTTTTAAGACCACAAACGCTACTTGGACAAGCTCTTGTACATCTGCCACACGTTTTGCAATAAGGATGAACGATGTCTTTAGGCAGTTCCTTCGGTTTTATCAGCAAAGTAGGCTCAATCGATAATTTTTGATGCACAACAAGGTAGCCAATAAAAAAATTTGAACCGAGCTGCTCATGTATCAACAAATGATTGTATCCAACCCGGCCAAGACCAGCATAGAAACCGACTTCTCGATCGCTATATGGGCTTGTATCTACACAAACTGTCACATTTTCAAATGTATAACCACAGAGTGACTCTAACCCTGCTTTTAATTGATTAAGGATCTCTTTGATTTGCACGTGATAATCAAAATCCCAGCCGAAGGCTTCAACTTTCGCCATATTATTATGAATTGGTTGAATTCGACCTTCTAGGGCATATGGTATTGCTATTGCGAGTACTGTTTTTTCATTCACGGCGTTGTAATTAACCATCTCCGTATTCAATATGCTATTAGGTACATTAAAATAATTTGATTCTTTGATTGACTTTCTATAATCATCATCAATCAAGAAAATGCCCCAATACCTAAGCATCAGAGCATCCATCATTTTATTGAGTGCAATTTTATCAATCATAAAAACCTCACTGTAAAACATCTATTTCTAATAGAGTAATTTGGTCAGTCCAACTCATTTTTTCATCAAGAGAAAGATTTCTAAGTCTAGAGTTATAAGCCCACACCGTTTTAAGTTTCGCTATTGGTAAGTACGGCAGCTCTTCATTCTGGATAATATGCCATTCTCTCAACAAAATCTCACGCTCTCTTTCAGATTTTGATTTATGAAGATCTTCAAAGATAGACAGAGCCTCTTGATTTTCGTATTTTGCATAATTATAGCTGTCAACATCTTCAACTTCTCCAAACAGTACTTCTGGATTGATGTCGTTAGACATTTTCCAAGCTAAGTTCCACATTGTGAGGTCAGCGGAATCATCTAATCGTGCCATCATAGCATCATAATCTACAAAGACAAGTTCTATTCTAAACCCCAGTTTTTCCCATTGTTTTGATGCATAGAGCGCCAAATTATATGACCATTCTACATCCGTGAACACATGCCAAGTAAATGCCAAACGATCGCCGTTTTTTTCGCGAAATCCGTCACCATCATGATCTCTCCATCCAATTTCATCCAACAGTTGATTTGCCTTGTCAAAGTCATACGTATACATTTCAAGGTTTTCGTTTTCATAAGTGTATTCATGTGGGTCTGTGGCCAAATATGCAATAGACGATGCGAATCCATTCCATTGGTTTTGAATGAACTGCTCTCTATCTAATCCAATCATAAGTGCTTTTCTAACATTCACTTCAGAAAAAATTGGGGCATTTAAATCGAGACCAATAAAATTCACAAGATTGGTATACTGTGTCATGACATTTCCAAATCCTAGTTCCTTAATGTCATTTGTGACGGATTTTGAAGCCGTAATTTCAACCATGTCGATTTTACCTTCTTCAAATGCTTGCAATGCAGCCGTTTCGTCCATCTGTCTAATAACAATGCCTGAGATTTTCGCGTTGTTCTTCCAGTAATTAGGATTCTTTAACAGAACGATACTTTCACCTTCCGAATAGCTTTCAAACTTAAAAGGCCCTGTACCAAGTGGTGTTCTAAAACCTTCAAAGAATGCGTTCCAATTTGAAAATCGATAATACGTTTCAGATAAAATTGGAAGGACAAGCGCACTTAAATTTTCCATTCTCTCAGACTTAAATGTAAAAGTAATCGTATAATCGTCCACCGCCTCGTACGACGAAAGATACGCAGCAATATTTGAATACATCCCCGCATAATTATCATTTGTGATCGCATCATAAGTAAAAATGACGTCTTTCGCTGTCAAAATCGTTCCATCATGGAATACGACGTTTTCCTTTAAATGCACGGTATAAATCAAACCGTCTTCCGACGAAGTCCACGACTCTGCCAATGCACCTTCAAGCTCTCCACCTGAATCAAATACAAATAAACCATCAAACACAAGATCCTCAACCCATTTATCCACCTTGCTTTGAGCAAAAAGTGGATTGAACGTGCTTTTGATATCAGGCGATGCAACGACTAGTGCGCCTGAACGAGAGAGCGCTGGATTAGCAATCAGCGACTGATCTGAAGAATCTTGGCTTGTTGGCAATATATCTTTCTCTTTATTGGGTTTTGTTGTGCACGCAGTAATTAAAAGAAGTACAAACATTATGCACAAAGAGACTTTGACGAATCTCATGAAATTCATCTCTCTATCTCCCTATTCCTTATCAGGCATTGCAAATACCATTGTTGCAATAGAATGTCTCTGTGTATTTTCACGAGGATCCTCTTTTCCAACCAAATAGGTATCGAGTAATGATGACAACTTCTCGTTAATTTCTTTGGATTCCGCCTCCGTTAAAAAATAATCCGAGTATTGAGATACTTTTCGCGTTATGGCTCCAGTATAATTTTGTACCGACTCATAGAAATCTCTAGAAATACCCTCAAAAAAAGCAACCGAAACGTTGCTGATTGAGTCTGACATTTCATCATCAAGTGTAACTGCACTACTGTCTATTATAATTTTGTAAGCGACTGGACAATAATACTTTTCGACGACACCATATTTGGTGACTTCTTGAACGAGTTCAATGATGCCTACTTTTTCAAGTATTTTAATATGATAATTCACACGACCGTGTGGCTCATCCAACATTTCAGCAATTTGTTTTGCTGTTTTGGGCTTGCTATCAAAGGCTTCAATGATGTCCAATCTGTATTGCTGAGATATGGCCTTAATTTGCTCTAATTCTTTTAAGACAATAACATCTTTCATATACACCCTACCAATCAATTTGATTTCTTGCTATTACATTATAATTCTTATGCTGTAAACCGTCAATAGAACTAGATTTCCATCAATATATACGTAATGTCGTCATTTAGAGATTCTTTAATAGGATTAATGGTGTTCACCAATTTTTCATTGAGCACTTCAATGGTATCATGATTGTTTATAGACACAAAGTGAATCAAACTTTCAAGATCAAATGTATTATTTTTATCCTTGTCAATTAGACCATCTGTATAAAATAGCAATCGGTCACCTTTATCCAGTTTTAATCTTTCACTTCTATAGTCTGGTGTGATGAAATCTCCAAGTTTACAAATTGGAAATCCATCACTTTTATCTAAGTATTCTATACGCCCATTTTTTCTAAAACGGATAGGGCTGCAGTTGAGTCCCGCTGAACAATAGGTGAGCATCTTCGTACTAAGATTTAAAGTGGCATAAAATATGACCATGTGCATTTCATCAGGAAAATTCATTTCATTGAACTGTTCATAGAAATAACCAAGTGTGCGATCTGGTTTTAACCCTCTAAATAGTTGCTGATTTTTATCATTGGACTTAAGGTAATTGTTGCTAAACATCGTAAGAAGGGCTGCGGAAAGACCATGTCCTGATACATCAAGAAGATATAGGGCAATATTGTCATCATCTAGGCGATAATGGTCATAAAAATCTCCACTTAATCGCTCGCATGGAAAGTACTCAGAAACAAATCTGACATCCCTATATGTCGTATTGGCATTTGGCAAGAGCGACTGCTGAATCCTTTTGGCATATTCGAGTTCATCTATGAACTTTTGATTGATTTCTCTGACTTGAAAAGTCTTCTTATCGATGATTTTTTTCAAATTCATTGAATAGAGGTTGAACTGTCTTTGTAATACTTCTTGATTTCGCTCTGGGATGATGAAATTGTTCCTATTGACATGGTAAAAGAAGAACATCAATCCAACACCTAGTAATAATTGACTTTGAATCTGTATTGCATAACTGTTATTTGTCAGCGTAACTATAAGCTGTGCAATGAGCATCGTTGAAAATGCAAAAAGAAAGGCATAAGAATTATCCGAGTGGTCCTCGAGCACCATTTCATAATTCAAAACGACGAGCAACAAAGCTATCATACCGTTTATCAAAAATACGACTGTTTCGATGTTTAGCGCTAATTGATAGAGGGCATATACGGCAACCACTTGTAAGAATAAAATGCCCACACTCACTGCAATCATCCTCATTGTGTTCTTATAAATCCATCTCAACGTTTTGCGCCACTTTAACGTTAAAATTCCAGCTACAAAAAAAAGCCTACCAAACCCTAAAAACAACGAAATTATCTCAAGAGTATTCGTTGGAGCTAAGACGAGAATTATTAATGCTACGATATAATCAGTTATCATGATAAACAGATAAAAAGATAAACTGACAAATAGTTCATCTATTCTAACCCGACTAGTATAGTAAGTTGCATTTGCGAGAAGTGCCGTTATGACGATGTTCATGCACATAACCGCAGCAAAATAGACAGGCAATACCTGATTCAATAAATCGAATATAAACACTGCATTTGATATTATGACAAACATTGAAACGAGGATTGCCAAAACGTAAGAGCCTCGATCCAAATTTTTTTCACTAGAAATGCCCATAGACTAGGCCTCCAACCGCTTCTTTTCAAATCACCTAAAGATCAAAACCACTGCCGCCTATAAATTCTTTCAAAATAGAAACGGTTGGCACCAAATCGTCATCTTCAATAGATTTGAAATAGCCTAGAAATTTTCTTAATAATAGTGCCTCAGTATATTCTGGTTCAGTTTGTGTGATTGCCTCAAGTAATGGCATGGCGTGTTTTTTGATAACAGCAAGCTCATAAGGCAACGTAGTATTAAAGATTTCGTCTGCTTCTTCTTGGAATGGGAATATATAGCGTTCTTCACCACGTCTAACCGATGCCCACATACCAATCGTCTTCTTAGCAGAATGACCTCTAAATTGATTGTCTCTAACGATTCTCCGGAGCAATCTGGCTTGAGTCGTTGGGATTCTGTTATGATCGTCAATATTCAGCTGTGTCAAAGCACTGACGTATATTTTAAACTTATCGCGTTTAAATAAGTCTTTTGTCAAAGCATCATTCAAGCCATGAATACCTTCTATGATAATTGGTTGATCTTCTTTGATTTGAAGTTTGTTGCCATGGTATTCGCGCCTTCCAATTTGAAAATTAAAGACTGGAAGCTCAACAACCTTGCCATCGAGCAGGTCATTGAGGTCTTTATTGAAGGCGTCCACATCCACTGCATCAAGCGACTCAAAATCATAATCACCATTTTCATCGAGTGGCGTTTTATCTCTGTTGACAAAATAATTGTCCGTCGAGATCGTTATTGGTTGTAGACCATTCACTTTGAGCTGAATTCTCAATCTATTCGCAAAGGTGGTCTTTCCAGATGAAGATGGTCCTGCAATCAAAATGACGCGTTTTTTTCGTCTAGTGATTTCATCTGCTATATGTGCGATTTTTTTCTCGTGTAGTGCTTCTGCAATCTGTATCAATTCTTTATATGAACCATTATTTATCATCTCATTGAGATTGCTTACATAGGCAATTTCCATAATAGAAGCCCATTTTTCACTCTCCTTGAAAACTTCAGCAATCTTTGGTGACTCTTCGAATTTCGGCACGGAAAACGGACTATATTTTGTCGGATGCATCAAAATAGCACCATCATCGTATTTAATAATATCAAATATTTTCAAATAGCCTGTACTCGGCACCATATAGCCATAGAAATAGTTTGAAAGACCATCGAAATCATATAATCTAATATCTCTTTTGGGCCTGAATTTGAGCAACTCAACTTTTGAAAGCATGTTGTTTTTACGAAAAAAATCAGATGCTTCTTCCACAGAGCATTCGCGCTTTGTAATGGGCAAATCTCTGTCGACATAGTCCTGCATTTTGGCCATAATCACTCGATAATCCTCATGTGTCAACCGTCTATGGTAGTCGAATTCACAGTAGAGGCCTTTACTCAGTGAGTGCTCAATACGAACTTGTATGCCTTCAAATACGGAAATAGCTGAACGCACTAGTAGAAATGACAAGCTCCTCTGATAGATTTTTTCGCCATCAGAGTGGCTAAGAGTGATGAATTCCATATCACAATCATCAGAAATAACAGTACTCAACTCTCTGAGTAAATTACCACATTTAGCAGCGACAATCAAAGGTGTTTCAAGAAGTTGAATTTTCTTGGCAAGTGATTCATACGTATCTCCCAGTTCATAGTCAAAAATGCCGTATCCCTTAACGTTAATTTGCATAAAAAATCCCCCTATTCCTGATGGCTATTTTGATTCCTTTGCTAAAAACTCCAAGATTGTTTCGTTGATTAGCGCATATTTAAAGCTTTGAATGTCGATATTCAATATATCGAGACAAGACCGAAAATCGTCAAGTACGTTATAAGGATTGCCATATATTCTCTGAATTTCTTCCTCACTTACACCCTTGAATCCATGACCGATGAGCGAATCATTTCTAAGTTCAATGAGTTGGTTCATCTTTTCTGAATTCATAAGCTTTATAATTGGCTCTACCGCTTCACCCCGTTGGTCATATTTTTTAAAATATGAATTGAGCGCAAAAATCAAATTATTGTTGAATATTTTATAGTGGTTTCGCAGAATTTTAAGTATTTCTTTTTTTTGTAAAAATCGCATTTGAAATGTAAATTTTCTGTCAGGGAGTTGACTTTTGATGAACATGTATTTATAGATTGCTTCTTTGAATCGATTGACTCTACCTAGAAAGTCGATATACTCTTCGTTGACGATTTGAAATTTTAAATTCTCAAGAAGTTCTGACATGAGCGCATCTGGTTCGCCATTGATAAGTGCATCTAAATTAGACGCCAATCCCTTACATGTTTTATGTTTTGCACCTTCTTGAGACAAATGCCTAAGATGGTTGCGTGCTGTTAAAAAATCGAAATTCACGGCATATCGGCATGAGTTGATTAAGACACCGGTATCGGTTTTTTCCATTCCTTTTTCCTTCAATATCTCAAGCGCACCGCCGTAATCATAGCGTTCGATGAGTTTTTGTATGACCTGAACGGATTCAATCATGAAACCCCCTAGAGAATTTTATCAAATCACAAAGATTATTTACTATGAGTGCGCCTGGATAAATGCATCGATTTCTTTAGACGCTGCTTCAAAAGTACGTGTTTCAATGACAATCTTATTGCTATGCAATAGCTGGTTGTTAAGATCATCTACACGGTGCCCACCATACTTGAGATCTCCTACTATTGGATGGCCCAGCAGTTGCATAGACGCTCTAATTTGATGACTTCGACCTGTTAGAAGTTCTACTTCTACTAGTGTATAATCTCCAAATTGTTTTAATGGTCTGTATTTAGAATGACAGAATTTCGCTTCGTCTGAATCTCTAGTTACAATACGCACCTTGTTTTGAATTTCATCCTTTATCAAATAACCTTTGACTTCACCAGGTTTTTTAAGGTGACCTTCTACGACGCAAATATAATATTTCTCAACGTCTCTTTCGCGCATCAAGGCATTGTATTTTTTTAGCGACTCATATGTTTTTGCAAATATGACAACACCGCTCGTATTTTTGTCAAGACGGTGAACTGGCGCAGGTCGAAATGTATTTGTGCATAGTTCTCTCAAATAAAAATGCACCATAGTGGCCAGTGTATTTTTATATTCTGATTTATCAGGATGTGTTAATAAACCTTTCGGTTTATTGAGTACGAGAATATCTTCGTCTTCAAATACGATATCAAGGCCTAGTTTTTCTGGTTTATAAGGAATGAATTCTTTCATCATCGCATTCATAGAGTCATCCGAAATAAACATTTCAAGTACATCGCCTTCTTGGAGAAAATAGTTTTCATCCGTCATGCGTTTTCCGTTCACTTTAAAAACCTTTTTCCTGATTAATTTATAGATATTACTTCGCGTTGTATTATTAAAGTATTTGAGTAAAAAGCGATCCAATCTTTGCTCGGATTCGTTTTTGGTGATATCGATTTTTTTCATGTTTTCTCCTATTTTTTTTATAAGCCTGTGCCATTCATAAACACTAGTAGGTAACCGTTAACATCGAATATTGTTCGATTGCCTTATACCCCGTTTTTTCATAAAGTCTACGGGCGTTTATATTGTTGTTCATTACAAACAGATATGGTTTTTTACCCCTTGAAATCAATTCGTTTGTGAGTCTACACGATAACATTTCACCGAGTCCTTTATGTCTATGTTTAGGTGCGACGTATATCCCTGAAAGTATCCCCATATTTTCCGTTTCATCTTCTAACAAACCTTGAGCGACAATTTCTTTTCCGGTCACAATCAACATGTAATTTTTCTGTGCAATCAAGCACTTAAATTCTTTGACGATGTCATTAATCGCTTTTACTTGTCTGCCGAAGTGTGTCTCCACATCGATGAAAAACCTCAAATCACTCAACAATTCATCCACAATGTCATGTTTGCCAGTGATGCATTCGTATGACTCAATAGCTGCGATCGGCAACGGCCCTTGGTCATAGACCATCAAAGTAGATTTGGATTCTGTTGTGGCTATGACTGACCGACATACCAGTTTGTAAATGCCATCTATCATTCGTGGCAACCCCTTAACAAATTTGGGTTTGTGATGCTTGATTGCCTTCAACAACTGAAGGTTGCCAAGTATTTTTTCATTAGTACAATGTAAAGCCATCACACTCTTGTTTGAAAAATAAAAAATGCCTTGTAAATGTGTATCACTTTCTAAATAGCCATAAAAAAAACCATGTGCATTAGCTGATTCAAATTGTTCCATGGGTTTCAACAAGTAGATGACTTCGTCTTTGAATTGTTCTATATAAGCCGTCATAAGCGGCAGATGTTTTTCTTCTAATCTGACAAACATATATGCACCTCTAAAAAATTGTAACATGAAAGTAATCAATTTGGAAAGAACAATACTATGAGAATTGGCTAAATTATGCTATTCTATAGTTATTAGCATCACCAAATTTTGGAGGGTAAATCATAATGTTTGAAAAAATCAAAGATTTTCTATATGACATAAGCGACATTTTTGTATCCCTATTGATCATCGGCGTCATCTTTTTTGCCGTATCATGGAAAATTTCCGACACGCTTAGTGTTGATATAAATGCACCTTTAGCTCCTACCTCAGAGTCGGTTCAGACAACTGAAGCTTCCATCGTCGTCACACCTATAGGTCCTGAGACTTCTACAGAACAATCCCCTGAGACTTCTACTGAAGTGACGACTGAAGCGGTTACCGAACCTGTAACAGAAGCGGTAACACAACCGGCTACGCAGGCACCTATACAAAATCTCGTCTTAGAAAACTTTGTCGTTTCCGAAGGTGAACTAGGCTACACGATTGGTAAAAATCTTGAAGCGCAAGGTTTTGTACACGATGCAGATGATTTCGTTCAACGATTGATCCAGATGGGTTACGACAGCAAACTCAGAGCTGGCACATTTAAACTCGACAAACGAGATAGCCTTGATGTCATCATCAAAGTGCTTGCAGGAGAAAAACGATAATAAATAAATTAAATATAAAATGCTCTTCTATAAAGGCTAAAAACCCATATAGATGAGCATTTTTCTTTTTTTAAAGCAATTTTGTTGTCAACTTTCTACCAATAATCACTCGTATACGCCTACTGTGAGTGCTGCGAACTCATCTTCTGAAAGCTCTCTGTATGCACCTATCGGAAGTGTTGGATCAAGTTTTAGAGCATTCATTTCTATGCGTTTTAGGTAGATCACTAAACTTCCGGTTGCTTCAAACATCCTTTTTACTTGATGAAATTTTCCTTCGTGGATAGTGAGTGATACTTTCGTTTGGTCGCCTTCATGCTTATGAATTGAAAGTTCTGCCGGTTTACATTTGTAGCCATCATCAAGGGCGATACCTAATCGAAATGCTTCAACGACAGCCTCGTCCACTTGCCCTTCAACGACAGCATAATATGTCTTTGGAACGTGCTTTTTAGGCGCTAGAAGATTATGTGTCAACTCACCGTCGTTGGTAATAATCAGTAAGCCTTCTGTATCAATGTCTAGTCTACCAACTGGAAATAAATCATAGTGTTTATAAGTATCGTCAATTAAATCGATGACTGTTTTATGCACTTTGTCCTCAGTTGCAGATATCACACCTTGCGGTTTGTTCATAACAAGATAAATATATTTTTTATAGATAACTGGCTCATTTTTATAGAGCACTTCGTCTACTTCGACATCGACTTTATCTTTACCCGTCCGCACGACGACGCCATTGACTTTTATTTGTCCATATTTTAATGCATCTTTCATCTCACTGCGTGTTCCCTTACCCATATTTGACAAGAGCTTGTCGAGCCTTACTTTTTCCCCCATGATTCTCTCCTTATTTTTGCTAAACAACAAATTACAACATCCGCCAACTCGTCGGGTATTGATTTTTAAGTGTCCCACCGTTTATTTTTGCAAATCCCAATGGGTATCCATCTGTACAAACGAGATGAATGCCCTCTGTTTCACAAGCGACATGAAGTGTTTCGCACTTCAGATACTTAATTGCATCTAGACTATTGGAATCAAGCTCGACAATCGGATGAAAATCGTCTACCTTCAGATACATGGCAAGTGCTTGACTTGGTGTAAATCGCCCTTTTTTAATCTCGCCAATCAACAACCCTTCTCTAACAATCTTAAGACCTCGCGTTGGAAACTTTATCTCAGGCTTGAGATATACGCGCTCTTTTTCTATGACAAAATACCCTTGAAGTGGTTTCTTCATATGGTTCTCCATAAATGCAACGACTTCAGGCGGCGGTGTATTGGGTTCATAATATTCAATTGATTCTTCCGTTGAGTAACTCCCTACCAGACCCGCAATAAAATGACCTTCACCGCGATGTATATGCGGCCATATATGCGCCATATGAGGTTTTTCTGCATCAACAGGGTCAATCCCATTCAAGTGCAACGCCCTTGGCTGAAAGCATTTATAAGCATCTAGAAGGTGATCAATTTGATCTTCATTTTCTATATGTGAAAATGTACAAGTCGAATAGACAATATTGGTTTCGTGCACTATTAAGTCTTCTAGTGTCGAAATAATTTCACTTTGTAAAACGCTACAAGCCTCGGGCCCATATGTTTCCCAAGATTTAACAGCTTTTGGGTCTTTGCGGAACATGCCTTCCCCAGAACACGGTGCATCCACTAAAATACAATCAAAGCGGTGCCCCATGATTTTGGCAATCTTTTGAGGCGAATCGTCAAGTACGATGACATTGCGTAGGCCGAACTTCTCAACATTGCGTAAAATGGCCTTCACGCGTGTTTCATTGATATCGTTCGTCACCAGGAGGCCTTTGTCCTTGATAGCGGTAGCAATCTGCATGGTCTTGCCCCCAGGTGCAGCACATAAGTCCAAACAACAATCGCCTTCTTTTGCACCAAGCGCTTGTACCGGCGACATGGCTGAAGGCTCCTGAATATAATAAAGCCCTGCGTGAAAATACGGGTGCTTTGTCACAGGGTCTTCTGAATGATAATAGAAACCATCCGTTGTCCATGGAACTGGCGTCAGTTCATACGGGAATTTTTCAAGAAAAGTTGCAACATCTATTTTTAAAGTATTTACTTTTAAAGCAACGTGGTAAGGGCTATCATAAGACGCTGAAAATTCACGGTAGGATGCACCCAACATATCTTTCATACGCAGCTCAAAACTCTCAGGTAATTTCACGGGTCACTCCTTGTCCCTGCGGGATAAAATTTTTACTTTTTTCTTTTTTTAACTAGCAATAAAGGTTTACATGTTTTATAATAGCATATATAGCAAGACATTGTTAATAGGAATATCATCAACTTAATCCATAAACAAAAGGAGTGATTCGAGTGCCATTAGTAACTACTAAAGAAATGTTTAAAAAGGCCTATGAAGGCGGTTATGCTGTCGGCGCATTTAACGTTAACAACATGGAGATTATCCAAGGTATCGTAAAAGCGGCAGCTGAAACAGGTTCACCAATTATCCTTCAAGTATCTGCAGGAGCTAGAAAATATGCTAGTCCAGTTTACTTGAAAAAACTCGTAGAAGCAGCACTTATCGAGCATCCAGAACTCGATATAGCCCTTCACCTCGACCACGGTGAAGATTTTGAAATCTGTAAAGCATGTATCGACGATGGTTTTTCATCTGTCATGGTAGATGGTTCACATTTATCTTACGAAGAAAACATTGAGCTCACAAAAAAAGTTGTCGAATATGCACACGCTAGAGGCGTTGTTGTTGAAGCGGAACTTGGCAGACTTGCTGGCATCGAAGATGCTGTAAGCGTCTCTGCTGAAGATGCAACTTACACAGATCCTGATCAAGCAGTTGATTTCGTAACAAGAACAGGTTGCGATTCCCTTGCAATCGCTATTGGTACAAGCCATGGCGCTTACAAGTTTGCTGCAGATTCTGATCCTAAGCTTGATATTGAACGTCTGAAAAAAATCTCAGACTTATTGCCAGGTTTCCCACTTGTTTTACACGGCGCATCTTCAGTTATTCCTGAATATGTTGAAATGTGTAACGAGTACGGCGGTAAACTCGTGGATGCAAAAGGTTGCCCTGAAGATCAACTTAGATTATCAGGTAAATATGGCATCTGCAAAATCAATATCGATTCTGACTTAAGATTGGCGTTAACTGGAACAATCAGAAAGCAATTTGCTCTTGATCCAGGAAACTTCGACCCAAGAAAGTATTTATCACCTGCAAGAGAAGCTATCTACGGAATGGTTAAACACAAAATCATCAACGTATTAGGTTCAAACCAAAAATAGTGGCATAATTTCCATATCAAAAAATATTGATAAAAGATCTCACACAAGCTGAGGTCTTTTTATTTTTTTGATAGGTGCACGAAAAAAGAGCCCTGAAACTAACAGGACTCCTACATTTGATTACTGAGTTAACAGATTATACTGTATAACTAGAATTTCTCTATATTGCCGATCTCATAATCGTTCAAAATCACTTCAACCGATTCGATCACAACATCTTCAACAGGCTTGTCGCTACCCTTTGTCTTAACGTTTGCGATTTGGTCAACGATTTCAAGACCTTCCGTCACTTTACCGAAGCCAGCATATAAACCGTCGAGGTGTGGTGACGTTTTATGCATGACAAAGATTTGGCTACCACCGCTGTTCGGGCTTTGTGAACGCGCCATAGAGAGAACACCTTCCGTATGCTTGAGGTTGTTGTTGACGCCATTTTTAAGGAACTCGCCTTTTATGCCGTAGCCAGGACCACCCATACCGGTTCCGTCTGGGCAACCACCTTGGATCATAAACCCTTTGATAACTCTGTGGAAAATTAAGCCGTCATAATAGCCATTGCTTGCGAGTGTTAAAAAATTATTGACACTTGTTGGTGCAATTTCGGGATAAAGTTCCGCAACCATTGTACCATAACCCTTAACTGTAATTTTAACTTGTGGATTCATGTATTTGCCTCCAATATTTTATTTAAAAACCTTAATTGCTTTATACTTCAGGATTTTGACGTTCAATAACGATATCGAAGTCATTTGCTTCGAAGAGTGCATTGATGATTTCCCATACTTCGTATTTGCCATCGCGCGTCGTTGCTGAAACAGGTACTATTACCGCTTCTTTGTCCATTTTTAGTTCTTCGCGAATCATCTTGATTTGCCCAGCAACCTGATTTTTTGTAAGCTTATCAGACTTTGTCGCAAGGACGATGCCATTGAAGCCACATCCTTTGATCCATGTGTACATCTCTTTATCTTCATTTGAAGGTTTGTGTCTGATATCCACGAGTTGAAAGACTTCAATCAGTGTTTCACGGTTGTTGAGGTACGTATCGATGATATTTCCCCAATTGGCCTTTTTCTCTTTTGAGACTTTGGCAAAACCATAGCCGGGTAGATCGACCAAACGAAAGAGACCGTCAATGTCGTAAAAATTTACAAGCTGCGTTTTACCCGGGGTGCCGCTCGTTTTTGCGAGCCCACGCCTATTGAGCAACATATTGATGAGCGAAGACTTTCCTACATTTGAACGCCCAGCAAATGCGAACTCTGGTAGCGCATCGTCTGGATATTGCGACCTCGCGACCGCACTTATCACAAACTGGCTGTTTTTAATTTTCATTGTTGTACATCCTCTCTCACAAGAGCATGGATAAGCACTTCATCCATCGTCTTGACTGGTACGAACTCTATTTCTTTTTTGATGATCTCAGGAATTTCTTCTAAGTCTTTGAGGTTGTCAAATGGGAATAATATCTTTTTGATTCCAGCGCGTTTCGCCGCAAGTGCCTTCTCTTTAAAGCCACCAATCGCGAGCACTCTGCCTCTCAAAGTAATTTCGCCAGTCATCGCGACAAAACGATTTACTGGAATTTGTGCTAAAGCGGAGATCATCGCAGTGGCCATAGTGATACCTGCAGAAGGGCCATCTTTAGGAATTGCACCTTCTGGAATATGAACGTGAAGATCTATCGCTTCATGGAAATTCTCTTCGATACCATATTGGCTTGAGACCGTTCTGATATAAGAAAGACCAGCCTGAGCGGATTCTTTCATCACATCACCAAGTTGTCCCGTGAGTTGAAGCTTTCCTTTGCCTTTCATAGTGTTAACTTCAATTGAGAGCGTTTCCCCACCGACTGCAGTCCATGCAAGACCTGTGACGATACCGATTTGATCGTCTTCAGCAATTAGATCATAATGATATTTGAGTTTGCCAAGGTATTTGTCCAAGTTTTTATCAGTCACGCGTACAGATTTTACATCGCCTTTGACGATGCGTACCGCTGCTTTTCTACAAAGATCGGCAATTTTTCTTTCAAGCTCACGAACACCTGATTCTCTTGTGTACTTGCGAATGATGTCTAAAATGCCTTCATCGGAAATAGATAAGCTCGTCTTTGAAAGGCCATGCTCTTCCATTTTTTTAGGAACAAGATATTTTTTTGCAATGTTGAGTTTTTCATATTCTGTATATCCGGATACTTGAATGATTTCCATACGATCGAGTAGCGGTCTAGGAATCGTCGTGAGTGAGTTAGCTGTCGTAACGAACATAACCTTTGATAGATCGAATGGGACTTCCAGATAATGGTCCGTAAATTCTTTGTTTTGTTCTGGATCGAGCACTTCAAGGAGTGCTGAAGCCGGATCGCCTCTAAAATCGCTTGATACTTTGTCGATTTCATCGAATAAAAATACGGGATTCTTAGTTCCAGCTTCTTTGATACCGTTGATGATACGACCTGGAATTGCCCCTATATAAGTTCTACGGTGTCCTCTAATCTCGGCTTCATCTCTTACACCACCCAGTGACATTCTGACAAACTCTCTATTGAGTGAACGTGCGATGGATTTTGCAATAGATGTTTTACCAACACCTGGAGGACCAACAAGACAGATGATTGGGCCTTTCATGCTCTGCGTCAAGTCTCTGACTGCAAGGTATTCGACCACACGCTCTTTAACCGATTCTAGACCATAGTGATCCTCATCGAGAATAGCTTGTGCTTTGACCAAATCGATTTCATCTTTCGTTTCTTTTTTCCATGGCAAGTCCAAAATCCAGTTGACATAACTTCTTATAACGCCACTCTCTGCTGAGGATGGTGAAAGCCTAGAATAACGGTCGATTTCTGTCGATATTTTTTTATCTATCTTTTTTGAAAGTTTGAGCTTTTTAAGTTTATGACGCATTTCTTCAATTTCGTCTTCTTGAGCATCTTCTTCGCCGAGTTCATCTCTGATAGCTTTAATCTGTTCTCTAAGATAATACTCTTTTTGGGATTTGTTGATTTGACTTTTGACCTTGTCATTGATGTTTTTTTCAACTTCTAAAATCTCAATTTCAGTCAAAAGAAGTTTATAGAGACTTTCAAGTCTATCGTTCACATCAATCGCATTTATTAGTTCTTGCTTCTGCTCTGTTTTAAGCGTGATTTGCGCAGCAATCGTATCGGCCAATCGACCTGGTTCGTCTATTGCAGTAACCGATAGAATAACTTCAGCGCTTACTCGGTTGCTTGTGGCAATATATTTTTCAAATGCTGTGATACAACTTCTCATGAGCGCGCGCGTTTGTTTATCCACTTCAACTGCATCGACGTGAACGGTTACATCAACTCTGAAATAAGGTGTATCCTCCACGATTTCATTTACTTCGGCACGTTGAATACCTTCAACCAAAACTCTGATGGCATCGCCAGGGAGTTTAAGCATCTGCTTAATTTTGCAGATTGTACCCACTTTGTAAAAATCCGTGGATTCTGGAGAGTCGTTGTCTATGTCGAACTGCGTTGTCAAAAAAATACGTTGGTCTTTTGCCATTGCTGCTTCTAGTGCTTTTACTGATTTCTTACGACCCACATCGAAATGCAAGACCATATATGGAAATATGGATAAGCCTCTTAGTGGTATCAAGGGAATATTGATTACTTTACCGTCATTTTCCACTTCATCACCTCATTTTTTCATAAATCATTTATTGAACAACTATTCTGAACCAATTAAAAAACGAGCTTTCGCTCGTTTTAGGATACACTTTCTTTACCCTTGCGTGGTTCTTTTTTAGCGCTTTCTTTCTTTGCGTCAAAAAGTACAAGGGTGGGCAGTTGATGGTTGTGGATGGTTTCCTTTGTAACGATACATTTCTTTATATCGTCACGAGAAGGAATCTCATACATGATCTCCATCATAATGCTCTCAAGAATGGATCTCAAACCTCGAGCACCGGTCTTTCTTTCAATCGCCAATTTAGCCACTTCGACTAATGCGTCTTCTTCGAATTCCAAATCCACTTCATCGAGTTTTAGCATCTTTTGATACTGCTTGATGATGGCGTTTTTAGGTTCTTTCAAGATGCGAACAAGTGCGTCTTGATCGAGTTCATGAAGAGATACGACGATAGGTACACGGCCGACGAACTCGGGGATCAATCCATACTTTAAAAGATCTTTTGGTTCGATCTTATCGAAAAGTTCCCCTAATAATACATTTTTTTTACTTTGAATCATAGCGCCAAATCCGAGGGCTTTCTCACCAATCCTTGAATTGATGATGGATTCCATGCCGTCGAACGCGCCACCGCAAATAAAGAGTATATTGGTTGTATCCACTTGTAAAAACTCTTGATGTGGATGCTTCCTGCCACCTTGCGGTGGTACATTTGCAACTGTACCTTCGATGATTTTAAGAAGCGCCTGTTGAACACCTTCACCAGAAACATCCCTAGTAATTGATGGATTTTCTGACTTTCTAGTGATCTTATCGATTTCATCTATATAGATGATACCCTTTTGTGCACGTTCTATATCATAATCTGCAGCCTGCACGAGTTTCAAAATGATGTTTTCTACATCCTCGCCGACATAACCAGCTTCTGTAAGTGCTGTAGCGTCTGCAATTGCAAAGGGTACATCGAGAATTTTAGCTAAAGTCTGCGCGAGTAACGTCTTACCTGATCCTGTGGGACCAATCAATAAAATGTTGCTCTTTTGCAGTTCAACTTCTTCATCGTCGACGATGCTTTGAATGCGTTTGTAGTGATTGTACATAGCAACTGCCAAAGTTTTTTTCGCTTTTTCCTGTCCGATGACATAAGAATCGAGAATTTCTTTGATTTCAGCTGGTTTCGGTAAGGACTCCAACGACCATTCGTCACTGTCTTCCTTTTTGTAAATAGAAAGTTCTTCTTCAAGAATTTCATTACAAAGTTCTATACACTCGTCACAAATATAAACATTTGGACCTGCGATCAAACGTTTGACTTGTTCCTGACTCTTTCCACAAAAGGAGCATTTTAATGTTGGTTTATCCATTCATTACCTCATTTCTCATATCGATCTTATCTTTTGACAAATACTTTGTCGATTAGGCCATATTCTACAGCTTCTTGTGCTGTCATGAAGAAATCTCGATCGGTATCTTTTTCAATCTGCTCATATGACTTGCCTGTTTTTTCACTTAAAATTTTGTTGATGTCTTCTCTCATTTTTAGGATACGAGTCGCTTGGATTTTGATGTCCGACGCTTGTCCTTTTGCACCACCGAGAGGTTGATGAATCATTACTTCAGCATTTGGAAGTGCAAAGCGCTTGCCGTTTGCACCAGCAGCCAATAAGAAGGCACCCATGCTTGCAGCCATACCCACACATATCGTGGATACATCTGGCTTGATATATTCCATAGTATCATAAATGGCCATACCAGCAGTAATTGAACCACCTGGGCTGTTGATGTAAATATTGATATCTTTATCAGGGTTCTCTGCTTCTAAAAATAAGAGCTGTGCAACAACGAGATTTGCAGTGTTATCGTCAATTTCTCCGCTGATAAATATGATTCTGTCCTTAAGTAGTCTAGAAAAGATATCGTAAGATCTTTCGCCTTTACTTGTTTGTTCGATTACATATGGGATATAATTTGCCACCCTGCACCTCCGTGATTCAAATACTAGATAAATTTAGCGTTGTCTACTAAGAAGTCAACTGTTTTTCTAGATTTAAGATTTGACTTTAAGTAGTCGTAGTTGTCTTTTTCAAATAATTTTCTAATTTCGCCAGCATCGCGTTTTTGCATCTCTGCAATTTTTTCGATTTCTGTATCGACATCCGCTTCAGTGACTTCAATGTTCTCTTGAACCATGACTTTTTCGATGACTAAGCTCGTTTTAACTCTTGCAAGGGCATCTACACGCATTTGTTCTCTAAGGGCATCAATGTTTCCACCAGTAAATTGAACATATTGATCCATGCTCAATCCCTGTTGTCTAAGTTGTTGATCGAACTCCTTAATCATACCATCGATTTCGCTTTCAATCATCTTAGCAGGAATTTCTACAGTGATTAGCTCAGATACTTTGTCGATGACTTTATCGCGTCTTGCCGCTTTTGCACTTTCTGCAGCTGAAACTTCAAGCTCCGCTTTCATATTTGATTTATAGGCTTCAAGTGTATCAAATTCAGAAACATCTTTTGCAAATTCATCGTCTACAGCAGGTAATTCTTTAAATTTAATGTCATTTACCGACACATGGAAGACCGCTTCTTTGCCAGCGAGTTCTTCAGAGTGGTAAACTTCAGGGAATGTCACATTAACATGTACATGATCGCCAATTTTTGCGCCGATCAATTGCTCTTCAAAGCCTGGTATAAACTTGCTAGAACCTATAACGAGTTCTTGGTTTTCTGCAGTGCCACCATCAAATTGGTGATCGCCAACAAAACCTTTGTAATCGATAATCGCTGTATCTTCGTTTTGAATAGGTCTATCAACAGATACAAGTCTAGCATTCATGTTTCTCGTTTTTTCGATTTCATCGTCAATCATCTGGTCAGTCACTTCAGCATTTATATCTTCAACTTCAATGCCTTTGTAACCCTCAAGTGTAAACTCTGGCGCTACAGTGACAACTGCAGTAAAAATAAGGTCTGATTTTGGAGCTACCTCTTCAATATCAATGTCCGGTCTTGCCACAGGATCAATAGATAGGGCATCCAATGCTTTTTCATAGTGAACTGGAAGTAAGCTGTTCACTGCATCTTCGAAGAATGTGCCTTCGCCGTATTGCTTTTCGATAATCGTTCTTGGTGCTTTGCCTTTTCTGAATCCTGGAATGTTGAATTTGCCTTTATTCTTGTTATAAGCGGCAACAACTGCTTTTTCGAATTCTTCAGCGGCAACAGTAACTTTTATAGTCACTTCACTGTTTTCTTTCTTTAAAATCTCATAACTCATTAGAATGCCTCCCGATCTTTATAATTAATTTCGCCAAGCTTAAATCATGGCTTATGAATAACCAATTTAACCTAATTATATTATCTTATTTAGCCTAAAAAGTAAAGTTTAATACGGAAAATCACTATAATTATACCTTATATAGCGCATCAAACAAGGGTTTATTGCAAAATTTACCCCCATGTTATATATTATTCACATATCATTCACATCCAAAGCACATTTAGGAGTAAAAATGGCACAAAATCGATTAACAGAGGCACAAAACACGGCCTCATTGCATCATAATGGCCCGGCACTTACCTTGGCGATCCCAGGAAGCGGTAAAACGACACTACTCTTGCACCGGTTAATCAACTTGGTGACAAAGTACGGCGTTAAACCCAGTCAAATAATGACGCTGACCTTTTCAAAAGCATCCGCCAACGACATGGCACAGCGCTATAAAGATCAGTTTGGGCATTTAAATCATCACTTTCAGTTCATGACGATTCATAAATTTGCCTATGCTGTCTTTCGCAATTATTTAAAACAAACTGGCAAAACCATGCAGCTGTTAGATGATGGCGCACAGAAATTTCATATTCTCAACGAAATATATAAAAAAAGGCATCATGAAACCTTGACAGAGGACAATTTTGAGACATTGACAAACCATATTGGCTTAATTTATAACCTCAAACTAACGCGAGAGGACCTTCCCAATTTTGATTTTCAGTGGCCAGACATCTTCGACCTCGCTGAGGACTATCACCGATACAAAAAAGAACATGACCTCTTCGATTTTGACGACATGCTATTGAGTGCCATCAAACTTCTGCAAAAGACACCAAAGCTTCTTGAACAGATTCGCACCACTTATCCTTATATACAAGTGGATGAGGCACAGGATACATCAAAACTCCAATTTGAGCTAATTGAGCTGCTCCTAGGCGATACTAACAACCTGTTTCTCGTGGCGGATGACGATCAATCCATCTACGGTTTTCGAGGTGCATTCCCCACTTATCTGCTCGAATTTCCAAGCAAATTCCCCAAAGCAAAACTCTATTATCTCGCTGAAAATTTTAGATCAGATGCCAACATCGTCGAAACGGCATCCGCTATTATCTCAAAAAATAAACAGCGCTTTGATAAAACTATGCGCCCGTATCATTCTGCCACTCAAAAGCCGGTCGTCAGACTTTTCGACGACTTAAATGGCAGAAACGATTATCTAATCGAACAAATTAAGAATACAGAGGGCTCGAAAGCCATCTTGTTCCGCAACAAAGTTTCGTCACTCAGCGTCATCGACATTCTAGAAAGACACAATTTGACATTTCAAATAAAAGATGCGCCACTCAGAGAGTTCAATCACTGGATGATCGAAGACCTCATCGCCTTTTTCACGCTTGCTTTGATTCCACAGGATCTTGAAAGTTTCAATCGAATCGCATTCAAGATGAATGGTTTCATCTCAAGGGAAATGTTGAACTTTGTCAAAACAAACCATCGAGGACGCAGTGTCTTTTCCATACTAGTTAATGCGCCTTTTTTACTCGACTATCAGACTAGGACGCAAGAGCGCCTACAAAGTCAATTTGAAACGCTTAAAACGCTACGTCCATATGATGCCCTACACTATATCGAAACTGAGCTAGGCTATCTAGACTATATAAAAAGCAATTCACAGAGGCTCGGTCTTAGCATGAACTATGCGCGAACACGGCTCGATGCCTTTAAGGCTATCGCTAAACCACTTCGTACAGGGTTTGATTTTATAAACCGCATTTCAGCACTAAAAGTTTTTCTACAGGAAAATTTCAACAACGCATCTGAACACATCATTTTATCCACCATACACGGCTCAAAGGGTCTCGAATTTGATTCTGTTTTCATGATCGATGTCAACCCTCAGATTTTTCCAGGGTTCAAAGCGACAGAAAGCGACGCCCTTGAAGAAGAACGCCGCTTATTTTACGTGGGAATGACCCGTGCTAAAAAGTCTTTTGAGTTATTACATGTAGAATTCATCAACGGTAGTTACAACCCAAATTCGTTATTCATCGATGAACTCCTCAGCAAGCCGCTCACTGACCGCCGATTTAATAATGCTACTGGAAAACCCGCGATTGGCTAAAAAACTCGCCAATTTCTGATATGTGCTATATTTGTATTTATAATCTGTTTTAAGGCGATCCCAATCTATATTGGTACTCGCTATTTTTTTGTCCAAAATGACGCGAATAGCCAACTCTGGATCGTGAGGTTCACCCTCATTCTCTTCTTCATCCTGCAATTTTAAGAAGGCTTCTTCAGCATCGTGATTTGAAATACCTTTTTGTTTTAAAGCCATCTTGATGCGATAATCCCCGTATTTTAAGCGCTTACTTCTGATGAAATATTGAGCATACATCACATCATCGAGATATTTGAGTTCTTTCAAAAACCCGATGATTTGCGTTATCAACTCAGATGACATCTCTTTAGATGCGAGTTTATCTTCAAGTTGCTTTACGGTTCTCATCTGTAGTGACAATAAATAAAGGGCGTATTCCAGCCCTTTTTCATAGTTGTAAACCAATGCGTTCTCCTCTCGACACGGATATAGGTTTATCCTAGTACGCGTTATCAATTTTAACGTTTGCTACTTTTGTCTTCAATGGTCACTTCTATCCAATCGATTTCGATAACATTACCTGTGCCCACTCCAAATGCGTGCATCATAATTCTGATGGCATTTTTGTCGAGTCTGTAACTGTAGAGTTTATATTCTTTTTCATTAATTTTATAGACCATTTGGTTAGAACGCATATCAAAGGTCAATGTCTCTTCGATCCATTCGTCATAAATTGGCGTGACAAGCTGATAGTTGTCGTTATATTCCCAGTCTGAGGCTAAAAACCTTATGACATCTTTTCCAGGTCGTTCGCTGACATTAATGAGATCGTACGAATATTCTACAAGGACAATCCCATCACCGATCGCCGTAAACCATGAACCATCTGTGCCAATCGGTTCAAGATCTAGATCAGCCGTTTGATAGAGTGACAAACCACCTGAAAAAATTTCATTGCCATGGCTTATTTTTACTTTGCGTTTAATAGTGAGGACATCTTTGCTTTGCAATTCGATAGGTTTGCTCAGCATGTAGGGCATAACGCCTGTCGTATCTGAAGACAATTTCAATATGCCATCTTTCATAGTTACGAGGTCATAAGAGCGGTTGAACGTCTCCCATTCACTGATGAGCCAAAATTCCTTATCCATCTCATCAAAATCAAAACGATAGGAAACTATGTTATCCGGGGCTTTTTCGTGCACGACTATGTTGTAGACTAAAAATACCGCTATGGCGAATAATAAAATGACAAAAGCCTTTTTCATGGTTCACTTCCTTAAACTGTTTTTGTTTTATCCAGGATTTCTTCGATGTCTTTGAGTCCGATGATAAATTTGTATTTAGGTTGAATTTTTTCAAACTCGAGTTCAAAGACAAACTGAATAACATCGACAGATTGCCATGTGATCGTGATCTCTTTGACCCAGATCGCTAGTTTGATTTCCTTAAGTTTATCAAGTAGCAAATGCTTAAGTCTAGACAAATCAACAAAACCCTTAGGCGTTCTTTTAAGATAATTGAACGTCGCGATGAGTATCGCCTCACGCACGCGTTTAAAAATAAGGAATTGTCTAACGTTCTTATAGCTTTCTACTATTAAAAATACTAAGAAAGTCGCTATACCTGATACAACAATATTGGTTAGCATGCTTTTCTCCTATTCTATAACCCTATACAGAGATCTTCTGTATATTCTCTTTAATTTATCGGCAAATTTATCTCGGTTCTTGAGTCAAATAAGCCATATCGTCATTTGATGCAATATTCGCGCGTAGCGCAAGAATCTCATTTTCAGTCAGATGGCGCCATTCGCCTTTTTTTAGATTACCTAACAAGATATTAGATACCCGAATTCTCTTGAGTTTAACCACTTCATACTCGAGCGCTTCACACATGCGTCGAATTTGGCGATTAAGTCCCTGTGTTAATATGATTCTAAATGTGTGATCGTCCACATACTCAACCGTACAAGGCCTAGTAACCGTCTCCAATATTTCAACCCCTTCTGACATCAGAGTCAAAAACGTTCTAGTGATCGTTCTATTAACCGTTACAAGATACTCTTTCTCATGAAAATATCTCGCTTTCAAAATGCCATTGGATAGGTCGCCATCATTTGTCATGAGGATTAACCCTTCTGAGTTTTTATCGAGCCTGCCAACTGGAAAAATACGCGTCGGATATTTGATATAATCAATGATATTATCTTTGACATCTCGGCTACTGGTACATTCGATTCCCACTGGTTTGTAAAATGCTAGAACCACCTTTTCAGTTACAGCTTGTATAATTTTGTCATCAAATTTCACTTCATCCTCTTCTGAGACTTGTGTTCCAAGCGTTGCTACCAAGCCATTAACCAATACTTTGCCCGCTTCTATTTGACGGTCTGCTTCGCGCCTTGAACAGACGCCAGCCTCACTTAAAAACTTGTTTAACCTCATAATATTTCTCCTAAATTCCTAAGTTCAATGGATATGGATCCATCTGGATGGGTCACGATTTCAAGATTTTCACTTCTTGAGACGTATTCAAATGGTAAAACAATCTCAACACCGCTAGCCGTTTTGATTTTCTGCGTGCGCCTCAATTTCTTCCTCTGTGACTCGTTGACTATTAGCGTTTCAGGTTCAATCCCTTTTTCCTGTAACTCTTGAACATAGGCTTCTCTAGCAACTTTTGTTTCGAAGCATTGATTGACAATCGTTGACATATCAAGTGATCCGTTTTCATCAAGGTGTGCCGTGATCATCTTTTTAACAGCTGCAGTCTTTACTAGGGGCTGGTCATCATATTTCTCCATGACCTTTTGGGCTGTTTTTGTGATGAGGTCTATTTTGCGTTTAACCGTCATATCACTTTGTAACCCTAGTACTTCTTCAGCGATGTATTTGGTTTTACTACCATCTATCGTGACCAATTTATCTTTGATCAAAGCCATGTTATTTGACTTGTCAATTAAGAAGCCCTCTTCAACCTTCTGAGATTTGTAGGGCAACGTCGTAACTTGTCTAATTATTTTATTGGTAACCAGATTGTCTTCCACTTCTACCGCATGTGCGTAACTTGTTCTAAAATTGAGTTTAAGAAACCCGATGTACTCGACCCCTTCTCGATCGAACTTTAAACACATCAAGTCACATGGTTTTATATCTTCAGTCTTTTGCATCGCTTCAAAAAACAAGTCTGCCACAGCAAGTGACAGCTCCTTAAAATCGAAGTTTTCACGTTCAATTTTTGTTGCGTTTATCAAATCCGACGTGGATATATCTAAGTGTTCAAAGAAACCTTCAATGTGCTTACTTGCATATTCACTGATTTCCAGATCGAGCTGCATAGGTCGTTCTGACAATAATTTTACGTTGCTTTGTGCATCAAGCACATGTAGATAGGCTTCAAAAATTTGCATTATATCTCCTCATGAAGGTTTTACACTTCTTTTTTAATTCTTTATTTCGCGCTTGTGCTCTTTATAGAATAGCTTAGTCTTTTTATTATTTCAAGTCAGGTACAATAAAAAAAGGCGTTCTTTCACAGAAGATTCTGCTCAGTAACGCCTTTAATCCATATCACAATCAATCAATAAATATTATTAGTCAATTTTAAATCGGTTCGTTTCTCTTTCAAGGATTGTTGCCATATTTTTAAGTTCAGTAATACTAGCTGCAATTTCTTCGAAAGTAGCTACTTGATTTTCGACATTTGAACCGATGCGTTCTGATGAAGTGACGTTGCCCTGCATAACGTACGATAAGTCATCAATAGCTTTTGCCATCTCTTCAGATATATGCGATTGTTGCATAGCCCCTCGTCTTATATTTGCCAGTTTGAGATCTATGCCTTCGATAAGGGTCAAAATTTCATTGAAGCTGATGTTGGTGTCATAAGCTTCTTTCACGCTGCGCTCAACCAGTATTTTTTCCTTGGTCATCGTCGTGCTTGCCCCTTGGATGTCTCCAGAGATGTGCGTGATGATCTCGTTAATTTGATACGCAGAAACTTTACTCTGTTCAGCGAGCTTTCTCACTTCATCCGCAACGACAGAGAAACCTCTTCCATGTTCACCCGCTCTTGCAGCTTCAATCGAAGCATTTAGGGCAAGCAATGAAGTCTGTTCCGCTATGGCATTGATTATACCCACAATCCCTACTATTTCTTCTGAGGACAACTTGAGTGTGTCAATAACATGTGCCATAGACTCGGAAGACTGCTTAACTTGTTCAATACTCTCAACCACACGTGTCAATTTCTCTGCACCCATCTTAGAAGCAGCGAGAACCTGCCCTGAGTCGTGTACTGCTAAGCCCGTTTCACTTGAAATCATCTGAGCACTGCTCGATAGTTCTTGAATACTTGCAGTAGTCTGTTCGACGACGCTTGCGTTACTTTGTAGCCCATCGATCATGCTCTGTACCTCTACATTGATACATTCAATGCTTTCATTGGCTTGTTCAATCGCATCATGTATTTCTTCTGTATAGCTCGATAAAGTATTTGAGCTGCTTTTAACTTGGACGACAACATCTCTAATTTTAGCGACAAACTGATTGAAATAAATGGCCATCGTGCCCATTTCTTCTTTTGTCTCAATATTGAGTGTTTTGGTCAAATCACCTTCGCCCTCGGAAATATCTTTGAGCATGACATTGACGTTGCTTATTGGTTTAGAAATAATCGTTGCCAGTGTAAAGGCAAATAGGACGGCAAGCGCGACGATGGCTGCTACGATTAATAGCATTTTCATAATCAACATTTTAATTTCGTCTTTGAGTTTATCTTTTACATCTAAATCGAATTGAGCTGTGATTTCTCCGACTTTTACACTTGATACAGAAATCGCACCAAAGTATCCCTGACTTTCATCTCTACCGATTTCATCATCCAAAGCAACGAGTTCAGTAAAAGCTGCTAAATAGCCCTCTGAGATTGATTTGTATTCGTCTTTATAAGCTTGAGTGAAATCACCAAGAAGAATTTGCGTATTTGGATAACCAAGTTGATCCTTAATTTGATCTAAAAATCTCGGTGCCTGTGTATAAAGATAATTGACATGTGCAATATCTAGGTTGGATATTGCTTTGTCGAGATTGCTATCTTGAGGCATTGCAGCGAGCTTTGTCTTAAGTTGCTTTTTAACAGTATCTATCTTACCAACGACGCCATAGCGGTCGTAACCCCTTTTTTGAATGCCAAGATGCATGCCATCAAAGTTTTGTTTGTATAGGGCCATCTCTTGTTTGAGTTGAGTGATTTGTTCAATAAGGGCTGGATCGTTCTTGATGAGACCAGCATCCATCAACGTATCAATATTTGCTAGAGCCATTTCATACTGCGTTTGAAAGGCAAGTGTTCTATCAGTTTGACTGAGTTCGCCCTCCCCAAGTTCCGAAGCGGCTTTATAAAAATCTTCGTTCGTACGATCGACGAGTAAAAAGTCCCTTTGCGTTGAATTCATCGCCTGAACACGCGTACCTAGCTGATTTTGCGCTTCAATCACGGGTATATAAGTATTGACGATTAAATTGACAAAATTATAAGATGAATAAGTCACATAAATCATGGCCACGATAATGAGCATGAAACCGATTAATACTTTGTTTCTAATTTTTAAATGCTTAAATCCAAACGGTTTCTTTGCTTTTTTAACGCGTTTTTTCTTTGATTTCTTTGCTGTCCGAACTTTACTGACTTTCTTCACGAAATACCTCCCAAGATTATGTGTTTAATGTCATTTGTATTATTATAACGATATTTTTGATATTATGCCACAAAAAAAACATATTTTTTTAATTTGTCTGAAAAATAAAATTGTCTGTTTCCAATGCCTGTAATTGGACAAAAAAATCCATATGGCACGTTTTAAGTTTTGTTTATACAACTAAAAATTGCATAATAAACTTTATTTTAGCAAGCAAAGAATCAATAAATTTAGTATACTATCTTTAGATATGAGGAGGTCAAATGAATACTATAGACTCAAATCGCAACTTTTTGAAATCCAATTTTGACAGTTTTAAAAATCAGGCAGCGTCCGATCAGATGAAGGGCGTTCCCGCACCTAGTCTTCAAAAGGCGCCAAAACCCAATGCAATAATAATCAGTCTACCGAACGAAGTAGCGCCTTTATCAAAAGAAGCAAACCTCTACGATGTCTTAATCAATAGGCGTAGTATCAGGCAATTTAGTGACGTCCCAATGAGTCTCAACGAACTGGCCTATCTTCTTGATTCCACTTGTCGTATTCAAAAGGTTATTGGCGACAATATAGCAAGTTTCAGACCCGCTCCATCTGGTGGTGCTAGACATGCATTTGAAACCTATTTAGTGGTCAACAACGTAGAGGGACTAGAAAATGGAACTTACCACTATCTGCCTCTGTCTCATCAACTCGAAATGCTCACTCAAACAGTTGAAAAAGGAACGCTTGTAGAAACCGTCAATGGTCAGAAATTCGTAGAACAGTCACAAGTCATCTTCTATTTTAGCGCAGTTCCGTATCGCGCTGAATGGCGTTATGGACTAAGATCTCATAAAGTTATGCTCATTGACCTCGGACATCTCGGACAAAATCTCTACCTTGCAGCTGAAGGTATCCGCGCTGGTGCTTGTGGCATTGCCTCGTATGACCAAGACAAAGCTGATGCCTTATTTGAACTCGATGGTATAGATGAATTCATCGTCTACATCGTGACAGTTGGCAAGAAACAATAAAACAATAAAACAATAAAAACAATATGAACCATTAATAGTTTAACTCAGGAGGATATACAAGATGATTAATGAACAAAGATTGGTTGATGCTTTCATGGCGTACGTTCAAATTTCAAGCCCTACTAAACAGGAAGGACGATTTGCCGCATTTATCAGCAAAGAACTCGAAACACTCGGTCTTGAAGTCAGAATTGACGATGCTGGTGAAAAAGTTGGTAGTGACACTGGCAATGTCATCGCAAGACTGAAAGGCAATGCCCAAGGTGAGACAATCCTATTTAGTTGCCATATGGATACGGTTTCACCAAGCATTGATATAAAACCTGAGATTCGAGACGGTATCATCTATAGCGATGGGACGACGATTTTAGGTGGCGACGATAAAGCAGGTATAGCTGCTGTTGTTGAAGCGCTTCGAACGCTCGTTGAAAACAACTTGAAACATCCGGATATAGAGATAATCTTCAGCATCTTCGAAGAAGGTGGCTTACACGGTGCAAAGAACCTTGATTTCGAACAGATTAAATCCAAGCACGTTTTTGTGCTCGATAGCGGTGGTGATCCTGGACAGATTATCGTAAAAGGACCTGCCCAAGACAAACTCGAGTTTAAAGTGATTGGCAAACCCGCTCATGCTGGTGTTGCCCCTGAAGAAGGCATCAGCGCCATCATGGTTGCAAGCCATGCTATAAGCAAAATGAATCTACTCAGAATCGATTCGGAAACAACGGCTAACATAGGGCGCATTGAAGGTGGCTCAGTAACGAATATCGTCCCTGCTGAAACGGTAGTTATTGCTGAGGCAAGAAGCCTTGACAACGATAAACTCCAAAGACAGTCCGACCATATGGTAGCTTGCTTTAAAGAGGCCGCAACTGCATTTGGTGCAATAGTCGAGTCAAAAGTCACACGTATGTATTCGGCATTTTCAGTGGATGAACATGCGCAAATTGTACAAAAGGCGATGACTGCTTGTACGAACATTGGCCTGAAAGCCTATACTGCGTCTTCAGGTGGCGGCAGTGACACAAATATCTTCAATGCAAACGGCATCATCGCCATCAACCTTGGCATCGGCGAGAAAAAACCGCATACACTAGAAGAACACCTGTATATCAAAGACCTTGTCACAACCTCTAAATTGGTACTTGAACTCATTAAAGGACAAGTGGACTAATAGAAATAGCACTTAAAAGTATAAAGGTATAATTGAAATTGAAAAGGAACCCTCACTATGTCATGATCGTTGTCATGCCTGTGATTGGTTCCTTTTATTTTACTACTTCGTCATGCCACTCAATTCTTTACTCAGTTTCGTTTCCAAACTATCTAAATGCGTGATTTTTTGTGATCGTTCCGTCATGGCAATTAAATCGTCACTTGATAGGTATTTTAGTTCGAATTTTCGATTGAGCGCCATGAGTTGACGCAGACCGACCGATACCCTCTCAAGATATGAATAGACGCCGACAGCACCTGGTGTAAACGTGTGAACGCGTTCACCATACTCAGCCTGCAAGACTTTATAGTTCTCAAATATTGTTTCAACGGATTGTCCAAATCGCTCATACTCTTTTGGTGTATTGCCCGCCTCGATCATTTCACCGATTTTTTTGCCCGTCATGGCGGCAGCCATAGCGGCTCTTCCAATACCGACGAGTTTTATATGTGGCGCTCCCAAAGCCAAAGCTTTAAACACCTGGTCTTCCATAGCGATACCACCCGTGATAGCTACTTGAGGGATGTCATAATGGAGCAATATAAGTTTTTTGAGCATATCACTGATCAAACATTCAAGCTGTATCGTTGGGATGCCCCACTCGTTCATCATTTTAGCAGGGCTATTGCCCGTTCCACCACCTGCACCATCAAAAGTAACTAAGTCAACGCCAGCGATGGAAGCGATCTTTAAGAGATGTATCAAATCTTTCGTGTCAAAAGGACCCGTTTTAAAACAGATACGTTTTGCACCTAACTGTCTCAAAGCATTCACTCTTTTAAGCAGATGCGTTTCATTCCAAACAGGTAACTTACCAACTTTTTCAAAAGTCAGCCCAAACCCCTTTTCATAATTGGCTTTTACGTTTTCATCGGTTGGGTCTGGAAAAACTAAATACCCCCTCTGCTTGAGACGCATGGCTTCTTCTATGGTTTTAAGGCGTCCCATGCCTTGAATCCCCTTAGCCGCTTGACCAAATTTGAGTTCCACCGTTTCGACGTTTAAGTGTTTTATGGCATATTCTAGGACACCGAGACGCTCATCGTCTTCATTTGCCTGAACGACGATATCGCCGAATCCGTCTTGATGTGATCGATAGGCATTGACCATTTGTGACAACAAAGGAGAATCAACCACTTTACCCGCTTCAAGAACAAGATCCGAATCTTTTGCCACGACATCTTCACCGATAACGGCCAGAACACCCGCTAACGCGGCACCTGAAAAATAGTCCTTCCAATTGAGCTTCGCCATAGCTGGTAAGATGATCGGCGCTTTTAATTTGACAGGGTGAAGCTTACCAAATTGTGCGTCGATATTGGCCTTTGGAAACGTTGCTTCATCTGCATTTTCGCTGGCGCCAAAAACGCCGAAGACTCTACCGTTGATGTTTAAATGAGAAAAATCAATTGGGTAACTTTTCTCAGAACCAAACTGGTTCACATCCGCTGCATGGGGATAAATTGCTTCAGACCCTCTAACTGCAGAGTGTCCAATTTCACAAGTTCCAGTACAGGTTACCGTACAAACGGCGCACATGCCCGAAACAGTAGAGACGTTTGCTGGGGTTCTCATATGTGTATTGCTTATGCTACTGCCTAATGATGGACTGTATGACATAACTTTCCCTCCCATAATTTAGTTTGCTTCTTGCACCTCATTATTCGCTCGATCCATTGCAGGATTCGTGTCATCAGCTGCACACTTACTGCCGCGACAACCACCACATCCGCAAGTACGGTCATGACCACTACATAGCACATAATCGCCACCTTCTATACGCATAACCTTCCCATTCACAAGCGCGTCCGCCAATTTTTTTCTCGCATCGTTGTAAATGCCTTGAACGGTAGTCCTCGCAATCCCCATGTGAACAGAGCACTCTTCTTGAGTAAAGGATTCAAGATCAATTAAACGGATCGTTTCATACTCGTCAATGCGCATAAATATAAATTCTTCATTATTATTAGAATTGCCCAGTGGACCAAAACGATCGTTATCTGGCAGGCAACATACTTTTCGACATTTTCTCGGTCTTGCCATTTTTACCTCTTTTCATTTACTTGATAAATCCACCCAATTTCCTTCATTATACGACTAAGCTGACATATGTCAACAATGAAAAAATAGTGCCGCAATGTCGACTTTCAAAGTCATAACATTGCGGCACTATTTATATTTTCGCTACTATGTATTGGTGCACCCAAGAGGGTTCGAACCTCCAACCAACGGATTCGAAGTCCGCTACTCTATCCAATTGAGCTATGGATGCACTGTGATAAGGAAATTATGCATTTCCATATCTATTGATATCATAACAAATATAAAGATAAAAAGCCACCCCGATACGAAGATCAAGGCGACTTTTTAATTGGTGATCCAACCGCGACTCGAACGCGGGACACCCTGATTAAAAGTCAGGTGCTCTACCGACTGAGCTATTGGACCATGGCTGGGGATACAGGATTTGAACCTGTGAATGACGGAGTCAAAGTCCGTTGCCTTACCGCTTGGCGAATCCCCAAAAAAAAAATGGGGCGGCTGATGGGAATTGAACCCACGTATGAAGGAGTCACAGTCCTTTGTCTTAACCGCTTGACGACAGCCGCCATCTTTTAAATTGTGTCAGAAAATAAATGGTGCGTCCAAAGGGACTCGAACCCCTAACCCCCGCCTTAGAAGGGCGGTGCTCTATCCAGTTGAGCTATGAACGCAATGATGGTCGGGGTGGCAGGATTTGAACCCGCGGCCCTCTGGTCCCAAACCAGATGCGCTACCAAACTGCGCTACACCCCGTCATTAACTGACGAATTTTATTATACATGAATTGCCTATATGCGTCAACCACTTTTCGAATAATATTTTTCACATAAAGGTTACAGTTTTTTCACAGAATGCACTATTGTCAGACAACTCAGAACATTGTTAAAAGAACGGTCTCATCCAAAAAGTAAAGGAACGATAGTTGTCTTGATACCCATATCCCCGAGTTCTACGATCCCGATGGACGGATATCCTCCAGATCGCGGCTCTGAGGCACTCCCAGGATTGAATAGTTTTACGCCACCTTCACGCGCTTGAGTCACCATATGCGTATGCCCAAAGCATACGAGGTCATAATAGCCTTCAATCGCCTTTAGATGGATTTTCAATAGTGAGTATTTGACACCATAGTGATGGCCATGTGTCAAAAGTATGTGGTACCCGTTTAATTTAAGCGAAATATCCTCATCGGCATTGGCATACGAGTCGCAGTTTCCCTTGACCGCATGCACCTTTAGACCAGTGAGATGACCGATTTTTATCCCATCCTTATAATAATCTCCAAGATGCCAGAGACCGTCAAAGGTATTCGGATGTGCTTTGATATAGGCTACAACAGGATCTATATAGCCATGTGTGTCGCTAACGACGAGTATTCTCATAATAGGTTCCTACCATATCTTTCAAGACTTTAAGCGCATTTGCCCGGTGGCTAAGCGTATTTTTTTCTTTAGAATCGAGCTCAGCGAACGATTTGTCCAGTTCTGGAACGATGAAAAGTGGGTCATAACCAAATCCGTTTGAGCCACGAGGTGCATGTCCGATGATGCCCTTTACTTCGCCACGTGCAACAAGCGTATCGCCATTTTCAAATATAAGCGTCAGCACCGTTACAAACTGTGCCGTTCTACGGGTGTTATCTACGCGCTCAAGAGCCGCTAACAGTTTGGCGTTGTTCTTTGCGTCAGACTTAGGTTCTCCTGCGTAGCGGGCAGAATAGACGCCTGGTGCACCGCCTAAGAAGTCCACTTCCAGTCCAGAGTCGTCAGCCAGCGATGCCACGCCCAACTTTTCATGGACCGCTTTTGCTTTGATCAGCGAATTGGCTTCAAACGTATCGCCATCTTCCACGATGTCTTCATCGCCATAGCCAGCGTCAGCCATGGTCTCAAGCTCAAAGTCAAAATCGGAAAGAATAGCCTCTATCTCACTGAGTTTATGTTGGTTACTTGATGCGAGAACGATTTTCGTCATAGTCTATACCCACTAATTGCGCAATGCATCATTTTGATGCACGATTAATTTTTGTATGCCAAGTTCCGCCATTTCCATAAGGGCATTCATCTGCGCTCTAGAAAATGGTTTTTCTTCGCCAGTGCCTTGTATCTCAATATATTCACCTTCACCAGTCATGACGAGGTTCATATCTACATGTGCGCGTGAATCTTCTTCGTAGTTAAGGTCAAGTCTCACTTCATCATCAATGATGCCAACGCTAACTGCAGCAACTGAAGTCATAATTGGGGATTCTGTCAATTGGCCATTTGCAATCAATTTATCTATGGCATCTTTAAGGGCAACATAAGCACCTGTTATTGAAGCGGTTCTCGTTCCACCGTCTGCTTGAATCACGTCACAGTCAATCCATATTGTGCGTTCACCCAATTTTTTAAGATCGACGATAGCTCTAAGTGAGCGGCCTATCAACCTTTGAATCTCTTGGCTGCGTCCGTCGATGCCTTTGGTATTGCGTTGCTTACGCTGTCCTGTCGAACCTGGTAACATGCCGTATTCTGCCGTTATCCAGCCTGATCCTGCCCCTTTAAGAAAGCCAGGTACTTTTTCCTCTATTATCGCTGTGCAAATCACTTTTGTAAGGCCCATCTCTATAAGCACCGATCCCGCTGGGTGAACGATGTAATTTCTCGTGATGCGTACTGGTCTGATCATGTTGTTATCTCTGCCATCAATTCTCATATTTGTTCCCTTCTTTGTATCCAAATTTATTTTATTCATTTAAGGCCATAAGGGCTTACAGATTAACTGCAAGCCCTCTATCACCTTATTTCAGGAAGTTGATGATGCCTCTTGACATCGCTTCTGCTGCCTTTTGGAGATACGCTTCAGACATCATTTTATCTTGTTCTGCAGGGTTGGATATGAATCCAAGCTCCGCTAAAACTGACGTCATCGTTGTTTCTTTCAAAACAACGAGTCTCGGTTTGCTGTCGATACCGCGATCAACCGCACCAAGTGCTTTGATAAGTTCTGTTTGAATGCTCTTCGCAAGTCCTTTATCACTTGTAAGCGAATCGTTGCCGTAGAACACTTCAATACCAGAAACATTCGAGTTCGTAAAGGCGTTTATATGGACACTCACAAACAACGTCGCATCGAGGTCATTTGCTATAGCCGCTCTATCGTAAAGGCCAACATATTCGTCGTTGCTACGCGTCATGTAGACTTTGAAACCTTGTTTTTGAAGCTCACTTTCAAGCATCTTAGAGGCTTTAAGCGTTAATATTTTTTCTTGCGTCTTAGTACCGACAGCGCCTGGGTCCTTGCCACCATGCCCTGCATCGATAACGATAAGTGTTTCTTTATGTTCTGAATCTCTGATCACTGTATTTGTGAAATTGAAGACGATTGCAGATGAGGAAGACGCTTCTACATACTTAGTATTCTCAGCCAAGGTCGCTTCAATTTTATAAGTACTCGCCGTCTCTGATACGACAAACTTCTCGATAATATGATCGTTAATGCCTTGTTCGAAGCTTCCAAGATCGGTTTTATCTTTCGGAATTTCCATGGTAATCTTTCTACTAGTCGCATCATAAGCGGATGTATATGCCGTTTTCTCAAACAAATTGATACTCATCACACCACGTTCATCACTATGTTTCACATAATCAAAATTGTTGATCGGATTGTTTGTGATGTAAACAAGGACTTCTGAACCACTGTCTTCCACATAAAAATCGTCATAGGTGACTTCTTCGTTAAGTTCTATAGTCACCCGCGTGATAACGTCAGTCGGTGCATAGTCAGTGCCAAACTTACTCTTGTCCAATTGCTGGTAAGAGATGGTCTCAATCTTACCCTTATTGACCGGAAGCACTTGATACGCGCCGTTGTTGACTTTCAAGTAGCTGCTCACGATATCGACTACCAGTTGATTGCCATTGATTTGAGGGTTGTACATAGGGCTTTCACTCGTGCCGATTACGACAGTATCTGTACTGAAAATCTGCTCGACGTTGATCTCATTTACCGTGTTTATTAAACGGATTACCATTTCACCCGTCTTAGCATCATATGAAATATCATGTCCACGTCTCTCATTTTGATAGACGATGACCCTTGTGTTGAGAGGATTGGTATTCGTTTGAGAGATTTCAACTTTATCAAGACCAAAGATGCCATCTGCGATCTTGTAAGTCCAAACACCATTTTTAACACTTGTTCCAGCTGGTAATTTAAAGGCTGTATTTTGAAGGTCGACGACAATCTTGTCTTGCTCGCCAACATCTGCGCCACCAATGACAAAAGATGTTGTATCTACTTCACCAGACACTTTAAGTCTAATTTCTGGAAACTGTTTTTTATAGTCGAGATAAGCACCCGTAAGTGTTTGTGTTTTCTTATTAATCGCTACTGTTCTCGTATCATCAATCCAAGTTATGCTAAGACCAAGTACATCGCTGATAAAGGCCAAAGGTACATAAGTCCTGCCGATCAAATCACCTGAAGTGCTCTTATAAGTCATAATTTTAGGTGAAACAAGGTCAGGCAATGCCGTTTTGACACCCCCAATCGTGGCGTAGGCATTGTCGACTTGCATAACGACATTTTTACCACCATAGGCAAACGAAATTTCTTCGGTGGCTGCATTCCATTTGTACGCAATACTGAGCTCTTTTAAAATTGCAGAAACGGGCAAGAGTGCTCTGCCATTCATGATAATACCTGGTGCATCTGAAAAGATGTCTATACCACTTACCATAACGTTAATTGGTTCATATAACTTGAAGGAACCCGTTGCTCTATCTTTTAATTCGACATTTGCGTATTCAGAGTATTTACTTGCATAAGTTGCGGGTGCAGGTATCATCAGCACGGCGCATAATAAGATGATCAATAGCTTTTTTGTCATTGTGATGTCCTTTCTTGATGCTTATCAGCCTATCACTTTGTAAAGTTCGTCAGCTTCTGGAGACTCAATCATTTCACATTGGCCACCTGTTTCAGAGGTTTCAAAACAGATGATTTTATCAGAACTTTCAGTGATTGTTCCAATACAAGCATATGAAATGTTTGCAGCTTTCAATTCACGTTCCATATTTAACGCCGCTTCACTAGAGATACAAATGATCATTGAACCACTTGAGATTAACTTGAGCGGATTAATTTTGTAAAAATTACATATTTTTTGTGTGACCGGATGGATATAAACGGCGTCATAATTGATACGACATCCTTTGCCACTCGCTTCACATACTTCATGTATAGCGCCTAGAATGCCGCCTTCAGTGGCATCGTGCATGGCACTTGCACCAGCACGCGCTGCAATTGTCCCCTCTTGAACGACGCTGATTGCATCTATCATCGATTTTGCAAAAGCAGATTCTTCCAACGTGAGATAACCCGCCAAATCGCTTTCTTTATCATGCGCGATGATGGCCGTACCCTCAGTTGCAGCTTGTTTGGTTATATAAATGAGATCGCCCGGTTTCGCACCAGACGTCTTGACGAGCGTCTTAATGGACGTCTTTCCGATAGCCGTTGCCGACACAATGGTGCGATTCACAGCCGTGGTAATTTCCGTGTGACCACCGACGATTTCGATGCCCATAGCGTTGGCTGTTTCGTTCGCTTCGCGCAGGATGCCTTGTATCTCAGCACGCGTCGTATGCTCTGGACATAAAAGCGTCAACATAAGGCCAACAGGCTCTGCACCACTGGATGCAATATCGTTCAAGCATACATGCACAGCGAGTCGACCGAGATTTGAACCGCTGCCCGTTATTGGATCCGTGGTCAAAACACATGCCAAATCACCAAATGCGATGGCCGCACAATCTTCACCGACCCCTGGTCTGATGAGGATATCGTTTCTGACCTCTTTCAGCTCGGAAAGGACGATTTCGCCAAGCACTTCATTTTTCAGTTTGCCGACTTCCATTTATTACTCCTTAAAATCCAATTTATTTGTGATTCATACATTCATAGGACGGTAATAATGCGCTTTCCAATAAAATGAATTTTCATTTATCAGGAATTTTCATTTATCAAAGCTTCAAATGCGTCTTCAGTCAAAATCTCCACACCGAGCTGTGCTGCTTTATCCGCCTTAGAACCTGCATTCTCACCAACGACGACATAATCCGTCTTAGCAGAAACACTTCCTGCGGCTTTACCACCATTTTGCTCGATGACTTCTTTGATGGCTTCACGCGAGTATTTGACCAAAGTGCCCGTGACGACCACAGTTTTGCCTTGCAAGATACCACCTGTCTGAACGGTTTGTGCCGATGTCATATTGACGCCATACTCTGTCAATCGATGAATCAATTCAGCCGTTTCAGGCAGTGCAAAATAATGCGTCAGGCTAAGCGCCATCTTCTCACCAATTTCGTCGATCTGTGTCAATTCATCAACAGAAGCGTTCATAAGCAACGGCATGGATGGAAAATGCTTCGCCAGCGTTTTAGCGGCTTTCTCACCAATCAAAGGAATACCAAGTCCAGCGATCAATCTATAATAGTCGTTTTGCTTGCTCGCTTCGATTGATTTGAAGAGGTTCTGAATCGATTTCGTACCAAAGCCCTCTAAATTTTCAAGCGCTTCTTTATGTTTAGGAAGTTTGTAAATATCGGCAATCGTCTCAATAAATCCCCTATCGATGAACTGTTCCACAAACGCCTCGCCAAATCCGTCGATGTTCATGGCTGTTCTCGATACGAAGTGCATTAAAAGTCTTTTAATCTTTGCAGGACAAAAGTCGTTGGTGCACCTTAGTGCCGATTCGCCTTCTTTTCTCACAGTTGGCGTCTCACAAATTGGACATTTCGATGGCAAAACAAAACGCGATGTGCCTTCTGGCCGCTTGTCAAAGTCTACTCTGACAACAGCTGGTATGACGTCACCTGCCTTTTGAACCAAAACGGTATCGCCCACGCGAATGTCTTTCTCGTCGATGTAATCCTGATTGTGTAGCGTCGCTTTACCGATGACCGATCCTGCTACTTTGACTGGTGTAAAGATGGCGAGCGGCGTAATCACACCTGTTCTACCAACCTGTACCTGTATATCAACGATCGTCGTCGTCGCCAACTCGGCAGGAAACTTATAGGCGATGGCCCAACGCGGGCTTTTTGCAGTATAGCCAAGCTGATCGCGCTGCATAAAATCGTTCACTTTGATAACGAGTCCATCGATTTCATACGGTAAACCATGTCTTATATCAACCATATCTTCCGTATATTTGATTATATCGTGCATATTATTGATTTTGATTAGTTTCGCAGTCCTGAAACCCCACTGATCAAGTTTTTTAAAAGCATCTTCTTGATTGGCAGCGCCAAACTGTTCAAGCCCTGAGATGATATCGAAAACAAAGACATCCAGCGCACGTGACGCCGCAATTTTAGAATCCAGTTGCCTCAGTGATCCCGCTGCAGCATTTCTAGGATTCGCAAAATCTTCCTTGCCAAGTAGTGCTTGTTGATTGTTTAGCCCTACAAAGCTCGCTTTCGACATGAAAACTTCGCCGCGCACTTCAATCATGCCTTCACCGTCGATATTAAGAGGCAATGACTTGATCGTCCGCGCATTTATAGTGACATCTTCACCCGTCACACCATCGCCACGCGTTGCACCGCGTACGAACTTTCCACCTTCATAGAGCAGTGCCACGGTCAAACCGTCGATTTTATATTCGACCGTATAAGTCACGTCAGAATTTAACTCTTTGCGGACTCTGCGGTCGAAAGCCAATAGGTCTTCAGCGTTATAGGCGTTGTCAAGACTTAAAAGCGGAATCGTATGCGTCACTTTTTGAAAGATGTCGAGCACTTCGCCACCCACACGTCTCGACGGAGAATTTGGATCGTCCAGTTCTGGAAACTCAGCTTCCAAAGCCTTTAGCTCGTTCATGAGGGCGTCGTACTCCGCATCTGTGACCGTGGATTTGTCCAAAGCATAGTAGTCATGATTGTATGCGTTCAATTGCTTGCGAAGGTCAAGCACGCGGTCTGCAGCAGTCGCCACATCACTGTTTGTCGCTCTCAACTTTTCGTTTGTTTGATCGTTCATGGTCTTCACCCTATCACTTTAATCGGCGCGATATTTGGATCGAGCTTTTTGATGCCGTGTGCATCGAATACGATAGTCAATGTATTGCCAGCCTGATCCACCGTCACGACCATGCCAGCACCAAAAATTTTGTGCATGACTTTGTCACCCGGAGAATAAGTTACGCCTTCACTCTTAGTTTCCGTTTTAGTCGTGCTCGTAGACACGGACTGTTGTGGAAAATATGGGTTTTTCTTCGTCGTTTTGATGTCGAAGATGGAGGTCTCTTTTGGTTTGTTTTCTCGTAGTACGGCAGACAATGGTCGCTCACCCATAACTTCGATGATGCTTTGGTCCATTTCGTTTAAGAATACACTTGGCCTTCTCGGTTCGAATCTGCCATAGTGGTTTCTGTTTTTAGCATGTGTAACATATAGGACTTTTTCAGCACGCGTGATGCCTACATAGCAGAGTCGGCGCTCTTCTTCAAGCTCTAAATCGTCATCTTGTGCGCGGTAAGAAGGGAATAAATTCTCCTCGAGACCCACTAGGAATACGACTGGAAATTCGAGACCTTTAGAGGCATGAAGTGTCATGAGCAATACACCTTCTTCCTCATCAGTGATATTATCTTGATCGCTTTTGAGTGTCGTCTCAGCTAAGAAATCTCTGAGACCTGGGTGGTCTTGTCTTTTTTCAAATTCTTCAATAACCGTCTTGAGCTCGTAGATGTTGTCGATGCGACCATCTGCGTCGTCATTGCGCTCGCGCTCGTACATTTCGATGATTTGAATACGCGATACGAGTTCATCAAAAATAGTCCCTGCAAATTCAATATCGAGCTTTGCTCTAAGAGATACGATTAAATCGTGAAAATTGCGTATCGCATCTGTGGTTTTTCCACCAATTCCGTCAATTTTGTCGACAAATTCACACGCTTCAAGCAAGCTGAGGCTGTGTTCATCGGCATAAGCAGTCAAACGCTCGATGGTTTTATCACCGATGCTGCGTTTCGGTTCATTGATAACTCTCAAAAAGCTTACATCGTCATAACCATTTACGAGTAGCTTGAAATACGAAAGCAGGTCCTTGACTTCTTTACGTTCATAGAACTTAAGTCCGCCTATGACTTTGTATGGGAGCCCTTCGATATTAAGCGCTTCCTCAAGTACACGGGACTGGGCATTGGTTCGATATAGAATCGCGAAGTCCGAACGGCTGAAGTTGCCGTCTTTCACTTGTCGTTTGATTTGATTGACGACAAACCTAGCTTCGTCTTTTTCATCGTATGATTGATAATATTTGATCTTTTCACCATCTTCAGCATCCGTCCAAAGATTCTTATCACGTCTACCTGGATTGTTTTTAATGACACCGTTTGCGAGTTTGAGTATATTCTGCGATGAACGGTAGTTTTGCTCTAGCTTGACGATACGCGCACCTTGATAATCCTTCTCGAAATCCAAAATATTTCGGATATCCGCGCCGCGCCATTTGTAGATGGATTGATCGCCATCGCCAACGACGAAGAGATTTTTATGTTTTGCGCTTAAAAGTCTAACGAACAGATATTGCGCTTTGTTGGTATCTTGATACTCATCCACGTGGATGTATTTAAATTTTTTCTGATACGTTTCAAGCACTTCGGGATACTTTCTAAAGAGTTCGATTGTCTTGATCAACAAATCGTCGAAATCTAGCGCTTGATTACTTTGAAGCTTGCCTTGATACATTTTGTAAAGCTTGATAAAGTCGCGCTCACGCGGGTCTTTCATAAAGTTCGCCTCATATTGCTCAGGCGTTACCATGTCATTTTTGCAGCTGGAAATCTTATATTGGAACGATTGGATCGGTGTCTGCTTTTCGTCGAGATTAAGCGCTTTAAAACAACTCTTGATCAATGCCTTTTGATCCGAGGTATCGTAGATGACAAAGTCGCTAGAATAGCCAATATGCTTGCCATCACGTCTTAAGATTCTCACACAAAGGGCGTGAAAAGTGCCTACCCACATTTGTGAGGTGACTGGTCCAATAAGCGCTTCAATTCGACTTTTCATTTCGTTGGCTGCTTTATTTGTAAACGTAATCGCCATGATGCTTGATGGAAAAATATCATGTTGCTCTATTAAATGTGCAATCCGATGCGTCAGTACGCGCGTCTTTCCTGAACCCGCACCAGCTACGACGAGTATTGGTCCGTCAATGGCGAGAACCGCCTCCCGTTGCGCTGCATTTAAGCCTTCTAATTTCATTGAAATGCCTCCTACTAATGTATTTTATGAAACCTCTCAGCCTAAATGAGAATGTTGACGAGAAGACCTTGAATCTCCCCGACTTTTTTCAGGACATTGATTTCTTTATGTTCTCTTTTGATGATCAGATTTGTAAGTTCGATGAGTTTCGCATCGACTTCGGCAACTGTCCGCATAACTTTCGTACGACCCGTTCTCGAAAAACCTCTACGCTCCCTTATTTCAAGACCCTTCATGACGGTTTCTTCAATGAAACCCTTGATGAGATCTTTGTAGACGTATAAATTTTCGACGGTTCGATTTTCGACCAATGCTTGACCTTTTTTATCGATTTCATCCAACGCCTTTTGAAGTTCTTCTTTTTGCTGATCATAGTCTTTAAACGCCAAAATTTCAGTGAAGCTTATTTTTGGCTTCTCATCCACTTTTGGAATAACACTACTTTTCGAAGCACTTGTCTTCGACGTTTTAGATGATTTTTCGACTTTCATAAGCCCCTCGAAATAAAAAAGATTTGAGCGATCGCCCAAATCATATTATACCTTATTTTTGTCCATTCTTATATGGGAAAATTTGCCCTTCTTATCTCTCATATCTGTCTTCTCACTCTTCTCCCTCATGCCCAATATTCTCGATTGCTGAGGTAATTCTAGAGATTAAGGCAAAGAGCTGAGGCGGAATCGCATCGCGCAGATCGTTCTTGATCATGTGCTGCGCCTTGTCCACAGATGGTTCAACGGCAATACGTTTCTTTTCAGCGGCATCAATAAATGTCTTTGTGATGCCTTCGAAGTTTTGGACGATATCCGATTGGTCATATCCCTTCATATTTTAAAATCAAATCCTTTCCCGTCATTTGTAAAGTTCTGTGCACTTTTAGACGTCTCAAGCTGTGGTTTGATAACGAGTCCCATATCTTTGGAATAACTGGAAAAGCTAACGTCACCTTTTGAGAATCCAAACGATTCAAGCTCTTCCATCACGCGTCCAAGTGATTCCTTAATTCCTGAAGCGTCGTCGCTCAACACTTGGAGATCCACTTTCTGCTGTTGAATTTTGACCTTGATGCCCAATGGTCCAGAAGTTTTCAGCGTCACACCAAAATAGAGTTCGGCATTTTTCCAATCCATTTGTTGGCTCTTAGAAGCGCCTTTCATGTAAACTTTCATGTTGCCAAGTTCTTCGCCATCCATAATCGGTAGGTTGAAGAAATAAAAAGGTTGCTCTCTCGAACCAGAATCGTTCATCATCTGTTGTCCGGACAAATTCATGAGATTTTGTCCAGCAGCTTCAATAGGTCGATCTTTGACATCCTCTTTCATGAGCTTCAGGAGAATTTCTTTTACATTGGATTGATTCCAGTCCTTAGTGTTTTCAAAATTTTTATTCTCAAGACTTTCAGCGATTTCCATCTCGTGGTTAAGCCCTAAAAACCGCATGGTTTCAAGGATATCTCTTGCCATTTTTGAGCCCTGGACATCGCGCGTTTGCTCAAGTTGATGTTTGATGTGCGCATCGAGTCTCACTGTAGTCTTTTCAGGCTTTTCAAGGGCGTCTGTCAACTGGTCAATCTTCGTCTGTGCAAAGACTTGAACCCTTCTTTGACTCGGGTTGAATTTAATTTGTTCAAGAAGTCCAATCGCCGATTTGACGATGGTCTGTGCTTTAGTAAGGTCACCTTGTCTTGTCAACTCTTGCGCTTTATCGAGTTCAGAAGCCATTACCAATAGCTTCTTTTCTGTAAACATATCCGTAAACAGCGTCACATCGCTTTTTAAAATGATATGGTTGAGCTTTTCAATCACTTTTGAAAGATTACCTGCCATGGCAGCTTCGTTTTGAGGGGCTACAGTTGCTTTTAACAAGTTCGCCGTCTCTGCTCTGAAAGTCTCAAATGTCGTCTTAGCACGCATCGTCGCCTCAGTCGTCGTTTCGACTAGATACGTCTTAAGCGACATCGTTTCCATAAGCGTATTCAAAGTCGTCCCCGTATTTTCGAGGAGCTCTTCAACCATGTCGTTCATAAGTGCAAGTAACGCATCATCCGTCATGACCGCTTCAGCTGCAGAATCAGTACTTGAAGTGTCTGAAGTCTCTATAAGGTCTGACGCTTCATAAGAATCTGCTGACAAGGCATCACGATCTGATGAAATCACATGCGCATAATTAGAATTATTTATGTTAGTTTGATTCATGTTAGCTTCAGATTGTGTTGCGTTAGATTCATTTAAGTTTAACGGATTTAATACGGATTGATTTGTGTCTGATGGATTTATAGCCGCTTGAATGCTATTTGATTGATTCGATTGATTCGATTGATTCGATGGTTTTACAGCTAAAGTGGACGCCTCTTGTGATAAACCAGCTGTTGTACCATTCGCCTTCAATATTTGCGCTAAAACTTCTGGTTTCGAAGCAGCAAAAGCTTCGATCGCCTTGATCATTTTGACTAAGGATTGGTCAATTTTAACGTCCGAGCCGTCGTCACCGGAACCGTTTATACTTGAATTGATGGCGCGAGCAACCGCTACAACCGCCTCTTTCAGCGATGCCCCATTGTCTATTTCGCGCTTAAGCGCTACTTTAACATGAGCTGGGAGCTTAAGGGCATCAATCACTTTTTTAGCCGCTTCACCAGTTAGCGGGTCAGCTTCAACATCAACTTCGACCAGCGCACCAACCACTTCGTCATCGTGCATCACGGCTTGATGCATCGTCATAAGGTTGTCACGCGTCGGCTCAATGCCCTTATAAAGCGCGATGTCCAAGGTTTGAATCTTTTCAGCCTCAGTGCCTTTTGCGCTACTCATAAACGAAGAAACCTGCTTCATGTTTTCTGAAGTAGGTTTAATTTGATATTTATCGAAAACAGATTGCACACTACTAGATGGCTCTGCTTTATAATCTGCAAGTAAGACTTCACTCGTTGATTTTTCTTGTTTACCTTGTGTGGCATTTGATTTTATTCCGCTACTGACGGACTGTAAAAAAGCACCAATTTTCATAGATGTCACCTCAAAAAAGTTATCGGCACAATCTGATCAATCATTTAGTGGTGGCTTGTTTTTTTTCGTAAAGTGTAGCCACCGTCACGGACAACATGACAAAACAGCCGCCGACAAGTTGCTTTATCGTGATGGTTTGTCCCATGTAAAAATAACTAAAAATGATGGTAACGATAGGGAGGAAGTTGATGAATACAGATGACTCTGTAACACCTAGCAAATCCATAGCTTTTGCATAAAAATAAAAACCTAAAACCGAAGCCACCAAGCTTAGAAATACGAGGTGCGCAATCCCTTCAAAACCAAGCGCGCCCCAATTGTTGGCTTCAAACGGTACCATGACAAAGAAGAATGGCAAACTGTATAAAAACTGGTAAAAGATGATTGTCAGGTATGAATATTTTTGGAATAGAGGCTTTGAAGACATGGAATAAACCACCCATGATATCACTGCCCCAACCATCATCAAATACCCGATGGATTCTTCTGCCTTAAAAAACTCAGAGAACTTGATGTCCACGATTAGGACAACGCCTATAATTGATGCTAATATCGCCAGCGTATCCACCCACTTGATTTTACGTTTGTAGATGAGTGCTTCAAACAACAATGTGAACATAGGAATAGCCGCTATGATCAGCGCCGATGGCGATGCGGATATGTACTTAATCCCCGTATTTTCGAAATAGAAATAAATGCCAATGCCGATGCCGCCCGCGAGAATGAACAGGATATGGTCTTTTTTATCGATTTTAAGTGATGTTTTCGTCGCCTTCATCATCCCGAAAAGAAGCATCGTTGCAAACAGGAAACGCACCGCACCGATGGACATAGGACCGAGGTCGTCCAGTAAATATTCTGTACTCACAAAAGAGATGCCCCATGCAATCACGGGGATCATTACACTGATTAAGCCTTTGGTTCGTTTTGTCATGTTACCCTCCAGAGTTAGTCGACTTCAATATCTATTAGTATTTTTTTAGCGGCAGCAAATCCGGATGAAAACGCCCACTGAAGGTTGTACCCGCCCGTGTCGCCATCCACATTAAGCACTTCCCCTATGAAGAATAGCCCCTTTATCAACTTCGACTCAAGGGTTTTTGAATCCACTTCATCGCACGAGATGCCACCAACTGTTACCATCGCTTGCTGATAGCCAATTAGGCTTTCAATTTCACAAACATAGCCAGTCAATTGTTGCACGAGCCACTTTCTCTGTAGCTTCGTGATTGTTGATAGTTTTGCATCCCTGTCAAATACAGCATCCGCCATAATTAAACTCTTTAGCACATCTGGCAATTTGAGTTGATTGAGATAAAATGAGATTGGCTTATCGCCATTCAGATTAGTCGTTTCTATAAAGTGTCCTTCAACAATATCGCTAGGCGATGCCAAGAAATTGATCAATAAAGTATCCCCGCGATCAAAGTCCCGACTGTTGTTGATCACGACTGGGCCACTGAGTCCAAAATGGGTAAACAACAAGGCGCCATGATACAACTTTGGCTTTTGACCTTGCCTATTTAACGTCAAAGCAACGCCGTCAATCGAGACCCCTTGAAGCGTTGCATGTGTTTTCAATCGCGTGACGATGCCCGTTAGCCCGGGTTTCGTAGGAACTATGGTGTGTCCAAATGCTTCTGCTATGGGGTAACCATCACCAGTGGCACCAAGGCTTGGATAAGACCTTCCACCAGTTGCAACGACTAGTGCCTTGCTGAGATATTCCCCCTGATCTGTCTTGACGACGAAATGTGTTGCCGCCTTTTCACAGGAAATAACGCGGGTTTCCATTTTAACAACAACTTTTGAACATGCCCTTTTAAGCGCGTCCACCACATCACCGGCTTTGAGGCTCACCGGAAACACTTTGCCATCTGGTCGTTCAAAGCATTTGACACCGCAGCTTTCAAAGTAGTCGACGACATTCTTATTCGTGTGTGCGTTTAGCGCAGATTTAACAAATGCTTTATTGGCACCATAATGGCCAAAGAAGGCATTCATATAGCCACCGTGCGTCAAGTTGCATTGCCCACTTCCAGAAGCCAACACTTTGAGTCCGATGCGTTTATTTTTTTCGATGATTAACACGTTCTTGTTATTTAAATGGGCTGCGCAGTATAGTCCCGATGCGCCAGCGCCGATGATGATTGCATCATAGATCATAGTTGCCTCAAATTCTTTAGGTAATTAAATGTTTTCCGTAGGGATATAAACGATAAATTTAGTAAAGTGATTCTGTTCTGACAGTACGTTGATCCAACCTCCGAACTCGGTGACCTTTTCTTTAAGTAGAAAGAGTCCCGTCCCTTTTGAGGTGTAATGATCTTCTTCCATATAGGTAGATACACCATCAAGAAATACTTTGTCGATGACCTCTTGATCTGACATCTCCACGATATCGTCGAAAGCATAGCGTTTCGAAGCGTAGAGCAGCTCTTTTAATCCGTTGATGTCAACGCCCCTTCCATCATCCTCGACTGTGATGAGGTAGCCATTGTCATGGCTATCTACTGTAACCGTGATATTGCCATGCTCAGGTTTACCATTTCTAAATCGATCCGATGGAAACTCGATGCCATGTTCTATAGCATTTGTGACAAGCTCCACGAACCCGTTGATGAGGTCTTTGTAACGTTCTTCGTCAAACAATAGATTCTGCCCAATATAAAGGATTGGGTTCATCTTTTTGTTGAGTCTTTTCGCAATATCCCGTGAATATTTGTCATACCGATTAATCAGGTCCACCAAATTGATATATCGAATGCGGTTGATTCTATTGATTATTTTTTTCTTCTGACTCGATTCGGGGAGCTCACTTATGAGACTTTTTACCTCGCCGAGCGCTTCAAGGTCAATCGTTAAATATCTGACATCCAAATATTCTTCGTCGACGTATTGCGACAATATATTTTGATCTTCATCAAAAAGCTTTCTTATACCTAGCGTTTCCAATTTCGTCTTGAATTGCGCCAGAGTGAGATCGCTATCTAGATGGTCGATACTATCTTCTAAATTTTGAAGGCTATTTTGACTATTATATAATTTGAGTTTAACACAATCCAATTTGAACAGATGAAGCTTATGTCTGATAAGTTTTTTAACAGTATGCATCTCATCGGTAAACACAAATAACTGTTCAAGCTCATCTATCACAAATTTGGTAAATTGTTGCTTCAAATCGATATAATCTTTTTGATGATTTAAGACCTCAATGGCCATAGCAAGTGCGTCCAGTTTTGACTCGGTTTCGTCGATGAGCAAGTTTGCAGCGGTATGATCCAAGACGTAGATATATATATGTTTCGATGTTTCAGGAAAATAATATTTTAAACTGAGAAATTTTTCGTTGTAACGCACTTCTTTGGGTAATATAGTAAGGATTCGGTTTTTTTCTTCCGTATCAATTGTTGTAAACAAACGTTCGAGCAATTCTGATATATCATGAGATAGGCCTTCGTCCCTGCTAAACAGCAAGTCGGTGACCTTTTTATTTTGCACCTCAGTCATAAAAATATCGTCTGTTGCAGCGTTAATTGGAAGTTCAATCAATAACTGCATATTCACGATCAATACGCCCTCAACAATCCCCTTCAAGATAGGGTCTGCATCTCCTATTAGGTGCATCGCTTCAAGCTCATTCAAAACATCTAAAGGTTCGTGATTTGAGGTATTACTAGATAAACTCATATAGCGACCGATACTATAAGCGACGATTGCTGTTAGTATTAAAGATAATATAACGAAAACAAGATTAAACATAGCATACCTCCCTTATCTATTTTAACATAGGTTTTACATAATTGTTTTTAAAATCAAGCAATTATCATATATAATAAAAACATGACGAATCGAAAGAAGGTAACTTATGAAAGGAACTGTAGTAAACATCTGGCTCAACACAATTGCCGGACTATACGGAGAAAAAACAAAGAATGATATCCTCACTAAAGAAGGTTGGAATCCAGGCAAATTAATAACCCCCCTTGAAGAGATCGAAGATGCAAAAATCATGAGTCTAATGAGTGCCTTTGCCAAAAATTCAGGCTTAAAAAACGAAGAACTATGGAAAAAGCTAGGACAAAACAACGTGTCTTCATTTTATAAATGGTTTCCTTCATACTTTGACAAATCCTCAGCCATGGGTTTTTTACTGCTCATGGATAAGATACATGCACAGCTTACAAAGATCATTCCTGGTGCCAAACCACCACGTCTGATTCCAGAAGAGATCGATGCAAAAAATATGATCCTCACCTACAAGTCCAAGCGCGGTCTTCAAGAATACCTTATGGGTCTTATAGAAGGTGTCGGCGTGCATTTCGGCGAAAAAATAGAAGCAAAAATCATCGATAAAAAAATCGAAAGCGACGGCACACACGTCGTCAAAATACACCTGACGTTTGAAAAAACACCAAAGCAGGTTATGACATATCGCCTATCCAAGATTTTTTCAGTAGGTTTTATCAAGAACACCACACTAAAAATCATCCTGTTACCAACGCTACTATCTGCAGTTCTAATCATGGCACTTAATGGGTTTGATAACCTACCACTTCTTATCGCTACACCACTGGTCGTACTCATATCTGGATTCCTGATTGGCACTACCGTGAACAAACCACTCAAGAATTTAAATGAAGAACTGGAGAAAATTCAGAAACTCAATCTATCAGACGATTTAAGCGTCCGCACAGGCGATGCATTCGAATCGACTTATACAGCTTTGACACATGCTAAAGAGACTTTAAGAGAAGAATTTACGTACCTAAAAGGCGGCATGGACGATCTATACTCATTTACTGGAAAGTTCTCGCTCGTCGCTTCAAACATGAGTGAAGTATCCGATCTTATCTCAAAATCCGTTCAAGAAGTTGCAGAAGGTGCGATTCACCAGGCCACTGAAACTGAAGGCTCTGTCAGCATCCTCGCAGATAACATCGATATTCTAAACACCATCAGCCGCAAAGAGCTCGAAGGTAAAGAAAGCCTTGAAGCAGCGGTTAAGCAAATCGAAGTATCCTTTGAAGACCTTGAATCCGTCTCTTTGAAACTCAATGTGGTTAAAAACAAATTTGCTGAAGTCAATGTTCAAGGCACTGAACTCAGTGCAAAAGTAAAAGACATCATCACCATCGTCAGCACCGTTGAAAGCATCGCCGTTCAAACCAATCTCCTCGCACTCAACGCATCCATCGAAGCAGCGCGTGCTGGTGAAATGGGCAGAGGCTTTAGCGTTGTCGCCGAAGAAATTCGAAAGCTCGCTGAGGATTCGAAACAAGCCGTCAACACAATCAACAGCAGCTTGAAGCTCTTCACACAGGGCGTAAACAGCATGGTTGAACAAGTCAATGACCAGTTTATCGAACTGGAAAACGGCACAAAGACGATGGCAAACGTCACCGAAGAAAGCAAACTTGCCTCTAAACGCATCAAGACTGTTTCAGGTTCTATCTCAGAAATATCGAAGCAGCTTTCTGATGAAACGGCAAAAATAAACAAAGTATTTGAGAACATGCACACCCTTGCTGCAATCGCAGAAGAAAACTCAGCCACATCGCAAGAGATGAGCGCGAACGTAACAAACTTCTCCTCTGAGATCGTTTCTTTGTTCGACAACATCAGCGAACTCGAGAAAGTCGTCTTGTTCCTTAAGGATGAGATGAAGCGTTATAAGATCTAATGAGTTAAAGTGTCAAGCTTATCGACTCATTGAGTTAAAGAACTGGCATCCTATGATTTATGGTTGTCCATTAAAAAAGAACGATAGCGATACGCGTTGTGAAGTGACCCCAATAAGTTAGACTTTATAGCGAAGTAGTTAATACTGCTTCGCTATTTTTATGCAGCTAAGCGACTAAGCCGGTATTCAATTGGGCTCATCCATCCTAACTTCTCTTTGATTCTTTTTTCGTTGTAATACTCTATAAATGTTGATATAGCTTCTTTTAACTCTTCATAATTATAGTAAACTATGCCATAATACATCTCTTGTTTCATTATTCCAAAGAAATTTTCCATTACAGAATTATCATAACAATTTCCTTTTCTAGACATACTCTGGTAAATTCTATTTTCCTTCAATTTGAAGTTGTAAGTCTTCATTTGGTAGGCCCAACCTTGATCAGAGTGAAAAGTCCGTCTGTATTTGCAGTCACTTGTAATTTCTATTGCTTTGGACAAGGCCTGTATTATGCTTTCTGATGAGGGTTTTTGAGATATCCCGTAGCTAATTATTTCTCGATTGTATAAATCCATAAAAGGGTCTAAATACAATTTTTTGATGATCATTCGCCCTTTATCATCAACCTCATAATACTTAAATTCAGTCGTGTCTGTTGTAATCTTCTGATGAGGAATACCTGTCTCAAATCTTCTACGAACTCTGTTGGGGGCTATTCTACCAACATTTCCTTTATAGGAACTATACTTGCGACTTTTTCTAGTATATGAAGTCACTTGAATACCGAGTGTCTGTACGATTCGTTGGACTCGCTTCTTGTTAATAATCATTCCCTGTTTTCTCAATTCACCATATATTCGACGGTAGCCAAAATCTTTGTTTTCTTTTCTAATTTCAAGAATCTTCCGCTCCATGGTCTCATCAGGGTTTCCTTTATCAAAACGTTTTTGCCAATACATATACGTCGCTTTTGGAAAACGAATTACAGCGAGAATATCTTTCAGTTTGAATTCTCCTCGGAGGCTTTGGATGATTCTCGCTGTTTTTTCAGAAGAGCATTCTCTTCTAAACGCAGCCTCCTCAGTTCTTTTAAATAAGCATTCTCAATTTTTAACTTAAGTAGTTCATCTTCAAGTTGCTTCACACGATCCATGCTGGTGTCTGTTTGATTATCAATGGATTGATCTATTGGCTTTGATTTCTTTGACGACTTCAATGAACTTATCCGTCCTTTCTGTTTTGGTCTTAAAGCGTCAGGACCTACAATTCTGAAATCATTAACCCATTTAGCAATTAATGGTGGGTTATTAATGCCAACGGAAAGGGCGAGTTCCTGATATGAAATTTCTGTTGTTAAATATAACTCTACAACGTTTAACTTAAAATCGAAAGTATAAGTTTTATTTTTTCTAGAACGATATAGCCCTTCATCACCAAATGTCTTATACGCAGCAAACCATCTTTTGACAATACAAGGCTTAATATTGTGTTTGTTGCTAAGATAATCAATTCCACCCTGACCTGACAAATAAGCTAATACAATTTCTTTCTTTTTTTCAAAACTATATTTTGCCATGAAAAAACCGACCTCCAATACGATAGATTTTTAGGTCTAACTTATTGGGGTCGGTTCATTGTGCGGATTCGTTATCGTTCTTTTTACTTACTCATTAATCATAAGATTCAATCGCTCTTCAAGTTTTTCAATCTCAGCGATCAATACTTCATCTGACTTCGGTACTCCCCAAATTTGCTCAGTTGATAGTCTGACGATTTCTTCTATTGCCACTCTGGAAATACTTGAAACCGCACTAAAATGAATCGCACCTGGTTGATTAAATCGATCCACCATAAGGGTATGTGCCTCTATAACTGATTCTTCGATAGGCTTTCCATTTTGCAACAAATCTTGTGTGCGCGCTAATTCTACATCCTTAGCACTAATTGACTTAAGTATTGATCCTGACATTTTTGGCGACTTTACTGTGTAGGTCTGCATTTCCATTTGAAACTCAGGACTGAGCAAGAAATTTGCAAAAGCAATGGCATCCTCTTGTTCCTTTGACTGATTATCCAAAATACCAAAACCAATAGATGATGTTAAACTGTAATCCCCAATTACAAATCCAGATGCCGTGTTATTGATATTGCCTGAAAATTCCTTCATATCAAAGGCATTAAACGACACTTTGGTAAGAAAATTGACTGGTCTAAACTGTGCTGTTAATAATAAAGCTTCTCGATCTTTCTTATATAGCTCGTTGCCACTTCCCGTATAAAATGCGTCGACTTCCTCTTTACTTAAGTTACGCTCTGGAAGAGATGCTACAAAAGCAGCATTTTTCTTGATTTTATCTAAAATCAACGTATGATCAAGACGTACTAACTGGTCTTCAAAATGAAGCATGCTCGCGAGTCCGAGTTCAGAAAATATGCGATAATCAAACAAATTCAGCTCTGCACCTTCTGTTTCAGCCCATTTCAAGTAGAGCGCTTCCACATCTTCAGCAGTCATGAAAACGGCACTTGTATCATAACCATATTCGCTCACGAGTGCGTTATTCATTACATTTCCATAAACAAGTGTAGATAGCGCACTATAATGCGAACCTTTCAATCCATCAAATACGTCACTATAATTTTCGATAATATCATCTATTGGCAACAACTCATTTTTCATAGATTCAATCACCATTAGTTCATCTTGATACCGCGTATTAAACAAAACCATTTCTGGTTGATCTTTTGACAACATAACATCGATACGCTTCTTAAAATAATCTTCTTGGTTATTGGCTTCAATTGTAATCAAATTCACAGAAGTTCCCGTTTCAGCTTCAAACTGCTTGGCCGCATATTGCATCAATTCAACCCCAGTTGCCGCGGGCGATTTATCATCATTTGTATTCCATAAAATAACATCGATTTCTGATCCTTTTGAACATGCCGTAAAGCTGATAAGCATTGTTAAAATAAGTATTGTTACTATGTAATGCTTGAATTTCAAGTTTTTCATTTTATCCACCTCATTAGTATTATTGGTTTAAAACGATTTGCGATTACGCCTCCTTTCATTTGAATGTCCTTATATTAACAGCAACTTATTATCATTTACTTAAAAAACAATTAATGGCAAATAAACAGTTGTTTCCAAATCTTAAATCCGGAAATAAAAAAAGGAGCTATTGCTCCTGCTACGTACAATTTTCACGATGCACCATAAACTTCCTTATAAATAGCCTCAACGTCCATCACATCCTTTTGAACATCCGCAAGCTTGACTTTTGACTTTTGGAACAATCCAATCACTTCATCTAGCTGCTCGTGGTTACTCAGTTCAATTCTAAGTGCGTCCTCGGCGATTAATTTTATCTTTTCCTCATTTACACAAGTCAGTGCTAGTTCTTTTGCCTTTGCTTGATCCGAAACCTGAAAAATATAGCTGAACTGTTCATTCAAAGCACTTGGTGGCTCTATCATCCTACCCTCGTTGATGCAGATAATACGATCCGCGAGCTTCTCAACTTCGCCAAGTTGATGGGAAGAAAATAAAATCGCGATGTCTTCAGTTGCCATCAAGTGTTCAAGTGTACTTCTGAGGTGGATGATCCCCGTAGGGTCTAGACCATTGCTCGGTTCATCCAAAATCAGAAATTTAGGCTTGCTCATGATTGCGATTCCAAGCGCAAGTCTTTGCTTCATCCCCATGGAATAACCAGACGCTTTGCGGTCTAACGCATCTTTAAGTTCAGTAAACGCATAAATCTCCTCTACGCGCGCTTTCGAAATTTTTCTAAGCCCAGCAATCAGCTTGATGTTCTCACGTCCCGTCATATCCATATATAGCCCGGGACTTTCTATGAGTGCAGCCTGAGAACCCAGAGCTTTTTCTCTCTCTTTAAATAAGTCATAGCCATTCACTTTTATGGACCCACTCTCTGGGTAGATGAGGTTACAGATACATTTCATTGTCGTCGATTTTCCAGCACCGTTTGGGCCAATAAATCCAACGATTTCATGTGGCTTTACATTAAAAGTGACATCCTTTAATACGTGTTTTTTGCCAAAGGATTTATTTAAACCAGTTACTTCTAATACGTATTCGCTCATTATTGCCTCCACTTAAAGCATTATTTATACTTTTCAATCGTTATACGCTTTATTGCTAAGGGCTCTTTGGGAAGGTGGTGTGACTTATTATCAGCCGCTTCTTCAACTGGAAGTTGATTGATTGCTTCAAGTACGTCATACCCTTCATATACTTGTCCTATCACTGTGAATCTGCCGTCAAAACTCGGCATGCCGCCACTTTCTCGATAAAAAGCAATCATGTCTTTGCTATACGACTCTTCACCTAGATATGCCATTAAATCCAACTCTTCTTGGCTCACTTCGCCGCTCATAACAAAGGCTAAACTCGGTGAGGCATATTCACCATATTGATAAATCAAACTGACAGCGCCCTTGATGTGCTTGAGATCCAGGGCATCTTCAAGAGGATAAAACATCTTTTCAGCCTCGTCCACTTCATCTGGGAAGGTTGCTTTGTAATCAATTTGATTAATAAATCCAGGTTCAATACGATCAAAGGCTACATCTGAATAATAATCCGAAATAGCATAATTTCTGAATATATCCACGCATTGTGGTGAAAGGTCAGTAAACAGTTTAAATTTAATCGTCCCAAGTTCCGTTTCTATAATGGCTATTTCATCGCCTTCCTTAGGTTGTTGTAGTTGAAATAGGGTCAATGCTTCATTCGCTTCATTTGTTTCTGAAAGCGTTTTATTAACTCTTTGACCACACCCAGAAAGACCCATAATAACAAATATGATCAGAAGGAATTGAGGCACTAAATGGATTGTCTTTCGCATATTATATCGCCTTCCTTTTAAATAGTTGACTGCCTATCACTAATAAAATAGTGGTCGAAATCAGTAAAATAATTACTGACGTCAAAGGTGTGATGTTATAGAGTCCTTCTAATATTCGTGTCGGTCGAAAGAGTGTAAAGGGAGACATGTTGAGTTGCTCGCCGCTTGTAAATGGCATCGACAACAAAGTTACAATGCCGTATGAGGATAATGCCACCGCTAGACTTAACTGAACATTGTTAATCAATGTCGAAATCAACTGGACAAAGGCCACGATAAAAGCTGCAAAAAAAAGTGTCAGAATAAAGACTATCATAGCATATCGTGCGAGTGACAGATACGCGATATCGGGATGAAACACCCATTGATTTATAATTGGGATGCTCGTTGCAATATGACCGATTCCGCGTGATGCAAGCAGCGTCACAGGTTCGCCGCTTTCTGATGTCGCCGCGTAATTGGCAATGGGTACAATTCTAGAAAATATGCCTTGAAGGTAAGGCAATGGATATTTCAGTCCTGTATTGCCAGTCTTTATGACTATTGAAACAAATACCATAAAAATCGGTAAAATGAGTGCCACCATAATCTGAATCACGCTGCTGATCCACTTTGCAAAATAGATTTTATTTCTGTGAATGGACTGCGTTAAGAGGAGTTTAAGCGAGCCGTTTTCTCTTTCCTTATTGATCGCTTGGTAGCTGAAAAACAATCCAAACAGTAATAAGGTAATGGGCAATACGCCATCCAAATATCTGTACACAACAGATGCCGTCGTATTTTCGTCTGTATATTCAATGCGCAGACGATTTTCGTAAATCGAGTGGTAAAACCGCGCAATGGTTAGGTTAGTTTTCAATCCTGTTGAATAAAGCGTAGTAAATGGTCTAAAGTCTACAGCATCATATGAAATACCTCCGCTGACATCCACCCATAGTTCTCCAATGTCTCTCTTGACAACGGCTTCACTCATCGTGTTGTATCCAACACCTGCCATCTTATAAGTTAAAAGCATGCTAAAACTCTTGAGTCTACTATATTCGATGTAATCATCTTCATAAGCAGCCTTTTCAGCTTGCTTTTGTGTCTGTGCAAATAGATCATAGGATTTGACAGCCATAGGATAAGCCGCTTTTCGCTTGTCACTTTCCCCACCTAACCAGTCATATGTATTGTCCGTTAGACTGTCTGGATAAGCCCCAAAAGGTCTTGATTCTCTCAGTGCGTTCGCCTCTCCCATATCTATTACGATTGCGATTAACATCAAGACGATTGCTATAATAAACATAGTTGATCGCAGCCGTCTCTTTAGTTCAAAATATATCAAAGCGCCCATCTACATCCCCCTATAATTTGTCTAAGAAATCTTTTTGTTTGAAATAGAGCCCACCAATCAGAAAACTCGCGGCACCCAAGCATAGATTAAGAAGACTACTGAGCGTGACGCTCATGTGTTTCGTCACTTGGATGTTATCGCTGACAAACAACGCCATATAAGGGTACCACATATGAACAGATGATGCTTTCTGAAGTAGCGTCCCAAGGATAAAGGTCAACAATAAGATGCTAAGAACGATAAACATTGTTTGGTCGACTTGATCTGTCACTGCTGCGACCATGGCAAGTAAGAGGATTAATGAACCCATTACGCAGCCTAGTAAAACAAAGCCTCTTAAGATAAATTCTATACTCGATATGATGATTGGCTGAGCGCTTCTTCCTACAAGTGACAGTCCGTACAGACTTTCTCTAGATATGACGGGATCCAACCAATTTCCAATGCCACCGATTATGGCCGAAATACCAAAACGGAGCAAAATGGCACCTGTTAAGAGCAATAGCATCGTGATGAGCATGGCCAATACTTTTGATACATATATGGACCAACGGCTATATGGAAGTGTCATCATCAACTTATAGGTACCACCTGAATTTTCTATCAAAAAGACATCAAGTGTTATGAAGAGAATGAAAATCGCGATGATAAACAGGTTCTCATATGACAAAAATGCCCTTAGACCACTCACGCCAGTCACGATGTATGGATTTAGAACGATAGTTTCCTTATGTGCGTCCCAATACTCAGCAAGTGCTAAATCTTGCTTCAGGTCGTCAATCTGATAATTCCTCTGTAGGATCTCTTCTTCAGTGAATAAATTTTTATCAAGGCCATTAATAATGCTCTGGAAAAGACGCACTTGCGAGTAAGCAATAAACGCATCATTGCTCTTTTCTTCTTCTTGCATAAAAAAGCCGATGTTATTTTGTGCACTTGTTAAACTCGTGAATAGTTCTAGTCTAGCTTCGCGTTCTGGTTCAACAGGTATCTGTAACTTTTCTAAATTCAATATCTCGGCTTTAATCGCTGCAGCCTTTATTCCTGAATACTCTGACAATCTTATGTAATACGCACCATTTTCTTGCATATAGGTTTTGCTTTGGTAGTATTGAAACCCTATAGATGCAAATACATAGACCAACAACATCAACAATATAATTCGATTTTTACGGAACTTGGTTATTTTATAGAGTTCTCTTTTTAATAAAGCTATCAAGTATGCCTCCTAGGTTATATTATCTATCAATTGGTTTCATTTGAACCGAGCAAGTCCTTACTCATAATCCGAATACGCATTAATATTAGTGAAACAATGATGATTATTGTATTTGAAACGAGCCCATACCAAGAGTTAAGCTGTGATTTTATCGACCACACACTTTCACTAAAGAGATAAGAATATGGATACATCAATTTCATCATAGCATTCTCTGATAGCGCTGTATGGAATATCACAGAAATAAAAATTGTACATAAGAAGATGCCAATTGTCGCACTTGAAGAATCCGTGATTACTGAGATACAGAGTATGAAGGCTAATATAGAGATCAATATAAATAGATACAATACAAAACTTGCAATCACAACACTATATAACTGTGAAATTTTAAGGGTGCTCATATCGTTAAATAAAAATGTAACTGGAAATTCTTTTGACATAATTGGATAACTCCAATCTCCAGCACCACCCACTATGAAAGCTACTAGATTTACAAGACAAAACGAAACAATTACCATCGTGATTCCAACAATAATAGAGACAATCACTTTTGAAAAAAGCACTTTCCTGCGTTCTGTACTTAGTGTATATAGTATTTTGTAGCTACCATCATTCATATTGGTAAGATATATGTCAAAAATTGAAAATACTATGAGACATGTCAACACTATTAGATTGGAACCAGTAAAAAACTTCATACTCAAATTGGCACTGTTCACTGCATTTGGATTTAGCACTAGATCTTTGTCATAACCATCCAAGTATCTTGTATATGCTTCTAGAGCGTGCAACTCGTCTAGCGTATAACCCAAATCATAGGCAGCTTGAAGTGGAATCGTATTCTCTTCAATTGCCAGAAGGTACTGACTATAAATTTTGTTCATTGTCAGGTTAATAAATTTAAAATTCTTTTGGTCTTGACTTAACAAGAATTTACCAGTCGTCAGTTCATTTTTGCTAACAGTTGAAAAAAAGTCTATCTTTCTATCTATTTCTTCACGTGTATACCCACTAGGGTTAATATCTCTTGTTTTAGATAAAGTCATCGCTTGTGTATTAGCTACTCGACTTCTATTCATATGTAAGTTTCCTTCTGATTCTAAATAAGCCGATTCAGAATGCCATATGTAGGCGAAAAAAAGAATTGAGTAGATTAAAACTGCAAAGAGCATGACTCTATTTTTTGTGCTTTTAAAATACAATTTGAAAATACTATGAATCATTTTCAAACCTCACTTCCAACTTTGTAGACTGATTTGTAAATAGATTCGATATCAACAACTTCACGGTGTATATCTAAAATTTTTATATTATTTAGTATAAAGAATCGTAACAACTCATCAAATTGCGTTTCTGAATCTAACGATATTTTCAAGATATTGCTAGCAACCAACTCAGACTTACTCCAGGCTGAGTGCAATAGCTGTTGATTCTCTTGGTCCAAATCGGTCTGAAAATGAATCGCGTAACTCAGTTGTTGGTTCACTTCTAATGGTGTATCTATTATTTTGCCCTCGTTGATACAAATAACACGATCAGCTAACCTTTCTATTTCTCCAAGTTGATGCGACGAAAACAAAATTGACATTTCTTCAAGTTTCATTAAGGTCTTCAGCGTATTTCTCAGATTGATAACCCCAGTTGGATCTAAGCCATTTGTAGGTTCGTCCAAGATTAAAAACTTTGGCTTACTTAAAATTGCTATCCCTAAACCCAATCGCTGTTTCATACCAAGTGAGTATCTTGAAGTTTTTTTGTCAATTGAATCTCCAATGTCCACAAATTCAATGATTTCTGCTATTCTTTTTGCTGATATTTTTTTGAGCTGCGCAACCATTTTAATGTTCTCTCTTCCAGTGAGTTCAGAAAAAAGACCAGGATATTCAATCATTGAAGACATACTCTCTAAGGCTTGTTTGCGATGCGTATTTAAGTTGTAGCCGTTAATAACTATTTTTCCTGAATCTGGATGTACTAAGCTACACAGGCATTTCATTGTTGTCGATTTTCCAGCGCCATTGGGTCCAATAAATCCTACGATCTCATTTTTACCAATATCAAAGCTTATATTGTTTAATACGGTTTGTTTATTAAAGGATTTATATAGATTTTTGACTTCCACTATTTTATTCTCAATCAATTGTCGCCTCCAACTTATATGCTTTTTAGCTCAAAGAGTTTACTTCCTAGCAATAACAAAATAAAAGTACTTATTGAAAGGATAGACGCACTCGAAATAAACGTTGTATTATAAATGCCTTCAATAATACGAACTGGATTAAACATCGTAAAAGGGCTCCAATTCATATAATCCATTTTAGTCAAATTCACTGTAAGGAGATACCCAATCAAAAAAGTTGAACCACTTATCATCAAAGAAATAATACTGTTTCGAATCAATGTTGATATAAAAATTGTAAAGGCTGATAAAAAAGATATAAATAGCAAAGCTAAATATAAAGCAAGAATAGCAAATTGATAAAACGGTACAATTTCAGTACGTGAGTGAACATCCCCTCCATAAGCAAAATAATCGTTTAGCGGTGGTATTCTACCCAGTGAGTTTGGATAGAGCTCACTTAATCTCCCCGTCTCTTTCGCCAAGTCATAATAATTGGGAATCTCTTCAATTTTTGTAAGTGGCTCCGATAAGATGACCATTGGATAATCCAGGCGTACATCACTTCCATTTAACGATATCAAGCCATTCATCAGAAGCAGAGGTGTGATTATAATAATTACTATTTGAATCAAATTACTAATCCAAACTGAAAAATAGAACTTTTTTCGATTAATCCCTGAACTTATTAGTAGTTTGATTTTCCCATCTTGCATTGGTGCATTGATAGTGTTATATGCCAAGAAAAGTGAAAGAGCAATGGTTACCATTGGCAAGACTACATCCAAATAAGAATATATAAAACTGATATTGCTTAGCTCATCATTGAACACCATATTAAGGTTGTTTTCATATAAGTAATGGTGGTATTTCGTCATTAGTAAATATAGATTAATTGGTACTGAACCTTCACCTTTCATTTTAACGGCAAAATCAATAGCTTCAAACGGAATGCCCTCCGCTACATTGGACCAAATCGGTTTGATTGAATCATTGATTTCTTGATCCGTTTTTGCACCCGAATAATACTCTCGTATTTGGAGCATCGATACTAAGGACATGAGTCTATTCATTTCTCTGTAGTCGCTTGAATAACTCAATCGCCATATATCGTCTCTTACATCATCAAACAATTGATATGAAAATTCTACTTGTGGATTGTTCATTTTGTCAGTATCCGTTAGTGATGCTACCTTTTTCGTTTGAGATAAGTACATAAACGAATCTGTGGCGTAATTAGTCGCAAAATTTCTATGGATTCTCTTATCTTCAATATTCTGCATAACGAGCAGACTTGCAAAGCAAAGTATTAAGATAAGAAGCCACGTCTGTTTGTTCTTAAGTTTTATGTATAAAAGCCATTTTATGATCTTGTTCACCCACTCTCGATTTTACTAGACAATATACCCTTGTAATGAGAACATGATTGAGATTGTGATTATACTAACATCATCATATTAAATTTAAATTAAAAAACAAACAACTTCGAATAAACAATTGTTTCCAAATCTTAAATCCAGAAATATAAAAGGAGCAACAGCCCATCTAGATTTGAACGCACTCTAGATTGGCAATTGCTCCTAATTTTTTATCTTTTATTCCTCTTTTTCCTATGACATGAACGCTTCAACGTCCACTTCAGGTGTTCCGATACCTGCGATGCCAAACGATTCAACCAATACTTTGGCTACGTTTGGAGATAGGAAACCTGGAAGTGTTGGGCCGAGGTGGATATTTTTGACGCCAAGATAGAGAAGTGCCAAGAGCACGATGACAGCTTTTTGCTCATACCAAGCGATGTTGTATGCGATTGGTAGGTCATTGACATCGTCGAGACCAAAGACTTCTTTGAGTTTAAGTGCGATCAAAGCCAGTGAGTATGAGTCGTTGCATTGACCTGCATCAAGGACTCTAGGAATACCGCCGATGTCGCCAAGAGCCAGCTTGTTGTAGCGGTATTTTGCACAGCCAGCTGTTAAAATCACCGTATCTTTAGGGAGTTTTTCAGCAAACTCTGTGTAATACTCTCTGGATTTCATACGACCGTCGCAACCCGCCATGACAAAGAATTTCTTGATCGCGCCAGATTTCACAGCATCAACCACTTTGTCCGCAAGTGCAAAGACTTGTTCATGTGCAAATCCGCCTACGATGGCGCCTGTTTCAATCTCCATAGGTGGTTTGGTGCCTTTTGCCATCTGGATAATAGAAGAAAAATCTTTTTTACCCTCTGCATCTGGCTCAAAATGTATGCACCCTGGGTAGCCTGAAGAACCGGTTGTGAAGATTCTGTTTCTCACTTCGTCAGATTTTGGTGGCACGATGCAGTTTGTCGTGAACAAAATAGGGCCATTGAATGTATCAAATTCACCTACTTGAGCCCACCAAGAGCTTCCGTAGTTACCTACGAAGTTCGTGTATTTCTTGAAGAATGGGTAATAATGCGCTGGCAACATTTCACTATGTGTGTACACATCGACGCCAGTGCCTTGGGTTTGGTCCAGCAACTGCTCAAGATCAGTTAGATCGTGGCCTGAAACCAAAATACCAGGATTGCCTTTGACGCCTATATTGACGGATGTAATTTCAGGATGGCCATATTTGGAAGTGTTGGCTTCGTCGAGCAACGCCATGGCACTTACGCCAAATTGTCCTGTTTTTAAAACGAGTGCAACGAGCTCATCTGCTGTAAGTGCATCGTTTAGCGTCGCATCAAGCGCTTCATACATAAATTGGTTAATTTCAAGATTTTCTTTGCCGATATTGAGTGCATGGTGGGTATAAGCTGCCATACCTTTAAGGCCATAGATGACGAGTTCACGCAGTGAACGCACATCTTCGTTTGCTGTTGCCAATACGCCTACGGTTGCTGCTTTCGCCAACATCTCTGCGCGGCCTTCTACTTTATACGTCGCTGCATCGCCAAAAGTCGTACCAGGTATATTGCTTCTTAGTGAATCGCGTAACGCAATCATCTTTTGAATTTGTTTGTCTATGGCATCTTGATCAAAATTTGCATTTGTGATCGTCATAAACAAGCTTGCCAATACTTCGTGGTTCACGTCTTCAATCGATTTGACATCTACTTTGCCTTTGATGACGATCTCTGAAATGCCTTTTAGCGTGTGGATCAATAAGTCCTGAAGATTGGCTACCTCTTCATTTTTGCCACATACACCTTTGATGTCACACCCTGTATTCCTTGCTGTTTCTTGACACTGATAACAAAACATACTCATTTTGAGTCCTCCTTAAAAATCTAATCAAGATAAGCGCTTATGCGTTTACCTTTTCGCCAATTAAAATTTTTAACTGCTTTAGATTTATACGCTTTATGCACAGATTGAATCAAAAGATTGCATAATGGCACGAGTCTCTGCTGCGTTATAAAGCAAAGCGCTTCCTATTAAACGAGTTTAGGCCGTTCATAAATATTCGTCTTGAGATAGAGGAAACTGTTCAATACGAGTCTTACTGTCATGTCAAAGCCGATGGCAAAGAACACGACATTGACAGAGAGATTAAATACATAAGCCGCCGATAGCGCAATAGGCACGCGCACGAGATACAGGCCGATTCCGGCTGCATACATTGGCATCTTTGTATAACCCGCCCCTCTTAGAGCACCGCCTAGAACGCCTGCAATATTTTGAGGCACCTGAGCAAGTCCGCAGACGACGAGGTAGAATGTGCCAATCGATATAAGCGACTGATCTCCCGTCATGAAACCAAGTAACGCCTTAGGGAAAAGCACGAGTGCACCGCCGCCGATAATGGAAATGATCACGGCGCCCAATAAGATTTCGTGCAAGTACCTCTTTGCCATGACAGGGTCTTTAGCACCTAAATATCTGCCGACAAAAGCCGTCGCAGCAATCTGAAACCCAGCGGCTGGCATATAGGCAACACTTTCTGCTTGAAGACCAAGCTGATAAGCCGCATAAGAATCGTCACCATAGGTGAGAATCGCACGGATCAACAGGATCGCACTGAGTTGCCAAAATAGCGATTCAAGCGCGCTTGGAATTCCAGTCTTGTAAACAGACGCCATGATATTACGCGTGAATGTAAAAAACTGCTTTATTTTGACGCCTTCTAAAAGGCCACCTTTTCTTACTATGAACCATAGTGCAATTAGCGCAGCGACCGCTTGCGAGAGCGCCAGCGCGATCGCCGCACCCATGAGGCCAAGCACTGGGAAGCCAAACATGCCCCTTACGAGGATCAGTCCAAATACGACGTTTAGAATATTCATAATGCCACTGATGATCATCGGTGTCATGGCATCGCCTTTTCCTTGTAATGCGCCGGAGATGATGAGAATAACACCCAAAAATGGCATGCCAACTCCGACCACTCTAAGGACGTCCGCACTGACGCCGAGTAGTTCGCCTTTTGCGCCAAATATTTTGAGCCAGAATTCAGGCACGAATAACATGGTCATTAAAAACAAGATGGACACGATGAAAATCGACCCCACGGTTTGCTTGAGCGCATCTTTGATCCGTGCTTTGTCTCCAGCGCCGTAAGCCTGTGCGATAACGACTTGGACACCTATAGCGATGCCTTTATATACAGCCCAAATGATGCCCCTAACCCTTGTGCTGAGACCCATGGCCCCTATAGCAATAAAGCCGAGATTGCCAATCAGTTTCATGGATATGATGCCCACCGACATCTCGAGAACACTGGATATCAATATGGGTAAGATCATTTTTGCGATCGATTTTCGAATTTCTAATTTTGTAATTTCTGATTCTAAGTTTGAGTCTTCTGTGCTCCCCGTTTCCATCTTCAACCCTCTGTCAAAATTATTTCGGTCCCCTTAATAGTTTAGCAGAAAAAGAAAAATATGCTAGATTTGACGTAAAAAAAACCACCAAGCAATGGTATGCTTAGTGGTCAAAAGTGCTAAAGGGATAATTCATAGTAAATGCGTTAAAATCATAATCATAAACGGAAAATTATAGCCTATTACAAGCCTTTGTGAAGGATTGGAGAAATACGCTTATATAGTAAAAGCGTCAACACTGAAAGGACGATGCCTTTGAAGATATTAAACGGTACGATACCGAAAAGGACAAGCGTTGCGACACTGTTAATAGCTGGGTTGATGATCGTGCCGAGCTCGACGATCGCTTCGATCGGCATAAATGCTGTATAAAAAGGAATAATAACGAAATAGTTTGCGAGTGCACCTACGATCGTCATACAAACCGTACCAACCGCAAGACCGATAATCGCCGATTTTTTAGATTTGCTTTTTCCGTAGATGATCGCTGCTGGAACCGCGATTGAACATCCGATTGCAAAGTTGGCAAGTTCGCCTACGCCACCAGTAGATGTTTGCATCAAGTGAAGCAGATTTTTAACAGCCTCTATCGCAATCGCTGCGAATGGACCCATAGCAAACGCGCCAATCAATGCTGGCAAGTCGCTGACGTCTATTTTAAGAAAAGATGGAAATATTGGTAACATAAGTTCGAATTGCATAAGGACAAATGCGAGCACACTAAGCATCGCGATTTTCGTCATCTTTGACACTGACATTTTTTTTGCTGATTGATTGACCATACCTAAAACCTCCTGATAAATGCCTGATTCTCACATGGAACCAGAGTCATATAATATTAGTTTATGGCTTTTGGGCATAAAAATACCCCCAAAGCATGCACTTCAGGGGAAATGTACATAACATAAACGTCTTCTTTCATCCAGACTATAACTGTCGGCTCTGGAATTTAACCAGATCAACCTTTCGGCTCGCGGGCTGTACCGCCGGTGGGGAATCGCGCCCCGCCCTGAAGATTCTTTACAGTAAAAGTATAGCACGCAGCCCTTGCGGTGTCAACCATCGTCAAACTACAATCTCTTCTAAAACTGATTTCTTTTTGTTAATCGTTTTAGTTTGCCATTTTCCAGTTGAATAGATGACCAACCCTACCAAACATATGATCAAGTTACTGATGATCATGGCATTCCATATGGAATCTGGACCAAAACCCTCAAGTTTGGACAGGCCATAAACCATAGGGATTCTCAGTGCCCAAAGTCTACCCATCATGAGAATCATAGCGGATACCGTATGACCAGAACCTTGGAAGACGCCGACGAATATTTGAAAAAATCCCATGAGTGGTATCGAATAGATGATCATGTTCAGATAAACAGTACCACTTTCCACGACTGCTGGGTCGCTACTGAAGGCACCGACGATCCATTCGGTAAAAGGTAGCATCATCAAACCGCCTATGACTAGAAAAACCGTTGAGAGTATCGTGCTACTATTGACAGCCTGTTTCGCCCTAAGGATGTTATCCGCTCCGAGATTTTGACCGACAACCGTTGCCAGCGCACTGCCAATACCCATAGCCGGCATCATAATCAGCGAGCTAATGCGATTGCCAATGGCAAACGCCGTCAGAGTCACCTCGCCGAAGGATACTAGGAATACGTTCAGGATTGTGAAGCCAAAAGCCGTAGTCGCTTGACCAGTGGATGAAGGCAATCCGATGCTTATTATTTTACTAAGAATTTCTTTGTCGAATTTCAAATCGGAAAACTCAATTTTCAAACTTTGCTTGCTGCTAAAAGTCGTCAGTATGCCATAAAATGCAAATACGCCAGTAGAGATCACCGTTGCAATCGCAGCACCTGCTACCCCCATGTCGAGTACGAAGATGAAGATGGGATCTAAAGCGATATTCACAGCAACAGATAATGCTGCAATAATCAGTGGTGACATCGTATCACCTTGTCCTTGCTTGATCGCGTTATACGTAAACATCATAAATGTCGTCGGTAAGCCGAGGAACATGACACTGAGGTAGGCATATGCATTTGTGTAAAGATCTCCCGTGCCACCCATCCACTTTATAATCCAAGGTGAACCCAAATACCCAATAATACCCAAACCTAGCGATAGTACAAATAAAAAAGAGATGGATTGACCTGCCGTTTTCCGCGCCTTGTCTTGCTGGTGTGCGCCGATATATTGGGCGATGATAGAGGAAGTTGCAATCGCCATACCCATGCCAAACGAAGACATCAAAAAGATAAGTGGCCAAATAAACTGGATACCAGCCACGGCATTCCCAGGAATTTTACTGACAAAAAACGTATCGGTCAGGTTGTAGATGGTATGTATGAAATTGTTGAGCATAATCGGCAGCGAAAGCGTGAGAATCACCTTGTTCATCTTACCATTCAGTATCATTTCTCTCTTTTGTAAGTAGTCCATTTTACCCCCAAAGTTCCATTATGATAGCCATGAGGAAATTGCATAATTCCAATTTCCTTACTAATTATAGCACTTATCATTTTACAACTCAATTGTTTCGTGTACAAAAGTATTTTTTGATAGTCGCATTTACCATGTTATTTGAGCTGTTTATTTGGTATAATTAGAATAATTGATGGAAGAAATGCATCGAAAAATATAAGTCATTATTTATTGATAACATTACTCAAGGAGGTTTTTATGATCGTAGGTAATTTCAACGAACTGCTCGCAACCGAGGTTATGAGCCCTGAAGCAAAACATGCTGCTATGAAAGTACTTGTTTCTCCAAACGAAGGCTGGGAAGGCTACGTGATGCGCGTTATCGAACTCGAGCCAAATGGCTATTCACCTAAACATGCACACGATTGGCCACACATCAACTTTATCATCGAAGGTACAGGCACCCTTCTCATCGAAGACGTTTTACATTCATTGACACCAGGTTCATATGCTTATGTACCTGAAAACACCCTGCATCAGTTTTCAAATGCTGGAGATAAAGCTTTTAAATTCATCTGTATCGTACCTGAAAAAGGACACAAATAATTAAACTGGAAAATATATGAATAGTCATTGGGTTGTGTATTTTAGCGTGCTGTGTTAAAATTGTCACATAATCATGTAACGTATCGGGAGGTACATATGAGTAACAAGTATACAATATTAGCGGTCGCTTACAAGGATGTTTCCCCAGAAGTTGAAGCGAAAATTAACGAATACAGTGTGCGTATGATCGATGAGGCAACTGATTTGGTCAATTATTGTACGTATGGCAGACAATTCGATCAGAACTCAAGAGTCTGCATCTATCTTGAATGGTACCAACAGAATATTTTAAGCTATTTGGGCAAAGGCTACAAGATCGTGTTGCTCGAGATTCCATTCAATTCAAACGAACCAATCGTTGAAGCACTCAATCAAATCGACATCGAATTGGGCGACAAAGTGTTGATCATAGAGCACGACGCTGTTTAGGGATAGCATGTTATATAGCTTTGATAAATATGGAATTTGCATAATTACCTTTTAAGTTGCAAAATCCAGTTTATCGAATTTGACAATGGCTTATTCTCGCCGTTCTCATAAATGAAATTCATACAAATTGGAATTATGCAATTTCCTCAAATATAAAATGGACAATAACGCATCATCGTTACAGATGATTGTGCTATTGTCCATTTTTTTATGTCTTAGTTAATCTACCCATTCTTCTGAACAATCGTCCCAATATCCCGTCTATAAAAGGCATTGTTAAACGACAACTCCGATGTCCGTTCATAGGCGAGCTTTCTTGCTGCATCAAGTGACTGAGCCGTAGCCGTCACACCGAGTACGCGTCCGCCATTTGTGATGATATCGCCTTCAAAGAAGCGCGTGCCACAATGGTAGACAATCGTATTCTCAATCTGAGTATCTAACCCTTCTATAACACATCCTTTAGAATATGCCTCTGGATAGCCACCCGATGCCATAATCACACATACTGCATTATTTTGTGACCAACGTAATGCTATTTGATCAAGTGACTTTGATTCAACGGCTTCGATGATATCTATAAGGTCATTTTCGAGTCTGATTAAAGTCACTTCTGTCTCTGGATCGCCCAACCTGACATTGTATTCGATGACATTTATATCATCGCCATCGATCATGATGCCCACAAACAATATGCCCTTAAAGTCAATATGATCGGCCTTGATGCCTTTGATGAAAGGATCGAGCAGGTCATTTTGAATCTTTGTCATGATCTCATTGGTAATGACCAGACTTGGCGAGTACGCACCCATGCCACCAGTATTTGGACCGAGGTCACCATCGTATATTTTCTTATAATCCTGCGCGGGTTGCATTGGCAAGATGGTTTCACCGTCAACAAAGCATAGGATAGATGCTTCAATGCCTTTTAAAAAGGTCTCTAATACAACTTTATCACCTGAATTTCCAAAGATATGATCGTCCATGATTTCGGAAAGTGCACGTTTTGCCGTTTGATAGTCCTCGGCGATGATGACCCCTTTGCCAGCAGCGAGGCCATCTGCCTTTATGACGACTGGGTAATCAAAGCGACCAAGTGCCTCAAGAGCGGGTTCCAGCGCCACATGCGTTTCAGAGTGCGCCGTTGGAATGCCATGTCTCGTTAAAAAGGCTTTTGTGAAATCCTTACTGCCTTCGAACTGTGCAGAAGCTTTATTTGGGCCAAATATCCTGAGTCCATTTGATTCAAACAAATCCACGATACCCAAAACAAGTGGCAATTCAGGTCCGACGATGGTCAAATCGATCTGCTCGGCTTTTACAAAAGCCAAGAGCCCCTCCAAATCGTCAACCGCAAGATCCACACACGTCGCAAGTGCTGCGAGGCCTACATTTCCTGGCGCTGCAAAGAGCATAGGTTTTCTTTCACTTAAGCTTAACTTATGGGCGATGGCATGTTCTCTACCGCCACTGCCGATAATCAATATTTTCATAGCGCCTCCAAGTGGCTGATTTGATTTCGCTTAATGTTTAAAATGTCTCATCCCCGTAAACACCATCGCCATGCCGTACTTGTTGGCTTCGTCGATGACTTCTTGATCTTTCACTGAACCACCTGGCTGAATGATGGCAGAGATGCCCGCTTCAGCTGCTGCTTTGATGCCGTCTGCAAATGGGAAAAATGCATCCGATGCAAGGACGGCGCCTTTGGTTGGAAAGTTGGATTGTCTGATGGCATTTTCAGTGGCCCAAACGCGGCTGACTTGACCTTGGCCAAGACCGATCGTCTGGTGGTCTTTTGAGATGACGATGCCGTTGGATTTGGCGTGTTTACATACTTTCCATGCGAACATCAACTCTTCGATTTCTTTTTTCGTCGGGATACGTTCTGTGACTGACACGAGCTCGCCCTCTAAAAGTAACGCATCAATATCCTGAATCAACAAGCCACCCAGCGTTTTCTTGACGTCTTTCTGTAAAGGTGACGCTGGTAGTTTGATATCTTTAAGCTGTAGGACGCGTAAATTTTTCTTGGTTTTAAGGCATTCGAGGGCATCTGCGTCAAAATCTGGCGCGATGACGATCTCTAAAAAGATTTCATTCATGCGCTGGGCAGTCCTTAAATCGATTTTTTTATTTGCCGCGACGATACCGCCAAAGATCGATACAGGATCACAGTCATAGGCTTTTGTATAAGCGTGGTAGATGTCGAACCCGCTACCTACGCCACAAGGGCTAGAGTGCTTGACTGCCACCACGGTTGCTTTATTTTCAAACTCTTTGAGGAGTGCAATCGCCCCATTGACGTCGTTAATGTTGTTATAGGAAAGCTCTTTGCCGTGAAGCTGAACTGCTTCAGAAAGCGTGCCCTTCGTATCGAACACTTCTTTATAGAATGCAGCATTTTGATGTGGATTTTCGCCGTATCTCAGCCCCTGAACTTTTTCATAAGTCAACGTCAACGTCTCTGGGTAAGGGTTGCGGTTGCCGTGCTTCACGAGGTAAGAAGCGATCATGGCGTCATAATGCGCCGTATGTTGAAACACCTTGAGCGCCAAGTCGAACTTCGTCTCATAAGGCACTTCGCCGTGTTCTTTTAATTCCGTGATAACCCTTGAATAGTCGCTTGGATCGATGACTACGACCACATCGGCATGGTTTTTCGCCGCGGATCTTAACATCGTAGGACCGCCGATATCAATGTTCTCCACCGCTTCTTCAAAATGAACGCCCGGCTTTAGCACGGTTTCTTTGAAAGGATAGAGGTTGATGACCACATAGTCGATGGTGCTGATCGAAAGTTCTTCAAGCTGTTTCATATGGTCCAGGTTTGACCTTATCGCTAAAATGCCAGCGTGTACCACTGGATGCAGCGTTTTGACGCGGCCGTCCAGACATTCTGGGAAATGCGTGATTTCACTGATATTTTTTACGGGAATGCCAGCTTCTTTAATCGATTTTTCTGTACCACCTGTTGAGATGAGTTCTATCCCCATTTCATGTAATGCTTTGGCAAATTCTACGATACCCGTCTTATCAGATACACTGATGAGTGCACGTTTTTGCATAGCGCCTCCTATTTTTACGCGACCATTCGCGATGTCTTCAAGCGTTTTTACTAAGAGTTCATGTTCGATGCGCAGAACCCTGTGTCCAAGCGTCTCTGCTGTATCGCCGATTGCTACTGCGACACTGGATTGATAGATGATCTCACCTGTGTCGACACCTTCGTCGACGAAATGCGTCGTTGCCCCGCTGTTCGTATCCCCTGATGCGATGACCGCTTCATGTACATGGTGTCCATAAAAGCCAGGTCCGCAATACTCTGGAATCAGAGACGGGTGAATGTTGATGATGCGTTTGCGGTAGGCATCTATGATGCGTTTTGGCAATATGGCGAGATAGCCTGCGAGGACGATGAGGTCTACATTTTCAGCGGCTAACGTCTCAAATAGAGCAAGCTCCCGCTCCGATGTATCCGGATGAGAGCCCATGCCTATATAGTAGGCTTCTATGTCGAATTTCTTGGCACGCTGTAGGGCAAATGCGTCTTTTCGATTAGATATGACACATGCGATTTCCACAGGAAGACCTTTGCCACTGATGGCATCGATGATCGCCTGAAGGTTTGAACCGCCGCCCGAAACCATGACTGCTATTCTTAAGCGTTGCATAAAACGACTCCTTTGTCGCCAGATACGATTTTGCCGATGATGGCCACTGTCTCACCGTGTGCTTCGAGGATGCTAAGTGTTTGCGCCACGTCTTCAGGAGAAACCACTGCGATGTAGCCGACGCCCATGTTGAAAGTGCCGAACATTTCTTCAAGCTCGATTTGACCTTTTTCCATCATGTAGTTAAATATTGCAGGGATGTTCCAGCTGCCGAGCGTGATGTCAGCGCGTAGATCGTCCGCTAAAATTCTAGGGATATTTTCAAAGAAGCCGCCGCCAGTCATATGGACCATGCCTTTTACGTCGACGGTTTCAAGTAGAGCCGTGATGGCTTTTACATAGATGCGCGTCGGTGTGAGCAGAACGTTGCCAAGTGTATCGCCAAGTTCGGGAATCAATGAGTCCACACCAAGTCCAAGCTGTTCAAACAGCAATTTTCTCACAAGTGAATAGCCGTTTGAATGAATGCCGCTAGATGCGAGGCCAATCATGATGTCGCCTGCTTTGATGGTTTTGCCGCTGATGATTTTTGGTTCATCCACAACGCCTACTGCAAAACCTGCCATGTCGTATTCGCCGTTTGCGTAAAAGCCTGGCATCTCAGCTGTTTCGCCGCCGAGAAGTGGCATGTTAGAAAGCTTACAACCATCTGTGATGCCTTTCACGAGTAGCGCTGCATTTTCTGCCTTGAGCTTGCCAGTTGCCAAATAATCTAGGAAAAATAGCGGCTTCGCACCTTGACACAATATATCGTTGACGCACATGGCCACGAGATCTTGTCCAACTGTGTCGTGCTTGTCCATCATAAAAGCAATCTTGAGTTTCGTGCCGACACCATCTGTTCCCGCAACGAGGACAGGGCTTTCAAATTGACCGCTAAGGCGAAGCAATCCACCAAAGCTACCAAGATCGCCGATGACGTCCGAGTTGAACGTCTCTTTGACGTGTTTCTTCATGAGCTCTACCGCACGCGCGCCTTCTTTAACATCGACACCCGCTACTGCATACGTTAATTTATCACCAGACATGAATTTCTCCTGTATAATTTTTTCAGATTCGTACATAAGAACGTTACTACAACAAACTAAACATCAAACTTAATTAGAATAAGAATAGTCTTTATTTATTCAAACATGAACTTATCTGCTTCTTCTGGCACATCCATCGGATAGTCGCCGTTGAAGCACGCTTTACAGAGGCCGTCGCATTTTTTGAAGCCGATTGCTTCCGTGAGGCCTTCAATGCTGAGGTAAGCCAAGCTGTCCGCGCCGATCATATCGCAAATTTCCTGGTTGGTATGTGTTGCACCAACGAGATGGAGTCTGTTTGGCGTGTCAATTCCAAAGTAACAAGGGTGCTTGACCGCTGGGGAGCTCACTCTGAGATGGACTTCTTTTGCGCCTGCCGCTTTGAGCATGTTTACGATGCGCTTGCTTGTCGTGCCGCGGACGATTGAGTCGTCTATGAGGATGATGCGCTTGCCGTCAACGTTGTGTTTCATGACGTTGAGCTTGAGTCTAACGGCGAGCTCTCTTGATTTTTGGTCAGGTTGGATAAACGTTCTACCCATGTATTTATTTTTGATCATGCCAATATTGTAGGGAATGCCAGATTCTTCTGCATAGCCGATTGCCGCTGCAACACCTGAGTCAGGCACAGCGATGACCATATCCGCGTCTACTGGGTTTTCTCTTGCGAGGATTTTACCCGATTCTTTTCTTGCAACAAATACATTTCTACCGTCAATGATGCTGTCTGGTCTTGCAAAATAGACATATTCAAAAGAGCAAATGGCTTTTCTGTGCGATGTGTCGTACATGATAGACTCGATGCCATTTGAATCGATGATGACGATCTCGCCTGGCTGAACATCTCTGATAAACTCTGCGCCAACGACATCGTGAGCACAAGTTTCTGACGCGAGGACATAACCGCCATCGATTTTAGCGATGGACAGTGGACGTAAACCGTTTGGATCTCTCACGCCGATGAGCATATGGTCGATCATGATCGTCAGGGCAAACGACCCTTTAATTTCTCTAACGGATTCGATGACGGCTTCCTTCATACCCATGTGATAATTTCTAGCGATGAGGTTTGCGATGACTTCTGTGTCGATGCTCGTTTGGAAGATAGAGCCTTCATCTTCAAGTCTTGTTCTGATTTCACTTGCGTTGACGAGGTTTCCGTTGTGACCAAGCGCTATGCTGCCGCCTTTGTATCTGACCACGAGTGGCTGGGCATTGGACACGTAACTTTCACCGGTTGTGGAATATCTAACATGCCCGATGCCAATATCGGCAGGCAATCTATCTAAAATAGCGCTGTTGAAAACTTCTTGAACGAGACCCATTTCTTTATAATATTGCATTTTATCGCCCTTAAGCACAGCGATGCCTGCACTTTCCTGACCCCTATGTTGGAGGGCAATCAGACCAAAGCAGAGCATTTGCGAAATCGCTTCTACACCTGGTGCATATATACCGATCACGCCACATTCTTCGCTGAGCTTGTCGAGCTTTAAAAAATCATCCATTCTAGTCCTCCACAGGTTATCCCTGAATTCTACTCAAAACTTCCTGATAAGTTTCTTCTACATTTCCGAGATCTCTTCTAAAGCGATCTTTATCCATTTTCGCATTTGTTTCGACGTCCCATAGACGGCAAGTGTCAGGCGATATCTCGTCTGCAAGGATGACTTGACCTTTGTGTAGGCCAAATTCTAATTTGAAGTCGATGAGCTTAAGGCCGCGAGCAATGAAAAACTCGATAAGCAGTTCATTGATTTTAAGTGACATTTCCTTGATTTCTTCCACTTGCTCAGGTGTTGCATATTCCATAGCAAAGATATGATAATCGTTGATCATAGGATCACCCAATTCATCGTTTTTATAACAAAATTCTAAGACCGTCTTTTTCATGACGACGCCTTCTTCAAGGCCAAGTCTTTTCGCGAGTGAGCCCGCTGCTACATTTCTCACGATAACCTCAAGTGGCAAGATTTGAACCGCTTTTACATATTGCTCTCTGTCGTTTAAAAGTTCTTCGAAGTGCGTTGGGATGCCCTTTTCTTCAAGCATTTTGAAAAGGAGTGCGCTCATCTTGTTATTTACAACGCCTTTGTCGTGAATGCTTCCTTTTTTCTCACCGTTAAATGCCGTAGCATCGTCTTTATATTCTACCAAATAGTGGTCTGCATCGTCTGTTTTGAAAACTTTCTTCGCTTTGCCTTCATACAATTGCTCGAGTTTTTTCATAAGTCGCCTCCATTTTTATGTGTAATGAATTTTTTACTTCTTTATATACGTCATTATTTGAATATAGTTTTTTATTTGCAACATTGAATATCGTTGAGGAAAATGCATTAATACCTCGACTGAATTGCTGCGTCTTTTTCAAGTACCGCATCGGCCATGTCTTTTTTATACTGTTTCATCTTGACTCGGAGCTCAGGGTATTTAATAGAAAGCATCTGTACTGCGAGTAGTCCTGCATTTTCTGCCCCATCGATAGCCACTGTGGCTACTGGAATGCCGCTTGGCATTTGTACGATTGAAAGAAGCGAATCTAGACCGTCCATGGTCGAAGATTTGATGGGAATGCCGATAACTGGAAGATTTGTTACACCTGCGATGACGCCTGGAAGATGTGCCGCTTTTCCCGCTGCGCCTATGATCACTTCAATGCCGTTTGATTCAGCTGCCATGGCATATTCGATGGCGATGTGCGGTGTACGGTGTGCGGAAAGCACTCTAGCTTCCACTTCTACGCCGAATTTCTTTAAAATGTTGATGCAGCGTTCTACCACTGGAAAATCGGAATCACTTCCCATTAAGATAGCTACTTTCATAAAACCTCCTAAAATCCGAATATTATTCTTTGATATTTCATATTCATTCGTCTATGTTAATCTTATAAAAGAAAAGGGCTCCCGTCAAGTTAAAAGCGAATAATATTATCTCAAATTAATTTAATATTCATATTTTGTGGAAATTTTATAAATGTATTTTCTTCATATAATAAAAAACACCCGTGACAGCGCTTTATTTGGCGCGTATCCCGGATGTTACAAAGTAAGCTGTATATGTTTATTGACAGCAGTGTGTTCTGAATGGTACGAATCACATCAGCTATTTGTAAATTTAAGAATGATTTCATTCAGATACTTTTCACCCGCCTCTAGTATGTTTAGCGTATTTGGAAACTGTTGCGGTTCAAAGCATATCCCGCCATGCCGCTTATAGTCTATATTATTTGTATAGACGACTACTGCTGGCTGATTGCTCCAAAGTGCCATCGTTCTCTCAGAGATAGGGTCATGATAAATGATGCTCGGCTTATCAAATGCGACCTTGTCTTCTAGCGCAAACGGATGGTCAATCCCCTCTATGTCACTTAGATAGGCTTGTTTGATCTTGCTTGCCTTTGAGAAATCAAAAGGCGAGTTTTCAATCGGAACTTTCGGGGTGACAGGAAGCCCATTTTCATCTACTTTTAAATAATATTCGGCATTAATAAAAAGTGAATGTTCGTCTATTTTAGTTTTTTCATTTCCAGACAAGTTGTAATAGTTATGGTTGGTCATATTGAGAAGGCAATCGCGATCCGACAATGCCGTGTAGGCGATTTTGAGTGTATTGTCATCATAAAGCGTATAAATCGTCTTGATATCGATATTGCCAGGAAAACCATCTTCGAGGTGTTCATGGAAATATTTGAGACCTATTTCGCAACGATCCGAGAAAACATCTTCGTAGCCAAGTACCCAATTGCGCTTGTCGAGGCCTTTTATACCACCATGTAAGTTGCTGATGCGTTCGTTGATCTCGACGTTATAATCGTTTGCGCCAATCGTAAATGTACCCTGCGCTAATCGGCCAGCATTGAGGCCAATCGTCGCATTTAGATATAGTGGATTTATTACATATTGACTGTCTTTATCGTATTTTACCAAAACATTTTCAGATGTCCCATGTTTATCAGGCACATAAAGACCGAGCATCATACAGCCATACGTCAGTATTTCCACTGACATACCCTGGTTGTTGATGAGCGTGATTTTGTCGACTGGTTGTTCGAGTAACTCTGTTAAAGATTCAAATTTATCAATTTCAATCCTCATGGTCCACCTCTTCACAAGCGTCTAGGAAACGTCTAATACGCTCATAATTATCCTTATAAATACCCGCATTTTCTAATACAAGACCAAATTTAAGTCCGATTTGAGCTCTGAAGCAAACGAGCAGCGCTGCTTTTGTAGCGTTTAAGCGGTGACTATCGTTATCACTAAAGCGACTGTCTGTATCGTTAATTATTGCAAGCAGTAAATCTTCGATGGACATCGTCCAAGGCACGTGCTTAACAAGTTCCTCCGATGCCAAAAGCATGTTTGCGTCAATCTTGTCGAGTGGTTTTGTACCTGCTAAGCGTTTCATTTCTATGAGTGCATTTATTAAGCCGTCGATTTCTTCTACAAGGCGCGCGGGTAAAACAGCAAGGCCCATCACTTCAATCAGTCCAATATTCTCACGCTTAATATGGTGATGCTCTGCATGCGGATGAAAGAGACCTTCTGGATGTGCATCCGTTCGCCTGTTATTTCTAAGGGCAAGATACATCTCATAAGTGTCCCCGATTTTTCTCAGGATCGGCGTCACGGTATTGTGTCTTTCAAACGTATGCGCGACAAGGTCCACCACTTCATCTGAATAACCAATCCATCTTTCGAGAATTTTGGATGATGCCTCAATAATTGATGCTTTGTTCGTGCTCACGAGCTTTAAAACCGATAACGGCCACTCGATGACATCTATACTTACATCATTTACGAATTTAGGCGTATAACTATAAAGCGTTTTGGCGCGCATCATCGGCATCTCGTAATTACCTGCTTGGTAGTGATCATGTGTCAGTATCGAACCGCCTACTGTATGAAGGTCCGCATTGGAACCAATAAAGTAGTGTGGCATATAATCGACAAAATCACACAATCTGATGAATGTGTCTCTGTCGATTTTCATATTACGATGTTCATGACAAAGCACGATGGCATGCTCGTTGTAATAGACATATGGGGAATACTGAAAATACCAAGGTTCGTTAGCGAGATCCAACTCTACAAGTCGGTGGTTATGTCGCGCCGGGTGGTTGATATTGCCACTATAGCCTGCGTTTTCAACACATAGAAGACATTTTGGATACACGGATGGCTTGGCATGTTTTTGAAGTTCAATCTCCTTTGGATTTTTTTCCGGTTTAGAAAGATTGATGGTGATGTCCAAATCACCAAATTTCGATGCGCTCTTCCACGAGATATTCTTACTGACGCGGTCCATGCGAATATATGTCGATGCATTAGACAGACTATAAAAGTACTCAGTTGCCATAACTGGGTTCGCTTTATGAAGCGACCAAAAAATCGTATTGATCTCCGAGTTTCTTGGCATGAGCAATGCCATGAGCTCCGCTTGGAACATTTCTTCCTGATAGAGATAGTCCAGTGGCTCGCCTAGTGCTTTGGCTTCACCAGTGATGTCATTTAATAGATGGTATATACGCATCGAATCTAACTTGGAGTCATCGCTCAGCTGCACAGTTTGCTGCGCAGATTGTTGCGCAGATTGTTGCGCAGTTAGCCGATCCGTCGACTGATCATTCTCGTGCTCTTTCTTCAACATATCTAGATCGCATTCAATGCCGAGCCTCCGCCAAAGCGAATTGCGCACGACGTCTACGTCAAGTAGATGGATCATGTTGTTTTCTAGACCATATTCAATCAATTGTTCAAACAAATTAAACACTTTAGTCGACACGATGTGTTCCTCCTGAAATTTCGGCAATATAAAACGAAGCTGTCAAACCGGTTTGCTCGGTATATTGATGTGCGATGCTTTCAGTAACTTCAGATAAGTGCTCTTTGTGAACGAGTGCGATGGCGCATCCGCCAAATCCAGCACCGGTCATACGTGCGCCAATTACACCTCGAAGTGTACGACAAATCGATACGACGATGTCTAGCTCTTTGCAGCTCACTTCAAAATTGTGCTTCAATGATTCGTGCGAACTGTACATCCACTCACCAAATGCGATGAGATTGCCTTCTGAGAGCGCTTCTTTGCTCTTGATGGTTCGATAATTTTCAACAACTGCGTGATATGCGCGTTTGTAGACATAAGGATCCGTTAAGAACTCCGTTACCGTCAAAAATTCAGTTGGGTTCAAATCACAAAGCGCCTTGATCTCGCGACCACCAAAGTTAGCTTTTAAGGTCTCGTAAGCGATTTCACATTCTTTGCGCCTTTGGTTGTATTCGGAATCCACGAGACCGCGTTTTTTGTTGGTATTGATGATGACGATGCGATAGTCGCCTATAGCCGCTGGAACATGTTCATATGCCAACGTGTCACAATTGAGTAAAACTGCATGATCTTTTCTACCCATAGCGATGGAGAACTGATCCATAATGCCGCAGTTGACGCCGTTGAACTGATTTTCAGAACGTTGACATAATAGGGCAATCTCAACTGGAGATATACTCAAATCATATTGATCTTTTGCTATAGTTGCCGTCAACACTTCGATTGAAGCAGATGAAGAGAGACCCGCGCCATTTGGAAGATCACCGTAAAACAACATATCTAAACCATGTGAGACGTCATGCCCTATTTGGTGTAGCGTATGGAAAACGCCCATTGGGTAATTGCCCCAATCCTTTTCTGCATCATAGACAATATCGTCAAGCGAAAACGATACGATGCCCTGTGCCTCAAAATTGAGCGAAATCATCCTTACAAGACGATCGGTACGTTTGGCCACCACTGCATAAGTCCCTAGACTTATGGCAACAGGGAGGACCATACCGCCGTTGTAATCGATATGTTCGCCTATTAGGTTCACCCGACCTGGTGAAAAGTAGGTTCGAGGTGTCATTTGGTTCTCGGAAAAAATCTCATGAAATCTACTTTTTAACCAGTTCCAGTTGTCTGTTCTTGAATCAATCTGTATATCAGTCTGTGTATGCGTCATCCCATTAGACCCCCTGAACTTTCTTGTAGCCATCAGGATGTTTTTTATGCCAGTTCCAAGCATCAGCGACTATTGTTTCGATCTGGGTGAATTCTGGACGCCATTTGAGTATGGCCTCTGCTTTTTTCGATGAAGCAATCAGCACAGATGGATCGCCTGCACGTCTTTCAGCAACGACTGATGGAATCGGATGACCCGTTACTTTTCTGGCAACTTCGAGGATCTCAAGTACAGAGAACCCTTCACCGCTACCGAGATTGAATATTTGGCTGTCTTTTCCAGCGCGTAAATAGTCAAGTGCTTTGAGATGGGCATCAATCAAATCCGTCACGTGGATATAGTCTCTGATACACGTGCCATCTTTCGTCGGGTAATCATCACCGTAAAGCGTAATAACCTCTCGTTTGCCGAGGGGCACTTGTAAAATAAGTGGAATGAGATGTGTTTCAACACCGTGTGCTTCACCAATATCGCCTGATGCATCTGCACCAGCCACATTGAAATATCTAAGTGAAACGTATTTAATACCATGTGCGACATCTGCCCATTTGAACAGTTTTTCCATCATGAGCTTTGATTCGCCATAAGGGCTCGCTGGATTCGTTTCATTTTCTTCAGTAATTGGAACAGTTTTCGGTTCACCATAAACGGCTGCTGTCGATGAAAATACGATGCATTTTACGGCATATTTGTTCATGAGTTTCAGCAAAGTGACGGCACCACCAACGTTGTTATCAAAGTATTTGATCGGCAATTGCATGGATTCACCCACCAATGAGTTGGCGCTGAAATGAAGAATCGCTTCAATTTTATTTTCACGAAACACCTGCTCAAAGGCCGCTTCGTCTCTAATATCCACTTGATAATACTTTGCTTTCTGATGCACAGCCGCTTTATGTCCAGTTTCTAAATTATCCACTACAACGACTTCTTCGTTGTGATCAATCAACATTTTTACAGCATGGCTACCGATATAGCCTGCGCCACCTAATACTAGTATCATAGATTTCTCCTCAAATATGTTATAAGTTGTGAAATTGTATCATTTTATATATAAAATATACACTACAACATTATCATACCATATAGGTTAATAAAATCAATTATTTTAGTAAATTTTTACTTGGCGTTTTTTCTGTGAGGAAATTCCAGTATTTTTTAGGCATAAGCTGTTGGTGTCTCTTTGGGTTTTTGCGCTCATCGATGGCAATATGGTCGAAATAAGCCTTCCACATCTGCTGGTACACTTTTTCGATGCTTGAAAAATAGAGCGATTCCACCGGGTCCAAATCACTGAAGTGCACCGTGGACTTATTGTAAAACGCTGCTTTTCTCCGCTTCGTATCATGTATGACCCACACTTGATCCGCCAACCGGTCCACAAAATGAGGTACCACAAGGCTTAAGAGATCGTAAGTAGGTTCAAACTGCGCGTAGAACACCCTTTCTTCAAGCTCTGCAAATCGTATAAAGCCGATCATGCGATGCGATTCCCTTGCAACGGCGTTGTAGCATTTGTAAATCTCAAGGATGTCAGGGTCGGACAGATTGTCCATGGCGTTGGCACCTAGCTTATAGGCACGCTTTAGAAACCTGTAAAGTTTTGTGCCGAATGCATCATCTTCGGACAAATACGCATAGCCAATTTTTCGAAATGTCTCAGGACCAAAGGTATCTAAAATAGAGCTTGCTACTTTAGACGCCTTGACTTCATCTGGATAGGTCTCAATCACGGCTTCAAAAATCTGATATTGATACCGCTCTCTAATGTGAAGCGACTGTTCAGCTGATGGACCTTTGTCGTGGAACATCTGATGAATTGCGGAAAGCGCGCCTTCAAAGCTGCCGTCATACAGATAAATCATGCCTAGCACCCCCAAACTGTTTTGGATAAAGTTCCATCATGGAAAGTTGATCACTAAACCCCTTTGGCGCATCCAAAAGATGAATTTTAAGTTTGATGGGTTCTAGATCCATCGTTCCAAATGTCTTGCCACTACACGTGATGAAATATTTCGCGCGCTTCATGACGATGCCCATCTTCGTGAGGTTTTCAAAGCCTAGCGCACCAAACCGCCTAGATGCGATGATGCGTCTAGCGGTGATGTTGCCTACCCCAGGTATGCGCAAAAGCTCCATCAAACTCGCTTTATTGATCTCAACAGGAAATAAGTCCATATTTCTAAGCGCCCACTGACACTTCGGATCTACATCCATGTCCAAGTTAGGATCTTCTTTAGTCAAAATCTCATCTGCTGTAAAGCCATAAAAGCGAAGCAACCAATCAGCTTGATAAATCCGATGTTCTCGTTTGAGGAGCTGCTTTTGTCCAAATATCACAGCTTCACTGCTAAGTGCGGGAATCAAGGACGTGTTCCCAACGGGTATATAAGAAGAATAATAGACGCGCTTCAGCGACATACGGTTGTAAAGCGCTTCTGAAATCTTGATGATTTTTAAGTCAGGTTCATCTGTCGCACCGACGATTAGTTGTGTGCTCTGACCAGCGGGAATAAAGCTCGGCGTATTTTTGAAACGTTTACTCATCGAACTGTACTCCGACATCTTCTCTTTGATAAAACCCATCGGCGCGATCATCTCCGTACGTTTTTTTTGCGGGGCCAGCAATCTAAGGCTTTGTGTCGTCGGAAGCTCTATGTTGATGCTCATACGGTCTACATAAAGACCCGCGCGTTCAATTAAGCGCTGGTCGGCACCAGGTATGCCTTTGAGGTGAATATAACCGTTGAAACGTTCGACTTCCCGAAGTTTTTTAACGACCTGTATCAACATCTCCATCGTATAGTTTGGATTTCTAACGACGCCCGAACTTAGAAAAAGACCTTCTATATAGTTGCGGCGGTAAAAACTGATGGTAATGTCAACCACCTCTTCAGGTGTGAATTCAGCCCTAGGCATATCTGCATTTGATGAACGATTGATGCAATAGGCACAATCGTAGATACACTTGTTGGTATAAAGTATTTTAAGCAGAGAAATACACCGTCCATCTTCTGCAAAGCTATGACAGATTCCTGGTAAAGCCGTATTTCCCAGCATTGATTTATCACCTTTTCTTTCGCTCCCGCTCGAGGAACATGAGACGTCGTATTTGGCGGCATCTGCAAGTATTTTGAGTTTTTCTAGCGCTTCCATAATCCCTCCAGCAGAACATATGTTCTATTTTATTATACCCCTTTCTCTTGAGATAGTAAATGCCAATCGCAATCAAAAATAAAAAAAACATCCAAATTGAAGTCATTTGGATGTCTTTAACAAGTTATAAACATATCATTTTTAAATCTCTCACATGTTCTTTTAATTGTTCAACGGTCTATGATCAATCTCTAGAACATGCTGTCTATTGCATCATCCTAGAAATAGAAGTAGTCACCTTCAATGAGTTTGTAAAAACTATCTGCCTTGCTCGAAAACGGTCTATTATTGAAAAATAGACAATTTTTTGCAACGACTACGCCCATAAGTGCTCTCTTAGCAGCGAGTATACTTTGTTCTGTAGGCTCAGAAGTCGCAAAGCCGCTTTTGTATGCTGGTGGGAATTGTCCACTTTGGTATATGACTTCATAAATAGTATTCGGAAACCTTGGACTTGCTACGCGATTTAAAACGACATTTGCTACTGCAATCTTTTTATCAAGGGAACCGCCACGTGTTTCAGCGTTGATAATCCGCGCTAGCCACAATACATTTTCAGGCGTATAGTTGGTTTTTCTAACTTCCGATGGATCAACTATTAATTTTTCACCCGTTATCTGAGCATGAAATAATTGTTCGTCCCATGTGTACGTGGCACCAAGCTTTTCAAGCAAAGTATCAAGTGGCACATAAAGACTGCCTTCTCTCAAAAAGGCGTTGCCGTTCATTTCAAAACTTTCGTTATTGACTAGTACAATATTTGAATCCATCTGAAAGCTCACATAGTCGTCATTAATCGTTAATACTGCCATTTTTGCTGTTTGTAACCATTTTACTTCAACACCCATTCTGTCAGTAAAATCTGAAACGAGACCATATGCCTTACCCGATTCGTAGATGACCATATCGTCGTGATTCAAAAGCTGATTGTTGACTGACACCAGAATTTCGCTTGCAAAGCTCATTCCAGCCAACATCATACAGGCGAAAAGTGTTAAAACTAAAACTTTGATTTTCATAAAACCTCCTTATTTTTTTGGTGGCGAATTATCGTAACGCATGCGAAACGATAATGTGATATTAGTGCGAAATTTCGCCCACCATGTCTTTTGACCGTTTATGAAAATTTCCTAAAACTATTTTACGATTCTATCACAAAAAATCAAAAAGTAAAAGACATATTTTACCAATATGCCTTCTACCGTTGAAATTTGAACGTTCTATTTGAAGTATGCAACACCTGATTTGAAGATGTCAAAGTCGTTTTCGCCGTAGATGTTCTTATAAAGGTTCTTTCCGACGCGTTCAACGTGTCCCATCTTTCCGAAAACGCGGCCATCCGGCGACAAAACGCCTTCAATTGCATGCACAGAACCGTTTATATTCCATTTGCCATCTAATGTCGCATGACCATCTGAACCGACGTATTGCGTCGCGATTTGTCCATTTTTCGCCATCGTCTCGATGACGTCATCACTTGCATAAAATCTGCCTTCACCATGTGAGAATGCCGTTTTGAAAACATCACCCACCGATACATCCGAAAGCCATGGCGAATTGACCGATGAAACGCGTACATCTGCCATCCTAGCCACATGTCTGCCAATCTTGTTGAAAGTCAGTGTCGGTGCTTGTGGATCTAGATCCCTGATTTCACCATATGGTAACAACCCTAATTTGACAAGTGCCTGAAAACCGTTGCAGATACCAAGCATCAAACCATCTCTTTGCGTCAGAAGCTTCATGACTGCCTCTGCAATCTGCGGGTTTCTGAAGACGGAAGCGATGAATTTTCCCGAGCCTTCAGGTTCATCACCCGCACTAAAGCCACCTGGCAATGCGATCATTTGAGACGTCTCAATCATTTTGACAAATGCTTCAATGGACTGTTTGACATCGTTCGCCGTTAAGTTTCTGAAAACGATGGTTTCAACATTGGCACCGGCTTTCTCGAAAGCTCTTTTTGTGTCGTATTCACAGTTCGTTCCAGGAAATACCGGAATAAACACTTTTGGTTTGGCGATTTGAATCTTAGGTTTGATGATGGCATGCGTGTTATATGAAAATGTCGTCGCTTTTCCGTGATCGTGATGTTGCGTTGGAAATACAGTCTCAAGAGGCGCTTCCCAAACAGACAAAGCTCTGTTGCCATCGATGCCAAGTGCGCCAATTTCAAATATATTTTCAGGTATCGTCTGTCCAATTTTGATAAATAATGTTGCATCGCTATCCAATGTTTGAACAAAGTCTTCACTTGCTTCAATCACAATACTGCCATATGCTTCTTCAAACAAGTTCACACCGTGATTATCTTTCAATCTAAAACCAATTGCGTTGCCGAAAGACATCTTTGAAAGTGCGGCTGCGAGTCCACCTTGACCAATTGTGTATGCAGAAGCAATTTGTCCCGATATGATGCCTTTATGGATCGTCTCATAGGCATGATTGAGTCTCGTAAAATCGACCATTTCTTCTTCATTTCTTTCTGCATAAAAATAGAGGAGCTCTGAATCTGCCTTTTTAAACTCCGGCGAAATCACCGAATCTGCACGGCCATGCGAGACTGCGAAAGAGATCAAAGTAGGTGGCACATCCAGATCTTTAAACGAACCTGACATGGAATCTTTGCCACCTATTGCAGCTGTGCCAAATGCCTTCTGGGCAAAGCTAGCACCGAGAAGTGCCGCCATCGGCTTGCCCCATTTGTCAGCTCTATCGCCGAGCTTTTCAAAATACTCTTGTAGAGACAGTCTAATTTTCGTGTGGTCGCCGCCAGTTGCGACAATCTTTGCCACAGATTCAACTACCGCATACAAGCCGCCATGAAAAGGAGACCATTTCCCGATATTTGGGTTATAACCATAACTCATCATCGAGACCGACTGTGTCTCGGCACCTAGTACTGGAAATTTGGCAACCATTGTCTGAATCGGCGTGCTGTATTTTGTACCGCCATAAGGCATCAAAACAGTGCCTGCACCAATCGTGTTGTCGAATCGCTCGACGAGGCCCTTTTGAGAGCACACGTTTAAATCTGCCAACACCTGAAGCCATTTTTCTTCGAGTTTAACGCTATTCAAATCTTTTTCTATCGTTTTTTCGAAAAAGCTTTCACGATCTGGTGATAAGATACGCACATCCGTTTCAGCTTTCACCCCGTTTGTATCTAAAAATTCGCGGGAAACATCGAGTACTGACTGACCTTTCCAAGTCATCACGAGTCTACCGTGATCATGTACAACCGCAACAACTGTCGCTTCTAGATTTTCCATGGCACACATCGACATGACTGCCTCTAAATCTTTTGGGTCGATGACAACGGCCATACGCTCTTGTGATTCAGAGATAGCAAGCTCTGTGCCATCGAGTCCATCGTATTTCTTTGGTACTTTATCGAGATCGATTTCAAGGCTATCGGCAAGTTCACCAATGGCGACAGACACGCCACCAGCGCCAAAATCGTTACATTTCTTAATCTTTATTGATAATTCAGGGTTTCTGAACAACCTTTGAATTTTTCTTTCTTCAGGGGGATTGCCTTTTTGAACTTCTGCACCACATTCGAGCAAGCTGTCTTCATCATGCGCTTTTGAAGAACCTGTAGCACCACCAACGCCATCTCTACCTGTTCTGCCGCCGATGAGCAATATGAGGTCACCTGCTTCAGGCTTCATATGCACGACATTGGCTAGTGGCGTCGCACCGATTACGGCACCAACTTCCATGCGTTTTGCTATAAACCCCTCATCATAGACTTCAGAAACCAGTCCCGTTGCCAAACCGATTTGGTTGCCGTAGCCGCTGAAGCCAGCAGCCGCTTTTTGCGTGATGACTTTTTGTGGCAACTTACCCTCAAGTGTGCCCTCGATAGGAGCTGTCGGATTGCCCGCTCCAGTCACGCGCATGCTTTGGTAGACATAGCTTCTGCCTGATAACGGATCGCGAATAGCACCACCTAAACAGGTTGCTGCACCGCCATAAGGTTCAATTTCCGTCGGGTGATTGTGCGTTTCGTTTTTGAACATCAAAAGCCAAGGCTCTGTCTCGCCATCGACATCGATGTCAACCTTGATGCTGCAAGCGTTGATTTCATCAGAGACATCTAGATCTGCAAGACCACCCTCTTTTCTCAAAGACTTCATGTTGATTGTCGCTAGATCCATCAGTGAAAGCGGACGGTTTCCATTTGGATAAACCGCTTGGCGCATGCCTAAATAAGTGTCATAAGCTCTCTTTATAGGTTGCGTGAACAAACCTGCTTCGATATCAATCGATTTTAGCTCTGTCATAAACGTCGTATGGCGGCAGTGATCTGACCAATACGTATCGATAACTTTAAGCTCTGTAACTGTTGGGTTGCGTTTCTCTTCCGTTTTAAAATAATCTTGTACGGCTTTTAAATCCGCTTTTGACATCGCAAATCCCATCGATGCTCTAAAGGCATCGCGCGCTGCGTCATCTTGTTCTATGAAGCCATCTATAATTGCAACATGGCTTGGTGCCTGTGTGTGTAACTTTAAAGTCTCCAGTTTGCCTATTGTCACTTCGTGCGCTTCTACCGGGTTGATCATAAAGTGCTTAATTGATTCTATTTCAGCTGGTTTAAAAGATCCAGAAAGGACGATGATCTTCGATGCGACTATTTCTGGACGTTTCTCCAAAGTGACGATTTCTATGCATTGTGCAGCTGAGTCTGCTCTTTGATCGTATTGTCCAGGCAAAAGGGCTATTCTGAAAGCAATCTCTGTAGGTGCCATCTCAAACGTTTCTTCAGAAACGACATCCACATTGGGTTCTGACAATATTGAGGATTTGATTTTATCCAAATTTGAGCCATCGACGTCTTCGAGATCATAGCAGTTCACGATACGTAGTGACTTAAGGCCTTCCAAATGCAAAGATCTTATCAATTCTTCTCTAAGTGCCACTGCTTCAACGTTGAATCCATCGCGTTTTTCCACCAATATTCTAGTAACCATCTCATCCTCCTATACATCTACAAAAAAGTCATACCGTTTATACCCACATTTTATCACAAGCGCATTAATAAATAAAATTAATATTATTAATAAGTATCATTAGTCATGCTAATACATCAGCTATCATTTCTGGACAAAAAAAAGGCACCCATGGTTATTAGCACGAGAAAGCGTGAGCCTTCTCTAGGGATGCTACCATGGGTGCAAAAGTATATAAGAAGTCGTTAGTAAACTAGTTTAATTCGCCTATAAAATTGTCGAATAGACGTTTTAACAATTCTTTGTTCGTACTGTAATACATTTTTTTACCATCTTGAAGATTTAATGTGAATAGTTTGAGTCCAATCAATATGCTAATATGGTGGCTGATTGTCGCCTTTGAAAGGTCGAGTCGATCGGCGAAATCCTTAGCACACACGGCTTCTTTGGATGCCATCTGTATCATCAAGAGTTTTGTCGGATCGCCCAATGTCTTGAAAACTTCTTGAGCCAATGTCGCTTCTTGGTCTGATGCAAAATTTTTCATGCCAAAGCCGACAATCATTTTCATGCTCTTATGATCTTCAGAAAAGTTGTACATGAGGTTAAACTCACCGAGAATACTCACACAGACATCTATCTTTTTCAATAGTTCTGTTGATCCATCAAATTGTATCATCAGAAAGCTATTTCTAAATTTGTTCTCATCCGCCATATCTTGTTCGAAGCTATGAATCTCTCTCGCATAGATAGCTTCCACATCCGGTTCGATGATTTTATAGACTTTGTAGAATTGACTGAATGTGTCAATCATCTTTGCATAGATATCTTTTGCCTCAGTCTTGAAACGCTTTAACTGTGTATACGTCATGATAAATTGTGTCGTATTGTTATCCAGTATTTCATCGATACGCGCCTTAATACCATGTTCGCCAGGTTCTTTTGGTTTGACGACGAGCTTCACATAAGCATCGTAAAGTGCATCTGGTCCAACTTCTTTAAGTTGTTCAATAATGTCTACTGGCATCATTTCAGGATTATTGAGAGCATACGCTGTAAAAAGTGCATCAAGGTAGTATTTTTTATAGATGATTTTTAGATCTTCAAATAACCGCATCGAAACGGAAGTTGATAAAGTCTCTATGAGTGCTTCGACTTCAGCTGATGGTGTCACACCCATCTTTTTTATTTCTTTATGGTATTCGGGCATGCCCACCAATCTGTGAATGGCATGTACAAAATCTATACTATTGATACGAATACTGTTGATCATAGGCTCACTCCATTTCGCTTAATCTTTCCTCTTATTATTGCATTAACCGATAGCAACTGCAACCTTCAGTCTCATTTTTTTATGGATAAGCCAGACGGAAATTGTAAACTTCTACAATTATTTTCTTCTTGGTTTTGATTCATCTTGTGCCAATGGAACAAATACGACACGTCCATTAAGGTCCATAAGAATATTCATTGAATTTGATGATGATGTTTTCATAAAATTGCCTCCGATAAGGTCAGAAAGGGTAATTAACTTCTATAAACATACTATACCACGACAAATATTGAAGTTCAATGATTATCTAACTAAAATATAGTTAGAATTCCGTGAACAATTTGTTAATGCGATTCTAACCGAACTTTAACCTTGTATTTTTCTGAAAATTGCAACTTATTAAGCAATTATGTAATTTCTACTGTTTGTTCAAAGGTTATCTTGGTATAATAGCATTAGCTGAACTAATCAGAATTTCAAAACCAATCAGCAGGGTTAATTATCAACCCGGGAGGACTTATGCAGCAGTATCCTAACCATTCTATCAACTTTGAGCTCTACAAGATTTTCTATCATGCCGCCACATCCATGAATTTTTCAAAGACTGCGCTCACCCTGCACGTCACACAGTCGGCCATCAGTCAAGCCATAAAATCCTTGGAAAACCAACTGGGCATTGCCCTATTTTTTAGGCAAGGTAGAAACGTCACGTTGACCTTTGAAGGCGAAATTCTCTATGCACATATAGAGAAGGCATTCAACTTCATCCGCTCTGCCGAGAATTCCATGCATAGCATAAAGTCCTTGGACGAAGGCACCGTTTTTATCGGCGCCAGCGATACGATCACGCGGTACTTTCTGATAGATGCCATCAAAGCGTTCCATGTCGAGCACCCACGTGTAAAGATTTCCATCAACAATCGACCCTCTCCAAGATCCGTTGAAAAACTTGTCAACGGTGAACTCGATATTGCTGTCATCAACATTTCACCTGATGCCAATTATGAAGGGCTGGATCTCTACCCGCTCGCCTCACTAGAACATATTTTCATCAGTAAATACCCACTTGGTTCTAAAAAACTTACACTCGCCGAACTCGCCAAGCACCCACTCGTTTGCCTCGAACAAAATTCCACGACACGTCGCGTTCTCGAAGACTTTTATAAGTCGAATAACGTCTCTCTTGAACCTGCTTTTGAGTTTGGATCCTTTGATGTGATTCTTGAAGCTGTAAAGGCAGGCATGGGCGTTGGCTTTGTACCTAGAAGGATCGCATACGACGCATTACTTGATGGAAAATTTGAAGAAATTCACTTGAAAGAAATAATTCCTTCTATAGATATAGGCATTTTGATCAACAAAAGTAAACCGCTATCCATAGCGGCACAAAAATACCTTGATATTCTCAATAAAACGACACTTTAAATAGTCAATAAGGAGGACAACTGCATATGAATGAATCAAAAGAAAGCGTTCTCGAAAAAGGTTACTTCTATATTTCCAGTGATGATGCACGCGGCGACGCACAAAATGATGCGTTATCAGGCGCATCCGTAGACGTCCATCTGTTTCATGAAGGCACCAATTACCGCAGCTATAAATTCTTCGGTGCCCATCCTACCACTTACCTTGATATGGCTGCTGTTCGATTTGTCGTCTGGGCACCAAATGCAAAGGACGTTCATCTAGTCGGTGATTTTAACGATTGGAACGATTTAGGATACCCCATGAAACGCATCAATGACAGTGGTATTTGGCACGTTTGTGTCATTGGTGTCCAATCATATGATCGGTACAAGTATCGAATCACCTCTCATTCCGGAGAAATCCTCTTAAAGGCTGATCCTTATGCCTTTCATGCAGAAGAGCGCCCAAATACAGCCTCGAAATTCTACGATATAAACGGGTTTTTATGGCATGATGAAACATGGCTTTCTGAGCGAAAATCCAAAGACCATCATCATAATCCAATGAGCATCTATGAGGTCAACCTTTTATCATGGCGGAAAAAGTTCGATGGTGCCCAATATTCTTACCATGATCTCGCTCAAGAATTAATTCCTTATGTTAAAGAGATGAACTTTACACATATTGAACTGATGCCTATCATGGAGCATCCATATGATGGATCTTGGGGTTATCAGTTAACAGGCTACTTCGCACCGACGAGCCGCTACGGCACGCCAAAAGATTTCATGTATTTCGTAGATACTTGTCACCAAAATGGCATTGGTGTCATCCTAGACTGGGTGCCCTGTCATTACTGTAAAGATGCACATGGGCTTTACCATTTTGACGGCGGTGCTACATTCGAATCCCCTGATTACGACCGAGCACACAACGATCAATGGGGCACGATCAACTTCGACTATGGAAGACCCGAAGTTCAATCCTTCCTAATCTCAAACCTTCTCTATTGGTTTGATCAATATCATATTGATGGCATACGCGTAGACGCAGTCGCATACATGCTTTATCTCAGTTTTGGTGGTAAAAGCCTTACAAATATGTACGGTGGTCATGAAAATCTCGATGCCGTCGATTTTATCAAGAAGCTTAACACCGTCATTAAAAAAGAATATCCAGACACGCTTATGATGGCCGAAGAGAGTACGGCTTGGCCAAAAGTATCGCGTTCGACAGAAGAGGGTGGCCTTGGCTTTAACTATAAGTGGAATATGGGTTGGATGAATGATATTTTGGAATATATGCAGCTCGATCCCCTCTATCGTAGCGGTCTTCACAAAGCTCTGACATTTACCATGACCTACGCTTTTTCAGAATTTTTTGTGCTCCCGTTAAGTCATGATGAAGTGGTACACGGCAAGCGATCACTACTTGAAAAAATGCCTGGTACGTATCAAGAAAAATTTGCAAATCTGAGGTTGTTATTTGCCTATATGTATGCCCATCCAGGAAAAAAACTGTTATTCATGGGCAATGAATTTGGACAGTTTATTGAATGGAACGAATGGCAACCTTTGGATTGGCATTTGCTTGATTACGACTCACACAAAAAAATGCAAGAGTATGTGAAAGCTTTAAATTACCTTTACCAATCAGATCCGTGTTTTTATGAGCTTGACACGTCATATGAGGGGTATCAATGGATTGAAGTGGACAATTCGGATGAGAGTACGATCTCTTTCGCAAGAATTGACAAATCTGGTAACCAACTGTTCGCAATATTCAATTTCACACCGGTTGCTCGCAATGCACACCCACTAGGTGTCGACTATGCGGGAACCTATGAAGTGATCTTTAATACAAATGCTGAAAGATTTGGTGGTACAATCGCCACACCACAAAAAACGGTGATGACAACGCAGTCACCTGCATTTAACAAGCCTTACTCAATACGCGTGGAAGTACCTGCTCTTGGCGGATTGTTTATAAAATATAAGGAGGATTAACCGATATGAAGGAAGGAAAAATGATTGCAATGCTCCTTGCCGGTGGACAAGGCTCAAGACTTAAACTACTCACAAAAGAAGTGGCAAAACCAGCAGTCCCCTTTGGTGGAAAATACAGAATTATAGATTTTCCGTTAAGTAACTGCTCTAACTCCAATATTTTCGATGTCGGTATTTTGACACAGTATAAACCTTATCATCTAAACTCACACATTGGAATCGGTAGTGCTTGGGATCTTGACCGTCGCTCGGGCGGTGTACGTATCCTACCACCTTACACCAATGAACTCGGTGGCCGCTGGTATAAAGGCACCGCCAACGCTATCTATGAAAACATCAGTTTTATAGATGAACTTGATCCACAATATGTTCTTATTCTTTCTGGTGACCACATCTACAAAATGGACTATTCAAAAATGTTGGATTTCCATATAGAAAAAGCTGCCGACATCACACTATCAGTGATTGAAGTGCCTTGGGAAGAAACGTCGAGATTCGGCATCTTAAATATCGATTCGAATCAATTTATCACTGAATTTGAAGAAAAGCCTAAACACGCAAAATCAAATCTCGCATCAATGGGTATCTACATTTTTGATTGGAAATCACTCCGTGCCTATCTGATTGCCGATGAGAAAAACAACGCCTCTTCAAACGACTTTGGTAAAGATATCATTCCACAGATGAAGAAAGACGGTAAAAAAACCTTTGCCTATAAATTCGAAGGCTATTGGAAAGATGTCGGTACAGTCAAAAGCTATTGGGAATCCAATATGGATTTACTTTCTGATGACAACGCACTTGATCTTTATGATAGCAACTGGAAAATATATACAAAAAACAAACATCTTCCACCACAATACATCGCTAATGGTGCTACAGTATCCAACTCCATGATCAATGAAGGTTGTTTTATTGAAGGCTCACTAGATGGATGTGTTTTATTCAACGAGATTAAAGTTCACAAGGACGCAAAAGTGACTAATAGCGTCGTACTCTCAGGGGTAACAATTGAAGAGGATTGCGAAATATACAACGCCGTCATCATGGAAGATGTGCTCGTCAAAGCAGGCACAGTCATCGGCACACCTGATAGCAATTTTGTCTACTTGGTTAGTAAAAATAAAATAATCGAAACAGAGTGAGGTAAATATGAAAAACTGTCTTGGTATCGTTAATTTAAGTGAGGTAGATAGCCAATTTGGCATCCTATGTCAAAACAGACCGACCTCTATGTTGCCATTTGCAGGTCGTTATCGCGTCATTGACTTCATCCTTTCCAATATGGTTAATAGTGGCGTCAACAGCATTGGCATCTTCACAGGCAACAAAGTTCGCTCAGTTATGGATCATGTAGGCTCTGGCCAACCATGGGACCTCGATAGAAAAATAAATGGTCTGTTCTTATTCACACCAACCTATGATTATACGACCGTCAACCGCAAAATCGGCGATATCGATTTGTTTTATCAAAACAAGTCATTTGTTCGTAATGCAAAGCAAGAAAATATCTTCCTTGCCAAATCCTATATGATTGCAAATATCGATCTCAATGAGGCTTACCAAGATTTTGTCGATTCTGGTGCGGATATTTCCATCATCTATAAGCGCGTCACTGACGTCAAGAACCGATTTATCGGCTGTGATAAGATGAATTTTGACGAAAATGGAGAATTTAGCAGTATCGGTACAAACTTAGGTATGGATGAGAGTTTCAATATGTCCCTAGAGATGTATTTCATTAAAAAAGCGGTCTATTTTGACTTGTTGTTCGATGCTATAGAAAAGGGCAACGCCAACTATTTAAAACAGGCTGTTCTCAATAGTCTTTCTAAATATAAACTACACACCTTTGAATTTAAGGGCTATGTTTCTTGCATCAATACAACGCGCAACTACTTCGACGCCAATATGGCAATTCTTGATCCCGAAGTATCAAAAGAACTCTTCTTTGAGCATGGTCAAATCTTTACAAAAGTCAAAGATGAGCCGTCCACTCATTACAAAAAAAATGCGCGCATCAAAAACGCCTTTATCGCCAATGGTTGTCAAATAGACGGATATGTTGAAAATTCAATTATATTCCGTGGTGTCAATATCGAGAAGGGCTGTATCATACGCAATAGTATCGTCATGCAAAAAACACACATCGATGAGAATGTACATCTCAATTATGTCGTATTAGACAAGCGCACGACAATCAATAAAGACGTTACGCTTATTGGTGATCCTTCAAACCCATACATCAGTGGTAAGAAAGCGATGATTTCTAAGGAGGGCGACTCATGATAAATGTCGTCTTTGTCGCTTCTGAAGCAGCACCGTTTGCAAAAACAGGCGGTCTCGCCGACGTCGCTGGTTCGCTTCCAAAAGCACTTTGCTCTAAGAAAGTGAAAGTGGTTGTCTACATGCCACTTCATGTGAAAATTGCTCAAAATTATAGAGACAAAATGGAATTTTTGGGCTTCACTACCGTGAATATGGGCTGGCGCACGCAGTATGTCGGCTTATTTACCTTGAAGTACGATGGGGTGACTTTTTATTTCATCGACAATGAGTTCTACTTCAAACGTCACGGTCTATATGGTGAAGGTGATGATGCCGAGCGCTACATTTATTTTTCAAAAGCTGTGCTCGCTGCAGTAAAGATGGTGGGTGTCAAGCCTGATATCATCCACACCAACGACTGGCACACAGCTTCAATCAATGTCTTGTTAGATTATTACGCCAAGCACGACCCATTCTATGAAGGCATCAAAACCGTTTTCACCATCCACAATCTTAGATATCAAGGTATATTTGATCCCTTTATCATGGGCGATCTACTCAACTTGCCTAACGAGTATTACCATGATGATCGCTTAAAATACTATGATAACATCAACATCTTGAAAGGTGGTATCGTCTTCAGTGATCATATCACCACCGTTTCAAAAAGTTATGCCCACGAAATAACCTATCCCTATTTCGGCGAAAATCTTGACGGTATCATAAACAAATATAAGGATAAATTGACTGGAATCGTAAATGGTATAGATTACGACGTTTATTCACCTATCAATGACAAAAATATACCTGTCAATTTTGATAGTGAGTCGCTTGAACGCAAAAAAGAGATTAAAACACACCTCCAAATGAAATTCGGGTTACCCGTTGATCCAAATATTCCTATGCTGGCAATGGTAACTAGATTAGCAGACATGAAAGGATTGGATCTCATCGAACACATTTTGTCGGAGCTTTTATCCTTGGATATACAGGTTGTTATACTTGGTACGGGTGAGAAGCACTACGAAGATATGTTCAAGCACTATCAATACATGTATCCAAACAAACTCGCAGCTAGACTCTATTTCGACCAATACGAATCCCATGCTATATACGCAGGGGCAGATATATTTCTCATGCCTTCTCTATTTGAGCCTTGTGGGTTAAGTCAACTAATCGCACTACGTTATGGCACAATACCTGTGGTCAGACAGATCGGTGGCCTCAAAGATACGGTCATCCCATATAATAAATATACGGGTGAAGGCAATGGCTTTGGTTTTGTTAATTACAACGCACACGAGCTGCTCTTCACCATCAAGGAAGCACTCGGTTATTATCGCGAACCAAATGTTTGGCAATCGCTCATGGTGCAAGCTATGGCCGTTGACCACAGTTGGGCGCATTCTTCAAAGGAATATTTGGCCGTTTACGCCAAAGTGTTAGGGATGAAGTGAGGTGACCTATGAAATTAACAGTACTTGACTTTAAAGACGACTACATGACCGCTCTCAAGGGCACGACAGCCAGACAGATTGGCGATACCACGCCTCTTGAACGCTACAATGCGCTTGGAGAGCTCCTAAAAGACTACATTGGAAACATCTGGGCGAACACGAACAAAGCGTACCGCGATGAACAAACCAAACAAGTTTACTATTTTTCTATGGAGTTTTTAACGGGTAAATTTTTAGAGACCAATTTGACGAACCTCGGCCTTTACAAAACGGTTGAGCAAGGTCTTAAAGAGCTTGGTATAGACCTCGATGAACTCGTGGATGTCGAAGTTGATCAAGGTCTTGGCAACGGCGGCTTAGGTCGACTTGCAGCTTGTTTCATGGACGCCATGAGTTCAATCTCAATACCTGGTCACGGGTGTGGCATAAGATATAAAAATGGCCTCTTTGAACAACGTATCATCGACGGCTATCAAGTTGAATTCCCTGATCGTTGGCTCGTCAATAACAACGTTTGGGAGTATAAACGCCCTAACAAAGCGGTCATCGTCAAATTTAACGGCCATATCGAAACGTATATGGAAGATGGCAACCTCAAATTTAATCATGCCAATTATGACGCTGTCAAAGCAGTACCTTATGACACGCCTATTATCGGCTTCGAAAACAATACGGTGAATACACTTCGCCTTTGGTCAGCAGAAGAAGTTGAAGAGACGCTTGATTTTGAAAACTTCTCAAGGGGTAACTATTATAACGCCTTTGAGAAGAAGCATTCCGTCGAGATTATCACCCAAATTCTCTATCCAAATGACGCTTACGATGAAGGCAAGCTACTGAGACTTAAACAGGAATATTTTTTCGTGTCTGCAGGGATTCAGAGCATCTTTACGACCTACAAAAAAATGGGTCTTCCCACTGAAAAATTAAACGACTATGTTGCCATTCACATCAACGATACACATCCTGCGCTTGCAATTCCTGAGCTCATGCGCATTTTGATTGATGATGAGGGCTTGGATTGGGATACTGCATGGCGCATAACCACATCGACAATTTCATATACAAACCACACAATTCTCTCGGAAGCGCTTGAAAAATGGCCACTTTACATGATTAAAACGCTCCTGCCTAGAATCATGTTAATCATCGATGAAATCAACCGCCGCTTTATCGACTCACTTAGATATGTCTATCTCTATTCAGATGAAGAGAAGATCCAAAATATGTCAATCATCAAAGATGGTATGGTAAAAATGGCATTCCTCGCTATTATTGGCTCACACAGCATCAACGGGGTGGCAAAGCTACACACGGAAATATTGAAGACCAAAGAACTGAAAGATTTCTACAACATTTATCCTACCAAATTCAACAATAAGACAAATGGCATCATGCATAGACATTGGCTGATCACCGCCAACCCCGACTTAACAGATTACATTGAAAAACTCATCGGTGATGGCTTCAAAAAAAATCCGATTGTTTTGCGCGATCTCTTAAAGTATCGAGATGACAAGCAGGTGTTGGATGCTATGTTCAATATCAAACACAAAAACAAAGAAACACTCGCAAAATATATCTTCGAAAAACAAGGCGTAAAATTGGACCCCTATTCTATATTCGATATGCAAGCCAAACGTATCCACGAATATAAGAGACAACACCTCAATATATTGCACGTCCTTTATCTCTACAACAAGCTCAAGGAAAATCCTAATCTGGATATTCCGCCGAGAACGTTTATATTTGCTGGAAAATCCGCACCGAGCTATTATATTGCCAAGCAAATTATCAAGCTGATCAATACAGTAGCCGATCTCGTCAACAATGACCCATCGATTAAGAATAAACTTAAGGTTGTCTTTTTGCCTAACTATGGTGTATCATTAGCAAGTAAAATGATACCTTCAGCTGATGTCAGTGAACAAATCAGTACCGCATCCAAGGAAGCTTCTGGAACGGGCAATATGAAATTCATGATGAATGGCGCGATAACTTTAGCAACTTTAGACGGTGCAAACATTGAAATCATGAACGAAGTCGGAGAAAACAACATCGTAATTTTCGGTCTTCGCGATGAAGAGGTCTTTGATTATTATCAAAACGGCAACTACAACGCACATGAAATCTATAGCACAAACCCGAGTTTAAAACAAGTGGTCGATCAACTCGTCAGTGGCTTCTTACCAGCAGCTAGAGATGAATTTGCGCCGATTGTGGACCGTCTTTTGAGATACAACGACGAATTTTTTATCCTAAAGGATTTTGTCGCGTATTGCGATGCACAAGAACGCATCGCGCTTTACTATCGTGACAAATTGCATTGGTCGAAGATGTCGCTTGCCAACATCGCATGCTCAGGTACCTTCTCTGCGGACTATACGATTGAAAAATATGCCTCTGGTATTTGGAACATCAATAGAAAACCGTTGGACTTCAAACTTTAAGATAAAAGGTGAAAATATGGACAAGAGCACTTACCCAATAACAGAAAAAGAGCTTGGTGCGATTTATCAGTCGCACCAAACGACTTTTAACGTTTGGGCGCCAACACATGATACGATCAGTTTAGCCATTTACGAAAACCCAAAAGCGCCCTTTCGGACGCTATATCCCATGCACAAAGCGAGCGATGGTGTCTTTTCAGCAACGCTTCCTGGTGATTTACACGGCACTTTCTATACGTATCTTCTGGAAGGACAGTCCGAGGTGACGGATCCCTATAGCCTTTCCACTTCGGCAAACGGGTTGCGTAGTGCCGTCATCGATCTCGATAGGACCCATCCTGAAAATTGGATTGACCACTCTAGACCGCGAGGTAATATGGGGTGTGACGCCATTTTATACGAAGTGCACGTCAAGGATTTTTCAGGACACTCAAATAGTGGTATGACGCATAAAGGTAAATTTTTAGCCTTTTCTGAAAACGATACCAGGATTGAAAACACTTCAACGGGACTTGATCACATTGTCGATTTAGGCGTGACGCACGTCCATTTGATGCCAGTTTATGATTTCACCACCGTCGACGAAGAACTTGAGGCGGATAAAAATTATAACTGGGGCTACGATCCTGAGCATTTCAACACACCTGAAGGTAGCTACGCAACAATGCCTGATGACCCTGTCAGCCGAATAATCGAACTTAAAACAGCGATCAAAGCACTACATGAAAAAGGACTAAAAGTCGTTCTCGACGTCGTATACAACCACACGTATCGAACGGAGCATAGTCACTTCAATGTATTGGCACCGCACTATTACCATCGTATAACAGAAAATGGCACGTTTTCTAACGGATCTGGCTGTGGCAACGAGTTTGCCAGTGAAACGCCGATGGGACGCAAATTTATCTTATCTTCGCTCCTCTATTGGGCCCGTGAATTTCAAATTGATGGCTTTAGATTTGATCTTATGGCACTGATCGACAAAAATACGATCCTTTTAGCACTAGAAGCGCTACGAGAAGTCGATCCTGAAATTCTCATCTATGGTGAGCCATGGATGGGTGGCCTTTCCACCTTACCTGAAGTGGATCGCGTCTACAAAGGCTCTCAATGTGGTCAGGGCTTTTCACTCTTTAACGACGACTTCAGGGACGCTATAAAAGGCGATAATGACAGCACTGGCAAAGGTTTCATCCAAGGAAACAAGGATATGAAGCTCAGGATGCACACCGGCCTCGTTGGATCGATTGCCTATGACGAAAAATATATTGGCTTTACGACACATCCTTGTGAGACGATTAACTATTTCAATTCTCATGACAATTTAATCCTCTTTGATAAACTAAAAATATCTGCACCTGACGCTTCTTATGAAGAACTCATAGCTATGAACAAACTCGCTTTTAACGTGTTGTTAACCGCTCAAGGAACGCCATTCTTTCATGCAGGCAATGAATTTCTACGCGACAAAAAAGGGCATCACAATTCTTACAATGCGCCATTGTCAGTAAATGCAATAGACTGGAACAACAAGGTTAAGCACGCGGACTTTTATAAGTACGTCAAGGACTTGATTACGCTTAGAAAAACTTACAGTTGTCTAAGACTTAAAAGTGCTGAAGCTATCAAAAGCAGGGTGTTTTTTATCGAAGATACCGAGTACTTAGAGGCGTTTAAAGATGGCATCGTCACAATCATAAAACAAGAACACGGCGAATCGTTCCAGTGCATGCTTATTGCACATAATCCCAGGAAAGATGCCATGCTTTTGTCAATCAATGACTTAAAAGATACTATTCTTGAGTTTTTTGGCGATAATCCCCCTTCCACCACCCCAATTGATAATTTTGTTATAAAGTGTCTCTTTGATGAACGTGGACTTCTTGAAATTCCAGAGAATATCGACCCACTCAGACAGCATTTAGTTCGTGTCAATCCAATCAGTTCTAGCATCTTCATAATAAGCAAAAAATCAACACATTAAAAAAACTGTACCTAATCAGTATACAGAGTACATCTGTAAATACTGATTTGGTACAGTTTATTTTTTTGAATTTTTTTGATGATTGAGGAAACTGTCTATTAACAAGACGCTTTACCCTTTTTGTTAGCTGGATTGACCGCATAGCTATAACCATTCCATCTTACTTCCATCTGGCCAAACGTTTCTTCCATATATTTTTCCATGATAAAGTTGATACCTTCAATATTCTCAACGATATCCTCATCTTTTATCTGGTCTAGACCTAGACCAAAGCTTGGGCCACCTCAGCCCATGCCTGCGACATACACCCTTATGTTGCCAGGTTTGTCAGTTTGCTTTTCAATAACACCACGAATACGACCAATCGTATCTTGATCTATGACAAAATACATAGTTTCCCTCCATTTATAAAATTCTTAACGCAATAATACCGTTTTTATCATTATACCCCTCACCAATCAAAAATAACAGTGACTCGATTACATAAAGTTAGTGCTAGGTATAAATGAATAAAAAAAACGATACGGATAGAATCCGTATCGCTTCACACGTTCTTTAATTAACCGCAGCTAGAGCAAGATCCGCAAGCAGATGCTTGAACAGTTACAGGTTGAACTGAATAGCCATTGCCTACCCATTCAACTTTGATTTCGCCAACTGTATCATAAACAGATTGTTCTACAACGAAATTGATTCCGTTTACAACTTCTGTAAAATCAGTGTCGTTAACATTGTCAAGACCTAAACCGAAGCTTGGTCCGCTGCATCCCATGCCCGCAATAAATACTCTGATGTTTTGTGGCTTATCTGCTTGTGCTGCTAAAACTTCAACGATTTTTTCACATGTTTCTTGATTTGAAGCAATATACATATCGTCACCTCCGTAAATTCTATCGTAGTGTTGATGTTTACACCTAACACTAGTACCTTAATTGATTATAATATAATTCCTACTAAATTAGTATAGTTAATATTAAATTTTAACGAATCTTTACAATTTGTTTTCATTTCACAATAAATGGTGCATGCGTTTTAGCATTTCAGCTAACTCAGAGGCATTGATTTGTCCGGGTGCAGATACTTTTCCTAAAGTTCCAAATGTAATTGATGACCCGAAAACTTCACCAGTCACTCTAGAAATAGCCCCACATTCCGACATAGCGATAGTGATAATTGGGCACTCCGCATAGTGTTCACTCATGATCACTGTCACTTCAAGTAATGTCAAAACATCTTTCATATCACTCGGCATAACGGCGATTTTTAGAATATCTGCGCCAAGTGCTTGCATTTTTTGAAGCCTTGCTACGAGTTCTTCAAGATTGGGTGTCCCTACAAAATCATGGTTTGAGACGATAACTTTTACGTCATGTGCATGGGCATAAGTAACGAGTTGCGTCACGGTTTCATCACCCTGAAACAGCTCAATATCAACAATATCAATCAAACCTGAATCAATCGCGGTTTTCAAGGTGGTTGCATAGCAGAGTCGTTCGTCAATTAGTCGCTCTATTCTTCCAGCGCCCCCCTCACCTGCAGACCGATACGTAAAAATAAGTGGTTTGTCACCGAGGATGTGTCTTAGATTCTCTAAAACATCAAACAGTTTCTTATTACTATCATCTATTTCTTCATAATGGTCCACACGCCATTCAACAAGATCGATGATATTGCCCACAACACCGCCGCTTGAATCCATTTCGCCCACGATTGCTTGAGCATCCACTAAAAGTTCAGCTTTTGTCTTTGATGTCAGAGACACACATATTTTAGGGATGCCCTCACCTATGGCGACAGCTCTTATGATTACCGGATTCATGACGCCTCCTATCAAACCAATTCTACGTAACTACCTGTATTGCCCTTTTTTACGACGATTTTCCGATCTATTTTTTCTCTAAGTTCAGAAACGTGTGAGATAATACCGACTAAACGGTCACCATGTGTCAATGAATTTAATACGTCTATTGCCTGTTCCAAAGATTCAGAATCAAGTGATCCAAACCCTTCATCTACAAACATGGTGTCAAGCTGTACACCACCTTTATGAGATTGGATCATTTCAGACAAACCAAGTGCCAGGGAAAGTGAAGCCTTAAATGATTCACCGCCCGATAGTGATTTGACACTACGCGTTTTGCCAGTATAGTGATCCATAACATCGATTTCCAATCCGGATTGTTGCACCAAATTGCTAGCTTCATCCTTCCGGACTAATTCAAATCGATTATTGGTCATGTATGAAAATCTTTCATTTGCTTTTATTAAGATTCGGTTGAAATAAAACGCCTGAATGTAACGTTCAAAAGCAAGACGTTGTTTACCTGACAGAGAACCGTTAGCAGTATCTGAAAGATTTTTGATTGTAAGGTAATGTCGTTCCAAACGTTCAATATCACTTTTTGTTTTTTTGAGATTTTCATTTATTTTTGTATTGTGTTCAATCCGGCTATAAATATCCAATTTACGTTGATCGGCATCCAATTTTTCTCGCTCGAATGATTGTCTAGAACTTACTAAAGCATCTGTATTCAGATAGCTCAAACCTTTAGTTTCTATTTGGATCCTATTCTTCTCAGCTGTCAAATTGGACATTTGTTCACCAAAACGTTCCACGTCTCGCTTGAGCATAGCAATAGCTTCTTCTGAAAGTAGTTTATTCCTATAATGCGTTTCATCAATAAACGCATATTTCTTCAGTGTTATTTCAAACAGTTTCTCACTCTCTTCTTGAGCCTTTATCTCCATACAGAGAACTCGATTGAGTTCTTCATAGGTGGATTTTGCCTTCTCTAACGATTCTTTACAATTTTGATAGCTTTCTTCTGCTTCCACTAAAGCCTTATTCAACGCCTCAAGAGCGTTTGTTTTATCTTTCAGAATATTTGATGCTTCATTATAGTCGCGGTATTTTAAATGTGCTCTAATGGTTTTTGCCTTAGAAGCATCTTCAGCTAGCGCAAGTATCAATGCATTCAATTTTTCTTCAGATTCATGGATTGATTCACCAAGTGTTTGGATCTCTTTAGAATGCGTTACAATCACTTGTCTATTACTTTTCAATGTTTCAACTTGTTGATTTTTTTTGTTAAATTCACCTTCAAAAGCATTTATATTTAGATTGTTTTGATCCATTTCCAATAAGAGCTTTGGCTTTAGTTCATGTATAAGGATATTACCAAATAGAGGGGCCGATTCAGATAAAAGGTCACTCTCTAAAGCAACGATCGATTGATTTTGTGTGCCCACTTGAATACTATAGTCACCCGTCTGCTTCATTGCCTCTTCCATTTGACGCTTTGCAGCATCGAGCGATTCCTTAGTGGGTGCCTTCTCAGCTTTCCGTGCCGGTTTTGGATGCTCAGTCGCACCACATACTGGACAAGGTGTATTGTCCAGTAGCTGCTCCGCCAAGATACCCGCTTGTTCGCTAAAGAAATGTTGCTCAAGCTCAATATAATTCGCTTGCCTAGATAAATACGTCTGATTAGCTGTTTGGAAGTGGTTCAAAGTTGTATCTAGCTCTGCTTTTACTTGTTCCAATTTATCGTTTTTTCCAACTAATCGCACAATCTGCTCTCTTATATTTTTGGCGCGATCTAGTTGCCGCGAGGTCTCATTTATCGTCTCTTCAGCCACTAACAACCCTTCATTTTCAGTCTGAACTATTAAGAGTTTAGATTCAAGTTCAGCTTTTTTTGACTTAAGAGCTGCAGCCAAAGCTGTCTTTTCCTCGATCGTTACTGTTTGTGAACGAATCTCAGCATCCAACTTATCAAGTGATTCATACATTGGTAAGGCTTCTTTGATTATCGCAATATCACTGGAAAGTTGAATTCTTTCAGGTTCTTTTGACTTCGCCACTTGGTAGGCTTTGGTATTACCATCTAACTCGATCGCCAATTTCTTAATAGACGCATCGTACTGATCAATTGTTTTATGGGTAACGATAACTCTATCCCGATCTTCTCGCATACGCATATCAACTGGTTTAACGAAATATAGGGCTTTTTCAGCGTCTTCAACTTGAGTTGACTTTAAATGATAGGCATCACTTTGATCTGAAAGAGCTTTAAAATCACTTTGAATTTTAATAAAAGCATCTAGCTTAAGATTGTCTTGGTTCGCTTTATTTATATCCAGCAACAGGTTATCAATTTTGTTTTGAAGGCTTTTGATCCCGTCATTTTCAGTCTCTAGACATATTTTTTCTTCTGTGAGAAGTGTCGCCAACAATGCTGTAATTTCATCATAATCGTGGATACTCTTATTGTTTTTTAGAATTGATAACTGGTTATAATGTGCGCTATCAACTGCACATGTTATGTCACATAAAAACCTTACAATTTGTAGCGTTAATACGTCGTACTCATTTTTCAACTTAAGCGATTGATCCTTCAATTCAATTTGGAAACGCTCATAAAAATCGGTGCTAAATACTTTTCTGAATATTGCACTCCGGTCCTTGCTGTCTGCAAGAAGCAATCTGAGAAAATCGCCTTGCGCGATCATAGCAATTTGAGAAAATTGATTTTTATTGATTCCCAGTATTTTTTCAATCTCCAAGGTGACTGAGCCAAAACTACTGACGACCCTTCCATCAGGAAAATTAAGTGTTGCATTGGATAGCTCCTTCGTAAAACCTTCACTTCTCAGCTTAGGCCGTTCATAAGCAGGGTTTCTTTCTACACAGTATGTCTTACCTTTATAGATGAATTCGAGATTTACATAGGTTTTCGTATCCGCTTTTGCAAAATCACTCCGCATCATGCTACCATCGCGATACTTACCGCTCATCTCTCCAAATAAAGCAAAGCAGATGGCATCAAAAATAGTCGTTTTTCCAGCACCAGTATCACCTGTCACTAAAAACAATCCACTCTCTCCAAATCGATCAAAATCTATAACCACTTGATCTGAATAAGGTCCAAAAGCACTAATAGTCAACTTAACGGGCTTCATCGCATATCCTCCCCTAGTCTTTCCAAGAGTTCACTTACTATGGCTAGCTTTTCATCACTTAATGCCTCATTGTTTTGAAGCTGATAAAATTCTGAAAAAAGCTCTAAATCTGACTTGTCCTCAATTGAGTCGGCACCTGTTCTGTTGCTCAAAGTGCGACTTCGGTTATTCTCAAATTCGATAGTCATGATGTTTGGGTATATTTGTCGCATGCGTCCGATAGCATCAATTATTTCTTCTTCATCTGTCAATGTGGCATGAATGTAATCATCCAAATTTGTGCCCGCATAACTTTCCCTGGAAAGTAAGGCTTGGATGGGTCCTTTTATTTTTCTTAAATCTCTCTTTGGCACCAATGGGTACGTCTCAATCTTAACCGTTCCTTTTTCTTCAAGCGATACAATACATACTGATTTAATATGCTGCGTCTCTGAAAACGAATATTTTAAAGGCGAGCCAGAATACCTCACGGTTTCTCTTCCAATTTTGTGTGGTTTGTGTAAATGACCAAGTGCGACATAGTCAAACGCATCAAAAACTGAAACGTCGATGTTGTCTGAGCCTCCTACTGAAATACTCTCAGAATCACTTCTTTCAACGGCTGTCCCCATTGCTGTTATAAACTGATGCATCACGAGAACGTTGCGTTTTGATAGATCTAAATTGAGGCCTCGAATGACATGTGACAAGGCTTCTTCATAAGTTTCCACAACCGAGCCCTCGTGATATGGTTTAACATGGGCTGGCTTGATAAAAGGAAGCATATAGATGTCCACTTCACCAAATGGATCCGTTAAAGATATGGGCTCTATTTTGCCACCAAATACCTTTGACATATAAATCTTTTGCCCCTTCATGATGGAAGAGCCAAAAGCGATACGTTCTGGAGAATCGTGATTGCCGCTTATCACAAAGCACGGAATACTTAGCTGAGCGATATTACTTAAAAATTGATCAAAAAGACCAACCGCTTCTGAGGAAGGTACCGATTTATCATAGATGTCACCCGCCAGAAGAATTCCATCTGGATTGACTTCTTTAATCAGTGTAAGAATTTGATTCAATATATGCGTTTGATCTTCAATCAAGTTCACTTCATTTAAGCGCTTTCCAATATGTAAATCTGACAAATGTATAAACTTCATAGCTATCCCCCTCGCGTTAAACAACATTATGTATCATGCTCATAGTCTGTTATAATCATACCATAATACCAATATTTCTGTACGTCAATAAATCAAAATTCGATTTGAAAGGAGGCTAAAATGAGAAATAAATCAATCGTACTCATGATGTGGATTCTTCAATTATCATTTTTCACATATATAGCCTCCAGTTTGATAGGCAATCAATTATTAAGCAATATTCTATCTCCTTTTACAACTTTATCTTCAGGTATTCTAATCTTATTAACGCTTAAAAATATAAGTTTAGAAAAAACGAGTTGGCTCTTAATTGCTTCAATGGCCTTACTGTGGGGAACAGCAGATACAATCTGGATGATCATGTATAACATTTTAAATGTAGATCCCCAAGATTCTGTATTCTTGCTGTATTTTTATATGATTCCCAATTTATTAATACTATTCGCTTGCTTGAGCTATTTTAAAAATAATAGTAAAAAATGGCATGATTTTCAACTCACAGTGGATACTGCGATATCTTTCATCATTATTTTTATAACATTCTGGTTTAGCATAAGCGACAAGTACATTTTGCAAAATTTCACGATCCATGAGAACCTTTCAATAATTGGCACTTTAATCCTCAATATATTATCCCTGTTATTGCTAGTCGTCATGATCTTATCAGCACGCGTTAAGAAAATGAGCACAACGATGCTTTGGGTCTTATCTGGTGTCGTCATCTATATATTTACTGATTTTTATTATGCGTTTTCTATCATTCTTGATTTCTATCAACCAAACACGCTTATCGACAACCTATATATTTTATCGATCTCAGCTTTCGGAATCGCTGCCTATTTAGAATGGAAAAAACCTAGCTTATTTCAAAATTCTAAGCTAGTATTCTCTCCACAAGATTTTGGAGGCAATAAGCGCATATTCTATGTTATTTGTTTGCCTATCACGATGTCAATATCCGGCTTGTTAACTATTAAGGCGTTGTTTGCGATTGCCTTCTTCACAACCGTCTACTTCATAGTGAGTGGTAAAATACAAACTGCAATCAGTACTGAAGCTCAATTAACAACGGAACGCATTATAAATGAGCGCCTTGAAGATTTAGTTTTGAAGAGAACAAGTGCTTTAAAAACTTCAAAAGAAGAATTTGAGCAGTTGGCAATAACGGATACGCTCAGTACTTTATATAACAGACGATACTTTTTGGAAAAACTCGACGCTTTAATCCAAAATGAAAACACTTACTTTTCTCTTTACTATTTAGACTTAGATCATTTTAAGATTATAAATGACATTCATGGACATGAAATGGGCGATGAAGTCCTACGCGTTATATCAAACCGCTTTATTAATTGGGCTTGTGAAAATAAAATTGTCGCGCGTGTTGGTGGTGACGAATTTGCAGTGGTGCATATCCATGACGCTCTAGAAAACAAGCAACTTAACCATGAAGTTTGTGCACAAATCTTGGCATTGTTTTCTGAAAATATCACAATTGGTGATTACGTATTTAACGTGAGTGCAAGTATTGGTATCTCACGCTATCCTTACGATGCAACCGATAAAACAACACTTATTAAACATGCTGATCTGGCCATGTATCAAGCCAAAAAAAATAGTGAGCAGATCAAATATATGTTTTATTCACACGAGCATAGTCAACTCCTTAAACGGAAAAACAAAATTGAAATACTCTTAAAAACAATAAATTATGATACTGAATTTTCTCTAAATTACCAGCCTCAAATATCCATTGATGGCAACTCACTTTTAGGTGTTGAAGCATTACTTAGATGGCATAGTTCTGAGCTCGGTTTTGTACCACCCTCAGAGTTTATTCAAATTGCTGAAGAAACGGGTAGTATAATAAAAATAGGAAAATGGGTTATAGATACTGCTTTTAATCAGATTAAAAAGTGGCATGGTATGGGTTATCATACGCTTCAAATTGGCATCAATTTATCACCGTTGCAATTTGACAGTGTTGATTTTTTCCCGTTTATCATCGAAAAAATCGACACCTATCAAATTGAGCCTTCATGGATTGACTTTGAAATAACAGAAAGTATCGCGATGAATTCAGGTACTATCACAGAGGAAATTTTTACCGCACTTTCGAGTTTAGGTGTGAATATATCCATCGATGATTTTGGTACGGGCTACTCTTCATTTAGCTACCTCAAGCGCTTTGACATTGATCGCTTGAAAATAGCCAAAGAATTAATCGATCATATTGTTGATGATTATGAGGAGCGTTTGATTATTAAATCGATAATTTTAATGGCTAAAGGTCTTGGTTTATCTACAATTGCAGAAGGTGTTGAGACTATAGAACAGTTAAATATTCTGAGACAGTTGGAATGTAATGCGATTCAAGGTTATTATTTTAGCAAACCACTGACTAAAGAGGTCTTTGAGACTACCTATTCAATTGAACAATAGCATCCCTATAGAACCTTCCACAAAATAATAGAGAGCGAACCAGCTAGAACTGCGCCTATCCAGATGATACCAATATAAAATGCAATGGCGCGTTTTTTTAGAAAAGTCATCATGCCAATTATGACTGGAATGCCTGTCGCCTTGCCCGCTATGAGAAATGCGAATATCGCAGATTCCGATACCCCTGCAGCTACCATGGATTGCATCAGTGGTAATGATGACGCCGAGTTAATGTAAAGTGGTAAACCCACGGTTGCACCAATTAAGACCGACACTATCGAATCTTCTCCTAAATACGGTAACTGAAAATCCATCGGAATTAAGAATTCAATACTTTTCCCGATGATGATGAAGATCATGAAATAAAAAATAATTTTCTTAAAGCCTGTTTCCCATATTTCTGTGACAAATTCTCGCGATTTACCCTTCAAGTTTAAGATCTTTTTCGACTTATCGCCTTCCTGCGACACTAAGGCTACATCATACTGCGGCTTTACTATCGTGAAACCTGTCGTATCTACTGTATTGCTGGCTATCAATGAGGCTGGCAATATTTGTTTTTTTTGCGGCTTATCCAGAATTCTAAATTGATCTTTAAAAAACGACGTCTTCTTTTCAAGTAGTGTGGCAAGATACCCAGCAAATAAACCGATTACAATAGAGGCTATAAGCATACTGACGGCAAACCGCCACCCCATAAAGCTCCCTTCGAAAAGAAATTCTGAAGGACTGGCAAGTGGCGACGAAATCAGGAAAGCCATAACGGGTCCCCAAGGCAACTTCGTTAAAAATAACGAGATTACAACGGCCATAGTACCACATGCACAAAGTGGTGTCAGAGCACCTAGTCCCACAGACAACGGTACAGCAAGCTTTGAGTGCTGAAGCAGTTTGCTCTTTAGTCTTTCTGGGTCTACAAAAACCTTCATACTGGTTGCGATCAGTATGCCCATAAGGATAATGTGCCAGTCGTTGATTAGGTAGTAAATCAATGAATCACCTATAAATTCTAAATACCTCATAATGCGCCTCCTTGGCCGTAATGCAAACAATTTTATTTGTATGAACTATTCAACAGTTGCTCTTTGCAACTGTTTTTTTATATTAAAGGCAACCGTAGTTGCCTATTTTATTTTTAGTAACACGCACTTGGCGCTTCAAATTTAATCTTTTCGATGGCATCAACCAAAAGCGCAACACTTTGAACAACCTGTTCGCCTGAAGATGCACCCAATTGCTCAAATACCTGTCGATAAAATGCGTCCATGGATGTCTCTATTATTTGAAACTGATCAATACCTTCAGGCGTCAACGAAACTTCCTGGATACGTCTGTCTTCTACTGCTTCATTTCTCTGTACCCAGTTTTGCGTCACTAAAAATTGAACCACTCGGCTGGTCGTGCTTTTATCAAGCTGTAAGATATCGGCCAATCCATTTACTGATAGTTGGCCCTTTCTACCGATTTCGACTAAAGCATGGCATTGTGTGAGGTTCGTGCCACAACAAGATGCCTGCGTTCTTTCCAAAAGCCCTAACACGCGCTCAAGCTTTCTAAGTGATTCTCTTAATTGCTTTTGTTCTTCCATCACAAATACCACCTTTCAAATTGATTGTATCACACATTAGTTGTTTTGTGCAACTATAATTGTGATATAATGCCTCTTATTTTCATAAGAAGCATTTAAAAGCTGCCACTAGTCGCAACAATATCGCTCGATGCCTCTCAGCAATATGCGAATGAGATTTCGAATTTCACTTTCTGAATACGTATCTAACATCTGAATTTGAATCGCGTTGAGAAGCCCATAGTAGATGATATAGATTAAATCGGCAACTTGTTTTGCGTCCGTATTTTTACGCACTTCGCCTCTATCGATGGATCTCTGGACATAATCCAGCTTTTCTTGATAGATGTCATCGTTCATGGCATTGAATTTGAGACGTACGGTTTGAAGTTCTTCAATTGTATCGATGCCAAAGAAGAAATTTGGTCCATATCTCGTATTGCGCTGCGCACAATCTAATATGACATTTTCCATAAACACCATGATGTGTTGATCCTGGGCAATAATATCGGCATGTGACTCTCTAACATCTCGGTCAAAGCGTTCGAATGATGCGGCATAAAGGCCAAATTTATCTTTGAAATGGTAGTATATAGGGCCTCTTGAGATACCCAGTGCATCGGTAATATCAGTGAGATTGGTTGCTGCATAGCCTTTTATCGAGAAAATCTCTGTTGCCTTTTCAATAAGCGTGTCGACCGTACTGTTTTCATTGGGATTTATAGACACCGATACTACCTCCTTTTATGTATATTTTTTATTTTAGCATGTTTAAATTTCAAATACAATCACACGCCGTTTTATAGCGTTTTCTTAATGTGTTGTTAACGTATTGTCAATTGATTCATCTAAATTAATATACACATGCGCATGTTTTATGAAAAATATAATATCAAAAAACATTTGCATTCTTTGTAAACAAGATATATAATCAATTTGAATTATACATGCATGCATGTTAAAATTATCACTTGCATCTTTTCTATCATTCAGAAGGAAAAGTTGCTTTTTACATCATTTAATAGTTAAATTTATCACAAAGGAGCTAAGAAACATGAAGAAAAGAGTGGGAACGATGATGTTGCTGATCACGATGCTGTTAGTCGGTTGTTCAAGTGGTAGTGCATGGAAAGACGGCACTTATACTGGAACTGCTGAAGGCGTACATGGTGAAATCAAGTTAAGTGTTGAAGTATCGAGTGGGGAAATATCAAAAATCAATGTGGTTTCACATTCTGAAACCTCAGGTGTTTCAGAACTCGCGTTCGAACAAATGCCACAGCTTATCATTGACGCTCAAAGCTTAGAAGTTGACACCGTTGCAGGTGCAACAGTAAGCTCTGAAGCGATTATTGAAGCTGTAAGTAAAGCACTGGATAATGCAAAATAGGGGGATATTATGTTTAAGAAAAGTTTCGCACTAATTATGTCGATGATCATGGTCATCGGATTGCTTGCAGGTTGTTCACCAGCTGAAACACCAAAAAAAGAAGCCATCGAAAAAAGTTATGATGTTGTTGTTGTTGGCGCAGGCGCAGCAGGTCTTGCGGCTGCTATCGAAGCCGCTGAAAAAGGCGCAACTGTCGCTGTCTTAGAAAAAATGCCTATGGTAGGCGGTAGCACGGTATTATCTGGCGGTATCGTCTATGCTACAGGTTCGACAATCCAAAAAGACTTTGGCGTCGAAGATTCAGTAGCGGATCTTGTCGCTTACTGGTCTGAACGTGCAGAAGGTAACGTCGATACATCACAGCTTCAGTTTGTCGCTGAAAAATCTGGCGCAACAATCGATTGGCTCGTTGGCCTCGGCGTAGAATTTGGCGATCCAACACCAACTGGTACTAGCCCAGTATTGAGAGCGCACACGTCACCAAATCATGGCGATGGTATCATTAAGCCACTTAAGACTTATGCAGATTCTAAAAATGTTGAATTTTTCCTACAAACAAGTGCCACTGAACTTATGATCGACGCAAACGGCGACGTCATCGGTGTTAAGGCCCTTGATAAAGACAAAAACGAAATGGCTTTCTCAGCAAAATCCGTGATCATGGCAACTGGCGGATTTGATAGAAGCACAGAACTCGTTAAAACTTATGCGCCTATCGCAGAAGGCCAAACGAGCTTTGCAGGCACTGGCAATACAGGTGATGGTTTGACGATGGCAGTAAGTGCAGGCGCTGAAGTCGTTTCTAAAGGTGGCGTCATCGGCTTTAGAACGGTTGAAAATGAACCCGCTTACACGACAGAAGTTTGTATGTTAATGTGGATGCCTTACCTTTCAGTTAACACACTTGGCGAGCGTTTTGTCAACGAAGCAATTGATTACCCACTCTTCTACGAATCCCTTGTGAAACAACCAGAAGGAATTTCATACCTGATCTTTGACGGCACAACGTATCAACCAGCACTTGATAAAGCCGTTGAAAAAGGGTCTGCCTTTGTAGCAGATTCACTTGAAGATTTAGCGAAACAAGCGGGCATCGATGGTGATGCATTTGTGAATACAGTCGCTGAATACAATACGATGATAGAATCTGGCGTCGACACGGAATTTGGAAAAAGCGTCGTTGGTCATTCTAAAATCGAAACAGGTAAATTTTACGCACTTAAAGTACTTCCTGCAACACTCGGTACAATGTCAGGTGTGAAAACTGACCTTGATACGCAAGTACTTACTAAAGAGGGCACAGCAATCAAAGGCTTATTCGCTGCAGGCGAAGTGGCAAACGGTGATTTCTTCTATCAAATCTATCCAGCAAGTGGCTCATCCATCCAGATGAGTTTGACATTTGGTCGCGTCGCAGGAACTAAAGCTGCAGAATATGCGGGAAAATAATTGAGTTATTTCCTCAATAAATAGCAAGTCTCTCAACGTCTTCAATATATAAAAAAAGGTGGTGCAAAGTCCTTCAAACGGCTTCGCATCACCTTTTTGTATGCTTAGTTCTTATGCTTGAGCGAGCTTTGGATAACAGAACGTCTCAGGAAAGCGTGCGTTCTCAAGTGATCTCGTCATCCACCCACTTTTTTGTACTTTCTGGCTTTCAAGCAAATGGATTCCTGTGACATCAAATGCGAAAACGACTTCTTCAATCCGACTATCAGGCAGTCCAGTTATTGCTTTTAAAATAGATTCCAAACGAATCGATGCCAACTCTTTTTTGTTCAATGATCGCGCATTCATTACATAATAATCAAGAAGCGTCAGCTTGCGTCCATCTTCAGATATGTCTGCGATAACCAGGCAGTCATCTCCTAGCGTGTAGAGCTTGTCTTTGATCCCATGAAACCAATAAAACGCAGCGATATGTGCATCATCTTCGACATCAAATGCACAACCTTTTGACATCGCGTTTCGTTTCCAATGTAAAAATGCTTCAAGCGACAAATTGGTCTTATTGAGTGAGAGCGCTTCATTTGCCAGAGTTGATAACGCTATGACACCATCATCAATCATACGCGGAATCACATAGTGATAACACGTCTCAGGGATTTCAGAAAAGCCACATTTTTCATATAGCGGCATTGCATCGCGATTGGCAGCCAAATAATAGATAGAAGTCTCTTGGTCAAAATCTTCAAAAATCTTCTGTATCAAAGCGTATGCAAGTCCTTTTCGGCGATAGGCTGGATCGGTCATAACGGTGCCAATCTGTATCGCGGAAACGGATGATTGGACGCCCTCCATTTTTAAGATCATCCGGTTTGCGGAGGCATTGGCGACGATTTTACCGGCATCATGAAAGCTGTAGGTTATGTAGTTGTCATCCCAGCAACCATTTTGATACCAAGCCTCAAATGAGATGCCGAATGTATTTTTTGCTAGTGTATCAAACGACTGTCTAAGGCCATCGTCATTTTTATAGTCTTTCACAAAAGTAAGCATGTTCTCTCCCTTTCTATCACAATAAAATGCTATATAAAATCGGAATCACCATCACAGCGGTCAGCAATCTAGCGAGCTGAAGTGTGCTGATCGTGACGATATCCGATTCAAAGTCTTCTGCCAGAACAATCATCGTAGAGAGTCCACCTGGCAATACGCTCATGAGTGATGTTAGAAAATCCAGTTTAAATAGTTTACCAAACATATAAGCAATCAATAAACTTGAAGAAATAATCAATCCCGTCATCATCATGAGTGGCATCCAAAGTGTTGCAACGACTTTCATACTTTCAAGAGTGAAGCTCGTACCGATTACAGCACCCATACCAATCTGAGCCATATCATATATCCTTTTTGGCGGTGTCTTAAAAGGTGTTTTGATGATCAGCTGGGTTGCTGAAACGCTAAATGTCGCGCCAAGCAATAATGCCGCTGGGAGGCGTAGCCATTTGAACAACAACGCCCCTACTAGCCCTACCACAAATAACCAAAGGTACGTATGCATCGGCATCGTATTTTCAGATGCTGGGACGAATACCGGCACTTTCTCTTTCTCAGTGGGTTCAAGTTTCAACAACCGTACAATTACATGCTTGGTAAGGAGTGGCACAATCATGATAATCGACAAAAACCGCAATAGCTGAAAAGCAGTCACTTGAGCAAGATTTGCGCCGAACGATACTGCTAAAACACCCGTCTCAGCAATGCCACCGGGAATCACCGCAAGAAAAGAAGTATATCGGTCCATGCCACTTATCTTTGTCAGTAGAAAACCATAACCCATCGTCAGTATCAAATACACTACAGATATTGCGATTGAAGGCACAATGAGTCGCCTAAGCTGTCGTAGCGCATCCTTATCAAATCTTAGCCCGAGATAGACCCCAAACAAGATGGAAAAGACAACTTGAAGCATGGATGGCAATATAAATGTGATACCCGTCAATTGAACTAAGGCCACTATGAATATAGGACCTATGATCTTACTGGCTGGAATATGAAACCTATCAAACACTTTATATCCAATGACACTTAAGGCAGAAGCGCCAAGTATCGAAACCATCACATTCAAAACTACCTCCCTATGGACACCTGCAACTGTCTGCTACTTAAACTTGACGATTCACTTTCGTACCAATGTTTCAGTTAATTCGACTATCAGCTCTTTCACCTTATCGCTATCCGTCTCAGTCAAGCGGTGCAGCGCCATGACTATGATCGCTTTAGTCAGCTCAGTTGGATCAAACCTATATTCTTTCTGCAGTTTTGCTAAGAATTTTTTTGACAATCTAAATGTAAACTCGTGCAATATCACATATGATCTCGCAAAGTCGTAGATGGGATTGCCCAGTTTTGCATTAACCCAATCAATGATCGTATACTGATCGTTTGAATACATGATGTTTAAGAAGTGGAAATCCAAGTGACAGAGAACCTGATCATCAGGAATCTCGGAGATGTATTGCAGGGCATCTGACTGAAGCTCTTCGCTATACGTCATCTTTGAAATCTCACGCATCAAATAGGGATTGAGTTTTGGCAGCTCAATCTCCTGGATTGCGTGGACTTTCTTAAATAAGTGAAATAGATCATCAACGCTGTCTTTGTATTTATCTTTTCTCATGCGATCTGCTAGGGATATGCCCTCAATATAGTCCATTTTTATGCTGTTTGGAAACTCTGAAGGCATATAATGGACCGTAGGCAAATGACATGCGCTAATCACATTTTGAAGATTCATCTCATAGGCGAGCCATTCTTCAGGATAATTTGCTTCAAAGCATTTATAGGCAAACCCCTTCCATAGGTATACATTGGCCATTCTCCCTTGACCGATAAGGCGTCTATCTTTTATAAATTCTGCGTGCATGTTCTTTCTCCAATCACTTACCGATAGTGTCTTCACTGTTTTCTAAAAGCGCGCGCGTTTGTTCAAATTGTTGGGTTAAAAAGATTGAAGGACTGCCTATTACGCCAACTTCGTCCAATAGTTGAAATCTCGATGCAGGTGCTCTTATGGTCCATTCATCCATGGCGTCTCTGTTTCTAGTTCGCACACCTGTCAGATCCGAGCGTTCGACACAAAGCATGCCATCTTTTAATTTGCTTTGAAGGATTTCGGTGCCATAAGCGATAACCTCGTCAGCGATGGCGATGGTTGCGATGGCGCCTTTTGAGACTGAGCTGTCCGCGACTGAACTGTTCGAGATGGTTTCGTCTGCCTTGTTAGTTTTTCGATAGATGCGCCACCTAACAATAAAGTGAAGCCCTCTTAGCAGATCATAGCTATAATATCTCGGAAACTGAAGCTTCAGAAAGTCTGGATCCATGAGTTCGCCCGTCAACTTATGAACCAATCGATGGTCGATGACATATGCTGCCGCTTTGTCTAAAAAGACGTCTTCTTCCTCCGAAAGCCCCGTCTGTTCGGCGCACATCATCAATGCCTCAAACACAGGTAGACTGGAAGCGATGGAGCTTTTCATTGAAATCCTATAGGCGTCATCCTCACAGTTTAGGCCACCATCTGGGAGCTGATACTTTAAAAACCACGGTCTGATCCAGGGCAGTACGTCATCGACATCCGGTCTTTTGGACCTCAAAATCTGATACATATTGCCGAGCTGACAGTGGCACGGTATGCGCGTATAGGGGTTGATCCCCACTGGCATCTCGTGCTCATGGATCGGGAAAAATTTCAAATAATGGGTATTCATCATATCTAAAACTAATTGGACGATATGATCAGGAATATAGCTCACATAACCCATTTCATAAAGCAGTGACATATGCCACCACGGTGAATCCCATTTTGGCCAATAAGGGTCTAGCTCAATGCTCTTGATCGCGTCATCGCTATTTAAATAGGTCACAGAATCCGTAAATGCTTGCTCGAGATGATGCGTTTTAATCAGTAAAGGTGTCTCCAATTTGGAACCTCCGTTTGATTTGTCTTCTATGCCCTATTATACCATCAAAACCGTTCTAAAACATCTCAAGAACCCCTTGTTTAATGGCCATGCGCGTCATGACATTAAATAGCAGCGTGCCAATAATCATCAACACGATCCCTAGACCGATCTCACCCATGAGCATGCCGCTTATCTCGGAAAAGGGTGCACCGGCATAGAGTGCGCGACTGGCCTCAATACTGCGGGTGAGTGGCATTGCACTGCCGATGGGCTGTAGCCACACGGGCATGCGCTCCAGTGGGAAGTTGGCACCTGTCAGACCCAGCATGGCCATGGAGGCAACATTGAGAATCATATTGAGGTCTCTAGTCAAAAGGCCAAAGCAGGAGATTATCAACCCAAAGGCCATGGCAGAAAACGATGCCACGATCAGTACGAGCGTAAAAGCTGGCCAGACAGTCACAGGGATGCGAAAGCCAAAGAGTAGCGCGCCAACAACAAGCCCAACAACTACGGTGACCAGTCCGTCCAATATGTGCAGTGTCGCCCTTGGTAAAAATATACTGATGCCGCTGGATGGTGAAGCGACTAGTAATTTCAATGTGCCCGAATTTTTATCTTGTGTCAGCTGGGAACCCACGCCAAAAATGGCATTGAAATATGTGAGTACCAAGGCATTGCCGATCAGCCAGTAACTGACATCGACCCCTTTGTTGACATACCTTGCCACTAAAGTGAAGCAGAGCATTTGCATAAGCGGTGACCCCAGGTTCACCATGAGATATTGACTCATTGACATGACGGCAAACAAGCCTTTGTAAGAAAGCGTCGCTTTTCGAATCAATCGTTTTATTGGATCCATCAGTATACCTCCAAAGTGGCTTCAACGCGGCATTTGACGTCGATTTTATCGAACATGATCAGCGATAATACGGTATAAACCAAGGTTAATGTAATGAGGCCCGCGATATAAGGCAAAACGTCCGCCCAAGTTCCACCCCACACCGCATAGTGTATGATTTTCACCGCCCATGTCGGGGATAATGCGTATGAGAACGTTCGAAGTATGACAGGAAGCTGCTCCAACGGAAATAGTATGCCGCATAGTATATAGATTGGATATTCCATAAAATTCATAAGAACCCTTGCGTTGCGTGACAATGTAAAAAGCGCTGCGAAGAGGTAGCCGATGGCCACGAGTGATAGCGTCATGAGTGCGAGTCCGATGACGAGCCAAAGAACATTGTTTACGATGATGTTCTTTTGAAAAACGAGTGTAACGACGCTAAAGCTCAGACAGATGCTGAGGAAGCCCCATACCGAATTGCCGATAATCTTACCGAGAACGATCCACTTAAAACCAGCAGGTGCGGCATATATGGTTTCAAGTGTGCCGTACCAGCGTTCTCTGTGTATGTCACTGGCCGATGAAAAGCAGATACTAGACCAGAATGTCGATAACCCGCTCCCGAACACGGCGTAGAGTGTAAAATCCATTTCTGACCGCTCGAGATAGATCATGCCGAGCAATAAGCCAAAGATGATGGGTTGTGCGAGCACACAAAATCTGAACATCGGCCTGCCGATTGACGTCCTAAATTGCTGTGTTGCGCTGGCTATGATTGCATTCATGCTGGCCTCCCCTCTATCAAGTGGATATAAATATCCTCTAAAGACAGTGGCGCATCATCCTGAAGCTCCGTTTTCGCTCGTTGCCTAAGTCCATCAACAGTATCGAGCGCTATGAGTTCACCACCGTTTATGATGGCAATGCGGTCGCAAAGCGACTCAGCCTCTTCCATATAGTGCGTCGTGAGTAGAACGGTTTTGCCTTGGTCGGCGATCTGCCGCACCATTTTTTTCAGTGCCCTCGCCGCAACTGGATCAAGACCCAAGCTCGGTTCATCCAGGAATATGACTTCGGGCTCGTTGAGTAGCGCTCTGGCGATCTGAAGGCGCTGCTTCATTCCCTTTGAATAGGTTTCCACCTTATGTCGCCTCACATCGCTCAGCCCCACTTCTTCAAGGAGTCGATCGATCAGTGCAGGCTGCTGTTTTCTTGGCACTTTGTAAATATCAGCGAAATACTTCAGGTTATCTTCACCACTTAACCGCCAATAGAGACTTCTCTCACCGCCAAAGATAAAATTGATGCGCGGCCTTATGGCTTTTTCATCTCCGAAAGCGTCAAAGCCAAAGATCTTCGCCTCACCTGAAGTGGGCGCCAGCAGTGTCGTCAAGATTTTGATCGTCGTCGTCTTTCCTGCGCCGTTGGGTCCGAGCAGGCCAAAAATTTCTCCTGGGTAAATGTCGAAGCTGATGCCCTTTAACGCTTCCACGGCTTTTTTTTCTTGATTCAACAAACCAAGCTTTGTCATGTACGTTCGTTTTAGGTCCTTTACTGAAATAACTGGGAGGGGATGTGTCGTCATTGTGTGCACCTCTTTCTTGAAATTGATGGAATAGATGGAGTTGATATTAGACATTTGTCTTATTAGATATACGTCTAATATACAATCCTTTCATTTTCGTGTCAAGGGCATATACATTCTGGGCTCGTGTAGGATGAATCGAAAAGAATCTGAAGTCGTATGATACAAAGAAAAAAAAGACAACCAATGATTGATATGATGCCTCCAAAATAGATCATCTAATTTCAATTAATTAGTATGTCTACTTTGGGGGCATCATATCATTGGTTGTCTTTTGATGTATTAATTATTGGCAAAGAAGGTTGACATAGACAAGTTTCTCTCTTATTCAAAACAATCTTATTCCGTCTGAAATATTTATGCCTAACTCTTTTGCCATGCCGGTTTGTTTAAATGGATTTACTTTTTCCACAACTCCGTCACGCTTAAAAAAGGAGCCTGTATTTTTGAACCAAAAAGTTACATTGGCTTTTACGCATTGTTCGCGGATATCAAGTACCCAATCAAAATCACATTCACGCGCCTCTCGTCCTGTTTCACCGCCAACTGTAACGTGGTCTACGCCATGAAGATAACGTGTTAAATCTATTTTTTCTAAAAGCGGTGCACAGGCAATAAAACGCCGCTTAATCGGATAGGATAAAAATAATGGCAGTCTATAATCAGCCATCATTTGATTCTCGACAGTGCATCCAATATTTACATTATCATATCCAGTATCCCAATCTGATGGAAGCGATTCAAGAAAGCGGTCAATCCGCTTTGTCAAAATTAAAAATTCTATATCTGTTCTTTCCTTGATCATCGCCCATATTTCTTTACGCCACGCATCTGCTTCAGGAAGAAAAAAGTCAGTTGCAAAACATGTTGCAAGAATTTTGTTGCCTTTGATGTTATAGTCACCTTTTGCATTTTTCCTTATGGGCCAATCAAATTTGTCTGTTTTTTCTATGATGTTTTGACCACTTCGTTTTGCATGGGGTCCATAAAAATAACAATTTGTGCAACCATCACTAATTTTATAACAGCCTGTCCATGGCTCCCAGGTCATAGCGCCCTCCTCAGTCTCATATGTAATCTAAACCATTGCAGAAAAAAGTGCCTAAGCACTTTTTTGTCAAATAGTTATATTTGAATATTTATATATCATTTATTTAGGATCATTTATTTTTCTTTAATATACTTAGTCACTTCATCAAGAGAACGACTGAGTCTCGTATAGTTGGTACTAAAATACTTGATTTGCTTGACCTTCTCGACATTCACTAACCCTTGCTGAAAAAGCGCTTCCAGGTGATGAGATACCGTCGCTGTGGTGAGATTTAGAGCATCGGCTATTTCTTTGCCGTACATGGGGTGCATATAGAGCATTCTCAAAATTCTAAGGCGCGTGGCATCGGATACACTCTTTAGAGGGTCTAAGACGCTTTCCAAAAATGCTTCAGGCGTTCGCGACCTTCTGTTGATCGCTTGGATGAAAATCATGCTGTCGCCATCCATTAGGCGCATCGAATAAGGGCTGATAAAATAGACAGGTACAAATTCATATCGCGTATAATCTGCGATATTCCAAAAGGGTTTGCCCATAACCTCTTGCGCATAAGAAAGAGGATGCCTCTCAAAAGTGCCTTTGGTGAACTGCTCCAGATGCGTGTCATAACCTTTGACTTGGATCAATGTGTCCAATTTATCATTGAATGGCTTGTACGTATCAATCGTCTTTAATAGGTCACAAAATTGGTCCATGACACTTGATAGCGATGTGATGATGGCAACGAGGCTCTCATCGTATTTCAAGCGGTTCACCAATTTAATAGCCGCCTCCGTCGACGATAAAACAGCCTCTGCTTCACTTTCATCAATTTCATGTCCGAGTAGTATGACAAGTTGTTTGGCAGGGGTATTGCTTCGAATTTCCCTTATAAATAACTGAACATCCTCACGTTCAAAGGATAACAGTGCAAACTCCAACCATGCAAAGCGCAATTGAGGGAGCTGACTGAACTTTGTGAAAAATGACATATTGTCGACTTTTAATGGCTCAAAATCGACAAAATCCATAACATCTACGTGATCCATGTTGTTGCCCAAAGTGCACATCAATGAAAGCGCTTCGATGACACGACTATTTTCAATTTTAAGTTGATGTCTAAAGCTGACTTTCATAGTTTCTCCTATCTATATTGCAGTGTATTGATTCCTCAAATACGTGACATAGTCCTATTATAGTCTTATCTTACCGGATATTTCAAGTGCGATGCGTTATTTTCATTTTCTAATCCAATCCTAACGACATTCCCATGAATGACACTTATAATATGGATATACATAGGAAATTGATGAATATGCAATTTTCTCAAATAATAACGGAGAAAAACGGAGGAATAATATGTCTCTTATAGGCAATTTGATATGGATTATATTAGGTGGATTAATCTCAGCAATAGGCTGGACCATCGCAGGTGCATTATTATGTATCACTGTGATCGGCATTCCATTTGGCATACAGTGCTTCAAAATCGCGGGCTTGTCGCTCGCACCCTTTGGAAAAGATGTCAGCCTCGGAAATTTTGGTGCAGGTGGCTTAATCGGTAACATCATTTGGCTTTTGGTCCTTGGATGGGAACTATGTGTCATGCATCTTACCTTTGCACTATTGCTAGGCATCACCATCATAGGTTTACCATTTGCAAAACAGCATTTAAAATTGGCACAACTTGCTTTGATCCCATTTGGGGCTAGGATATAGGATATAGAATATAGAATATAAAATATAAATTATAGAATTTGCCAAGAACCCCCATCCTTTGTATCATAATATGATCAAATGCATGGGGGTTTTATAATCGTCAATTTTGTTCAGGGATTCAGGCACAATCTTTGAATGAAGTAGTTCCAAATCAACTCTGTTTCAAGGGTCCTACTGTGAATCAAATCAAGCGTCAACCCATTTAGTGTCGCTGTGTAAAGCGCTGCAACTTGATATGCATCTTCAGATTGAATCCGTTCAAGCACTACCCCTCTATCTATCATGCGTTTATGGTAATCCATTGTCTCAGTTTCAAGTCTTTTTGTTTGATCCTTTATCTTGACTACCCGAAGACTCAAAAGATAAAACTGGTTTAAAATCCTTCCCAATTGAGGGTTCGTTTGTAACGCCAGTAAGTCCTTGAATCCAGCTTCAGCCAGCTTTTGGCTGTACGCTTCTTGGGACCAACTTTCAATATCTGTTTCAAAGTCGCTGATGATGGCGTCCACCAAATGGGTGTATAATGCCTCAAACAATGCTTCTTTTGAAGAAAAATGATGATATAGCGCCGCTTTTGAAATCCCCACATCTAAGGCAATTTGACTCAATGCCGCCTTTTCATAGCCCTGCTCTGCAAAGTGTGCAAAAGCTGCTTCGAGTATTTTCTCATAGGTTGACAAGATTAAACACCTCCATCGGATAAAGTTCTCATTATAGATTCAATAGGCCCTCTTGAAAATCTTTTAGACCATAGATAAGAAAAAGCCACCATTAGCGCGTAAATCCCAAAAGATAACAGTAACACAAAAGTAGCCGTCTGCTCTTTGATTAAGCCTATGACACTTGCAATTGTCAATACCAAGGCACTATGACCTACATAATGCGTGAGTGCCATTTGCCCTGTTTTCATTAAAGCTGTGGTCAGAAAAGCGTCTGGTTTCCATTGATCCACTAACATCAGTACCAAAATGATAAAACTGATTGCCCAAGCAGAAGCCCCAATCATATAGAATAAATTTGCGGGCATGGGTTTTGTGTCCACTAAATAGATGATCCATTCATTATGACCGCTCACGGCTATTAACCCAGCCGAAATCAATTCTATCAAAAGAGCTACGCCAAAGCTTACTTTCAAGAGCTTCCTTCTCTTCTGAACACTACTCAAATTCATTTGACTGAGTCTCAAGCCCAAAAGCATAAACCCAAACCACGGAAATATCGGATGAAATCCGTTAAAAAACAAATTCCTAAAAAATCCTTTAATTGTATAAAAATCTACATAGCTTAGGGACTCTATTTCCCAACCACTTAGATAATTAAATCGAACTTGAAGAAACGTTGAAATGCCTAAAATGAAAACAATTATCCAATCTAGCTTTTTTGGTGGCAAGTATAACAGAGGTATAGCCAAAAGCATATAAGCACCGTAGTAATGCAGAATATCCGCACTCCATTCAAAAACGCTCCATAAAATAAGTCCTAAGATCCATAAGAATATGGCGCGAATAACAATTTGTCGCCTCACCTTTTTCTTAAGTAACACATCCGAGGATGTTCTAGCTTGCCTTGTCATAAGGCCGAGTCCTATACCTGCCAGTACAATGAAGACGGCTACGGCTCTCCCTTCAAGAAGGGACATGATCCCATAAAGCAGGGAGGCATCTTGAACGTCAAAAACGAGTTTGTAATTGACCAACATCATACCAAGAAGTGCAAACGCACGCGCTACATCTAATCCTTTCAATCGTTCCATAAAACCTCCAAGCAGATTACCGACCGGTAAGTAATTATAGTTCGATTCGATATTTTTGTCAACAAGGAAATAGATGGTGGCTGGTTGCCACGCGTCGCTCGCCGTCAAAAGCTTTTGAGTAACTCTGAATGTACTTTTTATCCTCTAAACTTAGCCCAACAAAGATTAAGGCTACCCCCTTTGCAATATGCTTTATTTATAGATAAATGGGTATAAAATGCTTTGAAGTGCAATTGTACTAATAAATTGAAATAGTCGTTGAAGTTATTTGTTATATTTTTAACATACCTCCTCGCCATAAATCGTCGCACACAGCACTTAAGACATTTTTTTTGGGAGGATATCATGAAAAGTAAAGTATGTCTATTATTAACGTTCCTCACGATTTTATTATTTGCTTTATCTGGAAGTGTCTTTGCCTATACGCCACCAACATCATTCAGTGCCCCAGCAAGTTTTGGCGTGACTTTTGAGGAAATTGACAATTCTGGCGCATTTAAGGGTTTTAATGCCACGTTTACTTTGCCCGCAGATTTACGTGCACTGCTTGACAGCTCTGAAGATCCCAACTCTGAATTCAACTTGAATCAATACTATAATTTGTTTGTTCGGTTGCAGCTGGATTATAAAATTGATAACGGCAATTGGCAGTATGATAGTAGTTGGGACTCTGAAGAAAAAATGGGTGATCAAGACTTCTCAATTATGACCTCTGTTGGAAACGGTGTGTATACAACTAATGTCACGTATTTTAAAGACGATTATTTTGAAAACTACTTTCCAGCAAATATAACGCCACCAAATAAAAGCTATTTTGACACACATTCTTGGGGCTTTAGATCCCGCTTTGTGGTTTCATATACGGGTCCTGAAGGAAATGAGACTTACACTTCACCTTGGTCGAGTACAGTAAATTATACAAATGCCTCAACTGCTGATCCCTCAAAACTAATAGCGCATGCCCCCGTGTTGAAGTCAATCGCTCAAGCTAAATATGCAAATGATGAACCTTATTTGACGGTCATAACAACGAAACCGCATACTGATCTCGATGAACTTAGTGCCATTTCCAGCAACCATTTGATGATTCAGGTATGGATAAAAGTAGATAATGGTGAATGGCAATTAGGCGATGAATCCATATATAAAGAAAGCTTGATCATTGATGCCTCTGATTATTTAGGTAGCGTCTCTAACTTTGATGCGGCACAGTATCAAATAAAAACACGCTATGCGTTTGATTATAGTTGGTACCCAACTGCTGGTAAAACTGGCACAATCTATAGTCCATACTCTAACACACTTTCTCATGGGATGGACAGTTGGCGTGAAGCAAGTAGCTGGGCCATCACCCTATTAACAGATGCTCAAAAGTTAGGTTTAATTCCAAATATATTAAATGGTGCAGATTTCACCAAGCCAATCACTAGAGAAGAATTCGCTGAGCTCGCGATATTGTTATATGAAAAAGTGACTGGTAAAACCGTTGCAGCGCAAAGTCCAAATCCATTTAAAGATACTGCAAATCCACAAATTCTTAAAGCATTCAAATTAGGTATTACTTCAGGCATTTCTACAACAGAATTTATGCCCGATCGTTTGCTTAATCGCGAGCAATGTGCTACCATGCTCTTTAATACTTTAAAAGCAATTGCACCAAATGCCGATTATAGTGTCACAGGCGCTAAAGATTTTCCAGATCAAAAATTCATCTCTTCATGGGCGATTCCTGCAACTAAATATATGGCGAAAGTTGGTATTTTAAACGGCAATTCTAAAGGTGAATTTATGCCAAAAGCCACCACACCCGCACAAGAAGCTGAGGGGTATGGTATGGCAACACGTGAACAAGCCGTTGCAATTTCTGTGAATGCCTATAATAATTATAGTAAATAGTATTTTCTTCAACAAAAAATGGGCTACAACAAATCTCAAATGATGATGATTTGTTGTAGTCCATTTCGTATGTTCTAACAAGTCACTCAATGCAATTATCCTAAATTTCAATAACGAGCTTGATATGATCCACATCACGCACGCTATCACATTTCTGGGACTGCCAGACAGCTTTAAATCCTGAAAGGAACAAGATGCCTTGTTCTATTTGACTCTTTATTTGACCATAATAAATTTCTCGCACATAGTCGCCAATGCGCACATTTTTCTCACTCATAAGAATGGTTTGTTCAATAGGCGTCCTCGAACCATATATTGAGATTTCAACGAGATTCGCACGCACAAACACTTGAACTTTGGACGGTCCTTTTCCAGAAGTCGCTTTGATGATCTTAGCGACTTCAGTTTCTATTTTTCGTTCAAGTAACTTGCTTTCATCCGAAGTCAATGAGACTTGGGGCAGTTTTTGCATGCTCTGTAGCTTTTGACACACACCTAATAGCGCTTGATTTAACGCTTCACCTTCGATAGGTTTCAGAATATAACGATTAATGCCTAGTTCTATTGACATTTGCATCAACTCTACGTCACTTAATGCGGTCGTGATTATAATAGGAATGCTGCTATTCGTCTTACGAATTTCACGTGACATTTCGATCCCATCTAAGACTGGCATTTTTAAATCGGTAATTATAAAATCCACTGGATGTGTGGCGAATTTTTCAAGGCCTATTTTGCCGTTTTCCGCAACGATCACATGTTTGACGCGTCTTTTCAGAAACGTGGTGATTTCTTCTCTCAAGACGGGTTCATCTTCGACATAAAGCACATTTAAACCAGCTAAGAATTCGACTTCCATAAGGATTTCCTCCCCTTACTTATTTTTGATTTAAAGGCATCACTATTTTAACACAAAGTCCATTTTCAGTATTGTAAGCTTCAATGACGCCTGCAAAATTTTTCTCCACAATAACTTTAGAGATATAAAGGCCAAGTCCCGTTCCATTTTGTGCCTCTTTTGTGGTGAAATAAGCATCGAATAGTTTGTCGAGGTTTTCCGGATCAGTGCCCCCGCCTGAATCCTCGATGGTAAACGTCAGTATCCCTTTTGAATTTGAAATACGAATCCATATACGACGCTCAGTCCCACTTAGATCCATTAAGACATCAATCGCATTTTTTAGAATGCTGAATAAAACTTGTGACAGTTGATTGGGTCTACCATGCATCAATACATCCTGATCTAGTGTATATTCAATCTCTATATTACTCAGGCGAATCGTCTCATTTAAGAAATCTAAAGTTCGGTCCATAACGTTTGATATCAAGAAATCCTTCGTTTCAATTTTGGGATCGAAGAAAAATCTAAAATCATCGATCGTGCTGGACATGAATTGAACGAGTTCATTGTGTCTTTGCCCCTGCGAAAGCAAAAAAGCTTCATCTAATTCGTTATATTGATAGGCATCTATCAAATTGTTGTAGATCATAGAGATACCACTTAGCGGTTGTCGCCACTGGTGAGCAATGCTGCCGATCATTTCCCCCATTGCAGCCAAACGCGACTGATAAATCATAAGTGCTTCTTTCTTTTTACTTTCTTCCATCTCAAGTTCAAAGAGCTTTTTCATGGTGATATCTCTTGAAATCATGACAATTTGTTTCTGATTTTCATTCACCATCACTCTTGCATTAATCTCTACAGGAATCTTGCGTCCATCAAATCCTATCAAGACATCTTCAAAAATAGCATTCTCAGTTGCTTCTAAATCCTCAAGTATCGGTAAAAACTGAGTTTTCTTTATGTCTGAGTTGATATCAAAATAACTTTTTCCATACATAAAGTCTTTGCTATACCCGAGTGAGTTGACCGCTTTTGTGTTGACTTCCAGTATATCGGCACTTGAATCCATGGAAACGACGAAAATACAATCAGAACCTGACTCAAAAATCTTTTCAAATTTATTCTTACTGCGCGTAAGCTCTTCATTCAAGGATTTTACCTTAACCAAAAGGGCACGTTCTTTATCGATGAGCGCTTTATCCCTTCTAAATCGATAGTAGACAAAGCCAGTCGTAACAAAGGTCAAAATGATTATGAAATTGATAATAATAATGGTATACGTTCTTTCCTTCAAAAACGATACGACTTCCAAATAGTCTTTTGAGACGTTGATAATCCAAAAATCTGTTCCAATATCAGCAGGCGCATAGGCACTGAACTTCTTGACGCGTTCTTGGTCGTTGTCTGTAAACCATAACGAATGATAGATGCCTACACCTGATTCTTTATTTTTCTGTTTTTCAACGAGTAGTTCAAGCTCAGACCAGTCAAAATCTGGATAAGTCGATTTTCGTGTTTCAATTACATTTTCACCAATATCTTCTGTGTTAGGGTGCATAATGAGAACGCCACTGCTGTCCTTGATGGATGCGTAGCCTTTGACACCTGCTTTAACTGGAGCAACAAGCGATTGATAAATCGTATTGAGTTTTACTTTTGTATAGAGTACCGCTTTGACCGCATCATCTTCAATGATGGGATACATTGCATTGACATAAAGTTGATCGGCCTCTTTGTAAATGGCACCTACATCTTGAATGCCTCCATTTTTAACTCTAGTAAGATCAACAAGTATATGATCGCTAAGATCTGTAACGGGATATGTGTAGATTTCTTTGCCTTCTAGATCTACAAGCCTTATAAGTTCAATGCTATCACTTTGTATCGTATAATAATCCTCTAAATTTTGAAAAGAGTCCTCTGTATAACTGGTTGAATTGACCCCTTGAAAATCCTTGTTAAATGACCGACTGTTCGTGAGAATCTCCAAATTGTGTAGTTGGTAAGTGAAAAAATTTTCAACACTCTTCGAAAGTGTCTCTGCGAGCGATAACAGCTGTAGCTGTTCAATTTCAATCACATTGTCTTGTATCTTCTTATAGTTTTGGTAAGAAGCACCGACGATGACGAGCATGACCAATAGCGCAAGTAACACAGCGAATCCAGTTTTAAGCTTTTCAGTTTTTATAGGGTTGGTTTTTCGTTTCATGGAATATGTCCTTTGCGTTTTAATTGTGCCATTTCATTATAAGCAATTAATTTCGAAAGCACAACACAGCAAAAGCCACCATAGGTGGCTGATGCAATTTATACGGATTCAACGACTTTCTTTGGGGGGAAAAGTTTTGAAAATCCTTTTTTGATGACTGGGAATCCTACAAAAACAATAGTGATAACGATTAGAGCAATTGAAAGTGGTGAGCCCCAGAAAATTTCCAGTGACCCATTTGAAATTTTAGTAGCCTGTCTAAACGATTGTTCCATCGTGCCACCAACAATTACAGCTAGAATCATAGGTGCTGTAGGTACTTTCGCGATATCCATGAAATAGCCAAGCACACCAAACATAACCATGATGTAAAAATCGATGACTGAGTTTGAAATGGCATACGTGCCAACAAAAGCAAGACCAAGAACAAGTGGATATAATACTTTTGGCGGTATTGCTAGTACGCGTACTAGGATGCCTGCCATAGGGATGTTGACAATGGCGAGAACAAAGCTACCAATGATCATACTAGCTATGAGACCCCATGCAACATCAGGGTGTTGTGTAAATAAAAGTGGTCCAGGTTGAATGCCTAACATGAGAAGCGCACCCATCATGATTGCTGTAGTTCCCGATCCTGGAATACCAAGTGTCAACATCGGGATAAAGGCACCAACTGAAGCGGCATTGTTTGCGGCTTCTGGCGCGGCTAAACCGATAATTTCACCTTTTCCAAAGTTCTCAGGATTTTTAGAAATTTGTTTTTCATTGTTGTATGCCATAAGTGAAGCCATCGTACCACCTGCACCAGGTAGTGCGCCTACGATAAAGCCTAGAGGTGTGCTTCTGAGAATCGCTGGCCAAGAACGCTTCCATTCCTCTTTTGTGATCCAAATCTTTCCGAACTTTTTCTGCTGAACTTTTTTGCCTTCATTGATGTCTGTATACGCTTTGAATACTTCACCTATCGCATATAGACCGATGATGACGACTAAAAAATCTATGCCCGATTGAAGCTCAAGTATGTTGAATGTAAATCTTGAAATACCTGATTGTGCATCGATACCTACCGTTGCGATAGCAAGACCAATCATAGTTGCGATAAAGCCTTTTAACATATTGCCTTTTGACATGGAAGATGTCATGGCAAGCGCTGCTACCATCAATAAGAAGTATTCTGCAGGACCAAACTTCAATGCGAATTTAGCAACAGGTGTTGCAAGTACGATTAAAAATACAACTGAGATAAGTCCGCCAATGAAAGATGCAATTGCACTGATTGCAAGCGCTGACTCTGCCTTGCCATTCATTGCCATAGGATAACCATCAAATGTGGCAGCTAGCGCCGCTCCATCACCAGGTGTGTTTATGAGTATTGAGCTTCTTGAGCCACCGAACATCGCACCATAGTACACACCAGCCATAGTAATCAAAGCGCCTGTTGGCGACATTGAAAAAGTTAGCGGCAATAGTACTGCGACACCTGTCGCTGGGCCAAGACCCGGCAACATACCGACGATGGTTCCTAGGATGCCGCCAAAGGTTACAAGTACTAGGTTCATAGGCTGTATTGCGATGAGCAAACCGTCTAACAAATGCATTAAAATATCCATTTGCCCCTCCTAAATGTTTAATATAGGCGTCATTGGTAAAGAGATGCCTAAAAGATAAAAAAATACATAATAGACGACAACACTAAAGATTGCAGAGATGATGAGGTTTTTTACAATTTTTTTGCGTTCTAAAACCGTCATGATGAAGCCGACAAATAAAAATGTTGAGATGACATAGCCAAGGTGTTCGAAAACAAGTGCATACACAGTCGCTGCAACCACAGTGAGTACAATCATCTTACGGCTTAAAATATCATTTGCTGTCGTCTTTTCTTTTATTTTAGCAAAAGCGCGCTTTGTTGAAGCCATATCACTTTTGATCATCAATAGTGCGCCAAATACCACCATACCACCTGCAAGGATCAAAGGAAAAATCGATGGTGCCAATGGATCGCCCATAGGGCTTCTTTTTAAATTGTATGACAATAAGCCATAGATAAGTCCAAATATAACCGAGATACTACCCGATAAAAAATCGAAATTTGCTTTCTTTTGCTTTTCCATAATGCCTCCAAAATTGTTTGGGGTAATGAGGGCCTTTATGGCCCCCCAATTAAGTGCTCTATCTTGAAATTTACTCGTTTACTAACAAGCCAATTTCTTCTAATATAACTTTGTAATCTTCATTTGTCGTTTTCAAGAACTCAGTGAATTCTGCTTGACCTAAGTACGCAGGTGCCCAACCATGTTTAGCCGCTTCAGTTTTCCATTCGTCCGTTTCAACCATCTTTGCTAAAGTCTCTTGCCAGAACTTAACAGCATAATCAGGCATACCTGGTGCGCCGAACAAACCTCTCCAGTTTTCAAAGACAACATCGATACCTTGCTCTTTACATGTTGGAATTTCAGCTAAAACGCCTTCGCCAACACGCTCGCCTGCAGTAACAGCAAGAGCATTTAAATCACCACTTTCAACAAGTGCTTGGATATCGCCTAATCCAGATGTCAACAAGTCGATATGACCGCCTAAGATTTGAGCTGTAGCAGTTCCATCTTGGAAACTGATATAATCGATTTCTTTAAGGTTTTCAACACCAGCTGCTTTAGCAACGATTAAAAATTGGATATGATCCATAGAACCAGCTGCTGAGTTGCCGCCAATTTTTACACTTTTAGGATCTTTCTTAAGTGCTTCCATAACTTGTGCAAGATCTTTGTATTCAGAATCTTTATTTACAACAAATGCGCCGTAATCTGTGATTAATCGTGCAAGTGGTGTCGTGTCTTCATAACCGTATTCACTTGTACCATTGAGCTCAATCAACAAAATTGGTGGCGAATAAACAGAAATTAATTTTTCAGAGCCTTCTTGAGTTTGCATGTAAGCAAGGTTTACACCACCGCCACTTCCAGCATTGTTCGTTACTGGCATTGGTGAACTCACTAAATCAGTATCCTGTAATACTTTCGCAACGGTTCTGATTGTTAAGTCCCAGCCACCACCAGCACCTGATGGTGCGATGAATTCTAGTGCGCCTTTTGGATAATTTGCTTCTGTTGATGCTGCTGCACCTGAACAACCCGTTAATGTCATTGCACCTACTACAGATAGTGCAATCAATGAAGATATCGCTTTCTTGAACTTCATAATTTCCTCCTACGACCCAAAATTTCTATTTATCAAAAAGCCCCTTCGCTTTTATGATCAAGTACTCGGTTAGTGCCTCTTTTGAATGTCTCTGCTTACGTCGACATACATTTGCCGCATCACTACATAGATAACATTGTCTTTGTTCCATTTTAAAATCACTTCGCGATAAACAATTGCCCGCTTGATCCATAACATCGATATCCAAAATGCGTCCAATTTCAGACGTGTTTTCCAGTTCGATCATTTGCTGTTTTATGATGACTGCAGAACCCTTAACTGCTAGAATCACCAAGTGTTCATAGTACTGTGATGCATGTGTTTCAAGAATTGCTTCAAATGCGAAACCCATTTTATCAAGGTGCTGTTCCAATACTTTTGAGCCCATTTCAAATAACTTATCAGACCAATCTGGTTTCTTGTCAGGTCCAGGAATATTAAGGCGCATTGTGACAACGGTCACTTTGTTTGCCTCAATATATTGGTTGATCATCATGGCCTTAATCTCTTTTTGCTTAAGCCAGTCTATCAAATGGATGACTTCCTTTGGCGTATGGTGTCGATAACTGTACCATCTCTATACTCTATAATCGCAACAATTCTGTCTTCAAAGGCTATCTCTTTTGGTTTTCCCACCAACTTAGTTACCATCTCAAGTAACGCTTCCATGGTCACTAGTGGCAGTGACGTTTGACTCAATATTTCAAGCAGATCCGGTCTCAGAGGATTGACGGCAATACCACGCTCGGTAACAAACAAATCGACCGTATTGCCTGGCGTCACAATTGAAGTCACTTTTTCCATCACTGTAGCTAGTCTACCTCTATAAAGCGGTGCGACCACTATCGTGACTTTAGCGGATGCTGCTGTATCGCAGTGGCCGCCTGATGCCCCCATGATCACGCCATCAGAACCCGTCATGACATTTACGTTAAACTTAGTATCAATTTCCAGTGCGCTTAGTATGACAAAATCTAGCATCGATGCCATACAACCTTTAGATGCGGGATTTGCATATTGAAGCGCGCTAATTTCATAATGCTTTGCATTTTTTGCCAAGGATGCAGTTGATGTTAAGTCGAAGCTTTGAACGTCGTACAAACACCCTACATAACCCTCTTCAAGCAATTCCACCATAGGTGCAGTAATGCCACCAAGCGCAAAAGATGCTTTTATATGATTTTGTTTCATATGGTCCTTTAGGTAACGTGTCACAGCCAGAGAAGATCCGCCAGATCCCGTTTGAAATGAAAATCCTTCTTTATAAGCTGGATGATTGATAATAGTTTTGGCTGCATACTCAGCAATTTTCAATTCTTTTGGATTCGTTGTATATCTTGTAGCGCCAGATGCGATGCCATTTGGATCACCTATTTCATCTAATACAACCACCATATCCACGAGATCTTGTGTGATGCTTGCCGGCATATTGGGATAACTACATAAATCATCCGTTATCAATATGACAGTATCTGCGAACTGTGCATCTACCATGGCATATCCAAGTGAACCACACTCAGTATGTGTCCCATTTCCACTTGCATTTCCCATCATGTCTGACCGAGGTACAGCAAGAAAGGCCACATCAATCTTTACTTCACCCGCTTCAATTGCCCTTGCTCTGCCACCATGACTTCTTATAATTAGTGGCGTTTCAAGTTTTCCATCTGAAACGAATTCTGCCAAGCGCCCTCTTAAGCCGCTCGTATGAATCTCTCTGACGACACCAGTTTCTATATGTCCAATTAGTGGTTCATGAACTTTACCAAGTGAGCTTGGGATGAGTGTTAAATTCTTAATGCCCAATTGAGCAATTTGATTCATAACCTTGTTGATGACATAGTCACCTTCTCTAAAATGATGGTGAAATGAAATGGTCATCCCATCTGTGAGCTTGCAATTGAAAATCGCTTGCTCTAAAGACTGTACCACTTTTCCATTTCCATCAAATGGTCCAAGGAATGGCTTGATTTGTTTGCCATGTACCCTTTTATTATTTAGCATATCCATAGGTCACCTACTCGCCTTAATCAATTCAATGATGCGCAGTGCACGATCAACGATGGGCTTGTCAATCATTTTGCCTTTGAGCGAGATGACGCCCTGCCCTTTTTCTTCTGCTTCCCTAATCGCTTCAATCACAGCTTGTGCATGACTTACTTCAGCTTCAGTCGGTGTGTAAAGTGCATGAACGATTGGGATTTGTCTCGGGTTGATGACTGATTTACCATCAAAGCCAAGCTGCTTGATTAACTTTACTTCTCTTGTAAAACCTTCCACGTCCTCAACATCTGAAAATACTGTATCTAGCGCTGCGATACCAGCTGAACGTGCTGCATTAAGCAATTGCGATCGCGCAAACAATAGTTCAACGCCCGTTGAAGACCGTGTCGTCTTTAAATTGGTTACATAGTCCTCTGCACCTATTGCGATGCCAATCAATCGTTTCGAGGCATGTGCGATTTCAAATGCATTCATGATGCCCATTGCACTTTCCACAGCAGCCATCATTTTGACACTGCCCAGTTCACGATTGTATTTGCTTTCATATTTTTCAATCAGCGCTTCAACGTCATGGACATCTTTCGCACTTTCCGTTTTTGGAAGTCTTATGACATGAATGCCTCCAGCAACCATCGCTTCGATATCGCGTTCACCGTAGATTGAATCCAATCCATTGATGCGACACACAAGTTCGACGTCTCCAAAATCCAATTGTTTTAACGCTTGATACACTAGGTGTCGCGCTGTATCTTTTTCTCTAAGTGATATTGAATCTTCAAGATCAAACATAATACTATCTGCGCCGTAGATCATCGCATCAGCTAACATACCTGGATTGCTGCCTGGTACATAAAGCATTGTTCTTCTAAGGCGGTCATTATGCATGCTCATCGTGAATCACACTCCAATCCTCAAGGATTTCTTGTCCAGTCGCGCGCAAGATAGCGCTTTCCACACGTGCTTTGATGGTACAATCCAAAGCGCCTCTATCTACAGCACTTACTGTAACGCTCTCAATATTATGCTTATCAAGTACCGTTTGAATGATGGCTGTTATTTGATCACCAAATTGTTGTTCAACGACGCTTTTTAGATAAATCTCATTGGTATTGATTGCATTTTCTTCAATTCGTATTTGGATATCACACGAATCTAAGGTGCCTGCAATTGATGACTTGACTATTCTCATCTCGTCCCCCTTGTATGATTAATGTCTTGCTGCTGATTTTTGAATATGCTCGATAATAGGTTTCGCTTCGGCAGTTGTCAAAAATGTATAAGTGGTTAATGGAACCATACCTTGCATCTCTTCGAAAGCCCCTAATTTTATTAGGTGTCTGACCTTAGAAGCACTTATGATCTCGTCTTCTAATGTTTTTCTAGGAATTTCGCGCACATCCACGCCATACCGAGGTAAAATTTCTTTTAACGCATCATTGTATATTCGTGTGGTCCCACACTCCGGCTCCGTTCCAATAAACCTCTTCTTTATGTTTAAAGCCTTAACGAAATGTTCGCCGAAAATCGTGACATCAAGTTTCGCTTGAAGCTTGGTTGCTTCACTTGGCTTCTTTAAAAAATAGTTAGGAAAAGTCGCTTGTGAGATGATGTAGTTTCCACCGTTCAAGACGTATACATTACTTAAATGGGCGGTTCCTTCAACGATCAAGTTGAATCTTACATGATATGGAAAGGCCGATTTTTCGGTAGAGACGACAAAAATGTATAAAAAATCACAGTTAGAAGCTGCATATTCTATCAAATACTGATGACCCAATGTAAATGGGTTGGCATTCATTACTATTGCGCCTACCTCTTCATGTTTGGTCTTAAACGCTTCTATGGTCTTTATGAAATTCCGAATCCCATCCGGTTTTCTTTCAAGTAAGACAATACAAGTCTCGTCAAGTGTGATTTGTTGAACTTCGTAAAATCCTATGTTTTGAAACGACTGCATCGCTTCTGGTTTCGTATATATAAAAATGTTATTATAGCCTGCATCTGTAATTATGGTCATAATGTCATCCATCATTTCAGCTAAAGTATTGGACCCCTGTCTACACTTTGCAATTGCGATGCTTCTTATGGTGTTTTCTACGACTGATGCTGTACCCACTAACTTTTCACCCTCGTAGTAGCCATAAGTAATCTCACTTGACGGGTCGAGTCTGATGTCTTGTTCCAACAATAAATCGACAATCGACTTCCAAGATTTTTGTGTTTTTTTTACCCTCTTAAGTTCGCTTTTTTTAAACACATACGCCTCATTTCGATTCCATTTAGGTCGATAAAAACAAAAAAAATCAGTACACAAAATCAAAGATTTTGTATACTGATCGTTAAGGCTTTGTAGCCTCTCATTATCATTTACTATTCACTTAAGGAAATGCCGTCCCGTTAAAATGACTCTTAATCAACTCAACTTGAACTTAACCACATTGTAATAGAATTATGAACAAAATGCAACTTTATTTTTAACAAATCTAATATTTTTATTAGGTGCTTTTAATCCAATACATAAAAACAGTTACAGCGACGAGATCCGCACTGCCGCCATGACTAATCCTATGCTTGATACACCAATGGTCGTAGGCTTCTATCAACTTTTTTCCATCCTCAGTTTTCATCCCACCAGCAAGTAGAATCTCATGTGCTTTTAACTGGCTTTCATGTAAAACCGCCACATTATGTCGCCCGATAACATTCGAATCTTCAAGAGACATGATAATAGCCATTAAAGCGTGAATCATAGCATCGTTCACAGATAAGCCATCTCTCAAAGACTCCTCAAACATAGGCAATCCATACTTTCTCACAGTTTTGAAACCGGTATAAGCTTCACCTCTTGCTCCGAGCATGCCGTAGTCTTTATATTGAGAAATACCATATGCTTTAGTATGCGCATTCTTTTCAAATTCTTTGTGTAGTGATGGTCCTACATACGCAGTGACCCTCTGAGCCATTTTGGCGATGACTGAATCACCCTCAACTGACTTGTCAACAATAAGTGTCTCAGTGACTGCCGCCACCAATAAACCTAAGGCATAGATAGCACCCTTGTGTGTGTTGATGCCTTTTGTCACTTGTTTCATGTCTATTTCCGCCTGCTGTCCCAGATCTTTCAAACCTGAAAAAATCTCATCTCCTGAAAGATAAGCCCCTTTAGGTATCGTTATTGATCTAGCTGTTGTCTTATACTGCTCTTTTATATAATGTACAATGGCAGAAAAATAATGTCTAAGCCCTACGGTACTGTCTAAAAAAGTATAAAAATCCATATCATCATGTGCACCGTTGTTGCTTCGATCGACAAGTCCAGGTTTCGGCGTTGCGGCGACTTCATATAATAGCGCTTTCAGCGCATAATCAACTATTCTTTCCAATTAAATGGCCTCACTTATCATTTACGCTCTCGGCTTCCGCATCTTCACCAATTCTTTAAACAGAATTTGAGACGGCAACCCCTCTTCAAGCGCCTTTTCCGGAAATTCCTGATCAAATTCTTTCACAGCTTCTTCATCAAAATGAAACGCTTCATCCTCAAAGAATCTTCCAGCTACGTTACTTAATGCACCAGGTTCTAAAATGCAGGCCTGCAGCGGTGCCGCATAATAGTTGTCAGGTGTTCTAATATCAAACTGCTCAGCCTGAACAAATCCAAACTTTTTATAATATTCTGGATCCCCATAGATAAGGATGGCTTTATAGCCCATCTCTTTCGCGAGCCATTTCGTATGCTCAATTAGTTCACCACCGATGCCCTTGCCTTGATACGCAGGTAGCACTGAGATCGGCCCAAATGATAGTACTTCGTGTGCAATGTCTTGGTCGTCAACAATCTTCGCTTTAGTGTAAACGATATTACCGACAATTTCACCATCGATTTCTGCTATAAAGTTCAGTTCTGGGATAAAGGCATCCGCATCCCGCATGATATGCATCAAATAATGTTCTTCACATCCTGGTCCATGATGGTTCCAAAAAGCTTCTCTCGTAATCGTTTCAACAGTTTTATAGTCGGGTGGTGTTTCTCTGCGTAGAATCAATCCATTCATAGTCATCGTTAAACCTCCGTTTGAATTTATGATTGTGTTGATGTTTATGATAATGTTTAAACGCTTTATTTCTTTTCAGGTGTATAAGTCCACCCATGATCGTTATGATATATCATCAGTTTACTCATCCCGCCGTCCACAGTTATGTTTTCGCCAGTGATAAAACCAGCCTCGACATCACATAGGAACATCACGGTTCGAGTGATATCTTCAGGCGTTCCGACGCGGCCAGCCGGATGCTGTACATGGTCGATGTCGCTGATTTCAGACCAGTCAGAGCTGGTGTGGATCCATCCTGGACTGATGGCATTGACCCTTGCTTTTCCAGCTAAACTGATGCTGAGTGCATGTGTCAACGCTAATATGCCACCCTTCGCCGCACTATAGCTCTCCGTATCCGCTTGCGACATATTGCTACGGGTGGAGGCGATATTGACGATGGATGCCTCTTTTGAAAAGTGATTTAAAAGGCCCGATATCAATGCATACGGCGCTGTCACACCGACCATCAATACGTCGTGAAATGCCTCTGGACTGCATTCAGATAACACACCCCCCGCCGAATAACACGCATTGTTGACGAGTACATCCACCTGAGGAAAATTCAGTTTGATACTGGTCACCGCAGCGGCTATATCCGAAATATCGGTCAAATCACACGCTCTATATTTGACGTTCGCATGAGGTGGCGATTCACTCGGCACTTTATCGAGATTGATCACGAGTGCACCTTCACGTGCAAAAGCGTCCACCATTTGCCGACCAATACCGCCTGAGCCACCCGTGATGATGACTGTTTTGTCTTTGAATCGCATGTGGGACCTCCTTACTACTTCAACCGCCCTTTGACTTTCCGCATCACGGCTTTCTTGTCCGCATTAAAAAGGCGATAGATTTCCTTGAGCATCAACGTGTCGTTTCTAACATCATGATGCTTAATTTCCATGTCGTCTGTCAGTATTTCATACACTTTTTTGAGGCCTGGCCTAAATGAAATCCCCGAGAATTTCATAAATTCATCTTGGAAATCGACGATATTGAATTCCAGTTCACCGGCTATCTCAACACTGGCTTTATAAACCGCCTCAAGATCGACATTCCCCCAAACATAGAGGATATCGTCATCGCTTGTATTATTGATCATCTCTTCATATAAATCCGAGAAAAGTGGCTTATCGATTAAGTCGGCTTTCGAGATGCCCGTAAGCACTGTGCAATATTCAGATACTTCAAAGTCCTCATCGTAAGGCCTAACATAACTCGTGAGTTCGTAACTGTCGTCTTCTGAAAGCAAGCAAATGGCGATGATGTCGTCTTCATACGCAAAATCCACATCACACAGAAATTCTAAATCCATAAAATAATTTTTCATATTGACCTCTTCAATAGTCGTATTTTCAACCTAAAATTCCGAATGCCACTTCGATATTTCTGAGACCATCGATACATTGGCTATCAACCGTTCTGGAAAGTTTAGCTTTTTAAGCAATGCTTGAGCATAACTTTGCTCACCGATGTGTTCGTGAAAGTGGCAGTCGCTGTTTATGATGATCATCACTTCGTATTTGATGCATAGTTCGAGCAAGGTTATATAGTTTTCTTCTGCATTTTCTCTAAAGGCATGAGGCGATAGGGAGCTATTGTTCACTTCTAGAAGGACGTTGTTTGCTTTAGCTGCTAGAACGAGGCGTTCATAATTTAATGGATAGCGCGAGTCATCTGGATGTCCGATGATTTTAACGATTTTATGGCGCATCGCTTGGATGATGGCATCTGTATTCTCTTCTGAACTACCAATGCTAATACACGGCAAATGCAGACTTGCGATTGCATAGTCCAGAAAGCTCAGTGATCGAGGGTCTAAATCGACGTCGCCGTCTGTATTCAGTATATTGAGTTCTACACCCTTTAAGACGCGGATGCCATCTATTGTTTTAGGAAGAACCCTCAAGTTACTGAAGTAGTATTCATGCGTACTGCCTGGCATTGCAGGTGCATGATCAGAAATGCCAACAATTTGTATACCTTTGGCTTTCGCTGTTTTGATGTTGTCCATAAGTGTGCTATACGCATGCCCACTCGCTATGGTATGGGTATGTAGGTCGATTCTGTTAATCATTATGACGTCCTTTCTTGTCAGTTGATGCTTCTACTATAAATGGGCTTTAAATCCGTAATTTTGATATCAGTTTATCACAAATGGTGTGTGAATTCAAAAAGAAGCACATGAGAATATTCTTTTTCAATTTCAATTGTATGCGTTATAATAAGCTAGAGGTACACATATGATAGAATCTGTCGATACACCTAAAACGACTCAATTGCAAGGGCTATATAAATTATTAAGACTAATTATCTCAGGCATTACGATTGGGCTCGTTCTTGGATTATTTAGATTGCTTATCTTTAGTTCCATTAATCTGTTTAATTTAGAGTCCAAACCTATGTTTCTGATGATCGCCTTTGGACTGCTCATACTTGCACAATTGTTGATTCATAGACACTCTATCCTTAGAGGCTCTGGTGTTCCTCAAGTTCGGAGCTTTATGTCACATAAACGCAGTCTTAAGCCGTTTCAATTTGGCAGTTTAAAATTAACGGCAATCCTACTACTAAATAGCATCGGATTTTCCATCGGTAGTGCGGGGCCATCTGTATTTTTAGGTGTGTGCGCTGGCGGGTTGGTAACCGGTAAAAAAACAAGCGAGGAAGGCTTAATCTCGGCATATGGCGGTGCTGGCTTGGCTGCATTTTTCAGTGCCCCGTTTAGTGGCCTATTGCTTTCAATAGAAGAACTCGGACTTAAAAGAAGTCTACCTGCACTATTACAAGCTGTAATTGTCATTCTATCTGCATGGCTAACCGCTTTTTTTATAACGGGTCGTCAGATGGGTCTACTTAAAAGTGAATTCTCCGTTAATGTGAATTTTACCCAATTCTCGATCCTAATTGTAACTGTATTCATCATCACGATTCTCTCAACTATAGCAGGCTACTTCTTTAAAATGCTTCTACTAAGGAGTCCTTACCTAGTGACCTCTCGCTATAAACGCATTTTTCTGTATTTGATTCCCCTTTTGTTTCTCTTGTTGGCAACACGCTATCCTGAAATAAGTGGTGGTGGCTTCATGCTACTAAAATCGCTAACTTCGACGCAAACTTTTCCGTTTTCGATGATCTTAATATTTGTTTTATTAAAATTCTGTTTTACATTGAGTTGTGTCAGCACAAATATTCCAGCAGGTTTGTTCATGCCAAGCTTGTCCATCGGTGGGGCTATTGGCGCATTAATTTTTGTTGCTTCGCAATCGTTAATCGCTACCACTGGACTCAGTTCTACCCTATTTATTGCCTGTGGTGCCGCTTGTTTCTTTTTTATCCTTATGAGGCGTCCACTATTATCGGCGTTCATCTCCGCAGAACTCTTTGGAGATTACAGGCTCTTGATTATCCTTCTCCCAATTATGATCGCTTTACATTTTATCTTAAAAAGAACGGTTGATAGGCCCCTTAATGACACCCTTTATGATCTAATCGATTGAAATCAAAAATGGAAGCACCAGAGTTATTTCGCTGGATGCTTCCATTTTCATTTCGTCTAATAATTTAGTCTAATAATTGATTCTCACTATAATTTTAGCGATTTTTCCCTCACGATTAAATACACTTCGACTAATCTCTTTATTGAGTTTCAACATGTTTTCAAACGTATATTTATCACCATTGTTATATATAACTGTGATTGCTTGATAATTATTGAGTTCATAGATAATAGGTACTGAACAGATTGTAAAGCCTAGTTGATGTTCATCGAGCTGAAGGGTTTCTGATGGCAATTCCCATTTTGTTTTTTTCTTCAGGAATTCCGATTTCAATAACAAACGTGGATCAAAATAGAGTTCGCCACCGCTCACGTTGACACCCAGTTCTCCAAATCTAGATAGGATGTCTTCTTTCACTTGACCAGTCATCCCCGGTTGTTGAACACCTGCAAAGCTCGGCGTATGGGAATAGGCATCTGTTGGAAATGCGCCATAATCTACGGGTGACTTTTCCACCCCGATCCCTGCTCTTAAATCATGGAAGAAATCGGCTAATTTTTCTACAACGTCACTGTCCGCGTCTTCTGATAAAGCGGATACATAATTTTCTTGTGCGGCCAATACAAGTTTTGAAACCATATGCCAATAAATACTGCCAAGTCCTTCATACTTATAAAAAGTACCTGAACGACCTGTGAATGCGTGATGGTCAAACAAATCAGCGAAAATCTCACCAACTTCCAAGACATCATCACCAGCATATTCGCCAGTTTTGAGGATTGCATCCATGATTTCAGCACCATTTCTGAACCCACCATTAAAATGATAGTGACCGTTGACATCCTTCTCAACAAAACGCGTAAAGCCTTTATCTAATTCTGTTTTTAAAATGTGAGATGATCTTATAATTGCTTCTGGTATGATATTTTTATTCAAGAATTTTGGCAATTCACGTACTGGATATAGCATGTAGCTGTTCTGATCCTCGCGATAAATGGCGCTTTCCCTTAGAGCTTCTAATACATGACGTGTTTCTTTAGGACTTAAGGCGCCAGAACTAAGTACTGCAACTTGGCCTTCGAGCATTTCATATAGATAAGATATTCGACATGCATTCTTACTGAATTTCACTAAATTATAAGCATGATATAAACCATCTTCACGCCTATTCGCTTCAATGGTATCTTTCAAGTGAGCCTTTGTAATCGTCAAAAATGCTTTCAATCCTTTTTTTGACAAGCCTTCTTTTTCACCTTTAAAGCCATTTGTATAAATGGCATGACGGTAGGTTTCACCGATTCGGCCCAGATTGGTTACCATCTCAAACCGTACTTCATCACTGATCGGAGACCCCAAGTATTGGTCACTTTCGTCAAGAACCTTGAAAATACCCTCATATAGTTGTTTGACTTCAACAGAAATCATGACTTCTTCGTCAAGCGTTTCTATCAAATCAGCAACAAAGTCTAAATATCTATACAAATAGTAGAGCGTAACCATCGAAACGCCATTTCCCACCAACGCGTTATTTGCATCATTCCACTCAGGGCGTTGTGTGTTCATCCAAATGCCACCTTTAGGGATGTAATTGGATAGCTTCGCAAGCATGACGATGAGAATTTTTTCCATTAAATTGACATGATAAAGTGATTCATTCACAAATATGAGTTTTCCATCTGCGCCATATTTACGAACTCTTTCCTCAATCTCTTCTGCACAGGCCTCATCAAAAATAATTGTATTTTTGGGATTAGATAAAAGATCGTCTAGACCTTTTATTCTATACGGCACATTTGCATATACAAAAATATCTTTATTGAGCAAAGCGAGCAGAGACTCTGGATTGTATCTTCTGGATAGTTCCATTAACTTTAGCAGATAAATCACTTGATGATCGCCCCAATATCCAATGTTTGACCATGGATCGATTGAATCCAGAACTTCCCAATCAACACCTTCTTTTGTGATGCGATATGGATTATGACCGTCTGCTGTTGATGCATTTACAAACTTTGAAATGATACTTTCAATATATCCTGGATATGAAAGCGATAAAGCTTCCCAGTTCTGAAAAATATCACGCCAATTGCCTTCGAAATTTAAGTTTTTCTCGCCATTTTCTTTGGTTATTTCAATATTAAATTTATTCCATGGGCGACTTGGATCGCCATGGCGTCTTGAATAGGTGAGTGGTAAATACTCCCTGAACAGGCGCTCCAAATCGGTGTCCTTTCGATTTTCAATCATTTCCAAAAGATCAAAATAATTCACCACTTCTGGCAACGTATTCAAATAATCCAAGTGTTTGTTAAAAACGTCTTTGTTCCAAATATTAATAAAATGCTTCAAGTCCCGTGTTTGAATACCATATCCGTCGGCATATATGCCACCACGCATGATATTATATAGCGTGTTTGAAAAATGTCTGTATGTCATATTGCGATTGTCTGTGAACTGAAAACCATCTGCTTCAAATACGAGTTTTTTGAGATTTTCATCACCTTTTAACACGTCATGATCAAGTTTCTCAAGTAATGACGCACCACTTTTTATTTCATGCATCAACCGTTCAATTCTAGTTGCACTTTGATTTAATTCTGATACGATGACCCATTCTTTTGATTCACGTGCACGTAGTTCAACAGTGCTCGATACATAAAATGCGCCTCTTTGACCTTTCACATCGTATTCCGTAACAATATCTTTGTTATTCTCAAAGGCATGCACTTGCCCTTCGGAAAGCAAATAAGTCGGTTTATCTAATCCCTTTGACCAAACGGTTGTCGATTTTAAAGATTCGCTCGGTTCAGCCTGATCGGATATGATTGCGCTTAAGGTGAAAATGCCTAACCCATAAGCCTCGTTTAACTCGCAGCGCTTATAGCCGTCTACAAGGGTACTTCTCGTCGCTTGAAGAGAGGAATCAACGCCATAAGGCACGATATTTCGGATGCCATCCAAAATCTTTACGGTTAAAGCTTTATCAGAAGTATTTATGAGTTCAGAATGCTTAACAAAGCCAAATTGATTACTCGTTTTCCAAGTATATCTAAACGTTACGTTCAAGTCACGATTGATTTCTTCGAACATAATTTTATTGCCAATAGTGTTTTTATAGAGATTTCTAGTGATTCTATATACATTTGAGTGGTGCTTAGAAAAGGGTTTCCACAAGTAGTTCCTTTTTCCATCAGAAACGATCATCACAGTATGTGGGCCTGTGGTTTCGTTGCTGTCGTGAATCTTATCATCTGTATAATAAGGAAATAGAGCCGTTTCCGGTGTTTTACGTCCTGCCGTAATGCCGCCTGTACTTGAAACAAACAACCAAAAATCCACATCGCTGACAATCGTCATAAAAAATGGCGGCATCTCATTATAGTTTTCTATTTTAAAATACGTGTCGTTTTTAGTTTCAACGGTTTCAAATAAAACCTCACTTGAATTTGAGCATAAAAGCATGTCACCAAAATATAAATTGGTATCTTTCATATTAATTCCTTTCTAAGCATGGTATCTAGCCTTTTACTGCACCTGCAGATATATTCTCAATGAGGTATTTAGAAGCAAAAATGAACACGACGACAATTGGTATGATTGAAATGGCAAACCCAAGATATATAGCACCTTGATTTTGATGCCATATTTGTAGTGCTTTCAACGAAGAAATAACCATAGGAAGCGTTTCATTTGACTTAGAACTCAATATAACTCTTGCACTTAAATAATTATTCCAAGACCCAATAAAAGTGAAAATTGACATCGTAGCAACACCTGGTGCCATGAGCGGCAATGCAATTCGGTGGAAAATATACAATTCACCAGCACCATCAATTCGTGCTGATTCGATGATTTCTTTGCTGAGTGACGAACTAATATACGCTCTTAAGAAGAATACAGTACCAATTGAGGCTACAGCTGGGATGATCAAAGCTAAATGATTATCCATTAAACCAAGTTGCGTCATCCATTTGACATAACCTAAAAATGCTAGCTGACTTGGTACCATCATGAAGATGAGAATAATACCAAACAGGAAATTTTTACCTTTAAAATTATACATATGAAAGCCATAGGCCGTTAACGCTGAGAAGTATCCTGACAACAGCGTAACCAACACTGCAATCTTAAGAGAATTCAGAAAGCCACGTACGACATCGACATTCTTAACGAGAATCTCGTAATTTTCTTTTAAGCTGGTCCCTGGAAATATTGTAACACCTTGCGTCGAAATTGCCATACCATCGCGTGTCGCATTGATGATAACAATCCAAAATGGAATAATCGCTATGACTACTAAAAGGAATAAAAATGAATAAATCATAGAAAAAACAACTAATTTCTTTCTTCTATCTTTCTTCTGTTGAATTTTTCTTAGCATTTGAGCTTGATCAACACTTTGGTTTTGGCTGTTCATATTACTCATATTTACCACTTCCCTTCGATGCAGCTAGGCTTTTCTTTCTTGCCTTTTTTTCCTTTCGGTTATTGAAGAACTCTTTTAATTCAGATCTGTTCGTTAAAACTGTAAATACAATTGTAAACAGCATGATTACGATAAACAACGCAAACGATAACGCGGATGCATAGCCATAATTTTTATAGACAAATGCCATATTGTAAATATAGACAATCATGGTATTTAAACTGCCTTCTGGAAAACCTTTACCATCTGTAATCAGAAAAGGGATATCAAAAAGTTGTAATCCACCAATTAATCCCGTAATCATAACATACATCAAAATTGGTTTGATAGATGGTATCGTAATATTCATTAATACTTGAAACCTGCCTGCACCGTCAATACGCGCCGCTTCAAAGGTTTCTTTACTGACCGCTTGTACGGAGGCCATAAACAGTATAAATGAGTTGCCGAACCACATCCAAGTCTGAATCGCAGATACACTCATCTGAGCTAATATTGGTTTTGTCAACCAACCTATTGACTTGTCAATCCAATCTATGTTGAAGAGCACTTGATTGACAACGCCATAATCCTTATCCAACAATTTCATAAAAATAAGCGCAATGGTTGCAGATGCAATCAAGTTAGGCAAGTAGAATATAACTCTAAAAAAGCCAAGGCCTTTTACTTTATACTTAATGTCAGAGAAAACCATGACTAACAAAAGTGCTAAAAATACTTGGAATAATATGTTTACACCCCAAATTTTCAATGTGTTTACGAATGCATCCACAACATTAGGATCTTTAAATATCAGTTTGAAATTGTCGGCTCCAATAAAAATCTTTTTTCCATAGCCTTTATACCTTGTCATTGAAAGATACAAAGTAAAAAAGATTGGATATGCATTAAAAAGGAAGAATACCAAGAAAAATGGCGATATAAAAAGGTATCCAATCCTATCTTTTATTTTTTTCATTATATCCTCCATATACAAAAGTAGACATAAAGTCTACTTTTGTATTATTTTTCATCTGAGGAAATTACATATTTCCTATTTGGAGTAAATTGGGTAATGCTTATCCAATTTCCTTACTGGGGGAAATTGGGTAATGCTTATCCAATTTCCTTCTTATTCAGTTGGTAGTCCATCCACATAAATTTCTGGATACGTTACTTGAACATCCGAGTAGAAAGCAGTTAGGACATCCGCTATAGAACTGTAACCTGCTGCGCCTTGTTTGTAGTTTGTGATATGGATACCTAACATATCATTCAAACCTCTATCATAGATCGTTACATTTGATAAATCGATTTTAGCAGCTTCTTCTTTAAATACTTTCAAGTGATTCATACCACCTAAAGAATCTCTGCCTTCATAATTTTCAATAACAGGTGCCATAACAGAACCAACAGAATACATATCGCCGTCAGCTGCTTGACGCTCTGTTAAACGTTCTTTATCAAATAACATTGATTTCAAGAATGCAAATGCAACTTCAGGAAGCTTAGTATCTGAATTAACACCTAGATAAGTGCCTCCCCAGAAGTAAGAATTTGGACCTGATGCCATACCCCAGTTGCCTTTGAAAGGCGCTGCAGCAAATGCATCTTTTGTCGCTTGATCAGCATCTTCTGCTGGTTTAGGAAGTGAATTTCCCGCTTCATCGACTTTTTCCATGTTTGGTTCAATAATATACTTTAAACCCCATGTAGGCATTGAGTAAGCCATAACTTCCCATACATTGCCTTCAGCATCGATCAATTCTTTATCCATGGCATCAAACCAAGGACCACCCCACTCTGCAGCATTTGCTGTTAATGAGTCATTGATTGTCTCTCCGTACATCTCTTTAACTAAATTAATGTAAGGAATTTGTTCTTTAATTTTTGCAGGATTTAATTTACCGTCTTCATCAATCCATTTTGCCGGTTCATTAGTACCAGCAGCAAAGTGTCTAACCGCTTGATCATCTGGGAATAAACGCCAGTTTGGATTGAATGCTTTTACTTCTTTTTGAGCAACTAATAAATTTTCAACTGTGTTGAATTTATTTGCATTCATCCAGTTTGTAACAGCTGCATTATAATCTGCAGAGCCTTCTGCTGGGAAGCCAGCTTCTGTACCCCAAATTGCAGCAGCCATATCTACTTTAAAGAAAATTGCGCCTGGTGTTACTTGCCAAGATAAGGCAGCTAATTTTCCAGTAGCTGGATCAATACCTGACTGCCAGATATACTCTTCGTAATCCGCTTTTTCAGCGTCAAAATCAATTTCAGGATCACTTGCCATCATCGATTCGATATCTGCATAATAACCCGCTTCAATGAATTGCTTAATGTGGTCTAGCTCACCTGTAAAAACGTCTGGTCCATTGCCTGATTCAAGTGCAGGTAAAATTTTATCCATGTAGCCATCTTGAATCGATACAGCAACAAATTCTACTTCCATACCTTCAAAAGGTTTTCCTGGCGCTGTATACAACTCTTTGAAATGATCAACGTCACCAGCTGTTGATAGTTCATCTGTAAATGACCATACCACTAATTTTTCAGTTGAATAATCTTTCGACTCATCAACTACAACGCTCGGTGTTTCCTCAACACTATTTCCACAAGCTGTTAATGCAAGTAATGCTACTAACAAGAAAATAAGCAATCTAGATATCTTCTTCATTGTAATCCCCTTTTACAAATTTTTTTCAACATGTTAAAATGTTGTAACTATAATATAGCACATATACGAAACCGGTTTCAAGAACTTTCTTAAAAAATTGTATTCCCTTTATTTTTTTTGAATTTATTTCTTATATTTGTCCAATCGTCAAATAAGACACCGATAAGTCATTTTCAACGAATATAGACAAAAGTTCGAGGTATTTTGCGTTTTCCAAATTGAGAATGAGCGCTACATTCGTTTAATTGCAACAATAAAAAGGATTTTAAGTCTTGTTTCAATAAACCAAACCATCCTTTAGCATTATAAAAAATAAGCTGAAGAATGGTTTTTTTTAATTTCGTTCAAAAGTTTTAGTCATCCAATCACTTCGAAACCGATTGCTTTTTCGAGATAAATGTTGTTATAGAATGATCTGGCAAGTTGATATTGATGCCTTCTCCATCGATAACTAGTGCGAGTTCAGCAATCCACCCTTCATTTTGAGCGACGATGACAATATCACCGTTTGGATTTTTAAAAGCAACGGCGTGGACATTTTCTTTTGTCACGCTAATTTCTAATCTTTTAGCGCCTACTTCAATATATTTTGAAAAATGACCAATATAGTAATACGAATTATTATAGATCAGCTCTTTCTTGTTGCGATCATACATAATTGGTGCTTCACAATAGTTATAGACGTGATTTGGACCCCCTAATTCATTCAGCACTAAATTCCAATCAATCCAGCCTCTACTCCAATTGTTGAAATCGCCAATGATATTGCGTCCATAGCGCTCACCATTTGACCACGACCCTAGGTAACCGTTAAACACTGCATTTTCAGAAGTCGTCGTAAGTTCCACACACCCTTCAGTAAACAGTATATGTTTATCTGGAAACATATTGTGCAGCGCAGTCAAGTTTTCAAAAGCCTCACTCACATACCAGTGATTGCCTGTTCCCCATACATATTTAGCCGCTTCTTTATCCGCCAATACAACTGCGCCACGTTCAACCAAAACATCTCGGTTATGATCCCAAATGATAATTTCAGTTTCAGGATAAGACGCTTTGAGGACTGGGCCAAGGTGATTTTTAACAAAATCACGTTCTTCCTCTGCTGTATAGATACACGAATCCCACGTTTGAGTCGCTAAAGGCTCATTTTGAACACTAACCGCCCAAATATCGATCCCGCGTGTTTTCATTGCCTCAACAAATTTAACATAATAATTCGCCCAAGATCTATAATAATCCGGCAACAACTTTCCACCATAGTTCATCTCTTTCGTATCTTTCATGAAACCGGGCGGACTCCAAGGGGATGCCAACAGTTTTATTGGCGCTTTTGCACACTCTATAGCCTCTTTAATCATTGGAATGACCCATTTGTCCTCACGCGATATATCGAAAGTAGCAAGCTCGGCATCGCCCTCTTCTACGTAAGTGTAATTTTCAAGTGCAAAATCACACGAGTGAATGTGGACGCGACCCAAAACATAGCCAAGACCATTTTCTTTAGAAAAATAAGCATTCATCGCTTCATCTCTCACATCTGTTGGTGCTTCTGACAAAGTATAAGCCGCAGCTTCAGTAAAAGCGCCTCCAAACCCCATGAACTCTTGATAGCTTAAAGCGCTATTGACAGCTATCACTTGTCTTTTAGGATCATAGTCACCCGTTTGACGCTCAGGTAACTTCATCCAGTATTTTGAATCCTTACTTTCTGATCTGACAGATATTATTTTCATGTGGCCCCCTTAATATTGTACACGATTATTTAATGCGATTTTCTTGTAAACCATGATTACTTGTTTTACCTGACAATTTCGGATTTTACGTGCTAGTTCGCCTTTAATCGCATCATATCGCGCACCATCCACCAAATAGTAATCGACACCGATTTGTGGCGAATACGTTGACAGCGACGTGTTGTTTTCAACAATAAACTCTATCTCTGACAACAGCGTTGCCTTTACACGCCCCTCTAAAAAGAAGTCAGCGTGTAGAATAGGGCTTGGCGAAAAAACGAGATCATCGGTATATTTAAATATCGATTCACCAAACATCATAAGATTCCAAATGCTTAGCATTTCAGCTGTAGAACCACTTAGCCGCGATACAAAGCCTTGCCCGCGAACCTTAGGATTCGGGTTTACGCTACTCGCAATAAAACTTGAATTTTCAAGCGTCGATCGCCCATACACGCTTGGATCCATAAAGCATACCAGGTTGGACTTGATTTCTTCGAAGAATGTCTCATACAAGCCGCCTTTGAGCATGCCTAATAAATACTTATATGTCATATGCAAAAAGTTGCTTTCACGTTCTAACCAACCCGGCGTAAACGCCCTGATTCGACCAAGTTCATAGCTCATCTCATCCAGTTTGGCGCTTGTTTTATACGTTTTTAAAGCCGCATCGTAGAGATCTGTCACATTCAAACGTTGATATAGCGCATCATTCTCCGACGGCGTATTTATTTTCATGCTCCTAGCGGGTGCTTCAAGAAAATTAGGTATCTGATGCATTTCAAATGCTTTAACGCGAACGCCTTTAAGACCATATGGCGTTTGACTATCCAACACGTCATAATCAGTCACAGAATAGGTGATATACGTCGGGACTATTCCGTTGTTGCCTACGCTGGCACGCTGGATGCCGTCTAGCAAAACGTCTTCTACTTTCACTAAAAAAGCGACCAAATCGCCCTTGTTCAAAATGACTTCATTGCCACTGATGCCCCTTTTCACGCATTCTCTAAACGTTTCGCGAACATTGGACATCGCATCCCAACGCTCAAACAAAGTCAGTTTTTTTGTTAGCACATCACTTAACCCTGTGAAAAATTGGTGGTTTTCGACGAGTATTTTAAAGTCTTTGACGCACTGTTCTTTCATAAATCTCACAATGCGTACAAGCTCAATCGTTTCACTAACGCCGGATCCGAAAACGCCTGGCAAACCGTTCATTGCATCATTCCAACCGGGTTTGTTGGCTTCCATCTCAATCCCTATTCCAAAAGGATCAAGTGATGAAAACTTCGTGAGTACAAGGGTCAACAGCTTTTGTGCTAAATGTGTCTGATAAATCTCAACCGAATTGGTGCGCGTCCAGTTTGTCTGATTGAAACGACTTGTGTGTGGTTCTTCTTCATTAGAGCCATATTGCCTAACCGCACCGTCTTGAGTGAGTCCGTATTTCTGACATCTCGGCAACACGGTCACTGGGCTTTCAAAATAGCGATAGGTCATATCCTCATAAAGCAACGTCTCAACCTTGTCTGGAAAAATACTTAAATAGCTTTCAATCAAATCAAAATTATAAGTGAAGTGGTCCACCCAAAACCCTTCACCAAAGACAGCTTCAATATGTTGCTCAGCTTCAGACAGCACACGATTCATAAAGGTCTCTTCCGGTAACTTTAATTCAACGTCGTAGAGTGCCATTTGCATACTCAGTTTTCCAGGTGTAAACTTACCATCAAGTACTGCCTGTAGCGCTTCTTTATTTGATACCACGTATTGATCGATGAGTGCTTCGGCGCGTTCCCGCTCTATTGTGAACGTCGTTCCTTGCACACCCAAAGGGTTATAGCCATCCAGCTGAATGAGATTCATAAACAGTTTTACATTAAAAAGACCGGCATCCGGCACAAAATAAACATCATTGCGTCTGTTTTGATTCACATCTCTGAAGTTTCCATTGCCTTGAGAATAGAATTCTGGTGCCAATGTGAAAAAATTATAATCGCGTTCCGGATCGCCATGCTTTCTTGAGTACACATGATAAATCTTCTTAGAATCTCCTTCACCAAAGACTAAAGGATAACCGCCTCTTAAGGTGTTGTCCAAGAAATTCTGTTTGATATAGGCGTCAAACATAGGAAAGCTGGTTTTGGTGTCCACCACACGAACCAAAGCATCGATGACAGTTTCAGCTTCATAAAGCTTTTGTGCAACATAGTCTCTTCTAGTAAATGATGATGCTTTTTCGTTGATCATAGACGCATCTGCCGCATGTCCGATTATCGTGTTGATTTCAACAGTCTCACCATTTACAAAAGTTTTCGAAACCGGTGTAAAGCCACATGGCACTTTGTTAACGACAATCTGATGGTTCAAATCCAAATCTTTAAGGTCGTTTTTCTTTAAACCCACAGGTACTGTCAAAGACGTATCGTAGCCAAATAGAAGTTCCAAATCTATAATCGGTTTGATCAATTTGTGATCTTCCACAAAGGACAGATAAAAGTGACCTTTGTGATGCATGGATACTTCCACTTCATCGCCACTTGAGGCTCTGAACTTGTAGAAAGGGATATTCTTTTCAGTGTTTTCGACGCCCATCCAAGAGACCATCAAGTTGGACATATTTTTATAGCCCTCATTTGTAGCGCCTGATGGTAATATATTCGCAAGACCATCCACGATGTCAATCATGCGTTCTTCACCAAAGTTATTAATTTCAACCTTTCTTACCAAACCTGCTACCGGTTCATTTGTCAGTCCAAAATAAGTCACTTTGTACTGTATTTTTCTAGTTTGATTGATCTCTTCTATAGAAAAATGCCCTCTTGATATCATCATGTTTCTTGTCAGGTCATCCTCAGTATTGACAGCAAAGGGCTCATATATATCGCCATCAACCTTCACAAAGCTTCTAAAACCATATTTATCGACGTATTGATAGCTCGTGTTTGCAGGAAAAAATTCTTGAATCGGTTCATTTTTGTCTCTGATGCCAAAACTGGTCAACCCTTGACCGCGATTTGAGTAAAAGGCCCAAAGAGGAATGCCATTCACACCTGCAATGCCAGGCAAAAAACTAGAAAAAGTCTTCTGCTTGTCATAATTTTGAATTACAAATTGATCATTTCTAAAGTAATAACTCAAGTGTCCTCCTATTTTAAGATTCCCTATTATAAAATTTCTCCAATTTAGGAAATCGGTTTCGTTGATTCTATATTAACACAAGGCACTTCTAAAATAAAACAGGAAATTTACATAAAAAAAAGAAAGCACATTATTTTGTACTTTCTCTGATAACCAATTCAACCGGTACGCGTTTTACGATACCAGGGGAAATATGCGTTTCTTTGTTGATCAGCGCGATTAAGTGTTTCGCCGCCTCTGTTCCAATTTTCACTTTATCCTGTGATACAGTTGTAAGCGAAGGCGATGTATATCGCGTCAGCTCTATATTATCGAATCCGACGACCGAAACATCTAAAGGTACATGATAGCCGAGATCTTTCAAAGCTATAATCGCACCTAGCGCGATATCATCACTGGCTGCGTATATCGCATCAGGTATGCCATTATTTTGTTTAAGCAGTTGGATCAATGCATTTTTACCACTGTTATAATCGTAATTGTATGCTTCTACGATCAAATTTTCATCAACTTCCAGTCCAGATTTACCTAAGACATCTTTATAGCCACCCAGTCGTTCCTGCGCAGAAAACGATCTCAATGGACCAGCAATATGCGCAATCTGCTTAGCACCCTTCAACATTAAATAATCAAGCACCATTCGCGTGCCCTGATAGTTATCGGAAATAATCGTCGGCACGTTGATCAGGCCATTGTCCACAGTCACTATGGGAATGCCGCTCTCCGTCAGCTCTTTTAAATTCGTATCATCGACATCAACAGTCAAAATGAGCACCCCATCAATGTTTTTATATTTACACCATTCCAGATACGTCAACGATTGTGTACTCACTTTTTTCGAAACAAAAGTCACTTCGTATCCCAAGGCTTCAACATATGCTTTAAATGCTTGTAGGACACCAGCGAAGAAATGATGCTCGAGACCGATATTCAAGTCTTCACTAAATAGGATCCCAATCGACCAACTATTTTTTGTTGCGAGCTGTCTGGCATTTGAATTAGGGACATAACCCATTTCTTTTGCAGCAGCTAAAATCTCTTCCTTACGCTTGGCGCTAATCGTTTTAGAGTTATTCAGTGCTTTGGAAACCGTACTGGATGCACAGCCAACTCTCTTCGCAATATCATATATAGTAACCATCTTGTTCACTCCTAGTATAAAAACCGTTTATGTGTCCATTCTATCAATAATTTTGACTTTAGAAAAGCGATTTTATGATTTCGCCCCCATCATCAGCTTAATATATCTTAAAGACGCTTTAAATGACCCAATACTAAGCCTGAACATACTATTTAGGCCAAATCTTTTAAGCATTTCTGTCGATTGATTCAAACTCAGATTAATATAAAGGTTTGTCACGAGCATTTGAAAATAATACGTACGGAGGCTCATCTTACCCGGCTCTATCGACACTTGTCCAAAGCTCCATTTTTCATAGTCCTCTATGTCAAAGATCAGGCGATCTTTATACGTTTTATAGAGGGGTAAATTTGGAAAAGGCGTCAAAGGGCTCACACTTGAAATTTGTGGAGAAAGCTGTTTCACATAGTTTCTAAACGCTTTGAAATCCTCTTTCGTCCAATCAGGATGCGCCATAAATGAAGCCCATACGTCGATGCCAATCTCCTTTAGAAGCTTTGCAGCCTTTTGGTTGTCTGCAGTGGTGGCCTTTTTTGTATAATAAGCCATTTCTTTTTCACTAAAGGTCTCATAGCCGATAAGCAACGCTTTGAGGCCTAATGACTTAAACCGTTTAAGTGCCTGGGCATTGCTTAGAATCCCTTCGACAGATGCGTAAGCGATAAAGTTCTTTTCAAGTTTTAGCGACTCCACCAAATCCAAAAATCTTTGGATTCTCTCCTCAGATCCTAAAATGTCGTTGTCATATAGCATGATGGTCTCTTCTTTGATCGATAAGAGGTCTTGCTTAATGGCTTCGCAATCAAATTCTACTTCTTCATGCCCTTCAATGCGCCATCTTAAGCAAAACATGCACGCCTTGCTGCAGCCTTGCGATATTTGCATAATCGCAGCGGGTTTATAACCAAAATAGGAATAGTGCTGGCGATACTTTGCGGTTGCTTCCCTGTTTGGCAGAATATATTCATTTATACCGGATAGTTCAAGCCCTTTGTATCCGTTATTTCGGTTTAAAACGCCTGGGATTTCAAATTCAAAATGCTTCATGGACAGCGCATCATAGAAGGCTTCTATGTTTTGCGTCGTCGTGAACTTAAAGATATAGTCGATGGCCTCCTCAAAGAAGCTGCTTGGATTTAAAAGTGCCTGTGTGCCGCCAACTACTGTATGAATCGACTTATCATGATTTTTAACCGCTTTGGCTATTTTGACAACTGCTTTTACATCAATACAAAGACTAGTAATGCCAACCACTTCAGGTTTGTATTCAGTTAACTTTTCTAGCAATGGCTGCACATCACACATCATATCGAAGATCTCAACTTGATGGTTTTTTTCCAAAACGGCGTAAAGCATTTCTAGACCTAAAGGCTCTGAATACATAAAATCGCTTAAGGTGACGGCTTGTTTGATCCGTGGGGGTCTAACTAATAAGATTTTCATTTGGCGCTCCTATAGTTCACAATACTTCTTGTATCAGCTCGTTGCTTGATATCGGTTTCTAAAATGTACCACTATTGCCTAAAAAATGTTTGGGGTGATCCCCTTTTTGATATGGCTTCTATAGAACAAATTGACGGCGGTATAGAGCAAGTAATTCATAGGTCTCTTAAAGAAATCTTTTCTCAAAAGGGTTCTTTTGATGATGGATTTGTATGAATAGAGCGCGTTATATAGCTCCCAGTAAGCCTTCGTCAACTCATCTGGTGACATGTTTTTAGGTTGATGTTCCGCTTTACAGCCGTCAAATGAATAAATATCATCCGATAAGATGCGGCCATCCGCAAGCATTTCATTAAAAAACTTCGTCCCCGGTATCGGCGTTAAAATATAAAACCTTGGCACGCAAATTTTGTTTTGCTCGATAAAATCCTTTGTCTTTCTAATGCTTTCAAGGGTATCCCCTTCACCGCCGACCACCATCTCGGTGGAGACGTCTATCCCCGCTGAAACGATATTATTGATCAGCGCCGTATATTCCAAGGGATTTGCCCACGCTTTATCCATGTGGTTGAGCGACTCTTGAGAAATGCTCTCGATTCCGAAACTCAAAGCATAACAGCCACTCTCTTTCAAGAGTTTCAACAGTTCCTTATCTCGGCCAATCTTGATATCACACTGACTCATCCATTTCATGCGGAAAGGTTTTATCACCTCGAGTAGTTTGATGAGATAGTCCCTGTCGCCATGGATGTTGTCATCTAAAAGCGTAAACTTTTTAAAGCCCAATGCTTTAACCTGTTCAATGTCTCGCTTCACTTCCGACAAATCCTTTTTGATATATGCGCCTTCATACAAACACGCAACTGAGCAAAATGAACAACAATTTGGACAGCCTCGACCCGCTTGTACGGGTAAAAAATCGCCAATGGCTTTACCTATGATCAAATCAAATCTGGGTAGTGGGGTGCTGAGTTTTGGGATAGGTGTAATGGGATTTTCGATGGGTGCGCTGAGATTTGGGATAGTTGTGATGGGGGGTTCAATGAGTGTGTTGCGTTTTTGGATGGGTTTGCGGTACATGGGCTTCAACGACCCATTTTCGTAATCCTTTAACAAGTCTTCCCAAACACCCTCTGCGTCGCCAATCACAACCGCATCACAGAATTTCACGGCTTCTTCAGCCATAATCGAGGCCATATACCCGCCAAGTATAACGGTTTTACCCTTGGCGCGATAGTGCTTCGCAAGATCGATGGACCTCAGCACGCCATGTCCCATGGTACTGATACCGATGAGCTCAGCATCCGTATCGAGGGGTACCTCTTCGATGGTTTCGATGCAGATCTCCACAATCCAATCCTTTGGTGTCATCGCAGCGAGCAAAGGCATGGCAAGACCAACAAAATAAAGCCGCTTCTTTTTGATCGGCTTATGTTTTTTATCGTAAGGGCTCGGTTGTATTAGCAGCAGTTTTTTCATCTCAACCTCGAATTATTTTTAGGATGTATTGCAGTGACACTCTGGAGCTTCCGATCAGCATTTTTATATTGGGCGCGACGCCAAACTTCTTGACCAGTCGAATCAAATGTTTTGGCGGCATCACGATTTCATAATACAGCTTCAAAATTCTAAAATAGAATACCCTTTTGGACATATATTTTGGTTTTAATACGATATGCGCCATGTCCCATAACTCAACATCCTTTGGGTCTTCTATAAAATCTTTGACGTACTCAGAATAGATAGCCGTGCCCTTTAACGGTGTTAAAGGCTGTAAGTTTACAAAATTGACGGATGTCTTCCTAAGCCAAAGCTTTAAATCTCGAAAGTCTTTTTTATCAAAATCCAGTGGAATAATCAAGGTGCTATAACACTCAATATCTAGTGTATTCAGTATGGCAATGGCATCCTCATTGATTTTTACCGTCGTGAGTTTATCATAAGACTGTAGGTCTTTTTCTCTCACGGATTCAATCCCAACGATGACGCCGTGAAGGCCAACGGCTTTAAATTCAGCCATTAACTCAGAGTGCTTGGCGATAAAATCCGCCCTGCCATAGATCAAGAAATGCTTGTCTATTTGTTCCTTTTTTAAAGCCTCGATAAATGCTTTGACACGCTTTTCAGAAAATAAAAAATTGTCATCCACGATGTAAATTTCTCTTTCCTTGATGCCTTTGAGCTCTGAGATGACATCCGTGATGGTCCGCTCATAATAGTTACCATTTGTGATTTCATGACAGAAACAAAACGAGCATTTAAAAGGACATCCAAAAGAGGTTTTGATCAACGCGCACGGATTGTGAAACATATAGTAATACTTTTCACGATAAGCTGCATTGATCTCCCGATCTGGCGGGTTGTAAGCAAATGACGTGTTTAACGTCTGTGCATCAATCGCGTTTTGTATGGTACCAATAGGCGTATGCGCTTTTAAGCCATTTAATAGCAGGTTGAAGGCATCGATGCCGTTTTTCCAAAGCAACACATCGATATGCGGGTCTTTAAAATCGTCCGGCACCACTTCAACATGAACGCCACCCACTGCGGTGATAATATCCGGGTCAAACGCTTTGATTTCTTTAGAAAATGCCTTTATCAGGTTCACATGCGTATTGTATCCCGTAAAAAGAACGGCGCTTGGCCTGAGCTGCTCAAGGTGCGTGGCAAGCTTGGTCCGGTCGAGCAACCTATCGATTATGATGAGCTTATAGTCACCTGCTAACGCCGGATCTAAATTTGAGACCAAATACTCAAGCTCTAGAGGTTCGCAAATCATGACGTGTTTTAAGCCAATGGTGTCTTTATGCGGTTTCGGTCTTATCAATAATACATTTGTCATGTTTAGGCTCCATTTCAAAAAGATAAATACTCGGCATGTACCATTTTTCTTTGATTCGCGTTGTGGTCAGATGGTTGAAGCTCTCAGACGCATTCGATATAAACTCAGTCACCGATGGATAAATGGCCCTGCCTGTTGTCATTTTCACAACCGCCATACATAGCGCATCATAAAACGAGTTCTTGCTGGCAAATGCGATGAGCAGTTTTCCATCGCTTTTTAGCATTGTGCTGAATTTACGAAGGACAAATTTTTGATCTTTATAGTATGGAAATGAATGCGTGCATAACACTAAGTCCATTTTCTGTGGCGTTTCAAACGCATGAATGTCTTCACAATGCCACTTTGTTTTAAGTGGTCGTCTAGACGCAATGTCGATCATGCCACTGGAATAATCTAAGCCGTAACTGTGTTCCGTGACAAATGTGCCTTCGATTTGCTCAATCAATTCACCAATGCCACATCCGATATCGATGTAGGCGCCGAGGGTCTTTCCAGCAAATGATTTTTCCATATATGCCAACACTTTTTTGCGCGTCGGCTCTAAAGAGACCTTTTGAACCCATAGGTCTTTATATCTTGGCGCCCAAAAGTTCCATACTTTTTGATTGCTCATTTTAACCTCATTCTAAAAAGCCATTTATAAATATACTGTCTCGCCGATTTGGCGTGAAAAAACTGAAAAACAAATAGCTGTGCAAACGCTAATTTAAATGTGAGCGCATGCATCTTAAGTGGTTTTAGTACGAGATGCAAGAAGTCATAGTGTGCTGAGTTATGATCGATGATGTCCTTTTCATACACTTTGTATAAATCTGTCCCTGGTAGTGGTGTAAATATTGAGAAGGTGTAATTGCGTATGCCCATTTTTTTGATATAGGTTTTTAGTGCTTTAAAGTCCTGTAATTCAGCGCCGATATCGAGCATGAAGAGTGCTGTGAATGACATGTCTGAATCATTTAACATGGCTATTGCCTTGGTGTTGATATCCGGTGCATAGCCTTTATGGTAAGTTTCAAGAACGCTTGCGCTAATGGATTCAAACCCTACGATCACTTCGATAATCCCCGTATTCTTTAACGATTCCATCAAATCTGCGTGACTGACGATAAAGTCGGCTCTCAAATACACGATCATTTTAAAAGACGTGCCTTTAAAGGTTTCAATAAATGACGCCGCTTCCTCACGGTTATGGATAAATACGTCATCCACCACCCAGAAGGTGTCAGCGCTAATGGTTTCCATCTCAAGCCGCAGCGATTCAAAGCTTCGACTCACATAATGCCCTTGATTGAGCTTTGTACAGAAACAAAACTCACAACCATAGGGACAGCTGTGCGCGCGTTTCACCAAAGCGACATTGTCATAAAGCAGGTATCGCGTTTGATGCTTGATCTGTTCAAAATAGTCTCTGGATGGCTTGACCGCCTCAAAGTCTGTGAGTTTTTCGCTGTGAATGATTATGGGGTTCGACTTGTCTGCGTTCAGATTTTGGGATGCCAACTGTTCAATCAAGCTTTTAAAGTCACTGAGTTTATTGGATGCGATTAAATAGTCAAAATCGCCGTTTTCATATAGCTTCCAGTTGACCTGCACATCGACGCCGGACCCTATGACGATGATTCCCGGAGCCTTCTCTTTTAGCTGTTTGGCTTCCAAGATCATCTGATCTCTCGCGGTGTTGTAGCCGTTCAAAACGACGACATCGCCTTCGACTTTTTCTTTGTGGAATAAGTCGTCTATGATCACACAATCAAGATAAAGATTGTGTGGAAAATCATCGATCACCGCTTTCAAATACTCAAGTTCAAGCGGTTCCACTTTCACAGGATCTATCCATGAAAATGCGGTTTTCTTTCTCACTTTTTTCAGCACGATCTTCATAACTTTTCCTTAAACACATTATAGGAGATGCCATGTGGCTTGTAAGACAGCAAGGGCAATAGCCGCGCAATTAGATAATGAAGCACTTTGTTTGAGTGATGGACATACAAGTATTTTTCAACGGGAACGCAACCGAGTTTTAGCTTTGTCTCTTCAGCTGTTTGACCAAATTCTATGATCGAGACGCCTCTTTCAATGCCAATTCGTATAATTTCCAGAAGCATCGCCATATAGAGGTCATAGGTTTTTACACACGTATGTTTAAAACCACCAAATAAAAAGGTAAGTTTGCTTGAATCATGTACCAATTGTACAAAACCAACTAGTTCGCCTGTATCACGCCTTTTAAACTCGAAGATTTCTGAAGGAAATTCCCTGAAAAAATCAAGGCTCAAACACTCCAATTTGTCTTTAGAGTTTTGATAGACTTCTAAATACAACCGGTGGTGCGATGCGTCAAAATCCTTCTGATCAATTTGATTGATAATAAGTTCTGACGATTTTGTCAGCGCCTTTTTCACGCGATATCTGTAGTGACTTCTCAGAGACGCCAAATAGTTTTCAAATGATACAAAGCGATTGTGGAACACGTGGCTCGAAAGGGTGTATGCATAGGGCAGATCTAAACCACGCTCACCATTGAGCACGAGATTCAACCCTTTTGTGGTTTTTATCAACGTGCTAACCGCATCGTTATCACCAAGGTAGCCCTTCTCTGAAATGGAGTACGGCTTACCGATGATCTTTAGTGGCACGCGAAGCGTTAGTTTGGGAAGAAAATTAAAAATGTCGACGGTCTGATGATACTGGATCACAAAAGCGGATGGATTCGTGAAGTACTTCTGTCGACATGGGTTCAGCCTTTCTAGATAGGACAGCTCGGTTTTAACGGATTCACTTAGTGAAAAAGCGACGTCGACAATCGTGCCGTTGGTATATGAGCCAGCGGCATACAGGTCATTGATACATGTACCCTCGGTACACGAGATGTTCGCGAAACTTTTATTGGTCATCGGTTTAGACATGAATTGGCCTCGTATACGCTGCATAGGATTTGTATGCGCCTTCTGACCATTTAATCCCGAAGTTGCTGGAATCGCTGTTGCTTTTCAGAATCCATGAGGATTCACAATAGTCATATTGATCTTTTGTTCTTTCATAGAGCGCCTCAAATAAGGATAGGATCGCACCCGACTTTTGTTCGGACTCAATCACACCGATCTCCACGATCTTAAAAGTCTTTATTGGCTTACGCAATAGCTTATGATCAATCACTGTTTTGATTGACAACTTTTTCCCTGAGGGGATCAACGCATTATAATCGGGATACCAAAGCATAAACCCAATTGGTTGACCGTCCTTTTCCACAATCAAAAGATTTTCTTCTTTTAATAGCATTTTGAACGGTTTAAATAGTTCATAATCCTCTTTGAAGCTTCGTTTATAATAGAACAGATGATGCTTAAAGGCATCGTTGTTAAGTTCAGTATAGATCTGAATATCCCTTTTGAAATGCTTATAGTCCATCGTTCTAACGGTGTACTTTGCATTTAAACGCTCAAGCAATCTTTCTGTTAATGGCAGTTCAAAGCGTTTCATGTCTTGCTTATAGGTCACTAAATCTATGGTTTCAAACCCGGCCTTTATAAAAAGATGGTTATAAAATTCCGGATTATAATTCATGCCAAAGCTGCATTCCTGATCATAGTGCGAGCTTAAAAAACCTAAACCATAATTCACATGGATATTCAAAGAGCCCGAAATAGATGTAGCCCCCCATAAGTCTCCAGTCGTTTTTGTCTCTTCTAGGATTAAGGCAAACGCGGCTTCGTCCTCTAAAACCGCTTCAAAAAAACTCATTTGAATATACGGCTGCATCGCGTCTACTTGCGCCAAAATCGTCCCCATGATCGGAACGCCTTCCTTGAAAACAAGCAGTGGTTTCAGCTTGACTCTTTGATTGATCGTGCTTTTATTCTTTAAAATCGGCAAAAGCATACTGGTCATATCGTCTTTTTTACTTGGTCTACTTTTATAGATGAATTTGTAGAATTGATAATATTGAAGATACTCATTTTCGCTTAATATTTTTAACTCCATGCGTCACCTCAATGTCATACTCGCTGTCTTACTTGTTCAAATCATTATATCATATTCGATAAAAACATGACATTTTGTAACAAAAAGGGAAGCATCTGAGTTTTTGGCCCCATGCTTCCCATGTATAGATTTGATGTGATTTAAAACATATTTAGGTTAGAATAATATGCAATATTCGCATTACTGATTTGCTAGTAATGCCTCAGGTATCTTATCAATGATGAGCTTAGTCCCCAATTCACATACTTTAGTGAGCATCTCTGGTTGTATCACATCAATCGTGTCGAGGTCCGTATGATAATCATGAAATGGCCCAACTTGGACGTATATGGCATCTATGCCCGCTTGAGCAAAAGGTGCATGATCGCTTCGATCTGTCACTGAAGTAGTTGGTGTATAACCCATATCTTTCAAAGTTTCACGTGTCGTCTTAATCAGTTCCGGTGCTGTAAAGCCGTCAGCTGAGCCAATATCGAAGGCATCGCCTACGCCTACCATATCAAAGTTCAGCATTGCAATCACCGAGTCTTTTTCTTCTCGTGAAAGGTTGTATACATACTGCTCAGAACCGATTAGACCAATCTCTTCAGCACCAAATGAAACAAATGCGACATCATAAGGCAGTGCGATTTTTTGATCACTTAATGCTTTTGCCATCTCCAAAATCACGGCTGCACCGGATGCATTGTCATTGGCTGCAGGCGTGTCTACACCATCATAATGTGCGCCAACAATCACGCGCTTACCTTCAGGATTATCTGTCGATTTATAAACTGCTATGATATTCTTTGATGTTGAATCCTCATGTGTCACTTCCATGTTCAAAGATACTGTGACCGCAGTGCCACTTAGCACAGATTCTTCAAGTGCTTGACCATCCGCACGTGTTATACTTACTGCAGGAATTTTAGATAGCTCCGTTAAGGTTGCAGAGATTGCACCTTCGCTGTTTGGATCGTAAAACAAAACGGCTGAAGCGCCCTTCTGTGCAGCTCTGGCTGTTTTAATGAAAAAGAATTCGCCACCGCGTTGCATTAGGACGACTTTGCCTTTAACATCTTTACCTACATAATCGCCTTCTGCACCCATTCCAAGTGGCACAACGTCTGCCGTTATGCCGCCTGCTGGCGTTGCCGCACTATAACTTAACGCTTTCGCTTCCCCCACGATACGATCTGCATCAGTCGTAACTTTTAGCTCTAAATTGGTACATACATACGCTTTCACTGGAAAGGTCTGTTCAGAGACATCTAACCCCATAGACGTAAATTGCTCCGTTAGATAGTCTGCCGCAATTGATTCGCCATCAAATCCAGTGATCCGAGCATTGTCTTTAGACGACAACAATTTGATTGTATCGAGCATGCGCGCTTCAGAAAATTCAGGAACAAATGCGGTATCTTCTGCAGCAATTACTGCAGCGTCATTGATTTGTGACGCTTCCCCTTTTGCATCACATGCAGCACTTGTTGCCATAACAAAGACCAGTAGTGCCAAGATAAGTATTTGCTTCGTTCTTTGTGTCATATTCCCCTCCAAATTTGTATTGTCAAATAATTCTGATAATTCTATTTTACTTGTTTTGACAGAAGAATAGTTTGTACTTTTCTTAACAACACCTATTTTTTGTTAAGGAAATGACACATTATTAAAATAGTATTGAAAATTCATATAAAAGGGTATTACTTTAGCAACTAAGGAAAAAGGAAAAAGCAAAAAAACACAAAGCGTTTTGTGCGATTGAGGAATTTATGCAATTTCCATAATTAAGAAAGGATGACAAAATGAACGACAAAATCACTACAGATAAAATAATTAACGTAGGACTCGCTGGATTTGGCATGTCTGGGGAAATTTTTCAAGCACCCTTCCTACATGCAAATCCCAAATTTGCGATTAAAAAAGTATTCGAGCGCAACAGTGAACGCTCAAGAAAAGAGTATCCAGCGGCTGAAATCGTCAGAAGTTTTGAAGAACTACTGACACCTGACATCGATTTGATCGTGATATCAACACCAAATCAACAACATTTTCCGATGGCAAAAATGGCAATGGAAGCGAAAAAGAACGTCATCGTAGAAAAACCCATCGCCATCTCCGTTGAGCAAGCAAAAGAACTCTGTGACATCGCTAAAAACCATAACGTGCTCTTTTCTGTCTATCAAAATCGTAGACTAGATGGCGATTTTTTAACCCTCAAAAAACTCATCGAAGATGGACGCCTAGGCGAAATTCTCGATTACGAAGTACACTATGATCGTTTCGTCAGAACCAACAGCTCTAAAGTTTGGAAAGCATCTGGTGGAAAAGGTGTGAACATCCTTTACGATCTTGGTGTGCACATCATCGATCAAGCCTACACACTTTTTGGCATGCCAAAGGAAGTCTATGCCGATTTTAGAAAACAACGTCAAGACGACACTGAATTTGATAATTTTGAAGTCATCTTATACTACGATGATAAAAAGGCGATTCTCTCAGCTTCAGAAGTTGTCGCAAAAGAAGGCCCTAGGTATATGATCAACGGTCGAAAAGGCAGCTTTCATAAATATGGTTTGGATGTTCAGGAGGCTGCCTTGATTGATGGCAAACGCCCTGCGATGGCCAGTACAGAAGAACCTTGGGGCAAAGATTTGGAAGCAAACTATGGCACACTCTACTATGATCAAGAGGGCACCATCATAGAAGAAAAAATACCAACTATTGATGGGAACTACGGAAAATATTATGAGAACATTTACTTAGTGCTCACACAAGGTGAAGCGCTAAATGTAAAACCCGAGCAGGCCGTTGATGTTTTACGTATTATTGAAGCGGCTGAAAAAAGTCATTCTGAGAAGAGACGGATTGAGTTTTAGACGGAATGATGTGAAAAATAATAATCCCTGAACCCCCCTAATAAAAAGGTGTTCAGGGATTTTGTTTTTCCCACTTATTCTATGACTTTTCTACATGCAAATAATCAAGAGCTAACGCAATTTAATGTATTAGTATTTTGCCACTAATAGATTTTTTACTCCGTAATGCCTTTGAACATTAATTTGTTTTGAGTTTCTAGAAAGTCTTTTGCAAGCTCTAAATTAGATGGATTTTCAACGCACAACTCTTTTTTGAGTTCTAATGCTCTTCTTAAATAATAATTGTTTAGACTATTCAAAATATCCAAATTTGATTCTGATATATTTGCTTTACTTACACTGATATTTTCCAGCTGACATAATCCCGATTTAAGATAATGCTCAGATAATATTCGCTTATAATCAATTGAACTTACCATGTTTAGGTTTGATTCCAATTTCTCAATGGCTCGCACGTAGCATCTATTCCCAGCATATATATTACCTTTCTTAACATACACATCTCCAAAACGCATAACGAAGTATACGTAATCTAATAAATAAATATAATTAGTAGGATCACGCTTTAATAATGAGTTTATAATATCAAAACCATTATTGTACTCATCATCTGCTTCTTGAAATCTAGAAATGCTCAAGTTAAAATCACCTTTTGCAAGATTCAAAACATAGTGGTCTCTAGAGTTATCCTGAATATTCTCGCTTTGGATTTTCTCATATACATCTATTACCTTATCAAATTCAACTGATTTCTGTTTGTGATTTGACAAATCTTGACTCTCAATATCAAGCTCTTTACCTAACCTCAAAGCGAGTTCTTTAATTTGGTTTTCCCTAGGCTCTGTTAGAGCATCTATCCAGTGAACATTACACAAAAAGTACTCCATTTCACCTAATAGAGAAACATCTTCAATTCTAAATGGATGAATTTTTTTCCCGTATCGAGCAGCTAAAGTCAATTCCCTATTTACTTCATCAGATTGACTTGATTTTTCTGACGTTATTATGACCATCGCCTTACTATTAGCAATAGCCCGCGGTATTGAAGCAGGCCAACTTTGACCGCTTTCAATATCTCTAGGTGCAATCCAACACTTTATTTTTGACTCCTCAAGGATATGAACCATTGCATTAGCAATATTCTTATCAGTTGAAGAGTAGCTTATAAATACATCGTGTGACATGAAATCCCTCCTAATATTGAGTTTCTGTATTTGTCAAAATTATTGTAATTTTATATCCCTTTACTTTTGTGTGCCTCATGACACAGAAAATGTTAAGATACTTTTGGAGGACCTTAGATTCCATCATCAGAGACTTAACACAAATGGACCATTATAAAATAAGCTCTGGATTTGAAAACAGGCACACCATTTTTTTGTTCACACTATACAATCATTATACAGCAAAATCACAACATGTTTCTTTGCTGTTTTTTCTAAGTGTCTTTCCATAATATTTGAAAATATGATTCATACCCGACCGTTGCCATCTAAAAATGGATGTATAGTTCGAATTGATAGTGTATCAGTCCAATTTTAATGAATGGATCTAGTTCTTGATCATCGTTTATAAATACTTCTAATACATAAAGAGCTTCAGTCATATCCTCTAAAGTTGCCTACGTTACATCAATTTAAGATGACAATAATGCTTCTTTTCTAATATACATAGCAACAAAAAAATTGATATTAGGAATACTTCTATTTCTATCTTCAAGAAAATACCCACAACCCTGTTTGATTCACTTACTAGATTCATCATTTCAAAATCAATTTTAATCTCAGAATTTGGAGGTGACTGATTATCATGGAAATTAAAAACGGCATCATTGCTATTCCTCCAGGCGAAAGTATTAAAGAACAATTAGACGATCGAACTATGAGCCAGACAGAATTTGCTGAAAGAATGGGTTACAGCACCAAATTCATTAGCGAACTGATCAATGGAAAGGTTATTCTATCGCAGCAAACGGCTTTAAGATTAGAAAGCGTATTAGGTGTTCCAGCACGATTCTGGAATAATCTTGAAGCATTATATCAAGAAGACCTAGCTAGAATTAAACAAGAAATCGAATTAGAGTCAGAATTATCAATAGCTAACTCAATATCCTATACTGAAATGGCAAAAAAAAAGTGGATTCAAACGACCAAGATACCTCGAGAGTGTGTTGAGCTACTACGTCGGTACTATGCAGTCGCTTCGCTAAAGCACATTAAAAAACTAAATAAATTATGCGCTGTTTTTAGAAAAGTTGATCATGGGAAAGCTTCGGAATATGCATTGTCAGCCTGGATGCAAAAGGGATTTATTGAAGCTAGAGAGATAACCACTAAGTCATTTAACAAAAAAAAATTAGAATCAAATCTAACAAAATAAGAGCTTTTATTAATGAAGATCCTGCCTTTTTTCAACCTAAATTAATAGAGTTGTTAGCTGATTGCGGCGTTGCTCTGGTATTCCTTCCACATTTAAAAAACACATACGCACATGGCGCAACAACATGGGAGAACAAGAATAAAGCAATAATTATTCTGTCACTTCGAGGAAAGGATGCTGATAAATTTTGGTTTAGTTTGTTTCATGAAATTGGACATTTGATTCTTCATGGAAAAGACAATACTTTTATACAATATGATGATATGACGGCCCATGACAATCGTGAAACGGAAGCGGATTTATTCGCATCAAATATTTTGATTCCAGCAAATGCGTATCATAATTTTCTTGAAATGGCTGACTTCTCAGAACAGTCAATCTCAATTTTTGCTTCCTTCATTTCGATACATCCTGGAATTGTCGTAGGACGGCTTCAACACGATCAAAAGATTGGTTTTAATCAGTTAAATCATATGAAACAAAAGTATGAATGGACCGAAACGAATTTGCAATAAAATAAAAGTGAAAGATTCTGAATGCAGGCATGACGCCTAGATTCGCGATCTTTCACTTTTTATTTTTCATCATAATTAAATGAGTCGAAAAGCTTGACACTTTAACTCCTTATTCGATCAAATCTTGTCTTCTCACTATTGCCTCATTAAACACAATATTTCCAAAGGTTACACCAGTCTTACCCTCGATTAAAAATTGGACCTTGTCAATTGTATTAAACTCAGTGAGTGTATTTACTATTGAATAAACCGTCATCAGATCATTAGAGCTTCCTGATATATGATTATCAATAAACGCCTGAGAAAAATCTACAGTGCACACGCCATTCAGTATAGATATATCAAGAAGCTGTGTGCCATCAGGTATTGATGGTTGAAGATTAGATAAAGGTCCCTCTATTAATCCTTCAACTGCTGCTCTTGCTGTGCCAGCATTGGATACAAGAAGCTCTCTGAGTTCTAGGTGCAGTTTATCTACGTTGTTATCTGGAAAGTAAAGCTTTGTCTGAATCAATTTAGCCTCTTCAAACTCAAACAGAAAATAACTTACTGGGAAGCTTGAGTCTTGAAGTTCTAGGAGCTTTTCAACATTTATAACGCCAATGTTCTCTTTGATAACTCTCTCTTCATAATAACTGCTATTAACATCATCATATCTCACTGTATATTGCTTAAAACCATCTTCGACGATTTCTACCTTTTGAATAAATGCTTTAAGGGTCGTGACTTGCCCCTGTTTATCTATCACTTCTTCTTGCCACGAATTGCCAACTGATAAAGGCGACTGTATTAAAGTGATTTTGTTGAATTTTGAATCTAGCATCGCGCTCTCAACTTTTTCCTGTATGATCCTATGACCGTCTATTGTGTATTTAATGCCAATACTTCTATCCAGATTGCTTTCGCCACCTGATGGGTCGCCTACCTCTCCTGTTATTACATACACTCTCTTTTGATCTTGGTCAATAATACTCTCAAGCTGCATTTGATGACTATATTCTGCAAAGCCATCGTACCTCCAAATGAAGCCATTGGATTCAGGCAACAATCCTGACAGCTGGTCTGTTTGATTGGTAATATCATTGATACTTGCAACTCGAGTGTCAGGATTCCATCCGACCTCTTTGTTTAGTAGCTCAGCGACCTCCTTTAACTGAATATAGGTTCTTCCATTAAGCAGGAAGTTATCTGCGATTACTTGCTCCCCATTAACTTCTATTTTAATTATATTTCTAAAAATCTCAATCACTTCACTTATGTTTGAGTTTGAAAAACTTATTGTAAATGCACTTAATAAAACTAGAATTAATAAAAAAACAAAAATCTTTTTCATAATCTCGACCTCCTAATAATCCTATTTTTTAATTATGGTTCATCTATATTTATTGGTATTATACCCCGATACAAGTTAAATATATTGAAAACTCTACAAAACTAGCTTTCATTAGCTTTCATAGTATTTTTGAATTGATTTGTTGACGCTTCTTGGCAAGCAATCCAAAAAATACTGTGGAAACAATTAATCAAAAAATATAGACCTAGAAGAGTAAAAACTCAACTGGTCTATTTTTCATTCTATGCTCTCTCTAAGTAACCATAGGTGTCGCCTACTTAAAAGACTGTTTTAAATCATATGCGATACCAATCGCACCTGGCCCAACATGAGTCCCTATAACTGGACCGATATCTACTACTAAAACTTTTACACCAAGCGCTTCCTCAAGTTGCTGAGCCAATGTCACCCCTTCTTCGTAGGCTTCAATGTGATGTACAATAACATTTTTTAGTCCGTATTTCGCAATGTCATCGAGTGCAATTTGCAGTAGCATCTTCACCGCTTTCTTCTTTGTACGTACCTTTTGAAGCACCTCTGTACGTCCATCTTTTACAGTAAGGATCGGTAGAAGCTGCATAATGTTACCCAGTATCGCCTGTGCACCGCCTATGCGTCCACCCATTTTTAAGTAATCCAAGGTTTCAGGCAAAAAGATAAAACGACTTTGATGTACATAACCACGCATATGATGCGCAATATATTCTAAGGATTTACCTTGCTCAGCTAACGCCGCACCGAAAAGTACACAAAACCCTAACTGCATGCAATTGGTCCGAGAGTCAATAAGTTCAATTTTAGCTTCTGGATATTGCTCTAATAACTGCGTTTTGATCATACATGCCGTTTGATAAGTGCCACTCATCTCTGAAGACAAAAAAGTTCCGATAACTTCATCACCCACAGATATAGCCTCCTCGAAAGCCTTTGTCATTTCATCTAGGCTAGGTTGAGCTGATTTAGGAAAGCTTCCTCCTTGCGATAAGTGAGCGTAAAAAGACTTATTGTCTGTTTCAGTTTCTATAAATATTTCGTCATCTATCAAAGCGCTTAATGAAACGATTTGTATCGGATAATCTCCAATCAATGTCTTAGGTAAGTATGACGTACTGTCCGTAATGAATTTTATCATATCTTTTGCTCCAATCTTCAAAGGTTCTATTTTTATTCAAATACAAGTCATATTTAAAACAAATTAAAATAAATCAAAATAAATTAAATAATCTAAAATTTCAAATGTTTCATTATATATGGAAATTGCATAATTACCTTTTAAGTTGCAAAATTCCGTTTATCGAATTTGACAATGGCTCAATAAAGCCGTTTTGATAAATGAAATTCATACAATTTGGAATTATGCAATTTCCTCATATAATAGTATACTTTTATTTTGCAAATTAATAAAGCAGGGCGCTTGATGTTTCTCTAGAATTCAATTTTCTTGCATCGCCCTACAGATTCTGTCACAAGTCAGTTGTAACTAAAAAAAATGTCGCTTCCAACAAGTAGAAAGCGACATTTTCAAAACAGTTCTTATAAACCCAATGTAGGGTACATTTGATTTTCAAGCGTTCTTAAAACAAAATTAAGATGTTTCTTTTCTTCTTTCATCACGATAGTGATTTCATCAGGCGCAATATTGGGATATAGTGCACGCAACTCCTGTACAAGGATTAAGGTATCCCTTTCAATCTTCTCTGCAACCACAAGTGCGTCTTCTTTTACGAACCTTTTTTTCACAGCATCGTTTCTGAAGTAGCTGAATTTAACCAACGAATCAAGGAATTCGTGCGCCTCATCATCCACTTCAACAATCAAATCGCCTTCAAATTTGTTCATCAATGCCGTATACATTTCTTCATGTCTTTCTTCATCCTTAGCAAGTTTTTCAAATACAGCCTTGGCTTTTGGATGAGATACTTGATTTGATAGTTCATGATAAAGCACAGCAACCTTTTGCTCAGATTCAACAAGTAACATTAACAAGTCTTTTCCATTATAGGTTTTCATTGGTACCCTCCTTTGTATAAATCATGACAATAATGAATTCATTTAACGCATGTCTTAAAGCAGATCAATAATTTTAATCAGCGAATCTGCATCCATATCCTGATCAATCATGAAGATTTCAGTAATCTTAAGGTCTTTGTAAATCGCCTTGACTTCTGAGATCACTTCTTGTTCTTTTTCAATCCTATTTTTAAAAAAAGGATCCACTATATTTGGTGGTAAAATTTTGTTGATGATAATCTCAGTAACGGGCTGATGCGCTTCGCTTAAAAAACGCATGGCCTTTTTAGTTTCTTCCAAAGGCATTTTTTCAGGATTCATCACCAAATGAATGGATGTGTTCTCTGATTGAATCACGCCTTTGGCCTTCAAAAAAATTGCGTGACGTACCTTCAATCGACTAAGAATTGGATCTTCTTCTTTTAAACCAAGCATGGTTTTTAGTTTTACTATTTTTTCTCTTTTTTTAATCAAGCCTTCAAACCATTCAATTAACAGTTCTGGTAATGTCAACAATCTCAATGTATGGCCAGTAGGCGCTGTGTCAAAAATCATCACTTCATAAAAGTCTTTATACATATCCATGAGTTCAATCATTTTATCAAACAAGCTCGCCTCATGCGTACCTGGCATTACTTTGGCTGCCCTCAACTGTTTGTTGACATCTTCAAGGACTACAGGGCTTAGAATGGCATTCAAATCTCTTCTGATTTGATCGATGTACAAATTTGCCTCTTCTTCAGGGTCAATTTCGATGGCATCCAATAATGGCGTGATGCTTTTAATTTTCGACCCCACTTGAACGCCTAACACATCAGAAATCGAATGTGCTGGGTCAGTGGAAACCAGTAAAGTTTTTTTCCCTAGTTTGGTATAATAATGTGCCCTTGCTGAAGAAAGGGTGGTTTTACCCACCCCACCTTTTCCTCCGTAGAATTCTACTTTTAACATCAGATTCTCCTTAAGGATCTATGTCGAGGTCTGAAAATCGTTCTTCCCAGATACTCTTTCTCTTGACCATTCTCTTAATCCAAGCCTCTTCTTCCTCTACCATGTAGGGTATCAGTTCTAACATGTAGTACATTGTTGGGAAATTAAGTCCGAGTAGGTCTGCTCTTGCAGCCAACAGAAAATTATCCTCTTCCTGTCTTAAATCTTTTTCAATTAACGCATATGCTTTTCTATTAAAACTAAGTGCACCTGTGAAAAAAAGGACTATATTCTCTAAAAATTTCATGGTTTTACTTTTACGTCTGAAATTTTGTCACCTTTTAACGCTTTTGATGCTTCATAAATAAGAACAAGTGCAAGGATAAATAGAATCACTGAAAATCCCAAGAGTACTGGTTGCGTTAAACTTTTCGATATAAGAATAACAAGTGCAACAAGCGTCACTGAAAACATAAAGATCATTGGAATTAGAACAAAGCTAAAACTCTTGCCGTTGCTTTTAAGCCAAACTGCAAGTGCAAGCAGTGAAAGTGCAGCAAGCAATTGATTCGCAGAACCAAATAATGGCCAAACTGTCGCCCAGCCGTAGAATGATAATGTACCCGCAATAATTACAGTAATTGCAGTTGCACCATATCTATTTGTAAATACCGTTTCTTTTGTCTGATTTTCTTTCGTAAACATTTCCTGGAAGATAAATCTTGCAAGGCGTGTTGCAGTATCCAAAGTCGTCATTGCAAATGCTGAAATTGCAAGTGCAGTAAAACTTTTACCAACTGTGAAAGGTATTCCAAAACTGGTCATAAATGAGCCAAGTCCATCACTGAACACGTTGACAGGACCACCACTTCCCAAGAGTTCAGTTAATTTACCGCCAGTTATATAAGCAGCTGTTATAATTGCAAGTGTCGCCAATACACCTTCAATAAGCATTGAACCGTATCCTATAACTTTGATGTCCTTTTCATTATCAAGTTGTTTAGAAGTCGTACCAGAGCCAACAAGTGAGTGGAACCCTGATATAGCACCACAAGCTACTGTGACAAAAAGCATAGGGAATAGATAAGAGCCGTTGACGTTAAATGCTGTCACACCAGCTAATTGGATTGTAGGTCTCATAATTACAATTCCTAGCACGCCACCAATCAACATGGCATACAAAAGGAATGAATTTAAATAATCCCTAGGTTGTAAAAGAATCCATACCGGTGTTACTGAAGCCACAAATATATAACCAAGTAAAATAACCATCCATACGTTTTTAGAAAGTGAAAGTGGGAATACTGTGCCGATATAGATAGCTAAAATCAAAAGTGCGACCCCAATCACTGTTCCCATTCCAAGACTTACACCTTTTCTGTATACTGCATATCCAAAAAAGATTGCGAGCACTATGAACAACATTGAGCTGGAAGCAGCTTCAGGAACCGAAACAAAAGTGTTGGCAACAATATTTGCAAAAGCTGCTATAACAAGAATCAAAGTCAACCATGCGAATACTGAAAAGAGTTGCTTGCCTCTTTTACCCATTGTCGTTCCGATAACCTCACCTATGGATTGGCCCTTATGTCTGACCGATGCAAACATAGATCCCATATCATGAACGCCACCGAAGAATATTGAGCCAATAACAATCCATAAAAACACTGGAATCCATCCGAAAATCGCAGCGCCAATTGGGCCAACGATAGGACCTGCGCCTGCTATAGATGAAAAGTGATGACCTAGAAGCACCGGTGCTTTTGCAGGCACGTAATCGATGCCATCATTCATGGTGTGTGCTGGTGTTTTTCTACTTGGATCTACTCCGAATTTTTTTGCCAACCATGAGCCATAGGTTGTGTAAGCCACCAAGAACAAAACTACAGATACAATTACTAAAGTTAATCCGTTCATGTTTTCCCCCCTAAGATAGTAGTTTTGCGAGTTTTATTTGATCATTCTGACCGACTTTGTTTGTGATGATGTTGTTTTGAGAATCAATTAGAATCAGTTTTACTCTAATCCAACCTTTAAGCCCCCAAAAAATACTTTTAGATGGATTCATTTTTTCCACAGACTTTTTCAAATCGTTTGGAACCTGGCCGCCTGTACTCGCAATAACAGTCAATAAGGTTTCCATATGATTTTCATCAGCTGACGTGAATTGATTTAAATAATTAGTAATGAATAAATCGATTTCTGATAATGCCTGGATGTTAAAATTTTCATAATGCTTGTAGTAAACTTCTTCATAATTGGAAAATGCATAATACTCAATATTTTTGACAGCCATATACTTTGAATTTCTTTGATAATATTTCGCCATGAAATCGAACTCAAGTCCTAAATGTTCATAAGACTCATATGTGTCATAATATCGATCATAACTTTTCATCAATTGATCTTTAAACATAATTCACCCCCACACTCATATATTACAAAAAAAAAATAAGACAGCTCATTTTTTTTACTGAGCTGTCCTAAATTTAGCGTAAACTGTACGATTTTGAGTTTAGATGTCCATCATTTTTTTGAAGGATTGAACATTTGAACGACTGATGGGAATCAGTTCGCTAAAGTCTTCCATTTTTACAAGATATGTTCTTTCGACTGGCTCTACAAGGGTAATGTGTTTAAGGTTGATGATATAACTGCGATGACATCTGAAAAAAACGGAATCCTGAAGTGACTCTTCAAGTTTACCAATGTTGTTTTCGTATAAAAACATTTGATTTTTTGTGAAGATTTCAACGTGTTTGTCGTTTGCACGGCAATAACGGATTTCATCATATTTTATCGGCCTTAGAACTTCCTTTTCATAAATAAGCAAGAAATCCTTGATCATTTTTTGCGGGCTTGTTCTACTTCTAAAACTTCTCACTTTATCGAGTGACAAATTAAGCCTTGCACTGTTAATGGGTTTTAGCAAATAATCAACCGCATCCAGTTCATAAGAAAAAACAGCATATTCTGTATAAGCGGTCACAAAAATGATATGAATATTTTTTTTGGACAATATTCTCTTAGCACATCTCAAACCATTTGTCCCTGGCATCTGTATATCTAAAAATACGATATCAATATCATGTGACATGATGTAATCAAAGGCTTTTTCTGGGTCCATAAAAGTATTTTTAACTTGGATGTCATCACACAGGGACAATTGAAAAGCCAATTCTTCAATCGCCAAGTGCTCATCGTCAACAATCACAACATTCATACCTTTTCTCCTCTGGGTATATAGAAAGAAACCAACGTTCCGCTTCCGGGTTTAGTCTCAAAATCGAGTCCTTTGTTGTTTTTATAGGTAGCCAAAAGTCTCTTGTGTGTTGTCAAAAGACCTATATGATTCGTCGTTTCATCCACTTTGTAAATACTTTCAACAATCTTCCTATCGATGCCTATGCCATCGTCTTCGATTGCAATCTTATAAAACGCTTCAAATGCCGTAATCTTAACTTTTACTTTCCCACTACTTTTGTGTTTGAAGATGCCATGCTTAATTGCATTTTCAATAAGTGGTTGAATAATAAGTGGTGGCACCGCTATGTCAAGTTGCTCTGGCACATCAAACTCAATTAAAAGTCGATTTCCAAAACGCGCCTTTTCAAGTTCAAGGTAGGTCATGACCTGGTCAAGTTCTTTATCAAGTGTTATGAGGCAATCATTTTGTATGATATTATTTCTAAAATAATCTGAAAACTTGATGAGTAGTTCCCGTGCCTGATTGGGTTCGATTCTTATGAGTGCATGAATGGTGTTAAGCGCATTAAATAAGAAATGCGGATTAATTTTTGCTTGCAATACTGAGAGTTCCGCTTTATCGAGCAGATGTTTTTGTACATCGAGGTGACTTAACTCAAGTTGCGTTGAAAAAAGCATGGCAAGTCCACTTGCGAGTTCTTCATCCACCATTGAGGTTTTGGATTTTCCCAGGGAATACAATTTTATGGACCCTATGGCTTCTCCGTTTACGATTAATGGTGCTATGACAACACTGAGATTTTTATTTTTCTTAAATTTTACATCTACATTGAGTTGTGATGAAATTACCATATGCTGTTCCATTGCTTGCTTGGTAATATTCGAATGTATTAGGTCACCCGCCTTAAATCCAAGAAAATCTATCCCTTCATATGCAAAGATTTTTTCCCTATCCGTAATGGCCACAGCATCCACTTTTGCGATATCTCGAATAATTCGAACAACGTTTTGACTTGCTTCAATCGTTAATCCCATTCTTAGATATTTCACACTTTCTCGTGCAATCCTTAGGGCTTGTTCAGAGCGAAACGCACCTTGCATATCATTGTTCTTAAGCATGTTTTGATAGATGATAATCATTAGTCCTATCCCTATTGAATTGGTTAAAATCATTGGAAATGAAATTGTTCTAACTAGAATCACCGCATCTACAAAAGGCTTTGCGACTAAAAGGATGACGATCATTTGTACAGTTTCTGTAATTATACCAGCAAAAAATCCAAATACAATTTTGTTTTTGCTCCTAAAAAAATATTGTGAAAGTAATCCTGCAATCAATCCTTCTAGGGATGTAGAGATCCCACAGGACAATGCGGTAAATCCACCAACATCAATCAAAAATCTATGCCCACCTGCGATTAGACCGGATAGAACCCCAACAAAAGGACCCCCTATCAGTCCCCCAAAGACTACGCCAATCATTCGGTTGTTTACGATTGCACCCATATAGGGTATGCCTGAGTAAGTCCCTATTATCCCCATGAATCCGAAAATCATGGAAAGAATAATTTTGTCTCTTAAAGTGAATGTTCGACTATGTAAGATTTTATTAAACATCTTGGTGCTTGAAAAAACATATATGACCAAAAAAACCAGTGATACTTTTGTAGTGAGTCCCCAAAGCAAATCTGCCATGTTTTCGCCTTCTTTCAAAAAGATATCAATAATTTTAACACTATATCTATTACTTTATCATGTAAGTCACATGCTTACTAATTTTTATTATATTTTATCACGCTTCATTGTCAAATCAAGGCGAATTTGCGATAAAAGAAAAGTGAAAGATTCTGAATGCCAGCATGAAGCATGCATTCAAATTCTTTCACTTTCAATAACTCTATCCTATCCATGAGTCGATATGCCTGGCACAATAACTCACTCATGCTTTCGGCGGTGTGCCTTCTTCATTTGAAACGACAGCATCAATTTGGATTAAAGCCTCTTTTTCTATTGAGGAGACGCCTATCGTTCTTCTTGCTGGAGCGCCGTTTGGAAAGAATGTTTTATAAACATCATCCACTGCCTCAACATCTGCAATATTTTTAAGGAAAATATTTACCTTAACCACATCATCCATACTATGATCTATGCTTTCAATGATTGTCTTTATATTTTTCAAGCATTGTGTTGCCTGCTCTACTATGCCACCCTCAACCAGTTTGTCCGCTTTTGGATCCAAAGGCAACTGAGCCGATATATGATTATAATGAGAAAATGCAACGGTCTGAGTTGATAAAGAACATATTGGTGCATCAACCGTATTGTTTGCTTCAATAATCAAGCCATGTCTGTCCTCGACAAGTTGTGGTGGTGTACCATCTCCATGAGATACCACAGCTTCAATTTGAACGAGCGCCCCCATTGGTAAACCTGATGCGGCAACCGTTGTACGTGCAGGAACATAAGCTACGGCTCTTGCTATTGATGAATCTGGAAAGAACGTTGAATAGATTTCATTTACAGCCTCAAGATCCGAGAAATTTTTAAGGTAGACGGTCACTTTTACAATATCGTCAAATGGCACATCGATACTTTCTAAGATCGCTTTAATATTTTTTAAGCACTGTGTCGTCTGCTCTTTTATGCCACCCGCTACGATTCTGCCTGATTTGGGATCAATTGGTAATTGAGCTGAAAGATTATTATAATGAGAAAAAGAAACAGTTTGTGTTGAAAACACACTGATCGGCGCATTGGCAGTATTATTTGTCAATTTAATGAGATCACCCGCTTGAGGCGCGTTTGGAATTGTGCCTTCTCCATTCGAAAGGAGTGCTTCGACCTGTACCCTTGCATGCATCGGTAAAGTATCAACTGCAACAATTGTCTGTGTTGGCATATAGCTAGGAAAGTACGTTTTATACACGTCGTTTACTGCATCCATATCCATGATGTCCGTAATAAATAGTGTGATTTTGACGACATCATTCATAACATGATCAATGCTTTCTACGATTGTCTTGATGTTGTTAAAACACTGTTCAGCTTGTGCCCTTATGCCGCCCTCTACGAGTTGACCTGTTTTAGGATCAATAGGCAATTGCGCCGACAGGTTATTGTAGTGAGAAAATGCCACAGTTTGTGAATATAAGCCGTTGCTTTTAGGTGCATATTCTGTATTTCTAGCTAATACTGCATTATAGTTGCTCATGTGCGTATGTTCCCCTTATATTTTGATTTTAATAAATACGAATAATCCCTTGTTCTACATTTAAAAGTTGTGCATCATATAAATACAAATTAGTGCTCTACTTCAATAGAAATACGCTCACTTAAGTCATTTACGTCGATCTTATTGTTAAATAGTTCCCTATCAAACTCGCCTTCACTCACAGCAACGACCAATGTGATCAAAACGTCATCAATAACATTTATGAATGTTCTTGCTATGCCAGCAAACCAATCGACACCTGCGAATAAAGCAATACCTTCTAGTGGTAAACCTGCCATACCCAAAGCCAACGATATTGCGACCAAAGCACCACCTGGAACAAGTAAGTTTCCAACCGTTGTTAACGTTGCAATTGAAACGATAACAACCTGTTGTTGAATGGACAATTCAATACCATAAAATTGCGCTACCATAATACAAGCAATGGAAATGGTCAACGCAAGTCCGTCGCTGTTTAAAGTCATTGCAAGTGAATTCACAAGTCTAGATATGCGTACACTTATGCCTAGTTTTGTCTCACAGTCATTCATTTGTACAGGTAAAGATATTGCAGATGAAGTTGTTGTAACAGAAACCAGTACAGTTTCTTTAAGTTTTCCCATAAGAACAAATGGATTGACTTTCGCATAAGATACCGCGACTGTCAGATGAATCAAGAATATGATAAATGCCCCTAAAAACATCGATAATAAAAATTTGAATAATGGTATGACCACTTCTATGCCAATACTTCCAGTAATACTGCCTAAAAGTGCAAATACGCCAATTGGCGCGAATTTCATAATATACTTAATAATTTCCATAATGATTTTATTCAATTGAACAATAAAATCATAAACGACACTTGTTCTTTCATCATTTTTCAAATTTGAAATCGCCAAACCAAAAAATATTGAAAATATGATCACTTGGATTAAGTTGCCACTCGACATGGATTCAAATATATTTTTGGGTACAAAGTCAACAACGAGCTCTAACAGGTTATCACCATAAGTAACCACTTCATATTTAATTTGGGGAACTCCAATTAAACTAACACCTGGTTTTATAATATTAACGACAAAAATACCAACTACAGAGCTGATAATCGTCGTACATGCAAAAAGAAAAATTGCTTTTAGGCCAATTTTTCCAAAATCTTTAGGATTTAAAGAGCCAACCGATTCGATAATCGCACCCATAATCAATATCACGACGGACATTTGAATCAACCTAAGGAATATCTCGCCAATAAAATTCAGATTTGCCATCTGCTCTTTAAAAATCACGCCGCAAAGCAAACCCAGAACAGACGCAACTATGATTTGGACACTGAAGTTAATTTTGATCATATAGTCATCCTCTCATTAAGGAATTATAGATGTCTCGTAACACATCATACTAAAAACAAACCGCTGTATGCTCAGTATACCATCACCAATTGGGTAGTGACATTAAATACTGAGCACACAACGTTCATTATAGCATAGCCATTAGTTCTGTTCTACAAGCTTAGCTTTCTTATGATCTCTATTAAATATGTCTCTATCTAATTCGTCTTCACTGATTGCAACAATTACAGCAATCAATACATCGTCCGCCACGTTTAATAGTGTTCTAATAATTCCAGCGAACCAGTCTACGCCTGCAATGATCGCAACACCCTCTAAAGGTAAACCTACAAGAGAAAATCCGACTGCCATTGTAACAAGTGCACCACCAGGAACAGCCAAGTTTGCAAAAGTAGCGACTGCTGACATGACGCCAATCATTAGATAATCACTTACATCTAGAGGAATACCGAAGAACTGGGCAACAGTAACACAACCAACCGCTACGGTAACAGCAAGTCCATGGCTATTCAAGTTCATACCCAGTGGATTTACCAATCGAGAAACCCTTCTACTGATGCCGATTTTTTGTTCAGAATCTTCCATTGCAACTGGTAAAGACACAGCTGAAGAAGTTGTTGTTATGGCAACAATAATGGTGTTTTCCATGTTTTTCAGAAGTTTAATTGGATTTAGTTTGCCATATGCAGATGCAATTAACACAAACAACAACAATACAGCGATACAACCAACTGTGAGTGCGATCAGGAATTTACCTAGAGCAAACAACATTCCCATTCCAGCTGTCCCTGTAATTGAACCAACAAGTGCAAAAATACCAATTGGTGCATAATTCATGACAATTTTGATGATTTGAATAATAATCACGTTTAATTCTTTGATAAAATTAAAAACGATATTTTCTCCATTTTTGCTTCTTAATATAGAAATTGCGAGTCCAAAGAAAATTGAAAAAACGATAACTTGCAAGATACCACCTGTCGCCATGGACTCAACGACATTTTTCGGGAAGAAATTTACCAATAAATCAAGTGGATTACCTTCTACCAAGTTGCCAGTATAAGCGGCTGCTTCAACACCTGTGACACCGACACCCGGTTTAATGATGATCGCCAACACCAAACCAACAAACGCTGCGAACACTGTAGAGGCAACAAATAAAAATATGGTTTTTCCACCTAGTTTTCCGATATCTTTAATGTCTAGACCGCCTACGGCTTCTATGATTGCACCCATTACCAAAAATACAACTGACATTTGCATTAATCTTAAAAAGATGTCACCTAAAAATTTAATATTTCCCATAGCCGGACCAAATACCAACCCAGCAATAACGCCAAGTACAGACGCAATGACCATCCATTTCGTTAAGCTAATTTTCTTAAACATATGAATTCTCCTTCATCATTAAATTTTAAGTTACGCTTCAAATTGTGCTGCAAATTCCATTATCGCTTTTTCAAAACATTCCATCGGCGGATTTGCTATGCCCGCTCCAATTTGACCACGACCTCTTTCTTTATGCGCAATGCCCGTTGTGATAATCGGTAAAATGCCCGTTTCAATGACTTTTCTTATATCAACACCAGCAGGCGTACCTCTGAAGTTGAGGAATGGAATTGTATAATTCTTGTTTTCACTCCATGTGATTTCATACATACTCTTGACGTAAGAAATCGCATCATTTACAGTACCACCAACAAACTGAACGATTGCAGGTGCGTTTCCAAGTGAAAAGCCACCTAAGCCAGCCGTTTCAGAGATGGCGCTATCGCCCATGTCAGGTGTTGAATCTTCCTGTGAAAATCCAGGGAAAAATAAGCCGTCGACTTTTTGTGCAGGCCCAACAAACCACTTGTCCTTACCAAGCCCGCTTACCTTAATACCAAATTCCTTGCCATTTCTACTGAGTGCGGTTACTATCGTGCTGCCTTTGATTCCAGTAGCTGCATCCAATTGTGCTTTACTTGCTGCCATGGTAATGCTTAAGTGATAATGTTCATTGGCATTGATAAATTCAGAAACTCTGTAGATGACTTCTTTATCATGATTCGTCTTCAACAAGAATGGGAGAATTTGTCTATATAGTAAAATTGAGCTCGCTTTGTTTCTATTATGACATTCATCAGACATATGCAGTGCTTGTGCAATAGTAGCACCAACATCTATACCACCTGACAATAAAAGGGCGTCATTTAAAACAGGTCGAAATTCTGAATCCATCCATTTAAGTCTATTGATAACGTCTTCATCATATGAACCATATCTTTGCACGGGATATCCAGAACCTTCATGGATCGTTGAGTAACCATAATTGCCGTAAGTTTCATTATGCACACAGTGCACCATCATTTTTGCCGATGTAACACCAGTCATAGCACCAACCATTTGATGATCATGACATGATGCATACTCAATAGCATCCGATTCTGCCAATTTGAGTGCGTCTTCTGGCGTGTTCGCTAAGCCTTCGTAAATAATAGCACCAATCACAGCACCTTTCATCGGTCCTGGCATATCTTCAAATTGAATAGGCGGTCCAGCATGTAAGATCATATTTGGCTTCATACCGGGCACGACGTCAATAGCTCTTGCAACACCTTTTAAAACGAGCTTTGCATTCATCATACGCTTGATTGTTTCATCGTTGGCGGCATCGATAGACTCTTGATCTACTAACTTTCCAAGCGCTTCAATTAATGCGACATTTCCAGACGCTGGCGGCTGCCATTTTACTTGAATCGCCTTTACATCTTGGCTGACCAAATCATCTTTAAAGAGATCCGTACCCATATTAATTGCATTTATCGGTTGTGTAAAAAGTGCGTTAATCTTACTCATGGCTTATACCTCCAATCAAATCAGCGCATAATTTTGCTGCTCTAGCATTACTTCTTGCAACCACTATGCCTTCTGACTCCAATAAATCTATTTGATATCTATAATTTTGTAGATCTCTTTCCGTACCAAGTACATACGCAACAAATAATACATCATTGCCCTGTTCAGCCAATAAAGCTTTTGCTTTTCTGACAGATTCAACAGCACTCTTAGCAGGGTCTCTATGTGAACCATAACCTAATTCAACATCAAATAGCACAATTGCTGTTTCAGGATCCAAAGACTCTTTAATAATTCTTTTATTTCTAGCATCAGGTTCTATCATAGGATGTGGTCTACCCACTGTAAATTGATCATCTCCTAAGTCAATAAATGAATGCTTAAAACTATGATTGGCATCCGGAAGCTGATTCACTTTTCCAACATTACTATAAACGTCATCACCAAACTTACCCGCAAAAATGAACGCCGTTTCGTCACAGATCGTTCCGCCACAATATAAACCTCTAACATACTTTTGTGTTTCTTTTCGGTTTAAATCAAAAGTAGCCTTAACCTCATTATAATCATAAAAGTCAGTCAATTCTTTTGGCGCTTCACCTGTTGATAGCTTAACCGCCGTATATGCGGCTTCCTCAAGGGTACCGGTAAATCTAATGTTACTTTCCTTTTCCGCGGCGAAATCACTATTTATAAAGCAAATAATAACCGTCTTCTTACATTTTTTTGAGGCTTCTATGATTTTATTTGCAACACTTTCAACGGGTGGTTTAGAAATTAAAACGATCGTTTGCGTTGCATCATCATTCTCAAGTGCACTTAAGGCATCAAGCATCATAATGCCACCCACTTCTAAACTTAAGTCGCGGCCACCAGTTCCAATGACTTGACTGACCCCACCACCATAGTGATCGATTAAAGCGGTTATTTCCTGTGTACCTGTACCTGAAGCACCAACAACACCAATAGTTCCTTTGTTTACCTCGTTTGCAAAGCAAAGACCTACATTGTTGATGATTGCAGTACCACAATCGGGTCCCATCATAAGCAGACCCTTTTCATGAGCCAATGTTTTCAAGCTTATTTCATCTTCAATAGAGACATTGTCACTAAAAAGCATGACATGTAAACCTCTTTTTAGTGCTTTTCTTACTTCTTGGACAACATAGTTTCCTGGAAGTGACATAACGGCAATATTGCTGTCAGGATATCTCTTAAATGCTGATGCCAAAGATGTCGGGAGCATTTCCGTTTCCGATTCATCTTCTTTTTTTGTGTTTAACAATTTTTCCACTGTTTCATAGACGCGCTTGTCATCAAATCCGTCGACAGATTTGAACGCTATAATTAGGTCACTTGTTAAGGCTGCCTCAAATTTTTCATTAAGTAAATCTGCTGCTTTCAATAGTTCTTTGTTCATTTCAGTGCCCATACAAACCATTGCGCTTATAACACCCTCAATTGCTTCGATTGCTTTTGATATCTGCATCAGTGCTACAGAGTCGTAATATGCATTATTTTGAATCATTCCTTGTATCAAGTCATTTCCTCCCTTTTATTATGCAAGTATTTACACAACTTAAAAAATGTAGTACAATTCATTTGTGCATGTGGTTACACTCATTTTAGCATATAGACACTCAGTGTCAAGCAAGTAAATCGTATCTTTGCAAAAAAAATTGAAAGCAGGTGCAAATTATGAATAAAAAACTTAGAATTGTTGTTGCTCTTGGAGGCAATGCCCTAGGCAATACACCTGAGGAGCAACTCAACCTCGTTAAAGAAACATCTAAACCGTTGGTCGATTTGATTGAAAAAGGTCATGAATTAATTCTGACACATGGCAATGGCCCACAAGTTGGCATGATCAATAGCGCCATGGCCTTTGCCTCCGTATCTGGAGCAAAAACACCTGAAATGCCTTTTCCTGAATGCGGCGCTATGTCACAAGGTTATATTGGCTTCCACCTTCAAAATGCAATTATGGAAGAACTGGCTATAAGAAAAATTGACAAGCCTGTCGCCACTATTATCTCACAAGTCATTGTAGACGTTAATGATCCAGCATTTGAAAATCCAACAAAACCGATCGGTGGTTTTTTTACACAATCTGAAGCCACTGCACTTACTGAATCAAAAGGTTTTAAAATGATTGAAGATTCAGGCCGTGGCTATAGAAGAGTCGTCCCTTCTCCTCAGCCAATAGATATTGCAGAGAAAAGGACCATCAAAACACTAGTAGAAGCTGGCCAAATCGTTATCGCTGTTGGAGGCGGTGGCATTCCAGTTGTTCAAACAGATACTGCGCTCATCGGAATATCTGCCGTTATTGATAAAGACTTTGCAAGTGCAAAACTCGCTGAGATTCTCGATGCAGATTATCTAATCATATTGACAGCTGTAGAAAAAGTTGCTATAAACTATGGTAAACCCAATATGAAATGGCTCGATCAAATGAGTACAGCTGAGGCGCATCAATATATTCATGAAGAACATTTTGCACCTGGTTCTATGCTACCAAAGGTCAAAGCTTCCATTCAATTTGCATCTTCCAAATCTGGGAGAAAAGCACTTATTACGTCTTTGGAAAAAGCCAAAGATGGCATTGAAGGATTAACGGGAACCATCATTGTTGATTAATCGCACTTAAACTTATATCAGCATTACCTCTTTTTCGATATTAATTGCAAAAGAGGCCTACATAAGTTTGTTTGCAAGATTTTACTTTAATACATTTTTATAGTATTATTAAATTTATTAAGGATTATGAGGAAAATTATGACTGATAATGAAATTAAAATAATTGAAGCTGCATACGCTGAGTTTATGGAACATGGCTATTCTCAGGCGAAAACACTGAACATAGCTTCAAATGCTGGCGTCAATGAAAGTACAATATATAGAAATTACATTTCTAAAAAAAATTTATTTCATATCGCCATTGAATATTATACTAAAAAAGCTTTGGAACTTGATTTCGATATTTTGCAATATCAAGATGATTGGAGACTTGATATTGAACGTGTGATTCGTTATTTGTTTAAAATAAACTTAGGTTTTACAAACTCTTTTAGACTACTTATAAAAAGAACGCTTGTAAAAGATGATGTTCTCGACCATATTTATGATACCATCGAAAAACAAAAGAATCTTCTAAAAAACTACTTTATAGGGATTCAAAAGAGAAACAACTTAAAACCCCTTGATTTTATTACCATTATCGATATTTTGAACAGTTCCATTTTTTGTGAGTGTTTTGAATTGCTTGCCCTTAAAGACGCTGGGGAATACGCATCGACACTTGAACAAAAAATCAATTTTTACACCACTCTAGTGGTTGAGATGCTTGAAAATGAGGAGGTGGCGTAATGTCCAAAAGTGCACAACAACGCATTGAAGAAAGCGCGCTCATACTTTTTTCTCATCAAGGTTTTCATGAAACCAGCATTTCACAAATCGCCAAGAAAGCTAAACTTAGCGAAGTCACTGTCTTTAGAATTTTTGGCACAAAACGTGATTTGTATTTAGAGGTCATCAAGCAATATTTCAGCGATGAAGATTTTAATTTAAATGCACTCATGTCCGAATTGACTTTTGAAGATTTAAATGCCGATTTAATAAAAATAATCATGAATTTCTATACGCTTTATTTTGAGCGCATTCATATCACCAGAATTATGATTTCAAACTATATTCAATTTGATGAAATAAGAGAACTAGGCGCTTTGATCATCCCAGCATTTGAAGCTTTTCTCTATAAGTACTTAAATGAAATGATCATGCGACATGAGACGATCCCGTCTAGCTTACTGGTTATGCCTAAGTATATACTTGCAACGATTCTGAAGGATGTTACATTTCTCACGACTTTCAATAAAAAAGATATTCTTGATGACACTTTGCTTGAAACGCTGGAATCTAAATGGAAGACACAACTGGATACATTTATACTGATGTTTTCAAATCATAGAGAGTCAAAATGCTGACATTTGATAAAATCACAAAAAACTTTTATGATGCCCTTATGGAAAACAATTCGGTGCAGGTACATTCCGTCTATCACAACATGATCAACGTCATGACCTGTAGAGGCCTATTTACCATTCAAAACAAATCGATTGGCCTAACACCGTTATCTGCAGTCGTAAGCGACCCGATTCATTTTAATCAATCCCTTTATCCACCGGGCACCCTATTGAGTCTTTCTACTCATAAGGCTAATGTTGATTCTGAAGATCATGAGGTTCCAATGATTGTAACGCCCATACTGAATAAATCGGCCTGTTCGTATGCCAATGATTTTATTCAAAATGAGTTCGTGACTTTGTTGGAGACGCACCTACAGGCATATGCCCTGGATGCCGCCGATCAAATGGGTTTTTCAAATTTGATTTTAAAGTACAAATCTTTTGATTCATTCATAAATGACAACGCCACCTATGCCACCCCATTGCATCAAATGATCATAGCAATTCTCAATCATTTTGTTCTAGATTATCAAACACATAAACACCCTGACTATGATCCCTTAATTAAACTGATTGGACTTGGAAATGGATTGACGCCATCCGGAGATGACTTTTTAGTAGGGTTGTTAAGCGGCCTTCACTTTTTCGATATTGAAGAGGATGAACGCCAGTTAAAAAATATCATCGCTTCAAACAAACATAGGACAACGGCAATATCTGAAAGCTTTATGCGAGAAAGTCTTGATGATTGTTACTCCGAAATCATTTTGTCTCTTTATAGCAGTTTAGAAATAAAATCAAGCCGTTTGATCAGTCAAAATGTAACTGCAATTCTTAGCTATGGTCACAGCTCAGGCATGGACATATTGAGTGGTATCCTATTTGCTGTCTACTTGATACACTATAAAAATGAAACTAAATAAAAATGCCTTAATAAATGTTGGGGTGGGTTTAATACTCACTACAACATTTTTTTATTTTTTTATATAAAAAGAATGCACTTATAATCAATACGTTCTAGTTATCTAAAAAAAATAACAAGACGATATCATACAAGTGCAATCAGAGACTCTTAGCGGTCACACAAAAGTTTCCGTCAAATTGCTCACAACGATTGCCAAATCCTGCTCGCTTAATCTGCCGTGAAAATACCATAGGTACCAGTGTGTTCAATACGGAAATGATCCAAAATCGGGTAGGATGGAAAATCGAATAATTTTCCATCCTACCCGATAGATTAACGGTTTAAATTGGTTTTACGCCAGTGATGCCCCCAGCATTCTGTCAGGATTTTTCTGCCGGCAAAAAGAGCTGCCAAAGAAGGATCTAACTTCGGTGCAATTTCTACCACATCAAATCCGAGAATCGGAAGGTCGAATATGCCTCGAAGAAGGGTTAACAAACTGCGAGAGTGTAACCCACCAAACTGAGGGGTGCCAGTGCCTGCCGCATAGGCTGGGTCCAGACAATCGATATCAATGGTGAGATAAACATGCTTGAAAGGTGACATCTGTTGTTTCACCGCATCTATAACGGCATTTACACCTATTTCATCAAACTGAGCTGCGCTGATGACGGAAACGGGATTGTGTTTTAAAAATTCAAGCTCATCCATCTCTATAGAACGAATGCCGATAAAAAACAAATTTTCTGGACCGGATACATTTGAGAGTTCTAGAGCCCTTCTTTCAGTTGAGCCATGGGATAAGGCGTCTCCCTCAAGAGTGTCACAGAGGTCAAAGTGGGCATCTATGTGGATGATGCCAAAAGGTTCGGACAATGCCTTATTAATGCCACGTTGCACTGGGATGGTAGTCGAGTGATCTCCACCGATCATAGTGAAAAAAGTTCCGGATTTCACCAGTTCAAAAACTTGAGCTTCAACATCATGGAAGAGTTCTTCCCGAGTGGGGGCTTCGAAATCCCCTAAATCTTTAATTTTCAAGTTGGAGATATCTTCAAAGTGTTCTGTAGTAGGTGCTATAGAGTATGTGATGCTTCGAAGAGCCTGTGGCGCATCTTTGGCACCACTTCGAAAGCTCACCCCTCCATCATATGGAATTCCAAATACCGCAATATCTGCTTGATGAAAGGATGCTTCTGGGCGGTTAAGCCCTGCCCATAAAGTTGGTTCAGTAATCATCATTTGTGTTGTTTTCATCGTATACGCTCCAGATTTTTTAGTTAGTTATGCCATCACTAAAGCTCTTTGCCCAATCAGCAACTCTACGACTACTTTCTTCTTCTGACAAATCCTCAATTCTAGTCATAATAGACCATCTTACCCCAAAAGGATCAAGTATGCTGCCATAACGATCACCTGAAACAAAGCTTGATAAAGGTTCCCTTACTTTTGCGCCACATTCTACCGCATTTTCAAATACTTGATCAGCACTAGTTACGTAAATTCCTAAAGAATAACACGCATTGTCCTCATCAGGCGGTAAAACTAACTTATAATCGGGATTCGCTGCTCCAAGTTGCAAAAATCCATTTCCAAAGTCTAATTCCGCATGTACTATTATTTTATTGCCATTTCCATCAGGATATTCAGTAATATCCTTAACCCTTGCACCAAAAACATTTTTATAAAACGCAATTGCTTCAGATGGGTTTTTCACCACTATAAATGGGGTAATCGAAGTAAAACCATTTGGCGTTCCGTTCTTTGTATATTTACCTGAGACGCCTACATTTCCATTACTTCCTACATTTTTAATATTTTCAGCCATTTTTATGCCTCCTTAATATAATCATAGAAAACCAAATTCATTTTGATAACTTCACTGGATTGAATTCATCAACTCGTAGAAATATTTTGAGTCTTGTGTTTTATTAAGATTATACCATGCCTCTAATGTTTTTGAAGAAAACACATCCAGCGCTTTCAAAACGTGTACAGTAAATTCAAGTGGCGCAATTCCAGATGCAGTAATTAGTTTTTCGTCTGTTACTACAGACGCCATTTTATAATACTTTTCACCCGTATAAGTGGGACAAATCATCTTAAGGTATACCAGATCATTACTTGTATGTGAGCGCAAATTCAACAATCCCATTTGAGCAAGCCCAAATGTAGCCCCACAAATTGCTGCAACCAATATGCCTTCACTTAAACACCTTTGGGCGATTTTTAAGATGGGCTGGTGAAATTGTTCTGTCCACGTATCCCCACCTGGTAAAATCAATGCAGCTATGTTATCAATACTGCACTCATTTAGTTTAATGTCAGGCAGTATTTTCAATCCGCCCATTGTCGTTACGGGTGTCTTTTCAATTCCCACAGTTACAATTTTGGATGGGTTAAGTCCCTTTTTATAATATCTACCCGAGTTTAGCTCAGCCGTTAAATAACCTATTTCCCAGTCTGACATAGTGTCAAACACATAAATATATACGGTATTATTCATTTGTAGATTCTCCTAATTTTTATTCATCAAGTGATACCATTTATCGAAAATCAATGACTATCTTCATTATAAAACAAATTCACTGACATCTACTGTCAGTGAATTTGTTAAAGTTGTTAAAGTTGATAATATTTCATTAGTTCCGATGCAACAGTAACAAGCTTTTCCTTCAAACTCTTTGGTTCAATTATTTCAATTGCTTTCCCGTAGGATAGGAGAAAATAAGGAACATATAGATGCATTGAATTTTCTTCGAGTAAAAAATTGGCTTGATCCGATGTCCGCTCTTTGAGATGATGTCCTAAAAACCAATGTAGGCATAAGTCATCTAAAGCCTCTGATCTGCCTCCGATTATCAAAGAAACTAACCCTTCCTTGTCCACTAAATCAGGTAATAGATTTTGCATGAAAAAATCACGGGCTGAAAAAGCTTCCGGGCGTTTAAAAGTTACTTGAGTTCGTTTGATTTGTAGAATCCGTTCTGCTCGAAAACTGCGAATCTCATTCCGTAAGTGGCAAAATCCAACTGTATACCATTTATTGTTCCAGAAGATCATGCCATAGGGGTCTATCACCCTATTCTTGGATTTTACTTCACGACCAGAGCGATAATCAATTTCTATAGAAAATTCGTTCGCCACTGCCTGCTCAAGTTCTACCAATAATGGCTGAAGAGAAGGCGCTCCCATGCGATTTATCACTTCAAATCCAGCTAAATGACGGCTAAGGATACTTTCCTGTTCTTGATTTGAATACATTTTTAGTTTCTCGGTCGCATTACCTAATGCCTCACTAAAAGGGTATCCAGCTTCTTTAGCAAATACAGCAGCATGTAGAAGTGCTTTTTTTTCCTCAATATCAAATATTAAAGGTGCTCTGATAAAATTATTCATCAAGTAGTACCCACCATTATGACCTGCGTCTGATATTATAGGTACCCCACTAGCACTTAATGCATCAATATACCGATAAATCGTCCTTATATTTATTTCTAACTTTTCGGATAATTGTTTTGCAGTTACTTTAACACCTGAATTTAGCATCCAAAGTATTGCCAGCATATTGTCGTTTTTAGCCATCGCATGAATCCCCTTCTTTTAAGAAGCTAAATAACTGAATTATAAATTCTTCAAAAGTGTAGTTGCAGCGAGTTTACCTAACTCATTTGAAGCCAGTGGACTCGCACCAGTAATTAATTTTCTATCTATACATACCGTCTTATCTGACTTTGTGTTGATAATTTTCGCCCCTAATGAAATAAGACGTTCATTTAACTCGAAAGGCATTTTCCCTGGTAAATAACCAATCCTAGGCGTCATCCGATCTACTGAATCAGGAAACACAGCCATTTGATACCCTTCGAAAATAAATTTTTGATTATTTAATGCTGTTGACAAAAAAGCTCCAGGTCCATGACAAAGACTAATAATATACAAATCATTGTTAAATGCCCAGTTTAAAACCTTAGCAACATTTTCGTCTTCTGGAAGACCTAATAAAGCACCATGTCCACCTGGAATGAATACTGCTGCATACGATTCAGCTTTATTCAACAGCTGATCCACGTCATCCTTTAAACTAATAGGTTTCATAAATCTATTTTTATATGTCTCGAAAATAGATTGAACATATTCATCTTTTTTTGGAAAAGCCCACATTTCAAAAACTACAGGTTTTCCAGTTGGAGTGGCTATTTCGAATTCAAATCCTGCATTTTTAAGATGTAGCATAGGTAATAAAGCCTCTATAGGATGATTCCCGGTAGAAAAAAAAGTGCCATTCTCCATGCCCATATTTTTTTGTTCTGTAAAGATTATCAATATTTTCGATTTTTCACCTTGATACTTTTGATATGAAACATTTTCATAATCAGTTTTGCTAACAGTAGCCAACTTTAACGACATCTTTGAAGGACTATATGACCCATCCGATTCAAGAATTGAATTAAATCCAAATATTTTCTTCAACACGTTAATCTCCTCCTATAGTATATTTGAAGTAGCTTTACTTCTATAATGTTTTCAATTTATTACAAGGTTTCTATATAAATTATCATATCATAGAATGAAAAATAGTTCGTGAATATAATTCTTTATCAATATTAGTCTCAACAATCTTCTTGAATTGTCGTTTTTTCACTCACATTATTTGCAGATAAAGCGTAGAAGATTTAATGCAAGTTTAATCCACTTCGCACCGAGTGGCATTTGATCTGTATGCCTAATTACATCGAGTTTTCTCTCTTCCCAAGACTTTTCTTTATCTTCGCTCAACCAGCCAACATATAAAGCTACCGTTTCGCCATAAAGCGCTCGAACCCTATCAAGCGTCGCTTCAGTATCTTCAACGACATCATGTGTAAGCGCTCCGATGATAACATCTCTATCTTCAATTCCAGCCGATATCAATGAAAATGCCACCCCAAATACATGCGCCAAATATGGAATTTGTGTGCCCTTTCGATACTGTTGATCGTGCATAGAGGCAACCCAGTTGATGACATCGGAGTAATTGGCAGTATTCATTGTTGTCCTCCTATACGATCATTTCATCTTTCGAAAACTACATGAGAAACGCCTGAGTCCGCTCAGTCAAGCCATAAATCAGTTGCCTACCAGAAATATTTAAATAGGCTATGACATCCAATTGCAAAACCTCGCTTTATAATATTATCAAATTTATTATAACATTTAGTATGTTATAACAGACATAATAAAAGATGATCCTATAAAGATCATCCTATTAAGACTCAAATACTTAGTTCAGCAGGCCTTACACCGCACCACGGGTACTGAACCATGGGTACCGAGTTACGAAATGGCAGAAAGTCAGATAATATTTCTATACTAGTTTAAATTAGAGAGTTTCAGCCGTCACACAAAAAATTCCGCCGTTTTGATACCGCGTACCCATCGGCGTGTTTTACCTTAAAGATGATGCTGCTGAGAAAATAGATGCACTGGACTTTGAAAATACAAGTATCAAATAAATCTGACTCCCACGGATGGTTTGAGTTCTTTTTTGAAAGCAGAAAAACTTTTTTCCACATGACTCTAGTCACTTCTCATATGACTCCTTAGAAACGTATAGTGTTATTAGCAATAACAAATATCAATTTAGAGGAGCAAAAATATGGAAAAAAAAATATCAAACAAACAGTATAGTTTGCTACAAATTATGTTGCTTTGGGCAATCGTTACCATTCCCATGGGTATTAGTCGATTTTTAATCATCCCTTATGCAAAAGATCATTGGTCTTTAAACACAGGCATTATCTTTTGGCTTTTGATGGTCTTGGGTATGATCTGGCAATTCGTCGTTTCAGTTACTGTTTTAAAACTTGAACTTGGTACCCTAAGCTGGGTTAAACTCAAAGAAAGGTTATGGCTTAACCACCCAATCGATCCCATTACTCAAAAGATAAGCAAGAAGAAATATTGGTGGGTTATACCTGTAGGATTGTTTACTTTCTTCATAGAATCATCAGGTTTATTTAGTTTTATTGAAAATTGGTGGCTACAAATATTTCCTGGATTTGAACCCCCATCGTATATTCTCATTAACTCGCTAGCGACGCCAGAATTCAAAGGTGCCTGGTACCTTATCGTGCTTACTTTGATAACCGGTTTATTTAACTATATTTTAGGAGAAGAATTATTTTTTAGAGGTCTTTTGTTGCCTAAAATGAATGGTGTTTTTGGAAAGTTCGATTGGGCTTTCAATGGCATATTATTTGCCACATATCATGTTCATAAAATCGAAAGTATCCCAACTTTTATTATCGGTTCTATCTTTATCGCTTTCTTAAACAAAAAATACCGCTCATTCTATCCTTCACTTATAATTCATGGTGTTGAGTTTATACCTATGATCATAATTGTATGCTTAGTTATATTGGGGCTAGTTTAGTTTTACTAGCGCCTGGTCTTGATTGGTTTTATAATAAAAGAATATAGCAAACCAAAGTCGATTATTAAAGGTGAAAAAGATGAAATTATTGAATTCATTCAGCCATATACGTAAGAAAATACAAAAGAATTATAAAATTCTTGATAGGGCCATCAATATAATTCTTTATATTTTATTGATACTGATTAGCCTATATCCTGCTATAAACGGGATTAACTTGCTAGTCTGTTCACTCTTTATCACTCTACGTATTTATAGAAGAAGAACACTCAATAAAACGGTTCACTGGTTACGCTTTGGTTTACTGTTTTTAGAATATATATTGATTACCTTTTTGCTTTATCGTTCAACAACAGGATTAGAAAATCTAGTTTTTATGATCTTTGTTTTCGAGTTGTTTTTTAACTATCCATTGTGGTTTTCTATACCATTTACTTATTTGGGTTATTGCACTTATCTAATCATCTGGCACGGCACAGAGCTTGTTTTATATCAGTACTTTATTGAAACGATTAATTTTTCTTTCTATATTGCTGCTTTGGCAAGTACCAGAATTCTTATACAGCAAAAGCAAAAAATCCTTAATTTAAATGAGAAAATACTTTTACAGAACAAATTAATCGAAGAAACTACAGCACTTAAAGAACGTAATAGAATCGCGGAAGATATGCATGATACGATAGGACACACACTTACAGCTTCTATCGTTTCGCTTGAAGGGGTTGAAATACTGATTTCAAAGAATCCTGATGAAGCACTTGCACTATTGGCAAAATCGAGAGCGCTACTAAAAGATAGTCTAGCGGATGTTAGAGAAACAGTGAGAAATTTAAAAGGTCAATCAGAATCTGCTGGCGTCTCACTTGAACATCGTCTACAGAAAATGATAGATGAAACTTTTTTAAGCTCAAATCTTAAAGTAACTTTCAATTACAAACTATTGCTTATTCCAGCACCTTTATATGAATATGTAATATTTAATACAGTTCGAGAGGCACTTACCAACGTACTACGACACAGCAAGGCAAATTACGTCTCAATACTTTTAGAAGAGAAGAATCATTCCATCATTATATCAGTAGCCAATAATGGTGACTCAGATGTAAATATAACGTATAGTTTTGGGCTAAACACCATGAATAACAGAATCAAAGCCTTAGGCGGGGAACTACAACTTTACAAAAACGAATCTAAAGGCATCACCTTAGAAGCACAAATCCCTATTGCTTACGATTTGGAGGAAGCATATGATAAAAACTAAAATTTTATTAGTAGATGATCAACAACTTATCATAGATGGCATCAAGGTGCTCATTGATAGTGAGGCTGATTTCGAAGTTGTTGCACTTGCATACTCAGGTGAAGAAGCCATCACACTCGCTGAACTTCACCAACCTGATATTATACTGATGGACATTCGTATGCCTGGAATGGACGGAGTAGAAGCAACGAGACAAATAAAACAAAGACTTCCCAAAATCCATATCCTTATATTGACAACCTTTGACGATGACGAATATATCATCGATGCACTAAATTATGGTGCTTCAGGTTATTTATTAAAGGATATTGGTCGAGGCAAACTTATCGACTCCATAAGAGAAGCAATGGCAGGCAACTTACTTATTACCGGTAAAGTAGCCCATAAACTTGCTAAATCTATAAAAACAAACAAAAGACCCACGCTACAGGGCAATTATAATCCCTATGATTTTACTGATCGCGAACTAGAAATAGCAAATCTAATCATTCAAGGACTTAGCAACAAGGAAATTGGAGAAAAACTATCCTTATCTCAAGGAACAGTCAAAAATTATACTTCATCCATCTATCTCAAATTGGGTGTCACTGATAGAAGCAAAGCGATGGTCATGTTAAGTGAAAATATTTAGCCTTTTAAAATAGCTGACTTATGCGTTCCACCCACTGAGCATCTGATTTTACCAATCTATTTTTCTTCAGATTTTCTTTAACGATCCATAGGACATGCTTGTTAGCACTTTTATCAAGTATGTCCTTTGTTATTTTTTCAAAAACCATCTTGCCATGCTCCGGTTCATAGACTATCGCCATACTCCAGCAATAGCCTAGCACTTTGCGAAGTGAATTTTGTCCCTCGTCCAGTTTAGAAGTTACACTTTCAAATCCACGAGTGATCTCACCCAGTACATCTAGTATCTTTATGTTTGTATGACTGTCTTTTAACAGCGCAGGTTCACATAGCGTCGCAACAAATGTGCGTTTTTTATACCACGGGTATCGGGTTACAAAATGGCGGAAAGTCAAATTGAATTTCTATACTGGTTGAAATTAGGGACTCTCAGCGGTCACATAAAAGTTTCCGCCGTTTTGATACCGCGTACCCAAAGGTGCCAGCATTTGAAGCGTTTTAAATTGGTTATGCGCCAGTGATGCCCCCAGCATTCAGTCAGGATTTTTCTGCCGGCAAAAAGAGCTGCCAAACTGAAGGGTGCCAGTACAATATAAACATAAATGTGCTGGAAGATACTGAGGGGATTATTAAGATAGAAGACTATGAGAAAAAATGCTTAATTATTTTTTATTTCAATTTGATCTAGAAAAGCCATTATTATATTATTTGCCAACTTTGCATGCGTCCTCAATAAATTATGGCCACTATTCTTAATGATTTCTAGTTTTGCTAATGGCAGGGCTTCACACATCATTTGACTGTGATGAAGATGAACCAAATCATATTGGCCCGTTATGATCAAGATAGGTAGTCTAATGCGATGCATTTGATCTTCTATTAAATCAGGTTCATGAATCATTAAAGCAATCACTTCCGCTCTTTCGTTAAGCCACTTTACTGAACTGAACATTTTAAATGTAGCCATTTTTTTTAAAAGGCGATAAAGGACCCCACTTGGTATTTTAACTAAATTTTTTAAACCATTTGGACTTGAATTGGCGCCTACTGCTATGATAGCAATCATTTTTTCAGGAATCAATTGCGCCAACCTAAGTGCAATATTTCCACCATCACTAAAACCTAAGAGAATCAAATGATCTAGCTTTAGAGCGTTTATCACATTAATGACATCTTCAGCAAGTAAATTAAGCGTGAGTTTACTCAATCCAAAATCTGATTTGCCATGCCCCCTACTGTCAATCGTAATCACATTGAAACGCGTCTTAAAAAAAGCCACTTGTTTACTGAAATATGAATTGTTCTGCATATTTCCATGTAGCATGATCATAGGGGTGCCCGAACCGTAGGATTCATAAAAAATATTCGCGTGATTTGAAAAAACAAACGATTCATTTTTCTTTTTTTCAGAATTCATGAGCCATCACTTCTTTTCTTTAATTGTGCTTTAATCATTTGTAAAACTGTCACAGGGTTTTGTGCTTTAACTATTGCATAGGCATATTTTAAGGTCATCGGTTTAGGATAATATGCAATGTACCTTGACTCCCAATGCGTGGGTGCATATTTCTCTTTGGCATGGTGTAACGATTTGAAATCATATGCCTCATTTAAATGCTCATAGATATAGGTGCTAATTTTTTCACTTATTGATTGGTTTTCGTTTTCAGAGACATTATAAAGTGGCGACAATCCCATATTGCCGTAAGTTACACCTTCATCTTTCATAACCATAAATGCATCATAAATAATTTTTTCAAGTACACCTTGAGGTGCATTAGTCTTACGACGTGTGACTTCTGCCAAATATGCTTTTGAAGACATATACGGTAAAAAAACTACAAATCCAAGCATTTCACCATTGCTGTCCGCCGCATAAAAATAACGTCTTTCCCTTGGTGCTTCAAGACTAATACTCCCAAGCATAAATTTCATTTCTGGCATGGCTTTGTTATTGAGCCATTTTTCAGATATTCCCATAATTTGTTTTTCAATCAAAACATCACGTGCTTCTAACGGTTTGTACTCATATACGGCAATTCCTGCTTTGTTGGCATGGTTAATCGCCGCTCTTACTTTTGCAACTGCGCCACCTTTAAGGTCATAATCTTCCAGTTTAAAACATGCATCTTCACCATACTTGAGGGTGCCAAATTGATTAGATTTATATAAATCGATAAATTCATTTGTAATATTTAATAGAATCAAATCATAATGGTTGCGCTTTGAAAACAGGATCAATTCTTCTAAAAAAACCACGGCATCACTTGATTTACAGATAATGTCACCACAAATCACCATCACGTTCCCAACAATAGTATAGGCACAAACGCCTTCAATCGTTTCACCAAAAAAATAGTATTTGTCATCTTCTATCGCCAAATAGGACATTGGGTTTTGACCATACTTTAAAATGATTGCATGTGCCCTTTCCTTTTGATTCTTGTTTTTATAAGCATCAAATGCTAATGGTTTTAAGAGCGTTACTAAAGCGGCGAGCACGGTAAACCAAAATAGAAAAATCAAAGAATCCCCATATAAAATCATCGCACTCGACGTGTTATTTAATACGGATTTGTCCATCATAACCATTAATTTTATAGATTTTGAAAAAGCAGCGCTTAAATTCGTTAAGTTATCAAGATCACCATGAATTAATAAAATACTAAATGTTGCATTCGCCATTAATAATACAAATGAAATCACGATATATATCAGTACTTTTTTTATAGAACTACGCTGTGACTTCCTAGAAAAATCGGACACTGATATCACTAATATTAGTAAAATAATGGCTTCAACTATAATCATGTGTAACGCAAAAGCGTGAAAATAAATAGCTTGTAAGACAATCGAGACCACAAGTACGAAGATTTCGCCTATCCAAGCCATTCTCATACGCTTATATAGGTTATAGGCCAGCAATATCATGACTAAACTTACAACAAATGCAAGTTTACCTTGCATAAACATCGTATCTTTTGTGTCGATATATTGATAAAAACCTGAAAAATGTTGCGAATATCTCAACGGCAATGAAATAATGAAGTTTTTAAATCCTATAAAAATCAAACATATGATAGCAATATTTTGGACTGTTCTTCTGTAAAAAATCCCCATGAGTCGATCTCCTTAGTTGATTTATATGCCTACTGGCGCCTACGGGTACGCAGTACCATGGTACCGGGTTAAGAAATGGTAGAAAGTTAAATTATATTTCTATACTCGTTGAAATTAGAGAGTTTCAGCAGTCACACAAAAGTTTCCGCCGTTTTGATACCGAGTAGCCATAGTTGAAATTATCTATCAAAGTACCTGGAACAAATAACTCATTCCCTGTACTTGACGCATTGGTTTAGCCCTCAGAAGTAAAAGAATAATAATTATCAGAATCCAAAAGTATCTGTGCCGGAATTTCTTTTATTGGCACAGCGACATCACTATAGTATATTGTAAAAATGATGTCGCACCCTTTCGAATCACCTTCATCAGGAACCCAATAAATCGGAAAAGGCTCATCTCTTATCAAGGACGAATCAGCCAAATATTGAACAGGGTATCCTTCCGCCCACTGAACGAATTTTCCGCTACTGCACTTTGCATTTAGAAAAATATATTCTGCCGCATTTGCATCCTTTTTTATATAGTTTATTTCAATTGGATAACCAGGAAACTTTGAATCTGTTAATTGATATCGATCCACCATTGGAACGACTTCTATTAAAGGTTCATCCATATTTGTATCATATGACAGAGTCTCCGTAGATATATCTTCTGTTTTTGATGGTGTTTCTATTTCCTTCGCTGTTTCTGCTCCGGTTGAAATAGACAATTCTGTTGTAGAATTCTCTATACTAGATGAACACGCAGCAAGAAAAATACTCCCAACACTTAAAGTAGTTACAATCAAAATTTGTAATTTCATAATTACCTCAATTCGCTCTTCCTATTTAAGAACCAACAACATCCGCCACGGGTACAGGATTTTGAAATGGCGGAAAGTCAGATAAAATTTCTAGATTAGTTGAAATCAGTAAATCTCAGCAGTCACATAAAAGTATCCGCTGTTTTGGTACTGTGTACACCATCGGCGTTTTCATACAAGCCGCTTACTAATTATTTTTATAGGTGCTGCGATGAGCAATACAATCAAAATAATGAAAGAGCCACTTAATATTGTCCATTTGAGCATACTCATCCATGGTGTGATAGAAGCAATTATTTCTATTTTATTTGGATAGTTTTGAAAAACGATTGTAGTCCCAATGTTTTCTAAATAATCAAACATCATAGCGATCATTGGAACATAATAGATTTTTTTGATTTTTAAATAATTGCTTAACTTCCAAATCCATGCCGTTAGAAATGCGGTATATACGATTGGCCACAGTAAATCGAAGGTCCACCTCATAAAGACATAAGTTTGCCTTCCACTTTCTCCATAGCGTTCCGCTATATTATACAAATCATCGCTTTTATAAAAAAATGACGTATCCGGCGCTTCAGATATCCCTGTTTTTTCAAAAGTATATTCTGATATTTTAGGCAAAATAAGTATAAAAACAAAAAACAATAGTGTCACAGCAATCAATAGAAATATTGTTTGTTTTTCACTTTTCATCGTCATCTCCCATTATATTTAGTCTAATCATTATCCCGTTCAATATAAGTTGCGGTTTGATTTCTACCATTATCTTTCGCACCATATAAGGGTTTATCAGCTCTATTATATACTTCATGCATACTACGTACCCAAAGGTGATATTTCCTAACATTATAATAAATACTCTAGTATAAAAACAGGACTTGTTCGATAATATTTTTTCAAACTCTCTCTCAATTTTCACGTTTTCTTTTTAGAAACCAAGTAATTATCACACAAACAAATGTAATGGAAAATTGAATTGGAACAAATAATATTAACCAATATATTGTTGTTGTATCTTTATTCGACTTAAATAAATCTTGAACAATATACGGGAAAAATAATATCGTTACAGCAATAAAAACACCTATGGACATTACTGGTAAAAGCCATGTTTTATTAGAAAAGAATCTATAGAAAACAAAACTCAATCCGAACGGAATAATAAAAAGACACAATATATTATAGATCAGCTGTTTTCCTTCAAAAAATGGCATTGTAAAACCTCACTCTTTTAATTTATTTTGTACTAACAGAAGCATAACAAACTAAAGTCTATACAATAGGTACCGGGTTACGAAATGGCGGAAAGTCAAATTACATTTCTATAATCGTTGTAATTAGAGCGTTTCAGCAGTCGGAAAAAAGTTTCCGCCGTTTTGATACCGCGTACCCATCGGTGTTCGCGACGACGTGAATCTAAGTATCTTTCCTCAATATCTGCAAATAGGCTTCATAAGCATATACTTTATTTCTTCTCTTATTACCATTCTGTACGAGAATTTCAATCTCCATGAATTTCTTGACTGCACTGGATATGGCGTTATAGCTCATCTCAAGGTCTTTGCTAGCTCTAGTTATATCAATAATCGGATGCTCTTCAAGATATGCCAATAGTTTTAAATAGGTACTGACAGATCTGGCATTCTCATTTTCAATCAATGCTTTATTTTTGATATGCAATTGGTTGATTGCATCAATGGATTGTAACGCATCCGAAGCTGAATCTATAATCGCCCTTAAAAAAAACTTCACCCATTGCTCTTTATTTCATTTTAACACAGCAAATTGAAATGAAAACGCGTTTTTAGGTTGATTATTTTCTGTTTGGGGTATTAACTAACAATGATACTTGAAGAAGACATGGAATGGAGTGATTATATATGAACACTAAGAAACCTAAGGGTTCTGCCAAAGACTTTCCTGTCATCTGCGTGGGCGGTTCGGCTGGTGGTCTTGACGCCTATACTCGATTACTAAAGAATCTGCCAGCTGATATGGGGGTTGCTATCGTCATCGTCAATCATTTAAGAACTGTAGCCACCTTGCTCCACGAAATTCTACCAAAATATACAAAGATGCCGGTTGAACTTATCACTGAAAAACTAGACCTTAAACCCAACCATGTGTTTATAATTCCTGAAAAGCGCGATTTACACGTTCTTGATGGTGAGTTCCGCCTTAAGCCTATATCAAAGCCTAGGGGATGGCCCGATGTGATTACGGTTTTTTTGCATTCCATGGCCCAAAATTGGGACGGTAAAATTATAGCTGTAATAGTCTCTGGTTATGACGGTGATGGGGCAGATGCGCTATGCGCTATAAAAGATGTTGGAGGTATCACTATCGCACAAAATCCCGACACCGCCGTGCAGTCGGATATGCCGGATAGTGCAATCGAAAGTGGGTGTATAGATTTAATTCTTTCTCCTGAAAATATTGCTCAAGAAATTAAACGAATTATGCAAGCAGGAGAATTGGAAAGTTAATGCTCAGGACTTTTATTGCTTAAAGGTCAGCCCCAATACACTGAGATAAATGATGAAGGTCAACTTGATGTAAAATTCAACAATCTTTAAACTGTCAAAAATAAGAAAACCCTGAAAACTTTGAATTTACAAAGTTTTCAGGGTTAAATATTGTCATTCCAACTCAATAGTACTAGGCGGCTTACAATAACTCTCTCAGTTATAACCTATAGATCTCCTGCAATCTTGTACAAAACAATTCCGTTGTCATGCCTTTAACTCCAGTTACGTTCACATCTAAGACTTCAGTACTTATAGCTTCGACGAAACGTATCATGTCCACTTCCACCATTCCATGAAGTTCAGTTTGCACATCCGTTGAAAGCAACGTTAGTAATTTAGCCACATCATTTCGATGTTTCTTTATGTGTTTTGATAATCCTTCTTCACCAGCATTATGCCGATCAGTTAATTCACACCATGCCTTCGCTTTAAATGGAATCAACCTTAGTTCGTCTAATACTGACAACCCATCTATACTTTTCTTGCCTTCAAGTAGAAAATTGTAATAGTCGCTATTAAGTAAAATGGCAGAAAGACTAGCAACTTCATCTGAAATGTGCAAAGGTATCAGGTGATAACCTTCAGCTACTTCAAACCCATATTGTTCTCTCGCAAACAACTCAATTATTTGTGGAAACTCAGGATCTTTTGGCTTATCAAATCGATAGAAATTTCTATTTTCAGTACTAGAATAAACATTTTTATATTCCCCAGCCTTTATAAAATCCCAAAATACTTCCCCGAATGCTGAATCAATAAACTCAACTATTAAAACCATATCGATATCTTTAGTCGCTCTAAAATCTTGTCCAACTTCTTCAAAAAGGATCGTGCAAGCAGTTCCGCCAATTAATACATAGCAATTATCAAAATCACTGAAATATGCTTTAAATGTCTCTAGTCCTCGCATAATGCCTCCTCGATAAGGCTTTCAAGCTCAATTTCGATTCTCGGATCGTTATCCTCCTGATAGATAGCATACAATGAAAAAATATCAATATTGCCTTGTTTCGAAAATAGATCAGGATCGTACTTCCACCGCTCAACCCGTACACACTCCAATTCTTCATCAACATCTGAATCTTTAATTATCATAGTAGGCATAATTTTGTCAAATCTAAGTTTATCTAGTGCATAACTTATATCTCTTCCACTATTCATCATAGTGAGTGCGGACAAAGCTGAATCACTAGAACAGATGGGATTAATCTCATTACTTAGAAACTTGAGATATTTTACTTTACTAATCGGGTTAATCATATACGTCTTCCCAACTTCCCAACATAACTTCCTATTCATCCTAAAGTATCTCTTCTTAGTTCCTAAACCAATCTCTTCAACGATCCCCAAGGTTACCAATTGTCTTATACCCCGATTGATAGTCATCATAGTTAGTCCGAGCTCTTCTCCAAGTTCTCTAGTTACAATTTCTTTCTCATCCCCAAGTAGGACTCGTATAAAAATCAATTGTGTAGCCGCAGTAAATTTGTCGATTTTATTTGGAACCTTCGCAACCTTTTCGGTGAAGTTTATATAAATAAATGGTAAATACAACTGTTTGCCAGGTACTATAAATGCCACTCTGTTTATGACGAGTTTTCTTCTTTTTCCAGAGTCTAAATCAGCAAATATCAACACTGGCCTTTCCACACCAAACTCTTTCATTTTTAGTAAATGCTTGGTTATCTTATCTATGCTAAATTTTGTATCTTCTTTTTCCATCAATATGCAATCTAGATCATGAATTCTGCATTCTGAAATTTTGTATTCGTTCGTTAAGAATAGTGGTAATTTCTTTAACCCTTTGAAAGGTTTCATTTCAACATTCTCGTCTAGTTGCTCATTTAAATAGGCTATGACATCCAATTGCAACACCTCGCTTTATAACATTATCAAATTCATTATAACATTTCAAATGTTATAACTCAAACAAAAATGTTATAACAAACAAAATAAAAGATGATCCTATAAAGATCATCCTATTTAGACTCAAATACTTATTTCAACAGGCTTACACCGGTCCACGGGTACTGGGTTCCTAAAGAGCGGAAAGTCAAATCAAATTTCTAACCTAGTTGAAATTAGAAGCTCTCGGTGTTCAAACAAATGTTTCCACGGTTTTGGTACCGCGTATCCATCGGTGCGCTAAGAGGGGCTTCAACTGACCCATAAATATTGATTACTTGATGGTTTGAATTTCCATTGATGTTATTCTTTTATTTGTCATTGCCTACACCCTACACTCCTCATATATTCCCAACAGCTCATCATCCAAATACCCCAAAGCCCTCTCCACCAAATCATCAGGCACCCCATAGTAAGCCTCAGCGATACTTCCAGCGATGGCAGCAAGCGTATCACTGTCACCGCCAATAGATATGGCATTTCGTATCGCATCTTCGAACGAATCCGCCTCAAGAAAGGCCTGAATCGCCTGTGGAACGGTCCCTTGACAGGTCTCATTGAATCGATAGGAATCCCTTATTTCATCAAGGGTAAAATCAATTTTATAGTAATTTTCTAAAATGTATTCCCGTATCTGATCTTTTCCATGACCCGTTCTCGCCAAGAAGATTGCCATCGCCGTGGCCTCTGCACCTTTTAATCCTTCTACGTGGTTATGGCTAATAGCGGTGACTGCGCGTGACAGAAGTTTCACTTCATCTATAGATTCAGCTATTGCGCCAACAGGGCTTATCCGCATTGCAGCACCATTGCCGTAACTTCCATATGGCTGAGGGTTCTCACTAAATACCCAGCGACCAAAACTGCCTCCATATCCGCAATTCGGATAATTTCTGCCAATCACTTGCATCGTTGCAACAGTGTTTTCTGATAATCTATCAAGATATTCTTCACTTTGTCTTGTTGTTTGTCCCTTGATTTTATGCCCTTTTATAACAGCCTTATCCGTTTCAAGTATTGCTTTTGCAACTGCTAAAGTCATGATAGTATCATCTGTCACAAAACACGCATCCGTAAAAAGCTCAAACGCCTTTGATCTATGATTATTGAATTCAAACCGTGAACCGACTATGTCACCAATAATTGCACCAATCATAGCATTTACCGCCTTTTCCTAGATTCGTAGTCTTTATTAATTTTATCTTTCCAGCCACCATCGATTGATCGTTTCGTACGAATCATACTGACCGTTTCACTGATCACTTGATAATTAAGTAAGGTTCCTTCACTATCAGCATGATAATTTGCAACCCTGTCTTCTTCAATTCCAAATCGACCAGCTGTCTCGATCGCGTCAATATTGGCACCAAGAAAGATAAACTCCCAACCGTATTTGTTCTTCTGTCGATCAATCATATTTTTGATATGGTCATAAGAGTATTTTACACTAGCGTTTTCCATCCCATCCGTTATAATGACAAACATTACTTTTTCTGCTCGATCCTCATCAGCAGCATATTTCTGTACATTTCCCATTTTATGAATGGTCTTGCCGATTGCATCCAGCAACGCCGTTGTCCCTCTGACAAAATATTCTTTATCGGTTATCACTGGCACCTTAACCAGATTGTAGCGATCATGGAGCAGTTCATACTTGTCGTCAAAAAGCACCGTGGTAATATTGGCGTCGCCCACTTCACTCTTTTGTTTGGTCAAAACACTATTGAAGCCACCAATCGTATCGCTTTCCAGTCCACTCATTGAGCCACTTCTGTCCAATATAAATACTAGTTCCGTTAATCCCTTTTTCATAATAATCCTCCAATCATTTTCTTTGATGATTTAAGGATACTCCTTTAAGTAAGGCAAAAGGTCGCTTGGGAATTGACTTTTACATGCCCAGTAGCTTTTCATTAAAGTTGAAAAGAACCGCATTGATTTCATAGATATCATAGTTTTCCGATTCTAAGAAAAAACTCACGATTACATCAAAACGGCTGCTCTTCGATAAAGCATAGCCTGATTTCAACAACAAATCTTTGGCTTCATCGAGGCTAAGCTTTAGCGCAATAGCAAATGCCAGCGCCGTTTGCTTTGTAGGGTTATAATGGCTGTTATTTCTGATCTTTGAAAAGGTCTGTTTTGTGACATTGGCTTTCTTATAGACTTCGGGATCCTTCAATCCCTTTTCATCTATAAGCCTCAGCAGCATTTCAGAGAAAGATTCATCCAAGTGATTGACTACATCATCTAAGGATTTTTTCTTTGGTTTAATCCGCGCTGTATGCTCAACAATATTTGAATATGAGTGTATTTCCTCGTTGAAAATGTACTCTGAACGTTCATTTTCAAGAGTCCGTCTTTCAAGCCTACGTTCATCAATATACTGTGCATCGATATACTGTTCCTCTATGTAATGGTCATCAATATAGGCTTCTACCGACGCATACAAATCCTCGGATAGTTGATACGCCTTCTTACCAAAGACAACCAGATACACCGTCATCTCATTGAATAGTAAGAATTCACCTATGGTGCGAACGGCCGTATTAAGTGCAACATCTTTCGGACACCCAAAAGAGCCTGACGCGATAAGTGGAAAGGCAATACTCTCAAAGCCTTGATTTTTCGCAAGCTCAAGAGAAGTCTTATAGCAACTTCTTAAAACTTTCTCTTCACCACTATTCCCATCTTTCCATATCGGACCCACCGTGTGGATAATATGACCTGCCGGTAGGTTGAATGCCTTTGTTAAAACACTCTTTCCCGGAGCCAATGTACCCATTTGGGCAGTTTCCTCTCGTAGACGCGGACCTTCAATTTTGTGAATACTACCATCCACACCAGCTACGCCAAACATTTTAGAGTTCGTTGGATTGACGATGGCATCTACATGCATTTTCGTTATGTCGTTTCTTACGATTTCAAATGGCATTTGATCACCTACTCAATATTTGCTATTAATTAGTATAGTCGAGATCCGGACAGTTGTTTCGTAGTAATTGGTGCTCGGCAAATCAACGGCAGAAACTCAATTCTAATTTTTCAACCATTTATTTCACTGATTTAAAAATCACTTAAAAAGTTTTCACCATTATTCTGCCCAGTATCTAGACGTTACTGTTGGAACATCTCCCTCAACTATCTTATTATCTACAGTAACATCAATATCTGCGACCTACCCTTTACTACACTATAAGCATTATTTTGCTCAATAACTTCACAACTTAATCAAATACCTCTAACAATTCATCTTCATTTACTTTCATTAAATCTGAAGGTATTATCACTTTTTCAATCAGTATTTTTTTGCGCTTTAATAGTCGATCCAACTTTTCTTCCACTGTTTCAGAATTTGGATATGTGACTATTGGATAATATACATGAACATTTTTGTTTTGTCCTATTCGATAAACTCTGTCTGTTGCCTGTTTTTCAACAGCTGGATTCCAATCACGACTATAATGGATAACGTGATTTGCACTAGTAATATTTAATCCCATACCTGCAGCCCTTGGCGATAAAATAATAATGTTGAACCCCTCAACTGAACTAAACTGTTTAATTACTTCATTTCGGTCACAAGAAATATCGCCATTTATGATTAAAGGATAAAAACCAAATTCTTTCATAATATAGGTTGCTAAAATTTTCTGCATTTTTTTATACTTTGTAAATACTATAACTTTTTCATTATTTTTTCTTATTTCCATTAACAGTTCAATAGTAACTTTCATTTTATTCGATAATGAAAGATCAAATGTATTATTACTAGCTACATCATCATCTAATAATGGGTAGTCACATACTTGAAGAAGTTTAACGATTAAGCCTAATTTCAACTTTGGATTTTCACGTCCCATTTCTAAAATAACTTTATACATTTCATGTTGAACACTAGTCATTTCAACGAATAAAGTGTGATGCTCGATATTCGGTAATCCTTCGAGTTGTTCCTCTTTTGTCCTCCTTAAGTAAACTGATTTAATCTGATTAATCAGTTGTTGTGCCATATCATTTGACTCAATAGTATTACCTTTTTGAATGGGAATTTCATATTTATTTTTAAATGCACTATAACTATCTAATAACCCTGGCTGAATATAATCAATAATTGACCAAAGTTCATGTAAACCGTTCTCAACTGGTGTTCCAGTTAATGCTAACCTATTTTTTGACTTCATTGCTTTAGCGGCTGATGATGCATATGTACTGGAGTTCTTAATTTTCTGTGCTTCATCGCATACTAGTAAGTTCCATTGAACCATACCTAATGTCATTTGTTTGTTAACCAGTGTTTCATAAGTTGTGAGATAAACATCAATATTAGAATTTTGAAAGTTAATAGCTGTACTTCCTAGTGATTTGTGATAAATATGACAAGTAATATTTTGTGAAAACCTTTCTATTTCTGATTGCCAATTCCCAATTAAAGCAATTGGCAATACAACTAATGTTGGGCTGAGGCAATTTTTATTTTTTAAATATTGCATGAAAGAAATCACTTGAAGTGTCTTACCAAGTCCCATATCATCAGCTAACAATCCTCCAACATTTAGAAATTCTAATGATTTCAGCCATAAATGACCATTTTTTTGATATGGGTATAACTCAGCAATTAACCCATCAGGTTGTACATAATAATCAAGTTTAGCACTCTTTATTTTTAAAATTGCTTCAATAGCACCCTGTTTATATTCAAGTTCTTCAACATTTTCATAGATGTCTAATACTCTTCTCATATTCGCGTATTCTATTTTATTCTCGCAAAATTCAATTTCAAATTTTTTAGAAGCATTTAAAAATTTGGTAATATCATCTCGATTAAAATCAACTATTTTATCATCATGTAAAAGCAAGTTATTGTCAGTCTCAGTATTTTCAAGCATTTCGTTAAATTCATCAATACTTATAATTTCATTCGGAATATTTTCATCACTAGATACAAGTTCAATTCCTCTAGTAAATTCAAACCAGTTTAATTTTTCATTTTCATTTGCATTAACAAATGGTTTTGCCTTATATGATACTACCTTTAAACCTCTAACTCGTTCACTAAATTTTTCTCTATCAAAGTTAATATCTTCATCAATGAATTGATAGGGATTAGCAATAAATTTAGCATAATCGTTTCCCTTAATAGTTTTTTGAGTTTTTATCTTCTTGTAATCATTAAAACCGTTATCTGATATAAAAATTCGCTTTCTGCTATTATTATCAATTTCTAAATAGTTACGTTTTACTATCGGATACTTATCTATTACATTTTGTTGGTCTTCGCTTAATTCAATAAACTTAGGTACCAACTCCAATTCGTTTAATCCAGTAGATCTTACATCAATATCTAATTTTTCTCCAAAACCTAAATTTTGATTTTGAATATACTCTGATACATAATGATTACCTTCATTGCATAATATTTTTATTTTTGCTAACGCAATATATAAGTCTTGTATATTGGAACTTGAAACCATTTTATTCAACTGTTCAACTAATTGAAATATCAATTCAGTTTTTGAGTCAATGCAAAATAAGGTATTGCCAATTTTCAATATGTATCCGATTTTTTCATAATTCCATATCTGGCCATATCTATCATAAGTGAGTGCAATCTTCAAATTAAATGATTTCGAACCAACGTATGAACTGGAATCCACATATAAATTACCTTGATACTGACTTGGCATTATCAAAGCTTGACGTATATCTTCTGGTATAGATATAAAGTAATCATAGTCGATAACAAGATCACTACCCCTTTGTTCTGCTAAACCTTCAGAATACAAATAATTTAGAGATACAATATCATCATAAAACACTTCTTTAACTAACACATTAGCAGCGTTAACGTCAAGTTGAATTGGGAAAAAAACAATATTTCCATTAAGTGTGATTCTAAAATGAAAACCATCAGCATTGAAACTTTTATCATATTCAAATTTATAATCACCTGTATCGTCCATAAAATCTCACCCCTAAATTTGCCATAAATTGATCGAATCTTGGTTGCCACTGTCCTGAATGTGCTAACTTGTCAATCATAAGACTCACATCTTTTAAACTAGAATCACCGATTGAATGATTTTTCATAAAGTGCTTTTTAAAATTAGTATCAAACACTTCTTTTTTATAAAAGTAAGCAGCTCCAATATTTGTAAACTCAACAACAACAAATGAACCAAAATCCAAAGCAATTTGCCCTCTTGCTTCTTGAACATATGTAGTTTTTAAATACTCTGAATATCTTCTCCAGTATCTAGATCTTTCATCATTCCCAAGTACCTGATTTATATTTTCGACGTTTATCCAATTTAGAAATATTTGAATGACGTCTTTAGAAATATATGACCAGAACATTGTTTTGTTCTCTATAGGTGTTTTATACTTCGAATAAATTGACTTGAGATATTCGATATTTGATTCATTAATTGACACCACACTTAAATAATTGTTAAACAATCTTCCCTGATCTTGCATAGAAAAACTATTTGCTTTTTCTAAAAATGCAACTTTATCTAAGTTTAAGTATTCTTTTTTAGATGCAGTAATTAGATATTCAATATCTATAATTTTATGTAGTAATGAATTGTTATCAATCGCAAATTCATCTAATATTACATTAATATTTTTATTGTTTTTTCGAGAATATTCAACAAACAACTTTGCTGGATACAAATCATCTATATATTTCGCTAGATTGATCAAACTAATTTTACTTTTAATCAGAATTTCCGGATGTAAAAGAGCAATTTTTTTAAACCATATTACAAATTCATTATTTCCTAATGTATGTTGATACGCATTATAAGCTAAATTCATAAATTCATTTCTAAATTTCAATTCTAGTGCTCTAAAGCAATTTTCAAGTGGCACTTCAACTTTCTTATTAGCTATGTAACTTGAAAGCAGTCGAAAATAATAATGCTCATATTTCATAACGAAATATGGAACTTCTTCTATATCCATTGATACTAATTTATTAAGAAAATTTTTAAACTCAACACTATTACTAGCAATTGGCATTTTCTCCTCATACTTTTTCTCACTTATCCCTAACTCTTTTTTTAAACTTATAAGTTTATAAGGTGTAAATTTATAATTTCTTTTCATTTTTTATTCACCATCTAGTATTTTATTCATTTCATCTATCATTTCTATATCACGTAATCTAAATTTGAATTCTACTCTCCTACTTGCATTTAAATCAATATCACCATTCGTATTCAATACTGGATTTGAAAATGACTTTCCGTTAGCTGCTAGTAGTTTTTTCAATCTTTCATTATGAGGCTCTGATAAGCTAATATCCTTATTTAACAATATATACTTTGCCACCTCTAGCGACCTCTTCTGAGATAAGTCTAAATTATATTCAAATGTCCCTTGAGTGTCTGTATGGCCTTCAACAATTATTTCTGCAATATATTGTTCATTACTCTCATCTAACAAAATTTCCATATACTTTGGAATGAATACAATTAAAAAATTTTTGCCCTCAGTTTTGAGTTTGTACTGATCAACATCGAAAAATACACCACTTGCTAGTTTTATATCACCAGTCTTTTGATCAATGTCAATCATATTCTTATCATCTTTAAATTCTTCAATTAATTTTTCGATTATTTTTGTTCTGATTCCGGTAATCTCGTTTAGTTTTGCTTGCTGTATTTCGATTTTGTTTAAAGCTTCGTTTAATTCCACGGTACTTTCACTTAACTTTTTTGCATTATCATTAAAATTAAATGCGGAAATTGTCAAAAACAATACCAACATAAGTATTAGTACAGCCATCAAATCACTATATGACATCCAATAGTCATGACTATCATCTTCTATATAATCTAAATCATGTTTCATTTATTACCTCATTTTAATTAGTATTCTTATCTACAATCACCTTTACTTCTCTTGGAATTGATTTTATTGAATTCTCAAGTATTATAATTGATTCTTTAAGTTGTTTATTGGTTTCTACTACAATTTTACTAAGATCAAAAACAGTGTCCTTAATATTTTCTATATTACCATTAAAATGACCCACAAATTGACTGATATTAGTGTCAAACGATTCAAAGGTACTAATTAAGCCACTTTGTAAACTTTCTCTAAACTCTTGCGAGGAGTCATTAAATATCTTGCTACTTGAATCTAATTGTTCGCGTGAAGTAGACCAAACTAATTGTAATTTATCAGCTATCTCACTGATATTTTTTACAGACTTTTGTGTGGTATCTTCAATTACTTTTGACTTCTCATTTACATCATTAAATACATTTTGATTAATTATTATCACTTCACTGACATGATTTGCAATTTTTTCAAAAGCATTGACTTGAACATACAATTTTTCAGAACCAGAGATTAGCTTGTCACTATATTGCGAGATGTTTGAGATAATTCGATCTGTTTGCTGATTAATAATCATTTGATCGCTCGAAGCTCTTTTCATCTCTATAATTAAAATGTCCAAATCTTCCTTTGTCTGTTTTTGCCACTCACATAATTCTTCAATTGTTTTGGACAAATTCTCAAATTGACCACTCATTGATTGGTTCATTGATCCAATAAAATTTTCTACGATGCGTTCTAAACCATCTGTTTGATTTTCGGATATTTTTTCTGAAAAATTGACAACAATATTTTCAATCCGCTCCAATAGAGGGGATAAACTTTCATCAATTGCTTTTGAAAATCCACTCTCAATACTTGGAACCAATACATCTTGTAATATCTGTGCAAAGTCAGAGCCCATATTATTAAGGGCTAGTGTTTGCTCCATTTGATAACTTTCTATCTTTGCCAATAAATCTTCAGTTGTTTTAGATCCAGTAATTTCGAACAATTTATTTCTGACCTGGTGTAAATTTCTTCTTACTTTAACTAATATATTTTTATCAATTTGATTCCATATTAGTGAAGATAGAATTCCCACTATTGATGTCCAAAATGCTAAGGTCATTCCATTTATTACCGTACCAACACTGGAAGTAAGATTTTCATTTGAACTTGTATTTAGTTCTGATAATCCAATGAGAAGCCCAAGAAAAGTTCCTAAAATACCTAACGCGGTTAATATACCTGGAACAAGTTCTGCCATCTTTCGTTTACTAGGGATTTCTATAATATTCACGACATTAAAATATTTATCAATATCAACTATTTTAGTTTTCCAACTATCACAGAATTCCTTAACATATATCTCAAATCCATCATACTCATAAGTTCCTTTTTCTAGTTCTTCAATAATTGCATTTGGTTCATTTTTTATACTTATTATACCAAGTATATTCTTCAGTTCTTTTGATGTTTTAATCAAGGGAACGGTATGTACTATATAAGATCTTACTCCAATTAACATAATAATCAAACAAAAGGCAATATTAAGATTTGATTCAAAAAAGCCTTTTATAATTTTCTCGATATCCATTTATTTCCTCCAAAATAGTTTTCTATATTAATAATACTACCAGTCTGCTTGCTAAAACCATCTGTCATTTCTGTTTACTCCACCAGTTCGTTTAGGCCAAGATCCCCAACTAAAACCATCTTCACTTTTTCCAATCATACTTTGCTCTTCTTTTAGTTTTTCTTCATAAGCATCAATGTTGTACTGAAGTTCATTTTTTACAAGTTCTTCAATTTGAAATCTTTCCCAAGAATTAGGAATAACCTTGTCTGCAAACTTATTCAGATCGTTTATTTTAAACCGTTTTATTCCGACACCTTCAAACGCTACACCACGGGTACCGGGTTACAAAATGGCAGAAAGTCAAATAAAATTTTCTATACTAGTTGAAATTAGAGACTCTCGGCGGTCACACAAAAGTTTCCGCCGTTTGGTACCGAGTACCCATTGGTCTAAGCACTAAAATTAATAAAAGTCTAAATTTCTAATCCATTCAAAATATCCTTCAGTTTCTTTAACTCCTCAACACTCAGCGTAATACCCTTACCCATCTTCTCATGAGCAGGGTCCCATTCTCTTAAGTCAAATTTAGGTTCTTTATCATTCCAGCTTACAAGATTGAGTTCTTTGCTCCATCCTTTTGAAGACTCTGAAAGGACTCCAATGTTTTCTTTGATTTCAAATTTTATTTCCGCCATATTAACCTCCACATTACTTTATCCCAGTAGTTTCATTAAAAGATGCATAAACATCTAGCATAATCAAATCCATCAGCTTTGACTTAAAGCTCTCATCTTGAAGGATTTTCCCGTAAAAGGCTTGATTTTTATCGTACTCTTGCATAACACCATCTAAGAACTCAGGCTCAAATGCGTACTTAAAGTCATCAAATGAGTTGTTTTTGGCTTTTAGTTCTAAGTCTGGGTTGGCTTTTAAATTATCTCTAATCTGCTCTACAGCTAGTTTCTCAGAACCAGAGAACTTCGTACCATAACGTTCATTTAATTTTTCAATAATGTGACTTAAGTAATCACTTTCGCCTTCTGTAATTTTACCGCCACCACCCACATCGATTCTAACACCATCACCTTCTTCTAAATAGATGGTGCCTTCTGATTTAATTTCTAGTTTGTAGTATGCAAGTAAAACCTTATCCGTGATGTCAACGCCACCTGTATTTTCAATTTCTATTTTCTTAATTAAAAACCTTAAGTAGACACTGAGCCTATGAAGATCTGCGTCCACTATCGGGGCGACTTGAATTATGAGATTGTAAAGATTGATGAACTTACCTAATAAATTTTTTAGTTCAATTAGCTCTTCTTTTGAAAAAGCCTTTGTTCGGTCAACAGAATTATTAACAAGATAATTCATAGTACTGGTATCTGCTTTAGAATGCTTGTCCTTGTAATAGATATCTGTAAACTGGATCACATCTTCTTTATTGATGATTTTTTTATCGTAGATGCTACGTTCTAGGGTATAAATTTCATTGGGCTCAATGTCATTGTCAAGCTTTGTCACATTATAAAATGGTTTGAAAGATTCTAAAATTTCTTCTGGCTCATTGACAAAATCCATTACAAAAGTGTCTTCCTTGCCTGGATAGATACGATTTAATCTAGATAACGTCTGAACCGCTTTAACACCGGATAACTTCTTATCTACATACATAGTGTGTAATTTCGGTTGATCAAACCCCGTTTGATATTTGTTGGCAACAATCAACACCCGGGAATCTTCTTTATCAAATTCACTTGCAAGACTTGATTCTTTTATGCCGTTATTTAAACCAACTTCCTTGTATTCCAAAGCGTTATCCTTAACAACCCCTGAGAAAGCAACCAGTGTTTTTAAGTTCTGATAACCTTTCCTTTGAATGTAATCATCAAAAGCAAGCTTGTACCGAACTGCATGGAGTCTTGAACCCGTTACCAACATTGCCTTTGCTTCCCCACCCATTTTTTTCATGGTATGGTTTTTAAAATGCTCTATAATGACTTCTGTCTTTTGTGAAATATTATGAGGGTGTAAGCTCACATACTTAATAATGGATTTCGTCGCTTTGCCTTTGTCAAATGACGGATCATCTTCAATTTTTTTATTGACATTGTAGTACATTTTATAAGTCATATAATTCTTTAGCACATCCAGGATAAAACCTTCTTCAATGGCCTGTCTCATGCTATAAACATGGTATGGATAGTATTTACCATCTTCGTGTGGTGTGCCAAAAAGCCTTAAAGTCGTTGCTTTAGGCGTTGCTGTAAAAGCGAAGAAACTCACATTGGAGCTATCCACAAACTTTTCCAATTCCATGTTGATTTTATCTTCAGTATCCAGTTCTTCAGCATCTTCTTCACTTGCCGCTTCAAGAGCTTCTTCTTGAGTAAGTGATTCTTTTAGCGCCATAATATTTCTACCAGAAGTAGAGGAATGTGCCTCATCTATGACAATGGCATATTTTTTGCCTTTTGTCCCTGCTAGTTTATCCAGTATGAATGGGAACTTCTGAATGGTACTGATGATGATTTTGGTGCCTTTATCGATTTCATTTGCCAGTTCACTTGAACCTTCTTTAATCGGTGCAACGAGACCAATTTTATGCTCCAACTGATAAATAGAATCTTGGAGTTGCTGGTCAAGGACTTTTCTGTCAGTCACCACGATTACGCCGTTAAAAATAATGTTGTTTTCAAGATCGTGAAGCGATGCTAGTCTATGCGCCAACCAGGTAATAGAATTGGTCTTTCCTGAACCGGCCGAGTGCTGTATGAGGTATCTGTTCCCTGAACCGTGATGCTTCACGTGGCTAAGAACATCTCTCACGACATCCAGTTGATGATATCTTGGAAATATGACAGTTTCTTTAATGATCTCTTCACCATTATCCAAAACTTCGGTTTTCTTCTGCACATAAGTGAATTTGTGCAAAATTTCAAGCAATAAATCTTTTTTTAGAACCTCTTCCCAAATATAATGGGTTTTGAGTTTGTCTTTAACCGTTGGATTTCCTGCACCGCCATTGTCCCCTTTATTAAAGGGCAAAAAATAAGTGTTCTTACCGTTTAATTTAGTGGTCATATAGGCTTCATCTGTATCCACTGCAAAGTTTACAATGGCTCTTTCTTTAAATCTAAAAAGTTGATGATTTTTGTCTCTGTCCTCTTTATATTGTTTAATGGCATTTTTATAAGTTTGATTGGTAAACGCATTTTTAAGTTCCATTGTAATGATGGGTATACCATTTAAAAAGATGACCAAGTCAATTTCTTTACCCCCATCAAACGCCAGTTCTTCAGTAACCGATAAGATATTTTGTTTGAACAATATAAACTGATCTGGGTTTAGGTCAGTTGGAGGCTTAAAATAAGCCAGTTGTAGCTTAACACCGTAGTCTTTTATCCCATGCTTAATAACATCAATTGATCCTCTTGTACTGAGTTCACGATCTAAGTTTGCAAGGACCTTGGAGCGATAATTGGTTTTATAAATCTCTTTTAATTTATTGGTTGCCTTTTCCTGAGTGTTTTCTAGGAAAGAAAACAGCATTTCGGTTTCAATGGCATAATGAACATCATAATTTGCATTGAAAGATTCAAAATAGCCATTTTCCGTTACCAAATATTCCTTAATCAATCTCTGAAAGGATTGTTCATTTAATGCTTTCGGGGTTATACCTGTGATCATTGCAATTCTCCTTCCTCAATTATTTCCCAGTCTCTGAGGTCGATCTTACCTGTTACAGCTTCGAATATTAGGGATTGTTTGGCTTTAGCTAATTTATTTAATTGATTGTTAGTACTCAAAATTATTCTATCTATCTCTTTAGTTTTTTTATCTAAATATTTTACAATTTCCGCGATTTCCTCTTTAAGTGGGATAGGAATTTTCAACTCTTTTAATGTGTATGAATAAATTACGTCTATAATTGTTGAATTACTTAATAGTCTAACTTGAAAATCAATTAGGCTACTATTATTAAATAAATATTTTATAAGTCGTTTATCGTATTTATTTGTATCCATATCAAACATAATTAGACAAGGATGCAAAATACCAATTTGAATATCATCCGGGATAATTGAAATTCTACCTATTGTTCCTCTTGTGGTTACTAGAATTCTATTTGATTGCACTTTAAATTCTTGTAATTCATTATATTTTTTTCTTGAAACATAGCTTTCACCAATCTCATAATTATCTTCTATTACATTTTTTTGTGTGTAAACTTTTGCAAATGTACCATTCATATCACTTCCTTTTAGACTGCTGCCAAAAGGTCCAACTCTGATATTATTTTTCGAATTTTTAAGCAATCTTTTTAATGGAACAACTCTCCAATTGAATGGCATCTTTCCAATACTAATTTCATTTGACGTCACTAATTCAGAAGCATCACGAGGGACCCATTGACCATCTACAATCTTCACTTTTCCGGTAACCACTTCAGAAATCAAACTCTTTTTAGCTTCTTCAATTTTTTTTATTAATTGTTCTTTTTTTGCGATGATGTTGTCAAATTGAGCTATTTTGATGTCTAGAAAATTGACGATTTTTTGTTGTTCGATTGATATCGGAAAGACTACAGGAAAGTTACTAAACATCGGTCGTCTTAATGAATCAACTGTTGATTTAGCTGATAATTTCATCACTTCTTTGTGAAAGTTTTCAGAAACATAGTAAAATAAATATTTTCCTGATACATAGCTAAAATCAGATAATTTATATACCCTTTGATGATATGCAAATTTCCCATTAACGTAATGAAATACTCTTCCGACACCAACGCCATCACCGGCTGTTAAAACAGCTTCTCCGTTAAATGAAAACGAGTTTATTCTTTCGACTGTATCTGATCGAACGTAGAAAGGATATTCACCATCATCTATTCTATCTTGAGTATCTTTGTTACCTGTATCAATTGTTGATAAATATCTAAGCTTTTTAATGTGCCAATCGCTTGGTATGGACACAGTCCACTCGATGCCACTATCTTTTAATTCACTTTCATCTCTATACTTTATCTCATACATTATCCAATCACCTTCTTAATTTCCAACTGGATTTCCTTTTCTAGTTCTTCGATTTCAACCATAATGTCTTTGAATGGTCTTATATCTTCATACTTATAAAAATATCTTGTAAACGGTATTTCGTATCCAATCTTTGTCTTTGACTCATCTAACCAATATTCGTTCACATGTGGTTTAACTTCTCTTTCAATATAAGTCTTTATATTTTCCTTTTCTTTTTTAATATGCGTATCCATTTCTGTAGTAAACTCATTTAAATCTATGGTTATTGGTATAGATTCTGTATCCCTTAATGACGGATCTGCTTCTTTAGATTTACCCTTCATGCAATAATCAGCAGTTTCATCACGCTCCGAAAGAGCCATCAGCGCAGCCTTATGCAGATTATTGGTCAAGTCTAAATCTTTCAAAATATATTTAAGCTTTTTATCAAAGACTTCTCTATTTTTAAAGAGTTCATTACTGATATTTGCTTTTAAGGTGTCAAGAATATTCTCTTGAATAACCTTCCCTTTATATAGTTTGCTTAACTCAGCTTCTTCAATTTTCTTAATAGTAAGCTTTTCTTTTTTAAGTTCTAATTCTTCTACTCTTTCTTCGTCATAAAGTCCAGCAAAAGCCGATTCTGCATATAAATTTTCTATGCGTTCTTCACTAATTTGGAAATTAAGTTTCAGTGGTCTTTCCACTGTCACTTTTAAATATCCAAATTCTTTATTATCAAAGATTTTGCAGTGTTCGTTTTCTTTAAATTCACCATAAAGCCTTGCAATTTCTCTAATATCTGCTTCGCTGATTTGATTACGCTTTGAACCCAATGACTTTCGCATCTTCTGATAAAAATTGCTGCCATCTAGCAACTGAACTTTGCCTTTTCGCACGGGACCTTTCAATATATTTTCATTTTTTCGATTGGACAAAATCCAAATATACGTTGCGATTCCTGTATTATAGAACAAATCATTTGGTAATGCGATGATGCCTTCGAGCAAATCATTTTCAATAATCCATCTTCTAATCTCAGATTCACCTGAACCTGCATCTCCCGTAAACAGTGGTGATCCATTAAAGATAATCGCCATTCTAGAGCCTTTTTCATCATCCATCATCTTTGATGCCATGTGTTGTAAAAACAACAGTGATCCATCTGAGGTTCTCGGTGTTCCTGCTCCAAATCGACCATTAAAACTTAAGTCTGTCACTTCTTTATCTATAAATTCCTTATCTTTCTTCCAATCCACACCAAATGGCGGGTTCATCAAAGCAAACCGAACCTTTTGATTTCTATGGCCATCGTTGGTGAATGAATTGCCAAAAGCAATATTTTTCTCCTGCTGACCTTTAATCAATATGTCGGCACGACAAATTGCATAGGACTGTGGATTAAGCTCTTGACCAAATACTTCAACCTGAGCACTCGGGTTTAACCTTTTAATATAATTTGTTGCAACAGAAAGCATACCGCCAGTTCCACAGGCAAAGTCACCCACGGTAAAGATACTCCCAGGAGTCGTTAATTCTTTCTCCACACCATTAAAAATCAGATTAACCATGAGTTCTATAACTTCTCTTGGTGTATAATGATCCCCTGCTTCAGCATTTTCAGAAAATCTTCTAATGAGTTCCTCAAATATGTAACCCATTTCTTGATTTGAAACAACTTCAGGGTGCAAATCAATTTGCGTAAATTCTTTTAAGACTAAAAACAATAAGTTGTTGTCATCAAGTTTTTTTATTTCTTTATCGAATTCAAAGTTCTCGATAATTTCTCTAATATTCGCAGAAAATCCTTGCAGATAGCTTTCAAAATTGGTTCTGATGTTATCCGGATCATCCAGCAATTTGTTGAAATCAAATTGCGATTTGTTTGAAAATCCATGTCCTGCAGTCTTGTTCAATATCATTTCAATATCCGTTGTCTTTGCTTTTTCTACAACAGCATCCTTTGTAACTTCTAGCAAACAGTCAAATCTTCTAAGAACAGACATTGGTAGAATAACATCTCCGTACTTTTCAGGTTTATAAGGTCCTCTAAGTAGTTCTGCTATTTTCCATATAAAATTAATTTTTTCTCCAAAATTTTGCATCCTATACTCCTTAAGTTTATTGGTTAATTATTTGAATATCGATATTCAATTTTATTTATTCTCATACGTATTACATTAATTATTAAAATTATTATATTATCCTTTAAAGCAACCACTTCGCCTATAATGATAGCCCTTACTCATATTACAAGCAAAGGCTATAATTTTGCATTAGTTGTCTTATGTAATAAAAATTTAAGGATAGTATCGCTACTTCTTATGGTAAGTTCTTGTTTCATCTTGAACCCCCAAGATTGCATTTTCAAATTGACATTTCTTCCATATAACTTTAGTTTATTATAACATAATCTTTAGAGAATATTTACTTTACGTTATAAGTGAATTGCGAATAACATGTCATATTTTGAATATGAATTTTACGTCATCGCTACTTTTCCATAATATGTTCACTACGCAAATGGTACATCCTCACGTAAAATTCAACAATATTTATACTGTCAAAAATAAAACGAACCCTGAAAACCTTGAATTACAAGGTTTTCAGGGTTCAAATTTTTCTGTCATGAGGCACACCCGTTTTCCAACTTCCACCGCCAAAAAAAGGCAAAATCATTTTCCCATCATCCCTCTCTCAACTCCCTCAATTTCGAGTTATAAAAGGTCTAAAAAGGAGGAGTATTCTCTCATCATTTCCTCTCTCTTTCTCCGATAATTATCCTGCTGTAACCCCTGAAATTTCAACGATTTATCTATTTATTATTTCTAAAAAAAAAGACCCTGAGACAAGTCGGTTGGGACCCATCTCAAGGACTTTATTTTCATTTATTCATATTAGCAATGGGAAACATGTTTTGCCCTTTTGGGGGAATTTGGGTTTGCCCTGTGACAAAGTGTTCTATTCCCATTCTATTGTTGAAGGCGGCTTACTAGTAACATCATAAAGTATCCGATTCACACCTTGCACTTCATTCACAATCCTCGAAGAAATCTTATCCAACACTTCGTAAGGAATCCTTGCCCAGTCGCTAGTCATGCCGTCAATAGATGTAACTGCACGAATACCGATGGCGTGTGAGTAAGTTCGCTCGTCACCCATAACGCCGACAGATTTGACGTTTGGAAGGACAGTAAAGTACTGCCATACGTCGCGGTCAAGTCCTGCTTTCGCGATTTCTTCTCTTAAAATGGCGTCTGACTCGCGGACGAGATAGAGCGCTTCTTCTGTGATTTCGCCGAGGATGCGGATCGAGAGGCCCGGACCTGGGAACGGTTGACGCCAAACGATGTGGGCTGGTACGCCAACTTCGAGGCCAACGCGTCTGACTTCGTCTTTGAAGAGGTCTCTCAGTGGCTCGATGAGTTTGAATTTCATATCTTCTGGAAGGCCGCCAACGTTGTGGTGGCTCTTGATAACTTCAGCTGTATCTGTGCCACTTTCGATGACGTCTGGATACACGGTGCCTTGTACTAAGAACTCGATACCTTCGAGCTTGTTCGCTTCTTCTTCGAAGACGCGGATGAACTCTTCGCCTATGATTTTTCGCTTTGTTTCTGGATCTGAAACGCCTTTAAGTCTACGCATGAAACGTTCTTTGGCATCGACTCTGATGAAGTTCATGTGGAACTCATCTGCAAAGACCTTTTCCACTTCATCGCCTTCATTTTTTCTGAGGAGGCCGTGATCGACGAAAATACAAGTGAGTTGGTTGCCTACTGCTTGGTATACCATAGTCGCTGCAACGGATGAGTCGACACCGCCAGAAAGGCCACAAAGTACTTTTTTATCGCCGATTTGAGCCTTCATAGTCGCGATCATGTTTTGAGCAAAGTCGCCCATGTCCCAATCGCCCTTGCAGCCACACACTTCATAGAGGAAGTTTTTGATGAGGGTTCTGCCAAATGGCGTATGTTCAACTTCTGCGTGGAACTGAACCGCGTAGAGTTTTTTTGCGTCGTTTTTCATAGCCGCTACTGGACAGTTGTCAGTCGTAGCAGTGATTTCAAAGTCTGTCGGCGCTTGTGACACGTAGTCAAAATGGCTCATCCAACACTGTGCGTCTGTTTCAATGTCTTTGAAAAGACCATCAGATACTGGGATATTGAGGCTGACTTTGCCGTATTCTTGTTGGGTCGCACGCTGAACATTTCCGCCAAGCTTCATAGACATAAGCTGCATGCCGTAGCAGATGCCAAGTACGGGAATGCCGAGCTCGAAGAATTCACGGTCAAGTGTCGGTGCGTTCTCGAGATACGCTGAGTTTGGGCCACCTGTCAGGATGATGCCGATGGGATTTTTCTCTTTGACTTTTGCCATGGCGTGCTTCCAAGATACGACTTCGCTGTATACGCCAGCTTCTCTGACGCGTCGTGCGATGAGCTGATTGTACTGGCCACCGAAATCGACGATCATTATAAGTTCATTGTGCATGTTATCCTCCAAATTGGTTGTTTACTTATCACTGCTTGAAACACTATAGTTAGGTGGCTCTTTTGTGATGGAGATGTCATGCGGATGTGACTCTTTGAGGCCAGCATTTGTGATGCGCATGAATTTGCCATTTTCCTGAAGGTCTTCGATCGTTGCCGTGCCACAGTAGCCCATACCTGCTCTAAGGCCGCCCACCAATTGGTAGATGATGTCTTTGAGGTAACCTCTGTAAGGGACGCGGCCTTCAACGCCTTCAGGGACGAATTTTTTCGTTTCGTTTTGGAAGTAACGGTCTTTCGAGCCGGCTTCCATAGCAGCCGTTGAACCCATGCCGCGATATGTTTTGAAGCTTCTGCCTTGATACATCACGATCTCGCCAGGGCTTTCTTCCGTACCTGCAAAGAGTGAGCCGAGCATGACGACGTTCGCGCCTGCTGCGATGGCTTTTGGGATATCGCCTGAATATTTGATGCCGCCGTCCGCGATGACTGGGATGCCATACGGTTTAGCCGCTTTTGCACAATCGAATACTGCCGTGATTTGCGGAACGCCGATACCAGCGACAACGCGTGTTGTACAGATCGAACCAGGGCCAATGCCGACTTTGATACAGTCCGCGCCAGCTTCGATCAGGTCGATCGTCGCTTCACCAGTCGCTACGTTACCTGCGATCACATCTACATCTGGGTAAGCCGCTTTGATTTTCCTAACCGCTTCGATGACGTTGATGCTATGACCATGTGCTGAGTCGAGTCCGAGTACGTCCACGCCCGCTTTGACGAGTGCATCAACGCGTTCCATCATGTCTGAACCGATGCCAACAGCTGCGCCTGCGAGAAGTCTGCCTCTAAAGTCAGTGGCACGGTTTGGGTATTTGACTTGTTTCTCTATGTCTTTGATCGTGATGAGCCCTTTTAAGATCCCGTTCTCATCCACGAGCGGTAACTTTTCAATTTTATAGGTTCTCAGAATTTTGCCTGCATCCTCTAAAGTGATATCAGCCGGACCCGTCACGAGTTTATCTTTCGTCATGACGTCGCCGATGAGCGCTTCCATGTCAGATTCAAAGCGGATGTCACGGTTTGTGATGATGCCCACGAGCTTGTTGTGTGCGTCAACCACCGGAACACCCGAGATTCTATAACGCGCCATCAGTTGCTCAGCGTCCTTCACTTGATGCTGTGGTGACAATGAAAACGGATCCACGATCACGCCGTGCTCACACCGTTTAACTTTGTCGACTTCCAGTGCTTGTTGTTCGATGCTCATGTTCTTATGAATGATGCCGATACCGCCTTCACGCGCGATGGCGATGGCAAGCTTTGCTTCAGTGACTGTATCCATGCCTGCGCTGATGATCGGAAGATTTAACGTGATTTTGTTTGTAAGCTTTGTCTTTACACTGACTTCGTGGGGTAACACCTCTGATTTTTGCGGAATAAGTAATACGTCGTCATACGTAAAGCCTTCTTTGATAAATTTGTCTTCCATTTTTTCCTCCTATAATAGTGACCCTTTAAAAACAAAAAAAGACAACCTCTAGGTTGTCCTTAATAATCCCTTCAAAACACCGAATGAAAGCGTTTCAAAAAATCATAAGAGTCAACCCATAGTGCGATATTATGGCCATCGCGTAGAGACTTCCAAGCCGTTACATTTGGAATTATATGAGTACATTGTCTTCAAAAAAAATGTGTAGTTATGGAATTGTAATTTGTTTTGTTGTGATTGATATTAATAATCAAAATATCATTTTTACAGTGTTTTGTCAACCGAACGGGCGCATAATAATTTGGTTAACTTGTTAACTTTTTTTAAAATATTCTCTGATTTTACATAGCATCCCACAACACATAACCTTTCGCAGCTCGAAATTTATCCCTTTAAATAGTAACAATTTAGGCTTCAATCGGCACTTTCTGTGATAAAATAGTTAGATGAGGAAATTACATAATTACATTATAAAGAAATGCCTCACATGAAATAACGCAGCAATTACCATAGGTAATATCCCTAAACTTTAACGGAGGCTTTTAATGGGCGATTTTAGATATATCTCGGATTTTTTAAAGAAAAATATAGGGTGGTATGTGTTTGGGGTACTCCTGCTCATGGCGATCGACGCCCTGCAGCTCATAACCCCTCTAATTATCGGCGACTTCACCGATGCACTGACGGACGGGATCCTCACGCCACCTCTCATCGGCAAATACATCATCTATATCCTCGCCATCGCGGTGGGTGTGGCCATTGGTCGCTACGGCTGGCGCATGACCATCGTCGCAACGGCGAAAAAACTTGAGTACTGGCTCAGAGGCCGCGTGTTTCAGCACCTTGAGCGCATGTCCCTCAACTACTTTAACCATCATAAAACAGGGGATCTCATGGCGCACTGCACCAATGACATCTCTCAGATACGCAACGCCTTTGGCGGCGGCGTTATCATGCTCGTCGATGCACTATTTATGGGCATCATGACCGTCGTTATCATGATCATAAAAGTCGATTTGAAATTGACGCTTATCGCGCTCATTCCACTGCCACTCATCGCCATTTTCATCATCGTACTCGGCGAACAGGTGCGCGTACGCTTTCAGAAAGTGCAAGAAGCCTTTTCGGACCTCACCGATGTCGCACAGGAGAATTTTTCAGGTGTGCGCATCATCAAGTCCTTTGTCCAAGAACGTGCGTCACTCCGTCATTTTAACGAAAAAAATCAAAACAACTTCGATAAAAACATCTCCATGGCTAAGCTGTTTGGCATCGTGCATCCTCTAGTCGGCTTCATTGCCATGCTTAGCACACTCATCGCCATGATTTACGGTGGCAACCTCGTCATAGACGACGTGATCTCCATCGGCGAATTCGTTGCCTTTCTAACGTTTGTGGGCATGCTCTCATGGCCGATGATGGCACTGGGCTTTGTTTACAATATGCTACAGCGTGGTCAAGTATCGCTTAAACGCATTAACACTATCCTTGAAACGCCCCCTGAAATCATCGACATCGGTGTGCTCGAGGCCCTAAATGCCGCTTACGCCGTAAAACCTGAAATCGAAATCAAACATTTATCCTTCAGATATCCACACACCGACACAGACGTCCTAAAAGACATCTCACTCACCGTCAATGCCGGTGAAACACTGGCCATCGTCGGCAAGACAGGCACGGGTAAAACGACGCTCGTCAACCTGCTGCTTAAACTCTACAATGTCGATAGCGGAACCATCCTCATCGGTGGCGTCGACATCAATCGCATTCCGCTTCAAAAGCTCAGATCGATGATGGGTTACGTCCCACAGGACAACTTCCTATTCTCAAAAACCATCAAGTACAATGTCGGCTTCGGCCTCGAAGGCATCACAGATGATGACGTGGCGCATTATACCAAAATCGCACAAATCTACGACGAAATCCAAGGCTTTCCAAAGGGTTTTGATACAGAACTCGGCGAACGCGGCGTCAACATGTCCGGCGGCCAAAAGCAACGCGTCTCCATCGCACGGGCACTCGCGAAGAAGCCGGAGATCATCATCATGGACGACTCGTTATCTGCCGTGGATACCAAGACTGAAGAGAGTATCCTATCGCACCTAAAAGAAACGCTTAGCGCGACGACGAGCATCCTCATCGCACATAGACTTTCTACCATCAAGCACGCCGAGCAGATCATCGTCCTCTCCGAAGGCACCATCGCGGAGCGCGGCACACATGAGGCACTACTCGCCCTTGACGGCATCTACGCCGATATGTACCGCAAGCAGCTGCTCGAAGAAAAACTCTCGGAAGCTTAGGAGGCCATATGTCAGAGAACATCCATCACGAACGGGAAATCGAAAAATCATTTGACGCGCATATCATGAAGCGTCTGTTTAAATACGCAAGGCCGCAGTTTTTGCTCCTGATCATCAGCATCGTCCTCATGCTCCTCGTCACCTCCCTAGACCTTGCGATTCCCTACTTTACAAAAGTGGCCATCGACGATTACATCTCACCCGTCCAACAGCGGGTCTATAAAGATGAAACCATAGAAGACTCTATTGGGACTTCTACTTACTTCGTCATCCCATCCATCTACGAACGCTGGTCGCACAAATATGACACGCCAACGTTTAAGCTATCAACACTTTACACCTTTGAGGATGATATTTACCTCATCGTCGGCATGAAACCCGCCAAATCCCTTGAGAACTTTAACATCGATCCTAAAAATAAAACCGCCATACTCGACGGTCAAACCTATGAAGTGAGAAAACTTGCACCCAAAATGGTCCGTTTCGTACAAACCCACAACAAAAAACAAGTCATGATGCTGACCCTAACACTTGGCGCGCTACTGGTCATTAGCTTTTTCTTCACATTTGGCCACACTTATCTCCTCAACTACGCAAGCCAAAAAATCGTCTATAGCATGCGCGAGGAGCTATTCTCACACATCCAAGAGATGAGCCTCAGCTTCTTTGATAAAAATCCGGTGGGACGACTGGTCACACGGGTTTCAAACGACATGGACAATATCAACGAGATGTTCACAAACGTCGTCGTTAGCTCTATCAAAGACTTTCTCTTGCTCGTAGGCACCGTCGTCGTCATGTCCATCATCAACCTCAAATTGACCCTCATTTGCTTTGCTACGATGCCTCTGGTCATTCTCTCCGCCTCGCTCTTTAGGCGTAAAGCGAGAAATGTACAGCGCGATGTCAAAATCAAAATTGCCCGCATCAATGCCACCCTCGCCGAAAACATCAACGGCATGAAGATCATCCAGATCTTCAACAAAGAAAAGGGCATTAACGACGACTTCGATGTCATCAACAAAGATTTTCTGACTAGTTCCATCGAAGAGACACATGTCTATGCTGTCTTTAGACCAACGATGAACCTCGCCTATTCGCTCTCACTGGCACTTCTCCTGTGGTTTGGTGGCGGAGATGCCATCCAAAGAACGGTCGAGCTAGGCGTCCTCGTGGCCTTCATCGCCTATACGCAACAATTCTTCAGACCGATCATGGACCTGAGTGAAAAATTCAATATCCTGCAGTCTTCCATGGCAAGCGCCGAACGCATTTTCATGCTCCTCGATGAAAAATCCGTCATCACAAATCCAGAGCTGCCAAAAAAACTCGATCCCGACCATTTTAAAGGCGAGATCGCCTTCGAAGACGTCTGGTTCAGCTATTCAAACGACCCACAAACTGAGGATGACTACGTCCTGAAGGGCGTAAGCTTTTGTGCCAAAGAAGGCGAAGCCATCGCACTCGTGGGTGCCACAGGATCGGGCAAAACGACCATTATCAGCCTTCTCAACCGCTTCTACGACATACAAAGAGGCCGCATCACCATCGACGGCATCGATATCCGAGAACTGGACATGCACGACCTTAGACACCACATCGGCATCGTCTTACAGGACGTCTTCTTATTCTCAGGCGATATCAAAAGCAACATCAGACTCTACAATCAAGACATCACGGACGCACAAATCAAAGAGATTGCGACGTACGTCAATGCCGACCACTTCATTAGAAAGCTCCCCAAAGCTTATAACGAACCTGTCGTAGAGCGTGGCGCGACATTGTCTGCAGGCCAACGCCAACTTTTGTCCTTCGCAAGAGCACTCGTATTTGACCCGGGCATCTTGATTCTCGACGAGGCGACCTCTAACATCGACACCGAAACGGAGCTGCTTATCCAGGATGCCATCGACCGCATCATCAAAGGCCGCACGACGCTCATCGTCGCACACCGACTCTCCACGATCCAGCATGCTGACAAAATCATCGTCATGAGTAAGGGCGAAATCAAAGAGATCGGCAACCACCAGGAACTCCTCGCCAAGCAGGGCATGTACTATGACCTCTATACGCTGCAGTATAGCGAAAGCGCAACCTAGGCAATGCATTAAATAGAAAATATCGAATACGCATTAGCGTTAAACCCATGTCATTGAAATTGTCATTCGTTTATTTCAACATAAAATGGGTATATATACAATCTAGAATGTGCTGACCACTTTGAAAAAAAATAAACGCATATTAACTTTATGTGTTTATTTTTTGAAAGGTGGTCTTTTTACATAATTATGGAATCTATATACTTGTCTATGGAAATTGCATAATTACCTAGTACGTGGCAACAATTGCTTGTTTTCAACATTTTTAATGTGAAAATATCTAAAATGAATTGTGCAACTTCCTCAATTAGCGGAGAAACATCACCCAAGATATGCTAAGGCATATCACTTGAAAGGACGTGACTTTTTTATGAAAAATCCATTTAGCAAGAAGTTGTTTATCGTTATCAGTTTGATTCTCCTCTTAATTATTATGACAATCCCTGTAATGAGTGCTTCTGTTCAAGCACCGGTCAACCTCGGAACTGCTTCTTCTTTTGCAGTCATAGCAGCCTCTACAATAACAAACACAGGGACTACTCAAATAGGCGGAACTGCTGGTGGTAATATTGGTTTACATCCAGGGACAATATTTACAGGACAAACGAGTGCTACCATATCTGGCTCTGTAAATCTCGCAGATGCTGTAGCGCTTACGGCTAAAAATGATCTACAAGTTGCTTATAACGATGCGATTGGAAGAACCCCTACCGATAGAATAGGCACGGAATTAGGTGGTACGATTATCAAACCTGGTGTTTATGACTCCGCTGATGGCACTTTTCAATTAACGGGTACTTTAACCCTTGATGGTGAAGGCAATCCAAATGCAGTCTTTATATTTAAAACAGCTTCCACCCTGATAACCGCATCTGGTAGCAATATTGTCTTGATAAATGGCGCGACCAGCTGTAATACCTACTGGGTCGTTGGTAGCTCTGCAACTCTAGGTACCAATTCAAGTTTCGTAGGACAACTCATGGCACAAGCATCGATTACTGCTAACACTGGTGCTACGGTACAAGGGAAACTGCTCGCTTTAACAGGTGCCGTCACGCTTGATACGAATACTATAACCAATGATATTTGCGTCTTCACACCTGTTGTGACTACAGAAGGAGCAACCGTATCGCCTACAGAGGCGACAATACCAACCACTGTTGCACCTACAACTGCTGCGTCAACAACTGAAGCGCAAACAACTGTTGCACCAACAACTGAAGTGTCAACAACTGAAACACTGCCAACTACAACTGCAATTGCTGCAGTGACTACAGAAACATCTTCAGAAGGCGAGGAAGTTATCCCTGTTTTGCCTCAGACTGGCCAAACGTCTTCACTCGTATTTTATATCATCGGTTCTACGATCACTTTGTCTGGTTATCTTTTATTGAAAGTCAAAAAATAGCTCTCTTAGTCACCGCTTTGAAACGTTTACTTTTTCCTTCATTTATGATAATATAGCGATGTAACTAATTGCATAGAATGATTCACCTAGGGGTGCTTTAAGCTGAGAGCGCATATGCGTAACCCTTTGAACCTGAACTAGTTAACCCTAGCGGAGGAAAGTGTGGAAAAATGAAAATTTGACCATGTTTGGACCCCCAAGCATGGTTTTTTATTTGACACTGTCGAATCATTTAGATTTGCCGTGATGTGCACAAATCACGACACACATTTAAATGGAGGTATGAATATGGAAAGAAAGTCAGTTTTCTCTACCAGAATGTTGGTGGAAGGTGCAATGATGATTGCCATTGCAACCGTTTTAAGCTTTATCAAAATGAAGACCCCACTCTGGGTCAACGGCGGATCCGTCACAGCGGGCAGTATGATCCCCATCTTAGTTTTCGCCTATCGTTGGGGCGGCGTCCGTGGCATGTTTGTAGGTGCAGTATATGGTCTCCTTCAGTTCTTCATCGAGCCATATGCCGCTCATCCACTGTCCGTCATCATCGACTATCCACTCGCCTTCGCAGCCGTTGGCTTCATGGGATTTTTGGCCAATGACAAATCATCGGTTACAAAAGTGGTCACAGCCATCACAGCCGCTTTGGGCCTCCGATTTGTCGCCCATTTCCTATCTGGCTTCATCTTCTTTGCATCTTATGCACCAGAAGGCACGCACCCAGTCATCTATTCACTCATCTACAACGCATCGTACATGGTCCCAGAAATCATTATTTCCATAGCCGTGTTCTTGTTGCTCCGTAAGCCGCTTAGTGGAATTAAGTAAAGGGCATCACTTTGGCATAACGTATAGTGCACGGCATCGTGCACCGGCATACTTCCACTTTTTATTCTCGGCGGTTCTTTCTATTCCGACTTTTTGTCGGATAGAACCACCTGCGAGACCGTTCCAGCATGCCTATGCACGCTGCCGTGCTACAATACTTTACGCCTTTTTGGTGATTGAAGTGATAAAGAGATTTAAGTGATAAAAAGATTGAGTGATTAGGTGATTAGTGATTCAGTACTCAAGTACTCAAGTACTCAACAATTCAATAACGCATCAATCATTTTTATCAAACGAATAATCAAATTCAAACAAACCATATTTACAAATTATCTAACGTAAACTTATTTAAACTAAAAAGCTGTGATGGACTGAAAATCCACCACAGCTTTTATTTTTCTCATTCCACCGACACAAACTTCACACCTTTTACCGTTTCTACCTCACGACCGTCCTCCAAAAATAGCGTGATTAGATGGTTCAATACTTCTGGTTTCTCATATGGGATGCCGTGAGCGGCGTTTTCTACATTGTAATAACCTTTGTTTCCCAGCACTTTTGCGGTAATCCTCGCAGATTGCTTCATGATATTTTTCTCTGCATCTCCTACGATGACAATACCGTCCACCCCACAGCTTCCGCTAAACGCAAAAGTCATATTTTCTTTAAGAATATTTGTCAACGTCGTAGGACTCAGTAAAAGAGAGTCTTTGTAATACAGCTCAAACATCGCATCTGGAAGAGACAATTCTTTACTTTGAAGCTTAGCAAAGCGCTTAAATTTAATAAGCGGCATGGAACAATAAATGGCGGGTTTAATCATCCAACTGACACCCTTCATCGGTTTGTTCAAACCACTAATAATAATGCCCTTATAAACGACGTCATACATATTTTGCATCATCCACATGAGAATTTGTGCACCTATGGAATGTCCAATAATAATCGCTTTTCCGTCAAAACTCTCTTTCAAAATAATCTGCCTTAGCTCGCTAGCAACTGCTTCAATCGTCGTAAACTCTTCATCATAATTATCACCATGACCTGGCAAATTGAAAATGATTTTCTTGTAGCCCTCAAAATAATCAATCTGATGCGTCCACATGTACGGCCCAATACCAGCGCCAGTGATAAATACCATTAAACGTGGCTCATCAATTTCTTTTTCATTTTCTTTTTCATTTTCTTTTTCATTTCCCTTTTGTTTTGCTTCAACAACTTGATACCTCATTCATAACACCCGCCTTCATCACGTCAACTATTAAACTCAACTCCGTAACAAGCTTATCTCTAAATGCACTTAACGCCGTTTGATTGTTCATATAATCAAGCAATTCAAGATTATAACCATTCAATGTGCAAGCCGTAACAAAAATAACCGCTTCTTTCTTGATCCTATAACGATCCCAATTAATATCATCCAAAATATCACTTTGATACGCCTTTAATAACCCGTCCCGAAGATTCAACAATTTGTCGTAAACTGGCGACCGACGGTCTAAAAGACCAGTAAGAATCGCCTTATAAGAAGCGTTATGGTGTTCATAAAATTCAAATGCAACTTCAGTTAACTCGATAATCCGATCAAAGTAACAATTTGACCGCTTAGTAACATGTTCTACTTGGTAAATGATAAGCTCCGTTAAAATGACCTCCATCGTATACAAATACAGATCCTCTTTGTTTGAAATATACTTAAACAATCCACCTTTTGATATGTTCGCCGCCTTTATTATCGCATTGATTGAGCTCTGTTCATAATTATGCGTGGCAAATTCAGCGATACAAGCCTCTATAATTCTCTTTTTCTTATCTACCTCTATCTTAAAAAACATATCTTTCATATTTACTCGCTCCCACAGAGACCACATGGTCTCTAATTAAAAGTACCACATTAATACGTATTAATCAATGCTTAATATTGTTCGTACCTGTGATATGATGAACACTGAGAGGTGAATAATTATGAGAAAATGTTTAAAATGCAGCTGTGAAATGGGTGAACTTAATATAGTGAGTACTATGGGAAGTGAATTGCAACTCACAAATAGATTCCCGAAGGGAATGTTAAAGAAGATAAAAATAAAAGCATCTGTCTGTCCACAGTGTGGGTATGTTGAACTTTATACCGATGATCTAGAAAACGTAAGAAACTTAATAAAATAGTATATTTTGAAAGGATCGTGTTAAGAGTTGATTGTGTGAGTTCTCTATATAAGAAAGCAAAAAGTCTGTGATAGATTGAATCCATCACAGACTTTGAAATCTCTAAAATCACCAAAACAGCGTTAATGATTGAGCGCAGGCGTCGCGCATAGGTACACTGGAACGATTTCCATTGTGAGGCGAAGCCGGGCGAGGCGCTTTTATCCGACAAGAGTCGGAAAAAAGAAAAAGCGCCGAGGACTTAGTGGAAGTGTACCGGTGCGCGACAACTGCGCCATTCGTTATGCAGCAAAAATGATTTTTACATCATTCCATTCATTCCGCCGCCCATATTCATCCCGTTAATAACGCCTTCTTCTTTTACATCCACGACTGCTGCTTCAGTAGTCAAGAACATAGCAGAGATAGACGCTGCATTTTGAAGCGCTGAACGCGTTACTTTTGTAGGATCGACGATACCAGCTTCGATCATATTGACATAAGTACCTTTTAGAGCATCATAGCCGATACCTTCAGCAGAGTTTTTCACTTTTTCAACGACAACTGAACCTTCCATACCAGCGTTGATAGCAATTTGTCTAACTGGCTCTTCAAGAGCTCTTGCGATGATAAGTGCGCCCGTACGCTCGTCGCCTTCAAGTGTTTCAACTAAAGCGAGAACTTTGCCAAGTGCTGCGATGTAAGCTGTGCCACCACCAGGAACGATACCTTCTTCTACGGCTGCTCTAGTTGCGTTAAGTGCGTCTTCAATTCTGAGTTTTTTCTCTTTCATTTCAACTTCAGTTGCAGCGCCAACTTGGATGACTGCAACGCCACCAGCGATTTTTGCTAGGCGTTCTTGTAATTTTTCTTTATCGAATTCAGAAGTTGTTTCTTCCATTTGAACTCTAATTTGACGTACGCGTTCATTGATCAACGCTTTGTCACCCATACCATCGATGATCGTCGTATTGTCTTTGTTGATTTTAACAGATTTTGCACGACCGAGCATATCCATAGTTGCTGTTTTAAGGTCATAGCCGAGTTCTTCTGAAATCATCGTACCACCAGTTAAGATCGCGATATCTTGTAACATCGCTTTTCTTCTGTCGCCAAAGCCAGGTGCTTTAACCGCGATACATTCAAAAGTACCTCTGAGTTTGTTTACGATAAGCGTCGTAAGTGCTTCACCTTCGATGTCATCTGCAATAATCAAAAGTTTGCCAGCACTTTGAACGATTTGTTCAAGCATAGGTAGGATCTCTTGAATGTTGTTGATTTTTTTATCTGTAATTAAAATATATGGATTGTCTAAAAGAGCTTCCATTTTTTCAGAATCCGTTACCATGTAGTGTGACACGAAACCGCGGTCAAATTCCATACCTTCAACGACTTCGAGTTGTGTGCCAAATGTCTTTGATTCTTCAACCGTGATAACGCCGTCTTTGCCAACGCGCTCCATAGCTTCTGATATAAGTTCGCCGATTTCACGATCTGCTGCTGAGATAGAAGCAACGTCTGCGATATCTTTTTTGTTTTCGATCAATACGCTTTCACTTTTGATCATATCAACTGCAACTACAACTGCTTTTTCAATACCTGTTTTCAAGATCATTGGGTTAGCACCCGCTGCGACGTTTTTGATACCTTCTCTGATGATTGCTTGAGCAAGCAAAGTCGCTGTTGTCGTGCCATCACCTGCAACGTCGTTAGTACGCGTTGCTACTTCTTTGACAAGTTGAGCACCCATATTTTCATATGGGTCTTCAAGATCTATTTCTCTAGCGATAGTAACACCGTCATTTGTGATTAGTGGTGCACCGAATTTTTTATCGAGAATAACATTTCTACCTTTAGGTCCCAATGTCACCTTTACTGTATTTGCCAATTTATCGACGCCAGCTTCTAATTTTTTTCTGACATCTTCGCCGAACATAATTTCTTTAGCCATTTTCTTGTGCCTCCTATTTATTTACGTTTATCAAAACTATCAATTTCTTTTTTAAATTTCATTTAAATGTCTTCTTTAGTCTTTTTGTTAGATGCGTTTTCTCTACTCCATAACCGCTAAAACATCTACAAGATCACAGATGATAAGGTCTTCGCCATCAATTTTAATCTCGGCGCCTTTATATTTACTAAATACGACTTTATCGCCGATTTTTAATTCTTCCACTTCCGTACTAACTGCGATAACTTCTGCCATCTGTGGTTTTTCTTTTGCTTGGCCTGGCAAAACTATGCCACTTGCCGTTTTTTCTTCTGCTTCAAGTCTTCTAATGACAACGCGTTTACCAATTGGTCTTAACATTCTAATATCCTCCTGTTTTCCTAACCTATTTGATTCAGCCTGATGTAGGCGTTTTAGCATAATGCTTTCTATCCTTTATCATATAGTACTTGAACAAAAAAATCAATATTTTTTTAGCACTCTCTATTAGTGAGTGCTAATGGTGTTCATTTTTTACATTTCTACAAACAACGTTGACGCTTCTTCAATTGCATCTAAGTACAAAATATTCAGCGCTGAAGGGTCTAATTTTTTGATACGTGCGGTCTCTATGGCCATATCCCAATTACCTTGTTCATAATATTGTAGAACACGTAGTATAGTGTGAAAACTATTTGGCTCTCCCATCAATGCACCTTTTAGATCCATCTTGAGAGGCAGCGGCTCTATAATGTCAAAGAGAGGTTTTTCCATGATTGTATCTATCAGTGAAAACAAACCCAAAAGAAACGCTTCTGTCTCGCGACCCTGCAGTTTAAATAACTTCGCCAATTTCTCAGCAAAAATAGCACGTACAAGTGAAACTCTTACAAGCTCATCTGGCTTCTCAGAACTAATGTCTCTAAGCATGATGAGCGTCGTCCATTTTCTTATCTCATTGATTCCAAGCAATGCCAAAGCATGATTAACCGAAGTAACTTCGCTAACAGTGTAAAACGCAGGCGAATTAATTAATCTTAGAAGTTTATACGTGAGTGAAAAGTCCTTTTTTATAATTTCAGCCATTCGGTCAAAATCAGGTATGTCTCCAGTCGTTTCTTTTAAAATCTCCATATAATGATACGTTGAAACATTGATACTCTTCGTTTTACAGATGACAGGTTTTTCAAAAAAATACCCTTGAAACATATGATAGCCAAATTGCTTTGCTTGATCAAAATCTTCTACTGTTTCCACCTTTTCTGCTAGCAGCTTGATGCCAAAACGCGCATACTTGTCTGCAATTTCTTGTCTTGCTATAGTGTCCACTGCGAGAAAATCAACTTTAATTATATCGATATAAGGTATGATTAGATCAAACTTATTGCCACCAACAAAATCATCAAGCGCTAAAACATAACCATGCGCCTTCATCTCTTTACATTTTTCTACAAATACCGCATCCACGTCCTGGGTTTCCAGGATTTCAATCGTCAATGCATTTGTATCAAACAGAGTGTGTAAATTATCTAATAAAAGCTTTCTGGTGAAATTAATATAAGCCATTTTTCCACCCGTCAATTTTTTGATGCCAAAATTGATGAGTGCATCCATGACAACCGATGCCGTTGCCATATCGCCATCTATTCCCAAATCGTATGTATTTTTAGCACTGCTTCTATATAGAATTTCATAGGCAACGACATGTCTATTCCGGTTAAAGATGGGCTGTCGTGCTAAAAAGACATCCATAAAGTACCTCCGTATCTCAAATTGTTGATAAATATGCATTCATAATTATGGAAATTGTACTCTATAGTTTCCTCTAGTGCTAGTTTTTAAGATTCCTAATATAGTAAAACAAAACTTGTTGTGCTACCCCTGGATAGTCTTTGAACTTTTCTCTGACAAATGCTTCGTAGCTTGCATTTATGCCATATAGTTGTCCTAGCATCTTCTTCACCCAGGTATCAATCGGAAACGATTCTAATTTACCATAGGCAAATAAAATGACACAATCCGCTACTTTATCACCAACGCCATAAAACTGGGTTAGCCAAGTTCTTGCAGAGCTATACGCCATACTGAAGGGTTCATACAAGTTGTATCCAGCTTCGCTAATTGCTGCACAGGTGTTAAAGATCGATTTCGCACGATAACCAATCGCTTTGACAGTAAGGTCTTCGATCGAAGCTGATGTCAGTACTTCCATGTCAGGGAATGTATAATAGGGTTTTCCTTTATAATGACCTAAGTAAATTCCGAACTTTTCAGATAAAGCTTCTACAGTCATACGGATTTTAGGTATATTGTTATTGCTCGATATGATAAAAGACATCAACGTCTCAAATGGTTCTTGTTTCAGTATTCGAATCCCAGCGCCGTAATGCACTGCTTTTTCCATATGCGCATCTAAACCACTCAGTTGATCCATTATCAATTCATAGTCTGTCTCAAGATCAAAATAACGTACGACGTCAGCTAAAGGCATATCATTTCCGTAAACGCTAACTAAGTGACTATCAGCATCGAACCCCTTTAACACAAGTAGCGATTGCGCCACAACACCAACATAAGCATTTGCGTCTTTATGCCATCTAAAGCATTGACCACACTCAAGTGTTTTCGCAACATCAAAATACTTTGAAGAGACTTTATATTCACTTTTCTTTTCTATTTCAAAAATGTTATTCATTTGATTTACCATCATATTTTCTAAAATTTTACTTAATGTTCTGTTTATTCCCTATACTATTATACAATAAAAAGTTAAAAACTAAACAATCATTAAAATATAATTTTGTCATATAGTATTTTGTACAGAGAAAAGACGTCAACCACCCCAAGGATGACTGACGTCTTAAAAGATTGACTTATTGTATTGCTTTGACTTACATCACTGCCAATAGTACAAAGTTTAGTATGAAAAGTAGTGCTGAAACCAATAAAATAGGATGTACATCTTTGAATTCTCTTTTTACGAATTTAACGATGACGTAGAAGATGAATCCAGCTGCGATACCATAAGAGATGCTGTAGCATAATGCCATGAAGATTGCTGCAAAGAATGCTGGAATCGCTTCGTCAAGATCATCCCATTTGATATCTTTAAAGGCAGACATCATCATGATACCGACAACGATAAGTGCAGGTGCCGTTGCAGCTGCAGGTACGATACCTGCTATAGGTGCAAGGAAGATACAACCGATGAATAACAATGCCGTAACTAAGCTCGTTAAACCAGTACGACCACCAGCGCCGATACCAGCAGCACTTTCAACGTAAGTCGTTGTATTAGATGTACCAACGATAGCGCCGATAGATGTTGCGATTGAATCTGCGAATAAAGCTTTGTCCATTTTTGATTTGAAACCGCTGCTGCTAGCCATAGTTGCTTCATCTTCTTCACTGAAGATGCCGCTTCTTCTACCAGTACCGATGAATGTTCCGATTGTATCAAATGTATCTGATAAACTGAATGCAAATATAGTCATAAGAACGAGTGGGATTTTAGAAGCATCTGCGAAAAGTGATAACATACCCTCGCTGCCAAGAGCTACGCCAAATACGCCACCGAGTTCAGCAAAGGCATCACCAACGCCTGCTGTTGTACCGATCATAGAAAGATCAACAACGCCTGCTGGAATACCAAGTAAAGTCGTCGTCACGATGCTGATCAAGATAGCACCTTTGACTTTAAGAACTAATAAAGTAACTAGAAGTACAAGACCAACAAGTGATAACAAAACTGGTGCTGTATTAAGATTGACAAGGCTTGGAATGATGCTCGCATCAGCAATCACTGTACCGCTGTCTAAAACGATGTTTTTACCAGGATCTGAAACGAATGATAATAAGCCTGCATTTTTAATACCGATATATGCGATAAAAATACCAATACCACCGCCAATTGCATGTTGAATAGAAGAAGGGATTGCTTTTATAATGGATTTACGAATTTTTGTTACTGTGATAAGAACGTTGATCATACCGCAAAGGAATACCATTGCGAGTCCTTGCTGCCAAGTGAAACCAAGCGCAAAGACAACTGTATAAGTGAAAAATGCATTAAGACCCATACCAGGTGCTTGTGCATAAGGTACGTTGGCAAACAAAGCCATAATCAAAGTACCTACTGCAGATGCAATAATCGTCGCCAAGAATACCGCGCCCCATGGAATGCCCGTTTGTGAAAGCATTGCAGGGTTGACAAATATGATATAAGACATGGCAAAGAAAGTTGTAAAGCCTGCAATAACTTCTGTTGAGATGTTAGTTCCATGCTCCTTGAGTTTAAAAAACTTCTCCATTTTTAAATCCCCTCATTATATAATTTTTTTTTAAAATAGAAAGCGATATGAAAATAATTGCAAATAAAAAAGACAACCGCACGAACCGGTTGTCAAACTAATTGAGGACAAAATGTACCTCAATGAAATAAGGTACTTCTATCCAATAGTCGAACACTTTAAGGTCGTTCGGTAGAAACATCGGGTCCATATCACCCAAAATATATTGGCTATCTATTCTAATAGTCACATTTTACTATGATTTCAGAACATGGTCAAGCTAAAAACGTCATAAAAACGATGAATTTTCTCTTTTTTTGAATTAATGTTCGTTATTTTTGTTAAAACAACTTTAGTATCAAATGATACGCTATCGGGAGCAAAACGCTTGGTAACATATTGCCTACTTTAATCTTCGTAGAAGTCACCATAGATATACCGAGTCCGAGAATCAACAAACCACCAGTAGCGGACATCTGGGTAACAACTGTCTCAGTTAAGACAGAAGAAAGAGCACCGGCAAGCAAAGTAATCGAACCTTGATAGATGAAAACAGAGAATGCCGAAAAGATGACGCCTACACCCAACGTAGATGCTAAAACGATGGAAATAATACCGTCTAGGATGGATTTTGCAAATAAAATTTCGTGATTGTTATTGAGTCCACTTTCTAGCGAACCCATGATCGCCATGGCACCAACGCAGTAAAGTAAGCTCGCGGTTACGAAACCTTTACTGAAGTTTGAATCTTCTCGACTAAATCTCTTTTCAAGGTTGTTGCCCAGCTTTTCAAGGCGTTTTTCAATATCGATGCCCTCACCGATTAAACTACCTATAACAATGAAAAAGATGACTTCCATGATATAACTAGTACCTTCAAACGCGCTAGATAATCCAATCAGTATGATACATAGTCCGACGCCTTGCATGATTGTTTGACTAATACGTGCTGGCAAGCCACCTTTGATAAGTATTCCGACGATACTACCCATGATAATTGCTGCAAAATTTACGATTGTCCCTAGCATATGGTCACCTTCATCTATTTTTTATACTTATATTATCAGTGGCAATAAAAGAAATCAAGCGAATTCCAACATCGAAATTCACTTGATTCCATATATTATCATTTTTCGATTATTACATACAGATTTAATGTCTAGAATAAACCGATAATCTCGCCATCTGGTAAGATGTCGATCTTGTTTGCTGCTGGGACTTTTGGAAGACCAGGCATTCTCATGATATCTCCCGCCATAGGGATGATAAAACCTGCACCAGCAGATACTTTTACATCGTTGATGACGATTTTGAAGCCTTTAGGTGCACCAAAACGCTCAGGATCATCAGTGAGTGAGTATTGCGTTTTAGCCATACAGATTGGCAAGCCACCCAAGCCATCTTCTTCAAACTTCATGATATTTTTTATCGCTTTAGAGCTGAATTCAACACCGTCCGCTCTATAAATTTCTTTTGCGATTTTTTCGATTTTTTTGATAATTGGTTGATCTAGCTCATATAGTGGTTTGAAGTTAGAAACACCTGATTCTGCAAGCTCTACAACTTTTTCAGCAAGCTTCACAGCACCTTCGCCACCGTGCGCCCAAACTTGCGTCAAGACCACAGGTACGTCGATTTCAGCACACATTTTTTTCAGGAACTCAACTTCTTCTTGTGTATCTGTTGGGAACTCATTGACAGCAACAACCGCTGGTACCCCAAATTTACGTACATTTTCTACATGTGTTCTGAGGTTTTCAAAACCGAGGCGAAGGGCATCAAAGTTCTCAAGGTTAAGCTCATTTTTGCCGACACCACCATGTTTCTTAAGCGCTCTTATCGTTGCGACGATAACTGCGACACTGGGGTCAAGACCCGCTTGTCTACACTTGATATCGAAGAACTTTTCTGCGCCCAGGTCTGCACCAAAGCCAGCTTCTGTAACGACATAATCTGCCAGTTTAAGGGCTGTTTTTGTCGCGACAACTGAGTTACAACCGTGGGCGATATTCGCAAACGGTCCGCCATGAATAAATGCAGGTGTATTTTCAAGTGTTTGAACGAGATTCGGCATGATGGCATCTTTAAGGAGAAGCGCCATAGAGCCTACAGCATCTAGATCCGCTGCAGTAATAGGTTTATTGGCATACGTGTAACCGATAATCATCTTTGAAAGTCTGTGTTTCAAATCGTCTACGCCACTTGCGAGGCAGAGGATCGCCATAACTTCTGATGCCACTGAGATGTCAAAGCCATCTTCTCTAGTGACGCCGTTCGTTTTGCCACCAAGGCCTATCACCAAATTTCTTAACGCTCTATCGTTCATATCGATAGCACGTCTCCATGTGATGCGGTTCGGATCGATATTTAAAAGATTACCGTGGTGTAGGTGGTTATCAATAAGGGCTGACAGTAAGTTATTTGCTGTCGTTACCGCATGAATATCGCCAGTAAAGTGTAGGTTGATGTCTTCCATTGGAACAACTTGTGCATATCCGCCACCAGCAGCGCCGCCTTTTACACCAAAGCAAGGTCCAAGTGATGGCTCTCTTAGAGCTGTAAAAGTCATTTTGCCTATTTTATTCAAACCCATACTTAATCCGACGTTGACGGTCGTTTTTCCTTCACCAGCAGCCGTTGGATTGATCGCTGTCACTAAGATAAGTTTACCATTGGGCATATCTTTTTTACTTTCAAGGACGCTCAAGTTGACTTTCGCTTTATAATTGCCGTAAAGTTCTAGATCATCTTCAGAAATACCTACTTTTTTAGCAATGTCTCTAATGTGCATTTTACTTGCTTCTTGTGCAATCTGTACATCTGTTTTCATAAAATTCCCCTTTCAAATTTCAAATGTAATAACTACTTAAATATTTTTTACAAGACTCTCTATGAGCTTCAACGTTTCTGGCGTACCCATGATTATGGCGTGTTTACGCGCTTTTTCAAGATACTGTCTGCCAGCTGTTTCATGCCCACTTTGAATCAAGATGACACCGAGATAACCTTCTGCTTCACTTCTACGCCAGAGCGTATCTACTGTTTCAAAATTTTTAAGTCCTTCTTCAAAATACGATTTTGCGAGGTCAATTTTCCCCATGCCATAGGCGATGATGCCTGCATTGGTATTGAATATTGAACTGCCGCGCATGATATTGTGAAGTCTGCAAAGCTCAATAGCGCGCTCGACGTGGGTTAGCGCTTCATCCATGCGGTTTTGTCTGCGATAAGCTTCCGATATATAATTGTAGGAAGCTGCAATATTGAGGACATACCGTCCCGCTTTACCTAAATTTTCAAAGCACTGGATGGATTCTGAAAAGAAAACTCTCGCCTCTTCATAACGACTTGCCATTAAACTGCTTATACCCATTAATCTAAGGGTAACTGCATCGTTTTTTGGCGAAAGCTTAAGATTGTTTATTTTCGTTATCAAGCTATCCATTTCATCGATTTTTTCTGTTTGAATGAGATAATAGAACCATTGAACATAACTCTTGAAAAGCATTTCTTCATCGTTAGTCTGAAGGCTAATATCAATCAGTTTATCAATGAGCGACATCCCTTCATCATACCTGCCTTGCCTGATGTAATAACGGGCTTTCATATGCATATACTGAACACGCAATTCTACCGCTTCATCTTCTGATAACTTAGAAAACATGGTTTCGAGCTCATCGAAAGTATCTTCAGGACTTTTATCCATTGCGAAAGGTACGTTGGAGACAAGTTCAGGGTAGAGCTCATGGCTAAAGTCAAAATATGCCTTTAAATACTTCAAATAGTAAGTCAAATGCTTTACAGTGTTGCCTGCACTACTATAATGATAGATGAGTTTTTGGTAGAGCAATGTATCCCTTTGATCACCCAACAACTTTTCTTCTATTATGCCGCCAATACGATTGTGCAATATTTTCTTCTTCGTCATAGGCGTTTGTGCGTAGACGTGTTCTCTTAGTTTGTGATGTGTAAATTTAAGTTTTATGGCGTCATCACTATCAATTTCTTTCAAGATGAATCGTCTTTTCAGAACCTGAACATACTCGAGCAATAAGTCCTCGTCAATCGTATATAGCGTCCTTAGCATATCAAAATCCAGTTCGTCAAAGAACATTGCTGCAATGACTAGAAGTTTCATTTCTTTTGGATCGACACCGATAAACCTCGAATCCAAAATGCTTTTAAAGCGATGCTTTCTATCACTATTCTCTTGTGAAATTGCCACAGTACCTTCTACGATAAAAAAAGCATTGCCCTCTGATTCATCAAATATCCTTGCCTTTAATGTTTCATCAATATGCTTTTCTGTCAAAAAATCCATAAACGCATACGATTCTTCACGCGTGAAGCGTTCAAGAGGGATTGTGATGATTCGATCATATTTATATAGCTGTGCAATGAAATGATCCATTGCTTCTGAATACTCATTTCTCAGAGTTGCAACAAACACAAATCCATCTACATGGTTGACGAGACTGAGTAGCAACTTTAAGCTTAGTGGATCCATCCACTGTAAATCGTCAATATATAGAATGATTCGATTGGTTTTAAGGAGTCGTTTGAACAATTTACCACTTAATTTTTCCAAATAATCGGCATTGATGGTTTCAGTATTTTCAAGATAGGCACTACCCGTCCACTCATCAAAACCAGGAAAAAACTTAACCAATACCTGTTTTGTAAAAAGAGGCAACTCAATTTTATCTTGCTCTATGATGCCAGCAATTTGTGAAAATACGTCATTCCAAGCTTTATAAGCATAGTTTGACTCCACAGGATAACAGGTCATTTTAAGACGTTTAAAGGATTTATCATACCTTAGAACGCTCTCTTCAAGTAGCTTGGACTTTCCAACCCCCGCTTCACCCATGACGATGAGCGATTGTCGATTTTGACCAAGTGCGGTTTGATGTAGAATCTTTTCGATCAAAGCCGTCTCTCTCTGTCTCCCAAAGGTTCGAAGACCATCACTTTTAGATTCGTGAGGTGTGTAGATTAAGCTATAATAATAATCGCGCGTCACTTTATCCGGTTGAATACCCATTTCATCATCCAATAGCGATTTAAGCTGGGTATAGATTTCTGTGATTTGCTTGTATTGTCCCAGATAGTAATAGATTGACATGAGCGTCCTTGCAACAGACTCGTCGAAATCATCAATTTTTCTCATGACCCCCGCAATTGCCAAAGCCTCAATATATTTTTTTTCTTCGATAAGTACTTTGATATTTACAGCCGCAAGTTTCATATACTTTTGATTGAGAGAGGCTTCTATAGATTGGCGCCACCGCTCAAAATCTTCCGACTCACGGAGTGTGAAGTTCTCAATAAATTTGCCTTTATAATTCGAAAGAAAGTAGTCATCATTTTGATCCACATCCACAAAAATGTCAGTGCTGCCACCAATCTCTATGACGTGCTTATTCGGACAAGTAAAAAGCTCAGTGTCCAAATCCTTCTTGAGTCTATATAAACTATTTCTCAAATTTTTCTTGGCAGTTTGTTGTTCGATGTCACACCAAATAACGCTCACCACTTCATCTCGCGTCACACGTTTTTCAAAGGCAATATAATAGAGCATCGCTTCACTTTTTTTTAGTGAAATCTCAATACTTTGTCCATCAATTTTTAAGCTCGGTTTTCCGAATAGATGAAGCGCTATTTGCATAATTGCCTCTCTCTCTTAAAAAAAGCTGCCATTCATAAAGAGCAGCAGCTTTTAGTTTTATTTTCCGCCTTTAACATATGCCTTTTCAACGAGCGATTGAATGTACGCTTCGTTCGTAAGGTAAGGCAAAGTTATATGGTCGTTTTCACGGGTATGGTTATAGGCAATAGTCGTTTCCATGGCGTGATCATTTCTTGCCCATGAACGTCTTGCAACACCGCCCATAACATCCCAAGGCATAGCATTTCTAAGAATTTCATCGACGCGTTCGCTGCCATCTAGAACCATGCCAAATCCACCATTGATAGATTTTCCGATGCCGACACCACCACCGTTGTGAAGCGCAATCATGCTCATCCCACGTGCGGCATTACCAGCAAATATATGCGTCGCCATCTCTGCCATGATGTTTGAACCGTCTTTGATATTTGATGTTTCTCTAAATGGTGAGTCTGTTCCACCCGTATCATGGTGATCTCTGCCTAACATTACGGGACCTATGTCGCCGTTTCTAACCATCTCATTAAATTTAAGCGCAATTTTAAGTCGGCCAAGTGCATCTTGGTATAATATACGTGCTTTTGAACCGACGACGAGTTTGTTTTTCTTGGCATCTCTGATCCAAACCCAGTTATCTCTGTCTTGGAAACGTCTGTTTGGATCGATACAGGACATGGCCGCTGCATCCGTCTTATCCAAATCGTCATCTTTGCCACTGAGGCAAACCCATCTAAATGGACCATAGCCATAATCAAATAAAACTGGACCGAGGATATCTTCTACGTAAGATGGCCAGATAAAACCATCAAGCTCGTTATAACCATTTTTACAGATTTCGGTAACGCCAGCGTCAAATATCGCTTTCATAAAGCTGTTGCCGTAGTCGAAGAAGTAAACCCCTTTTGCCGTTAATGCTTTGATGGTGTTATAATGCCTTACCAATGTCGCATTTACAAGGGCAACAAATGTCTCTTTATCTTTAGAGAGTAACTGAGTACGTTCTTCAAATGTGATATCCACTGGACAATAACCGCCGTCGTAGACGTTGTGGCAAGATGTCTGATCAGATAGCAAATCGATGGTTACATCATTTTGAACCGCATATTCTAATAGATCGACGATATTGCCATGGAATCCGATGGCGATTGCGCGGCCTTCTTCTTGATATTGTTTTGCTTTTCTAAACGTCTCTTCCGGCGAACGCGTCACTTCGCTAATCCAACCTTGTGAAAAACGCGTTTCAATACGAGAGTCATCGACTTCAGCTATGACGCCTACGCCGCCAGCAATCTCAACCGCTTTGCCTTGTGCGCCACTCATGCCGCCAAGTCCAGACGTTACAAAAAGTCTGCCCTTGAGGTCTTTGTCTTCTGGGATGCCAAGCTTATCTCTACCAGCATTGAGTACTGTAGAGTATGTGCCATGAACAATACCTTGAGGTCCGATATACATCATACCGCCCGCCGTCATTTGTCCATAAGAGGCAACGCCAAGTGCAGACGCTCTATTGAAGTTATCCATATCATCGAACATGCCAATCATCAAACCATTTGTGATGATGAGTCTCGGTGCCGTTTCTGGCGCTTGGAAAAGGCCCACTGGATGACCAGATTGCATCACGAGGGTTTGCTTGCTCGTCATGATTTGAAGGTATTTTTTGATTAAATGATACTGCATCCAGTTTTGGCAAACAGCACCTGTCTCACCGTAAGTGATGAGTTCATATGGATAAAGGGCAATCTCAAAGTCGAGGTTGTTATCCATCATAACTTGGATAGCACGGCCTTCTGTGATGATGCCTGGATAGTCAGCAATATCTTTAGCTTTGATGTTTCCCACTGGTCTAAATCTATATCCGTAAATGCGACCCTTTGTCAATAACTCTTCTAGAAACTCCGGTGCCAATACTTCGTGCCATTTTTCAGGTATATATCGCAACGCATTTTTAAGAGCAAGAGCCACTTCGTCTTGATTTAATGTCAAATTTCTTTTTGGGGCTCTTCTGATACCCTTTTCAAATTCTGGATATGCTGGAAGCTCTGTAAAGAGATCTTCCAATTTTACCAACATCGCATTTGAAATTTCTTGATTTGTAATCATTGTATACGCCTCCATACTGATTATATTCTTACCCATATCTTAATAAAAAAACGTCTATTTTTAGTCCACTTTTATATTTAATACGGGAGGAAATCGACTCAAGCTATAGTCGCATAATTTTATGAACCTTGAGAGCCGTTTGAACCGCATATCGATGCTCTTCCAAATCGAGATCAATCTTCATGATCTCTTGAATTCGACTCAATCGATAGAGCACTGTATTGTAATGCGTATAAAGTTTTTCAGACATTTTTTTAAGGTTACCGTTACATTCAAAATATTCTTCAAGCGTTTTAACAAGCTCTGTATCTTTTCGTTTGTCGTAAAGGACGAGTGGATCGAGGATATCTTTGTAGAAGAGTTCGAGCTCTGCTTTAATCGCACTGTTTGATAGTACTTTATAGATCCCCATCTCTTCAAATAGGACAATATCTTCGCCAATATAGTACATAGCCGCCTCGAGTGCTTTAGAAGCATCTTGAAGACTCTTATGTACTTGATTTAGCCCCTTATAGATTCTACCAACGCCAATTTGCGTCTGATATTTTTTCATTTTTGATTTTAATATTTCATAAATATATTTAACATACCTGCGAACAACGGGTGCATTTTCACCCTCTTTTAACATGACAAGCAAAAATATGCGATCACTCTTGTTGAGGATCATATATGAGCGTCCCATGTCCTTACAGATCATCTCAATCAAGTAGGCAATTTTTAGTGCTTTTTCCGAATCGTCTGCCATTTGTTTGCTGTAAACATTGATGTCCATAATCACATAGTAGGCGCTTTCAGAAAATCGGAAGTTGGATGCACGTTCTACTGCTTTAGTGCGTCTGATTTCATCAAGTGATATCAAATCATCAAAGAACTCAAGTTTGTACTTATTTTCTACCTCTTGGACAGATATTTTCTTGAGAAACTCAAGTGCGATTATGTTTGATGCCCCTTCGAGGCCAAGCTTGTCGTAATTTGAGATGGTGTGTTCTTTCCCGTACGTCACGATGTGACCAAACACTTGATTCTTCACAAAAATCGGGACGATTAATCGTTCAATCTCAGTATCTTTAAACGGTACAGTATCCCAAATGAGTTTTGAGTTTTTTCCATCGAGTTGAATGCCTTCAATATTTTCATATAGTAGTGCATAATCGTCTTCAAAGGCGTTTTTTATAAAGTAGGTATCTTCAAAGTAATAATCTCTAATGAATACGGGAGAGACAATCGTCTTGTGTATGCTTTTTAAGATGTCATCAATATTTCCACCATTGATGACGACATTCATCGTATCTTTATGGAGGGTTTCAACGCGTTCGAGAACTGCCGATTGTCTAGCGAACATCAAGCTATATACAGTTGAAAAAATCTCCGTGAAAGACACTTCATAGTTAAGGTCAATTACAGGTAAATTAATCTCCGAACAAACATCAAGTACCTCTTGAGAAAGGGCCTCAATATATGGCGTTATCTTGATAAATACTGCAGAAACCTTGCGCTCTGCAATATCTTTGAACAACTCAATTTGTTCAATAATTGGTAGTTTCTCAAACATTTGACCTGTCGTGAGGATCATTTGACCATCTTGTCCAATCCAATTGACGATCGTTGTATCGAGCATAATGTTTACAGAAGAAATTTGATGCGTGAGTGCCTCATGCGTCGTTAGCAGTTTACACGATTCAAATAATGGGAGTTCGAGAACTTCCTTTAAAAGGACGTTTGTTTCGTTAATCACGTTGACCTCCTGTTTATTACTTTATAATAATCTAATTATAGCAAATTGGGGACATTATACAACTAATGAAATTTCATAATCATACTATAAGTTATGAAACAGAGTGCTTAATGAAGCAATAATAGCTTGTTTACTCAATATTCATGAACACAGTACAATTTGTTACATATTAATAAACACAAAATTCTACATAACCTCATAATACACGCGACCCAATAAAAAAAAGGGAACCTCAAATCGAGATTCCCTACTCATCTAATAAATTTATGTTTGTAACGTTTTAAATCTTAGTAGTTACCTTGTTGCATCATAGCGTCAGCTACTTTTAAGAAACCAGCAATGTTTGCGCCAGCTACTAAGTTATAGCCTAAGCCGTAAGCAGCAGCAGCATCCATAGAGTTTTTGTGGATGTTAACCATGATTTGGTCAAGTTTAGCATCTACTTCTTCTGCAGTCCATGAGTATCTCATAGAGTTTTGGCTCATTTCAAGAGCAGAAGTTGCAACGCCACCAGCGTTAGCTGCTTTTGAAGGACCAACGATTACGCCGTGCTCCATGAAGTAGTCAACTGCTTCGTTTGTACATGGCATATTAGCTGCTTCACATACAAATTTAGTGCCGTTAGCTACGATGATTTTAGCATCGTCGATTCTGATTTCGTTTTGTACTGCACATGGGATAACAACGTCAGCTTTAACGCCCCATGGTTTTTGGCCAGCATAGAATTTAGAACCTGCAAATTTGTCAGCATATGGTGCAACGATGTCTTTACCTGAAGCTCTAAGATCTAACATATACTCGATTTTCTCAGCATTTAAGCCAGCCTCATCATGAATGTATCCATCTGGACCAGAAATCGTGATAACTTTACCACCAAGTTCTGTAACTTTCATTGCAGTACCCCAAGATACGTTGCCGAATCCAGAAAGAGCAAACGTTTTGCCTTTAATGTCTTCGTTGTTTGCTTTTAACATTTCTCTTGTAAAGTAAGTGACACCGAAACCAGTAGCTTCTGGTCTGATTAAAGAACCACCGTAAGATAAACCTTTTCCAGTGAATACGCCGTTTTGGAATGCGCCTTTAATTCTTCTATATTGTCCGTACATGTAGCCAACTTCTCTACCGCCAACACCGATGTCGCCAGCTGGAACGTCTACGTCTGGACCGATATGTCTATATAATTCAGTCATGAAGCTTTGGCAGAATCTCATAACTTCAGCATCTGACTTGCCGTTAGGATCGAAGTCAGAACCACCTTTACCGCCACCGATAGGTAAGCCAGTTAAAGAGTTTTTGAAAGTTTGCTCAAAACCTAAGAATTTGATTATGCTAAGGTTTACTGTTTTATGGAATCTGATACCACCTTTGTAAGGTCCGATAGCGCCGTTAAATTGAACTCTGAAGCCTCTGTTGACTTGAAGTTCGCCTTTGTCATCAACCCAAGGGCATCTAAACATAATTTGTCTTTCTGGTTCTGCCATTCTAGCGAGAAGATTAGCTTTAACAAACTCTGGATGTTTCGCAATTACAGGCTCTAAAGATTTAAAAACTTCTTCAACTGTTTGTAAGAATTCTGGTTGCTCTGCATTTCTAGCTTTGACTTGCTCAAATACCTCATGAATGTAGCTCATATCGAACATCTCCTTTTAAAAAATGATATAAGGTTTCCCTTTAAGCCTTACGGCTCCTTACCTTTGCGCTAAGTTTGTTAAAAAAATATTAATCTCTTCAACGTTTTAATCTTAACACAATCCACCTATAGTGTAAACCATAAAGCACTTTAAATCTATAAACTTTTTGAAATAATCCACACAAATTTGAACGCCCTGCAGGACGTATTCCATCCCTCGAAAACGCCTTTTTTGTGTGTATTTGCATGAATTTATTTTTCAACATTCAAATTATATTTTAACTTATTTGGTAATTTTGCAATTTTCATCAATAATGATTATCATTGTATTTGGAGTAAAAATGACATTAAAATTTTATATGACGTTGTTCTTTTATTAACAAGGGGATTATAATGAGGTATGAAATTATGTAATTTCAATTGGTATTAGTATTTTCAAACTTAATTTAAATTGGGAGGTTCTATTATGTACGTAATTAACGATTCTTGTATTTCATGTGGCGCTTGTGAGCCAGAATGTCCAGTAAACGCAATTTCAGCTGGTGACAGCATCTACGTAATCAATGCTGACTGTATCGATTGTGGCGCTTGCGCTAACGTTTGTCCAGTAGACGCACCACAACCTGAATAATTGATAAACTAAAAGGGACTTCCACTTGGAAGTCCCTTTTTTATTTTTCTTCTATAATATATAAGGAAATTGCTTATCCTTTAGCAGACGGCTCCTCAAGCTTCAATATTTTCGCTAGCAATCCCGCTGTACTTGCCTGGAATGTGAGTGTCACTAGTATTGTCGCAAAAGTCACTGACGAAATAATCTCTGCATGTTGCACACCTGAGGTCAGCAACATACCTGCAAGTGCCGCTGGAATAACACCGGTTTCGCGAACCCACATCATATAGACAATCTGTTTCCAGGTCCATTGCGCTTTTCTATCACCCAGTACACAGAACAAAACAGAAATTGGTCTTACTATGAATATAAGTAAGCCCACGATGATCAGTGTGCCACTAAGGTTATCAATTAGAATCTGAAAATTAAGGTGTGTGCCTAAAAGGACGAAGATCATCATTCTTAGAAGAATCGTAAAGACTTCTTTAAAACGCAAATGACTTTGAAAAGACTCTTCAGGTATCCAAAATCCAAATTTCTTTTTATTGCCACAGAACATCCCAACGATAAACACCGCCAAAAATCCACTGAATCCAAAATGATTTGCAATTAAATAGGCACCTATGATAGAAACTATGACCAATTCTGCGGCATAGTCTTTGATCAAACCCTTTTTCTTTTCATCTGTGAGCATATGCATCAAATAGCCAATCACTATACCTACTAAAACGCCACCCAATATGGCTTTGAACAGCTCTAAAAGGCTCTCAGCCACTGAAAACTCGCCGCCCATGATTACGCCTAGGATTGAGAATGTTATTACTGCACCCGCAGCATCATTGAATGCTGATTCAGCTATAATCGTCTGTTTTAATTTACTGCTAATATTCATTTTTTTGAAGAGAGGCACAAGTACAGAAGGATCAGTAGATGCGATAACTGCGCCCAATAGCAAGGCGTACTCGATAGGAATGTTGAAGATCCGCTGTGCAAAAAAACCGATGATCAGTGTCGAGATTACGACACCCACTGTCGCTAACATCCCCACCGATAACTTCACTTTGTTAAGTATCTTTAAATCGATTTCTCTTCCGCCGTCATATAGGATATAAGCGGCACCAAATGATAAAATCAACTGGTTTTCAACTGGGAAGTTGTCGATATTAACAAAATTGAGTACGTTGGGCCCTAAGAGAACGCCAGCAAAAATGTAAAGCACAACATCTGGTAGCTTTACGAATTCACTAATTCTAGTAAAAATAAGTCCCGCCAAAATGACGAGTCCGATAATTTGCAAAAGATGATCGGCTGACTGAATGATCGTATTATCCATATTTCCTCCATTAACTGCTTTAATAAGCACGCTTGATTGTACGCCTTAAATTTTAGAACTTCAAGTGATATTTTAGAAATTTTATCATTTGTAATTGTCTATTTATTAACATTTGTAAAAATTTCATCTTTTATTTGTTTGATTCTATTCAATGAGGAAATCGCATAATTCCATAAATATCTATAAATATGCAACAATCCCAAATCAAACCTGCAAAAAAGCGACGTTCAAAAATTGAACATCGCTTTTTTGCTTATACATTTCGCATACTTACTTTTACTTAATCTCATATTTATCTGTATGGACTTGTACCATTTTACTGATAAATTTGAGAATCGCTTTTTCTTCGTTAATGGTTATATCACTCAAAATAAAATCGAGCGCCTGCTGTTGTTGCGTGAGCAACTCTTGGTAAAGTTCTAGACCTAAAGGTGCTATGAAAACTATCTGTCCTCTACCATCAGCCCCATCGGGTCTTTTCTGCAATAATTTTAAGCCGATAAGTCTTTTTAGGGTTGTCGTCACTAGATTGCGATCGACTTCCATCACTTTGATGAGTTGATTCAATCTGATTTCACCATGCTCCCCAATCTGCTTTATTATAAGCATTTCAAGTAGGTTGATTCTTACTTTTAAGTGATTTCTGAAATATCCCTCTTTATCTTGTGACAATGTCTTTGTGTTCAATCGATCTAACATGTGCGCAATTTCACGCGTATAATTTGCCATACGCACCCCTTTAATTCATATCATTAACGCTTAATAATAATCGCTTCACCCATGCCACCACCGATACAAAGTGTCGCTAAACCATATTTACCATCTCGCTTAATTAGTTCATGTATCAAAGAGACTAGGATTCTATTACCAGAAGCACCAATTGGATGACCAAGTGCGATAGCACCACCATTTACGTTGACGATATCCTTGTTGAATCCAAGTTCTTTACCTACCGCAAGTGCTTGCGCGGCAAATGCTTCGTTTGCTTCGATCAGACTAAGATCTTCAACTTTGAGTCCAGCTTTTGCAAGCGCTTTTTTTGTTGCAGGGACAGGTCCGATACCCATAATCTTAGGATCGACACCTGCAGAGGCATGTGAAACAATCGTACATAATGGTTTAAGTCCAAGTTCATCTGCTTTTTCTTTACTCATGAGTACCACGACTGAAGCGCCGTCGTTGATGCCAGATGCGTTACCCGCTGTTACAGTACCACCTTCTTTTTTGAAAGCAGGTCTAAGTGCCGCTAACTTTTCAGGTGTCGTTTCTTTTATAAATTCATCGTCTTCAAAACGCGTTGGATCGCCTTTTCTATTTGGAATCATCACTGGGATGATTTCATCTTTAAATCTTCCAGTTGAACGCGCTACGGCTGCTTTTCTTTGTGAATTATACGCTAGCTCGTCTTGTTCTTCTCTTGTAATAGCCCACTGCGTTGCAACATTTTCTGCTGTCACACCCATGTGATAGTTGTTGAAAGAATCCCATAACCCATCCATAACCATCGTGTCATAGAGTTCTCCATTGCCCATTCTTTGTCCCCAACGACCGCTTTTGATAACATATGGCGCCATACTCATATTTTCTGTACCACCAGCGATGATGACGTCGGTATCTCCTGAAACAATAGCCTGATAAGCTAAAGATACGGCCTTAAGACCCGATCCACAAATCATATTGATCGTCGTACATGGTACTTCGACCGGATATCCATTTTTAATCCACGCTTGTCGCGCGACGCCTTGTCCGTATCCTGCTTGAATAACTGACCCTAAAATCACTTCTTCAACTTTTTCAGGTGCAAGATTGATTTTTTCCAGTGCGCCTTTAATGACGGTTGCACCGAGTTCCGCTGGCGTAATATCTTTAAGTGTACCGCCAAATGAGCCAATCGCTGTACGTACTGCACTTACTATAACAACTTCTTTCATTTTGTACCTCCCTGTATTTTTTTCAGTTCTCTGTTTATGTGATAATCCCTATCTTATATTTTAACAAAAAAAAGAGATAAGGTCATCCCTTATCCCACTAACTTATTTGTTTTTTTTATTGAACAAAAAATACGTCTACTTTTCAATCTTATCTTTTAAGAAATATGAGACTGTAAGCAAGTTGTCAATCAAATGAATATTTTCTACAATTACACCTGGCTTGATTTTAAGATCTACCGGTGCAAAATTCCAAATCGCTTTGACATCAGTTTTTTGGATCTTATCAGCAACATTTTGTGCACCATCTCTACTCGTACATATGTAGACAATTTCAACATTGTTTGCTTTAACAAAATCTTCAAACTGATCCATATCAAGCACTTTGACATTGTTGATTTTTAAACCAATCAATTTTGGATTGACATCGAACATCGCTTGCAATTTAAAACCGAGTTTATCAAAACTTGAATAGTTAGCAAGCGCTTGTCCAAGATTACCTGCTCCAACGATAGCGACATTGTATTGTCTCGTCAAACCAAGGATTTTACCTATTTCGTTATAAAGATCCTCAACGTTATAGCCATAACCTTGCTGGCCAAAGCCACCGAAATTGTTAAGATCTTGTCTGATTTGTGAAGCAGTGAAGCCGATCATTTTGCTAAGTTCTTTTGATGAGATTCTCTTTATATCATTGTCCAGCATTTCTTTTAAATAACGGTGGTATTTAGGCAACCGTCTAATTACTGCAACCGAGATATTCTTTTCCTTCATTTTTTCACCTCATTGTTCAAACTAATATATTGAATTATACCACTTTTACCGAAAGACTGTCAAATACTTAACAAGACACTTAGACTCTCGAATCTCTTTTTATTTTATATGATTTACGTTATAATATCTAGTGACTTGCAAATATTTTGTTAAAAAAGTTAAAAAGAGGTCCTTATGATAGCACTTTCATGTACCGGAGTGAGTAAAACCTTCGGTATTAATCCAATTCTAGAAGATATCGGGTTCACGGTAAACGCAAAAGACAAAATAGGTCTAATCGGCGTCAACGGTGCTGGCAAAACAACACTCATGAAAATCCTTATGGGTATTGAGCCAAAAGATAGCGGCGATTTATTTATAGCACGTGAAATGACAACCGGTTACCTTGAGCAAAATACCAATCTTGATATTTCACACTCCGCTTATGACTATTGCGAAGAAGTTTTTTCTGATATTTATGCCATTGAACAACAATTAAGGGCGATTGAAATAAAAATGAAGGATGATCACAGTGAAGCAGTTTTGGATACTTACAGCCACCTTCAAGAAAAATTTGATCAACTTGATGGCTATTCCATCAGCAGTAGAATACGCGGTGTCCTTTTAGGGCTTGGTTTTACTGAAGCAGAATACACGCGCCCCATCAATCAACTCAGTGGTGGTCAAAAATCGAGGGTTGGTGTCGCTCGACTTCTACTTAAAAAGCCTGATATCCTCTTTCTCGATGAACCGACAAATCACCTTGATATCGCTGCCATAAAATGGCTTGAGACTTTTTTACACGACTACTCTGGTACGATTATCATGATTTCACATGATCGTTACTTTTTAGATCAGATTACAACGCGTATTTTTGAAATCGAAGACTGTGAACTCACTTCTTATAATGGTAACTACACACAGTTCATGATACAAAAGAAAGCCATCTTTGAAGCTGAACTCAAGAAGTATGAGACGCAACAAAGGGAATTGTTAAAACAAGAAACACTTGTGAGAAAATTTAAGGAACGCGGCACCGAAAAACTAGCGAAACGCGCACGTTCAAGAGAAAAGCGACTTTCACATATGGAGCTCGTAGAACAACCGAAACTTTTCAACGCCCACTTTAAAATCGATTTAAAAACCGGCGTCAAAAGTGGCAAAGACGTTCTCGTTGCTCGTGACTTATCTAAGGCTTATGGTGATAAAACCATATTTAAAGACGTCAGTTTTGAGATCTATAAAGGCGACCGTATCGGTTTAATCGGACCCAACGGTGTTGGAAAAACCACTTTGTTTAAAATGCTTCTAGGATCAATTGATATAGAGACGGGCGAACTTCTTTGGGGACATCATATCCTACCGGGTTATTATGATCAAGAACTCAACACTCTAAACCTTGAAAATACTGTTCTAGAAGAGATCCACGATGACAATCCCAAACTTACCATCACTGAAGTCCGTAGTTTACTTGGCGCATTTTTGTTTAGTGGTGACGATATTGAGAAGAAAATACATCAATTGAGCGGTGGCGAGCGCGGTCGGGTTTCACTTCTTAAACTCATGCTATCCGCTTCTAATCTACTATTTTTAGATGAACCTACCAACCACCTGGACATCTACTCCAAAGAAACACTTGAAGAAGCACTCCTCAACTATGATGGCACGATGATGACCATTTCGCATGACCGGTACTTCTTAAACAAAATTTGCACAAAAATATTTGAACTTTCTACTGATGGCGTCGATGTTTTCTGGGGTAATTATGATTATTATCAACAAAAGTTGATTGAACTAGATGCCACAAATTTAAATGAAACGCAAGAACCCGAACTTACTAAAACAAAGCAAAAAGAAATCGCTCGAAAAGAAAAAGAAAAAAAAGGTGAAGTCAAAAAACAAAAGTTGGCGCTTTCTGAACTTGAACAAAAAATCACTCAATCTGAAGAACAGCTCCATAAGCTCGAACTTGAACTTTGCGAACCTGCTATCTATCTAGATCACACGATATCACTTAAAATACAACAAGATATTCAACAGTTAAAAGAAGAAATAGAAGCACTTTACTTGGAATTGGATGAATTATTAGACATATTATAATTTGTTCAAAAGTCCTATTGAAATATAACTAAAAACAAGGTAGACAAATTTCATTTTTTCATTATAATTAAAACTAGTTAGCGAACTAAATCGCACTTTTCACAATTTTAGGAGGAACCTATGTTTAAGAAAATAAAGGCAATAATCGTTGAGCAATTAAGCGTTATCGATCCAAGTGACATCAAACAAGATACGTCATTTGATAGCATGGATATCGATTCAATAGATGCTGTAGAAATCATTATGGCCATTGAAGATGAATTTGAAATTGAAATTCCAGATGATGTTGCTGAACAATTTATGTCCATTGCCGATATTATGAATTACTTGAACACTTTAGGCATTGAAAGTTAAGCTTTATCTCTTTTTATCGTAAAATCTCAATAACGGAAATTGCATAGTTCAAATTTCCATAAATAGATGAGTCTGGAGACAGGCTCATTTTTTTTTGGTTTACACTCTGATTATTATGGTAACCGGTATTCCATCTTATATTTATGCATTTTCATCTATTTAATTGAATATAATACATTTAATCCACATAAAACCTGAGTTATCCACTATTTTACGCAACTTTATCCACATCGTATCCATAAGGGAAATGTGATATTCGTTAATGCTCCACAGTATCCACAATTTTATCCACAAATGTACCTATTTTTGAACATGAATATTCTTATATACCTTTGGTTTACATAATCTAGTTTCCGATAATTTATCATTTTTTTATGACAAAAAAGTAAATGGGACGTGAGTCCCATTTTTTATACTTCTAACATTATATTTAAGTCACATGCACAAATATGTCAGACAACTTAAAATTTCTGTTCACCAATTTTGAGATTTGGAACGGCATTTGTCAAAAGTGTTCCAATATGTCCTGCCCTTGATGCATAATATCCAGCGCATCCGATCATTGCTGCGTTATCCGTGCAGAGGCTAATCGGTGGGTAATAGAGCTTAATGCCTCTTATCTCTCCCAGCACTTCTCGCAGTGAACTGTTCGCGGCAACGCCCCCTGCAAGAACCAACGTGTCGTAGCCGGTCTGTACGAGTGCTTGCTGAGCCTTCACTTTTAGAACTTGCACAACGGCATGTTGAAAACTAGCACACACATCTGGTACACTGATAGCGATTTCTTTCATTTTACACGAATTTAAGTAATTGAGAACCGCTGATTTAAGTCCGCTAAAACTGAAGTCAAGGCTATCATGTTCTAGCATTGCCCTCGGAAAATCGATCGCAAGTGGATTACCTTCTTTTGCGAGCTTATCGATTAAGGGACCTCCTGGATAACCTAAACCTAAAGTTCTTGCGATTTTATCAAAAGCTTCACCCGCTGCATCGTCACGTGTACGCCCGATGATTTCAAAAGTCGAATAGTCCTTGACGTCAACAAGATGTGTATGGCCGCCTGACACAATCAAACAGGCAAATGGTGGTTTCAAATCCGGATGCGCAATATAGTTTGCAGCAACATGACCTTCAATATGGTTAACCGGAATTAATGGTTTATCGAGTGCATAAGCTAGCGCTTTTGCAGTTGATAGACCGACAAGTAGCGCACCAACTAACCCAGGTCCATAAGTGACCGCCACTTGGTCAACTTCCTCAAAGGTTATGTGCGCATCGTTTAGCGCTTTATCGATGATTTCTGATATTTTTTCAAGGTGATTTCTCGAGGCTATTTCTGGTACGACACCGCCAAATTTCTGATGGATTTCTATTTGTGTGTAAACTTCGTTAGAGAGGATTTTTCGCCCATTCTCTAGGACAGCACAGGCAGTTTCATCACACGATGTTTCTATCGCGAGTGTGATGATTTTGCCATTTGTATTCGTTTTATCATCTAAATAAGTTTTGTCATGCATACTATGTTTATCGCTCATTTTAATTCCTTCCACATCACTAATGCATCTTCACCAGTGTCTATATAGTACTTAGGCCGCTTGCCGACACTCACAAATCCAAATTGTTCATAAAGTGAAATGGCAACTTGGTTGCTTTCACGCACCTCTAAAGTCATATTTTCAAATTGCTTCTCTTGTCCAAACTGAATCAAAGCGTCGATCAACACCTTGCTATACCCCTTGCCTCTAAATTCGATTGCAAGTGCGATATTGGTGATGTGAATTTCATCTACAATCAGCCACATACCACCATACCCGATAATCTGATCATCATAAAGTAACACGATATATTCGGCTAGCGTATTGACAGTGATTTCATTTTGGAACGCCTCTTTCGTCCAAGGCGTTTTAAACGATTCTACTTCAATTTCATAGACGCGCTCGACATCTTCTATTGTCATTCTCCGAGTCTTTAGCATATTATCGATCCCTTTCTGCTTGAGACTTTCTCATATAGTTCGCTTTTGCACTATAAACAGTAGATGATTCAGCTAAAACCAAAGAGTTAATGGCTAAATCAGATGCTTTTGGCACGCCGTCTAAGCTTGAATGCATGATAAAACCAGTATGATTTTCGAACACTTTTGGATAGGATGTCAACGCATCACCAAGAAGTAACAATTGTTGCCCATGGTATTTTTCTTCTAGATATGTTAGGAGTTGTTCCAACGACTCAACGCCTTCTTCCAATGTAGATAGCAAGTCACCCTCCCATGAATAGACGCCATAGTAGACCTCTTCACGTTTGGCATCGATTACAGGTATGATGAGCCCTTCATGGTGCTTAGCGCCACTGGCAATGAGAAACATGCTTGGAAACGTATACACAGGTTTGTTGAAAGGTTGGGCGAATCCCTTTACAGTTGCTATACCTATGCGAACTCCCGTAAAAGATCCTGGTCCCTCACATACATAATACGCATCGATATCTGAAATTTTAGTATGCGTCTGCGTCAACAAATCGTGGACAATTGGCATCAATTTTTGTGAATGCGTCATCGTATCGTTGATGAACACTTCGCCGACCATATTGCCGTCTTCAAAGAGTGCAGCGCTAGCTGCAGTCGATGATGTATCTATAATCAATGATTTCACTTGAATTCTCCCTTAAAGTTTTGACCTGTATAGTCTAATACCCTTTTTCCATCGAGTGTTAACGATATAGTGATCCAAATGCTGTCATTTGGAATCAATTCAGACACTTGATTAGCCCATTCGACTATGCTAATGCCATCGCCGTATAGAAAATCATCGAAGCCAATCTCAAGCATTTCATCTGCATCAAAAATTCGATAGACATCAAAATGATGGATTTCTATAGAGTCGCCGTTTAGTACACCACTATATGAATTCATGAGATTAAAGGTCGGACTCGTGACATAATCATCAACACCAAGCGCTTTACATAAAAACTGTGTGAATGTCGTTTTCCCTGCACCCAAATCGCCAACTAGACAGATGACTTGACCACGTTCAATATGATTAACAAGCCACTCGGCAAAACGCTTCGTGTCGTTAAGTTCTTTTAATTCAAACTGCATGATTAACTCCTTGTTTATCTATCAATTCGCAAATGAATCGATTCAGTCAATTTGCGTCAATTGCTCACTATATTGTATAACAACACCTACCTATTATCAAATAAAAAAGGTTCTAACTAAAAAAAGACAATTCATCAGAACTGTCTTTTTTAGTGAATTATTTATTACAACTTATATTACAATTGATTGTATTAGATTCTCAGATTTAGTCGAAGTTGCAGGGGGGGCAAAATCAAGCTTTCTAGAATCAATTCCCAATATGGTTTCTGGTCTAATCCAAGGTCTATTCTGAATGGCACTCGTCTCTTCATGTGTTAAGTAACCCTTATATGTGGTTAAACTGCGCCTTACAAAGCCATCTTTAGCACATGCTTCAGCAACGCCTTCATTTAAGATACTTCTAAAGTATGGGAGCATTTCTGATGCATAAGCAATAGAGGTAGACTGTGCAATAGCACCAGGGATATTGCCAACACAGTAATGTACGATGCCGTTGACGACATATCTAGGATCGCTATGGTGTGTAGAATGGCTACTCTCAATTGCGCCTGGTTCATCGTTGCTGATATCTACTAACACTGAGCCTGGCTCCATTAATTTTAACATTTCTAAATCAACCAAAAAGTCCTTACGTTGTTTTGGCCATTTGACGCAGTTTATAATCATATCTGTTTCTGGTAACAACTTTGATATAGCTTCTTTTGTACAGAACATGGTATTTACGCGTTCATTGTAAATGCTACCAATTTCTCGCAAAGTCATAAGATTAATATCCAATACGGTTACCCATGCTCCTAGACTTTGAAGGACTTGTAGGGCAGATTTACCTACAACTCCTGCGCCTAAAATAACTACTTTCATTCCTGGAGCACCGGCAAGTCCGCTAACAAATTTGCCTTTGCCACCGTTGATTGTCAACATGGATTCAAGTCCAAACAAGGCCCCTTGCTTGCCTGCAGCTTCGCAATTTGGCGAACCATATCTATGACAATCTTCCGCTGTAAAAGAGATAACTTTTTTATCAAGCAACGCTTGAACTTCTTCTGGGTGACCAGCAGGATGTATACAAGTCATAATGATTTGATTTTCTCTCATCAAATCGTATTCGCAAGGTTCTATTTCTTTGACTTTAACAAGCATATCACAGCGTTTGTACATCTCTTCTAAAGAAACGACGATTTGTGAACCTACTTTCATATAATCATCATTTGAAAAACCACTATTGATACCGCAATTTGATTGGGCAAGTACCGTATGACCATCAGCTATGATTGAAGCTGCTTCTACGGGCGTAACCACGACTCTATTTTCGCCTTCTTTAATATCCTTTAATATTCCAAAAATCATAATCCATCTCCATCATCATCTTTGACTTGAGTGTTTATTAATAGCATCCACTGCATCAACATATGCTAAATTATGTTTGAGTGCCGTCTCTTTAAGCGTCAAATGACCACCATAACACGTCAAACCTTTTCTCAATTGGTTATCTTCCAAAAGTGCATTTTCAACACCTTTATTTGCAATTGCTAATGCAAATGGCAGGGTCACCGCAGAAAGCATTAGAGATGCGGTACGTGAAAAGCCAGAAGGTATGTTATCGACAGCATAATGCAAGATGCCTTCTTCATAGTAAATTGGATCAGCATGGGTGGTAGAACGACACGTCTCTACTGCACCTCCATCATCACAAGCAACGTCAATGATCATTGATCCAGGTTTCATCAACTTAAGATCTTCTCTACTTATAAGATGATCTTTGCGTGTTTTATTCCATAAAATACAATTAATGATGACATCTGCATTATTTAAACAAGATTCCATATTTTCGCGGTTTGAGTAAAGAAGTTCAACATTCACTGGCAATTTGAGTCTCGCCTTTTCCATAGCTTTTAGATTCACATCGAGCATCGTAACCTTGTTGCCAAATGCTGAGGCAAGTTCAGCCGCACCAACACCCGACCAACCACAACCTATAATGGCAACGGAAGGCGTTGGTACACCAGTAACTTGGCTGAGCAACAAGCCATTTCCACCATGAACGGATTGTGCAAAATTGAGAGCTGCTAAAAATCCGCCTTTGCCCGCTAATGTACTCATAGGACTTAAAAGTGGAAACTCGCCTTGATCGTCTTCAACATCTTCATAGGCAATGCCTATTACCTTCTTATCTAACAAAGTTTGTGTCATATCAATATGTGCATTGGAATGTAAATAGGTAAAGATTATCAAATCTTCACGAAGCATCTCAAATTCTGAAACTTCAATTTCTTTTACTTTATAAAGCATATCCGACTTGGCATACAAATCCTTTTTATCTGTTAACTCAGCGCCAACATTTAAGTACGCTTGGTTATCAAAACCACTGCCAACACCTGCGTCATGTTCCACAAACACTTTATGACCATTATTTATTAAAATCGAAACTGCAGAAGGTGTCGCCGCCACTCGGTATTCGTTGTGCTTATTTTCTTTTGGAATGCCAATAATCATTTTTTGTCCTCCAATTGACGTTAATTTAACTTTTGTTGACCATAAAGCATGCAACAAAATGATTTTCTGATATCTCAATGAGTGGCGGATCTGTAAGTGTGCAATGATCCATGCAAAAATCACAACGCTGTGCAAATCTACAGCCTGGTTTTACATTGATAGGGCTACTCACTTCGCCTTTGATAAGTGTAAATTCCTCATCTCTCTTGGCATAATCTGGTTCAGGAATCGCCATTAACAGAGCCTTAGTATATGGATGCAGTGGCGTATCAAACAACTCGTCTGATGGTGCCATCTCAACACATTTTCCTAAATACATAACCATGATTTTATTTGATATATGCTTGACGACACTTAAATCATGTGTAACAAACATATACGTCAACCCGAGTTCATCACCCAAGTCCATTAATAGATTTAATATTTGCGCTTGGATAGAAACGTCGAGTGCAGAAACGGGTTCGTCACATACGATAAATTTGGGGTTTAGTGACAATGCGCGGGCAATGCCAACACGTTGGCGTCTACCACCATCCAATTCATGTGGGTAAGAATTGGCATACCTTCTAGCAAGACCAACTAAATCCATCAATTCAGCTGCACGATTATAGATATCCGCTTTCTTTTTGTACATTTTGTGAATAATCATATATTCTGCAATAACTTCGATAACAGATTTACGCGGATCAATGCTCGAATAAGGGTCTTGAAAAATGATTTGAAGGTCTTTTCTAAGTTCGCGCATTTTATGCGGTTTTATAGTCATTAAGTTTTGACCATTATAGAGAATTTCTCCAGATGTCGGCTCTATCAGGCGCAGTATCGAGCGACCTAAAGTACTTTTCCCACACCCTGATTCTCCAACGACTCCAACCGTTTCGCCTTTATAGATTTTAAGATTTACACCATCAACAGCATGCAGCTTTGCGCCGCCTTGAAGCTTGAACAATTTTTTCAATTCGACGAGTTCTATTAAAGGGATTCTTTTGTCTTCCATCTATTTGTCCCCCTCAACATTTGCCATACCCACTTCTTGATTAAAAAGATGACACTTAATATGATGCGTTCCAAAACTGTTGTTATGTGGATGTACTTGGATACATATGTCCATTCGATGTTTACATCTTGGTGCAAATACACAGCCTTTAGGTAAATTAGAAGGATCTGGCATCAATCCAGGAATTGGATTCAGACGTTTTGCACGTGAATATAAACTAGGAATTGAACCAAAAAGTCCCTCTGTATAAGGATGGTGCTTTTTAGATAAGAAAATATCTTCAACGGTTCCAGCTTCAACGATTTCTCCAGCATACATGACTGCGACATCGTCACAAATTTTTGCGACTATGCCAAGATCATGTGTAATCATCAACATTGAAGTGCCCAATCTATTTCTCAATTCTTTAATCATCATGAGTACCTGAGCTTGTATGGTAACATCAAGCGCCGTAGTCGGCTCATCTGCTATTAATAATTCGGGTTCACATGCCAATGCCATAGCGATGACAACACGTTGTTTCATACCACCAGAAAATTGATGTGGATATTCAACTTTCCTAGATGAAAGGATACCAACCATCGTCAGCATCTCTTCAACGCGTTTTTCAACGTCTTCTTTACTCAATTTAGCATTATGAAGCACAATGGCTTCAGCAATTTGTTCACCAACTGTCATAACAGGATTCAAGCTCGTCATTGGATCTTGAAACACCATAGCGATTTTATTACCCCTTATTTCCCTCAGCTTGTTTTCTGGAAGGCTTAAAATATCGATGTCGTTGAATTTAATTGATCCTTCAAGAATTCTACCTGTATTGCTTGGCAATAATCTCAAAATTGACAATGCGGTTGTTGTTTTACCAGCGCCCGTCTCACCGACCAACCCAAGTGTTTTTCCTTTTCCAATCTTTAAATCTATTTTATTAACCGCCTCTACTGTTTCTAAGTCAGTCTTATAAATGACTTTTAAGTCTTTAATGTCTAAAATCAATTCATTCATAAATTTACATTCCTTTCAAAACTGTAGATTACGATTTTAAATGTGGATCTAGCGCATCTCTCAAACCATCACCGATTAGGTTGATAGAAGAAGCTGAAAGTACGATGGCCGTTGCTGGGAAGAATAATAAGTAAGGCGCATTACGCATATACTCACGTGCTTCCGAAAGCATTAAACCCCATTCTGGTGCTGGTGGTGGCATTCCTAAACCTAAAAAGCTTAATGTTGATTGGTATAGGATGATTTTAGCGACGTTAAGTGTCGTATTGACGATGATAACGCCCATAGCATTTGGTAATATATGCGATAAAATAATTCTAAAGCTTCCTGAACCACCTGCCCTTGCTGCCTCAACATAATCCTGTTCTGCCAAGTTCAATACTTGAGACCGCACTAATCTGACATAATTCGTAAAATATGCTAGGGTTAAAGCGATTAAAAGATTGGTAAAATTGGCCCCCAAAGCAAATACGACCGCCATAGTAAATAGGATATCTGGAACCGACATAAAAATATCAAGTGCTCTCATAATGATATTGTCGAGTTTGCCGCCAAAATAGCCCGTAATAGCGCCTAGCAAACTGCCCAAAATAGCTGATGACATCGTTGCTAAGAATGCAATCATCAATGAGGTTCTACCACCGTGAATAATTCTTGCGAACACGTCACGACCATATGAATCTGTACCGAGAATATGCTCAGCCGTTGGTCGCGAAAGTTTATTGACCAATTCCTGTTTTGTAGCCATCTCATAAGGTGCAATAAAATCGGCAAAGATGACAATTAAAAGAATAGCAGTCAGCATGATGAGTCCTATTACAGCACCTTTACTTTTTTTATATCTCCGCCATATTTCTTTTGCCTGGCTTTGTTTTTTGAACATTTCTACTTCTAATGGCATTTCTGCCATTTTGATGCTCTCCATATCATCACCCCTTTGTTTTTGCATATTTTGCTCTAATTCGAGGGTCAATATATGCGTAAATTAAATCGACAATTAGCATGACGATGGTAAATGCTATAGCAATTAATATTGTGCCCGCTATGATAACGGGTTCATCTTTATATGAAATTCTATCTACGATTAAACTTCCGATACCTGGTATTGAAAATAATTTTTCAGCGACAACAGCGCCAGCTATAAGGCTCCCTAAGCTCATACCAATATTTGTGATAACAGGTAAAAGTGCGTTTTTTAAAGCATGTTTCCAAATGACGACATTTTCTGTCGCACCTTTTGCACGAGCAGTCCTGACGTAATCTTGTCGAACTGATTCAAGCATAGAGGATTTTGTAAATCTAAGATTCATAGCGGCCGGTGGAATAGATATAGCCAATGCGGGCATGATGTAATGTTTCCATGTAGCAATACCATAGGATGGCAACCAGTTGAGTTTTAAAGAGAAAAAGAATAAAAATAACATGCCGAGCACAAAGGATGGAACGGCTGCTATTAAAAAGGCTAAAATTGAAGGAATTGTATCCCATAATGTATATTGTTTGACTGCTGCATAGATCCCCAGTGGTATCCCCAGTAAGGCAGATAGGACAACACCTAGCATTGCTAACTTGAGAGTAACAATATATCTTGGCCAAATTTCATCGAACACAGATTGTTTCGTAAAATATGAAATGCCAAAATCCTGATTGATGACCATGTTTGTGATGTAATGTATATATTTTTGAAAAAATGGCAAATCATAACCCAATTCATGGTTTAAAATATCGACATCCGCTTGAGGTGCTGCTACGCCAAGTAAAGCTCTTGCAGGATCTCCAGGTGTAATATTCATTACAAGGAATATGATAAACACAACGCCCAAGATCGTCGGAATCAAGAATAACAATCTTTTTATGATATATCTATACATGTTTATCTCCAATCTCATTATTCATTGGGACTAAGGTATTTCTGTGTTTTTCAACAGAAATACCACAAACATCCCAAAGAGGCTTTATTTCCAGCTAAATGTACGAATTTTGTAGAATGTTGGTACTGGTTTACCAATTTCAAGATCTTTTGACCAAACAATTGCAACTGGTCTATGAAGCACTGGTAAAATAGTTGCAGAATCCATGACAATTTTCCAAAGTTCTGTATAATAAGCGCGTCTTTCAGCGACATCTACAGTAGCTACACCAAGATCAACGAGTTCTTCGAGTCGTTTCCAATCAAATGGACCATCTTTGTATTTAACAACATACATACCAACTGATTCTGAATGCACTTGTTGGCGAATATTGTTAAAGTCATAGTTGCCAGAGTCCGCGAAAATACAAAGATCATAATCTTGAGCATAAAGTTTTGGTGTTACGACAGCTGCTTCCATAACAGAAACTGCTGCTGTGATGCCAGCATTAGCAAGGTTTGCTTGAACAGCTTGTGACATTTTTGCATTGTTTGAAGTGCCTGAACCGTATGTCAATAGTGTGCCAACATCCACGCCATCAGGATATCCTGCTTCTGCAAGGAGTGCTTTTGATTTTTCAAGATTAAATGCATACGTTTCAAATCCGTCAACCGGAGATGTCGCTACATAATCTGAAGGCATATATTGTGTCGCTTCTGTACCAAAGCCATCAGAAACAGCGATGTTGATATCGCCTTTATTGATTGCATAGAATATTGCCTGTCTAACTTTTATATCTGCAAGTGCTTTATTAGGTGACAAGTTATTGATTGCCATAAACATAATGTTATTGCCTTTGATTAGCGTACTACTGTCACCTGCTATTTCTGAAAGTGATTTCCAGTCCGAAAGTGGTGCATCTTCATAATAGTCAAGTTCTCCATTTTCGTAAGCTATGACTGCAGCTGTATCGTCTGTGATAACAATATATTCAATCGCTTTAACTGCAGGTGCGCCTCTCCAATAATCAGAAAAAGCTTCCAGTTTCAATCCTGTTGCGATTTCATACTCAGTTACATAATAAGCACCTGTTCCTGCTTTATGAGGAACTGTACCAAAACTATCACCTTGTTCGGTGACTTCTCTCTCACTTAGGATCTTAATACAATAAAATGTATGGTCTATTGGAGAGTATGGTGTTTTAAGCGTGATTTTTACTGTGGCATCATCAACGGCTTCAACACTCGTAATCATAGAAGTCAGATAATTAAATCTTGAGTTTTTCATTGCTCTATTGTAACTGAATACAACATCAGATGCTTTTAGTGCATCGCCATTTTGAAATTTTACACCTTCTTGTAAAGTAATTGTATAGACCGTTTTGTCATCGCTTAAAGCGACTTCTTTGGCAAGTTCTTTATAATAGCCATTGTTGGCTTCATCCATACCATATAAACCTTCAAACATTTGATGCCATACTTTCATATCTCTTGTGTTCGTTGTCTGTTCCCAGTCAAGTGAAGTCAAGGATGCGGCTAACCTAAGTTTAATGGTTCTATCGTTTTCTGCTGGGGCTGAGGTTTCGCCTTGCGCATTTGTTGTTGCTGGTGCAGGGTCGGATGCATTACTAGTTCCACAACCTGCAACAAGGCTAACGATCATTACTAAAGTTAATAACATTGCTAATATTCTTTTATTCATGTCAGTCCTCCATTTTATTAGTTATAAGGCATTATCAAAATTTTTCTTATGCATTAACCTTCGCTGTACAACTTAACTTTAAAATGTGCAACCCCCTTTTTTAAATTCAACTGAATCAACAAATCTATGTCACAAAACACTTAAATTTGATTGAAGATTCACCCACCTTATACTATTGCAAAAGTCATGCCATACTATTAACACATATATTTTGTTAACCAAAATCATTAACAATTCAATATTTGTTACAAAATAGTCACAACAACTTGTGATTGGAACCCTTGAATGCTTTAAAACCTTTTACTTGAATACTGGAACAAAACGTTGGAATTACCAGTTTATAGAGGTTTTTTGATTGTTAAAATAAAGACAACGCCGTAATTACGGCATTGTCTTTATTTTAAAACACATTATTTATGCGATGCAAAATATAGCGCCTTTATTTTGCCGTATTTACGGCTCTTAAAATGAGATAGTGCCGTTATTACGGCACTTCAATCATTTACATTTTGTAATATTATATTTCAACATCTTTTGTTGTAACGTTTGACGCGGTATAACTAAGTAATTTGCCGCATTGGATACATTTCCATTGGAAATCATAAGCGCTTCTTTTACATATTTTAATTCAAGGTCATCTAAAATCATTTTTAATGGTTTAGTATTTTGACGCATTGTGTCTTGGTTGATAAGTGGGCTTACGCCATCCATTTCAAGAATACATTTCTCTTTAGAACTATATAATATAGCGGATTCGATAAAATTCTCAAATTCTCTAACATTACCAGGCCAAGGATACGTTGCCATATATGCAATTAATGCTTGAGAAATCATTTTGATATTTTTTTCAAAGATACGATTGTATTTCTTAATAAAAAACTCAGATAAAATGACTAAATCATCTAAACGTTCTCTCAGTGGTGGTATATTGATTTTTACAACTGAAAGTCGATAATAGAGATCATGCCTTATATGCCCTTGGGTGAGGATTAAATCACTATTGATATTTGTGGCGGCTATGATTCTCACATCGAATTTTTTTTCTTCATTTTCACCAATTCTCCTAACTGTACTACTTTCAATAGCTCGTAAAAGTTTGGCTTGCAAATGAATTGGCATACAATGTAGTTCATCTAAAAATAGAGTCCCACCATCACAGGCTTCAAAAAGACCTTTTCTATCGACTGCACCAGTATAGCTCCCTTTACTCGTTCCAAAAAAAGTACTTTCAATTAAATTCTCAGGAATCGCAGAACAATTTTGAGCAATGAATGGCTTGTTTTTTCGATCTGAAGCATTATGAATGCCTTGCGCAAACAGTTCTTTTCCAGTTCCAGTTTCGCCAGTGATAAATATGGGGGCGGATGATTCTGCAACCGATTCTGCAAGTTCGATTAAATCAAGCATCCGTCTGTTTTGGCTGATTATATTATTCAAAAAATATGTAGCGCTAAAACCGAGATTTAAACACTTTGGTTTTAACTGCATAGTGATTTTACCTTGATTTAAGTCTTTTTTATCTTCAGTGATAGTTTGATCTTCAGCCGTTATGATTTTGGATAGTTCAATTGCCCCAACTACTAAACCACCATGTCTGATTGGAAATGAAATATTGTCGGTAACAGAATCATCTGCATATAAATTTTTTACAAGTTGTCCGCGGCGTTCAATTATCTTTTCTTTTTTCATACATTCAAAAAGCGAACTATTGCTTGGATCTAAATTGTAAAAGACATCAAATAATTTTTTACCAACGATTGTTTCTTCCATTTTTTTATCAATATCCGGGTTGAACTTAATGGTAAATAAAATTATGCCTTCGTTATTTATTATTGTGATGCCATCGATATAATCCATTGATTCATATATGGGCATATATATGACTCCTTTCTGTTATGTTTATATAGTTTTAACTTTTTATCCTTTAACTAATTTGTATAATTAGTTTAAACAGAATCACTATGTTACATTTAGTTAATGTTTTAACGTTATTAACATTTTAACACTCGATGCATAAAGTTGCCATGCTTATTCATTCAATTGCGTCACAGCTTTTATTTATAGCATTGCGTATTTGGGCAATTGTTGATATATGCATTCAATTATATTTTTACTTATTTATATAAATAAAAAAACCTATCCCCGTGCTCTAAAGGCGCAGGAATAGGCGGAGTGAAGGTGTATTATTTTTGGTAGACGACTTTTCCGTTCACTAAAGTATGGGAGACTGTCGCTTGTAAATCGAACGGATGGCCATTCCAGATGACGAGATCGGCATCTTTGCCAACAGCGATAGAACCAATGCGGTCGTCTACGCCGAGGATTTCTGCAGCGTTGATGGAGATGCACTTTAGCGCTTCCATTTCATCAAGACCAGCTTTGTGGGCAAGCGCTGCGCACATTGGCAAATATTCGAGCGGGATCACTGGACTGTCTGTCATAATGGCAATTTTTACCCCTGCTTTATGCATGATGCCAGGTGTGTCAAATGTTTTTTGGTTGAGCTCAAATTTTGACTTGTTGCCGAATGATGGTCCGATAATCGCTGGATAGCCTTCTTTTGCGAGTTGATCCGCGATCAAATGGCCTTCCGTACAGTGTTCAAGTGTCAGTAGCACATCAAATTCCTTTGCGATTCTGATAGATGTAAATATATCGTCCGCTCTGTGCGCATGTGCTTTAAGCGGTATTTCTTTATTGATAACGGGTAACATCGCTTCAAGTTTCATGTCATAAGTCGGCATCTTGCTCGCATCGCCAGCAGCAGCTGCTTTTTTGTCGCGATATTCTACTGTTTTAGCAAGCGTTTCTCTAAGCTTTGCCGCCGTTCCCATACGCGTGGAAGGCGTCATCTTTTTATCGTTATAAACGCGTTTAGGGTTCTCGCCAAAAGCGCATTTCATCGCTAAAGTTTCTTTGACGATCATATCATCAATTCGGTTACCATGTAATTTTACCACTGAAAATACGCCGCCAATGACATTTGCACTACCTGGTCCAGTTGCCGCAGTCGTTACACCACCTTTGATGGCGTTTTCAAATGCTTCATCTCTTGGGTTGAGTGCGTCTATCGCGCGCATGTTCGGTGTGATGGGATCGGTCATTTCATTGCCATCGGCCCCTTCAAAGCCAATGCCCTCTTCCCACATGCCGATGTGGCAATGTGCGTCGATAAAGCCTGGAAATACGTTCATGCCAACTGCGTCGATCACTTCTGAGTCGAGTGGTGCCACACAGTCCGTGCCAACTTCTTTGATTTTGCCGTCTTCAACTAAAATACACCCATTTTCAATAATATCGCCTGCCATCGTATAAATTTTGGCATTTTTGATCAATAACATGGTTGTCCCCCTAAGGCATAATATTTCGTATCACTAAATAATTATAGCACTTTTGAATTTAAATCGCACGAGGAAATTTAGTGCTTCAATAGATTTTTAATATTTAGATTTGAGCCTCTTTCAAATTTTTCATCGTGAGTCCAATCTTGTTTCTGACAAGGTCTAAACTGAGTATTTGAACTTTGACGGTATCGCCAACGGATAAAACTTGCATTGGGTGTTTGATGAATCGGTCGCAAATCTCAGAGATGTGAACGAGGCCGTCTTGCTTCACGCCAAGGTCGACAAATGCGCCAAAGTCTACGACATTTCTTACGGTTCCGTGCATGATCATACCAACCTGCAAATCTTCCATTTTGAGTATATCGCTTCTAAATACGGGCTTTGGCATTTCTTCACGCGGGTCTCTACCCGGCTTCTTAATTTCATCGATGATGTCCTTAAGGGTCATGACGCCAATGTCGAGTTGCTGAGAAAGCTTCTCCACACCCGCTTGATATTTGGCCGAATCGGGCTGGTTACCCATGATGCCAGAGTAGAGGATCACCTTGTCGGTGATGTCTTTTACTGCGCCAGATTCGATGTCTTTGGTTTTGTAGCCTAGAGTATCCAGCAGTTTTTTTGTCGCTTCATAGGCTTCAGGATGCACGGCTGTATTGTCAAGAGGGTTGGTCGCTTTAGGGATTCTTAAGAAACCCACGGCTTGAACGTAGACTTTGTCGCCAAGTCGCTTCACTTTTAACAGTTCTTTACGCGATTTGAATTTGCCGTTTTCATCGCGGTAAGCCACGATATTTTTAGCAAGGAGCGATGAGATACCTGAAACATAGCTGAGCAGAGATGGCGTAGCGGTATTGAGATCGACGCCGACGCTGTTGACGCAGTCTTCGACGACGTATGTGAGTTGCTCTTCCAATCTCTTTTGGTTTACGTCGTGTTGATATTGTCCGACGCCGATGCTCTTTGGATCGATTTTGACGAGCTCAGCTAACGGATCTTGGAGTCTTCTACCGATGGAGATGGCACCTCTAATAGATACGTCGATGTCTGGATACTCTTCAGTCGCCAGCTTGGATGCCGAATAGACGGAAGCACCTGCTTCGCTGACAATCGTGTAGTAAACCTCTTCTTTCAGTGTACTGATGAGTCCAGCGACGAGCTGTTCGGTCTCACGAGAGGCCGTGCCGTTTCCGATCGATATCAAATTGACTTTATGTTTCTGGATGAGCTCGGTGAGTTTCACTTTTGCTTCTTCGACTTTGTTCTGCGGGGCATTTGGATAAATGGTCGCATATTCAAGGAGCTTGCCGGTCTCATCGAGAACGGCGAGCTTACAGCCCGTACGGAAACTCGGGTCAACGGCTAAGACGCGCGCATCTTTAACTGGTGCGACGAGTAGGAGTGATTTTGTATTTTTACCAAACACTTTGATGGCTTCTTCTTCTGCGCGCTCGGTAAGCATCGTGCGGACTTCGCGTTCTATGGATGGCGAGATAAGGCGCTTGTAACTGTCCTCAAGTGCTGTTATGAGCAGTGGCGTTGTGATCGCCTTCTGATTTTTGATGACCGCTTTATGCAGCTGCTCCAAAATTAAGGCATCTGGGCTGATGAGTTTGACTTTGAGCATCTTTTCGCCCTCTCCACGATTGAGTGCGAGGATGCGGTGATTTGCCATTTTCACAACTGGTTCGGAATACTTGTAGTACATTTCGAAAACAGATGATTCCGCTTCATTGGTTGCGTTAGATTCGATAACCCCTTGAGCTAAAGTCATTTTGCGTATAAAGGCCCTGTTGTCTGGATCGTCTGAAATGCGCTCCGCTACGATATCCATTGCCCCAGCGAGGGCTTCTTCTACCGTTTTAACGTCTTTCTCCAGGTTGATGAAATCTTCAGCGATAATGCGAATATCCCCGTCAGTAAGCGCTTGTAGCCAGATGACGTCTGCAAGAGGCTCAAGGCCTCTTTCGATGGCTTTAGATGCACGTGTGCTTTTCTTTTGTTTGAATGGTCTATATAAATCCTCAACGGTCTGAAGAACCGTTGCTTTTTCGATATCTGCTTTAAGTTCTGGTGTGAGTTTGCCTTGCTCGTCGATGATTCGGATAACTTCTTCTTTACGGGACTGAAGGTTTCTCAGATATTTGAGTCTGTCGTCAAAATCTCTCAGGACTTCGTCACTGATGCCGCCAGTCGCCTCTTTACGATATCGTGCGATAAAAGGAATCGTGTTGCCATCGTCGATGAGGGCTACTGTCGTTTCAACCTGAGATGTCTTAAGAGAAAGTTCTTTTGCGAGTTGTGAGATGATGAGCTTTTTAAATGCAGCCGTATTAATGCCTGTTGCTATTGCTGTTTCAGTGGCTGTTACGGTTGTTGCAGCTGCCGAGTCTGCGACTTTACCAGCCTCCGGATTAATTGTCGATTTTGAAGTCATGTGCACTTGCCTCCTTTAAATAGGCGTCGATGAACAGGTCTATTTCACCATCCATAGCCGCTTGAATATTGCCCATCTCTGCATTTGTACGATGGTCTTTGACGAGGTTGTAAGGGTGGAACACATACGAGCGAATTTGACTGCCCCATGTGATCTGCGAATAATCGCCCGCCAAATCTTCTATCTTATCTTTATGTTCGCGTTCTTTGAGTTCGATGAGTTTTGCCATGAGCATTTTCATAGCGGTTGCCTTGTTGGAGGTCTGAGACCTTTCATTTTGACACTGAACCACAACGCCGGTTGGGATGTGCGTGATTCTAACGGCAGAATCCGTGGTGTTGACGTGCTGTCCACCCGCGCCACCTGATCGGTACGTATCCACTTTCAAATCTTCAGGGTTGATATCGATCATGACGGAATCGTCCAGTTCAGGCATGACATCCACCGATGCAAAGGACGTATGGCGTTTTCCAGACGAATCGAAAGGCGAGATTCTGACGATGCGATGGACCCCTTTTTCCGACTTGAGAAAGCCGTAGGCATTGAGCCCTTCAAACAATAGAGAGACACTTTTGATGCCCGCCTCGGTATCATCCTGAAGATCCAGCGTCCTGACGGTATATCCACGGCGCTCACCCCATCTTTTATACATGCGAAGTAGCATGGCTGCCCAATCTTGTGCATCCGTTCCACCGGATCCAGCGTGGATCGAAAGGATGGCGCTGTTTGCGTCGTAGTCACCTTTGAGCAATGTTTCTAGAACGACTTTTTCGTAGACTTCTAAAATAGAGTTATAGGTGGTCTCAACCTCTGATTCAAACGAATCGTCTTCATCCATGAGCGCCATCTCAATCAAGCCTTCAAGCTCGTCGATGCGCCCATATAAGTCGTCATATTTTTCAAGTTTGTTCTTTAGTGCTTTTTGAAATTTTAGTTTAGACTGTGCTGATTCGTTATCGTTCCAAAAATCTGGCGCCGTCATGTCCATCTCAATTTCTTCTATTCGATATCTGACGTTAGCGAGGTCAAAGTGACACCTCAAGCTCGGCGATTAACGCTTTTAGTTTTTTAACATCTCTACTTAATCTTTCAAGTAAAATCATCTTACACCTCTTCATTTAAGAAGGCCAGAAGTGAAAATCTCAAATCTGGCCTCTTGTCTATTGTCTATTGTCGCATCCCAATGAGTCGATTTGCTTGACCCACTAACTCACTCACTAATCTTCTATATTGGCACCATGACATTTTTTATATTTCTTGCCACTACCACATGGGCATGGATCGTTTCTGCCGACTTTTTTATCCGATTTAGCTGGTTTCTTAGTCGTTGTGCCATCACCCGTTCCAGAAACGTTGACGATCTTAGCAACTGCTTTTCTTTCAGTCTCTGTTTGAATGGTCACATGGAACATCGCTTTGACAGTCTCTTCCTGTATGTTCGTGATCATTTCTTCAAACATATCGAAACCTTCCATCTTATAAGCCATAACTGGATCTTGCTGACCAACAGCTCGAAGGCCTATACCTTGCTTAAGATCGTCCATGGCATCGATGTGATCGATCCAGTGGTTGTCAACGACGCGAAGAAGTATGGTGCGTTCCACTTCTCTGATACGTTCTTCACCAATCTCTGTTTCTTTTAATTCGTAAACTTTTTTAGCGACATCAAAGAGGATTTCTTTTAAAGAAGCCACTGTCAGTTCATCCACTTTATCTATTTTTACAGCCCCTTGTGGTAGGAATATTGGATGCAAGTGATTGAACAAACCGTTCAGATCCCATTCTTCAGGGTACTTATAGCCTTCTGTGTAGATTGGAATCGTGTTGTCTATCACTTTTTCTATCATGGTCATGATACTCTCGCGAATGTCTTCACCATGGAGCACTTTGTTTCTTTGTCCATAGATAATCTCACGTTGAAGGTTCATAACGTCGTCGTATTGAAGGACGTGCTTACGTATGCCGAAGTTTCTACCTTCAACTTTTTTCTGTGCATTTTCAATAGACTTGGTCAATAGCTTGTTCTCAAGCTGCATATCCTCTTCAAAGCCCAATGTCTCAACGATTGATTTTGCGCGATCGCTTACGAACATGCGCATCAAATCGTCTTCAAACGATATATAAAACTGTGTTGAACCAGGGTCGCCCTGACGTCCAGCACGGCCCCTCAGCTGATTATCAATACGTCTAGATTCATGACGCTCCGTACCTATAATGTGCAAACCACCCGCAGCTTTAACTTGCTCTGCCTCGGCATCGGTTACAATCTTATGGGCTGCGTAGAGTGCGTCATAGACAGGTTTCGCTTCAAGTACGATAGGATCTTCTCCTATGATTGGGCTAGAAACTTTATTGACGATGTGTTCCTCATAACCTTTTTTAAGCATATCGCGCTTCGCAAGGAATTCAGGGTTACCGCCGAGTACGATATCGGTACCACGACCCGCCATGTTTGTTGCGATGGTTACTGAATTAAAACGACCTGCCTGAGCAACAATTTCCGACTCTTTATCATGTTGCTTCGCGTTAAGGACTTCGTGCTTGATACCCATTTTTTTAAGCAGACCACTCAAAAACTCTGACGTTTCAATGCTGATCGTACCCACAAGAATCGGTTGACCGTTAGCATGTCTTGCCTCAATATCTTTAATCGCCGCTTCGAACTTGCCTTTAAAATTTTTGTAGATAGCATCCTCAAGATCTTGACGCGCAATTGGTTTATTTGTTGGAATCATTACAACGTCCATGTTGTAGATGTGTCTGAACTCTTCTTCTTCTGTCTTGGCAGTACCTGTCATACCAGATAACTTCTTGTACATGCGGAAGTAGTTTTGCAGAGTGATTGTAGCAAGTGTTTGCGACTCTTTTCTGACTTCAATGTTCTCTTTCGCCTCAATCGCTTGATGTAAGCCGTTAGAATAGCGTCTACCATACATGAGTCGACCAGTGAATTCATCGACTATGATAACTTCGCCATCCTTGACGATATAATCGACATCACGTCTCATCAAGTAGTTGGCGCGAATGGCTTGGTTGATATGGTGTGAAATCTCGATGTTCTGTGGATCACTCAAGTTTTCTATCCCAAAATAGCTCTCAGCACGTGTAACGCCGTTTCTATTTTCACTGCCTTCTTCTATATCGCCAAATTTATCAGCAACAACGCCATCTGTAAGGGCAATCGATTTTGCCTTTTCATCAATTTTAAAGTCCTCTTCAGCCCTAAGTGTCTTAGCAAAAATGTTCGCTATGCGATAAAGATCGGTAGATTTTGCGCTTTCACCCGAAATGATCAGCGGTGTTCTCGCCTCATCCACTAAAATACTATCGACCTCATCGACGATAGCATAGTTGAGTGGTCTTTGAACCAAACGCTCTTGACGCATCACCATGTTGTCTCTTAGGTAGTCAAAGCCAAATTCGTTGTTTGTACCGTAAGTAATATCCGCAAGATAGGCATTTCTACGATCTTCACCTTCAACGCCGTGAACGACGCATCCAACTGTGAGACCCAAAAATTCAAAGATCTTGCCCATCCACTCCTTATCACGCGACGCGAGGTAATCGTTGACCGTGACGATGTGAACGCCTTCTCCACTGAGTGCGTTTAAGTATGCTGGAAGTGTTGCAACTAATGTTTTACCTTCACCTGTTTTCATCTCTGAGATGCGACCTTGATGAAGCACGATACCGCCCATAAGCTGGACGCGGTATGCTCTGAGTCCAAGGGCTCTTTTACCCGCTTCTCTTGCAACAGCAAATCCATCAGGTAAAATATCATCCAAAGTCTCACCAGCTGCCAATCTATTTTTCAACAGTGCCGTTTGTCCTTGAAGTTCGTGATCAGACATAGCAGCATATTTGCTTTCAAGGGCCTCTATTTGATCGACGGTTTTCTCAAGTTTTTTTACTTCTTTCTCATTTATATCGCCAAAAATCAATTTTAATAAACTCATGTTTTGTCTTCCTCGATTCGCTAAATTATTTATGGAAATTGTATGATTTCCTCAGTTATCTTCTAAACTTCGTATTGTATGAGAAATGTACCATGGAACCTCTGCTTTTTACAGATGATAAAAGCATCTCATACTGGATGACAAATGCGATACCCAGAGAAATAATAAGATCTCCTGCACTTAAAACCTTTTTGAGTGGGTAAAAAGCGGGCAATGCTATGACCTTACCGAGTATTGTGCTGATGGGATGCGCACCATCCATAGACATATAATTGACCACGTAACCCTCTTTTAACGACTGTATAAATGAAGTAAACCCAAGTGCCTCCATTTTAATCGCATCAATTGGCATTTTAAAGTCATTGAGTCCCATGACAACCAGGTTAAGTAGTACGCCGACAAACAAAATCTTCATGCCAGTCTTTTCAAAGTTGAGTAGCGCAATAATAGCGCAAATGACCATGGCTAAGAAAGGAAAAATTTGAAGCTTATCAAAAGGACTTTCAATAATCCTCAGTAGATACGGAATCAAAAATAGGACAAAAGCCAAAATACTTAAAGCCCAACCTTTAAAACGCACCTCGAAAAAATTGGCAAGTCTACCGTTACGCGCAAATCCTATGATGAGACCCAAGATTATTGCTTCTATATACATAGCGCACTCCTTTTCAATGGTGGAATTTGTGATTTAAACCCATATAACTTATTCTATCATAAAAACTATCGGTTTTAAAGAACACGCAATACTGACTGAGGAAACTGCATAATAATTATATCACTCACAATTTTCAATAAGGAAACGATACTATGAACAAATTGATAACTTTTAGATAATGTCTGTTGTTTGCATGACAAAACGTCGATTATATTCAACGAAAATACACGTTTTGGCATGATTCGCAGTAAAATTACCAAAATATGCTAAACTCAATTTAATATTAACGCGAGGTACTGTGATGCTCAACTATAATAAATTGAAGGAAATCCGAGAAGCACACGATATGACACAGAAAGAAGCTGCAAAGTTATTTAATATTGCACCTTCAACACTCAGCAATTATGAAAGAGGAACGCGAAGACCGAGTTATGAATTTCTAATGTCTTACTCAGACGTTTTCAATATTCCAAAAGAAGTACTCATATCAGATTTAAATGACGATCGTGTAAATGACAAAATTGATGATTATACAGCTATCAATACTGCAAAACAGAACTTTGTCATCCTGGAGCCAGAAAAACTTATGGAACTGAATTACAGTGAACTTTTGAAAATTAAGGAATATGCTGAATTAATCTATGGAAAATACAGAAAAACTAAGATGAAACGGCGATAAATTCGCCTCAGTTTAAAATTAATTAAATAAATATAATTATTATTATAAAATTAATTGATTTAATTAATCACGCGTGTTATAATCCAATTATGAATTGTAAGAATTTTCCATTAATGCATAGGGGGAAAGCGCGTGGAATCTAACAAAATCAAAAAAGTGTCGTCAAACGACAAGGAGAAACAACCCAAGCTTACACAGTATTGCAACATTTGCAGGGGTGAATTTGACGTTGTCACGTTCAAGGATCATTGTATCTGTGAAGAATGTGTCACGTATATCAAAGTGAATTGCTAATGGGTACATATTGCATCAAAAAAGGAGACCTTTGAGGGGTCTCCTTTTACGTTTGGAAATATATATTTTATTGAGCTAATATCAAACTTGCATTTTATAAATAAGGTTCAATAATACCAAAATCGCCGTCTTTTCTTTTGTATACGACGTTGATTTCTTCGGTATCACCATTGAGGAATACAAAGAAGTCATGGCCTAAAAGTTCCATTTGTAAAACAGCTTCTTCAGGCATCATCGGTTTAATACCAAATCTTTTAGTCTTAACAATCGATTGCTCTTCATAGACTTCGTTTGACTCTGGAAATTCTTCAAATCTTATCGAGTCATTTGAATGAAATCTTTTTTCAATTTTAGTTTTATGTTTATTCATTTGTTTTGCTATTTTGTCTATCGCTTCATCAATCGATTGGTACATGTCTTCAGTAACGCCTTCTGCTCTAAAGAACGTGCCGTTCTTAAGTGGGATGGTCACCTCCACGATGTGATTATTTTTTTGAGTACTAAAAGTAGCGTGTGCTTCGACATCACTCTTAAATAGTTTGTCGAACTTACCAAGTTTCTTCTCAACTTGATCTCTAATTGCTTCAGTAATTACTAGGTTTCTTCCAGTCACGATTACTTTCATAGGCTCAACTCCTTTATTATTGATACTCATTTTATACCCACCAGCATACGCACTAACCATGAAACATAAAAAAACACAATTATTTATTTATGTTCCTATAAGCAGAATATGCTTTAATTTCTCGATTCGTTTTCTTTACATTTGATTCCATTTTAAGTCTCAAATCTTGCGTTTCGTTTTTTGCAGTTTCAAGCTCTCTTTCACGTTGAGCGATTAATGCGACTGCTTTCTTGATTAGTTTCAATGATTGTCTTTCAGTTTCTTGAAGCGTACCTATTTCAACGATACTCTGTATATTATTGATATCATCAACATTATTCAATACCTTAAATTTATCAAATTTAGACAGAAACAACAAATCCATCGATTGAATGTCATGCTCAAGTCGATCGATTTGATCAAACGTTTTTAAGAGCACGTCCTCTCTGACTGAAGGATCTACCTGTTCATAAAATTTAAGGCAGCTTTCTTGCTTATCAAGTTTATCCAGTAATAGGTCTTCAATTTCTTTTAATAACACCATACCAACCATAAGCACTCCAATTAAATTAAGGTCGAGCGAAACCGCTCAACCTCTAATTTTTAGTATTGTTATTTTATAATTTTACTTTATATTCTTATAATTTTATATCGATATTTTGACCTAAATGTGGTGAAACGGCTTGCTCCATAGCTTTTATAACACTATCCACTGACTGAGCATCTTGTTTCATGGTCTTTTGAAGCACAGATATATTAAGTGCTTGTTTCACGCTTGTAAGCATTTGAGCTTGATAAGACGACGCTTGAATGTCCATCAAATCCCTCCAATCATAAATTTAAAAAGGGTAAATATTAAACTAATAATATTATACCCTTTTACTATTGAACTTAAAAGTTAATAATTGTGAATAAAAAATGAATATTGAGTGATATAAAAAATGTACCGGTTTAACTATTTAATACTGAATGCTTCTTTCCAAGTGTCCTTAAAGTTTTCTGCGATTTCAAGTGCTTCGATGAATAGAGTTTCATTTTTTTCAATATTTGCACTCACGAGTTTAAAGTTGAGATACTCATAGAGTGACTCGAGACTTTGGCTGATTGGAATATCCATATTCAGCGTACTTCTAAGTTCGTCAACAATCGCTTGAGCACGTTGTGTGTTGTAATTGACGCCTTCATAATTTTTAGCTTCTACTGCAATCATCGCTTTTTTGATGAATTTAACAATACCTTCATAGAGCATAAACGTCAGTTCTTCCGGCTTCGCAGCGAGAATCTTACTTTCTAAATATTGATCCATCTTATCACTCACGGTGTTGCGTTTGACTTCGATGGGTTCTTGTTTTAAAGTTTCTTGGTTTTCTAAAATCATAAAATTTCTTGGTTTCGAATAATTATATGGGTTCATAACCGCCATTTAGCAGCCTCCTATTTCTTTAAATCAAACGCGTTACCGACCGAGTCATTTGCGTATGGGTTTGCATATTGTTCATGAATTTTCAAATTTTTATTCAAATTTTTTTTTTCAATTTTCACTTGATTCAATTCAACTTCCATTGAACCCTTGAAATCTTCCATTTTTTCAATACACAACTTATTTTCATCATCAAATTTTCGTATTAAAATTTTCAACTGTTGATCTGTTGGATCAAAATTTGATGATTTGAATTTTTCAACCCATTCATTTCTACGTTCGAGCGTTTTTAGCGCCATATCAATATCTTGAACCTCTAAAGCACTTGATAAAATATACGTTTCTTCCAGTATTTTTTCAAGTATATCAATTGGCTTCATATTATGCCCCCAATTGACTCATCAATGATGACGATTGAGATTGCATCTGAGACATCGCTGCTTCCATCTTACTAAACATTGTGTAGTAGTAACTCTCACGATCCGAAAGGTAATCAAGTAAATCAGAAATACGACCGTCAAATGCTACTATTTTCTTTTGGAAGTCATTGTTGAACTGGCTAGTATCATTTTCAATACCCGCTTTTACTATTAATTTGCCTTTAACGCCATTGCTATCACGGGTCAAACGAATATTGTCTTTTAAGATATCATCGAATCTCGAGGCAATTCCATTTTCTGAGTCACGCGTCGCTCTTGCTGAAGTATTCGAATACGTAGTGGTCGATTCTTTCGTAAACAAATTAACGACTTCATCATAATTGTTTTCTATAGCACTTTTTAGCTTAGTTTCATCAATAGTCAATTTGCCTTTATCAGCATAACTTGTTGATGCTATACCAATTTGGCTCATAGAAAGACCAACACCTTCTATTGGTTCAATTATGGCATTTCTTAGTTCTTGTAACATACCACTAAGTTCAGATGAACCCCTCAGCATACCAGCTTTAGCTTTTGTTTCGTATAATTTAACTTCGTCATCTGATAGAGCTTCTCTTTCTTCGTCAGTAAGAGGTGAATACTCATAATCACGTTTCTCAGTTAATTTTGAACTGATATAATCAATAATTTCGTTATAATCTTTAACAAAATTTTTGATATTACTTATAATAGCTGTTGAGTCAGTTTCTGCTTTGATGTTTATCGCAATATCAGATTTAGCTTTTAGAGAATACGTCATACCATCCAAAGTAAACGTATTGTTTGATTGTGTTACAGAAATACCGTCAATGGTGACTTTAGCATTCAGCCCTTCATTCCTTTGTAAGCCTACTGGAAGTGCTGGAGGAACAGGAACCTGTACTATTGGATTTCCTGCTGCGTCCACGATACCATTCACATCACTTACACCAAACAACTTGGAAAAAAGGGCTTCAGCACTAGAACCATCCGTTATCTTAATATTGCTAGCAGATCCCTCAGTCTTTGATGTTAATGTGAATTTATCTCTGAGTGTATCAAAATTCAAAGTAACGTTAGCATCTGATGCATTTACTTTTTCAATCATTTTATCAATAGTATCGCCAGAATCTAAAACGATCGTTTTTCCATTGATGACAACATTATTCAGGACTGTGTTATCCAATAAGAAGAGTTCACCAACTGTTTTAGTCTTGTAATCGTTACTTGTTTTAGTCACATCACTACCAAACAATGCAGTCATTGATGCAGAATTAGTACTATATTGCATGATTTTCAAATCAGTGCCAGCCATATCAAATTCGATTTTTGTACCATCCAAGGAAACGATGTTACCATAGTCACTTCCAAATGCAGCCGTAATTTTCTCTTGTATATTTATTTTCAATTGAGCAGGATCATTACTAATTTTATCTGGTGTTAATGAAATGAGTTGCGCATTTGTTCCAACTGCTAAAGTAAACTCTAGATTACCACTGAGTTTACCAGAGAAAGTTCCGTCAATTGCCACTGTGTCTATACCGCGTAAATTAGCAACATCACCAATCCAACTATCTTTAGTGGCGAGTTGATCAATCGATTCTATCGTCACTTCTTTACTTTTAACACCCGCAGAAGCTGTAACTGTTAGTTTACTACTCGGAGCACCATCACTCGTTACAGAATAATTAAATTTCGCAAATGATGTTGATGATTTCATGTTTTGTCCAGATTTTAAAACATCAAAGTAATTGGATTGAAATGATCGTATTTTGTTGATAATTTCACGAAAACCATCCCGCTGCCAAATAGTGTATTGCCTATCTTTTTTTACCTTGTCAGTTTTTGCACTTTCTGCTTTCATCAAATCCTTAATCATCGAATCTGTATCAAAGCCTGAAACCATACCTGTTATTCTCATATTTGCCATATTATCACGTCCTTACAAACAATTAAGCTTGTTCATCTACAAACAAACCTGCCAGTTCCCACATTTTAGCTATCATGTCTTGAATTTTTTTTGGCGGGAATTCCGCTATAACTTCATCCGTTTTCGTATCTTTGATTGTATACATTACAGTATGTGTCACTTCGTGAACCGCACGCTCAATGCGCCGACCTCTCGGTTCAAGAGCCTTATTGGCTTGAGAAATCGCTTTAGTCAACATCTCATCGTTCATAATCTCTTGTTCTTTTAAGTGCTCTGTTTGACTTTTGGCGACGCTATCACTTTGTTCACGACTTTTCACCTGATTGACAGCTTTTACCTCTGTTGGTCTAATCTGAGCCTCCGTGCTAAAACCACCAGTAGTGTTGATTCCATTGTTCATTGAACCAATCTTCATATTGAATACTCCTTTCCATGGAATTGTATTCTAACCTAATCTATAAATAGTATCGGCACAGTTTTACAGAAATCTTAGCCTTATATTAAAATAATCTACACTTGTAATATCAGAACGCTCTATTAAAATTAAATCAATTTAATTCTAGATATTGCATTGATTAATCTGCTTCAAAATTAAGTACTCTGCAATTTCAAAATCTTCTAAACTATCAATATCTACAGATTTAGCCTTATTCATAACTGTCGCGAAACTTCTTTCAGCATAAATATCTGTAGTATTTAGTAGATATTCAACTTTAATAATATATAAAGCACCGTTTATTCGATAATATGTTGGAATGTTTTGTCTTGGTAATTTGGAGACCTCCGGCTTAATAAAATTATCCATCGAAAAGTCTTCTGGTAAAGTATTTGCCCATAGAGGAGAATGATCCATTTCACAAACTGACACCACTAAATTTGCATTTTTATCAACCATAACATCATATCCTGTTACAATGTCATCTGAAGTTCTAAGCGGAGAAGTAGGCTGTAATAATGCTACGGTATCAAATTCCTTCCCTAGCATTTTATATTTTCCGATTATATCTTTGACTACATCCCATGATGAGGTGATATCACTTGCTAAGTCGTTACTCCTCATGAAAGGCACTTTTGCGCCACAATACCTAGCAATTTCAGCATATTCTTCTGAATCAGTCGAAACCATAATCTCATCAAACATTCCTGAATTTAGAGCGGCATCAATTGAATAGGCTAATAATGGTTTATTATTTAAAAGTTTTATGTTTTTATCAATTAAACCTTTGGAACCGGATCTAGCTGGTATAATTGCAAGGTTCTTCATTATGCACCTCACAATCATAGAATTTCTTCTTAAGATCAATTTTATCATTTAAAATAAAATCCTTTAGAACTTTCACGACTTTTTCTGAAGTGTCGCCATTTCCATATGGATTGACAATATTTTTTAGTTCATGATGAACATCTTCATATAAAACAGAATTTATCGCTTGTTGAATACTTTTTTCGTAGGGTTCACAATTAATGACACTATTTGCTTGTAGCCGTCCCTTCTGACGATCTCCAATATTTATTGTTGGAACACCAAAACTTGGCGCTTCTATCAACCCACTAGAAGAATTGCCTATCACTACTGTGCAATACTTTAAAGCACTTAAATAGCGTTTCATTCCCAGTGAAGTAAAACCCATAATATTACTATTTTCTTGCGCAAACTTTTCAATCAAATGATTAATAATACGTCCTTCAGTATCTGCATTTGTCTTTGTTACAATAAAATTTAATTCTTTATATTTTTTACAGACTTCAAGAAGTGATAGCATCTGTGCCTCAGAACTGTTATTTTCAAGTGTAACTGGGTGAAATGTGACAACAGCGTATGGTTTTGATAAGTCAATATTTAAGTCATCTTCTAACTCTTTTTTTGACATAATTGTCTCATTTAAAATATTCTCAATTCCGATAGCACCAACACTAAAAACACGATCTGGATGTTCGCCTAATTGAATGACTCTATTTCTATATTTTTCTGTACTTGTAAAATGCAGATAGCTTAATTTTGTGATCGCATGCCTAATAGACTCATCTATGGCGCCTTCTGTTGTTTCTCCACCATATAAATGAGCAATTGGAATTCTTTGATTCATCGCAGCAATTGCTACAGCTAGCGTTTCATAACGATCACCAAGAACAATCAACAAATCAGGATTTAACTTATCAAAATAATCTGCAAAGCTAATCATCGCAATTCCCATCGATTTAGAAATTGACGATGCCTTATCAGAGCTTAATAGTATCTCTATCTTCTGATCAATTATAAAATCATCCATTTCAATTTCTTTGAATGTTAAGCCAAACTCAGGCGAAAGATGAGCACCAGTTACAACGAGTCGTATATCAAATTCTTTGACTGAATTCAATTTTACTATTAATGGTTTTAATAAACCATATTCTGCTCTAGAGGCTGTTAAAATACTAATTATTTTCTTCATAATTCTATCAACTCATCTTCCTCAAAGTCTCTAAGAGCAACCTTACCAATTACATCGAACCATTTCATAGGACTTATACCATTGCCAGGTCTTTTAACAGTTAGGTTGTCTTCATTAAATACATCACCTGTCTTGATTTCTTTCTTGGCTATTATACTTTTACGTGCTACAGCCATATTCTTTATTTCAGATTCAACTGGCTTTTTTACGCCATCCCCAAGTACTAATTCAATATGTCTTATTGAATCAACCATAGCCTTGAGTTCACCTGGTTCTAAACTCGCTTTATGATCTGGCCCGTCCATGTTTCTATCTAAAGTGAAATGCTTTTCTATGACTGTTGCACCTAAAGCAACTGCAGCGATTGGAACCTCAATTCCATTGGTATGATCAGAATAACCAACCTTTACACCAAATTCATCTTTTATTGTGAGCATCGCTCTTAAGTTAACATCTTTATAGGGTGTCGGATACTCAGTTGTACAGTGAAGAACAGTCAGCTCTTCCGTTCCATTTCCTCTTAACGTACTTATAGCACATCTTATGTCATCCATTGTACTCATTCCTGTGGATAGTATCACCGGATTTTTAAGTTTGGCAATCTTAATCAAATACGGTAGATTTGTGATGTCACCCGATGGAATCTTCCATGTACCCATCCCTAACTTATATAAAAAATCAATGCTATCAAAATCGAATGCTGTAGACATGAATTCAATATCTCTACTTCTGCAATATGCATTTAGCGCCACAAACTCATCAAATGATAGTTCAAGTCTTTTAAGCATATCTTGCTGAGATTCCTCATGCGAAGTCTGCATCTTTTGATAGTCTGCTTTTTCTGCATTCTTTGAAACAAGATTTTTTGATACGAATGTCTGAAACTTCACACAATCGGCACCTGAATCTTTAGCTGCATCAACTAATTTTTTTGCTAACTCTAAACTTCCATTATGGTTAACACCCGCTTCTGCAATAATATATACACTCAAAGTTCATTCACCTCTCTACATGGATTGCCATAAGCGATCACTTTATCTTGAATATTATGAAGAACCACACTTCCCATTCCAATAACAGAATTTGAACCGATGCGAACTTGTTGTTTGATAGTAGAATTTGACCCTATATGTGTATTTTCTCCAATAAAAACATCGCCACCTAAAACCGCTCCAGGTGCTATATGAACAAATGCACCAATTTGACAATCATGTTCTACTATAGCGCCTGAATTAATAATCGCGCACTTTTTTATTTGGGCGTCAGTATTAACGATACTTAACTTCCCTACAAAAACACCTTGTTCAAGTTTTGCGTTCAAGCTTACTTTCGCTGACGAATCAATAATGGTTGGAATTATAAAACCGATTTCATTAAGTAAGTTGTAAAGTTTAATACGAATAACTGGATTGCCAATACTTCCAAGAGTTATAAACGCATAATTATATCCCTTAACGTGCAAGTCAAATAGATCGTCATCACAGCCTACAATAGGAAATCCCAGAATAGAACTTCCAACGGATTCTTGTTTGTCGACAATGCCGATCTCAGAATAACTATTCAATTCCATGAGACTGTCTAAAACGGATTTACAATGACCGCCACCACCGATTAAGAGTATTTTCTTATTCATCTCTCACTAACCTTCTTCGCATTTCTTCCATTCCATCTAGCTCACCCATGTCCATCCAACTGTTTTCGCTGATTGGATATATGCCGATTCTCTCGCCTCTAGACTTGTATTCTTCTATAATATCTGGAAAACCAATAACATGATTCTCAGTAAGTTCATCGATAATTTGGGGTTCAACAATATAAACACCTGTATTTGTAAAGAATGAAAGTACTGGCTTTTCTTTCATGGACTCTATTTCACCAGTTTCACTTATTTCAACAACCCCATATGGAATCTTAATATTTTTAATAGAACATATCATCGTAATTAAATTATTCTCGTTTTTGTGATAATTGAAAATCTTTTCGTAATCTTCTTCGATTAGAATATCACAATTTGACAAAATAAATGTTGATTGAATTTTACCTTTGAGTAAGCTTAGTCCACCACCTGTACCCATTGGCACATCTTCGTCAATAAATTCAACATCATATGGCTTCTCAAACTCATTGAAATAAGCCTTGATCATATTCTTCTTGTGATTTACAACGAGATAAAACTGATTGCACCCGATATGATTAAATTGGTTTATGATGTGTTCAACTATAGGAATTTCTCCAATAGGTATCAAAGGTTTGGGAAGTATCTTTGTAAACGGATAAAGTCTTTTACCAAATCCACCAGCCATTATGACTACAGGTACATTTAGATTCTTATTTTGCTCAACTTCTTCATCATTCCATAATACTACAGAAATAATATTGTTGTTTTTGTCGAGTATAGGAAGTGCTTCAATGGAATGTTTTTTCATATAAGTTTTTGATTTTACTTTTTCGTTGTTTAACAGAAATTTGGGGTTATAATTTGCAATCTCTTTGACTTTTGCTTCTAGGCTGCCTTTTCTAAGGATCCAACGCCTAATGTCGCCATCCGTTATTGCAGCAACAAAGCTTGCGTCTCTCATTACAAATAATGTTTTCTTTGCAACTTTATCTAATTGTTGCATCGCAGTAATCATAGTTGCTTCTTCGTCTATTAAAAAATCAATAACTTCCATTTAAATACCTCGTCATAAAAGTGGTTTACACAGTATCTACATATCTCAAACATTCAACAACAAACTTCGCATCTTCCATCAATAAATTGGTACTACAAGGAATATTTACAACCTGCTCTATATATTGTCTCGCCTTCACAAGCTTATAAGTTTGACTACCCTCATATGGTTTTTGGTCACTAATCAGTCCCCAAATAGGTCTTGCTTGAACTTTTTTAGAGGTAAGATATTGAATGATTTGATCTCTATTTAGCTTATACTCTGAATCAACGTATAAAGCATAAAACCAATAATTTGGTCGTATATTTTCTTTGAAATCCAAAATGCTTAATCCAGGAACACTATTAAATTCACTTTTATAATAGTCATAATTATTCTTTTTAACCTCAATGAAATCTTCTAGCTGTTCTAATTGTGCCAATCCTAATGCGGCTTGCAAATTGGTCATACGATAATTATAGCCAATTTCATCATGCGTATAGTATAGTTCATCACTTTTAGCTTGAGTGGTGAGGTGTTTTGCTTTCTCTAATAACGCCCTATTATTTGAAACAATCATTCCGCCACCACCGGTAGTTATGATCTTGTTTCCATTGAATGAGTAAACGCCAATGTCTCCAATAGTCCCAGCATGCTTACCTTTAAATCTTCCTTCAATGTAATAAGTGCCAATTGCCTCCGTAGCATCTTCGATCACTTTCAGATTGTAATTACTTGCAATATCAATAATAGCTTCCATGTCAGCCATATTTCCAAACACATGAACAACAATCAATGCTTTGATATGCTTATCAGAGGTCTTATTGATAAGTTTACCGTCTACAAATTTACATTCATTATTGCAGAAATCTTTTAGCTTATCAACATCCATAGTTAATGAGTCATCACAATCCATAAATACTGGTTCTGCACCAATATACTTAACTGGATTAACCGCTGCGATAAATGTTAGTGTTGGAACAATAACTTCATCATCTTTTGTAACGCCACACACTTCAAGTGCAATATGAAGTCCCGATGTACCATTTTGACAAGAAACAGCACCACTGCACTTGGCATATTCAGCAATTTTTTTTTCGAAATCATTCACATATGGACCACCTGTTGATACCCATTCTGTTTCAACTGCATGTGTCACATATTCAAGTTCTTTTCCTTTTAAGTTTGGTACAGATAGAGGTATAAATTTTTGATTCATTAGAGCACCTCCAAATTATATGTTATAGATATCTGTTTTATAATGATCCATATTATTTTTTAAGAATTCAATAGTCTCTGCTAAACCTTGCTCCAAAGTATAATTGGGTTTCCAATTGGTTAGTCTCATGATTTTCTCATTTGATCCTAAAAGCCTATTCACTTCACTTTTTTCAGGTCTTAATCGCTGCTCGTCACAAATTATCTTTGCATTAGGATTGATTTGTCTAATTAATTCTTCTGCCAATTCACCTATAGATATTTCATGTTGCGTAGCAATGTTAATTTCTTCGCCTATAACCTTATCTGATTTTGCAATTTCAATAAAACCATTTACCGTATCTTTTACATAGTTAAAATCTCTAGTAGGTGATAATGAACCGAGTTGGATTTCATGTTTACCTGCAAGCAACTGAGTAATAATAGTTGGAATGATAGCCCTTGCAGATTGCCTAGGCCCATAGGTATTAAACGGACGAACAATTGTAATCGGCATATTAAAACTACGATAAAAGGATTCAGCTAATCGGTCTGCACCAATTTTAGTTGCAGAATATGGAGACTGTCCTTGAAATGGATGTTTTTCATCAATCGGTACATATTGAGCCGTACCGTATACTTCGGATGTAGATGTAATCAACAATCTTTGAACATTTAAGTCCTTTGCCGCCTGAAGCACATTGAGTGTACCCTTAATATTCGTGTCTACATACGTATCTGGTGAATGGTAACTAAATGGAATTGCAATAAGAGCTGCAAGATGAAATACTTCGTTCATTCCTTTCATTGCTTCTCTAACGCCATTTGGATCTCTAATGTCGCCTGTAAATACTTCAACTTCATTCATTATCTCTTTAGGAAGAGCATCTAACCATCCCCAAGTATTGAATGAATTATAGTAGACAAAAGCTTTCACTTTATGCCCTTGTTTTACAAGTTCTTCAGTTAGGTGACTTCCAATAAATCCATCGGATCCAGTTACTAAAATATGCTTCATAACATCACACTCCATTAGCTTATTCCAAATTTGTATTATTTATTTTTTAAAGCAACTATCAAATTTCCAAATTCAAGAGCTGTGATTCTCTTCGTATTTTCAATTCTAGCACCATGTGCTGTTAAATTAAACACTGGAATCTCTGTAGATTTAACTCTTTTTTCAATCCACTCTTTAAAAATCAAGAGACTTCTAGACGTCTTATTATAGTCACCCTCATAATTTTCTACTTCAATATAATTATACTCGTTTTTTCCTAATTCATGAGACCTGTGCGAACCTTTGGAGTGCGTTAGATTATTTACATAAGAAAAATCCATTCCAGACAATACCAACGCATTTGCTTTTGCTTTGATAACGATATCAACCGCTGAAGTGGCAACTGATCCACCACTATCCACAGTAAAATTTGCATTAACCGTTTCATCGTATTTACTTTGTGGGCAAAGTATTACATCACCATACCAGTTGTCAATTAACCCTTTGTTTGCAGTGTCCAAAATCAAGAGTGGTATGTTTAACTTGATACTTTCAATCTGTTCCAAAACGATATTGGATGGATCCGTTATTACTACCGCATCAGGTATCAAATCATTATTTATAAGTGGTTTCAATGCCGCTCCCACTGAAAATATGAACAAGTCATTCCTAAATGCCTTCAGTGTATCTACATCTATCTGCAAAGAAGGTCCTGCCGCAACAATAACAACTATACGATCTTTTAACACTTCAACAAAATCTTCTAAATGTTTTAATGATTTTCTTGTGTTGTACTCAAAATTGTCTCTCAAATCAGTTTCAAAACGAAGATAACTATTATACTTTATTTTATTTTCTAAAATTAAACCTTGAATTTTTTTATCTTTCATTGTCATTATAGAAGGGGTATGAAAAATTATCTGATTATTATAGGGGTCTAATCGAAGAAAAAAATCTTCATCCACATCATCTAAATTTGTTATTTCAACGTTTTTACTTCTCTCGAAAATCGATATGTCAGCAAATCTCTTAGCATCTTCGTATGTGCTTTTGTCTAATACAACAATTTTTAAATGAACATTTTCATTTAAAAATTTTTTGATGTGGTATCCATGTCCAAAGCCAATAAATAGATACGTTTTATAACTTGATTTGAAGTATTCATTAAACACAACTTCTGATTCATTGTTAAGATCATATCTACTATGCATTGTGATTGGACCGTAAGTGAAAGAATCTGAAAATTCATTTATATAGGGCAATATTTTTTCTTTCGATTCACTTTTCAATAAAGTATTATTAATAGTACACTTTAATCTATATTCGAGGGTGTCCGCCAAACCAATATAATCAACATTGCTTAGACAACTGTTACATTGCTCTAATATTGATATAACTTCACTCAATCGTTTTAAATCATTTGAAATCACATCAAAAAATTCGGGCAGTAAAAAAGATATCTTATTGTACGCATCAATCCCCATATTATCTCTAAACGTTCTAAAATAATGGACTGCACTACTAATGGTATTGTCTAACTCTTTCATTCGTGCTCCCTCGACTCTCAAATCAAAATTTATATTGATTGTTTTTCATTATTTTCAAAATGAACAATCAATTCATCAATCAATTCAGTCGCAAATTCGACAGAATCCACAATTTCTTTATAAAATCTTAATGTTCTTTCAGATATCCGAATAGCATCTTCATTTTTATCTTCAAGTTCTATATGATTTGAATTCAAAGCATTATAGATTACAGGTTGCAAAACAACTGAAATCAAACCAATTTCCGCTTCTCTCAATTTGATTTGTTCATCAACTGCATCAAGAAGATGTAATATTCTATTAATTTTATTTTGTTTATTCGTTATCTTGCTATCAAAAATACTTTTTAACTTTTTTGCAGCTTTTACGCCTTCAGACACTTCAAATTTTAGATCATCCAAATTGTTCTTGTACTCACGCAATCTTTCTAACAATAAACCTTCTTTGTTATCATAAATAAAACTTTCATTATTAAAAATTGACTCTTTAATTTCAATTAAATTATGTGTGGAATCGATGTAACTATCTATAACCGACCTTAGTGTTAATACCTTTGTTCCTTCAATATATGCTCCGCCCTCAGTTGCATCAATATAAATCACATCATCATTATCCATTTTAATATAATTCTCAAACCAATTTTTAAATGATAGAAGCCCACCTGTTGTAGGTAATCTATTTCCGTCAACGTCATTGACGTAAAAATAATCACTTTTCGAAATTACTATTTTATTTTTTTGATCGTCATACATGCTACCAGTTGCATGTGTTAAATCATTTGTATATGCCAAATCTTGTCCTACAAAAACAATTGTTTTAGAACCAAGTCTTCTTGCAAAATCGAGCGCAGAGTTAGCAACTGAACCACCTGTCTGTAAAAAACCAATATCCATGTCTTTATATATTATAGCTGCCACGCCTTCGTAAGCAGAGGCAATTATTTTTCTTCCTTTGTGCGCATCTAATATATTATTATTCACCGTTGGTAAATATACTAGGTCGTAGGCATCATAGTTAATATCTTTAAACTTTTCATAATTTTTAATATGTCCGTCAAGAGAAACCACAAAATCTGGCGTGATCCCTTCCTTAACTAACACCTTCAATGCGGTATCAACAGAAATAATTAACCCCTTACCTTGTACTTCTTTTAACAACGACACATTCTTGTTAAGTGAAGGTCCTGCAGATACTATGAAAGCAGGAATATCTATAAACTTATTAAAGAAAGATTTTGAATTCCATGATTTTGAGATATATTTGTAATTTTTAAATATATTTCTTTGCCAGCGCTCAGAGTTATGCATGATTGTGTTTCTTTGTATGACTTGATTTAATACAAATCTTCTAATTTCAGATAGCATTTTCTTCATATCACTTTGCATGATCCCAATATATGTAGGTAATGTGAAATATGCAATATCTTCTATATCCATCCAACTCAAGTTATCGCCTAAAGCAAAAACATAACTTTCATTTCCCAAAACCATCAACACTCTATCATCTTTAAATATGTCTGAAAGATCTACATTCTCTATCGCTGACTTGAAAATCTCAATAAAGGGTTCAATTATGATGAGTTTAGAAAACTCAATATCTTTTTTCAAAATTTCTCTGACATGATAGCCATAACCTAATCCAAATACAATAATTATTGCATTTTTTTTAAAATTCAGTTCATCAATCCAACGTTTCGCTTCCATTTCAGGATAATATTTGCTATGAATAAGCTTTTCCTTATTATTCTCTACTACTGCAAATGTTTTATTCAAATCTCGCGACTCATAAACACGTAGATCTATAGTAGAGGCTTTTAATGATAACTGTGCATATTCCGAATTTTCTTTTTCATTTAAACTCTCGAGATTTTTTTTCAATATATTTGCGTCTATGTTAAACACCCCCAACAAAAAAATTAAATTGTTCAACTCTGATCTATAAATCTTGACTCAATTTTTCATTGCTTCAATTAATGGTATTAGTTCATACTCCAAAACATCTGCAAACAAATTATTATCATCATTTTCCATTGCTTCAACTAGTAAAACAAATACATTGTTATTCTTCAGAGAGTCTCTATTGGTAATATTTATATCCGATCTATCTAAAAGTACTTTTTCCACGAAATTGATGATATCTAATAATAACACATTGTTTATTGTACTATTGCTTCTGGTTAATCTTATCATTTCTTGAACTTTGTCGAGCATTATATCTATTTCACCTTTTATTAAGTTTGTATCCATTAAAATATCACCTTTCACTAAAATTAATTAAAAATAAAAGTTGGTCAACGACCAACTTTTATATAATACATGGAGTAATTTAATCTGTTGTCTCGGCCATAAACAACATTCTGTAAATTATCTTAGAAGTTGTAATACACCTTGAGGTGCTTGATTTGCTTGAGCAAGCATAGCTTGTGCAGCTTGTTGAAGGATGTTATTTTTTGTGAATGACATCATTTCTTTAGCCATATCTACATCTCTTACTCTTGATTCAGCTGCTTGTAAGTTTTCTGCAGATGTATCAAGGTTTTTAATAGTATGCTCAAGTCTGTTTTGCTTAGCACCAAGGTTAGCTCTTTCAGTAGATACTGAAGTTAATGCATTATTAACAACGGTTACCATTGCAGTCAAAGAAGCCGCAGTTGTAGTACTAGCGATTACTAATGCTGATACTTTTAATCCATTTGCACCTGCTGACATATTGCCAATTTTAATTGTAACCATTTGTGAAGAGTTTGCGCCAATTTGTAACTTTGCACCCGCTGTACCTGCCATGCTACCTTGAATAAGTTTCTTCGTATTGAATTCTGTCGTTGTTGCAATTCTTGTGATTTCAAGATTTAACTCTTTAACTTCAGCGCCGATTGCCGCTCTATCACCACCAACATTTGTATCATTCGCACCTTGAACGACCAACTCTCTCATACGTTGAAGAATAGCATGCGTCTCATTTAATGCACCTTCAGCTGTTTGAATCAATGAAATACCATCTTGAGCATTTCTAGATGCTTGTGTTAAACCTTTGATTTGGCCTCTCATTTTTTCAGAGATAGCAAGACCAGCAGCGTCGTCACCTGCACGATTGATTCTGTAACCTGATGATAATTTTTCGATTGATTTTGCACCGTTTGAAGAGTTGATACCAAGTTGTCTGTGCGTGTTCATTGCCATTAAGTTGTTATTAATTCTCATAAAATTTCCTCCTTGAGTTTTATAGATCAGAATCCATTCTGATCAAACATAGTTTATAGTATTCAGACTCAGGCCG
>JBGSJR010000027.1:0-2528 GCA_041741755.1 Acidaminobacteraceae bacterium | reverse complement strand
GGCAGCTCGCATGGCCCTAGATTTGATTTTGTTTTTCAGCGATTAATTGGCGCATATTTATATCACCAGAATACACCCAAGCTGCGTTGTGAACGATTCTGTCCATAATTGCTTCTGCATGAACGCCTCCACCAAGTCGCTCATGCCAATCTACCTTTTTGAACTGTGTACAAAAGATTGTTGAGCTGTTGTCATGTCTTCGTTCAATAAGTTCAAAAATAAAATGCTGTTCTTCATCTGATAAAGCATCGAAAAGCCATTCATCGAGAATCAAGAGATTGAAACTTGTAAATTTCTTAAGCAACTTTGAGATTCCTTGAGGCTTAAGCGTTGCTTCATCTCGAAGCATTAGTAAATCTGGAATTCGGATATATCGAGTTCTTATACCTTGCAGGCAAGCTTGCTTACCTAAAGCGCATGCAAGATAACTTTTCCCAGAACCTGCGAATCCTTGAAAAATCACACTTGAGTTAGTATCTAAAAACAGACCCGTTGACAGAACAAGTAGTTTTTCCTTATCAAGGTTCCTCTGGACGTAATAAATATCATTAATAGATGCACTTGGTATTCTCAATCGGGCAGACTTTACGAGCCTTTGTACTTTGTTATTAAATTTCTTCTGATACACAAAGTCCACTACCATTTTCATGCGATCTTCAAATGACAGCGTTGAATAATCAATATCTTGAGATTGTTGATCGATAGCGTCAATCATTTCACCTAGATTCAATTCTCGAAGTTTTCTTCTTGTTTCTTCACTTAGTAGAGGCATCAGTGATCACCTCCACTATAAAAATGGGAACCTCGAACATAACCTTGCTCAACGTTTTTAGCTTCTTTTAGTTGTGATTTTGAATTATTCTTAAGAGCTATTAGATCCATATTTGACGTAAGTACTGACATTATGTTTCGATATCTTGGATAGCGTATGCGCTCAAGAGCAATTCCGCATGCTGCCTCAAGTCGTTCATTAGAGTATTTTTTGCTTATTCTGAGCACTGAAAGAGCTGAGTTATATCCTTGCTCTTTTATACTTACATTTGAAAAAATGCGTTCTATAACTTCGCTGGTGAATGGTCCCACAGAATTTGCCCACTTTTTTATTCGTTCATCATCCCATTGTGCTTGATTAAACTGGTCTGGCATATGCTCTTCTATCGTCGACCATTTATACTTAGCATATTTAGGAAATTTCATGTGCGTATAAATTCGCTCACTTCCTAAGTAAATTTCAACTAAAGATTCTGTAACTTTGAGATCAACTTTCTTGCCAACATATTTGAATGGTACTGAATACCTGTTGGTCATATATGCAACATGACAGTCTAATGCGACAGTATGTCCATGCACCCATTCTGACACTTCAAAGGGTACAATTGGAAGAGGTCTTAGATAATCTTTTTCGACTGTTTTAAAAACTTTTAAACGACTCCCTTCGCGCTTTTGAAAAGGTGCAGCGTTGAAGTCTTTTAATCTTTCAGTAATTGCGATCTTAAGTTCTTCAAGTGAGTAATAGGTTTGATTTCGTAGTTTTGCAATTATTGAGGTGGCAATTTTACCAACAGTCCCTTCTACAGAAGGTTTGTGTTTGGGTTTCTTGACACCTGTGGGCATTATTGCGGACAGATAATGATTTCCAAGATTTTCATAGCTTTCATTCAAGAGAATATCACCTTCACGAGGATGACTGATAACGCCTGTTTTTAAGTTATCACACACAATTCTGACAGTTGAACCACCAAAGTACTCAAACATGTTCACGTGGCATTTGAGCCATGTATTTTGCTTCATATCAAGGCATGGTTCAATATAAGAATACTGACTATAGGGCAAAGTTGCGACAAACAAGTAAATTTTTATGATTTCACCAGTATCATTGTCCGAGATAGACATCGTAGATCCACCCCAGTCAACCTCACAGACCATACCGGGTTTGTGTACCAAATGGTTAGCGAGACTATTTTTAGCGACATGATCAGAATACCCTTCGCAGAACTTAGTATATCCCATAGAAAGGTTGCCTGAACTGTTGCTAGAGTCTTTGTATTCCTCCCAAAGCAGTTTGAGTGTTACACCAGTACGCTTCAACTCACTGTGAATAAAAGTATAATCGGGTACTTTGTAAAGATTTTCGGTTGAATACTTATCTGGGTAAAACATTTGGTATACGTCTTCTTCTTTTTTGTCTTGAATGTCATGATAAGTGATTCCAAGTTCTTTTGCGATTTTGAATACATCTCCGACTGAATGCTGTGACATTTTTCGAGTTCGACAGATTTCTCTTTGTGACATTTGCGCTGCTTGAAGTTCCAATATGAGCTTCACTTTAATCTTTTTGGCCATAATTTTGGCCCCCTTCCTATAGAATTCTGAGACTTCCTCTCAGTTTTGATTCTATAGGAAATGATGCTATTGCGCGTATTGATTTTGCTCATATGCGTATTATACTTAAAATCATCAATGATGCTTTCATGCGAAACTGTGATGCTCAAGCGCGAATCGGTGGTGTCTAAACCATGAAATAATCA
>JBGSJR010000026.1:0-178836 GCA_041741755.1 Acidaminobacteraceae bacterium | reverse complement strand
TGAGTGGTGGTGTCAAGCAAATTGACTCACTGGAAGTGAGTCGATTTGCTTGACACCACCGACTCAAATCCCCTCAGACACACACGCACACAATTTAGTATTGATATTAATTATGCAACTTTTCTACGTGCCCATGCTGGCATTGAGAACCATCTGTATGATTAAGAAACTGGCGTTATGGAAGCCCTGGTTTATGTATTTGGACTGTCTCTCGTACTTACTGGAGAATGAACTTTTAGAAATTATCCATAGCTACGAGCCAAGCGCATTTGTGATTTTCTATGAACCGAAGCTTTTCAGAGGCGGTTATAAATTGGAAATGATGAAAAAAAGAATCGCTAAGTGGTCATATTCCATATTTCCTCTTTGGTGTCAATGCTGCTGAATCTCTTTTTACGATCAACATTAAGCACTTTGTTGATCGTATATGTTCTGCCAAAACTTAAGCCTTCGTTTTCAATAGTCTGGCGCAACATTCGGTATTGTATCACTTTTAACAAATTGCGATTCCAGTCGTTGCATATTGACCAGTATGCGCAGCCATTGAATGCTTTACCCAATTGCTTGAACAAACCGTTATCAAATTCCGATGCGTCGAGCTGAATGTTCTTTTTCCCCATTTTAATACAGGTAAAACTATACTTAGCATTTTTAGGAAATACATTTAGGCTCAATAACTTCGGGACTATCGATTCAACATGAGAAAAACTGCTTTCCTCGAATACAATATGTACGCGATCAACCTCTACAGTCACAGGGTTGTCTAATAGCGTTTGTTCATGCATGTAAGTGATTGCGTGATTTGTTAGGCCAATGTCAAATCCACTTACAAACCATGCTGTATACTCTCTTAAGACTAAATCTAAGTCATTTCCTAGAAAACATATCGTTGCTAAATTCATTTCTAATCTCCTCTTCAAAAAAACGTTACTAAACACTATATCCAAGATACCTCTTTTGCTTTAAAAAACACTTATCGAAAGTTAGGTTAGGAAATTGCACAATTCCAATTTGAAGATATTTCTCACATGAATATGGTTGCTGCAGCTTATGAGTGAATTATATCAACGCAGTGAGGGCATCACAATACCACAAATTTGTGTAACCGTTTTATACCAAAACGAGTGAATTGGTGAGTCGATATGCCTGACACCACTATTCAAATTCGCTCAGATCAACCTGTATGCCACTCACTCACGCAGTAATAACCGGCCTTATATTTTTTATGAGCACATACAGTGCAAACACCGCAACCACATTAAACGTCGGGAACATCACCACTTCCACAAGGCCAAGGGTCACACCATGCATCGCCATATTGATAATCATGGCCGAAAGCGCGGTCAGCATCGTAATCCCCTTAAGCAAGATCACCGATGACAATAGATATCCCCAGTTATGTCGTTTGATAAGCAGGATGCCCGACAGGAACGCACATGGCACGACAAAGGCGAGGTCCATCCCCTGAATCACCAAGGAGGTATAGTGCTCGAGCCCCACTGGCACGCCACCCTTTTGAAAGCCTTCTGCGATTTTGCCGATCCAGAGCATGCCAATCGCAACCGCGACAAAGATCTGAAAACCGCCAATCCATTTGACTGGGAGTTTTTCACTAAAATGCGCCTTCATTGTCTCAATATCAAACGACATCATCATGAGGACAAACGCGAAGAAGCTGGCGGACATCAAAACGACGTAGACGCTGAACATGACGTTGTACATCCATAAAAACGTGTACGACATGTATGTGTAGAGGAAAAATGCAAGCGTACCAGTTAATAAAAGTCTACCTTTAAACGACCCCTTTACGGATAAGTAAAGCGAAACCGCAAGCAATGGAATCCCCATCACCAGCACCATCATATCGTTAGCAACCCCTTGTGCCGCCACCGATACAGAATCCAGTTTGTAGATGCCTTTGCCATAAAGTTCGATAGAGTCACCGCGCACCGTTGCGGCATGTGTCAAGTCACCTAGGTCGTTCGTTAGGATACCGACCCCTGATGATAGAGCGGAAAAAATAATAATAACGATAATCAGTCCAATAATTGTTTTTTGATTTTTCATAAGTCCCTCACTTTAAATACAAAATTAATTGATTGCTTAGTTACATACTTGGATTGTTAATTAATTTATGTTATAGCCCAAGAGCCATCTAACCTGTTCGAGCAAGTGATTGATAAATGCCTGTTCATCTGTCACTTGGTTGCGTGCTGATAAATATTTACAGAGTTCACCATGGAGATAGCCATGTCCGATACTGAGCCTGATTGTGCCCTCTTTTGCTGTGATTTTATGTCCACATGTCTCAAGGTAAAGGTCCAAAAGCAAAAGCTCAGGCCTCGGTTGATCCTTGAAAATCTGCCCGAGATCCACCTCAAAATAATCCATCCATAGAAAGCGGTACCAACCGCGATGGTCAAGCGCAAACCTTGCCACACAGACAATATACGCAATCACTGGATTTTCATAAGTCCCATCTGCCACAAGCTGCCTCGACTGCGCCATGAGCTGCGTGCGCATCTTAAGCATGATGGCTTTCGCCGTCTCGTGAAGTAGTTCGCTGTAGCTTGGAAACAGGTTATAGATGCTCGTGTGTGCACAGCCTAGTGCCCGTGCGATCTCTCTAAAATTGACATTGCTACTGCTACCCTTCTCGTCTATAAGCGCCATTGTCGCTTCTATGATGCCCTCTCGGGTCAAGTTTTTTCTCGCCATGTTAATTTCTCGATTCTTTTGGATTTTAATATATTTGATAATCTTCAGTTTTAAAACTACCACTGGTAGTTTTAAAATACCACATCACCTCCTCGCCGTCAACTTATTAATTATAGAAATTGCATAGAAAGCTAATACACATTGAAATCGCATAATTTCCTCACCTAATTAGTCTCAAAAAATAAAAAAGTTGGCCCACGGTATACAACCATGGACCAACTTCAAGTTCTATAATCATCTATTACAAATCCGCCCGTTCCATCAACTCAGCATCATCGAGCAAAACACTTGGATCACCCTCAGCGAGAATCTCACCCTTGTTCATAATCACCACTTTCGTACATGTCTCGCGGATCATGTCCATATCGTGGCTCGTGATGATCTTTGTGACGGGTAGTGCCTTTAGAATAGCGATTACCCTACGTCTCGACTTAGGATCCAGCGCCAGCGTAGGTTCATCGAGAATCATCAGCTTCGGTTTCATCGCCAAAATCGTCGCGATAGCCGCACATCGTTTTTCGCCGCCAGATAGCTTGGATGGCGATCTGTGGCTCAAATGCCCAATCCCCAGCGTCGACAGCGTCTCCATCACGAGGGCATCGACCTTAGCTTCACCAAAGCCTTGATTTCTCGGACCAAAAGCCACATCGTCATAGACTGTGGGCATGAAAAGCTGTTCGTCAGGGTTTTGAAAAACGAGGCCGATGGTCTCGCGAAAATGCTTGCGACTTTTTTTATCAAGTACAACATCATCGAGTGCAATCTCGCCCTTTGTCGGTTTTAGAATCCCGAGCATAAGTTGTAGCAAAGTAGACTTCCCTGCACCGTTTGGGCCGATGAGTCCAATGGTTTCACCAGCTGAGACGGTGAGATTGAGTCCTGAAAAGAGCGGCACCTCAAATCCTTGATCATAGCTAAATTTTAAATCCCGTATCGTCAAATGCTTCAAGAGGCACCTCCTATTATCAAACGTCCAATCACTAAGCCAAAGTCGAAAAACCGCATTAGGGCAAATGTACCTGCCCACATAAGAAGATAAGCGATATCCTTCCCGCTAAACGCCTTACCGCGCACGCCGTGATGGGTCCCATCAAAACCGCGAAGCAGCATCGCCTCATGGATGGTGTTTGCCTTGTCCAGTGTCCTAAGAAAAAAATGTCCGAGGATACTGCCCATATGTTGCATCCTAATCGGCTTGTCACTGGACGCCCTCAGCCGATAAGCCAGTAGCACCGCTTTGACTTCTTTGGTCAAAAGCCCAATATATCGATAGGTCAGCGCAACCTGCGTGACAAAGATTGGCGGCACCCTAAGTCCCATAAGCGCTTCCTCGAGCTTAAGCGACTCGGCAAGGATGAGCGCGGTCATGAGGATCAAGGTACTCCTAACGATGAGCGATACAAATGAAATCCAGCCGATCGACAGCTCCAATCCTCCGAGCATAAACGTCTGACTCTCAAAAAATGGATTCAAAATGCCGATGCCCACCACCAAAGGTTCAAGTAAAATCAAGCGCTTCAAAAGCACTTTGCCGCGCATATCCGAATAGGCAAATAAAAGCATCGGAAAGACGAACAGAGGCAACAACCTCAAAATCTCATATTTACCAAAAGAGATAACCACAGTCGAAAAGAGCACTGTGGTTATCAACTTTATAGAATCATGAATCGATTTATGCCATATAGATTGTTCTTGCCTTTGTTGCCCCATCGCATTACCTTTCTGATTTGTATCAACTCACATTTTGTGTCATCTTGCATTTTATGTCTTCTTGCATTTTATGTCTTCTTGCGTTAGATGTCACTTAGCGTTTTGTTTCCTTCTGGTTTTTATGTCACCTAGCGTTTTGCGCTTTCTTAGTCTTTCTAATAACCGTCGCTACTCCTACAGTGAGCAGTAGCGTCATAGCCGCACCGACAATGCCTGAAACGGTCGTCCCAGAAATAGCGATTCCAGAGCGTTCACTGTCAATTTCACTTACTAAACCTATGGTATTGGTTTTGCCACCATCCGACGTTTTATAATCATAATCGGGCAGAACCGCCGTTTTTTCTTGAATCGATGCAAAGAAGTCAAAGATGCCGCCTCTTGCCTCGAGTTCGCCTTCACCGGTCACTTTTTCGATGGACCATTCAAGCCCATCTGGATGTGACGATGCATATAAGGATAAGCCCCCGCCGATGACGAGTGTGAGGATGAGCATGGTAGTCAAAACGACTTTTGAGGGTGAAGAAGTGTGGCTACTATTGCCACGCAATAATTCAGGTCTGTCGTTCGCCACAAAAGCAAGCACTGCCGCAGTAATCAACCCTTCCACAAAACCGATCGCCAAGTGGATCGGCTGCATGAGCAAAACAAAGCTCGCAAATGGCAGTTCTGTCTTACCTGAAAGCAACGTTTCGAGTACGACGCTAAAGGCACCCATTTGAAGCCCAATCACGACGGCAAACACCGTCACAACCTGCTTGGCAAATTTACCCTGCCACCTGTTAATCAGCGGCTTATAAATCAATGGATACGCGATAAAACATGTGAAAAAACCCATGTTAATGATGTTCGCACCCAGTGCCATCAACCCACCGTCGCCGAAAAATAAAGCTTGGATGAGCAGTACAGCACTGATGGTTAAAAAGCCTGCATAGGGACCGAGCAAGATGGCGAGCAGCATGCCGCCGCCGATGTGTCCGCTGGAACCCGTGCCAGGTATCGTAAAGTTGATCATCTGGGCGGCAAAAACAAACGCGCCCATGACCCCCATCAATGGTATTTTTGTATCTTCAATATTTCTAGAAATCTTCCTGTAAGCGTAAGTCGCAGTAGTCGCAGCAGCGACTGCCATACTCCCGCTTACTATGGGTGATAGTAATGCGTCTGCCATGTGCATAAACAAATTCTCCTAACTAAAGCGCATCGTGATGCGCTTTCAACACGCGATGATCTCCTTGATCATGAATTCCTTCCCACCAAGTAGGGCAAACCGTTCGCAGCCGCAACTTGGACAGCGCATTTGTTGTTCATTGAAATTATACTCTAAATTGCAATCATTGCAAAGTGCTTTTCCGGGCAAAATCTCGATTTTAAGCTTTGTCGCCTCCAGCATCGTACCGTCCACCGCCGCAGGATAACACGCTTCGATGTACTTTGGGATCATGGACGAGAGCTCACCGATTTGCAGCACGATGGTATCTACCTGTGTCAAGCCATTCGTTTTCACGATGGCTTCTACCTTTTTAATCACTTCAAAAACGACGCCAAGTTCATGCATATGTCTCACCTCTTTCTTTGAGTCAGTGAGTGAGTCAGGGGGTCAAGCAATTCGACTCATGATAAGTCATGAGTCAAATTGCTTGACACAACCACTCAGACACAACCACTCACACAACCACTCATCTCCCCATAAACGCTTTCTTCACCTTATGCACGGCGATTCTGCCTTTGCGCTTGATCATGTTTTTGACGATGATCGGCTTGAGCTTTTCAAATTCCACACTTTCGGCATCATAAGTTTTAACGAGTGTAATTGCATCAAATTTGCAACGCGTGGTACACGCACCGCAACCGATACAGACGTATTCATCCGTCGTCGTCGCGCCACAACCGAGGCAGCGCTCTGTTTCAAGCTTCACTTGCTCTTCGGTAAATGTCGCGCGCATATCGGCAAAAGACCCTTTCGCTTTAGCGCCATCCACGTGCTCCGTCTTTTGTCTCGGCATGTGGTCGTAGCCATCAAGTGTCAAATTGTCCTTATCAAGAACGTGATACGCTTTGTTGTCGCGGCCGTTGACTAAACTTTGACCAGGCTGAACAAAACGGTGAATAGAGATTGCTGCATCTTTACCCATTGCGATCGCATCTATAGCAAATTTTGGACCCGTCATGGCATCGCCACCTGCAAAGACATCGACTTCGCCAGATTGAAGTGTAAACGCATCGACCTGAATCGTATTATTTGGGTTGAGTTGAACTTTTGAATCCGATAACAATGCACCCCACGCCATCGCCTGACCCACCGAGATCAGTACATGACTTGCTTCCACGATCATAACATCGGCCTCGTCGAACACTGGATTGAATTTGCCAGAGGCATCGAGCACAGACAAACATTTTTTAAATTCTACGCCCGTTACTTTGCCATTCTCAGAGAGAATACGCGTTGGTCCCCATGATGGGTTGATCGCGATCGATTCTGAAAGGGCATCTTCAATCTCTTCATCTAAAGCTGGCATTTGTGCACGGCTTTCAAGACAGAAGAGGTTGACATTTATATCGCCCATTCTCGCAGCAGTTCTCGCCACGTCGATCGCCACGTTGCCACCGCCGATGACCACGACATTGCCTTCAATCACTGTTTGATTGCCTAGGTTCACTTCGCGAAGGAAATCCACACCTGTTTGAACACCGATGGCATCCTCACCGTGAACGCCAAGTTTTCTACCAGACTGTGCGCCAATAGCGAGATAGAATGCTTCAAATCCCTTTTGTCTAAGCGCATTAAGCGTGATGTCTTTGCCCACTTCTACACCTGTTTCAAACGTAACGCCTAGTTCTCTGAGTACGTCTATCTCTGCATTAATGACATTTTTCTCAAGTCTATAAGAAGGAATGCCAAGCGTTAACATGCCGCCTAGAACCTTTTGCTTTTCAAAGACAGTGACGTCGTAGCCGTCAATCGCTAGGTAGTAAGCACATGAAAGTCCAGAAGGTCCTGCGCCGACGATTGCGATCTTTTTACCATAATCGTGTCTCTTTTTAGGCACAAAACGGTAGTCCGCTTTCAGATCTTGCTCAGCGATGAACTTTTTGATTTCATCGATAGAAACTGGATCGTCGAGTTCGCCTCTTGTACAATCTGTTTCACATTTTCTAGGGCAAATACGGCCACAGACCGCTGGAAATGGATTTTCGTTTTTGATAAGCTCAAGTGCCTCTCTATACTTGCCTTGTGATGCGAGCTTGATGTAGCCTTGAACGGAGATATGTGCCGGACAGTTCGTCTTACATGGACTTGTGCCTGTATCTACGACATTTTCGCGGTTTGTGCGGTAATCCGGGTTGTACTTGTCAGCGCCCCACTCCGTGTTAGATGGAAAATCGATGCGTGGTGCTTTGACGATTGGTTCTTTAGTGCATATTTTTTGACCCAGTTTAAGCGCATTGGTCGGGCATACTGCCACACATTCGCCACACGCGACGCATTTTTCCGTATCTACTTTTGACACGTAGTTCGAGCGCACCATGTCGTTGTTTAAGAACATGCCAGCGATTCTTAGTGCGAAACATGAGCAGCCGCAACAGTTACAGATTGCATGGGTCTTACCTGGTCCATCGGTATTTGGAATACTGTGCATCAGTCCATTTGCTTCTGCGCGTTCGATGATCTCAAAGGCCTCTTCACGCGTGATTTCACGGCCTCTTCCTGTGCGGATATAATACTCAGCCGCATGGCCCATTTGAATACACATATCTTCCTTTAAATGGCCACACCCTTCGCCCATGGCTTCTCTCGATGCACGGCATGAACAGTCAGACACGGAGAAAATTGAATTTTCGTTGAGATACTTTGACACCTCTTCATAAGAAGCGCGTCTTGTTTCACCTTCTATCGATGTTTCTATAGGGATTACGCGCATTGGACCTGTTCCCACTGGAAATACCCCAGCCGCAGCCGGACCTTTTTTAAGGCCGTAATCGTTGAATGCCTTTGCAATCTGTGGGAATTTTGCTACGTTTTCCCTGTGGTTTGCCATCATTTCCATATGACCTGGCACCCAGATATCGTGCCAATATTTATCTACCCCATCTATCTCATTGACGAAAGCGGCACCTGCCATCGCCACTTCCCAAAGGAGCTGCGCTGTTTTCTCTTCGGACTTACCGCACTCTTTTGCAATCTCCGCTGCGCTCTTTGGCTTACGCAGTTCCATACATAACGCCACTTCCGCCATCTCTTCTGTGATCACTGGCTCGAGTATCTTATACTCTGGATGTTCCGCTGTGATTTCGTCTTTTGAACCCCTTTTGGTACGGCTGATCTTGTTTGCCAGATCGAGCACGCGCTCATTTGCTATCGCCATTTGTCTACCCCTCCATTAAAATTGCATGAATATAAATAATATAAAATAACAAATATAAGAATACAACTAATATGAAACCTAAAATTATGGATGAACATGGTGTCTTATTTCAGAAAGTCTATGAACGACTACTCATCCTGATTCCAAGCCGCCACTTCAGTGCGCAACCAATCCGCCCACTCTGCAATGCCTTCGCCCGTTCTCGCTGAAATCGGAATCACTATTGCATTTGGATTGAGATTTTTGATGCGTGCACGCACGGCTTCAATATCGAAATCGAATACGTGGTTCACATCAATTTTGTTGATGAGCACCACATCTACGATGGAAAACATAAGCGGGTATTTGAGCGGTTTATCATCACCTTCAGGCACGCTGAGAATCATGGCGTTTTTCGATGCCCCCGTATCAAACTCTGCTGGACACACTAAATTGCCCACATTTTCAAGAATCGCTAAATCGATATCTTCCGTACCCATAGCCAGTAGCCCTTGGCTCGTCATATCCGCATCGAGGTGGCACATGCCGCCAGTATGAAGCTGAATGACCTTTGTATTTGTGGCAGCAATGGTTTTTGCATCCACATCTGAATCGATATCCGCTTCCATGACGCCTATGCGCAGCTCGTTTTTTAGTGCTTCAATGGTTTTAACCAGCGTCGTCGTCTTTCCCGATCCCGGTGACGACATGAGATTTAGTAAAAATGTCTTTTCCTTTTTAAGAGACGCTCTAAGAAGATTGGCTTGTTGATCGTTATTTTCAAAAATACTCTCTTTGATTGCCAAAATTTTAAATGGCTGCATCGTAACCCTCCTGTTATATATACTTTTCTCATTATTTTGTTAACTATTTATCAACTTAAGTATATTCAGAATTGAATGGCTTGTCAAAAAAAGAACACCGTTGAAATTTCAACGGTGTTCGAATTTGTATTTCATGTTTGGTTTACACTTTGTTTCTGCATGAGTACACGGTGGATTAGACTGTTTTCAGTCTCTTCATCAAGTTTTGTGCAAAACGGACTTGAAAGTAAAAAAAATACATAATGTTCTTTCATAAGGGTCTTTCAAAATGTCATCATAATGTCTTTCAAAAATGTTTCTCAATAAAGTACTCTGTATGACGCAAACAATTTTCCATAGACACTGTACTGATAATCTCTCCTGCTAGGTACAGATTATTGACGCCTTGCATCGACTCAAGCTTTTCATAAAAGCCGTTTTGAAGGTCGCTGGATGAAGCGTATGGGCATTGCTGCCACCGCTTTACGCGATAGAGTTTAGGTGCCAGGATTCCAAGTTTTTTGAGATCTTCTTCTATCAGTTCGTATGACGTTTCCCATGAATCGCCAGGATGGTCATAGGCATACACGGTTACAAGCGTTTCTTCATCATTTTGATCCCATCTGGCATTCCAGATGACGAGATGTCCCCGCCTATGCGTTGACAAATTCTCTGTGATGCAACCGCATCCCTTTGGAATATTTTTTGCGGCAAACAAGTAAACACTGTAGCTCTGATATTTGATACCTTTTAAAAACTGCTGCATCTCAACATCAAAGCGATACACGTTTGCAAATTGATTCAGTGGCGCTGCAAAGATCACTTTGTCATAGCGCATCTTCTCAAAATCCGTTTGGACAATCAGATCCTGACTGATTGCATCAACCCTTACATCAACTACCTTTTGTGACAACCTTATGTCGTTAATCTGAGTTTCTAAGCAATTAACCAAAGACGACACACCCTCTTTCCAAGTCCAGAACTCTGGGAGTTCCATAAAGGCCATCAAAGTGTCGTAATTCATGATACTGAGTACGTAGATTGCAGGCAAAACCTCTATATCACCAAGACCGTAGCTGGTAAAATAATGGGCATACACCGTTTTTAAAAAGACGAACTGGTTCATGTCACACCAGACAGAAAATGTCAGCGTCAAGGACGGCTCAAGCGCAATCAGGTTTGAATTTTTAAGGGATGGGTGCGTTGATAGGACATCCTGTAATCGATCCAGTTCTTGTAAGAAAATGCCTAGTGACGCTTTGGGAATCTGCGTAATCATTTGACCGTTTGCGTCCGAATAAACGCGAGCGAGCCTCGGACCATCGGCCTTGATACCGTAAGCCTTCATAAATGCTTTCATCCGAGTTTGTGCAGGCAATCCAAATACGGCACCGAGTTCATATGACTTCCCGCGATACCAAACAGTATGCAGCTTGCCACCAAGGCGATCGCTTGCTTCAAATACCGTGACATTTGAGTAGCCCTTCTTTTGAAGCCCTTCTGCCATCAATAGTCCAGAAAATCCACCCCCGACTATGGCGATGCGCTCTTTTTTATCATGGATGACTTGTTGGCGCTTACTTTTCCTCATACAAATTCCCCTGTTCGTGGTCAATATTATCGCTAGCTACATTATCATGGGCTACACTATCGCGTGCGACGATATCGAGCGATGTAGGTCTTGGTGCATTGATGACTGCCATCAGCCATAATGGCAAGGTATCCAAATCCACGTTATTTGCCTTTGCATGATCAAGTACCACTTCTGCCGGCTTTTTACCTGAATTGATGCCACTTGAGATCGAGATGGAAAAATTAGTTTGTCTCACGAATTTATTCATAGCGCGTTCGACCTGAGCAAAAGAGTCATAGTTAACCTCAGAGCCAATCTTTTCATAGAAGCCCTTCAAAAGCAGTCTGTTAAAGGCATCTAATGCCTCTATCGCCTCTACTTTGCCATGGTTAGTGGATGGGTTAGAGGATGGACTTGATAGATGCTCTATTTGATCCTGTGAAATAAACTGGTGGTCGATTTTAAAGCCATCTAAAATTTCTTGATATTTATCGCCATTTACAAAAAAAGGCACAAAGGGCTTTGACTTAATGGTCAATAGCTGGTCGATGCTGAGGTTGAATATCTTCATGAGATAGACGAGTTTCACTTCAAAATAGTCCCAGATGTCGATGTCTTTTTTTCTATTATAGAGTTTGACGATGCCCCATCGTGAAAAGGTATCAACGACGCTATACTGATAAATTTTGCCGATACCTTCAAAGGTGCCCATATAGTCGATGCGCTGGATGACGTGATGTCCAGGATACGTACTTTTTTCACTGAGGACGGTATTTTGCATCGTTTTTATTTTAGCTTTTGTCGTTTCAAAATCGACAGTTTTTATCGAATGATTTGAAAAAGCGATACGCTTTGTTTGCGTTGTGAGTCCACTTCGCTTTAAAACGTTGTAGATGCCTGTTTCACCAACTGACAGCCCCTCCGATTTGAGTTCGTAGTAAATCCGCTTCGGTCCGTCGGTTGGAAACTTTGTTACATAACTCAGGATGGCGTTTTCTATTTCACGACTTACTTTATTGGGCATCGTTGGACTTTTCGGTTCTTTGAGCTCTAGTCCGTTCATCCCATATTTCAGATACGCTCTGTTCCAATTGTAAAAGGTCGCTCTAGAGATACCGAAAATTTCGCAAGTACGGGAGACGTTTTTTTCTTTCATGGCATGCTTGAGAATTCGATACTTGTTATGTGCATTGAAAACTTCCGATTTCATGAAATGCCTCCTTATTGATCAATATGTTGATTTCTGTGATTATTTTAACATCATTACTGACTAATGGCAAAGGCAAACAAAATTCCCGTATTAATGCGTGTGTACATATCCATACATATTGTACGGTTCTAATCATCTTTAAATTATTAAATATAGGCATAAAAAAAAAGCTACCTAGATTTCCTTATAGCTTTAAATCCTGATATGACATCATTTAATTCTTCTGTTATGCCATTTTGTCTCTCTCTTCTAAATAAAAAGTTCAGTTCTTCTAAGCGTGTATCAATGTTTTTTTCGGCTGATTGCATAGAAGCTAATCTGCTTGCATTTTCTGAAGCTAACGAAAAGCAAAAGGCTCTATAAATGGTAATAAAAAAGTATTGTTTAATTAAATCAGAGATTATTTCACGCTTTTCCATAAAATAAGTGGGTATTCGCCTAGAATCCCATTTTTTTTTATTTTTTGCTAATGTATATAAATCAATTGGAAAGAGTAACTCTGTCTCTTCCTTAAATAATGAACCCTCATCAGGTTTATTATAATATAACATGATCTTCTCAATGGCTGTTTCTGATCTTATATCGTCAATCTGTACTAAAATTCGATTGACCATAGTCGATAAGTTGTCCGTCGTCTGAGGTTGCATAAATGTTTTATATATTTGGAATTCTTCTCTTAGCCTTTGAAAAATCTGTTGACCAATGACTACAACAATATCGCCCTTTTTTTGTGTAACTTTTTCAAGTGCAAATGCGGATATCCTCTCATTAAATCTACCCGCAAGGCCAAGGTCTGATCCAAAAACAATATGCAGCATATGTCCCTTTTCTATAGTCTCTAAAGGTAATACTTCGTCTTCAGACAACACTACAAAAAGAGACATATCTAGTACTTCTCTGTACACCATAGATGCATGTGCCGCATTTTGAAATTGGTGTATATTACTCGAAGCATGCGCTTTCATTGTGCTTACAATCGTCTTGAGATTTTCTGCGGATTCTATACTTTTTTTTATGTCTTGTAAGCTATCCATTAGATTTCCAACTCCCTTTTAAGTGTACGTTCTATTTTCTCAATAAACGCTTTATTCACATCATCATCTAGTTTTTCTTGATTCATTATGGCTTCTCGAAATCCGTCATCTTCCTTAACGTCTTTCCTTATAAGTGCCTCCGCTTGATCAATTTTATCTAAAGGTATATTGTCCAGTACACCTGATGTGACCGCAAGAAGTACACCAATTTGTTCTGTAACTGCAATAGGTGCATGTTGGGGTTGATTAAGTACCTGTCTTATTCTTTGCCCTCTTTCAAGTGTGCGTTTTGTACTTTCATCTAACCGAGTTCCAAAACTCGCAAATGATTCCAGTTCTTCGAATTGTGCATAAGTGAGTTTTAAAGCACCCGTAATATTTCTGTAAGAGGGAAGCTGCGTTTTCCCACCTATTCTCGATACAGACAACCCTATTTGAACGGCCGGTAGATGCCCCTTCCTATATAGTTTAGGTGAAAGATAAATTTGACCATCTGTAATGGAAATTAAATTGGTAGGTATATAAGCGGATATATTTTCCGCTTGAGTTTCAATAATTGGTAATGATGTAATACTGCCGCCCCCAAATTCATCTTTTAAATGTGTGGATCTTTCAAGGAGTCTTGAGTGAATATAAAAGATATCACCAGGATATGCTTCTCTTCCAGGCGGTCTTTCTAATAAAAGTGAAAGTTCTCTATACGCCCTCGCATGCCTTGTTAAATCGTCATAGATGATTAACACATCTTTTCCTTTTTCCATGAAGTATTCCCCTAAAGAGGTCGCAGCATAAGGCGCGATATAAGCAACGCCTGGCGGATCTTCTGATCCTGCGATCATAACAATTGTATTTTTCATCACACCTTTAGATTTGAGAATACCGATAATTTTTGATACCGACGTAATTTGTTGACCAATTGCACAGTATATACAGATAACATCGGTATCCTTTTGGTTGATGATGGTGTCGATTGCGATCGTTGTTTTGCCCGTTTGTCGATCTCCAAGGATTAATTCTCTCTGACCTTTGCCTATGGGAACTATGGCGTCAATGACTTTTAAACCCGTTTGTAACGGCTCAAAAACAGGTGCTCTTTTCATGATTGACGGTGATGCTCTTTCAATTGGAAGAAATTCATCCGTCGAAACAGCCCCCAGATCGTCTAGTAACTCACCCAAAGGATTTATAACCCTTCCTAAAAATTTTTCTGAAACAGGAATGTCGGCTACTTTAAAAGTTCTTTTTACCTTTTGACCTGCCTTGATATCATTAAAATCTCCAAGGAGTATAACGCCAATGTTGTCAGGGTTTAGATTAAAAGCCATACCCATGATGCCGTTTGGAAATTCAATCAACTCTTCATTTTTAATTTTATTCAGACCTTTAACGATGGCAATGCCACTATCTATCGATATGATCGTGCCACTTTCCTCTATACGTGTCTGTTTGGTCGTCTTTTTTAATGCTTTGTTGATGGATTCATCTAAAAATGTGAATTGATTTTCTAACATTATAAGCACTCCTATATCAATTTGTATCTAGGTTTTTAATAATATCTTTTTCTATTTCATCAAGAAAGTTCTTTATATTCGCGTGTACGGTATATGTCTCTAAATTTAACGTATACCCCAAAATCAACCGAGGATCCGTTTTGAAATCGATGCTTTTTATATTTTTAAACTGATGATTTAGTACGCCTTCCATGGTCTCCTTTTCTTCTTTAGACAACTCACTATAAGACTGTATTTCTAAGCTTTCCTCTTTAAATGCGTTGTAGTCTGGTATATTTTGATTTAACTCTTTTAAGTTGAGAATGAAAGCTTCATAGACTTCTTTTTCTAATTCTTTTGTAGAGATGGTGTCTAAAATATGAGCTGCAATTTTAACCGCACTATTACCAAGTTTTTTTCTTAAATCTCTAGTAAACTTATCTTTTTCGTCTTCAATTTCTTTTAAGTAAAGCTTACGTTTGCTTTCTGCTTCTTCTTTATACGTTATTAACAAACTTTCTTTTTTATCCTGCGCTTCTTTTCTTGCTTCCTCTAAAATATCTCTCTTCTCTGTTTGTATCGCTTCTATTTTTCCATCATATTTATGAATTAACGCTTCTGCTGTCTTCATTTTTTCATCTGCTTCCACCTGATACTTCTGGATTCTTTCCTGTCTTTTTTCCATGGCATTTAAAACAGGTTTATAGAGAAGCTTCTGAAGAATAAATAGAATGATAAAAAAATTAATTATTTGGGCTATTATTTCAAACCAACTTATTTTCATAATATTATCCTGTTACCATATTCCAGAATGGATTTGCAAACAACAATATCATCGAGATTACAAAACAATAAATGGCAGTAGACTCGATCATTGCAAGCCCTACAAAGAGCGTTCTAGAAATCGTATTTGCTTCATCTGGTTGTTGTGCAATTGATTTCAAAGCTTGTGCGACTGCATTTCCTTCCCCCATAGCAGGTGCTATAGAGCCCACAGCTATAGTAAAACCTGCCATTATGATGGAAACCATACCAATTAAACCAACATTATCCATAACTGTTCCTCCTAATTATGTTCTCTTTTTTTTGTTTTCGGTTGCCGATGCGATGTAAACAATTGCAAGTATCGCAAATATATACGCTTGTATTACACCTGTTAAAAGTCCAAGCGCTTGAATAATCACTGGGAAAAAAAGTGGGATTACACCCAGTAAAATGGCGACTATAATGCTCGAACTCATCACATTTCCATAAAGTCGAATTGCCAAAGATAGTGTTCTAGAAATCTCACTAATAATATTAAAAGGCAACATAATAAATGTAGGTTTTACGTATTCTTTTAAATAGCCGATGACGCCTCTGTCATCGATCCCATATACAGGGACAGATATAAAAACACATAACGACAAAGCAATCGTTGTGTTTAATGACCCCGTTGGCGATATAAATCCAGGGATTATTGATAACACATTTGACACAAGAATAAAAATAAACAGCGTGCCTATAAACGGAAGATATTTACCTGGTTCTTGCTGGCTTATTTGTTTGATTTGACTATTTATAGTCTCTACTAAAGCTTCTAATATATTTTGACCTTTGGATATTTCGCCTTCAATTTTTAAATTTCTTGTTACCATATAAGACACAACGGCAAGAATGATCATAATAATCCACGTAAAAACCAAGGTTGCGGTAATGCTTACAAAACGCCATTGAAAATATACAATTTCACTTGGATCGATATTCATTAAACCACCTCATTTTGAAGATTTTTCTCTAGGCTTCCTTATAGTAAAAATAAGAATATAACGCATCAACATAATCCCGGCAAGGGCAAACAATACGTCTTTATACCCTGATTTCGAAACATAATAGAGTCCAAATAATAATACGGCCATTCTTAATACAAAACTAAGCGCGATGAGGATACTTGGATTGCTTACCTCATTAATCTTTTGAACAGTCCAATAAAGACCGCCAAAGAATATTATTCCCACTAATAATCCGGTAATAAATGCAATCATCTTTGGTCCTCCTAATCATTTCTGCTTTTTTCTTTAATCCAATGCCAAGCATTAAAAGCGCCGAAAATAACCCCCGCAAATAGAAACGTGATTGTCCATGAAAAACTCTGTGTGAATTTTCCATCTAAAAAGACACCAATTGCAGTCCCAATTAATGTTGGTAACGCAATTGACCAACCTATTATTCCAAAAAGGCCGAGTCCGAACAAAATCTCATTGCCTTCTTCTTTTGACTTGATTTTTTTTGCGGAATCCTTTTTTATCTGTTCAAGAAGTTCTTCTTCTGTTGATCGCTTTCTTTTGTCCAAAAAAACCACTTCCCTATCTCTAAATTTCCATAAAATTCTTTATTGTATCCATTTCTAGCCTTATAAGCACTTCTCTGGCTTTTTTCTCTTTTTCATCTAAATTTTTCAGTGTATCTTCTACTGTTTTACTCAACGCTTCTAATGAATCTCCTGCTATTGCTTGTATCGTAGATAGATATACGATATCGCCCTGTTTGACAACTACGCCAGTATTTATCGCATAATAAAGCGGTTTATCCGCTTCGATGATTAAAATACCAGCCTTTAAAGTCCATGTTCCATCGACATGTTTGGGAAGTATTTGAAATGTTCCATTAGAACCAGGCGCTGTTATTTTTTCAACATTTTTGTCTAAAATAGTTTTATATGGCAGAATAAATTTAAGCCTCATTTTCTGCTTCTCTCTTCCTTTTTTTCTCTACAGCTTCTTCAATTTTACCAATCATATAGAGATCATTTTCATCATAGTCCATAAATGCATCATTTAAAATGCCTTCACAGCCATCAAGTGCTTCTTCAAGTTCTACAAATCTGCCTTCACTACCGGTTATTTCTGCTGTAGTAAAAAAAGGTTGCGTTAAAAAGCGTTCTAGTTTTCTAGCGCGATTCACTAAATGTCTATCTTCAACAGAAAGTTCTTCCAACCCTAGCATGGCGATTATGTCTTTAAGGTCCTCATAGGATGCGAGCGTCTTTTTTATTTCTCGTGCTAGCATATAGTGTCTTTTTCCAACGATTTCTGCATTTAACATCTTTGAAGTGGAATTTAGCGGATCAATAGCTGGATAGAGTCCCTGACTCGCTCTTTTTCTAGACAAGACAACCGAGGCGGATAGATGTGAAAAGGTATGCGTTGCACTTGGATCTGTAAAATCATCAGCAGGCACATAGACTGCCTGTATAGAAGTGATTGCTCCAGATTTAGTACTTGAAATACGCTCTTCGAGTTCTGCCAATTCGCTAGATAGTGTCGGTTGATAGCCCACCCGTGATGGCATTTTACCCATAAGTCCTGAAACTTCTGATCCTGCTTGTATAAATCTGAAGATATTATCAATCAGAAGAAGAACATCTTTTTTTTCCACATCTCTGAAGTATTCTGCCATCGTAAGACCCGCATGACCGACTCTAAATCTAGCGCCAGGGGGCTCATTCATCTGAGCAAATATTAATACCGCATTTTCTAAAACTTTGGCTTCTTTTACTTCTCTAAAAAGTTCTTCGGCTTCTCTAGAGCGCTCTCCAATACCACAAAAAACACTATATCCCTTTGTACTTTTCGCAGTATTATTTATAAGTTCTGTTATGAGTACCGTCTTTCCAACACCTGCGCCACCAAAAAGACCGGCCTTTTCGCCTCTAGGCAATGGCGTTAAAACATCTATCGCTTTAATGCCGGTAATAAAAATGTCATTTGTAATGCTTCTTTCTGAAAAAGGGACTGGTTTCTGATGAATCGACATGGTCTTTGGATCTGTTAATTTTTCACCCGTTAATGTATTGCCAAATACATCAAACATTTTGCCTAAAATTTGCTTCCCTACTGGAACTTTTATAGGACCTCTGGTATCAATAACAACATCACCTCTAGATATACCCGCGGTAGAAGTGAGTGCTATAGCTGTAACGGTTTCATCGTCGATATAAGATGCAACCTCCAAAATTACTTGGCCAGCTTCTCCAGTAACTAATTTATTATTAATATAAGGTAATTCTTGCTTAAATACGATATCAAGAATACTGCCTCGAATGCTTTTTATGTAGCCTAGATTTTTATCCATGGTGTATCATCCTCAATCTAATTTATCTTCTCGCTATTACCCCTTTTACCCTTAAAAAAGCATGTCAATCTTTATCCCCTTTGTGGTTCGATTAAAAGAAAAAAACCACCTCATCAACTATTATGTTGAAAGGTGGTTCTTGATTATATGGCATGATTCATCCGTACTTTATCCTAACAATTTCTTTGAACGCGCAACAATATTTTCCACAGTAAATCCAAACGCTTGGAACAACTTGTCAGCAGGTGCTGATAAGCCGAAATCGTCGTGACCGATAACATCACAGGCATATTTGTGCCATCCGAACGTACTAGCTGCTTCAATAGCAAGCTTTGGAACGCCCTTTGTAAGAACCTCTGCTTTATAAGCATCGCTTTGTGCATCAAATAATTCTTGGCAAGGCATAGAGACAACTCTAGCATCAATGCCTTCTGCTTTAAGCGCTTTTTGTGCGTCTACAGCAAGTGATACTTCTGAACCAGTTGCGATTAAGACGATATCCACTTTGTTTTCTTCTTTAGAAATCACATATGCGCCTTTAAGGGCTTCACGTGATGAACCTGGAAGTTCTGGAAGGTTTTGACGTGTCAAGACGAGCGCAACTGGCGCATCTTTTGATGTCATCGCTGTATACCAAGCCGCGGTTACTTCTCTCGCATCTGCTGGTCTGATGACTTTGAGCTTTGGAATAGCTCTTAGCATCGCAAGTTGATCAATCGGTTGGTGCGTTGGACCATCTTCGCCGACGCCGATACTATCGTGTGTCAAGATGTAAGTTACAGGCAAGTTCATGAGTGCTGCGAGTCGAATCGCTGGTTTCATATAATCGGCAAACACGAAGAATGTCGCCGCATAGGCTTTCACGCCACCGTGTGCTTGTAAGCCGTTGGCGATTGCTGTCATCGCATGCTCTCTAACGCCGAAGTGAAGGTTAGAACCTTCTGGGTTAGACGCTTTAAACGATGTGCGTTTCTTCATATCTGAGTTGTTTGATGGTGCCAGGTCAGCTGATCCACCGAACAAGTTAGGCATGTGATCCGCGAGTACATTGAGCACTTTACCTGAAGAACTTCTAGAAGCTGTTGCTTCTGAATAGTTCCAGAATTCATCTGATTCAAGGAATGCCATTGGTGCATCGCCAGAGAACCATTGTTTATATTCTGTAGCAAGCTCTGGATGAGCTTTTGAATACGCTTCAAAATTTTCATTCCAGACTGTTTCATTTTTTTCTAGTGATTTTACAAGATCTGTCATGTGCGTCTGAACATCAGAAGGTACTTCAAACGCTTTTCTATCTGTCATGCCGAGGAATGTAGACATTTCATCAATACCGTCTTGTCCAAGTGGTGCACCATGAACTTTGTGCGAGCCTTGTTTTGATGGACAACCATAGCCGATAATCGTCTTGATTTCAATAAATGACGGCTTTTCAGTTTCAGCTTTTGCCTTTTGAATAGCTGCTTGGATAGCGTCAATATCGTTGCCATCTTCTACTGTTATAACTTGCCAGTGCATCGCTTCGAAACGCGCCCCTACATTTTCAGTAAAAGCAATCTCTGTGCTGCCTTCGATCGTGATTTTATTTGAATCATAAAGGACGATGAGCTTTCCTAGTTTTAGTGTGCCCGCTAGTGATGCGGCTTCATATGAAATACCTTCCATCATACAACCATCGCCAGCAAGAGCAAATGTATGGTGGTCGACGACTGGATATCCCGGTCTGCTGAATTTAGCTTCTAAGTGTTTTTCTGCCATAGCAAAACCCACTGCGTTTGCGATACCTTGTCCAAGTGGTCCTGTAGAGATTTCTACGCCTGCAGTATGACCGTATTCTGGATGGCCCGGTGTTTTACTGTTAAATTGTCTAAAATTCTTGATTTCTTCTATGGATAAGCCATATTCAAACAAGTGAAGCAATGAATATAAAAGCATTGATCCATGACCAGCTGTCAATACAAATCTGTCTCTGTTTTGCCAGAGTGGATTATGTGGGTTGTGCTTCATCTCTTTCGCCCATAAGGTGTAAGCCATTGGTGCTGCGCCTAGAGGTAATCCAGGATGACCTGAGTTTGCTGCTTGAACGGCTTCAGCCGACAGCATTCTAATCGTGTTAATCGTTCTCAATTCCTTCATTAAAAAACCAACCTTTCTTATTTTAAGGCACTTGAGCCTTCTATACCATTCTACCCTTAACATTATATAGGGAATAGCCGCTAATAACAACCTTGAAACCGAATTTTATTGGGGTAAATGTTGACATAATTGTGACACTTTTATGAACATTTGTCTTATTCAAAAAACACAAAAACCCCAGCGACTGCTGAGGTTATCGGACATAGTCATATGGGTGCTATCACCAGTTAGTTCGGCTGTTATTTCAATGCCCTATGCGTCATAGTTGCTCTCTATTCACTAAGCTTGAAAGTTCACAGTCTTAGATGGAATAATCGTAGAAATTGCATGCTTGTAAATCATTTGTTGCTTGCCTTCACTATCTAAAACGATGGTGTAGCTGTCGAAGCCTTTAACTAAGCCTCTGATTTGGTAACCGCTGATCAAGAAAATAGTTATAGGTGTTTGATCCTTACGGCATTGGTTTAAAAACAGGTCTTGTAAATTGATTGCACTTTTCACGGATTCCCCTCCTTCTCTCTTTTTTTAATGAGGAAATTGCATAACTCCAATTTTATAATATTTCTCACAGTAAACAGCGTATACAAGCCATTGTTGCCGTATAAAAATATGTTTTTGAGACTTATTTGGTAATTATGCAATTTCCATGTATAATGGACAGAATTTCTCTTAATGCCTCTTCAGTGGATACTTCCTGTAAATCGATGAAATGTATGCCTTCGTATCGCTTGAACCACGTCATCTGACGTTTGGCATAATTGCGACTGCCCTGGCGAACCTTGTCAATCATTTCGTCATAAGATGTACGTCCATCCAAATAGGATAGAACTTCCTTGTAACCTATACCCTGCATGGACTGATAACTATCATTTAATCCAGAATTTTTCAAAATTTTTACTTCCTCAATGAGCCCAGCTTCAATCATGAGCCCAACGCGTTCATTGATGCGGTCATATAAAATATCCCTAGGCCTCGTCAACCCGATGAGCACGACCTCGTAATCTTTTGTTTTAGAAGGTTCCACTGCAAAATCTGCAAAGGGTTTACCCGTAATATGATTCACTTCAAGTGCTCGAATCACACGTTTTAGATTATTTGGATGTATGCGTGCTGCAGCAACAGGATCCACGCAAGTTAACCTATCATGCACAACTGTGTTACCTTCGCTTTTCGCAAGCGCCTCTAATTGTAGTCTAAATGCTTCATCGGCTGGGCTAGCGCCAAAGTTCATATCATAGATAAGGCTATTGACATATAGTCCTGTGCCACCCACGACAACGGGTATTTTATCTGCATCATGGAGCCTTCTAATCTCGGCTTTTGCAAGCGCAGCGTAGTCACTCACAGAAAAGACTTCAGTGGGTGCCACACAATCAATCAAGTGATGCGGTATGCCCCCCATCTCTTCTATCGTCGGCTTTGCAGAACCTATATCCAAATGCTTATAAATCTGCACCGAATCCGCAGATATGATCTCAGTTTTAAGTTTTTCAGCCAGTGCAAGCGACAACGCTGTCTTACCGACAGCAGTTGGTCCGACTATAATAATGATTTTTTGCATCTTTCACCAATATATCTCTACCGATATATCTTTCATCATATAATTTTAATGGGCATACTTCAATAAATTGTATAAAAAAGTAATAATATTGTAATTTAGGAAATTGTATTAAACGATTCTCTTAAACTTTTTCTCAATTTCATGTAATGAAAAGCTGATGATGATCGGTCTGCCATGCGGACATGTATATGGCGATTTCAGTTTTTTGAGCTGTTCTATAAGTGCGACCTGTTCCCCTTCATGTACTTCATCGTGTGCTTTGATAGCCGCTTTACAAGCCTTCTCAGCGATTTCATGATATAGATGTGCATCAATATCTGATTTGATATTTTCAAATAGCGCTTGAACCATACGTCTTGCAACTGAAAAATCAAACATGCTAGGAATTTCTCTCAAGACGATGCTGTTATCGCCAAATGGTTCTGCCATAAAGCCCATCTTTATCAGTACTTTATTGACTTCCTCGAACCGAGACATCTCAACGATGCCAAGATGGATCACTTCCGGTATGAGCAAGAGCTGTGCGTGGATATCCTGTCTTTCAAAAGCTTCCATAAAAGCTTCAAACAGGATTTTTTCATGGGCTGCATGCTGATCGACGAGATAGAGATCTTTATCTTTCTCATAAAGTAAATACGTTTTATTAAAGACACCAAGATAGTACAAGCCATCATAGATAGTCGTCTCTTCATTCAAAATAACCGGTGCAGTCTCTGCCACAATCGAATCTGCAAAACCACTCAACATTGAAAAATCCACTTGTCCAAAATCAATCTTTTCCTGTGGTTTTTCAAAGGCATTTTGAACTTTGTAACGTTGCGGTGTGCTGCGCTCAGCATCGTTGTGCTGTGTATCGTTGTGCTGTGTATCGTTGCGCTCAGCAACAGGATGTTCACGTTGTGTTGTATCTTGCACTGATAAATATCGACCACTTTCTAAAGGCGTTTGCGACTCGAGCATCTTCGCCTTCTCTTCAGGTGCTGGTGCTGTTTTCATACTGAAAACCTCTCGCTCTGTGAACACCACTTTAGGCACTTGGTCGTACAAATTGAACCCTTTCTTGAGGGCACTAAAGACGAACTGTTTAATCAAGCCGTCATCGTGGAACTTGATTTCTGTCTTGGCAGGATGAATATTGACATCGATTTCATTTTGAGGTATCTCAATAAATAAGATGCAAACCGGGTGACGTCCATTCATCATATAAGGCTTATATGCGAGCTGTATGACTTCTTTTATCAAATCGCTCTTCACGTACCTTCCGTTGACAAAAGTGAGCTGGTAGCTCTTTGTGCCCTTTGTATAGTCAAATCTGGAGATGAAGCCTCTCATCTTTAATTGGGCTGTCGCTCCTATTTGTTCATGTGATTCATCGATTTCATACAAGCCTTTTAGCAGTGTCGGATCAAATACGGAGAAGATGGCATTCGCCAGATTGCCTTTGCCTTGCGTGTGAAACACGAGCTTTTCGTCCGAAGTGTATTTGAAGCCCACTTCTGGGTGAGAGAGTGCCAAGTATCCCATAAGCTCCGTAATGGCACGGCCTTCAACTTGATCCGCTTTTAAAAACTTCAGCCTTGCAGGCGTATTGAAAAACAGGTCTCTAACGATGATCGTCGTGCCTTGGATCGTGCCGACTTCAGATATTTTGTGTATCGTGCCGCCCGCTGCAGTGACTTTCATGCCGAATTTCTCATTTGGTCTCATGGTGATGAGCTCGACGTTCGATACGGCACATATGCTTGCAAGCGCTTCGCCTCTAAAGCCAAGTGTCTGCGTCTTATATAAGTCTTCAATACTGCGAATTTTACTCGTGGCATGACGTTCAAAAACGAGCTTTAAATCGTCATAATGAATGCCCGAACCGTTGTCAGTCACTTTGATCAGTGCTTTTCCACCCTTTGCGATATCGACAATAATCTCTGTAGCCCCTGCATCGATGGCATTCTCTACAAGTTCTTTGATGACCATCGCAGGGCGTTCTACTACTTCACCTGCAGCAATCTTACCGGCAGTTCGCTCATCGAGTCGTAAAATTCTATTTTGCTCCATGGGTGCCCCCTATTTTTTTTCTGAGTTAAAGGTGCTGACGATGTTAAACAGTGCGTTCATCGCTTCGATCGGCGTCATCGACTCCACTTCCAGCGATTTAAGGTACTGATAAAGGCCCTCGGAGACACTATAATCTGAAATCGTACCGTTCTTCATATGGGCAACTTGCTTGCCTGACGCATGTGTCTCCGAGACTGACGCATCTGCCATGTCGACTAAATCACCCAGTTGCGCGTCATCAATACGCTGTAGATTCTGTATGTTGTTGTTGATGTCGTTGATTTCAAGTTTGGATAAAATCACTTTGGCCCGGTCGATGACCCCTTCTGGTACGCCAGCAAGCTTAGCTACCTGGATACCAAAGCTTTGGTTGGCGCCGCCGCGCTCGATCTTTCTGAGGAAAATGATGTCGTCCTTTGTCTCTTTCACGGCGATTCTGAAGTTGCAGACGCCATCTATCTTGCCCTCAAGTTCTGTCAGTTCATGATAGTGCGTGGCAAACAGCGTTTTCGCGTTGATTCCCGAATTTTGACTGAGGTATTCAACGACGCTCCATGCGATGCTAAGGCCGTCGTAAGTACTGGTGCCCCGTCCAATTTCGTCGAGGATGATGAGCGATTTGTGCGTCGCGTTGTTGAGAATATTGGCGAGCTCGTTCATCTCGACCATAAACGTACTCTGTCCCTGAGACAAGTCGTCAGAAGCGCCGACGCGTGTGAAGATGCGGTCGACGATGCCTATCTCAGCTTTATCAGCTGGAACGAAGCAACCGATTTGAGCGATGAGCGTGATGAGTGCCACCTGTCTGAGGTAGGTGGATTTACCTGCCATATTCGGACCGGTGATGATGTAGAATTTATGCGCCTTCTGGTCGAGCAATGTGTCGTTCGGCACAAAAGGCGTCTCATTGAATATGCGCTCAATCACTGGGTGACGGCCATTTTTGATCTGAATGATCTCTTTATTTGAAATTTTAGGCTTAGTGTAGCCATAGCGATAGCTGCATTCCGCAAACGACAACAGCGCATCCAGCGATGCGATGGCGTGCGCCGTACTTTGGATGCGGTCGACATGAACCATGATAGCCTGCTTGAGCTCTGAAAACAGCTCTTGCTCGAGGCGAATGCTCTTCTCCTCTGCACCGAGCACGGTTTCTTCCAGTTGCTTCAGCTCAGGGGTGATATAGCGCTCCGCGTTGGCAAGCGTCTGTTTTCTGATATATTCTTCTGGGGCATTTTTCACGCTGCCCTTGGAAATTTCGATATAATAGCCGAAGACTTTGTTGAAGCCAATCTTAAGCGTTTTAATGCCCGTGCGCTCGCGTTCATTTTGCTCGATACCGAGAATCCAACCTTTGCCGTTTCCCACTGCATCGCGCAGCGTCGCCAGTTCTGGGTGCTTTTCTGTTTTGATGACACCGCCGTCTTTCAAGGACATTGGCGGTTCATCTACTATGGTCTCATCGATCATCTGATAGATGTCATAAAGTGCGTCAATATCTGCATTGATGGTGCTAAACGCGCCTTCTTCCAAAGTTTCGATGCACACCTTAATCTCAGGCAAAACGAAAATCGACTGCTTGAGGGCGATCAAGTCCCTCGGATTGATGCTGCCGTAAACGAGCTTTGACGTCAAGCGCTCGAGGTCATAGATTTGCTTGAGATGTGCCCTTAAGTCGCTACGAAGCAACAAATCGTCAACGAGTACTTCCACCGTGTTGAGGCGCTTTGTGATGGCTTCGGGATCGAGGAGTGGCTCTTCCACCCAAGCTTTGAGGCGTCTTGCGCCCATGGCCGTGCACGTTTTGTCGAGCACCCATAAAAGGCTGCCCTTTTTATCTTTATTGCGCATGGTCTCCACAAGCTCGAGATTGCGTCTCGTGAACTTGTCGAGCACCATGTATTTTGAATGGTTGTAAAGCTCCACTTTATTAAAATGGTTCAGCGGTACTTTCGCCGTATCCTCGACATAAGCAAGCAGCGCACCCGTGGCGCATAGCGTCCCCGCCGCGCTGTCAAATCCCAAGCTCTCCACCGAAAACACATTTAAGATGCGCTCGATGATCTTTTTGCCAGCATGTGGCTGAAAGGCATGATCCAAATACGGGGTCGTCGTCAGCCCCATCTCTTCGATGAGTTTGAGTATGGCCTGTGGCAATCTGAGTTTCTCAGAAACAATCAGTTCACTCGGCTCAATTTTAATGAGTTCATCGATGACTTTTTCCACCGATTCTAGCTCAGTCGTCTTAAGCATCCCCGTCGTGATATCGCAGTATGCGATGGCAAAGCTGGTTTCCATTTGTGCCAGCGCTGCCACATAGTTGTAATTGCCCGCATCCAGCATATCAGGATCCGTGATCGTACCCGGTGTGATGATGCGTACGACTTCGCGTTTGACGAGGCCCTTTGCCAGTGCAGGGTCTTCCATTTGCTCACAGATGGCGATTTTAATGCCCTTGTCCACCAGTTTTTTGATATAACCGTCAACGGCATGATAAGGGACACCGCAAAGTGGCGCTTTTTCTTCAAGGCCGCAGTTTCTGGCAGTAAGTGTAATTTCAAGTTCCCTGGACGCTTTGATGGCGTCGTCGAAAAACATCTCATAAAAGTCACCGAGACGATAAAGCAAGATATAATCCATATATTGTTCTTTGATTTCAAAGTATTGACGCATCATGGGGGTTAAACTGGATTTATCGATATTGATCATAGTGGCCTTCCATTCGCATTTTTTATCATTTTTTAAGTTTATCATTTTTTAGGTTTATCATTGTGTAGGTTTATAAATTAGTTTTTATATCTTACAACCTTTTGTACTATCTAATCACCCGCACAACTTCCCCATGCAGCGAGAAGTTCTTAGGGCGTGTGACTTTCACTTCCACGAGTTTGCCGATCAGCTCAGCTGGTGCATCAAATGTTACGGTCAAGTTATTGCGAGTACGGCCCATAAGGACATCTCTCGAACTCTTGGAATAGTCTTCCGCGAGTACTTCGACCACTTGATCTTGCATCGCATGCATTCTGAGCGTGATACTTGGATTAAGCACCTCTAAAAGGCGTCTGATGCGGTCGTGTTTCTCATCTTCTGAAACTTGATTCTCAAAGGTAGCGGCTGGCGTACCCGTACGGATTGAATAGAGGTACGTAAACGCCGCATCATAACCCACTGTCTCAATGAGGTTCAGCGTGTCCTGGAAGTCAGCTTCTGTCTCACCTGGGAAACCTAAGATGATGTCTGTAGATAGGCCGAGGTTTGGCATGAGCGCCTTAGCGCGCTTTATAATGTCGAGGTATTGCTCCCGCGTATATTTTCGGTTCATTTTTTTGAGTATGTCGTTACTGCCTGCTTGAACAGGTAAATGCAAATACTCACAGACGTGCTCGCACTTTGCCATGGTTTCAATCAGCTTCTGAGAGAGATCCTTTGGGTGCGACGTCATGAAACGGATGCGTTCGATGCCCTCGATGTCATTGACCATGGCCAAAAGATCTGCAAAATCGACGTTATTGCCTGTGTAGGTACTCATATCTGCTATATTTTCAACATCTGAATTTGCAATATTTATGTTTGCACTTTGACTTGCATGACCTTTTTTACCATAGGAGTTCACGTTTTGACCGAGGAGCATAATCTCTTTGGTGCCAGAAGCGGCCAACATACGGATTTCTTCGAGAATATCCTCCGGCTTTCTACTGCGCTCGCGGCCTCTTGTGTAAGGCACGATGCAGTAAGCGCAAAAGTTGTCGCAACCATACATGATGTTGACGTATGCTTTGATCTCTTTCTTACGCGTGACGGCTAGGCCTTCGATGACGTCGCCTTCGTTCTCCCAAATCTCTACCACTTGGTGCTTTTTATCGGCTTTCAGCGTTTCCTCAAGGAGCGCTGGGAAATTGTGCAAATTGTGCGTACCGAAGACGAGATCGACGTACTTGTATTTTTTCTTGATCTGCGTTACGACATGCGGTTGCTGCATCATACAGCCACAGACGGCGAGGACGAGGTCCTTTTTCTTTTCTTTGAGCTTCTTGACGTGACCTAGGTTGCCGTAGACTTTGAACTCGGCGTTTTCACGTACACAGCACGTGTTGAAGATGATGAGGTCGGCTTCTTCAAACTTTTTTGTGGCATCATACCCCATATCTGTGAGCATGGCGTTCAGTTTTTCCGAGTCGTGCTCGTTCATCTGACAACCATACGTGATCGTAATCGCTTTTTTTCTATAGTGAATTTCTGTGAAATGCGCATCGTTTATATCTTTAATCGCTCTGATGTGGTCGTCGTTTCGCGTAAGCAGTGTTTCCATTGATTCAATGTTGAACGTTTCTCTTTTTGACATTCTTATCTCCTAATTCATATCCATTTACAGTTATATTGACAATAAGTTTCCATTAAAAAAAAGGGGAAAATTCCCCTTCTAAGAAGGAAATTGCATAATTCCAATTTGAAGATATTTCTCATATGAAAATGGCGTAAACAAGCCATTGTGAAACTATGATTTTGTGACTTATAAGGTAATTATGCATTTTCCATAATTATAACAATATTTACTTTGAAAACAAACACAATTCCCACTTATTTATAAAACTTAACCCCGCCAGTGTCATTCAAGTGTTTCAAAAGTGACAAAGTGATTGGGAAACCAAACAGTCCGAGTACACCAAATAAATTGACGCCGATAAACATACACATAAGTGTCACTACAGGATGTAGCCCTAACTGACTGCCGACGATCTTTGGCTCAAGGATGTTTCTGACCACCGTCACAAACACATAAACGACCAGTAATCCTATACCGAGTTTAACATCACCCTGTATAAATGAAACAATAGTCCAAGGAATCATGACGCCACCCGTTCCAAAGATCGGCAAAATGTCGAACAAAGCGATAATCAATGCGATGAGGATTGCATTTGGAACGTTTATTATCGACAGTCCAACTGAAAGCTCAATAAACGTAATGGACATAATAATGCCATATGACCTTATGATGACAAACAAAGTATCGATCAAATAATGCTTGATACGCATCATCAATTCGTTGCCATTGCCCGTAAACTGTCTTTGAACAAACTGGGTCAACACTTCAAAATCACTTGCAATAAAGAACGTTGAGATGACCATCAATAAAATTTTTATCAAAAATCCAGGGAGCGATGTAGCTACACCAGAAATTTTTCCGACTAAAGAAATCGATATACTAGAAATATTTTCACCAATCGAGTTTACAAACTGATCAAAGCCCTGTGTGATCACGGTTACTAGTGCTGGATCCAATCTGTAAATCGCCGCTTCAATCGCATCAAATCGATCCACTAAAAATGGTGCTAGCTGCTCTTCATACAATATTGGCAGACCAGAAATTATATCTGTCACCACGGCTATGATTTTTATACCTGAAAGCGAGATAATAACGCCCAGTATGAGGTAGAAAATCAGTACGAAAACAACAGCAACCAATTTTTGGGGCAACCTTAACTTCGCCGCAACAAACCTAGATGGTTTCTTTAGCAAATAAGCAAAACCAAAGGCAAAGATAAAGGGGCTTACAAGTCCAAGTGCGTATTTAAATAGAATATATACAATAAAGCCTATCAGTACGATATACAATGTATTTACTATAAATCTCTTTTTTCTTTCGTATTGATGCTCCATATAGCCTCCAGCTGCTAATAATAGCTATTTATTTCAGTTTATCGCCTCAATGAGCCCAAACACAAATTTTTTGATGCTAATTTTACCACGAACCTTAGAACTTCTTTTAATGTAGTCCATCTCTTTGCGGACCTCTTTCAGATCGAAAAGCGTCGCGGCAAACTTCTCAAAAAGGTGGTGTTCATAATCGTGCAGTCCGAGCTCCGCAATGTTCTCAAGCGCTTGTCCTATGGCGCGTCGCACACGTTGCTCAATGGTCTTTTCACTGACTGATTCACCGCGTTCTTTTTCATATTTGTTGGAAACATAATCGTATAAGTCGCTGAGTTTATGGTCGAATATGTTGCATTTATTCAGTTCATTTTGTTCAAATACGAACTCTAGCATATAAGAGATGTCTTTTGTCCCTGCCTCGCTGAGAATTCCCAGTTGATTAAAGATCTGCCTTGCTGCATCGAGTCTCGAGTTGATTTGTTTCCCCTCTGAAGGGACTTCACTGTTGAGAGTCGACATATTTTGGAAGGCTGTTTGAAAGGAATCGATCACTTTTTTCATCTTCACTTTTTCGTCGACGCGCTTAATGACATTGACGACCTCTATGACGTTGATCGGTTTATTGATGAACAGCTCGATACCACAATTGTATGCCTTAGATACCATATCTTTGGAATAAACTTCACTGATCATGATAAATGGAATCTCAGGATAGATAGCCTTAATCATCGCAACAACGGTGATACCATCTTTTTTGGGCAATAACAAATCCACTAAGACGATATCGGGTTTGAGCCTGATAATCTCTTCAATAGCGGTGTCGCCATCTGTCGCCTTTCCTATGACATCCCCTAAATTGTTGCCCAGTATGATTTTACTGAGAATACTGATGACACTTACGTCATCGTCAACTAGAAAAAAATTATAATTCATATCGCCTCCAAATTCTATGCGTCGCTTGTGACGTCGTTTTGTGAAAAAAGGATGTGCGTTGGAATCGAAATTGTGAATTGCGTATGCTCATTTTTTATAGATTTAACTTGTATGCTGCCTTCTAGATAATTCACTACTAAGTACTTAACGTGAGTAAGTCCAATACCAGAAGCCATGACGCCGTTGTTTTCGTTGAACTTAGTCGAAAAACCAGCTTCAAAAATCAAGGGAATATCTTGCGTTTCTATCCCATGGCCATCGTCTTCAATCTTGAAAATCACGTTGTTCTCTTCGACATATTGATCAATAGAGACTTTTCCCTTTCCATCAAAGGCTTCAATAGCGTTGGTTACAAGGTTGTTTAAGATCGATATGACCGCTAGATGATCCGTCGTTCTAAAATCGAAACCAATATGATAATGAAATTTCACTTGGACATCTCGGCTCATGGCATACTTCTTATTTGATGAGAAAATAATCTCGATGATTTCTTTGATGCCCATACTATAGACGGGCGATTCTTTGATGCTTTTTTCAAGACCTGATATAACCCTTGTATAATCTTTTTTAATCTCATGAATGTCTTTAGTAACAGAGAGGATAGACTCTTTCAGTTCCGTATTATCCGCTTGCTCATAGATTAGAAAACTCCGTCTCATAGTATCTTCTATGTCTTTTTTTGACTTTCTAAGAAAGAACAATTCCGTCTTGAGATTTGAAATCATGATGATTCGCTCGACAAATATCTGATGGTTCTCTCTTTCTTTTGTTTTATGGTAATAATAACGGGAAATGTACACGAGTATCGTTGTGATAACAGTTCTAAATACACCTATCAGAATAATTGTAAAAATAATGCTTTCAAAATCACTGCCCTTCCACTCTTGTCTGACAAGTACTTCTATGACATTGGGCAAGCTGTCACAAATCCAAATAGCTAAGAATAAAGCCAAAGGCGTTTTGACAAGGTTGCGTACGTCTAGGACATGAAAGAAAACACTATAGAAAAAATAAAAGAACAAAATCGGGTAGTATAGATCCATGGCGATGAGTAAACCACCATTGTTGTTGACAATATAAAGAATACTCCTCACGATAAACATCAGTATACCGACTAGATTGATGGTGATAAAAGGGTTAATATCTTTAAATGTCAACATGAGCACGTTGAGAACAACGACAGCAAATGTCAATCTAAAACCAGATCCAAATGGTTGCATATAAATTTGGCCCATAAACGTCGTGAAGATAGCAACGAGTAATACTTTTTCCAAATTCTGTTTTTCAGTGGTCATTTATTGCTCCTTAAACGAAACTTTCTACTGATTACATAGCCTTAATATAACACAAAATTGCTTGTTTAGACATAAAAAAAGTGATTCTCCACGGTTGGAAAATCACCTTTTATTGTTACCTCATATTTGTGCTTAATTATTTCCAAGTGCTACAGAAGTCACGAAGTCTTCTAAGGCCCTCTTCAATATTTTCCATACTCGTCGCATAAGAAAGTCTCACATAATCGTCCACGCCAAATGCGATACCTGGAATAACCGCAATGTTTGCTTTGTCGATGAGAACAGCTGCCAAATCAAGTGAACCTTCAATTTTGACGCCATCAATCGTCTTTCCCTTATAATATGAGATGTCAACCATCACATAAAATGCACCTTTAGGTTCGACACACTTAATATTTGGAATCGCTTGAATCGTCTTAACCATATAGTCTTTTCTCGCTTCGAAAGCGACGCGCATTTCTTCGATTGGCGTTTGATCGCCGTTAAGTGCTTCTATGCCCGCATACTGCGCAATCGTGTTCGGATTGGAAGTCGCATGGGACTGAATATTGCTCATGATGTTTGCTATCTCAACTGAGCTTGCCGTATATCCGATGCGCCATCCGGTCATAGCATAAGCTTTACTTAAGCCATTGACAGTGATTGTACGGTCGTATATCTCCTTAGATAAGCTTGCGATACTAATATGTTTTTCGCCATAGACGAGTTTTTCATAAATTTCATCCGCGATGATATATAGGTCGTTGGCGACGGCAAATTCGCCGATGGCTTTAAGTTCTTCTCTCGTATATACAGCGCCAGTTGGATTGTTTGGGCTATTGATTAATAGTGCTTTTGTCTTATCTGTTAACGCACTTTTAAGTTGGTCGATAGTCACTTTGAATAAATTTGAAGCCTCTGCAAGGACGATCACCGGCTCTGCATCTGCCAATTTTGTGAGTTCATAGTAACTTACCCAGTAAGGCGATGGGATGATCACTTCATCACCTGGGTTGCAAATCGCTTGAAGTGCATTGAAAAGGCTGTGTTTTGCGCCTGATGAAATCACCACTTGTTTTGGCACATAGCTTAAGTCGTTATCAGTCTTGAGTTTGCTACACACCGCTTTTTTCAAATCAAGCAGTCCAGATGCTTCCGTATAGCCGATGCCGCCTTTTTCGATTCTGGCAATCGCACAGTCTCTGATGTACTTAGGTGTATTGAAGTCAGGCTCGCCAGCGCCAAAGCTCACAATATTGATACCGCTCTCTTTCAGTTGTTTCGCTTTTGCTGTAATGGCAAGCGTCATGGATTCTTCTATGCCTAAATTTTTACGCGATAATGGTTTCATGTAAGTCCCTCCAAAATAGTAAAAAAGAATGTTTATCGTCTCAAGTATAACAAGATAAACATCCTTTTGTATATGCATTATTTCAAATTTTTAGCGCTTTAACTTATCTTAATAAGGAAAATGTGAAAAATTATTTAATTCGATCAAAGGTCCCTTTTTTATATTGATAATGATGCACCTGAGCATTGTGTGCCACGTTGTAATTGACGAGATCCCCAAGAGGTGCGTCATCAAAGATCAGTTGTGCGAGTTTTAAAGTGACACCATGTGTCACGATGAGAACGTTAGTGGCTTCTTTATCCGGTTGTTCAAGTGTTTTCAACTCATGATCGGAAACGACCTCATCAATAAAGGACTTGACGCGACTGTAGACTTCAGGAAATGTCTCAGCCTCCTCAAGGTTAAAACCTTCTGGATCGTCATAAAAAAGCTCGAGTTCAACAGGGTACTTGTCTTCAATCTGTGTATGCGTCATGCCCTGCCAAGCGCCTAATCGTATTTCCTTCAAGCGATCGTCCGTGCGGTAGTCACTTGAATTTTTTGATAAGATCAACTCTAGTGTTTTATAGGCGCGTGGGCTTGTTGACGCATAACACGCGTCAAACTGGATATGTGACAATTGATCACGTAATTCCGCGGCACATTTCACGCCGTTTTCTGTAAGTGGTGAATCAAGCCATCCTTGAAAACGCCTTTCCACATTCCATTTTGTTTGACCGTGCCTGACTACGTATAGGTTGATCATTGCCGCCTCCTAAATACTATTTTTTTATAAATATACTTTTTAATTTAATTAGATGGGAATACTACCTTTTCCTTATGCATTAAATTGCGGGCAAATACGAGCAATACAAGTGTAATTGCTAGTGACGTCCCAAATGAAATCAAGACGTTCATGAAATTGCCATCGCCAAGCAGAATTTGCTTCATATTGACCAAGTTGTTGTAGATGGGAACAAAGTAATAGATTTGACTAACATTACTGCTACCAAACATGTTCATAAATGCAGTGATCATGACGAGCATATAGGCTGGTGTGATATAAGCGCCAGCTTCCTTAAGAGAATTGGCAATCATGGAAAGTACCGATATGATTGTCACGTACATACCAACTAGTCCAATCATGCAAAGGAAGAACATGAAGAGCTCTGGAGCGCCAAGTGCAAGTTCTGAAATATCAAATGAACCATTCGTCGATAAAAACCTTGCGCTAAATGGTATGGAGATTACTACACCAATAAAGGAGGATGCCATCGAGATCAAAGCCACCACTGAAAGACTGAGCACTTTGCCTCCGATGATTACACCGCGGTCAACAGGTGTTAAAAGCATCATGGCAATCGTGCCACGCTCCTTCTCACCCGCGATAGAATCCATACCAATCCCCATTGCACCTGCAAAGATGAAGATGGATACAAGCATCGGAATCATGTTGGCGATACCTCTGTCTATACCTTTACTGTCAGCGGGAATGTCGATTTCTGCCATGTTTACATTATACACCTGTAAATAAGATTCGCCACCAAGTCTTTTTGCTAAAACTTTATTTTTATAAACGTCCAGTAACGCGCTCATCTTGTAGTTCGCCTCTATGGAGACATCGCTCTTCGGTGAATACAACCCTTCAATTTCTGGAATACTATCAGGTTTGAACGCCTCGATTTTACTTGCAAATTCCGGTTCAAAATAGAGGTAATAGTCATAGTCGCCTTCTAACAATAATTTAGAAGCGTCTTCTTTCGTTTGTGTGCCTGTTGTAAGTTTCATGGTTACATCATCTTCTATAATCTTTGCGACATCAGCTGGAACATTAACACCTAGGACTTCAGTAATATGCGTTTCAATACCTTCATTTGTCTGACTTATCATAAAACCCATAATCGAATAGATGATCGCAATGCTCGCCATCGGAAGAATAAAATTCGTGATGACCAATCGTCGGTCAGTAAAGACCCTTCTCATTTCTTTTTTCATAATAATCATAAGGGATTTAAACATTTTGATAGCCTCCTGACAAGTCAAATAGTTTGAAGAAGGCGTCATCTAGGTTGTCTTTACCTGTCAAAGCGTAAATTTCTTCAAGTGTTCCAATGGCTTTGATCTCGCCGTCCATGATAATTGCGATTCTATCGCAAAGCTTTTCGGCGACATACATCATGTGTGTGGAAATGATAATGGTTTTTCCGCGCGCTTTCAGATGTTTGAGATATTCTGTGACTGCACGTGCCGTTATAATGTCTAACCCGTTGGTTGGTTCGTCAAAGATGATGACTTGAGGGTCGTGAATCAAACTCACAACGATTGAAAGCTTTTGCTTCATCCCCGTGGATAAATCGGCGATCTTTGTGAATCTGAACGGTGTAACGCCAAAATAATCGAACAAGTGATTCATCCGCGTCTCGATTTCATTTTCATCCAAACCATGAAGTCGCCCAAAAAACTTAGTCGTATACTCAGGGGTAAAATGTGTGTCGAGTTTGAGCTCGTTTGTCAAGAAAGCAAGTTCCCTTCTAACATTTTCACCTTGTGTCTTGCCGTCGTAACCGTTGACGTTGATATTGCCCTCTGTCGGTTCGATCAATGTGGCGAGACACCGCATGGTCGTGGTCTTACCAGCGCCATTTGGTCCAATTAGACCGAATATTTCGTTATCCATAACTTGAAAATCTATACCCTTAACGGCGACTTTAAATTGTTCTTTATTACCATTGTCCTTCATTTGTTTTTTTGATAGTAGAAATGTTTTTTTAAGTCCGTTGACTTTGATCATGTGTCCATCTCCTCTTTGATTCAATTAAAAGTTTGCTTTATAGAGCTGCATCCATAGTTTATCCCAAGTTTATGAAATGGCGCTTATTAATTGATTATAATTTCATTAAAAATAAAAAACCTCCGAATTTCTCGGAGATTCACAGTTGTATGCTATTAAAATGTCTCATGAATATACCACTTTGGATTAAGTGATAAATCTAAATCAAAATATAATCTTTTGGATTTTTGATCCTTAGGTAAAAAGACTCTGACAATCGGGCTTTCTGGATACAGTTTATTTTGATAAAGGACAATGCCTCGATGACCTGAATTTAAGACAATCCCCGTACCCGTTGGATAGATATTGATGTGTTTAGCAAAAGTCTCCATAATATGCGTATCAAAATGCTTGTCTCCAAGGTGCGTGATTTCTCTAAAGACTTTATCTGGTGCTGAACGCTTTTGATAGACGCGGTCGTTGGACATGGCGTCATAGACATCTGCAACAGCTACAATCCTTGCAAATAAAGGAATTTTAGTATTCCTTAGTCCTCGACTATAGCCTGTGCCATCAAACTTTTCATGATGATGGAGTGCAATTCTAGCGGACTCTTCGGGAATATCTGTTTGGAGTAGTATTTCATAACCATATTCTGTATGTTTTTTAACTTCGACAAATTCTTCACTTGTGAGTTTAGACGGTTTTTTGATGATCGCTTCAGGAATCATGATCTTTCCGATGTCATGCAAAATAGCGCCCATGCCAAGATGTCTGAGCTGGTCGATGTTAAGATCTAAATCTATGCCTATTATCAATGCAAGAACACCGACATTCACTGAATGCTGATAGGTATAATCATCAACTGAGCGCAATTGTGAAAGCGCAAAAACGAAATCTTTTTTATCCAGAAGTTGCTCAATCATATCTTCGACGATTGCGCTGATTTTTTGAACATCAGTGTTGCTCACAGATTTAAATTTAATCATGGTCTTTTTAATCTGATTTTGAGCATGCGATCGCGTCTTTTCATGAATAACATCTTGAATATTTAAAGATTTTCTGATGGTCATTATCGTTTCAGGTGTCATGGTTCCACTATCTTCAACGAAGATCTCTTGTACGCCGGCATCGATAAAGCGAGGAATATATTGTTCACGGAACATACTCCCCTTTTTAATAAGTAGCACGCCGTCTGAACCTATTACATCCTGAGCTATTATAGAGCCGGGAATAACCCCACCTATAAAATGTTTTTGCATTATCCCACCATATAGTATATTTTTGGTACATATAATATATTTCGACACTATATATGCTTTACTTTATGCCAATTTGTGACAAAATGCAACTAATTTTCGACTGAAACCCTCTAAAACCTTATTATTTATTAATTTTTAATGTAAATCTATATGAAAGTTAATAATATATGCGATGCTACGATGTAACGGTGCTTAAACTTCAATCTTGTAAGCGACATAAAGATTGATGAGTGAAAACCCTGCAGCTAAGAAAAAGATATATTGTGGTCCCCATGCTACCCAAATGATACCACCCAAATAAGCGCAAATAATCGATACAAAGTGGTCCATACTCTGCCCTAGCGTTAGAGTTGGTGTGACATCTGAAGGTTTTAGGGCAATTTTACGCAAATAAAGTGTACGCACGATGCCCATCTGTGTAGACATTCTATCGATGATAAATATGGCATACGCGAGTAGCATGCCGATTCCTGCTGTTTTAATTGAGCCGTTGACATAACCCATGGCAAGTAGACCATAGACGAGGTAAACGCCTATAAATGACAACGCATCGACGTACATGAGTTTTTTAACGCCATAAGTATCCAGCCACCTGCCTATTGCAGGTATGAAAAAGATGCCAATAAAAGAACCAATTACAGTCAAGATAGAGATTGTATCAGCCTTCTTACTCAGTAGTTCAATGAGAACCCACGGCCCGTATACCATCATAATCTGTTTTTGAACACCGAACAAAACGACGAGTACATAATAGTACTTGTATTCCTTTCTGAATACATACCCACTTTGTTTCACATGCGGGTGATTGACACGCACGATTCGATCGAGCATGACCAGCAAGACGAGCACGCCAAAAAATAAGAGCCCCGCGATGATGAACGGTGTTTTGACAGGTGTTTCAAAGCTCATGAAGCCCGCTTTAAATCCGATAAAAACAAATATTGAAGCCACCATTTGAACGCCTGTAAAAAAACCTTTAAACTGACCCAGTCGCTTGCCTATGTTATCTTTTTCAGCAAGTTCCATACCGATGCTATCCTGAAGTGGAAAAAAAAGGTGCATCCCCAAGGAATTGATGAATATGTAGATAATCATGATGTTAAAAGAAGGTGTATAAATGCCGAGTGCGATGATGCCGATGACGCTTAAAACTTGTGCAATGATAGAAATCCTAATATCACTCAAAAAGCTTAAAGCTGCAATGACAAAGACGCTGATTAGTCCAGGTAGTTCACGGGGAAACTCCAAAAAACCCCTTTGATAAGCAGTAACCTGGTAAGCATCTTTAAAAAAATTCGAGATGACATTGTTGGTCAAACCCAGACCAAATGCTGTCAATGCCAAGATGGCAAAATAAATTTTGATTTCCTTTTTCATTCATTCCTCCAGAACGTTATAATGGCCAAAAAAATAAGATTAGTGGTGTTCCGACGATTAAAAATATAATTGACACAGGCAGACCCATTTTCCAATAGTCACCAAAACGATAACCACCAGGGCCCATAATCAACGTATTTGACTGATGGCCAATCGGTGTCATAAACGCACATGAAGAAGCCACGGCAACCGCCATCAACATAGGGTCAATAGATACTCCAAGTCCTACTGCCAAGCTTACGCCAATCGGTGCCATGAGCACAGCAGCTGCTGCATTGTTAATAAGATTTGTAAGGAGCATCGTGACAAGCATTAGTAGCCCTACAATCATTGCAGGCGACAACATGCCACTAAAACTTAAAATTAGATTGGCAATTGTATCTGCTGCACCTGTATTTTCAATCGCTTCGCCAAGCGGCAACATCGCACCTAACATCACGATGACTGGCCAATCGATACTCTCGTAGATTTCTTTAAGAGTGATGATTTTTGTGAGTACAAGTAAAACGGCTGCCATCGAAAACGATATCTGAACAGGAAGTATCCCAAGTGTCGTCAATATAACTGAAAAACCAAATATGCCAAGTGCCATGGCACGTCGCCTTTTTTGATCTGGCGTGCCAATCACAATACCTCTTGCGGCCAAAGGTAGAGCTTTCAACGATGAAAGTACTGTATGGATATTTTGATCCGCCACTTGCATCAGTAAAATATCACCTGTTCTAAAGTGAATTTCACCTAAACGACCTCTTAAGTACACACCTTGCCTGGATATGGCCACCAAATTGACGTTATATTCGTTTCGCAATCTGATGTTCTTTGCCGTATTGCCAATCAAAGGGGAATCATCGCGTAATACAATTTCAATAAGTGAATGTTCACTAGCTGTCAACAATTTTCCACTTTCATTGGAAGTAAGCTTAGCACCTTTGAGCATCACCCCTGTTTTATCGATGAGTTTTGCGAGTTCAGATGGGTCTATTCTGACTACTATTAAATCGTTAGCTTCTAATGTTTCATGAGCATGAGGCGCAATGATATTGACTTTATTTCTGACGATGCTGAGAATATTGATATCAAAACTTTGAATACTTGCTAAGTCGCGAATGGATTTCCCAATGAGTTTATTGCCTTCGGGAATCACGAGTTCAGAGAGATAGTCCTCCACTTTGAACAACATATTTGGATCTGCTTTAGCACGTCTATTTGGAATCAATTTGTATGCAATTAAGCTTACAAACAATATCCCTAGAATAGTCAGTATGAGACCAACTGGTGCAAAATCTAGAAATTTAAATGGTTCTGAGACATACTGGTCTCTATACTTGGATATAATTAAATTAGGCGGTGTACCAATTTCTGTGAGCATACCACCAAAAAGTGACGCATAGGCAATCGGCATAAGCAAATAAGATGGTGACAGATTATTGTCTTTTCCGATTTTTATAGCGACTGGCATCGTAAGTGCAAGTGCGCCAACATTGTTCATAAAACTAGAAAAAAATGCGGTTATGCCCATAAGAAGCAACAGTTTTATTTCTATCCCGCCCTTAAGTCTATTGACGAGATCCGTTACTGGGTCCATTGCACCGACGTTAAGTAATCCTCTACTTACCACCAAGACTGCTGCTACGGTGATGATTGCAGGATGTGCAAAGCCATTAAATGCGTTTTCTGCTGGTGTGATGCCAGTCAATGTTATCACTAAAAGTGCAAGCATGGCGACGATGTCATATCTCAGTTTTGCTTGGACAAACAATACAAGTGAAACGATGATGACGGCAATTACGATCATTTGTTCTATCATAGGGTACCTCCATCTATTTCATTATTTTACCATAATCAAACACTTTTGTATCAAAAAAAGACCTCCTAAAAACAAGTTCATCTTTGGGAGGATCTTCATGGATCTTCATGGTTCTTCGGGGTTCTTCGGGGTTCTTCACGTAGCAACTGAAACGCTTAGTTTCAGTTGTTTATAAACCCGTGTATGCGTGGATTGCCTCACACAAAAACTGAGCCGCACCTGGTCTATGCTGATCATAATGCACTTTAAAGCGCTCATCCGCAACGTACATCTCACCAAGACCAACATGTGCTTCTTTTGAATACTCTGGCCAGTAAATCATAAGCCATTTTTTGTGTTTCTCAGCAGCTTCTTGAGCAAATGTACCTGTTGCATCACCTGAGTCCATACCTTTGAGTAAACATTCTATAATTTCACTGGATAGCTTATTTGAACGTTCAAATTGAGCTTCTGTTAAATTCGCAAAACTTGCATTTGATTTAGCAACTGTTTCATCGCCATATTTTTCTCTGATTTCAGCGCCGTATTTAGCTTCATTTTCTTTTAACATGTCTCTTTTTAACCCTTCAAATTTTTCGCGATCTGACATAATTAGTCTCCCTTCTGATTCCTGTATTGTTTTTTCAACATTTTCAATGAGTTGATCAAGCTTGGCACGCTTTTCTAACAGTTTCACATGATGCTCAATCATCGCTTTCTTAGCATCAAAAGTCTTCGACGTCATTATTTCTTTAATCTCATCTAAACTGACTTCAAGTGCCCTATAAAATAAGATTTGCTGCAATTGATTAACCTCTATGCGTCCATAGATTCTGTACCCTGATGAACTGATGCGTGCAGGCTTCAAGAGGCCTATTTCGTCATAATACCTAAGTGTCCTTGTCGTAACACCAGAAATCTCTGCAAGTTTATTTACGGTATATTCCATAAGCGCCTCCTTTAAAAACAGTATACACATTGACGTAACGTTAAGGTCAAGTGCTTTTGTCAAAAAAAATTTTTTATATGTATAAAAATTTCAATACAAAAATGCCAGCTGTGGTGGTAAACTATTAGGGTACCGAAATAATTTCTTGGAGGAAATGATGGGAAATCAAATTAAAAAAAGAAGTCTTCGATCTGAAGTACCATTAGAAATGACCTGGAATTTGAAGGATCTTTTCGAAAGCAGAGATATCTGGAAAGAACGTCTATTAATAAATGAAGAAGATTTTTTAGCATTGTCCGTCTACAAAGGGCGCTTATGCGCTAACGCTTCAAATTTATACGATTGTCTTACTAAGCTTGAAAAGGCTTCAATAGCCATGGTTCAACTCGGAACTTACGTCAGCTTACATCAATCCGAGGATGCGACAAATTCTCAATCACAAGAAGACAGCTTATTTTTCGGTACTATTTCAACGCGTTCACAATCTAGTATATCCTTCATCGAGTCTGAAATAACTAGTCTGGATCAAACTGAATACGATGCCTTGTATGATCCATGTCCGGAACTGAGAATCTATAAAAATTATCTTGACGATGTTTATGCACAAAAACCACATAAACTCTCTCCTGAGACAGAAGTTGCGATTGCGAGTCTTGGCGAAGTCATGAGTGCACCGTATCGCATTTATCAAGTCAGTAAAGGTGCTGATATGACTTTTGAAAATTTCAGTACAGATTCTGAACCGTCACTTGAGAATTCGTTTGCATTATTTGAATCAAAGTATGAATTTTCACCGGATACAGAAACGCGAAGAAATTCATACGAATCATTTTCCAAGGCCCTTCACCAATATAAAAACACCTATGCTTCTGTCTATGCAACTGAAGTCAAAAAACAAGTTGCAATGCGTAAACTCAGAAATTATAACTCAGTTACGGAGATGCTCTTAGAACCTCAAAAGGTGTCAATTGACATGTACAACCGTCAGATTGATATAATCTTCGAAAAACTCGCACCTTATATGCGTAAATTTGCAGCATTAAAAAAAGAACAACTTGGTTTAGAAGCCATGCATTTTTGTGACTTGAAAGCGCCGCTGGATGTTGCCTTCAATCCTCCTGCAAATTACGAGAGTATTCAAAAAGTCATTATTGAAGCACTTGGTATCTTGGGCGACGATTATACGACAACGATGAAGCGCGCCTTCGATGAACGTTGGATTGATTATTCAGACAATGTTGGAAAATCAACCGGTGCGTTCTGTGCATCGCCTTATGATGCGCACCCATATATTTTGATCAGCTATCAAGAATCGATGCGATCTGCCTTTACACTAGCTCACGAACTAGGTCATGCAGGCCACTTCGCATTAGCAAACAAAACACAGCGCATATTTGATACAAGACCTTCTACGTATTTTGTCGAAGCACCATCTACTATGAATGAAATATTATTGGCAAATCATCTCATGAAACAAGATGACAACCCACGTATGAAGCGATGGGTGATTCTTCAAATGCTAGGCACTTATTATCATAATTTTGTGACCCACTTACTTGAAGCTGAGTTTCAAAGAAGGGTCTATGCACATGCAGAAAATGGCGGTTCACTAACAGCTAACGTCTTGTGTGCATTCAAATTAGATGTTCTAAAGACTTTTTGGGGTGACTCTGTCGTTATTGATGACTACGCTGGCTTGACTTGGATGCGTCAGCCACATTATTATATGGGCCTCTACCCTTATACGTATTCAGCAGGTTTAACAGCAGCGACTGCCATGGCTTCAAAAATCTTAGAAGAAGGGCAACCTGCCATCGATCGTTGGCTTAATGTACTAAAAGCTGGTGGATCGCTTACGCCGGAAGGGCTACTGAAACTTGCTGGACTAGATATGTCAACGCCTGAACCGATTGAAGCAGCCGTGAACTATGTAGGCAGTCTCATCGATGAACTTGTCGAATTGTTTAAATAAAATGTGAGTTGTATAAAGAGAAAGAGCTGATAATCAAAATTATCAGCTCTATTTTTGTATTAACGTTTATAGTAAAAGAACGTCTTACTGGATTCGAAGTTATATCTTTGAGGTTGGATAATCTGTTCTGTACTACCCACAAAGAAATAGCCATCATTTACTAGAGCACCATAGAATTTTTTGTACATTTCATCCTTTGCTTCTTCTGTAAAATAGATCATGACATTTCGACAAACGACGAGGTCATATCCTTTCGGATATTCATCTAAAAGTAAGTTCATCTTTCTAAATTCGACGCAGTTTTTAATTTCATCTTTAATACGGAAACCTTTTCCAATCGGCTCGAAGAACTTGTTAACATAAGCCTGTGGTACATTCTTAATACTCTTATCTGAATACATACCTATTTTTGCTTTGTTAAGCGCTTCATCATCAAAGTCCACAGCTAGTATTTTAATATCTTTAAGTGGCACAAATTCACTGAGACACATAACCAATGAATAGGGTTCTTCACCTGTTGAACAGGCTGCTGACCATATTTTAGGTCTTTTAGTACGCTTCATAAGTGCAGGGATAATCTCTTCACGAAGTGCATCCCACTGTGTAGGGTTACGGTAAAATTCTGAAACGTTAATCGTCAAATAGTTGATAAATTCATCAAATACAACTTTGTTTGTATCAAGGAGTTTGTAATAAGATTCAAAATCACTTAAACCATGACGTGTAATCAGAGATTCTATTCTTCTTTTCATCTGGCGTTCTTTATAAAGCGACAAATCCAATTTCGTCTTTTTAAATACTTTCTCCTTAAACTTTTCATATCCTTCCATAAACTCTCCCACTTAAACAGATTCAAAATCTTTAGATTTTTATAGTAAAAAAGCCGATGTCTCATCGGCTTTTTACTGTTTTAAACTTTATTATAAAGCTTTAATTATGCTTCTTCAGTCGGTTCAACCGTTGGTTCAGTAACTGGTTCAGCAACTGGCTCATGAACCGCCTTCATAGACAACTTAACTTTTTTCTCTTCAGCAACATATTCAAGAATTCTTACTTCAACGCTTTGATTTACTTTCAAAACATCTGCAGGTTTTTCGATATGCTCTTTAGCGATATGTGACACGTGGACTAGGCCTTCAATGCCTGGCTCAAGTTCAACAAATGCGCCAAAATCAGTTAAATTGACTACTTTGCCTGTGTAGATGCCATTGACTTCATATTTTTCATTGAAGTTAGCCCATGGCTCTTGTGACAATTGTTTGATACTGAGTGAAATTTTGTTTTCGTCTTTGTTGGCATCGATGATTTTAACGTCAACCAATTGACCCACTTTTACGAATTCTGATGCAGGTTTGATTCTGCCCCAGCTCATTTCAGTTACGTGAACGAGACCATCCATACCACCGATATCAACAAATGCGCCGAAGTTCGTGATGCGTTTTACTTCACCTTTAACCACTTGGCCAACTTGGATGTTTGTCCAGAAATTGTCTTTAGCAGCTTGTTTTTCAATCATAGCGAATTCTTTATGTGAGAATACCGCTCTTCTTTTAAGTTTGTTGATTTCAATGACTTTAACTTTCAATTCTTGACCAATGAAAGGTTTTAAGTTCTTTACAAAACGGTCAGATAATTGAGACGCAGGTACAAAGCCTCTAATTTCTTTGTAAAATGCGATTAAACCGCCATTTACAGATTCAGTGATTTTTACTAAAATCGGTTCATCTTTTTCGTGGATTGCTTCGAGTTCTACCCAATCCTTGTCGACATTCACTTTTCTAAGTGATAGCAAAATGTTGCCTTCGCCGTTGTCGTGGCTCACAATAAAGACATCTAATTGATCGCCTTCTTTAAAATTCTTTTGTAAATCGAAGTTAGCATCTGCAGAAACTTCATTTCTTGGAATTACGCCGTCAGATTTATAGCCAATGTTAACGATTATAACATCAGCATTAACTTGAATTATGCTTCCTTTAACAATTGACCCTCTTCTTGGAATTTTCAATGATTCTTCGATTTGTTCCATCATGTCAGCCATTGAATTATGATTATCCATCAAAAAAATACCTCGCCTTCGTTTTCTATTTTAAGAATGACCGACTGGATTATCCAATCAGGTGTTGATGCACCGGCAGTAATGCCTAAAACTTTTGTACCAATTAATTCAGCACCGTTTAAATCATCCTTAGTTTCAATATGAATCGTTCTGACTAGCTTACTACATAATTCTGCTAGTTTAATGGTGTTCGAACTGTGTTTGCCACCTACAACGATCATAAGATCGACTTGAGTAGCAAGGTCCAAACATGCTTGTTGCCTTTGCTCCGTGGCCAGACAAATCGTGTTGAATATAACGACGTCTGGAATGAGCGCTTTAAGTGCTTCAGTTATGATTGCCCATTGTATAATGCTATAAGTGGTCTGAGCGACAACACATGTTGGTTTGTTGATTTCCTGAATAAGTGAAAGTTCTTCAACTTTCTCAATAATAATTGCGTGATTGTCACACCATCCGTTGATACCTATAACTTCAGGATGCTTCGCACTTCCTACAATGATTATATTATACCCTTTTGATGCATAAGTTGAAACCGTATTTTGAATTTTTTTTACATACGGGCACGTTGCGTCATATATTTTAAGTCCAAGCGCTTCCGCTTCATCATAAACATGCTTTGCAGCACCATGTGACCGGATGACCACACGCGCCGAATTATTTTCACTATCTATAATCTTACCCATTTCATCGACGACCAACACACCTTTTTCGGCATAATAATCGGTTACTTGTTGATTGTGGATAATTGGTCCCAATGTGTAGACGGGTTCATCTGCAGGCAAAAGAGATTCGAGTATATTTATGGCCCGTTTGACGCCATAGCAATAGCCTGAATGTTCTGCAATAAGAATTTTCATATAAACCTCATAATTGTAACATAGTCTTAAGATATTGTCTAGCAACGAAGTATGAACATTTTTAGTGTCAAATCAATTATGTTTATAGTACTTTAAGTCGCTATAGATGTCGTCGATTATCTTTTGAGAAAGTGCTTCATAGGCTTCTGCTTCAAGCTTTTGCCCATAATAGGCATCCAAAAAAATAGGCTTATGAAAAGCGACTCGAAGTGGTCCTCTGAGTTTATAACATGAATCTATGGTGATAGCTAGAACCGGAGTTTGTGTCTTCACGGCCAGCATCGCTGTTCCCGCTTTGACTTTTAGGGGTTCAAAGCCTTTATTTCTCGTCCCTTCTGGGAAAAGTCCTAAACTTTGTTTATCTTTCAAAATGGAAAGTGCCATCTTAATCGCTTTTAAATCGTTCGCATCTCGGTCAACTGGAAAAACCCCAATCTTTCTTATGAACGCCCCCACAATAGGGTTTTTAAAGAGTTCTTTTTTGCCCATGAAGCGTGTCGTAAAAGGTAAAATTCCCCCTAGAACAACTGGATCTTGCCAATTTAAGTGGTTGGCACAAACGACATAATTCTGGCTCATATCAATATTTTCAAGTCCCTCAATTTCAAATTTAAAAAACAAACTGTAATAAAGATGTGATAAGAAACGACACGTTTTATATAATAAATTCATTTGATCACCTATCCTTGAGGCTTTTCTATATGTTCGATAATCGTCTGAACCACTTCTTCGATGGTCATAAACGTCGTATCGATTTCATGGGCGTCATCAGCACGCATTAGTGGTGAAACCTCTCGCTGCGAATCCAATGTATCACGAGCAACGATCTCCAAAGTCAAAGATTCTATTGTCGTTTCATAGCCTTTAGCATCAAGTTCCAACTTACGCCTCTTTGCGCGTTCTACTGGGTCTGCGATCAAAAAAAATTTATAGGTTGCATCTGGCAGTACAGTTGTTCCAATATCCCTGCCATCCATAATCACTGATTTATCATGTGCAATTTTCTGTTGTAAAGCTACCATTTGCGCTCGTACATATGAATCCATTGATACATAAGATACATTTTTTGTGACTTCTGGTGTTCGTATCGCCTCGGATACATCCTCTCCGTTTATAAAGAGTTGTGTCGGTGTAATATCAAGATCTATTGCGTCCAGAATCGTTTTAAGTGCATCGGCACTATGAACGTCTGTTTGGCTTCTTAATGCAGCAAGTGTGACGGCACGATACATGGCTCCCGTATCAAGATAAGTGATCTTCAACCGTTTTGCGATTTCTTTAGCCACTGTGCTCTTGCCGGATCCAGCTGGACCGTCGATTGCAATTTGAAGGTTTAACATATAATTCTCCTAAGGTTCATGAAAAATAAAAACCACCACAACAGTGGTGTCATTAAAATTATAGCTTATAATCAAAATTTAAGCAAATATGAAATGGGCATGACGCGTCATGCCCATTGATATTACTTCAAACTGTATATACCATACTCTTCCCAAATGCGTTCTAACTTTTCTAGATTTTTCTCTACGCCCTCTTTTTTGAGACTCACACCTATAACAAGTGCGTTGATGAGGCTCATAGGTGCGACGAAAGAATCGATAAAAGTGTTCATACTGTACTTGGCAGTCAAACAATATTTGACCTTTTCAAAGAGTGGTGAATTCAAACCATCCGTTATACCCAAAATCGTCGTTTTGTTTTTTATCGCATAGTCGACACAATCGTACGTACGTTTTGAATATCGTGGAAAGGAGAAGACTATCATAACATCTTCTTCAGATAAATTGAGCAATTGATCGTACACATCTTGCGCTGTTTCATGGATAACATGTATCTCCGGCAAGATGAAGTTTAAATAGAAACCAAGATAATTTGCTAAAACCGATGAACTTCTAAGACCAAGGATATATACTTTTCTGGCTTTTATAATCTCGCCAATAAAATTGTTAAGCAGTATTGAATCAAATTGATCCAGTGTTTGACGTATATTTTCGATGTCGTTTACCATTATTTTAGTCAAGTATTCAGATTCATTGTGATCTTTTGACATTTCAAAACGTTGTACGGTCGTCAATTTTGTCTTAATTGTCTCTTGAAGTTCCTTCTGGAGCGCCGGGTATCCGTCGTATCCAACTGAACCTGCGAATCTGACGACTGTCGATTCACTGATGTCTACGTTTTTTCCTAAAGCTGAAGCCGTCATAAAGGCGACTTTATCGTAGTTCGATAAAATATAGTCAGCAATTTTTTTGTGGCTTTTACTCAAGGTGAAATATTGTTGCCTGATACGACCTAATAAATCTGCACTGCTCATAACCCTAGTCTCCAAAGTACCATCGTTTATTTTTGATGCTGAAATCGCGTACTTATTAAAGTGTTTTTGCGAGCTCATAGCCCTTCTGTAAGGCAAGTTTATTTAAATCTTCGGTGCCTTTTGGAACTCTTGACAAAATGGCCGCTTCAAGACTTACTTCTGATACGATGCCAGTAAGACCAACGATAAGACCGAGGGCTACGATATTCGCAACGATCTCTTTACCCACTTCGTTGATAGCCGTTTTGATGATTGGTACTTTATAAATGTGTTTTGCTTTAAGGCCTTCTGGCAAACTAATCGATTCATCGACGATAATAGTACCATCTTCGGTGATATCAGATATATATTTATCCGCAGCAATTTGCGTCAATGCAAGCGTCATGTTTGGAAGTGTAACTTTGGGAAAGTCGATTGCCGCTTCACTGATGATGACTTCAGCTTTGCTAGCGCCACCTCTTGCCTCTGGTCCATAACTTTGTGTTTGAATGGCATTTTTTTGGTCTTTCAAAGCTGCTTCAGCAAGTATTATTCCAGCTGTAATCAAGCCTTGGCCACCTGAACCAGATAATCTCAACTCTAATTGTTTTTTCATCTCATTCACTCCTCGGCTTATTTTTTTAGCTGCTCAATAATCTTGTTGTACTGATCTGTATACTCAGGTTCAATGACATTTTTAAACTCACCCATCAAGAATTTGCCTTCTTTTTTCTCAGGTGGTAACTTTTCAGCTACTTTGTTATCGATAAAGTTGTCTTTTAACCAAGTCATCATATCAACTGCTGTACCCTTTTTATTTTTTCTGCCGTAATATGTTGGGCATATGGAAATCGCTTCAACAAGTGAAAAACCTTTATGTGCGATAGCCGCTTCAATAAGTTTATCCATCTGAGGCACATGATAAGCAGTCGTTTTTGCAGCATATGTTGCACCAGCACCAATTGCAAGTTGTGCGATATCAAAAGGCTTATCGATATTGCCATATGGCGCTGTTGTACCCTTTTCGTTTGTTGGCGTCGTAGGTGAATACTGACCACCTGTCATGCCATAGATGTTGTTGTTGAAACAGATTGTTGTTAATCCAATATTTCTACGTGCTGCATGGATCAAGTGATTACCACCTATCGCAGATAAATCGCCGTCACCAGCAATAACGATGACTTCTAGTTCTGGATTTGCAAGTTTAACACCCGTTGCAAAAGCAAGAGCTCTACCATGTGTTGTGTGAAGTGTATTGTAATCCATATATCCAGGTGCTCTTGAAGAACAACCAATACCTGAAACGATGCAAACCTTGTCTTTTTCAAGACCTAATTTTTCTATAGCACGGGCTATAGAGGCCATGATAATACCGTGACCGCAACCTGGACACCAGATATGCGGGAATTTTTCCATGCGGAATGCGCTTTCGACTAAAGGATGATTCATTATAATACCTCCTTAAATTTACTGATAAGTTCTTCCGGAGTCAACACTTCGCCGTTTGCCTTGCCACAAAATCTAACTGGGGCGTGACCTTTAACAACGCGTTCAACTTCTAGTTTCATCTGACCATAATTTAATTCAGCAACTATAATGTCTTTCATCTTTTTACTGAGTTCAAACAATTGCTTTTCAGGGAAAGGCCATACGGTAATAGGTCTGAATAGACCAACCTTGATGCCTTCAGCTCGGAGTGTTTTAATAGCTGATTTAGCCGTTCTAGCAGTCCCACCGTACGATACGATTAAGTACTCTGCATCCGCCGTTTCTACTTCTTCCCACTCGAGGATATCGTCTAAATTGTCCGTTACTTTCGACATTAGTCGATCCATCAATTTTCCAGCGTTTGTTGTACTATTACTTGGGAAGCCAGTTTCATCGTGCATAAGTCCTGTAACATGGTATCTGTAGCCCGATCCAAAATCGGCCATTTTAGGGACGATATCACCTTCAACTACTTTATATGCTTTATAGTCTTCACCTTGCTCTGGTTTTACTCTATTGATAATTTCGATTTCAGTTTGATCTGGAATCTCTATTTTTTCTCTCATATGACCTGTGATTTCATCAGTTAATAAAATGACAGGGGTTCTGTATTTTTCAGCCAAGTTAAAAGCTCGGATTGTAAGGTCAAATGTCTCTCTTACTGAATCCGGTGTCAAGCAAATCACTGGGTGATCGCCGTGTGTGCCCCACATCGCCTGCATCAAGTCGGCTTGGCCAGGAGCTGTTGGTAAACCTGTACTTGGACCGCCACGTTGAACGTTGACGATAACAAGTGGAATTTCTGTAAGTGCTGCATAACCAATGTTTTCTTGCTTGAGTGAAAAGCCTGGTCCTGAAGTAGCTGTCATCGCTTTTGCGCCAGTAAGTGATGCACCTATAGCAGCTGCGATTCCTGCGATTTCATCTTCCATTTGAATAAACTTGCCACCAATTCGTGGTAACTTTTCAGCCGACAATTCAGCAATTTCTGTGGATGGCGTAATCGGATAACCTGAGTAGAATGTCATGCCTGCCATTAAAGCGCCTTCTACACACGCTTCATTGCCTTGAAGAAACTTGACTTTTCTATTCATTTTCCTTACCTCCTAAAAAAATTGCAAAATCGGGACATCTCATCTGACACATACCACATTTGATACAATTGTCTCTGTCGAGCATGGTTACTTTGCCATTTTCATTAAAGCCTAAAACTTTTTTTGGACAAAATGCGATGCAAATACCGCAACCTTTACACCACGATTCGTTGATGTGTATGGTTAAATTCTCTTTTTGATCAGCCATTGGAAATCCTCCTTTACTCTCATAATAATCATACCATAGCAAGATAGTTTTGCAAGGATTATTTCATTTTGAAAGTCGGATTTCTCAATTTGCAATTTATCATTCAAATTGTATGATGGATTATTTGTATCGTAGTATACAATTCAGTTTTTAAGCTGTCCTTTACACGGCTTTTTAAAGTAAGTCTCGATGGATTCGAGATATGAATAAGTCTCATTTTGCAATGGATTGATGACTCTATGAACTTCAGCAGATAGGCCTTCGCGATTAAGAGCAACAGACGTTAATCCCTCATGTGCATAGAAGTCTAGCTCAGTTTGATTGCCAGACAAAATGACATGCCTACCGCCATTAATTTCAATACTGTTGAGCACAGCCCTGAATAAACCATCTCCAAATTTATTCTTGCGTTCTCTGGGTGCCACATAGATCGCCATAATATGTGCAAGTTCCGGTGTGGCAAATGTATAAGCGCTAAACCCTATAATCGCATCGCCATCATCAATCACAAAAAAACGATTGTCTACATGTAACAATTGCTCAATCAAGGTCTGATCAATCTCGAAAGTGGTGAGCAGTGCTAGTAGAGATTCAGTGGTTTTTTCTGTGTAAGGTCTAAAATGAATCATCTTCGGCCTCCTTGTGTACAAAACCTTTAAACGCCTCAATTTGAGGCATGTCACCTAGTGTTTTAAAACCAAAACTACGGAGGAACACATCCGTTGTACCATATATCTGAGGTCGTCCTATCTTTTCGAGTTTGCCTTTTACTTCAACCAAATCACGTTCAATTAAGCTCTGTAGGGGTCCTTCGGAGTTCACACCCCTTATTTGTTCTATATCGAGCTTTGTAATCGGTTGTTTATAAGCGATAATAGCCAAAACTTCAAGTGCAGAATTTGACAACCCTTTGCTTTTTGAAGTGGCACATAATTGTTCTACAAAAGGATAGTTTGCTTTGAGTGTGCTAAATTGATAATGCTTATTTGTTTCTATAATTTGTATGCCCCTATGACTATCCACATATTCTTTCATCATCTCTTCGATCAGAGTTTCAACAGTACCGGGCTTTAGGTCGATTATCTTAGCGATTTTATAGAGACTAAGTGGTTCTGCCCAAGCAAAGAGAATGGATTCAATGACGGATTTATATTTTACATGCGCCTGATCTTCTTCAAATTGTGTCGAATGCATCGTATACTCCTTAAATTTTAGTTTTCATCTTGCGAATGGTCATAATCGACAAGTTCAATATAGTCTCTCTTCTGAATGCAGATATCGCCAAACAGTTTGTCCTGAACAATAGTTATTTCTTTTAATTTTAAAAGTTCTAGTAGTGCAAGGAATGTTACCACGACTTCTTCTTTCGTGATGGTTTCTCCAAATAACATCGTAAACTCAAACGAAGATTCTAACAAAAGTCGATTTCTAACTTTAGAAATCTTTTCTTCCACTGTATAAGTGTCGCGTTTGATGCCTCTAAAATACTGTTGCCTTATATCGTCAAAACGGCTCATTTTTATCATTAGGCGCTTAACCGCTTCAATAAGTAGAGTACTATCCATATCTATATTCAAAGAAGCAACTGGAACGTTTTGAACGTACATTGCTAGATCCTCTTGATCTCTAAAAACGACTTCATCCAGAGTCCCCTCCGATTCTCGAAGTGCATTGGCAATATCCTTAAACTTCTTATATTCAACAAGGCGTTTAACGAGTTCTTGACGCGGATCCTCAGCTGAATAATCGTAAAGATCCACATCGCCTTTATCTGGCAATAGCATTTTCGATTTTATCTCGAGTAACGTAGCCGCCATCACGATAAACTCAGTAGCCACTTCGAGGTCCATATCTTTTAAATCACCAATAGCTTCAAGATACTGAGCTGTGATACTAACGATAGGGATATCTGAAATTTCTATCTCATCGCGTGTGATGAGATGCAGTAGAAGATCAAGCGGTCCTTCAAATGCTTCAAGTTTTATATCAATACTCATATTGTTTACTCTCTATCCATTTAATTTCTTCATCTTGCGTCATATTGAGTCCCAACTCAACTTTATGTGCCAAAAGAAGATTCAATAACGTGCCAATTTTCTTGCCGTTTTCCACGCCTATATTTTTGAGCATATTGCCATTTATGCCAAGCTTTATAAATTGCGTTTCATTTTTATAAATGCGGATTGCGGATTTTACTTCTTCTGGAATTGAAACTGCAAGTTCAGCAAAATATAACACACTATCGCTGAATTGTTTAAAAGCCTCATAGCCCCACCATCTTGAATGCCACTGCAAAACAGTCGTAGATGCCACTAACTTTTGGAGAACTCTACATGATTTCGCAGTTTCAGAAACACGTCGGTCTGCACCTATCCAAAATTCCAACTCGTATTCGTACAATAAGAGCAAATATTGAATCCCATTCATTCGTTTTTTTGCAAATATGTCATAATATGTGCGCATACGCCCCATACTAGTTGGCCCTGAAACTTCTAAATGGCGTAAAAGTGACTGTTCAAATAAATTTGTTAGGATCTCTATCCCTTGCTCATGCTTTGCATAGCCAAAAATAATTTGGCGATACCTGTCTTTAGAATATAAACTTAAGACTTTATTCTCAATAGCGCGATTAAATAATGATTGTGTTGTGTCATCCATTTTCAAATGATACAAAGTGATATATTTTACCGCACGTAACAATCGAGATGGGTCTTCTACAAAGGAAAGGTCATGAAGCACGCGTAAGATACCGTTTCGAATATCTTCGTGAAAATTTGGATGCGCAAACGCCAATTCAATATCGTGAAACGCATCAACCTGTAACATTTTATCCAAATTTTCGCGGCTGAGCAAGACATATCCTGTATTAATAGTAAAATCACGCCTGTTCAAATCAGTTTCAATATCACCTGCTGCAATTTCAGGTAAACCGTTTTTCGTTAAATAGCGTTCGCTTCTAAAGTTTGCAAGATCTACATGATACGCACCAAATCTAATTTTCGCAGTTCCAAGAATCGATGGTAAAATTGTATAATTTGCTTCAAGGGCATGGATAAGATGCATTATGTCACCGTCAACCGCTATATCATAATCAAAGGAATCTTGACCAATAAAGCGGTCTCTTACACAACCACCGACAAAGTAGCAACGTGTGTTGATTAGCGTCTGAACTTCAATTAGTCGCTCCAAAAATTGTATGAGTGTCACTTTGTCGCTTTCAAGGTTCTCTACAACCATATTAGACTCCTAATCTTCAAATAGGAAAGTTACTCGGTCGAGTTGTAATTTAACTCAATTTATTATACCTTTGAAAACCGAGAATTACAATGTTACACGTGTAATGATGCACTTAGAAAAAGAGCTGAAAAATCTCAGCTCTTTTGTTTGAATCTATTTATAGTATGCATTTGAGTGCGTCATCTTATTCGATGATTTCATAGATATATTTAACCGGTTCTGGTTTGTGCGCACTAATAACAAAAGCAGATCTGACCACTTTTTCTGCTTCTACGACATCATCCAGGTTGGTGTGTAAGACACAAAGTACATCACCAAGGTTGACATGAGTACCCAGTTTTTTCTTGAGTGTAATACCCGCTGAATAGTCAATGCTATCTTCTTTCTTTCTGCGGCCAGCGCCGAGCATCATCGCGGAGATACCGATTTTTTCTGAATCAAAACCAGCAACATAACCTTCAAGATCTGATTTCACCTCAATGTGGTATTTTGCTTGCGGCAATTTTTCGGGATGTGTGATCACATCTGAATTGCCGCCTTGAATTTCTACAAATTTCTTCAAGAGTTCAATAGCTTCGCCTGACGCGATAATCTTTTCAAAATGTTTGCGCGCATCGTCTCTATTTTCGAAGGCGCCACCAAGAACTGCCATATACGATGCAATCGTAAGTGCCACTTCTGTTTCATCTTCCGCACCATTTCCGCTGAGTACTTCGATAGCTTCTCTAACTTCGTTGGCATTGCCAATTTCATGTCCGAGTGGCTGATCCATGTTTGTGATGACTGCAACGGTTCTTCTACCCAGTGAATTGCCAATCGCAACCATGGTCTTTGCAAGTTCCCTTGCATCTTCAAGTGATTTCATAAACGCACCTGAACCGACTTTGACATCAAGAACGATGGCATCAGTTCCTGCTGCTATTTTCTTACTCATGATAGAACTAGCAATCAACGGGATACTGTCTATAGTGCCAGTAACATCTCTCAGTGCGTAGAGTTTCTTATCAGCAGGTGTCAAATTGCCTGATTGACCGACAATCGCCATTTTGTGCGTATTGACATTGCTTATAAATTCTTCATTTGAAAGCTCTACTTTAAAGCCTTCGATGGCTTCAAGCTTGTCGATGGTACCGCCAGTGTGACCGAGTCCGCGCCCTGACATTTTTGCCACAGGAACACCTGTAGATGCCACAAGTGGGATAACAATCAAGCTGATTTTATCGCCAACGCCGCCAGTTGAATGCTTGTCGACTTTGATGCCTTCAATTTTACTTAAGTCTACTGTATCGCCTGAGCGCACCATTGCATCTGTCAAATCCGCGATTTCTCTGTCTTCCATTCCCTTGAAGTAGATGGCCATCAATAAAGCGGACACCTGATAATCTGGTAGTTCACCCTTTGTATATCCAAATATAAAAAATTCGATCTCTTCTTTAGTCAGAGCTTCTCCATGCTTCTTCTTGTTGATTAAATCTACTATACGCATCTCTACACCGTCTTCCTTAGGCTATTTCTACGATTCTATTGACCAATTTTATAAATGTACTTTGTACGCGGTTGGCAACTTCCACAACTTCTTTGTGATTGAGTGCCGTTTTTTGGATCCCTGCTGCCATGTTTGTGATACATGAGATTCCTGTGACAGTCATCCCCATATGCGTCGCAACGAGTGCCTCAGGTGCTGTAGACATGCCAACTGCATCGCCGCCTAAAAGCTTCGCCAATTTGACTTCAGCTGGCGTTTCATAAGAAGGACCCGTGAAATAGAAGTATACCCCTTGTTTCAAATCGATATCAAGTGATTTTGCTTCTTCGAGTACCTTTTGGTTGAACTCAGAGCTGTAGATGCTAGATGCATCAGGAAATCTTGGGCCGAGTGTTTGCTCATTTGGTCCAATTAGCGGGCTAAGTCCCATGATGTTGATCTGATCTGTGATGAGCATGAGCGTTCCACCAGTAAACGATTCGTTTAATCCGCCTGCTGCATTGGTTAGAATAACATGTGACACGCCAATCGCTTTCAATACTCTAATCGGAAATGTAATTTCCTGCATAGAATAGCCTTCATAATAATGAAAGCGTCCTTGCATGGCAATCACTTGCTTGCCTTTTAACTTGCCTATAACAAATTGACCCTCGTGCCCTTCAACAGTCGAAACAGGAAAATGTGGTATTTCACTATACTTAATTTTGATAGGCGATTCAATTTCATCTGCGAGCACGCCAAGTCCTGATCCGAGAATCAAACCAATCTCAGGTTTTTCAGTCAACATGCTTTCGATATAATATTGTGCATCATTTATTTTTGCCAATAAATTGGTCATTGGAACCTCCATATTTAATTTTTCCGTCATTAAGTACTAATCACTTAATTATTTCACTTTTAAAGCTCACACCATATGGTGTCGCTGGAATGTTTAAAACATCGGAAACTGTTGCAGCTACATCAGCAAACGTCTTTCTTGTGCCAATGTTCACGCCCGCTTTTATTGCATCACCATAGATTAAGATTGGAATATACTCCCGCGTATGATCAGAGCCTTTGTAAGCTGGATCATTGCCATGATCAGCTAAGATAATCATCATATCAGTTGGTTTCATAGCTGCTATTAGCTCAGGAATTCTCGCATCAACTTCTTCTAGGGCTTTTCGATAACCTGGTATGTCACGACGGTGACCAAATTTCGCATCAAAATCGACGAGGTTTGAAAACAAGATGCCTTCAAAATCATCTTTTAAATAATTGAGTGTTTGATCCACACCATCCATGTTGTCTTTAGTGTGAACATCGTCAGTGATGCCTTCACCATCGTAGATATCGGCAATCTTGCCAACTGCTTTAACTTTTAAGCCCGCTTCTTTTGCGTAATCAAGTACTGTTTTTTGGTAGGGCTTAATGCTATAATCTCTTCGATTAGACGTTCTTTGGAAATTGCCTGGCTCTCCGATGAACGGTCTAGCAATGACTCTTGCAACTTGATCTTCACCCATGAGCATGTCTCTGGCAATTTGACACATATCGTAAAGCTCTGATAGTGGAATTACCTCTTCATGTGCAGCGATTTGGAATACGCTATCAGCAGAGGTATAAACGATTGGACGGCCAGTCTTCATATGTTCTTCACCCAACTCTTCGAGGACAACTGTACCTGAAGCAGGTTTATTACAAAGAATTGTTCTACCAATTTTAGCTTCAAAAGCATCGATAATATAGTCTGGGAAGCCATCTGGATAAGTTTTGAACGGTTGTTCAATATATAGCCCAGCTATTTCCCAATGGCCTGTCGTCGTATCCTTGCCATTTGATGCCTCAAGTGAACGACCAAATGCCCCTATAGGGTTTGAGGACGCTTCGATATAATCCACGCCATCAATATTTCCAATACCCAATTTCATGAGATTTGGTATCTTGAAATTATCTGTTGATTTTGCAATGTGTCCAAGCGTATTCACGCCTATATCGCCAAACTTCTCAGAATCGGGCAATGCGCCGATGCCAACACTGTCTAGTACAAATAAAATAACTCGATTAATCATATAAACCTCCTGGTTAACATTTGTTTAAGTTTTAGGAAAAAAAACAGAGCCTGATTAGGCTCTAGGGTGTGTTTTTTCATAGATATCTCTCAGCTTAGAATTCGACATTTCAAGGTAGATTTGAGTCGTCGCAACATCCGAATGACCCATCATTTCTTGAACAGCTTTTACATCTGCACCGTTTTGAATTAAATGAAATGCGAAAGAATGTCTGAGTGTATGCGGTGTTATGGATTTGTGTATACCCACTTCATCTGAATACCTTTTGACAACTTTCCAAAACCCTTGTCTTGTGAGTTTTTTTCCATAATAATTGACAAATAGTGCATCTTCATCACCGTTGATTAAATAACCTCTGCCATCTTTTAAGTATAAGTCAATCGCTTTTGAAGCCATAGTACCCAATGGAATTACACGGGTCTTTGAGCTGCCTTTGCATTTGATGTAACCCATTGACGTATTAACGTCAGATAAAGAAAGCGAGATAATCTCAGTGACGCGAATTCCAGTGGCATAGAGTAGCTCGATCATCGCTTTATCCCTTTTGCCTATCGCGGTTCTTAAATCAGGTATAGACAACAACCGTTCAACTTCACTTAGCGTTAAGACATGTGGTAATTTTCGATCCATCTTTGGCGCTTCAAGTTCAGTTGAAGGGTTAGAAGTAACATACCCCTTTTGATGCAAAAACGAATAAAAGGTTCGAATGGAAGCGATATTTCTCGATATTGTGGCATTGGCTTTGCCTTCCTTTTTCAAATGAATGATATAGGTCAACAAATCTACATGTGACACAGATAAAAAACTGTCTAGTGAAATACTATCGAGATAAAGTCCAAAATACTTCAAATCTCTTCTATAAGATTGGAGCGTATTTTCAGATAATTTTTTGTGCTCCTTCAAAAAAACTTCATATTCGTTTATGTAACCACTCATATTTTCCATATATACCCCTATTTTATCCAAAACCTAAGATTTTTAAAGCTATTTCCCCATCTTTTGTATAGAACTTACAACAAAGTCTCTTTGATAATTTTTTTCTGATGGTACATTTCTTCGTCCGCTTCATGCACTAAATTGAGTAAACTTGTGTGTTTAGAGGGATTAAACTGTGTTATTCCAGCACTTGCACTGATTTTGTAGGCAAAGTTTCCCTCTGCATTCACCTTTAAAAACTCTTCTGTAATGCGTCTCCAAACACGTTGTGCTTGTGCTCTGTTACATCTCGCAAAAACCACTAAAAATTCATCGCCTCCTAGCCTCGCAACTATATCGAACTCCCTTAATTTGGACTGTACGATATCAGAAATTGTTCTAAGTAGTTGGTCGCCTTCCTTATGGCCGTATCTATCATTGACGACTTTCAAATCATTAACGTCAATATAGGCAATCGTCAAATCGTGTTTGAAGGCAATTGCGCGAGACATTTCCGACTTTAAATGAGTCAAGCCCGCTTCTCGGCTCAACACGCCTGTCATGACATCCGTCTCAGCTTTTATTTTATACCGTTCCAAATTTTTATCAACAATAAATAACCGATTGATCAAAACAACCAATATCAAAGACATCGTTGTTACAAAACAATAGGTCAGTAAAAAGTATCCATCAAAGCTATGTGATTGGGGAGCATTGATGATGCCATTAACTGAAAAATCAACCATGTTAAAAAAAGTGAGCTTTTGATAAGCAAATACGAGTGTAAACATGATCGCATTAGATAAGACCATTACGATATCGAATTTAAAATTCGTTCCAGCAACTTTTTTAAAGACTTTTACGATGATTTGATAGAATTTGATGAGACTGTACACCGAAAGAAAAAATACGATGTTCGCTTTAAAACTTCCTGATGCAAATATAGCACGATAGTCCACCTTGGTTGAAAAGAGTAATATTGACAGATTTGATGCTACCATGGCACCTAAGAGTGTAATCAAATAAATGATAAGTACAGACATAGACGCGACAAAAGTCGTGTTGCGATAAAAAAGTTTTACAACCATGATGAGCGATGCATATAAAATCAAGGTGTAAACGATGCTCGTATAATCGTAAAACGTTAAAAACAAACTTAAATAAAGCACTATAATTCCGTGCTTACCTTTTGAATGCTTATTGAATTTTGGTATCAGTTTGTGAAATATAAATAATGTCAACAAAGCACTAAGAAAACTAAATATGAATCTGATCAAAACGTCCATGATGCTTCCTCAAAACGACTTTTTTTTCATTTCTGCGCTTAAGAGCATTTCTTTTGCATGTTTTATAGTAGATTCTGTCACTGTGACACCGCCCACCAATCGACTTATCTCGCTTTCAACTTCACGCCCCTCGATTTTCTTGAGGAATGTCTCAGTCGAAACGCCATCACTCGTTTTTTCTATAGAAAAATGATGGTCAGCATACACTGCAATTTGAGGCAAGTGAGTGATACATAGAATTTGACAACTTTTTGCGAGTTTTGCGAGTTTTTCACCGACTATATTTGCAGTGATACCACTGATACCAGCGTCAACTTCGTCAAATACTAAAGTGGGTACTTGATCAAGTTTACCAAGTACAATCTTGATACCCAGCATTATTCTTGACAATTCGCCGCCAGAAACGACTTTTTTGAGCGGTCTAAAAGGTTGTCCTATATTTGTAGAGATGACAAATTCAACTTCATCCATGCCCGTCTGATGAGGTAACTTTGCTTCTTCTATTTCAATTTTAAAAGTTGTCGCTTTCATGTTAAGTGCTTGAAGTTCTGTTTCAAGGGCTTTTTCAAATAAAATTGAAGCATGTTTTCTAAGTGAAGACAATTCTTCAGCCTTCTTTGTATAGATGCGTTGTGCTTTTAAAAGCGATTCATTCTTTTCAGAAATGAGTGATTCAATCGCTTCATATTCACTTTGTTCTTCTTTGATTTTTGACAAATAATCCAAGATATCTGTTATCTGTTTGCCGTATTTAGATTTTAGATTATTTATTTCATCAAGACGTCTCTCAAGTAAAGTGAATTTTTCAGGATCCATTTCAAGTTTTTCGTTGAAACGATCTAAATCTTTCGATAAATCATCCATCAAATAGTAAAGTTCTTTCATACGACTAGATAGATCATCGAGTTCTGTGTTGAAGCCTTCAATTTTTTTAAATTGACCGCCAAGTTGAGACAACTTGCCCAAAGCCCCTTCACCAAAATCGCCTGATAGCCAATTTGAAGCATGCGTCACCGATTCTTGTATGTGCTCTAGATTTGAAAGATATTCAAATGTCTTTTCAAGCTCAATATCTTCATCAATCTTAAGTTTTGCTTGTTCAATTTCTTGAATCTGAAAATTGAGGAAATCCAATTGCTTCGTACGTTCGCTACTTTTTTTATTTAGTTTGGATATATCGTTTTCTAAAGATTGCATGGCTGTATACAATGATGAAACATCATCCTTAACGCTAAGAAGTCTTTCTCCACCAAATGCATCTAGTAAAGTCATCTGATGGTCGCGATCTAATAAATTCTGATGTTCATTTTGTCCGTGTATATTAAGCAATTGGTCAGTTACACTTTTAAGTTGACTTAACGTAACAATTTGACTATTAATCCTAGAAAAGCTCTTTCCTTTATTGTTGATTTCTCTTGAGATAACTAAAACATCTTCATCAGTGGTAATATCTTGCTCATTTAAAATGGCATTGATTCTTTCAGTACTTAGAAAACTTGCTCTAATAGAAGCTTTTTCAGAACCTAATCTTATGCTATCCTTACTGGCTTGACCCCCAAGGACCATATTTATTGCGCCGAGGACCATGGATTTACCAGCACCCGTTTCACCAGTGAGAATATTAAGCCCTTGATCGAATCCAATCTTAACATCGTGAATTAAAATAAAATCTTTTATGCTCAGTTCAAAAATCATGAGACCTCCGAATCGTATGCCGGTTAATTAGATAAAAGTTCTTTAAACTGTCTGATGATGTCTTGTACCATATTTTCTTCTTTTACGACGAGAAAAATTGTGTCGTCGCCAGCTATACTACCAACAATGTGTTTAAGATTGAGTGCATCAATCGATACTGCAGCGGCACTTGCAGAACCAACCAACGTCTTGACGACGATGATATTCCCTGCAAAATCCAAAGATGTCACAGAATTTCTAAATATTTTTAGAAAGCGGTCATTGACAACCCCTTCTTTTTCTCTAATTGACGCGTATTTATATCGACCCTCTTTAGTCAAAACTTTAATGAGTCGCATCTCTTTGATATCGCGTGAAACGGTTGCTTGAGTCACTTGAAATCCAGATGTTCTAAGCTCTGAGGCAAGTTCGTCTTGCGTTTCGATATCCTTGTTTTCAATTATTTCGAATATTTTTGAATGTCTAGAGTATTTCATAATCATTCCCCCAATAGAATTATTATATAACATTATTAATTTTGTGTAAAATAATAACTAGACGCTTCTACAAATTATTACCATATTAAAATGCTTATTAAACCAAACCCGGCAATATAATATAGTGGATGTTTTTGCGTTTTGCGAATGAGAACAAAGGATACAACTAACATGGCGATTGCTTTTAAATCAATATGTTGCCAAAATCGAAATAATTCTCCTGAATCAACCGTATATAGTGATACAAGTGCTACTTGTGTGATGGAGGTTGCAATCAAACCTATGACAGTGGCTTTTAATCCAACAAAAGCAGCAGTAATCAATGGATTTTTCCGATGTTTTGCCAAAAAATTAGACAATAAAATAGCCATCACAAAAGCCGGAAGTATTAAAATCAGTGATGCGGCAATTGCGCCCAACACACCTTCTTCACGAAAACCAATAAATGTGGCCATGTTTATCGCTATCGGCCCTGGTGTCGTTTGAGAGATCGCGATGAGATTTGCAAACTGAGCATCAGTCAGCCATAAATTGTTTATTGTAATGTCACGAAGGAGTGGGATCATAGCTAGTCCCCCACCATAAGTCACAGCGCCAATTTTTAAAAACTCGAACAGCATCTCAAATAGATTCGAAAATATCATTGATTCACCCGCTCTCTATATATCATCACACCGAGTATCCCTCCGGAAATAATGACGAGAATAGGATTTAGAAGACTGAATAGAACTAGAATAAAAGCAAGTACGGCTAATACTAATGTCTTTTTATCAAATATAGCCATTTTATATAATCGTGTAAATGAATCAATGAGTAGCGCTAGCACGACGATGCGAATGCCCTTGAATGCACTTTGTACAGCTTCTAAATGTTCAATTTCAGTAAAAACACGCGCAATGATCAATATGATAATAATCGATGGTGTTATGACACCGAGTGCACATGCTAAAGCGCCTTTTTTCTTATAGAGTCTATAACCTATCAAAGCAGCAGCATTTGATGCGATGACGCCTGGTAGCGTTTGTGCCAGTGTGTAGCTTTCCGCGACCTCATCCATTGTAGTAAGTTTCAAATCTTTCACGATTTCCCGTTCAACGATTGGAAGCATCGCGTAGCCTCCCCCAATTGTCAAAAGCCCCACTTTAAAAAAGGCAATGTACAATTGAAGCAGTCTCTTAATAACAGTCATTTCATTCTCCCTTTTGTTACTCAGTATCCAGCGTTTTGTGGGCCTCACCTACAACGGCAGCAGCATCAATCAATTTAGAAGGTCTCTCTATAGCCTCTTCTAATGTCTGTCTTCTGGCATAAGCCAAAAACTCAATATTGCCTTTTGGTCCTTTTATTGGTGAAAATGTTAAATACTCGATTACGAGTCCAAAACTTTGTGCGAACTCGAGAACAGATTCAACAACTTGAAGATGAACTTTTGCATCACGGATGACGCCACTTTTCTTGACCTGTTCACGCCCTGCTTCGAATTGTGGTTTAATCAAAAAAACTATTGTGCCTTCCTGCTTAAGCAAACTTACTGCGACAGGTAAAACGAGTTTTAGTGAAATGAAAGAGACATCAATACTCAGAAAATCGAGGGATTCACCTATTTGTTCAGGTGTGACATACCTAATATTAGTACGTTCCATGTTGACGACACGCGCATCGTTTCTGAGTTTCCAGTCCAGTTGTCCATAACCGACATCCACTGAAAATACTTTTCGAGCACCATTTTGGAGCATGCAGTCAGTAAATCCACCAGTGGAAGCGCCAATATCCATACAGCTTTTATCTGTCAGATCAATGCCTAGAGTTTGGATAGCTTTTTCGAGCTTCAAACCACCCCGACTAACATAGGGAATCGGATTGCCTTTCACCACTATTTCAGCTTCGACATTAACTTTCGTCCCCGACTTATCTACTCTTTCGCCATCGACAAAGACGAGCCCTGCCATGATCGTCTTTTGTGCCCGTTCTCGTGTTTCAATCAAGTTTTTTTCAACGAGCAAGATATCTATTCGCTCTTTAGCCATTTAACACCTCTGTTAGGGTCTCAGCGACACCTCTTGCATGTATGTTAAGTGATTGAAGTAATATATCCATATCGCCTTGTTCAACGAAGGCATCATCAATTCCAAGATTTATGATGCGCTTAAACACGTTGCGTTTATGCATCATGCGCGTTACAGCTTCACCCATACCACCTGCTATCATATGATCCTCTAATGTAACGATAACATCATAACCGTCTATTATTTGAAGTAGAACCTCTTCATCAAGTGGTTTGATTTTTCTGAGGTTTAAAACACCAATATTATGATTAGCCATTAAGTCAGCTACTTCAAGCGCTATTTTCACCATTTTACCAGTGGCTATTAACAGCATTTTTTCACCCGTTCTCAAAAGCTCAGGTTCAAGTGACTTAGGCTTCTCGAAGTCGAGACGCTCTGCCTTCCCCCTTGGATACCTAATGGCCACAGGACCTTCATTGTAACCAGCAGCAAATGTCAGCATATATTCAAGCTCAATTGCATCTTTAGGTGATAAAATCATGAGATTTGGGATGTGTGTCAAATAAGATAAATCAAACACGCCATGATGTGTTTCGCCGTCGTTGCCCACTAGTCCAGCTCGATCGATACACAATACCACTGGTAGCTTTTGAATGCAGATATCGTGTACGACTTGATCATAGGCGCGCTGCAAAAACGTCGAGTAGAGTGCTACAAAAGGTTTAAGACCTTGTACTGCCATGCCAGCTGCCATCGTCACAGCGTGTTGTTCCGCGATAGCAACATCAAAAATGCGATCTGGATGTTCCCCTGCAAATACACTCAAACCTGTTCCTTCGATCATCGCTGCGCTTATTGCGACGATATTTTTATCATTTCTCGCTAACTTAGTCAAACACTCACCAAAAACTTTTGAATAATCGACTTTGTTGCTGCTAGGTAACGGTAGATCTGGATCAAAGGTTCCAACACCGTGGTATTTGTTTGGCTCTGCTTCAGCGTATTTATAGCCTTTTCCCTTTTGTGTAATCACATGAAGGACTACGGGACCGTCTACTTGTTTCATCAGTTCCATATGCTTTGTCAAACTCTTTAAATCGTGGCCGTTTATCGGACCGATATAAGTAAGTCCGATTTCTTCAAAGAAGACACCACCATCAACGACAAAATACTTAAATGAATCTTTCATCTTACTGATAAGTTCTATCATCGGTTCACCAAATGAAGGGAACCTAAGTAGTTTGTTTTTTGTCTGGTCTTTAAGTTTATAGTATTTCTGATTGGTACGCAATTCGCTCAGTGCTATAGAAACCCCACCGACATTTTGAGAAATAGACATTTCATTGTCATTGAGGATTACCTTCATATTTGTTTTAAAATGTCCTAGGTAATTAAGTGCTTCAAATGCCATGCCACCTGTGAGCGCGCCATCCCCGATGATACTGATGACTTCATGCGTCTCACCTTTCAAATCTCTAGCAATTGCCATCCCCACACCCGCAGATATAGAGGTACTGCTATGTCCTGTATCGAACTGGTCATGCTTTGACTCGTGTCTTTTTGGAAAGCCACTTAGCCCTTCAAACTGGCGTAATGTCTTAAAATCATCCATTCTACCTGTCAGCAACTTATGCACATATGCTTGGTGACCAACATCCCATATAAATTTATCAGTAGGGCTGTTAAATACGGTATGCAGTGCTAAAGTCAACTCTACAACACCTAAATTAGAGGCGAGATGACCACCCGTTTTTGAGATTGATTCAATTAAAAAAGTTCTTATTTCGTAGGCAAGCACCGTCATTTCTTCATGATTTAAAGTCTTGATGTCCTGTGGTTCTCTTACCTCACTTAAAAATCTATACATAAATATTCCTTTCTTTCGTTAAGAAAGCCGTTAATAAGTTGATTTATCCAAATAAACTTAACCCGAAAATCAGATAACTATATTTGCTATAATAATGCCCAGTATAGCGCCTACAACAACTTCAGTGGGTTTATGACCAATGAGTTCTTTTAGCTTTTCTTCTTCGACGTGCTTATGTTTATAAAAGTCAAAGATGATGTCATTGAGCCATTTTGCTTGTTTCCCAACTGATCGTCTAACACCTGATGCGTCGTACATGACGATAAAAGCCATTATGAGCGACAGCGCATAGATTGATGAGGACCACCCCTCAACAATACCTATCGCCGTTGAGGCAGAAACGATTGTCGCAGTGTGTGCACTTGGCATCCCGCCAGATCCATGCATCCGTTCTATCTTAATTTCCTTTTCAACCCAAAATGTTAACAGCACTTTAAGTGACTGTGCCACAAGCCAAGAAATTGCGGCTGCCAAAAAAATTCTATTAGCAATAAATTCATTTAAAAAAGGTTCCATGATATGCCCTCCTCAGTAAAATTTCGACTTTACTAGCGGCTTCAGTATTCTCTATTTGCCAAAAAATCCACTAAGGATACTAAAAATGTCGGTTCGATACTTAAGCTTTCGACCTTTGATTTCAAGGCGCTTTGAAGGCTTTTAATCGCTTGATAAGTACCATCAAGTCCCAATAAATTAGGGTAAGTCTTCTTGTGGTTCTTAGTATCTATTTGCGTTCTTTTTCCAAGTTTTTCAGCATCGCCAACGACATCGAGAACATCGTCGACGATTTGAAACAAAAGTCCAATGTCGCGACCGATTTCGCGTAGCAATGAAATCTCTTTGTCTTCTGCACCACCAATATAGGCACCTGCGACTATTGAGGCTGTCAACAATCGCCCCGTCTTATTAAAATTAATAAAATCAAGGGTTGCCACATCAATATCTGTTTCGTGATACTTAATATCTGCGACCTGTCCTAATATCATACCATTTGAACCAGAGGCTTTCAAGATTTCACGCATCGCATACATATAATTATTATTTTCACAGTTTTTTATGACAGTTTTTAGCATGACTTCAGAAGCTAAATTCAGCAAACTATCTCCAGCTAGAACGGCAATGTCCTCGCCATAAACCACATGACTCGTCGATTTACCACGTCTTAAATCGTCATCATCCATACAAGGTAAATCATCGTGTATCAAAGAATACGTGTGAATCATCTCAATAGCTGCTGCAAAAGTTACCACGTCATTGTTTATGTCTCCATATGCTTTTGCCATCTCAAGTAAGAGCATAGGCCGGATGCGTTTACCACCTGCATTGAGGCTGTAAAGCATCGCTTCGGCAATAAGTGACTTTGCCGCTTTATCTGTTGCCGATACAGCGTCTAGTCCAACGAACTCAAATACGATTTTGTCAAATGTCAATTCGATGCCTTTTAGTGCCGCTTCCGTTTGAGCATTCATGATCATTTCGACGCCTCCTCAGATAAGAGAATCGTTTGAATTTTTGATTCTGTCGTTTCTAAGATAACATTACATTCTCTATAAAGCTTGATGCCTTCTTCAAAAACTTTTAGTAGCTCTTCAAGTGGTGCATCACCGCGTTCTAAAATGACTGATAGTTCACTCAGTCTCTCCATTTTTTTTTCGAAATTTGATTTTACTGCCATTTTAAGCCTCCAATTTCCTCATTAAAAATCTGATTTAATCGTCATGACCGATTGGACTAACGCTTCAACTCTACCGTCTGTCAATCTGACTTGAATGATATCATCCACAGTCAATTGGTTAATACGGGTTACTAGTGCATCTTCTTTTGTTATAATACCGTAGCCACGTCGCATGACGCCAAAAGGACTAAGTGAATCGAGTTTTGCTCCTGCGATATTCAAACGTTCGCGAGATGACTTTATCCTTTTATCGACCTTTTGTATAAACACTTCCTCTTGGTGTGCCAATGTTCGAACATTTCTTTGAAGTGTATTGCTAATCATACTCGCAAGTTGCTTAGGTTCATATCGCTGCATTTTTGATTTTTCGAGTTCAACCCTTCTCCGAATCTGCATCGATAACCGCTGAATAGATTTATTGAGTTCGAGTGTTAGTTCTGTTTTTGATTTAATCGCAATTTCAGCCGCTGCTGAAGGTGTTGCTGCACGCCTATCTGCAACAAAATCGCTGATAGTAGTGTCCGTCTCATGCCCTATGCCGGAAATAATAGGAATTTTTGAAGCATAAATCGCCTCAGCTACGATTTCTTCGTTAAAAGACCAAAGCTCTTCGATGGAACCACCACCTCGTGCCAATATAATAAGATCGATGTCTTCACGTGCATTAAAATATGTGATACCCCTGCATATCTCGTCTTTTGAAAATTCGCCTTGCACGCGTACTGGATAGATCAGCAGTTCAGAAAAATTGAGCCTTCTGTTGGCCACAGAGATGATATCTTGGATGGCTGCACCAGTTGGTGAAGTTATGATACCGATTTTTTGAGGCAGCGTCGGTAGCGGTTTTTTGTGCCCACTATCAAAAAGACCACGTTTTTCAAGTTTGGCTTTTAAGGCTTCGAACTGTATATGTAGGGCACCAAGGCCAATATTCTCAAGGGATATAGCATTAAGTTGATAACGTCCATCGCGTTCATAAATCGAAATTTGACCTTTTGCATGTACGCGGTCGCCATTTTTAGGGATGAAATTCAACGTTTCTAAATATTGAGAAAACATGACACACGCGAGTTTGCTTTGATCATCTTTAAGTGTAAAGTATGCGTGTCCACTTGAGTGTCTCGTAAAGTTTGAGATTTCCCCTTCGACAATCACATGATTTATGATTGGATCTGAGCCTAATATGCGCTTTATATATCGCGTGATCTCTGTTACTGTAAAAGACTTCATTTTTAACATATCAAAGCTCCTTAATCAGTTTGCGCCTATAGAGTTCAGCAATGCCGAGTGCATTGTCTCTGGCATATTCAGGTTGTGCAAAATAGAGTATCTTGTCATTGAGTTTGCGCTTTAAGAGGTTACAAATCAGGGAATTTGAGGCCACACCACCTGACAAAATTATAGGATATTCAGAGGGCAAAGGTTTTATGAGCTGCATGAGAATGCCTGCGATCGTATTAAAAATATGCGTGCAGATATAGGACACGGAATGTGTTTCCAATAATTGCATATATTTATTTTCAAGTCCAGACAGATTAAAGGTTAAATCTGTTTTAAGTTTCATTTTATAGGCGTCATCATGGGGTTCTAATCTGGATAGCGCATCCATCTCTTTGCCACATGGAAATGGCAAGCCGAGTTTAACGCCTATTCTATCGATGAGTTGGCCAAAATTTAGATCAAGTGTACCACCAACGAGCGTCTCTTCAAAACCGTCATCAAGTGTCTTTACTTTCAATATTTCTGTTGTACCACCAGATAGATGCAAACCATAAAACCATTCAGGACTACTGGTTAGTCCCGATGTACGTATTGCTGCCATCAAATGCCCCTCTTGATGTGAATACGTACCCAGTGGTACGCCAAGTGCGTTTGAAATGTTGGTACAAAACAAAAGACCAGCATGAAACACTGGCATATACGAGCTTTCAAGTGGTCTAGGACGACTGCTAACAGCAATCGCACTAATTTTCTTAGCGTCCACAGCTTTACTGAGTGCTTCAAATGATGCTGTGAGCTGATGTACATGCTGAAAAAAGCCCTCAGATTGACGCAAACCGCGTTCCCCGGGCTTTACAGCAAGATTCTTATTCAGTTCAAACAGTATTTGACCTGTATCACGATCGATGACGATCATCGAAGTCGTGTAACAACTCGTATCAACAGCAAGGATCATAAGTTTATTCCTTATTGGCAAAGTGACTTAAAACACCGTTTATGAATTTGCCAGATTTCTCGTCGACGTATTTCTTAGCGAGATTAACCGCTTCATTTATACTTACTTTAACCGGAATGCTTTCATCATAAAGAATTTCAGTGATGCCCAATCTCAAAATAGATAAATCAATCTTAGCAAGTCGATCCAGTTTCCACCCTTGAAGGTGTTCAAGAATTTTTGCTTCGATCTCATCTTTATTGGCAATCCAAAGTTCTAATGTCGTTTTAATATAAGTAGCATCCAAAATTTCATCATAATGCGAAAGAAATTTCTGGATATCATATTCTTGTTGGATCTCCATCTGATAGATGATCTCCATGGTTACTTCTCGGCTCCTAATGCGGTTCATGAACCCTCCCTGACATGAAAATGACTAACTTCATGGAAGCCAGTCTTTTCTAACGTACATACTCTTCGTATCTATTTACTATAACCTTTATTTCTATTGCGCATCAACTTTTGTGTTGATGCCTTCAACAAATACATTGACTGCTGACACTTTGAATCCAGTCATAGATTCTATCGCAACCTTTACATTTTCTTGCACTTGTTTTGCAATTTCATGTATCTTAGTTCCATAGTCGACGATCACACTGAGTTCAATTAATATGATATCGTCTTCCATCTCTACTCTAACACCTTTGTTAAAGCTCTTTTTGCCCATTACAGACATGATTTCCTCAGAAAAAGTACCACTGAGCGATTTGACACCTTCTATTTCAGCAGCCGCAATCGATCCAATGACACCGATTACATCATCTGCAATATTTACTTTTCCATGATTCGATGCGTTAATTGTCATATTTTCAGCCATATAGGGCCTCCTCAAATTAAAGCTATATAGATATTATAGCAAATAAGCCTATTCAATACAAATAAAACGTGAAAAGCAAAACCCTATCACGGTTTCCCATGATAGGGTCAACAAAACCTTTTTAAAACTTATTTCTCGCAGTTACAGTCGCAACCTTCTTCATCACAGCATTCGCATTCATCAGAAAATTCGATGATGACGCCGCAACTCGGACATTCTATGTCTTCGCCCTTATCAATCAGCTTTCCATCTACAAAGATAGTTTCCCCACAATCAGGACACTCAACTTCTTCGAAATCGTCCTCATCTTCATCGTCAAAGTCTTCGTCTTCGTCATTTTCGTAAACGTCATCTTCTAGATCAGCAAGGTCTTCATCAATTGTTTCGATATAGTCGTCAAGTTCTACTACAGCATCGTTGAGATCGTCGAGCTCATCGTAAACGGCGTCAACTTCATCTGCGAAGTCACCAAGTACGTCGATGATTTGAAGCAATAACTTACCCTCTTTCGAGTCGTTACTAATTTCCATGCCCTCAGCCAATCCTTGAAGATAAGCCACTTTTTCATGCATATAGCTCATGTGAATCCCTCCTTTAGTGGGTATTTTTTATATTAAATCGCCCTGCAAAAGCACGGCAAATTTAAACAAATTAAGCTCTTGATAAATACTCGCCCGTACGCGTATCAATCTTGATTTTATCGCCTTCGTTTACGAAACCTGGAACCTGAACTTCAGCGCCTGTTTCAACGACAGCTTTTTTAGTGGAGTTAGTAGCCGTATCGCCTTTAACACCTGGCTCAGACTCTGTAATAAGCAGTATAACAAAGTTTGGTGGTTCTACAAGGAAGCATTTGCCTTTGTAGAATTTAAGTGTCGCATTATCATTTTCTTTGATGTAAAGAATTGCATCTTCTACTTGCTCAGCAGACAATGGAATTTGGTCATACGTTTCATTGTCCATGAAGTAATACAAATCGCCTTCTTTGTATAAGTATTGCATCTCTTTAGTCTCAATATGAGCTCTTGGGAATTTTTCAGAAGGGTTGAAAGCTTGATCTCTGATCGTTCCGTTGATTAAGCTTTTGTATTTTGTTCTTACAAACGCAGCACCTTTACCAGGTTTAACGTGTTGAAAATCAATAATAACAAAAGGCTCGTTGTTTATTTCAAATGTAACACCTTTTCTAAAATCACTTGCAGCTATCATTATAAAACCTCCAAAATATTAATTCAAACTCGGACCAATCCCTATTATAGCTTTAAACTTTATCGATTGTCAAGAAATCTCCATACTAAGATTCTAACAGATGTAGCACTTGAGTGCAATGTCTTTAGAGTCCTTGAATTTTTAATATTTCTGAAGCAATCTCTTCAATTGAGCGCCCATCTATATCGATACAAAAATGGGCCGCATGTTCATACAAAGCAGATCTGACTTTTAAAATAACTGCTAGTTCGTGTATTTTTAAAAGTGGCCGATTTTCTGTAACCTCTTTTAGATTTTCTTTGAGTTGAACAACAGAACCCTTTAAATAAACAACAGTGCCCATCTCTCTTAGCCGCATCGTATTTATAGGATTCAAAATAATGCCACCACCCGTTGATACGACGACATTCGATAATTTTGATATCTTGTCGACTACATTTCCTTCCAGTTCTCTAAACTTTGATTCACCATGTGACTCAAAAATACGAGTGATTGATTGCCCCTGCGTCTCTTCAATTATATGGTCAGTGTCAATGTGCTTTAAGTGTAAGCGATGCGCTAGTACGTGCCCCACTGAAGTTTTCCCTGAGCCCATCATACCGATCAATATGATCGTGGTCATTGGTTATCTCCTCGAGCACTATTTTTCTCTAAGCGTTTTACGTATTCCGTATCAAGGCAAAACTTGTAAAGGGTCTCGTGGCTGATGTCATTCTCTCTGAATTTGTCAAATAGATTGGCATCCATACTAAGCATACCTTGCTTTTTGCCAACATTGAGGGTATTTCTCAATTCTACAAAAGTTCCTGACATGATATGTGATCTTATAGCGGCATTTGGCAGTAGGAGTTCATAGACCAAGAGTCTTGCATCATCTCGTTTACTTGGGACGAGTTGCTGTGCAATAATCGCGAGCAAATTGGATGCTAGCTTGAGTTTTCTGTTTTCAATGCGCGCGGGTAGTGCTGAAGCGATGATTGATTCAATAGAAGTGACGGCATTAATTGAAGATAAGCCTGCAATGACCAGTTTTCCAGACTCCGCGATTTGAAGGGCAAGTTCCATGACAGATTCCTCAGATATATCTGAAATCATAACGACATCGGGATCATGACGCATGATGCTCTTAACACCTTCATAGATCGAATCACAATCTGTGCCTACATCTCGCTGCACCAAAAGGGATTGATTGTGCTTAAATAAGTATTCAATAGGCGATTCTACCGTTATAATATTGAATTTCTGTGTTTCATTGAGATGCTGTAAAATGGCTGCCATCGTCGTCGAACGACCAGATCCCGAAGCGCCACATACAATCATAATGCCTCTTTTTTGCGAAGCCATCTCGAAAAGGACACTAGGCAAACCTAGTGTTTCTTTAGAAGGAATGATTAATTTTAGAATTCTGATAGAAATGCTATAAGTGCCACGTTGCTTAACGATATTCACTCTAAACCTTCCATGATCGGGAATGGAAAAACTAAAGTTCAGTTCACCCGTTCGGTCCAACAATTCAAGCTGATTATCATCGCAAAGCGTCTTAACCACTTCATCGACATCTTCATGTGTAAGTATTTCACTATCTTCAAATACTTGGAGTACGCCATTTACTCTAAGCATTGGCTTCGCATTTGGAGCGATATGAATATCTGACGCATTTTGTTCAATTGCTGCTTTAATAAAATAGTCGTGGCGCAAAATCTCACCTCATTTATATTCTCAAATATTTCTTTTAATATAACTGTCAAAATTGATAATAGCCCGTGGATAACTTTGAGTCATGAACGGACTTGTCAACAGGAAGTCAGCTGTAGATCGGTTTGTTGCAATAGGAATATTGTAAAGTGTAGCGATTCTAAGCAGTGCTTTTACATCTGGATCATGTGGATGAAGGCTCATTGGGTCCCAAAAAAATATCATGAAATCGATTTCGCCCTCGACGATTTTACTACCAATCTGTTGATCACCGCCAAGAGGACCACTTTTGAGTGCTCTAATTGGCAAGGAAAGCGATTCTGATATGAGTTTTGCAGTAGTACCCGTTCCAAATAAAAAGTGCATATTAAGTTGATCTTTATGAGTCCGGCACCACTCTATCATATCGCTCTTTCGCGAATCATGAGCAACCAAGGCGATGTGCTTTGTTGCGCCAATTTCTAATATTTGTTCGTCGTCTTGATAAGGCATAACCGCTCCTTTTATTGTTTTTCCTTTATGATAGACATCACTTTTGTCGTCATGAGGTCGATGGCAACTTTATTATAGCCACCTTCAGGAATAATAATATCTGCATATTTTTTTGTTGGTTCAATAAACTGTTCATGTGCAGGTTTAACAGTAGTCAAATACTGTTCGATAACCGATTCAAGTGTTCTACCTCTTTCATTGATATCACGCGTGATACGTCTTATGATGCGTACATCGGCATCTGTATCGACAAAAATCTTAATATCCATGAGATTTCTGAGACGTGCATCTTCAAGAATCATAATACCTTCTATAATAATGATTTCTTTTGGCTGAATTTTAATGGTCTTTTCTTCTCTATTATGAATTGAGAAATTATAAATTGGTTTTTCAATACATTTATGTTCACACAACTGCTTTATGTGCTTAATGAGCAAATCCGTATCGAAAGCAAGTGGATGGTCATAGTTGGTCTTTACGCGTTCATCATAGGTCAAGTTACTTTGGTCTTTATAATAGGCATCCTGTTCGAGAATCAAAATATTCTCATCTGGCAAAGATTTGAAAATAGCCTTTGCCACAGTGCTTTTCCCTGATCCTGTACCACCAGATACCCCAATAACCACGGGTTTGTTCATCACTGCCTCCTCGGTCCTCAGCGTCAAAGCGCTTTTGGGAACTTATTTTGACGCTACTTCGATTCTTAAAATATAATATGGCTCAACCGGTTGATTAAGCGGTAATTTGATAATCTGTTGCGCATGTGGTGCGACTACGATAGGGTTATTCTCTTCATCAAACATCGCTTCGATAGTATGCTCACCATAGAAATAATTTGGTCCAATGATCTCAATTTTATCGCCAATCTTGAAATGGTTTCTCTGTTCGATAGTTGCCATACCCGTTTCAGCATCGTAGGATTTGATAATACCTAGAAAATCATACGTACGCACATAAGAACTCGTAGAATAAAGCTGGTCTTCAGCTGTTGGTTTGTGGTCATAAAAGCCACTCGTAAATTCTCTGTGAGAGACTTTCTGAATCTCTTCAAACCATTCCGGATTGTAGACATAGTTCTCCGGATCATTATAAAATTCATCTATTGCCTTTCGATAAGCGCGAACAATCGAAGCAACATAGTAAATAGTTTTCATTCTGCCTTCGATTTTAAGGCTGTCAAGCCCAGATTTTATAAGATCTGGTATTGACTGAATCATGCAAAGGTCTTTAGAGTTGAAGAAAAATGTACCATCTTCCGTCTCTTCAACTGGAAAGTATTCGCCTGGCCTCGTCTTCTCGACAAGATTGTATTCCCATCTGCATGGTTGTGCACAAGCGCCACGGTTTGCATCTCTGCCCGCCATATAATTGCTCATGAGGCATCTGCCTGAATAAGAGATGCACATCGCACCATGTACAAATGATTCTAACTCAAGTGTTGGTGGTGTTTTTGCACGAATTTCGGAAATCTCATCAAAAGAGAGCTCTCTTGCTAGTATCACACGTTTCACACCTTGTGCATGCCAAAAATTGGCACTCATGTAGTTCGTATTATTGGCTTGTGTACTCAAATGCACTTCTAAATCAGGAGCGTATTGCTTGATAAACATAAAAGTCCCTGGATCAGATAAAATAACCGCATCTAAACCTAAATCTTTGATTTGTTCAATATATTGCTCCAAATAATGGATATCTTCGTTATGAGGGATGATATTTAGAACGAGAAATACTCTTTTACCGCGGGCATGTGCGAATTCAATGCCCTCCTTCATTTCTTCAAATGAAAAGTTTTTTGCAGCAGCGCGTAGTCCAAATACTTGACCACCTATATACACCGCATCAGCACCATAAATAATAGCGTATTTGAGTTTTTCCAAATCGCCGGCAGGTGCTAACAATTCTACACGCTTCATGCGTTGCCTCCTTTTTTGTAACTAATTGCTAGACCGTCACCCATAGGCAATACGGTCGTTTCAAGCTCGGGATGTTCACTGATAAAGGCGAGGTATTTACGCATGCGTTTCACAATGGTTATTTTACGCCTTACTAAATAGAGATTGGTTGCAATCATGCCCTTATATAGAACATTATCAGATATGATCACACCACCCTCTTTAAGCATCGGATAACACAAATCAAAAAATTCTTTGTAATGGCCCTTAGATGCATCGATAAAAATAAGATCAAACTGTTTGGCCAAAGTTGGTATGACATCCGTTGCACTACCTAGATGCTGAGTGACAGCAACCGAAGGTGCGAGCTCACTTAAAACTGAAAAGGTCTCTTTCGCTTTTGCAAACATCATCTCATTTAGTTCGATAGTATCTATCGTGCCACTTTCCATCTCTAGCGCCATTAGAGCGCCAGAATAACCGATAGCCGTACCTATTTCAAGTACAGCTCTCGGCTTTGCTATTTTTAAAAAAACTTTCAAATATTGGGCAATCTCGGGTTGAACAATTGGTACATTGAACTGAGTCGCGTAAGCTTCTAGTTCGCCAAGCAAACCGGTTTCGTTCGGTAGCAACGTCTTAATATACGTTTCAACATGTGGGTCGACGATTTTGCTTTCAATCATTTAGTTCCCCTTTTTGATGTCTCGATTATGTCCCTCTAGGGTTTCGTTAAAATAATGTGAGCCATCGTTCTTTTCTGTCGTTACAAAATAAAGATAATTCGTCTCAGCTGGATAGAGCGCAGATTTAATCGCAAGCTCTCCTGGAGATGCAATTGGCGATGGTGTCAAACCTGGATTGATGTAAGTGTTATATGGCGATTCAATCTCGATATCTGCAAACAATAATACGTCCTTGCGTTCCTTTAAAATAAACTGAACCGTAGCGCAAGACTGTAGCAACATGTCGATGTCGATTCTGTTGTGGAACACACTTGCGACAATTGGAAACTCCTCATCGAGACGTGCTTCTCGCTCAATGATTGATGCGAGTGTCACCACTTCATCTACAGTCATACCCAATTCTTCAGCACGTGTATAATAGTCTTCGATAAAAATCGTATTAAAACGATCGAGCATCATCTTGATGATAGCCACTTCATCAGCACCCGTCTTTACAGTGTAGGTATCTGGGAATAAATACCCTTCTAATAGGTAGGTTCTATCTACCCCTTCTAAAAAAGGGTAGTCAAATGGTGCGTTTTGAAGCGCATCAATAAATTTTTCTCTATCGATTAAACCTTCAGATTCCAAAGTGTCGACGATTTGTCTCACCTCATAGCCTTCAGGTATCGTAAACTTCGCTGTTTCAATATAGACATCGCCATTTACGAGCTTAGTAATAATCTCTTCTGTGGTGAGTGATTTAGACAACATATAGTCGCCCGCCTTCATCTGACCATCCACTTCAAGTTGTTTTGACTTTGCTTTAAAAGCGTTCACGTTTTGAATCAAATCATTTTCTTTTAACAAATTGGCTATGCTAGTCGTAGTCGCACCAGATGGCACGGTGACAAGTTGCGTCTCCGTGCTATTTGGATCCACTGCGGCATCGTATTTTTCCAAGATTCCGGCACAACCCGTAGAAAGTGCAAAGACTAAAACGAGTAGTGCCAAAAGTGCAATTTTTTTCATATTTCCCTCCTTGAGAGCGTCCAATCAACTACATTTATTGAATTAGACTTCCATGAATACTGGCAATATCATTGGAGAACGTTTTGTACTTTGGTAAATATATTGGCTTAATGCATCGCGAACAGACGACTTGAGTGACGACCAATCTTTAATGTTTTTTGCATAACATTTTTTAAGTTCTTCTTCAATAACTGCTTTTGCACCGTCCATCAATACTTCTGATTCTCTAACGTATACAAAGCCTCTGGAGATGAGATCTGGGCCACTTATAAGTTCACCAGTTGCACTAGAAATTGCCGCAACGATGATGATTAATCCGTCTTCTGACAAGTGCTTTCTGTCTCTTAAAACAATATTCCCGACATCGCCAACGCCAAGTCCGTCGATAAATACGCGACCTGCTTGAACTGGTTTACCAATTCTTGCACCTTCAGCATTGAACTCAAGCACACTGCCGTTATTCAAAATGAAGATATTTTTGTCATGCATGCCCATGGAAATAGCCAATTGCTTATGTTTATCGAGCATGACGTATTCACCGTGAACAGGTACAAAATATTTTGGCTTAGTAAGTGCTTGCATGAGCTTCAACTCTTCTTGCTTAGCATGTCCTGAAACATGGACTTCAGCCATCGACTCATAAATCATTTTTGCACCTTTTTTTGTAAGTTGATTGATGATTTTGTAAACAGATTTTTCATTACCAGGAATTGGTGATGACGATAAGATAACCAGATCGCCCTTCACAATTTCCATGTTTCTATGTTCAGAGTTTGCCATCCTTGCAAGTGCACTCATCGGCTCGCCTTGTGAACCAGTTGTTATGACTACAAGTTCATTTTCTGGATAACGATCGATGTCCTTGATGTCGATGATCATATCACTTTGTGGTAATTTTAAGTAGCCTAGCTCCATAGCAACATTTGATACATTCACCATACTTCTACCAGAGAAAGCGACTTTTCTGTTGTTTGAAAAAGCTGCATTAATAATCTGTTGCACGCGGTGTACATTTGATGCGAACGATGCGACAATAATTCGAGATTCAGCATGTCTGAAGATTTCTTCAAAGGTATCGCCCACTGAGCTTTCAGACATCGTATAGCCTTCTCTTAGCACATTTGTACTATCTGAAAGTAATGCTAAAACGCCTTCTTCGCCTAGTCTTGCAAATCGATGAAGATCCGCTTTTTGACCATCGATTGGTGTAAAGTCAATTTTAAAGTCACCTGTCTGAATCACTTTGCCATATGGTGTTGTAATAGCGTAAGCTACTGCATCTGCTATACTGTGGCACACTCTAATAGGCTCAATTTCAAATACACCAAGCTTAAAAGTAGTTCCTGGTTGGATCGTGATTAGTTTAGGATTGATTTTATGTTCTTTTAATTTGTTTTCAACAAGACCCAGTGTTAACCGTGTACCGTATACAGGTACATTTATATCTCTCAAAAAATATGGAAGTGATCCAATATGGTCCTCATGACCGTGTGTAATGATAATACCTCTAATTTTACTTGCATTTTTCTTAAGGTACGTGATATCTGGAATCACAACATCAATACCAAGTAGTTCATCTTCTGGGAAAGCCATACCACAATCGACTACAAAGATATCCTCTTCATACTCGTAAACAGTCATGTTTTTTCCAATTTCATTTAATCCGCCTAACGGAATGATTTTAAGAAGTGGTCCACCTGATACATTTAATTCAGGGGTCAAGATCTGTGGTTCTTCAACATTGAATTTAGGCCTATTGTTGTTGTTTCTCTTTTTGCCAGCACCGTTTTGATTTCTTCCGGGTTGCTTTTTCTCTGGGTTCAAATTTTGTTTTGGTTCTTGGTTTGCTTCGAGACTTAATTCTGGTTTAGCCTCTTGTTTAACATCCTGTTTAGCATTTTGATTTTGATTTTGATTTTGATTTTGATTTTGATTTTGATTTTGATTTTGATTTTGATTTTGATTTTGATTTTGATTTTGATTTTGTTTTGCATTTTTGGGTTTAGGATTGTTCGGTTTTGCGTTTTGATTATTTTGGTTTTGATTATTTTGGTTCGCATTTGGATTTTGCTTAGTGCTGTTTTGTTTTGTGTTGCTTTGTTTAGTTACTTGCTTTGATTCTGTATCCGCGTTAACTACCGCATTTGTTTCTTCAGTTACATTCTTTTTTGTCATATTAACCCTCTTATCTGTATTCAGTCACTCTTTTCCGGTCAGACTGAAAGTGTTGTAAATCGTATGACAAAGATTTTTGATTGTTTCTCATTTACGCAAAAGAAACCCTGTACTAAACAAGGTTTTTGCATTTACTACATATACCATAGAATTTTAGTTTGTGATCAAGAATCTTGAAATCATGTTCTTTCTCAATTTTTTCTTCCAATTCTTCGAGTAAATCGCCTTCAACTTCTATGACTGCGAAGCAATTCGAGCATATTAAATGATGATGATTATGGTGGCCATCATCACTGTATAACTCATATCTTACACAGCCGTCCTCAAGGTTTAATGAAGATACGACTTCCAACTCTTCTAGGAGCTGTAGTGTTCTATAAACGGTTGCCAATCCCATTTCTGGATTTCTTTGCTTTACGATATCGTAAATTTCCTCGGTATTAAGATGCTTTCCTTTATTCTCTTCAATGGCATTTAATATAGCTATTCTCTGTGGTGTTAATTTATAACCCGCTTCCTTTAACTTCTTCTTATACCCTTCGTAAACTAAACTCATAATCGCACCTCGATACTTTCATATTCATTATATTGTTGACATCTGTGAATATTTCTACTTATTAGGAAATTGCATATTTCCATTATTATTCTTCGTCTTCGCCCATTTCGTCCAAAAGCTCGTTGTATGCGTCTACGACTGAGTTGAGTTCATCTTCATCTTCGATTGTTTCAAAGACAAATTCATCGTTTTCTTCTGTTACTTTGAAAATCAATACATCATCTTCATCGTCAACATTTGATAAAATTGCGTATTCTTGGCCATCTAGCTCCAGGTTAGCGATGATGTTAAATAACGTCGCAACGCCATTTTCATCGAGTAATTCAACTGTGTCTTCATGGTCATGATCGTGTTCTGGCTGTACAACTTCAAACAATTCTTCTTTTTTCATATTAATTCACCTCATAATAGTATTTATTCTTATTACTACTGCTGCTTATTTAAACCGTTCTATTCCTATCCAAATAACCCTGTAAAATTAAAATAGCTGCGAGTTGATCGACAACTTTTTTACGATTTTCTCTGCGCACATCGGCTTCTATTAAAAAGCGATTGGCACTTAACGTGGTCATTCGCTCATCCCAAAATTCAATTTCGATTTTGTCTTTGATTCGATCGGAATAAATCAATTTTTTCTCAAGTTTATCCATGAATTGCTGTGTCTTCTCGCCTTGCGGTCCAATGCTGCCATTCATGTTATATGGCATCCCTGCCACAATTTTTGTTACTTCATATTCATTGATGAGTTCTACTAAGCGATCAATATCTTGCTTGAGTGACACTCTAAAGATTGTTTCTTTGCCTTGTGCCGTTATCAATAGCGAATCGCTTATTGCGACACCTATTGTTCTATCCCCTACATCAAGTCCCATAATTCTCATTAAATCATATCCTCCATAATAACCCATTTCAATGGATTATACAATATTTAATACACTTTGATACAAAACTCAGGGCAAACTGAGGCACAATAACCGCATAAAACACAGTGGGAGCGATCTACGATAGCCATGCCATCTATAACAGTAAGTGCTTTGTGATCACATTTAATGACACATGCGCCACATCCTATGCACCAATCTGCTATTTGTAGTTTCTTCTCGTTATTTGCCACGAGTGCTTGGAGGTCACTTGAAATAGGCTCACCACCTACTCTTTTTATATTGTAATCAATCTCAGCCTTCGATTGCATACCAAAGGCAATAGAATCGATATCATTTTGTGCTAAGATGTAATCAAAACAGGCATCAACAGTAGTTAATAAATTGCCTCCACCGAGTGGCTTCATGCCAAATATCCCACCGCCCAAAGCTTTAAACTGCTTTATAGCGTTTTCCATTTCTAATCTTGTACCGTCTTGTATACCCAGTCCATTTACGTTGGTAATTGGATGGACAATTTCAATTTCTGGGTATTTGCAGGCCGCTTTAACACCTGCTATATAGTGCGTAGAAATTCCGAACGCAAGAATGCGTCCTTCTTGTTTCATCTTTAAAAAATACTCGATGGCTTCATAATGCCCCCGAATAGTATGTTCGCTCATTTGTTCATGCAGCATAAATATATCAATATAATCCGTGTCAATTTCTTTTAACGCTTTTTCAAAACTCAGTTTAGCCGTTTCTTCCGAATAGGCATAACACTTGCTCGCAATTACAAACTTTTCTCTAGGAATTGTTTTTAACGCTTGTTTGACATGTGCGTATGTTTCATAAAGTTCAGCAGTGTCAAGAAAATTAATGCCATTTTCATAGGCGTATTCAATTAATGAGGCCCCTTCAAAAGTGCTCAAATTGCGTTGAAGCGGCCCCATTGTCAAACTTCCAAAACAGATTTTCGATACCTTTATACCCGTTTTGCCTAGTGTTTTATAAATCATTTTTTATTACTCTCAATATAATGGTTAATTAAGACTTCAAGAATATCATCACGTTCGATCTTCTTAATCATAGTCCTTGCGTCATTGTGTGTTGTTATATAGGTAGGATCACCAGAAATCAAATACCCAATGAGTTGATTGACAGGGTTGTATCCCTTTTCCTCAAGAGCATTGTAGACGTAAAGCAAGATGTCTTTGTGCTCACCATTTTCGAGATAGTCCTCTACGCTAAATTTCATCGTGTTTTTCATTGTAATCCCCCCTCTATTGAAGTCAAAAGACCTTTATGATGTCATTATACCCTTTTTAGGCCAATAAAGCATAAACTTTTTGAAGCGCTTCATCAACTTTTTCAGGGTTCTTTCCACCGGCTTGTGCCATGTTCGGTTTACCACCGCCACCACCGCCTGTTATTTTTGCTACTTCTCTTATGATATTGCCAGCATGAGCGCCTTTTTTAACGGCTGCATCAGATGCCATCGAGAGTAACTCAACTTTATCATCACCTATGTTAGCCAATACGACAACGCTGTTTTCAAATCGGTCTTTAATCTGATCACCGAGATTTCTAAGTGTGTTCATGTCAATGTCTTCAAATTTTGCAGTTACCACTTGGAAACCGTTGACTTCCTTCATTCCAGCGAGGATTTCAGAAAGTGCGCCTTTTGCAAGCTTGTTTTTGAGCATATCGTTTTCACGTTGGAGTGCTTTAATTTCTGAAAGCACTTGCTCTGCCTTTTGTGTGACATCGTGAACGCTTGTCTTAAGAATATCAGAAACAGTTTGCATTTTTTCATCGAGTTGTGTTAACAAATTATAAACATTTTCACCAGTAATCGCTTCAATTCGACGTACACCAGCTGCAACGCCCGTTTCACTGACAATTTTAAAGAGACCAACTTCAGCGGTATTTTTAAGATGTGTGCCGCCACAAAGCTCGATGCTATAATTACCCATTGTGACAACGCGTACTTTATCACCATATTTTTCACCAAAGAGTGCCATAGCCCCTTTTTCTCTCGCTGCATCTATCGGCATTTCTTCCGTCTGTACCGTAAGTGCACTAAAGATTTGTTCATTGACGATCTTTTCGATTTTTTGAAGATCTGAATACGAAATGGCTTCAAAATGTGAGAAGTCGAAGCGCAATCTCTCTGGATTCACCATCGACCCAGCTTGCTCAACGTGTTTTCCAAGAACGGTTCTGAGTGCTTTGTGAAGCAAATGTGTCGCAGAGTGGTTTCTAGCGGTTGCCATGCGACTGCTTACATTGACACTAGCCGTCACATCGCTACCAACTTTGACTGTGCCTTTTAGTACACGTACGTTGTGCCCGATGATTCTGCCAACGCTTTTTTTCGTTTCAATGACTTCTGCCATAAATGTATCCGTGTAGATATGTCCGATATCCCCAATTTGACCGCCGCCTTCAGGATAAAATGGCGTTTCGTCAAGGACTAAAGTTACTTCCATACCTTCGAACGCTTCATCCACAATTTCTTCGCCGACAACAGCCACGAGTTTACAGACTTTTGTGAGGTTTTGATAGCCCACAAACTGAGAAACGATGGTTTTAGGAAGCTGCGATACCGCTTCACTTGCCCATCCGAGCTCGTCTCCGCTACCTCTAGCTGTTCTTGCGCGTTCTTTTTGTTCGATCATTTGTGCTTTGAAAGCTTCTTCGTTGACAGTCATTTTCTTTTCAGCGAGGATTTCCATTGTGAGTTCAAGTGGAAAACCATATGTGTCATACAGCTTGAATGCCTTATCGCCACTGAGCTCAGTAACCCCCTCAGTCTGCATCGCTTCAATATAGTCACTTAAGATGCCAAGCCCTTGATCGATCGTCGACTGGAAGCGCTCTTCTTCGATTGAGATAATGCGTTTGATATAGTCTTTTCTCTCAACGAGATTCGTATAGTTTTCGCCATATGCGAGAATCACAGTGTCGACGAGCTTCGTCAAAATGTTGCCGTTCATGCCAAGTTTCTTTGCATGTCTTGCAGCACGTCTAAGAAGACGTCTGAGCACGTAACCACGGCCTTCGTTGTTTGGCATGATGCCATCGCCTACCATGAAGGTTACAGCCTTGATATGGTCTGTTATGATGCGCGTAGAGATGTCTGTTGATCGATCTTTGCCATAGCCCAAACCAGAGTTACCAATAACAGCATCTCTTATGAGTTTGATGGTGTCAACTTCAAATATTGAATCGACTTCTTGCATGATACAAGCGATGCGCTCGAGTCCCATGCCCGTGTCGATGTTTTTCTTTTCGAGTTCGTGGTAATTGCCTTGCTCATCGCGGTCATATTGTGTGAAGACATGATTCCAGAATTCGAGGAATCTTTCGCATTCACATCCTGGCTTACAGTCTGGATCGCCACAGCCATAAGCTTCGCCACGATCAAAGTATATTTCTGAACATGGGCCACAAGGACCTGTTCCAATTTCCCAGAAGTTGTCCGCTTTTCCAAGTCTCGTAATTTTGTGTTCTGGTATGCCGATGACATCACGCCAGATATTAAACGCCTCATCGTCATCGAGGTAAACAGATGGCCAAAGCATCTCTACTGGAAGTTCCAACACCTCTGTGATAAATTCCCACCCATATTTTATTGAACCTTCTTTGAAGTAATCGCCGAACGAAAAGTTACCGAGCATTTCAAAAAAAGTCGCATGTCTTGCTGTGACGCCAACATTATCTATATCGCCGGTACGGATACACTTTTGACAAGTTGCCATCGTGCTTTTAGGCGGTACTTCTGTACCAGTAAAATAATTTTTAATCGGTTGCATACCCGCATTGACCAGCAACAAGCTTTTATCATTGAGGGGCACGAGTGGATAACTCGATGTCACATAATGTCCTTTTGATTCATAAAAATCTAAAAAAGCTTTCCTAATTTCATTTAAGCCCATCTTTTTCATCGTAAATTCCTCCTGCGAATTATTTATAGTTCTTACATAATTTCATAAATTATACAAAAAAACCTCCAAAGTTTTATAGGGACGACATAATCGCGGTACCACCCTATTTATTGGACAAGTCCAATCGCTTTGAAGGTCAAAATGCATCTTAACGTTTGCAAAACGCAAAATCCTACTACTATTTCGGATTTCGAGCTCAAAAGCTGCTTCAATCACTTGCATCGCTTTCACCAAACGGATGCTCTCTAAAGGTGTGATTTACTCCTCTTCATCATAGCCAATCATGTGCCATTACATGGCTTATTCATATTCTTATAACATTTTAACATATTTGCATTAAAGGTCAAAGTGTTTTTTAGAATTCAATCTCTACGACATCGTGATGGTCATGGTCATCGTTTGGATCAAAGCCCTCAAGACCTGCATAAGTTTTGCCAGCTTTTGTCGCATAATCGTATATCGCCGCTTTTAGCGCTTGCTCAGCGAGGACAGAACAATGAATCTTAACTGCTGGTAGCCCGCCTAATGCTTCGACAACTTGTTTATTCGTCACTTTAAGGGCATCTTCGATCGTCATACCCTTTATGAGTACAGTTGCCATAGAAGAAGCGGCAATTGCCGATCCACAGCCAAATGTCTTGAATTTGATGTCGTCGATGACTTCATTTTCAACTTTGATATAGATTCTCATGATATCACCACATTTGACATTGCCGACTTCACCGATGCCATCGGCATTTTCGATCTCTCCGACATTTCTAGGATTCATGAAATGATCCATAACTATTTCTGTGTACATTATTTTTGTCCTCCTTGAATTCTATCGTAAAGCGGAGACCACTGTCTCAATTTTTCTACTACTTCTTTTAATGCGACGATGGTGTAATCGACGTCTTCTTCTGTGGTAAAATCGCCTATGGTCAATCTAAGTGAGCCATGCGCAATCTCGTGTGGCAATCCGATTGCGAGTAATACGTGTGACGGATCAAGTGATCCCGATGTACAAGCAGAGCCACTTGAACCCGCGATGCCCTTTGCATTTAAGCTTAAGAGTAGTGCTTCACCTTCGATGAATTCAAAGCAAACGTTGACATTTCCAGGATGACGCTGAGTTGGATGGCCATTATGCTTCACATAATCTATTGTTTCTAAGATCCCCTTTAAGAGGCGTTCTCTTAGTATTGTTAATTTTTCTACATGTGATTCCAAATTGTCATAAGCTAGCTCAGCTGCTTTCGCGAAACCCATGATGCCAGGCAAGTTTTCTGTACCTGCTCTTCTTTTCTTTTCTTGTGCACCACCTTCGATGAGGTTTTCAAGGCGAACGCCTTTTTTTATATAAAGTGCGCCAACACCTTTTGGTCCGTATATTTTATGACTTGAAACGCTCATAAGATCGATACCAAGGGCATTGACATCTATATCGACATTGCCATAGGCTTGAACGGCATCTGTATGAAATAGAACATTATGTTTATGCGCAATTTTTGAGATTTCTAAGATTGGCTGCATCGTTCCTATTTCATTGTTTATAAACATGATAGACACGAGAACAGTGGTTGGTTTTATAGCTGCTTCTAACGCTTCAAGACTGATAAGGCCCATATCGTCGACATCGAGATAAGTTACTTCAAAGCCTTCCTTTTCTAGTGCCTCACAGGTGTGCAATATCGCATGGTGCTCGATCTTACAGGTTATGATGTGGTTGCCCCTTGCTTTGTTAGCACGCATGACCCCTTTTAAAGCCCAGTTGTCGGATTCGGAACCGCCACCGGTGAAATAAATCGTATCAGGCGTCGTATGCATGGTCTTTGCAACAGTGCCTCTCGCTTGCTCTAATGATTTTTTAGCGTCTTGACCAAAGCCGTGTATACTTGAGGCATTGCCAAATTTTTCAGAAAAATAAGGCAGCATTTCTTGGAGCACTTCATCTTTTACTGGTGTCGTTGCTGAATAATCCAAATAAATTTTTCTCAACTTCTTCCCCTCCAAAACTTTATTTGCATTCGCAGATGCTTTTGATGATCAAACTGTCTTCATTGCTTCGATAATCGTCGATCATATGCTGCAAAGTAATTGAATTCACTACACTCGTAATGCTTTCATATATTTTTTCATAAATGACTTTCGTCACGCAGTACTCTGAATGATCACAGATGTCGTCATCGCCATCGACGACTACACAATCCGTTGGAGCTAGTGGTCCTTCAAGCGTGGTCAAGATAATACCAACAGTGATCTCTTCAGGATGCTTAGCCAGCATATAACCACCTTGCGCACCGCGTACGCTTTCTACGAGGTTTGCTTTTCTAAGTGGCGATATCAACTGTTCCAAATAATTGACAGAAATCGCTTGGCGCTCGGCAATACTAGTGAGTGAAATCGGCCCATCGCCATAATTGAGCGCAAGATCAAACATTGCTTTTAGCCCGTATCGGCCTCTAGTAGATAACTTCAAAATGACACACTCCTTTTAATCCCTAGTTGTTTACTAAGAAATCATTTTAATTATAATATATCCGATTAAATGCGTCAACTTTAAAAATCGCTTAAGATATAAAGAATTTGTTAACAATTGAAATTGCATGATTCCATTTTCATGTGAGAAATATCTTGAAATTGGAATTATGCGATTTCCTAATCAAATTGTACGTTTATGCCGATATATCTTACGAAAACAATAATTATGTCACTAGGATAGGAGTATCAAATGTCGGAAAGAACCAATGAGCTATATATATTGACTCAAAAGGCGCAGAAAATGGAGATGATCAACGAGGAGATAGCCCTTAAAATCTATTTGGATATATTCGAAAATTACACGCCAAAAATTTCTAAAACCTATGAGAGTGCTATAAGGTTACTTGAAAAAAGACATCGTTTTTCTGAAGCACTGACAATATGTGACCAAGCCATTGATTTAATCAACAAGGATGAAGTCTCCGGAATCGTAGAAAAGTTCGAAGCCTCTAAAATACGGCTTGAAAGAAAGATTCAAGAACTAGGTCCAGATGAAACTGAAGTTGTAAAGAAAAAATTTGTACTCAAAAAACATCATGTCATACTTACGATTGGTTTAATTGCACTCGTGTACTTCCTAGTGCGTTTCACGACACCATACGGTGATCTCAACGTCGATCTAGAAGGAAAAGAAGCACTAGAAGGCGGTGAAAATGTCTTTAATGAATCCACTGATCCAGAGACTCAGAAATATGTCATAACGGAAGATATGATAGATGTTGCTACACGGGAAATTAAAAAAAATATTGAAACGGTGGATGCTGGTATCATTCCTCAAGAAGATACATTAGGAATAGCCATTATTGTTTCTGGGGGTACTACCTCTGAAAGAGGTAGAGAACTCGCCGAAGCCTATTTGAAAAGTTTGGCTGGTGCAGCATCTGCAACATACAGTGATTTGACTGGGCCAAAGCCAGATTCTCTCGGTGAGATTTATGACTACTATGAATTGGTTATTACAGTCGGTACCGGTGTTGAAGAAGACACTTATATCGCAGAAGGAACCAAAAACAAAGGCGCTATCGATATTGTTTGGCGAAAAAGCAATTGATAACTTGAAGAAAATTAATTATAGAGCAACTTATTTTAATCATAAAAAAGGAATGCCAAACGATTTTTTTGATCATTTTGGGGCATTCCTTTTATTATTTTATCTATTTTTTTGTACGTATCAATAAACTATCTTTGAACGAACATCATCGATGCGGCAAGTTGTTCACTCACTTTATGACCTTTTAATATCTCAACAATCTTTAAGGCAAATGCCATTGCTGCACCAGGTCCATTTCCTGTTATTAAGGCGCCATCATGAACGACTGGTCGATCGTCGTGAACAAAATCCTTGAGACCTGATTCAAATCCTGGATAACACGTGGCTCTTCTGCCCTTTAAAAGACCGTGTTCAGATAATACGATAGGTGCTGCACAGATGGCGGCGATTGGCACTTCCGTATGATATGCCTCAACAAGTAAGTTTTTTAATGTTTTATGCTCAGACAAATTTTTAGCGCCTGGCATCCCTCCAGGTAAGATCATCATCATCGTATCCGATAAAGTCGTTATGGCTTTTATCGTATCATCCATTTGTACAGTTATGCCATGAGCTCCCGTAACCTGAATCCCCGTCAAACCTATCATATGTGTTCTGATGTCAGCGCGCCTTAATACATCGACAACCGTCAATGCTTCTATCTCTTCAAAACCCTCAGCAAAAAAAACATATACCATGGCGCCCTCCATCAATATTCGTTGACTTTAGTATAATCTTTAACATTTTTAAACATTGTCAAACCTGTTTTAGATCCTTTCCAAGTGCTATCGACAGTGTTGTCTATGATTACCCACTTGCCATCAATAAAGGCTTCATTCCAAGCGTGATAGCCATTGACGAACTTCGAATAACCCTTTACAAGCTTTGTTGGAATCCCATGGCTACGCTCAATCGAAGCAAACAGTGCCGAATAATCATAGCAGATACCTTTAAGCTCTTCATAAGTCTGTTCCACGTTTGGAATGTACTCGGCCGTTAATTTAGAAATTTTATCATAATCATAGGACACATTTTTCACAATATAGGTATATAGTGTCGATACGCGTTTGCTCGTCGTCGTTTTGGTTTCTAATAGCGTTTTACCAAAGTCAATTGCCTTTTGATCTTCATTCCAATTGATATTTTGGACGGCATTTAAAAAGACGATGTTCGGATCCTTTAAGTTAAGTTCCAATGATTTTTGTGCAACATAGACATATTTAGTGCCACTAACATTTTTGAGCAACCCTATTTTATAAGTGCCATTTCCCAGTTGAAGTGGAAATGCCACCGATGTGCCATTCGCAGTAAAAGGATAGCTTATCTTCTGATCCCCTTTTGTTATCAACACTTTATATTTCAGTGTATCCGTCGCTTTGTATGCGATATCGACGATACCCTTTTCTTGATTGGTTACGTCGATCGTCTCAGTGGTTGCGGCGTAATCGAGTGGACCAGACAAACAGATGGCAATAACCAACAGAATAAGCGTCGCAACCATTTGTTTTTTCATAATCTTTCCTCCTTTCCAAGAGATTAAATCACTAATACTAAGTATTAGCTACGATACCTAGTCGTTTTCACCTAAATACCGCTTGATTGTATCATAATTAATACAATGGAGCAAAGCATCCTCTTTTGAAATGAGCCCCTCATTATACATATCGGCAAGACTTGCGTCCATGCTTACCATTCCCACACTTTTTCCAGAATGAATAGCCGCTTCTATCTGCGGAATTTTTCCATCGCGTATCATATTACGAATGGCGTGATTCATAGACATGATCTCGAAAACTGGAACCCGTCCAAGTGTTTCAGATTGAATGAGTTGTTGGGATATAACGCCTTGCAAAACTGTAGAGAGTTGAATCCTTACTTGTTGTTGTTGGTTAGGTGGAAAAACATCGATAATGCGGTCAATCGTCTTAGCAGCACCAACTGTATGTAGAGTAGAAAACACCAAATGGCCTGTTTCAGCAGCTGTGAGCGCTATAGAAATCGTCTCATAATCTCTCATTTCCCCAATCAAAATAACATCGGGCGCTTGTCTAAGAGCTGATCTAAGTCCATCCGCGTAGCTCCTAGTATCAATCCCGATCTCGCGCTGATCGACGATGCTCTTATCGTGTTTGTGGATGTATTCAATAGGGTCCTCTAAAGTCAAAATATGACAGGCGCGCTCTTTATTGATCAAATCAATGAGACATGATAAAGTCGTCGATTTGCCACTTCCTGTAGGTCCCGTTATTAATACGAGACCTTTAGATTTTTTACGTACGTTTAAAATGGTTTCCGGGATTCGCAATTTTTCAATATCGAGTTTATCGAACTTCAGAACTCTCAAAGCAGCGGCATGTGATCCGCGTTGTGTATAGGCATCCACTCTAAAACGACCGACATTGCTGAGTGAAAATGAAAAGTCCTTTTCGCCGTTTGCGAGAAAGTCTGAATAATGGTCATCTTTAACAAATAACTTTTTGACTAAAAGTTCAGTATCTTCGGGTCTTAACTTAGTATCGCCGAGTTTTACGAATTGTCCGTGGACTTTAAGCGTTGGAGGCACGCCAACTGTGATAAATAAATCCGAAGCATCTCTTTTGATCGCTTGTTCTAATAGCTCTTCAAGTGTAAACATTTCAATTACCCTCCGGGTCTTCAAAGTCTAATGTCTCATCGTATTCAAATTCTGCTGGTATTTCACGCCATTCTAAAATAGACAATTCATTGGCAAGGATATCATCTTTGCTCGTATCAATGGCGATTTTGACAAGTAATTGTTTTTCTGTTGCCTCATCTTTTGAAATAAAGGTTATCTCAGGTACCCACCCAGATTCTATGGACGCAGTAAATATATTGTCGTCAAAATTGCTTGAGTAATGCTTGTCAAACAAAGGAGCCGTAATATATGCCTCATAAAGATGATATAAGAAAAGTTGATCTGCAACTGAGTTTGTCGCTACTGTGTCATTTGTCGAAATCGCGTTGACCTTATTCAATAGTGATTCTTTTATATCATCTGGCATAGCCTCAATGGTCTGTAAGTCTAAAGTCTGATTCACAAAGTTTGCTTGAGTATCCTCCATCGCTCTATCGAAGAGTTGTTCAAATGATTTTAGGTCAGAATCCGCAATGCTCTCTAAATGATAATAGTCACTCGTCCATTGCGCATGCTTTCTAGCAATTTTTAAGTTTGAATAAGAGGACATCATGGCCAATACGCCAAATGTGATTAGGAGAAGCATAATCATAATGACAAGAACAGAAGAACTGCCACGTTCACATACTATTAAATTCTTTTTAGTAGGTTTTTTCCATTTCAATTTCATAGATTTGCTCCACTTCCGAGTTTTCTTCTTTCTGGATCACTATTTTATAGTCGACAACACTATATTCCAGCGCTTGAATTTCTTCAGCTGTAAACGACAGTGTATAAATATAGGCTTTATTCGATTGAATGGGGTTCCAATTTTCGTCAAAGTATAACTTGCGGCTCATGATATCGCCAGATTCTATCGATTCAGCAAACTTGAATAGTTGCAAATTAAAGACACTTTCAAGTGATTTATCTTTTTCAACGGTTTCGAAAATCGTCTCACTTAATAAAACACTTTGATCTAATGCTTCTGCTTGACCGTTCAGTTTTTGAGATAATAGAAACATCTGAATAACATATACGCTCAGAATGGATAGAACGGCAATTGAAAGAATTAACTCCACCAGCGAAACACCTTTATTCTTATGTTTGAATCGCATGACGCCTCCTTATTCTATCGTTTCAACTTCAGACTTGAGCGTCACTAAGATATCCGTCAAAGACTTGTCACCTTTACCTATGCCAATCACCAATGAATGCTCACTACCAGTCAAAACGAGACGGTCTATTTCTGCGATTTCAAAACTCATATCATCATTTGGCGAAACGCCTTTTAACACAGTGGCTTCTCTTAAACTACCCTCAGAAACATAAATCCAAGTTTCATAGTCTTCGTTATTGATCGTCTCAAGAACAATTAACGCATCACGATCATCAAAAGCATTAGGGTCAATTTTAACACTATCGACACGATCATTTTGCCTAATTTTTGTGACGATATACGAACTGGCAATTCGCAGGGATTCACTTTCAGATTTCTTATCGACTAGTGCCTCATAGGTTGTTGTCGTTGCTGCAGCTAACATGAAGATTCCCAGTCCAAAAATCACCAAAAGCAACATCACAATTGACATTTCGATCAGACTATAGCCATTTTGAGTTTCACAATAATTCCTATTTTTCATATTGGCCTACCATTTCTTGTATACAGCGATTACAGGCATTATGTTAGAGGCTATGAACTCATAATGATAGTAATAGGCAGACTCATTGATAACCAACCCATAGTGTGCTACTAGATACTCTATTGGTGGATAGCTTCCCTCGATCGCATAACACTGTACAGCTGCTTTTTGAATGGCTTCCTCTACAGTTTTTACGCGTTCAAAATCTGCAGTTCTCGTAAAACCATTTATCCCCATATTAGATTGTGCAATAAAAGTGATTAATATGAGTATCACAATCAAGTAAGCGTATTTGGTTAGCCATTTCATAAAGTACTCCTTATCCAATTGAGGACATAATATTGATAAGTGGTAACATGACAAGCAGCAAAATTGCACCTACAATGACTGATAACACGATAACCAAAGTCGGTTCAATTGAGACGGTAAGACGATGCAACGAACGACTCAACTCTCGATCATAGACATCTGCAATTTTCTCAAGCATATTATCGAGTTCACCTGTTTTATTACCAAGTGCAATCATACGGACAAACAATTCTGGAAACATGGTCGTTTCCTTTAGCGCAATATCTAATGCGACACCACTCTCCACTTTTTCATTAACAATCTCAAGTTGTTTTTGGACATATTTATTGTTCATGAGCGGTATAATCATATCAAGGCTCGTCTGGATTGGCATGCCACTTTTTGTCAAAATGGAAAGTGCACGTGCAAACTTAACAACGACTGATTTACGATATAATTTTTTGATAACAGGAAAATTCATCAATATGTGATCTCTATGATTAGGGAAATAATTTGTTTTAAATATCAATAAAAAATAGCCTAAAACTAAAACGGTCAAGCCAATGAGTATGAACATCCCATTTTGAAGTAATCTACTAAAATCTAAGACAAATTGAGTTGCAGTTGGCACACTGCCGCCTACTGATAATAGAATCTCATGGAATATTGGCAATACTTTTAACACTAACAATAAAATAACGGCTGACATGAGGCCAATTAACACAAATGGATACGTCAAAGCGTTTTTGACCTTTTGTTTTAGTATGTCGCTTTGTTCATAATAAACGGATAGTTGCTCAAAAACATCGCCTAAGCGTCCCGTTTCTTCTGCTATTTTCAACATAGATACTAGATAATTTGGAAACACACCCCGACTATCAATCGCTTCATGAAGCGATTTGCCTAAAGAAACGTCTCTTGAAATCTCAGATACAATAGGTTTCAACCTCGATTCAAATACATCGCCCGCCAATAACTGTAGTCCTTCAAGATAAGGCAATCCCGCCTTGAAAACAACAGAAAATTGATAACAAAAAAGTGATAGTTCAGCCGGTTTCAAAATTTGTCCTTTTAATTTATCTTCCATAATAGACCACCTTAGTTTATTCATGCTAATTGATGTGTTTATACCCGTTAAGTGCCTGTTTAAACCTTATGGCGTTATATTCATATTAGCATAAGCAATAGCTGCATAACGATTACTTTAAGGTTCATATAGTCATAGTTTACACTATTGTTAATGTAAAATCACCAACTATAAAACGATTTGATTGTACCTTCAAGAAAAAGGGTATAACGAAACATAATGGAGGGTATATTATGTCTAAAAAATCAATGCTGAAAGTTGAAGAAAAAATACGGGTCGAACGTGCTAAACGCAAGAAAAGTCTGTTTTGTGGCATAGTTGTCGGTCTCCTTGCAGGGCTTTGTCTCGGTTATTGCATTCGAAAATGTACGTCAGGAGATGCACATAAGCGATTGACTGAAAAAGCATTTTATCGAGATCGGCTTAGCGAAATAAAAAATGCACTTAGTCAAATTAAAGCACACATACACTTTGACGGCCACGAAACAGATGTTAGCTATCATTGTGAAGATTTAGAAAATAAAATTAACACCGAATTAAATACTTGAGTAAATGGTAAAAAAAAGGAGCTTAAGGCTCCTTTTCATTCTGGTGCATATTTTGTCCGTTTGAGATAAGCATTTATGACGCTTTCATAACCAAGTTCAGTTGGTCTATAATAACGCTTGTCTTTTATAGCATCTGGCAAGTACTGTTGTTTAATATAGTGACTCTCATAATTATGAGGATACTCGTATTTAATGTTTTTTTCACCTGAGAGATACTTACGTTCTAGTGAAAGTGAAGTCCCATCTTTTAAGTAGTAAGGCATACTGCCCGTCTGAATATTGTTTAGATCTTCTAACACTTCATCTATTGCCAAATAAGCGGCATTGGATTTTGGTGCACATGCAACATAGCTCACTGCTTGAGCTAATAGTATACGCCCTTCTGGCATACCAATAAAGTCCACCGCCTGAGCGGCATTGTTTGAAATGACTAAAGCCATCGGGTCAGCATTGCCTACATCTTCAGATGCACAAATAACGATTCTTCGTGCAATAAATCGCGGATCTTCACCACCTGCTATCATCTTCCCTAAGTAAAATAGTGCTGCGTCTGGATCTGAACCACGCATACTTTTAATAAATGCAGAAGTGATATCGTAGTGATTGTCTCCGTTTTTATCATAATCTACGGCTTTCATCTGTATGCAATCTTCCACATCATCCATGGAAATAACAATATGATCTGACAAATCTGCTTTAGACAATACGGCCAGTTCTAGTACGTTTAGTGCCCTTCTGGCATCACCAGCTGCTATGTCTGCAATATATGAAATTGTATCATCAGCAATCTCAATTGGATACATGCCAAGGCCACGTATATCGTCTTTTAAGGCATTATTTAATATGGTAATAATATCTAGGGCCGTCAGCTTGGTGAGTCTGAAAACTGACGATCTTGAGATTAGAGCACTATTGACTTCAAAATACGGATTTTCAGTCGTTGCACCTACCAATATAAATGTACCATCTTCCACAAATGGAAGAAGTGCATCTTGTTGACTTTTATTAAATCTGTGAATTTCGTCGATGAATAAAACGCTTCTCTTTTGGTACATTGCCAATTGATTTTTAGCCGTTTCAACTGATTCACGGATGTCTTTAACACCTGAAGTCACTGCATTCATGCTGATGAATTCCGCCTCTGTGCGCTTTGCAATAACTTTTGCGAGGGATGTTTTTCCACTCCCTGGAGGTCCGTATAATATAATGGATGTCAACCGATCTGTTCGAATGAGTTTCGTTAGGAGTTTGTCTTCGCCCATAATGTTTTCTTGGCCTATAAAATCCTCAAGAGTTTCCGGTTTCATACGTTCTGCCAATGGTGCATTGGTTTCTAACTGTTTTTTTGCCATTAAATCAAAAAGGTCCATTTATGCCTCCTGCGCCATGTGCCTTATCCGCATTAAAAAATCGTCATAGTGTACTTTTATCGCTTCTTCTCCCATATTATTGATAAACAGCTCAAAACTTGCCGTCAAATGCGGGTCTGTAGGCGTCGGATGAAAATTTACTGCTTTTCTAAACGCTTCGTGTGTCAAAGAGATCATTCTATTTTTGAAGCTACTATTTCTAAGTGAAGCGATTTGTTCCGTTGTATCGAGTAAAGCACCCAACATTTCTATTGGTGATCTTTCACATAACGTCAACGCATCAGTAATCGACTTCTGAGCATCATATGATAAATGATTGTAAGCAGCTAGCTCTTCTAAGTCAAAATAGCGCATCGTACGGTGTATGTCTATTAATTGCTTTGACAAATCAAGAAAACCAAGACCCGCCACTTCTACTGAATAACCAGGCGTTTTTGAAACAAATGTCCCAATCCCCCTTCTGACTTCAAGGATATTTTTGCTGATCAATATTTTTATCGCTTCACGTAATGTTGCACGAGAAACGCCTAATTCTTCTGAAAGTTGAAGCTCATTGGGCATTTGATCACCGACAGCGTAAAAGCCACTCTTTATTGCTGTAACGATACTCTCAGCTACTTTTTCCGACAACAACGTCTTTTGATACATGTTGGCCATCCTTTCTATAGAAAAAACAATTAAAGACATAAAGTAATTGCGCCGATACTCTTATAAGCAGGGATGCGTGCTTTATGCTTTATAATATATTATCATGATTTTATTCAAGGAGGAATACTTATGATTACCAATCCATCAAATCTAAATAAGATAACTACTGCTTACAATAATACCACAACTCAGCCGAAAGAACTGAAAAACATCCTATCCGATGAGCAGAGCAAAGGCAATACCAATACCAATATGGATACCATTGAAATCGGGAAAAGCACTAAAGAATCATTTGGAACGTATAAAATAGACAGGCAAAAACTCAATCAAATCAAACAAGATTTCGCTCAAAATACGGATTCTTTCAAAGAAATGGTTCGTACAATGTTAGAGAAACAAGGACTAAAATATGAAAGGGTCATGAAGGCCTTTGAAAATGGTGAAGAGCCACTCGTAGAAATTGACGGTGAAACACGCGCCAAGGCAACAGAGGCAATCTCTGAAAACGGCTACTGGGGCGTAAACAAAACTGCAGAAAGACTCATCGACTTTGCTAAGACGATATCAGGTGGTGATCCTTCAAAGATTGAAACATTAAAAAACGCTTTCAAAGAAGGCTTTGAACAAGCCAAAGAAGCATTTGGCGGAACATTACCAGACATATCTCAAAAAACTTATGACAAAGTTATGGAAGGTTTCGATGCATGGCAAAATGGCGGTATAACTGAGGCATAAAACAATCGAAATTATTGGCTATATAAAATTTAACCCCCATTGCTCACGCAATGGGGGTCTTTTGTTAGTCAACGTTATCAATTGTTTTTTTCTTTACAGGCAAAACCAACTCAAATCGAATAGATTCATCCATTTCAATTTCATAGAACTTTCCGCCAACTATTTTTACAACCACCTCAACAAATTTATTTTTCTGTCCAAACACTTCTTTTACTTTATCATTTGTTAAACTTTCCATAATAATGTGTAAAAAATGATTCTCATCAATCACTTTAGACCTCAGTTCAATCCTTGAGAGACCATCACTATTAGATTGAAGTGTTTCAATAATATCGATTGCAATGCTAGTAATCATTTTGAAATTGTCATAATAAACTATATCAAGTTCGGCCATATGAACATCCACATGAAGATTCGTCGCATGGTTCTTACTAAGACTGTTTTCAATCGAAGTTTTTACATCTGCGACACCAAAAGTTTTCATCGTATATCGGCTCATTTCGAATACAGTATTTAAATAGTGGACCCTATCATTCATTTGAACGATAATCGGGTTTAAGGCGTCTATAGTTTCAACCCCTCTCAATGCTTGAATCGTAAAAAGATGGTGTTGATTCAATGCTTTGAAAAGCTCATCATAGAGCCTTAGAACCACATCGACTTTTTCATAGCTCTCTGAGAGCATTTTATTATATAAAGCGCCTTTTTTTTCACTGGAAATTAGCCTGAACACTTCATCATTTGATACTTCAAAATAGGCAATAGCCTCTTTGATATAAACTTTAAGTTCAGCATCAAGATCCCATGGCTTTGTCATAAACTTAAAAATATCGACGTTGTTTACTGTTGCCAAAATTTGTGGTAATTGCGTATAACCAGTCAAAACGATTTTAACTGTTCTAGGGCTTATTTCATGAATGTGCTTTAATAACTCAAGACCATTCATGCCAGGCATTCTCATGTCTGTAATAATAACACTTATGCTATCTTCTTGTGCAAAAAATTCCAGCGCTTGGGCGCCACTGGATGCGAATAATTTTCTGTAAGGTTCCAAATGAAGGCCGCGATTCAGCGACTTTAGAATTTCTATTTCATCATCAACAATGAGTACTGTATGTTTTTTATAATCAATCATCTGTCACCTCATCACAATATAGCGTCTTGATCTGCTAAATTATATTTTATGTGAATATCCGTCAAAAAGCTATCGTCAATATTGAGAATTGATTTAGCATAGATATAGTTCGTGCTGTCTTCGTCAAATGGTAAGGCTTCAATCTTTGAAGCAATACACATGAGTGCCACTAATTTTTTGTTGGAGATATCAGGATCTTTTGGCGTATGATGGTATAATGTCATCTCTATGATATCCAGTGGAAATGCCCACCAGTTCAAAAAATAGCCGCCCAACATTGAATGATCTATGCCAAAAATTGACTTTTCAATCTCAAGTAACTGATCGTCTTTTAATTCCGATTTGATAGTTTCTATAAAGTATCTATCCCCAAAAACTTGAAGCATAATTATCTTGCCTATATCGTGAACGATACCTGCTGCACTAATAATCGCAGGTACTTTAGCCTTAAAGTACTTGGCATATAAATCTTGAAATATGAGATTTGTACGATTTGAATGCGTCCAAATAAATTCACATTTAGCAAACATATGCTCTTTCATTTGCGAAATTTCATAGGACAGTACGATTTGTTTGAGATTGTTGAGGCCTATGTACATGATTGCCTGTTGTATGCTTCCAGTCTTTGCGGCATAAAACGCAGAGTTTGCAATACGTAAGACATTTGAAGCAATCGCAGGGTCACGTTCGATGATGCCCGTGATTTCCTCAATACTCTTGTCACGTTGAATACATAAATTCAGTTCATTATATAATCTTGGCAGTGTTTTGATGCTATCAAATTGTTGCACAATGTCAAAAATTCTAGAATTTTTCAGTTTATCTTCAAGGATGAACATCTTTCTGATGCCGTCTATCAACTCATCGTTATTCCATGGTTTATAAAAATATTGTTTTGCCAAATTTTTACTGATTGCCTCTGTGATGCTAGCTGCCGATGCATAACCCGTTATTGCGACGCGTATGGTTTCAGGCGATGCTTCTTTAAAGAGTTTAAGTACTCTGAGTCCATCAAAATATGGCATTTTAACGTCAGTTATAATCATATCCAAATGATCAATCTTCAAATAAATCTCAATCGCTTCAACGATACCATTTGCATAATGACATTCAAATTCTAAGTTTCTAAACACACGATTGATAGCGCGGAGTATGTTGTTCTCATCATCTATAAAGAGAATTTTTCTCATTTGTGCCTCGCTTTGTCTTATTCATATATTGAAATACAGTCTATTGCGATTATACCCCATAGTATTAGTGGGTAACAAGCAATTGCAAACAAAAAAGCAGCCTATGAAAGCACTGCTCATTTTTACAGCTAAAACATGTCTCTCTTAATCCACATATAACCTATCTACATATTCAGAAGTAAACAGTTTCAACATTGCACCATATTCCATTTTGAATTTTACGATATCGCCCACTTTATAATCCGCTTGCGCATCCGTAAAGTCGATAATCATATGGTCACTTGATGCGCCGATAATCTCGATACGCTTGTCAACCGGAAAGAGTGCTAGGTGATCAACATCTTGTCTTCCAATTGCTACTATACCGCGCTTAATCATGCCTTTATCCGTAAATACTGGTTTGCCACCAAATGCATCCATGCCTATAAGACCTTTTGGAATTGAGTTTTTTGTTTTATATTCGATGATCTGAGCTTCCAGGATAAACGCATCATCATGAGTGCCTTTGACTTGTTCGCCATAAGCGGCTTCTCTTCCGAGGACAACGCCTTCACCAACTCTCAAATTATTGATTCTACTTGGCATCTCCCCATTTTCGAGTAAGTACAAGCTGCTTGAATTTCCACCTGAAATAATATTCAATTTCAACGAATAGGTCGTTTCGATATGCGAGGCAAGTGCTGCCAATTCGCCTAGATTATCCGCTGTAGGTATAACGCCGCCATAGCAGGTAAGGTTGACGCCAATACCTTCAATCAATATGTTTTGACACTTCACTATTTCTGGGATAACCACATCAACCTCTTCAGGTAAAAAACCTTCTCTCAAATCACCTAGGTCGAACATAACAACGATACGATGTTTCTTACCAACCTTTTGAGCCGCTTCATCTAGTAATCTAATCGTTGAAAGTTCAGAATTAAAGCTGATATCGGCAAACTTTACGACATCATTCACTTCATCTTGCATTGGCAGCCTTAACAATACTTTTTCACAGGACAATGTAGACAATTTCTCCAAGTTTTGAATCCTCGAATCCGCGATGCCATAAGCACCAGCATCCAGACAGACTTTTGCCAGTTCAAGATCTGCCGAATGGACTTTCGTGACAACATATACGTTGATGCCTTTCGATTTCGCCATTCCAACTATGACTTGTGTATTCTCAAATAATTTTTTCTTATCAATTACAATTCTAGGGAACATAAAACGCCTCCTATACGATTCTAAGGGATTTTTTGAGTAGGATTAGTGCAGATTCTTGATGCTCTTTAGACAGCACGCCCAGCGATGCCATTATATAATCGTTATCGATTAGTATCTGAGTTTCACTATTTGGAAGCAACTTGTCTCCAAGCAAATTCTTAGTTATTTCACGTAGCAAAGCAACGCGATTTGGCAGACGTGTACATGCGCCGCCTGTACCAACGATATATTTGATACTCGTCAAATCTTTACCTTCAGCATAGGTCTTCTTGCCACCACCGCCATAAAGCGTTCTAAAACCACCCGCATGACGATGTGCAGATAAGATGATCGCCTCTTTTGTAAGACGTTCGACAAATTTAACTTGTGCCTCTGTCTTTGGAATCGGTACATGGTTTTCAATAATGTAATTCAAAGACTCATCATCCATTTCCAAGTTCTTTTGAAGGGTTTCTTTGCCGATTAATTCGACGATGTTCTTCATATTAATGTAGACGCCAAGATCGCCCTCTACCGTTCTCTTTGCCACTGGTTCCGGACTAATGAGCACTCTTGAAATTTCTTCGCTCCCCTCAGTAACCGAGTGGATATCCGTCGTTGCGCCGCCAACGTCTACTGTCATGAGGTCACCAATGTCGCTCTTTAGGAGCTTTGATGCTTCCATGACTGCACCAGGCGTTGGTATGATACTACCTGAAACCATGTCGCGGATATGTTCCATACCAGGTGCATGGATAATATGCTCTTCAAATATATCCTGAATCACTTTACGCGCTGGTTCGACATTGAGAAAATCAATTTTTGGATACACGTTATCGACAATATAAAGATAATCCAATTTACCAGCTTCGTCAAATATGAGTTTGATTTCTTCTTGATTTTGAACATTACCCGCGTATAACACAGGTACTTTTATGTCCAGTTTAGCGATAAGCTCAGCGTTATAGAGTGCCGTTTCGATCTCACCATAGTCAACACCACCTGCAATCATGATGATATTTGGACCGACGTCCAGTATTTTTTTTACATCAGTTCTTCTGAGTTTTCCCGCAGTTACCATGTGGATGTTCGCGCCAGCACCAAGTGCCGCCTCTTTTGCTGCTTTTGCCGTCATGTCATAAACCAGTCCATGCACGGTCATTTTTAAACCACCCGCTGCACTACTTGTAGCGAGGAGCTTGCCATACATTACATCATCCCAATCCATACTCACACGGAAATCTTCAATCGCTTCATGCAATCCTATAGTCACATTGCCTATAGCGACACTCGTTGGTGCTTGACCTTGCCCTACGAACACCGGGCTATCTGTATCGATGCCGTTGAATGCATTGACTACTGTCGTTGTACTGCCGATTTCGGCAACTAATAAATCGACCTTCATCGCTTGACCACCTCTCAAAATATAGTAAAAGCTCAGCGCGGTTTGATGTCAGCATCATCACCGCGCTAAGCCTTTGCTTGACGCTTAAGCATTTACTTGTTTATTTATCTGTTGGGATTAAAGACCACGTTGTTCCATTCGTTTTTTAGCGAGGAATGTCGCGACGTTCACACCGCGGTCATATCTGCCAAAGCCTTCATCCATACCGTTTTCGCGAGCGATTTCAGGTGTAACTTGCGTACCACCCGCACAGATGATAAAGCGATCTCTAACGCCTTTTTCAACTGCGTACTCGTGAATGCGTTTCATATTTTTATAGTGGACATCATCATGTGAAATGATCGTAGATGCCAAGATGACATTTGCATTGAGCTCGATTGCAGCATCAACCAATTTTTCGATTGGAACCGAAGTGCCAAGATATTCAACTTCACAGCCGTATTTCTCTATACCACCGTGTTTGATGTCGATAACTTCTCTAAGCCCAACGGAGTGCTCATCTTCGCCCACTGTACCTGCGACGATTTTTACTGGGAACGCATCAAATTCGCCTCTGATTTCGTCTTCGCTCATAAGTTCTGGCTCAGCAGGAATCACGAGGTTGTTTAGGTCGATGTCCATATCGAGAACGCCTTTAAGTTGAACACGTGTGCCTTCAACTGGATGCATTTGTTCAATGTGAATCATCTCAACATCTTTGAGGTTCATTTTCTTAGCGAATTCTATCGCTGCATATTGTGCAATTCTCAGTGAAACAGGTAATAAGATCTCCACCTGAACCACACCGTCACCAAGCCATTGAACTTCTGGTTTGACGAAGTTTGATTCGCCGTGTTCGCCACGGTATTTTTCACTTTCAGCCATACGTTGGTTAACGTTGTCTGTATCATCAAGCTCGTCGATGTAGACGATCTTTTCAGGTTTTTCAAATGTACAGCCGTCGATGAGCTTAGATGGGTTCTCAACTGCAGTTTCATCATATTGTGCAACATTGTTATAGCCGAAGTGCGCTGTAACAGGCGCCATATAATCTGTCGCTCTCTCGTAAACCGTTCCAGCACCAACGCCACCATCGATCTTACGGCCGATACCGTCGCCATTTCTTTGTGGGTACATACCAGAGTCTACGAAGAAGCCGTGCTCTACAGCGTTGAAATAGCCACCAGCACTGATGATTTCTTCAACATATAAAACAGCTCTCTCTTTAAGTTCTCTGACTTTGTCTCTTAAGAAGCCTTCAGATTTGAGTTCAACCATGTCCATAAGTCCATCAAGACCGGCAAACGTCTGTTTAGCCGTGTCACAAGCTTCCATATTGTACATATGCCATGGCACGTTTCTGCCTTCGTCTGGTGTGATTGTCGACTGAATATCAGCTGATGTCATTCTTGAGATCATCATGTTCATAACGTGCGTCACAGTCGCTTCTCTTGAAGACGATGTGATGTATTTAGTATTCATTTGTGCACGCATTTTGTATTCGGAGAAGAATTCACGAAGTGCAACTGCGTATGGGAGGTCAAGCTTTATGCTTGGCGCTGGTGATGATGTTGGCGGAACTGTCGAAAGTGCGATGTTTGCTTTAGGCATACCCGATTTAAATGAGTAGAGTGCGTTGATCGCATGTTGAACCATAAGTTCAGGCATTACTTTCCAAGCTTCTCTAGCAGTTGCATTTGCGTTGTGTGCGCCGTCGATTTGAGCCATATCTGCCCAAGTCATGACTTTCTTAGATTCTGCAGCATCGACAAATGAACGCACCATATTGATGTTTCTGTAAAGCACATTGTATTGTGGATCTTGATGCGCGCCATTTACGCCCTCTTCAGCGAGCATAACCGCTACGTCTGGACCAGCTACGCCTGAAACGTATGAATGGTAATTGATTGGTCTGCCAACTTCTTCTTCAATAAGGTCGAGCGCTTTTCTATGTGCTCTAACTTGCTTTCTAGAAATTGGAACGCCGCCGATACCTTGTGGGGTACCTTCAATTAAGCCGTCAAAATGTGATTGACCAGCCGTACGGATAACCATGATATGGTCAGCGCCATGCCATGCAGCCATTCTCATTCTTCTAATATCATCTTCAAAACGACCTGATGCAATCTCAGTCGTAATTGTATTGTTTGGTTGTGGGTCTATGTTGCCAAAGTATTGAGCTGCTGGCATAGGTACATAGTTTTTAAGAGGTGTCGACATATCTGAATATTCAAATGGGCCGTAAACTTGCTTCTCACTTTTTTCTCTCCAAGTCCAACCTCTTCTCTTTGGTCTGTAACTTTCAAGATCCTTTAGAATTTCTTTAACGTCTATTTTTTTATCGAGTTCTAAATGAGCCATTATTTGTTACCCCCTTTGAAGATTTGTACCGCATCATCCCAGTGCTTGCCTTCGATAAGCTCAAGTCCAGCTGTTCTGATGTCGATGTTTTTTTCTTTAGAGATTCTGTAGACAACATGACCAACGCCGTGACCCATAAGGCCTCTGTCGATAGCGCCGTCTACAAGTGGTTTCGCTTCTAAGCTCGAAAAGCCCATACGCAGAAGGACTGATCTTTCAATGGCAGGAGATGTGTTTTTTCTAGCTAAGTCGATTAATGGATCTACGATTTCTTCAACCAAGCTCCAAAATTTTTCTTTAAGTTGTTCGTCTGTTAAACCCACGAGGTGCTGATTTCGCGTGCGAAAATCGTCCTCTCTTACAAGAAAGCCTTTCATATTTTGATCCTCCATATGATTTTTTAGTGCCGCATCAGATCTTATATCTATATATTTTGCTTTAATCTTAGTCATTTGCATTTATATTAGAATCTTAGTATTTTACGCCTAATTCATCTAAAGCTTTTTTGACAAATTCTACGCTCGTCTTCGTTTCTTGCATCAAGTACAGCAAATCCATCTCAGAAATCATCTCCACAGATTTGGATGCAACTGCTTGCTTGATGAGCGATTTTCTAAGTTTATCCACATCTAAATCGACCGCTTTGATCATGCTAGGATGCTCAGGTAAAATGATATTTTTACCAGGTACCTGATCTGAAGGATTGCCAAAGAAAATGTCGATCCCATTATCGCGTGCAAACGAAAGTTGTGGTTGAATGTGCTTGCCAGCGCCAGTATACTCGGTTTCTTGAACGATGATGATTTGATCTTCGTCCATTTCTTGAGCGATACTAAAGGCTGCAGCAAGAGCTGTGTTGCCCGCTGGCCCTTTTTCAAGGCCTTCAAGTTGTGCCAAAGCTTCAGTCATGTAGAATACTTCACCTTGCGTCACAGTTACGTAACGATCAAGGTAACGCAATGGACGCGCAGCCGATCTTGGTACATCTGAGCGATCTGGAACCGTTGCAAATGGAACACCAAATCCCGTATGACCCGTCGTGAACGATTTTTTGTTGAATTGTTCATCACTTGCCATATGAAGACCCGATAGATCCACAGAAGCACCGACGATTTTTGTGTCCACTGCACCTGCTTTGATAAGGCCTCTAGCAGTACCTGTTAGATTGCCGCCACCCGCATTGGTACATACGACGACGTCAGCGTCTCTGCCATACTTTTCTCTACACTGCATAGAAAGTTCATAGCCAAGCGTTTCAACGCCAGCAATACCAAATGGCGTATAGAGTGAAGCATTAAAGTAACCTGTTTCTTCAAGCAACAACAAGAATTTGTAGAAGAGTTCAGGACCCACTGACATTTGAAGTACTTCAGCGCCATAAGCTTCACATCTTCTAGCCTTTTCGACGATTTCAGGTTGGCCAACGCCTTTTGAATCATACGTTTCTTGAACGATGATGCATTTGAGGCCGTGCATTGCAGCTTGTGAAGCGACTGCCGAGCCATAGTTGCCGCTCGTCGCAGCGATGACGCCTTTGTAGCCGAGTTTCTTAGCATGGTATACGGCATTTGCCGCACGTCTTGCTTTAAAGCTTCCAGATGGATTTGCCGCTTCGTCTTTTATAAAGATTCTAGCGCCTTTACCTGGCTCAGCCATCTTTCTAGCGAGTGCAGTAATATTTCTAAGCTCTAGCATAGGTGTGTTACCCACGCCAGTTCTGCCTTGAATGTCTTGCATTTCTTCAAGCGTATAGCCGGTTTCGCGCATCATGCGTTCATAATCAAAGGCGATACCTTCGCTTTCAAACTGTGAATAGTCGATGCCGATGGCATCTTTCATGATTTCATTTTTTCTACCCATGACCGCTAAATAAGAATTATCTTTCATCAGCATCACCTCCAAAGAGTATTTCCTTCAGCTGAATACCGATTTGCATGATCTCGGGTACATAATTGCCAAATGAGTGTCTGTATACAGGGTTGATCTCTACAATAACCCCTTTTTCTTTTCTGCCGACGATGGTTGTTACTTCCACTTCATCACCAAGGTTGGCATCTCTATCACAAAAGCCTTTAACCCACATTTCGAGGGGGACTTTTTTTGTATCTTCTGGAACTTGTGGCGCTCTTTGATCTGGCGTAAAAATGATACTGTGTATTCTTACCCAATCACCTTTTTTAACGTTCAATGAAAACACCTCTTTCTGATAACGCATAACAAATTATTTGATAAACTGTCTCATATCGCCCATGATTGCTCTTGGAACTGGTAAATCAAGCATCGTTTTGAGGCCTGGATCTGCATTGATGATTTGTGGAATCATGTTGACGCACATTGCGATTGTACCAAGGCCGCCTTCAACTTCAGGTTTTATAATCATGTTAACTTCTGGTGAACCTTTCAAAGTGATATAGTCGCCAGTGAAGGTGCCTTCCATTTCTGGTTCAATTTGTTGTGGGTGGATCATGTTGATTTTAACAGCGCCATCAACAAAACCTTGTCCAGTCATGTTAACACCAGCAACGTCGCCAGCAGCTGCAAAGCCGTGTGGTGCTTTTCTATCAACTGTTGTCACGATTGGTGACATTTGTGTTTCGATTTTCTCAACTTTCCAGCCGATTGCATCGCCGATCATATTGATTGATTCAGCAAAGCCAACGTGACCAGCAAGTGTGCCATCTGCAACGCCCTTGTTGAACGCATCTACTGTGATACCAACGCCTTGTTCTTCCATAACCGCATGGCCAAATGGCGATAAGCTGTTAACGCGTTTTGCTTCAATTTCAGTAACATCAGTCATACAACCAGTTAATACGACAACCAAAAGGTCCATGATGAGTCCTGGATTGATACCAGTACCAAGAATAGAAACGCCGTTTTCTTTTGCGATTCTATCAAGTTCTTCAGCAAGTTCTGGATTTTGTGCTTTAGGGTAAGCCATCTCTTCTGCTGTAGAGATGACATTGATTTTTTTCTCAAGAATATATTTTAATCTAGGAAATGCTTTTGCAGTAAATGAATCTGTTGCAGTCAAAACAACATCGCAAGATTTTTCACTGATTACTTCGTCTATTTCAGGATTGATGATGACATCGGCTCTATCGCCTCTTTCAACATTTAAAAGTTCAAAGATACTCTTGCCTACACGCGCTGGGTTTCTATCGCAAACGCCTACTATGTCAACACCTTTTTTAGTCAATAACATCTTAGCCATACCACTACCCATGGCACCAAAACCCCAAATAGCTACTTTTACATTTTCAGTTCTCATAAAGGTCACCTCCGTATAATTTGCCTTTAAAAAGGCCTACGTCGTATATATAAGCAAGAGTCATGCCAAAATGTCCCACTTCATTCATAAAGCCATGTAACCGTTGGAATTGGAGGGTGAATTTTTATACATTAATGAAATTTTGAAAAGACTGCAAAGCAATTGTCTGAATAATTAGATTTTTAAACAGAAATAGCAAAATATTTTGCGTATAAGGTGCAAAACATTTTGCTTTCGCTTGTTTAGCGCAAAAAATTTTGCACTTTTTTTATTCATTTCAAATGAATACTTACTGAATTGTGATGTTGATAATGTTATAATGTAACAAACTGATTGGAGGTCAAATCGTGTCGAATAAATATGCACACATCAAAATCATCCTACTCATGATTATGGCAACTTTTTTTTGGGCAGGCGCATTTATAGCTGCAAAACTGGGCGTCTATGAACTCAGTCCAGTCGTATTAACCTTCTTGAGAATGGGCATTGCTGCAATAGTCATCTTTCCATTTATGATAAAAAAATTAGGACCCGACTGGAAAATCAAAAAAGGTGAACTCAAATTCATTTTGGCAACGGCCATTGTTGGTATGATTGGTTATCATATGTTCTTTTTTACGGCACTGCAGTACACAACCGCTTCAAAAGCATCTATGATCAATGCCACTAACCCCCTTATTACTGCTGTCTTGGCAGCTTTATTTGCCAGCGAAAAATTAACGCCAAAAAAAATAGCCATGTTATTCATGGCATTGTTTGGTGTGGTTTATATCATCACTGGTGGCAGTCTAGAAGCACTGTTGACATTCGATCTCAACAAAGGTGATTTTATCATGTTTTGTGGCACGATGCTTTGGGCAACATACGGTATCATCGTAAAAAAAGGGATGCCGATACTCGGCCCACTTAAATTATCTTCTTACACATTTGCAGTCAGTGCTCTAATTATGATGCCATTTGCGCTTTATGATTTTGCAACCACAGACGCACTTTCAGTGGGTTATGGACCTTATTTAGCAGTCATATATATGGCGCTTTTTCCAACGGTTCTTGGCTATTCAATTCAACAGATGGCGATTGCCGAAATCGGCCCGTCGAAAGCGTCTTTATTCATCAATTTAGTACCAATTATTTCTACAGTTCTTGCCGTCATATTTCTAGGCGAAACGATTGAAGCCTATCACATCTTTGGTGCAAGTTTGATTATCGTTGCGGTGTTTTTATACAATCGACAAACAAGTCACAAATAGTATCAATACAAGGTTCATCTATATACTTTTCATAATCATGGGAAGCGCGTTTTATTAAAAAACTGCTCTTTCCAATTTTTTTTACATTTTTTTTGATTTGGGCGAGGTTTTCACTAAGGCGTTCAGATGTTTTAAACGCACTTAAATCGCCATAGATACCCGCAATAGATAGCGACGTCAACTTTAGATTTCTAACAATGCCAAAGCGGTCTTCAGACTGAATTTCTCCGCAAGTGATATGTGCTTTTGTAAAGAAATTTGATTTCTGATTTTCAAAATTATCAATGATACACTGAGCAATTGCTTTGCATTTTTCAAGTTCACCATCAATCACTACAATAAAATCATCGCCGCCAATATGTCCGACAAAACTGGAAAACGGGAAGTCTTTCTTGACGATATCCCCCATCATATCAGCGATATATTTGATCATAAAATCACCTTTTTCAAAACCGTATACGTCATTATATATTTTGAATTCATTGATATCGACATATAAGATGCAAGATGCATTTTTATAACTGACGAGGTCTGATAAAACCCGTGTAATGACAGGATTTCCTGGCAATCCAGTCAGAGGGTTGTTCTCCTTTGCATTATTCTTTTCAAATAGCAAAGTGTATTCAAAAATTTTTTTCATCGATACGGTTCCAAAGTACTTAGACCCCTTTGTCACGATGACATCATCGAACAATTGATCATCTGATCGGCCCATTGCTGTTTTTGCCACAACACTAATCGGCGTATATAAATCAACGATCAACGGACTAGTATTCATGATGCGTGAAATGGGTTTATTTGAATAGAGAGCAAAACCATATTTTCCAGATAGACAGGCATCCAAATTATGCTTCATCACAAGCCCAACTGGGCAGTTGTTCTCGCATATACAGACACTTTTAATATTGGTTTTGTCTAGATAATTCTTAACAGTTATCGCTGGTGCCATTGATTCGTAAACTTGATACTGACTAGTCATAATCAAATTTGAGATATAATGATATTCTTTTGAAAATGCATTCAAGTTTTTCGCAATTTTATTATAATCATGAATTCTTGTTATAGTTTCTTCATCCATTGATTCAAATGTATGCGCTGGCTTTTTCAAGTAAAAACCTTGCCCTGCATGGACACCAAGCAATATCAGTGTTTTCATCTCTTCTTTTGTTTCTATACCCTCAGCGATAATTTTGATATTCGTCGTTAATGATGTGTCGACGAAAGCTTTTATCAACGCTTGTTTGAACGCGTCCTTATCAATATTGCGAATCAAATCCATGTCTATTTTAATAAAATTAGGCCTAAGCTCGTTGATGGTCTTTAAACCTGAATAACCCGCACCTACGTCATCGATGGCAACCATATATCCTTGTCTTCTATAATTTTCTAAGATCATTTGAAAAGCCGCATAATCACTGATTGCTGTCCGCTCAGTGATTTCAAAGACGATAGAGGTTTCCTCACCACCCACTTGTTCAAGATACTCTTTTGTTAGTCCAGATTTAAACTCAGGTGTTTTTATAACGTCAGGATCGACATTAATAAAAAGAAATTTTTCTTTGCCCAATTTATGCAGTTTTTCAAGTGCTTTTTTTCTAAATAGCATTTCTAAGTCCCATATTCTGTTCAGTTCATGCGCTTTCTCTATTAGAGCTAATGGGGAGTAAAATTGTGTTTGCTCAGGTCCCCTAGACAAAGCCTCATAACCTATGATTTCGCTTGTTCTAAGATTGACAATGGGTTGATACATACTCGTGATTTTTTCATTGTTTAATATGTCTTCAAATAATGCACTTTCTGACAGATGTTCATCAGTTATAGTCACAGCTTTCCCTCACTTTCAGGATTTTGCAGCACTTTGGCTGCAAATCATACGGTCTCACTTGTATGCTAGCATACGACTGTTAAAACCATGTGAAAATCGCATCATGTTCTTGTAAAGTTGCAAAATGATAACAATCGTATGCTTGAGCGCAAAAAAACATCTCAAGGTTGAAAGTAACCGAAAGATGTTTTTTTTATTTTTTGGGATTAAAAATATAGTTTCATTTTATATTGGAGATTTTGACGCGATATATTCAGATGCTTTGCAGCTTTACTGATATTGTCATTGTAAAGCGCCAAAGTATTTTGTATGATATCCTTTTCTATCTTAGCAAGGTGGTCATTTAAATCGTCCGTCAAATCTGTCGCACGCTTCAAGTAGTGACTTTTCTTCATCAACACTTCTGCCACATGTGATGGCATATGCTCTTTTCCAATGACATGCTCATCGGTGATGAGGTTCATAGCTGACTCAATAAAGTTCTTGAGCTCCCTGATATTACCCGCCCAATTGTAGCGTTTAAACGCCTCTAAAATTTCTGAGGAAACCATCCAAATATCCTTGCCTAGCTGTTCGTTGTATTCGCGTATAAAGTAGTCGACGAGGAGTGGAATGTCGTCTACGCGCTCATTTAAGCTCGGAATACGTATGTTGATGACATTGAGTCTATAATAGAGGTCCTTTCGAAATTGGCCTGCTTGAATCAAGAGTTCTGGATCTTCGTTTGTAGCGGCAATGATGCGCACATCAACAGGGATGTCCCTATTTCCTCCGACGCGTCTTACGTAGTTTTCTTGTAAGACACGAAGAATTTTAGCCTGAAGTGCCCAACTCATGCTGTTAACTTCATCTAAAAACAAAGTTCCCCCATCCGCTTGCTCAAATAGACCTGGACGATCCTGTGCACCCGTAAAAGAACCCTTAGACGTACCAAACAAAAGGCCTTCAAGCAAAGTTTCTGGAATTGCCGCACAGTTTTGTGCGATAAAAGGTCTTACAGTTCTATCACTCCCATAATGGATGCTCTGTGCAAACAATTCCTTTCCAGTTCCAGTATCTCCAAAAATTAATACGCTGGATATGGACTTTGAAGCGCGCTTTGCAATTTTAATCGCTTCAAGGTATTTATCGTTTTTTCCAATCAATTGCTCAAAGTGGTAATGCCTGATGCCCACTTCTTTTTTAAAAGGCTTTATCAACTTCTGCTGAAGTTCAATAATCTGTTCGGACATATCGTTGACCATCGTTATATTTTTTGCGATTTCCACCGCGCCAATCGTCTTTCCATTTTCCACGATTGGCAAGGTGGTATTGATTGTCCGAATATTTTTCCCTCTAAAATTAAGATAATTCTGCTCTCTGTTGACGATTGGTTCACCAGATTCTAGCACGGTTAGCAAAGTACTATTTTCTCTAGTCCAGTCAGGAAATAAATCAAGTAGGTGTTTCCCTATGACTTGCTTCTGTGATAGGCCTTCAATTTCTTCCATTGCCTTGTTATATAGAATCGTCCGCCCAGAAAAATCAATAATATGAATGCCTTCTTCGATTGCGTTGAATATATCCTTGCTCGCTAGATTTAGCACGTCAAATAGAGCCATATTCCCTCCAAAGAGATCAAGTAAGTGGCACCATGCCCTCATGTTCTGACTGCACAACAGTCAAAATATGTGCCATGTATTTATCATTATTTAAAAAGCGTTTATCGTTTAGCTTGATCATGACAAATGAAAATGCCATCATACCAATGCCTAGTAAAGCAGTCATTATGTCCTTGCCAGGAAACAACCATTGCCCTAACATAAGACCTATAAATAGACCGCCAAGAGGGATGATATACATGATAAACGCTGCGCTTAAAACGCTGTTCGTCGCCATGGACACTTCAACAAGATCTCCCATTTTGGCATGCACTGTATTTTTTGCGATGAGCATAATATCCTTCTGGTCGTCGCCCAACTGACACGCGCCACAATTGCCGCAAGCTGTGTGTCTAACGAGTTTAACCTTTGAAAATTCTCCCATTTCACTGACAATTACACCTGCTCTGTCCATTATTTCACCTCATTCTTTAAACATTGACACTAAATTTCTTTTTTTTCAACTGGTGTCAATTCTAGATATAGTTCACTGAGTTGCTTCTGTTCTGCAACACTTGGCGCATTGGTCATGAGACATTTTGCGTCTTGTGTCTTAGGGAATGCGATGACGTCGCGAATATTGTCTGTACCTGTTATCAACATCGTCACACGATCAAGGCCATAGGCGATGCCACCATGTGGTGGTGCACCGTATTTAAAGGCATCGATAAAGAATCCGAATTTTTCATTTGCTTCTTCTTCAGTAAAGCCAAGCGCTTTGAACATGCGCTCTTGAACCGCTGAATTGTGGATTCTGATAGAACCACCACCGATTTCATAGCCGTTGAGAACGATATCATATGCTTTTGCTCTACAATTTGCGGGGTCACTTTCAAGCATATCAACATCTTCATCCTTTGGTGATGTAAAAGGATGATGTTTTGCGACGTAGCGATTATCTTCTTCGTCGTATTCGAATAATGGGAAATCAGTTACCCACAAGAATTTGTAATCCTTTGGATCTAAGATGCCGAGTTGTTTCGCGACTTCACATCTAAGTGCACCAAGTGCATCGAAAACGACATTTGCTTTATCCGCGACGATTAAAACTAAATCGCCATCCTTAGCATCAAAGATGCGCTTAATTTCCGAGATGCTCGACTCATCCAAGAACTTTGTGATGGATGATTGTATTTCATTGCCTGCAAATTTAATCCAAGCTAAGCCTTTTGCGCCATAACCTTTGATATACTCTTGGAGCTTGTCGATATCTTTTCTAGAAAATTTATCGGCATACCCATTTATATTGATACCCCTAATGTCGCCTTTTGATTCAAGTGCGTCACTAAAAACCTTAAATTCTGTCGCTGCAAATATATGATTCAAAGACTTGAGCTCGAACCCAAAACGCACATCAGGCTTATCTGATCCATAACGCGTCATCGCATCTTGATAGCTGAGCTTCATAAGTGGTATTTGAACGTCGATATCGGCTACTTCTTTAAAGATGTATTTTAGAAGGTCTTCGTTAATCGCTCTGACGTCTTCTTCATCGACAAATGACATTTCGACGTCGATTTGTGTAAACTCTGGTTGACGGTCAGCACGGAGATCTTCATCTCTGAAGCATTTTGTAATTTGATAATATCTGTCAAAACCAGAAACCATCAAGAGTTGCTTGAATAACTGTGGCGATTGAGGCAATGCATAGAATTTGTTGAGATTGACTCTGCTTGGAACGAGATAATCTCTCGCGCCCTCTGGTGTGGGCTTCGTCAACATAGGTGTCTCAACATCTACAAACCCTTGCTCATCGAAAAAGCGTCTTGCAGCAGATGCGATTCTGTGGCGCGTGAATAGGTAATTTTGCATTTTAGGCTTTCTCAGGTCGAGGTATCTGTACTTAAGTCTAAGCCTTTCATTGGCTTCGTCGTTGTCATCGATATGAATCGGTGGCACTTCAGATTCGCAAAGTATTTTTAAGCTGTCGGCAAACACTTCAATTTCACCAGTTGGCATATTGTTGTTCACTGATTCACGTTTGACGACTTTACCCGTCACAGCTAGTACGTATTCATTTCGAACGCCATTCGCTTTTGTAAAAGCCTCTTCAGAAACAGCTGTATCAAAAACGATTTGACAAATACCGGAGCGGTCTCTTAGATCGACGAAAATCAAACCACCCAAATTACGTCTTTTTTGTACCCAGCCCATCAAAGTGACCGTTTCGCCGATATGTGTTTCTCTTAAATCGCCACTGTAGTGTGATCTTTTTAATCCATTTAACGCTTCACCCATAATAGCCTCCATAAAGATAAATTCTATCCATTATTATTTTAAAACAGTTTTCTTTTCTAGTATTTCATCAAACCGATTGAGATAATCTTCGAGCCCTTTGAAATTGGCTACGCGCTCAAATCGGTTTTCTTCAGGTGCACATATCTTTGACACCGCACCTGCACCACAGGCAATAATTGTATGTTTTTCTTCCATAATGCGCATGTTGTAAAGAGATTCATGACCAGGCTTTGCATAGCCAACATTTTCAAGATGCCCAATCATTTTCTTTTGCCTGTACATATAGTACGGGCTGATACCGTGTGTGCGCAGTTCAAAGTCTACTTGGTCGAGCATTTCTTCGACGATGGCATCATGTGAAAGTTCATATAAATCCAAATCCTCGTTGAGACGAGATGCCCTTTTTACAGCTAAAGTGTGAATGGTTATATTCTCAGGCGACATTTCAAGAAGCCTCTCAATCGTATTGGAACTGTTGACAACCGTTTCACCGGGAAGTCCAAGGATCAAGTCCATATTAATCGTCTTAAAGCCAACCTCTCTTGCCATTTGCATGACATCTGTTATCGACTTCGCATCATGTGCACGACCGATGGTGACAAGCGTCTGTTCATCCATTGTCTGTGGGTTGACGCAGATGCGATCCACGCCATAGGCTTTCATGATTTCAAGCTTTTCACGGGTAATCGTATCAGGTCTACCCGCCTCTACAGTATACTCTTTGACGGCAGATAAATCGATATGATTTTTGATGGTGCCAAGTAGCGACTCGAGTTGTATCGCGCTGATACTCGTCGGTGTACCGCCACCAATATAGATACAGTCAATTTTTTTACCAAGGTGCTTTATATGATTGATGGCATGTATCGTTTCTATTTGTAACTTTTCCAGATATTCAGGCAACAACTTGCCCTTTTGTTTCATATCGTTCGAAGGAAAAGAGCAGTACAAACATCGCGTCGGACAAAATGGAATACATAGATAAAGTGAAATCGCATCTGGATCATTGGGGTATAGATAGTCACGCTCTTTGATAGCGACCTCTGTCATCAAATCGACTTTTGTCCGGTCTATATGATAAAGCGTTTCGAGTCGTTCTTTTATTGAATCCATTGGCATGCCGTCATCCATAAGCTCATGGACGATTTTGACAGGTCTAATGCCCACCAAGATACCCCATTTTGAAAGAGGTTTGAAATGTTTTGAAAGAAGTTCATATACGGTCTTTTTTACGAGGACTCTCAGCATCTTAGGTTCATGGTCCAACACAAATAAGGTTCTTGAGTCAAGAACCTTCGATTGGATCATTTGAATCTCGATCGTCTCAGTGTCGTGTACGATTCTGAGCCCGCAATTCGTATCATTTAATTTATTTTTAAAATCTTCATCGTCTTTGGCATGTACAAGATTGGCTTTTAATACGAATACTTCGAGCAGATTATCTATCTCGTAATTTGAACCAAGGCCGCTTTGCAATACTGTCAATTTGTTCATTATAGGCCTCATTATCCCTGTAAAAACGGATTTTTTCGTCTCTCAAACCCAATTGTTGAACTTGCGCCATGGCCAGGATATACGATTACTTGATCTTCAAGTGACATCAACTTAGTCAATATAGATTGAATCAACTGTTTGTGATTGCCACCAGACAAATCTGATCGACCAACTGATCCGTAAAACAAAGTGTCACCAGTGAATACGACTTTGTCTTGATCGAAGTATAAACATATACCGCCACGTGTATGACCTGGCGTATGCAAAACTTGACATTTTAAGCTGCCAAAGGTAATCATTTCTCTATCGCCTATAGTTCGATCTGCCTTAACGGAAACGGTTGGTCCATTCATGGTACTTGTTAGATTTAGAGCTGCATTTTCAAGCATCTCAGCTTCTTCGTGATGAATCAACACTTCAGCACCCGTCAATTTCTTGAGCGTATCTATACCACCAATATGGTCTCCATGACCATGTGTGATGACTATATAGGCTATTTTAAGTCCATGTGATTCGATTTTCTTAAATATTCTCTCCGCCTCGCCGCCAGGATCAACGACAATGCCGATTTTTGTGCTTTCATCGCCAATAATAAAGCAGTTAGCTGCATATGCGCCCACTGCTAATTTTTCTATAATCATAATTGCCTCCAGGGAATCAAAAAATCTTCTTGCTGTCAACGAGAACGGTAACAGGTCCATCATTTTGAATATCCACTATCATGTGTGTTTGAAATTCACCAGTTTGAACATGCACACCCATTTGACGTACAGTTTCAACAAATGCCTCATATAAAGCATTTGCCGTCTCCGGTCTTGCAGCTGTAATAAAACTTGGACGTCTACCTTTTCTACAATCCCCCAATAAGGTGAATTGAGAAATACAAAGCATCTCGCCACCGACGTCTAGTAATGAAAGGTTCATTTTTTCATCTGGGTCTTCAAAAATTCTTAAGTTTACAATTTTTTCGGCCATATAGGCAACATCCTGTGGGCTGTCACCTTCTTCTACACCTAATAAGACGTTAAATCCTTTTTTTATCTCTCCGACGATTTTATCGTCTACAATAACTGATGAAAAGTTGACGCGTTGAACAACGGCTCTCACATATCCTCCTGAACATTACGAGCTGATGCGTTTCACCTCGATAATGTCTTCTAAGTTTTTAAGTTTTTTCATAAATTTATTAAGTTCTTCAATATCTTGAATTTCTAGCGAAATATTGACGATAGCAATGCCATTTTTATCGATTTTTGCGTTTATTCCAGACATGGTTAAATCTAATTCATGCATGAACATGGTAATTTCTGATAAAAGGCCCTTTCTATCCATTGAAACGACTTGAACGCTAGCAGTATAGGATGTTTCTATACTGCTCGCCCACTTAACTTCTATATATCTATTTTCAGTATCATCTGTATGTTCAAAGTTTTCACAATCAGCTCGGTGAATCGTTACACCTCTACCTCGTGTGATGTATCCAATGATATTGTCACCCGGAACTGGTGTACAACACTTGGCAAATCTAACCAAGATATCATCCATACCTTTTACGACGATGCCCGCATCATTCTTCTTGATTACTTTTTTCTTGTTAGGTAAATCTTCTAAACGTTCTGTTTCAATCCGCGATTTGACTTGTTCTTCCTTATGATCCTTAAAATACTTTTCTCTGATTTTAGGAACTACCTGATTGGTCATGATGCCGCCATAGCCAATAGCATTGTACATATCTTCAATAGATTTTAAACTCAATCTCTTTAGAATAGCATCTAGGTATTCTTCACTGAGAATCGCCTTTGCAGGTATGTTTTGTCGCTTGAGTTCGGCAAGAAACATCTCTTGACCTTTTTCAACATTTTCTTCGCGACGTTCCTTCTTGAACCATTGCTTGATGCGTTGTTTCGCCTGAGTGCTCTTAACAAACTTAAGCCAATCCCTTGAGGGACCTGGTGAATTCTTTGCAGTCATGATCTCAATGCGTTGTCCATTTTGAAGGGTATAGTTTAGTGGAACAATTCGTCCATTTACTTTGGCACCAATGCATTTGTTACCAACTTCAGAATGTATTTTATAAGCAAAATCAACTGGTGTGCTACCTACAGGCAAATCCACCACTTGACCATTTGGCGTAAAGACAAATACCTCGGTATTAAATAAGTCGAGCTTAAGTGAATTCATAAATTCGCCTGGGTCTTTAAGGTCACTTTGCCATTCCATCATCTGTCTAAACCAGGAGATTTTTTTCTCCATTTCGTTATTGGACGCTTTTGTACCTTCTTTATATTTCCAGTGTGCTGCAATACCAAATTCAGCGATTTCATGCATCTCGCGCGTTCTAATTTGTATCTCGAATGGTTCACCATTACCCATAAGCGTCGTATGTAGAGACTGATAGAGGTTCGGCTTAGGCATGGCGATATAATCCTTAAAACGCCCCGGTATTGGCTTCCAAAGCGTATGCACGGCGCCTAATGCGCTATAACAGTCTTTGACGTCTTCGCATACGACGCGAATCGCTGTTAAATCATAAATTTCATCGAATTCCTTATGTTGAAACTTCATCTTCTTGTAAATGCTGTAGAAGTTTTTAGGTCGTCCATAGATTTCGAATTTGAGTCCCAACTCAGTCAATGAGTTCCCAATCTGTGCGATGTAATCATTGATTATAGACTCGCGCTCTGTTCTCTTTTTATCTACTTTTTTGACGAGTTCTTTATACCCTTCAGGATCGAGGTATTTGAGACTCAAGTCCTCGAGTTCCCATTTGATTCTGAAAATACCGAGGCGATGTGCAATAGGTGCAAAAATATCGATGGTCTCTTCCGCTTTTTCTTTTTGCTTATCAGTAGTCATTGCGCCAAGTGTGCGGATATTGTGTAATCTATCGGCCAATTTGATCAAGATGACGCGGATGTCGCTGGACATTGCCAAAAACATTTTTCTCAAGTTCTCGACTTGACGTTCTTGTTTCGTCTCGTAATTGATAACTGCGAGTTTAGTAACCCCATCGACAAGCGCAGCAACTTCTTTACCAAATGTCTTTTCAACATCTGCCAAAGTAACGTCTGTATCCTCAACTGTATCGTGTAACAAAGCAGCGATTATCGTTTCTTCATCCATTTCCAATTCGGCAAGAATCAACGAAACACTAGTGGGATGGTTAAAAAAAGCAGTACCATCTTTTCTCAATTGACCAGTGTGGGCTACCTCTCCGAATTGATACGCTTTTGCAACGCGTTCCAAGTCAAGATAAGGTGCATATTGCTTAATCTTTACCAAATATCCTTCTAAATTCATAGTCACACCCATCTGAAGTATCTATTTCTGTATAATAATGTCTCTTAATAATATTATAGTCCGCCCAAACCCTTGGACGAACTATTTACTATATATTTTACAGAGTTATCAAGGTATTTACAACCTTTTTTTACGCTTCAAAATTTATTGCACTAAATACTTTGTAACCTTCAAGTACATTTCGACCATCTAAAAAATCAAGTTCCATCAAAAAGGCGAGGCCAGCTACTTCGCCACCCAATTTTTCAACAAGCTCACAAACGGCCTTTGCAGTTCCACCCGTAGCTAATAGATCGTCGACGATCAACACTTTGTCACCAGGTTTGATAGCATCGCTATGCACTTCAAGTACGTCTGAACCATATTCTAAAAAGTATTCATGTTGTATGGTATCAAATGGCAATTTTCCTGGTTTTCTAACAGGTACAAATCCTTTTTTCGTTATAACAGCTAGTGGTGCCCCTATCAAAAATCCTCTTGCTTCTGGACCAAGTACGACATCATAAGACAAATCCTTAAGCATCTCAATACAAGTGTAAATGGCATCGTGATAGGCTTGACCATCGCTCAATAATGTTGTGACGTCTTTAAAGCTAATGCCCTCTTTCGGAAAGTCCTCTATTACTCTAATTTTCGATTTTAAATCCATGGTCTTCCTCCCTATTTCTCGTCTATTATTTTCTCCATGTCCGCATCAATTTTTGATACAATTGTAGTTGTTCAAAATCAATTTTTACAGCAGGTCTCGGTAATAACTCAATTTTAAAATACCCATTGTTCTCTGAGAACGACACGAGCTGCATGTCTCTAAGTAAATCGAGACATATTCTAATTTTCGCAAAGCTAAATTGTCCTTTCATCGACAATTCTTTTATTGTTGATTTCTGTCCATCTTGTAAAGACTTGTAAAATTGCGCAAGATCATTGCGGTCAGGTATATGTGACAAGAGTTCCATTGCACTGGATGATCCTGAATAGCAATAGGCATCCGGTTCATCTGAATCAACAGGCATAAAGATCACATCAAAATAATCATCTCTACATTCTTCATAATCTAAGGTGTTAAAATGCAATGTATAGTTGATGAAATTATTTCTGAGCACAACGTCTTTAAACTGATTTAAACCGTCAAATGAATAGATCAAAATAGGTTTGTCTACGGGAACAGAAAATATTATATCAAAACTGTCGATTCTTGTAAAATTATCATTTATCTCAAAACTACTCACAGACATGATGAAATTGTAGATTGCCATATGAATTTTGTTCATAGCATCGTCGGAAACTGGCATGCGTTCTTTTACAATATCTCTAATCATGAACTGTATCGTTTCTACACCCATAAAGTTGTTTTTTTCCAGCGTCATCAACAAATGTATTTTGTCAGATTTTCTTACATATTGAACAAAGCTCGCCTGGTTAAATGCCAATGCATCATAAACTCTATTGCCGTCATTGACGACGAGTTTGAGATGGTTTTGAACTTTTCCGAGCACTTTGTAATCTTCGATGATTAAATCATTGAAAACGAATTGTGGCTTGGGATTTCCCATACCAAATGGTTTCAATGCCTCAATGCTTTCAATAAGTTGATGGGTTACCATATTTGGTTTCAATATGCCATCGACTTTTTTCTTGGAAACGAGCATATACTGCCTGATATTTTCTTGTCCAAATGTTTTAAGGCCTACTCTTAGCATTTCAATGTTTTCTGTTTTCAAACTTAGTCCCGCTGCTTGATCATGACCACCAAATTTATCAAAGAGTGCTTTAAACTGATGGAGAACTTCGTAAATGCTGATGCCTTCAATGCTTCGCGCAGAACCTTTTGCTGTATCCCCATCGACATTTAAAATAACAGATGGTCGGCTATATTTATCGGAAAGTTTTGACGCAACGATGCCGATTATTCCCGTATGCCAATTTTCACCGACGATGAGGAGTATTTTTTCAGTATTCAAATCCACATGTGCCTTAATATAAGTCTCTGCGGATTCCATAATCTCTCGCTCTTGCATCTGTCTCTCTGTATTAAGCAGACTCAACCGTTTGGCAATTTCAAGTGCTTTAAAGTAGTCATTTTCAATAAGCATTTCAACTGCGATACTAGGATTTCCAATTCTACCAGACGCATTTATTCTAGGTGCAATAACAAATCCAATATGTCCAGCATTGACTTCTTTCCCAACAAGTCCAGCTTCACTTATAAGTGCTTGTATACCAGGATTCGTCGTAATGGACATTCTATCAAGTCCAAGACTTGTAATCACTCTATTTTCATCAATCAAAGGAACAATATCCGCAACGGTTCCAAGTGCTGCAATATCAATGACGTTATTGTAAAAAGTACCAAAATCGTCTCCAGAGAGTGCTTGTACGAGCTTTAACGCCACGCCGCAACCAGCTAACAATTTAAATGGATAATCGCCTCGTTTCGGATTGACTACCGCGATAGCTTCTGGTAAATCACCATGAAACTCATGATGATCGGTAATAATGAGATCGAGTCCTATAGATTTGGCGTATAACGCTTGACTAATAGCGGTTATACCGCAGTCTACAGTTATAACGAGATTGCCACCAGATGCTTTTATCGTATCGAGTCCTGACTCACTGATTCCGTAACCTTCATCTTGGCGATCGGGAATGTAAAATTGTGTTTTTAACCCTACATGTTCAAAATACTTCATCAAAATGGCAATGCTTGTAATGCCATCGACATCGTAATCGCCATACATCCATATTGACTCGCCATGAGCTATAGCCGTTTTAATGCGCGCTACTGCTTTATCCATGTCTAACAATAAAAGAGGATCTCTAAGATCCTCAATTCTTGGATTTAAAAAGTCATACACTTCTTTTTCTGTACGCAGTCCTCGCTCGAGCAACAACTTAGTAATCAAAGGTTCCTTTTGAAAAACCTCACAGTACCTATCTATTTCACTCAAGTCTTTCTGTGAGAACGTCCATATTGAATTCTGAAATATCATTGATCCACCGTTTCATTTGTCATATTAATGTTGGCAGCATTTGCTGCATTTGCTGCATTTGAATCCATTTCTTCTATCGTTTTTCTCTGTGAGATTATAAGTTCATCCTTTTGAGCGATTGAGGCGTCTCTTTGCTTCAAGGCTTCATCTTTAATCGCAATCTGCTTTTCAATTTCAGTTGACTTTTTCTGTAACGCTTTAATTTCCTTGACACTTTTCACTTTTTTAGCTGTGCCTATCAGTGCGACAAGAACCGCCCCTATCAAGGTCGATATGATGATGACAAGCGCTAAAGAAATTTCGACTTCAAAAAATAACAAGCTAACAGGCACGACTACTGAATTGAACAATGCAAACAACGTGATGATTATCGCAAATATAAGTATTAGAACTATGTAGACTTGCATAATGACCCTCCTCTTAATAATGTTTATCAACGATTATTACTTTAATTATAGTCTATTATCTAAAGGGTGTCGATAAAAAAGCTCAGAATGAAATAGTTTCATTCCGAGCATCTATTTTTTACATTTTCAAAATTCAACTTCTGTCTATTTTGAAGCGTAATGTTCCTTCTTCGCTAAGTAGTTTCTAGTAAGCGCCCAAGCAGGACTTGCAATAAATATTGATGAATACGTACCTACTGAAATACCTACAAATAGTGGAAATGCAAATTCTTTGATAGAAGTCACACCTAATACATACAAAGAACCAATAACAATCAAAGTAGTCAGTGATGTATTTAAAGTTCGTGTCATTGTTTGCGATATTGAGGTATTGATTATATCAAAATGTTCTTTAGTCTTATCACGCTTAACATTTTCTCTTACTCTATCAAATACGACAATGGTGTCATTGATTGAATAACCAACAATGGTTAGTACCGCTGCAATAAAAGATGAATTGACAGTTATGCCAAAGATAGCATAAATAGAAATCAAGAATAACACGTCATGGAATAAGGCAATGATGGCCGCAATACCAAATACAGTTTCAAATCGAATCGAAATGTATATCAACATAACCACTGAAGCAATTAGAACTGAAGCGATTGCACGATTTCTGATTTCTTTGCCCATTGAAGGACCAAATTGTTCAGCACTTTTAAGTGCGCTGTCTTCAAGGCCATAAGCTTCTTTTAATGCACCGAAAACTTCTTTTCTTAAAGCATTGTCAAGAGATGCTTTCGTTTTTATGACGACTTCCGTTTTGTCTTCACCCGAGTGAACAATGTCAGGATTTAAATCAAACGGTTTAATTATGTCTGTAATCTCAGCAACAGAGACTTCTTTGCCAATTTCAACTTGTAGCATAGTACCGCCAGTAAAGTCAATACCTAGGTTAAGCCCATTAAATAGCATCATCACGAAACCAAGCAAGATGACAGCACCAGAAAAAGCAAACCAAAGTTTATAGTGTTTCATAGTATTTAGCATTCTCATTTGTCTACCCCCTTGATCCGTATAGTTTCTTACGGTCTGTAAAACCAAGCGATAGCTTGAGCATGGTTTTTGTCACAATAACCGCAGTAAACATACTTGAAATAATACCAATCATAAGGGTAACCGCAAAGCCCTTAATTGGACCTTCGCCAAATGCAAATAGTATCAATGCTGCAATAAACGTCGTTACATTAGAGTCAATGATGGTACTCATTGCTCTATGGAAACCACTATTGATCGATGCACGTAATGATTTTCCGACTTTCATCTCTTCTTTTAAACGTTCAAAGATAATGACGTTGGCATCTACCGCCATACCTAAGGAGATGACGATACCTGCGATACCTGGTAATGTTAAGGTTGCATTTAAACCAATTAAAACATATATGACAACAGTTGCGTATAATGTGAGTGCAATAGATGCGATAATACCTGGAATTTTGTAAAAGGCAATCATAAATATCATAACCAATAATATACCTACCATAGCCGCTTTAATCGCTGAATTAAATGAATCTAAACCAAGCGTTGGTCCAATTACAGAAGTTTGAACTTCTGCCAGTTGAACTGGAAGCGCACCACCACGAATTAACATCGCTAAACTGTTTGCTGCATCATATGAAAAATTACCCTGAACGATAGCTTCTCCGTCAGAGATAACAATTTCAGTATATGGTGCAGAAATAATATCACTGTCGAGAACGATTGCTATTTGACCGCGTCTGTTTGCATTGTCTACAGCCTTCTTAGTACCTTCGTAAAAAAGTTTTGTTCCTTCATCGTCAAATCTTAATGAGACAACGGGTTGGTTGTATTCATTTTGAGAAACAAAAGCATCCTCTATATTAATACCAGTAAGTATTTGTTCATATTCAATGTCATCAATTGACATTCCTTCAAAAGCAGGTGTATCTCCTGTTACTAAAACAAACTCCAATAACGCAGTTTTTCCTATAACATCTATTGCTTCTTGAGAATTGCCAACGCCTGGGAGTTCAATTCGCAGTCTCTTATCACCTTGTAAAGTGATAATAGGTTCTGTTAGACCCAGCTCATTGATACGTTTACCTATAATCTGTTTCGTTTGCTCCATTGTTCTTGCCAATGCTTCGTCAGTTTCTTCTGTTTGGGCTTCATAAACAACGACAACGCCGCCTTTGATGTCTAAGCCTAATTTCAGTTGATCCTTAACAGGCGAGATGGAAAACTTGCCTATTGTTACTCCGTTGATTGCGATAAAAGCAGAAGCTGCTATTAATACCACAATCAGGAAAAACAATAACGTGTTTTTTCCTTTCATTTTGAATGCCTCCTATTTTGATTTATAATGCTTTGACAATTCCACATAGCCGTGTGCAGATTGCTTTATACTTTCAATCTCCTCTTCACTAAGCGTTCTCACGACTTTTGCCGGAGAGCCCATAACCAAAGAGCCTGATGGAATTCTCTTATTAGGTGGAACAAGTGATCCTGCACCGATGATGACATCACTTTCAATATGTGCCCCATCGAGTATGATCGCACCCATACCAATTAATACGTTATCTTCAATGGTACAACCGTGACAAATAGCACGATGTCCAACCGTTACGCCAGACCCTATTTGTGTAGGATGACCATGGCTGGTATGAATGACACTTAAATCTTGGATATTTGTATTTTCACCAACCGTGATTAATTCCACGTCACCCCTAACTACTGTATTATACCAAATGTTTGCGCCTTGTTCTAGTCTTACTTGACCAATGATGGCGGCTGAATCAGCCACAAAACAGTCTGCGTGAACAACTGGTGTATACCCTTTAATATCTGTTAACATAACGAACCTCCATTATTCTTCCGAATGGTTGAGCTTGCCATAGATATAAATGGAACTTTCAATCCTTTTTCGTTCAAGTTCACAACCAATTTCATAAGGTACAAAAATATCGTTGTTGAAATTGTAAGCGTTTGCATGGCATCCACCACTACAATAGAATTTTGCCCAGCACGAGCGACATTTCTCTTTATTGTAAACGTGAGCGTTTTTAAATTCATTGGTCAAGCCGAAATCCAAAATGCCCGCTAAGACATTTCCCATTTTGAAATGTTCATCCCCAACAAATTGATGACATGGATAGATATCACCTTCAGGTGTAACTGCTAAATATTCAGAACCAGCACCACATCCAGAGAGCCTTTTGATCACACAAGGACCTTGTTTCATATCTATTGCGAAGTGGAAAAATGAAAATGCTTGATCCGTGTTGTTGCGTTTGACAATTTCTTCAGCCAATGCTTCATATTGAAGATTGAGTGTTTCAATATCCTCTTCCGTGATTGCATAGCTATCCGTCGGTTTAGCGACAACGGGTTCTACAGATGTACTCTTGAAACCAAGATCTGCGAGATGAATGACATCATTTGCAAAATCGAGATTGTTTTTAGTGAACGTACCGCGCACATAGTACGATTTACCTTCTCTTTTATCTATCAACTTTTTAAATTTTTCCACGATGATATCATAAGTACCACCACCAGATATCGTATATCTCATTTTATCATTGACTGCTTTTCGCCCGTCAATGCTAAGTACAACATTTGACATATGCGTGTTGAGGTAATCTATAATTTCATCGTTTAACAAAACGCCATTTGTCGTCATAGTAAATCTAAAGTTCTTATTATTTTCAGCTTCAATACTTCGGCCATATTCGACCAATTGTTTAACGACTTCAAAGTTCATCAGAGGCTCGCCGCCAAAAAAGTCCACTTCGAGGTTTCTTCTGTTCCCAGAATTGGCAACTAATAAATCTAATGCTTTCTTACCCACTTCAAACGACATAAGTGAACGATCACCTTTAAAATCACCTTGTGAAGCGAAACAATATGCGCATCTAATGTTACAATCATGTGCCACATGTAGACAAAGCGCCTTGATTATGGGCATTCTGTTATTAAATTCGATGGAATTCACATAAGCGTCATCCGTAAAGAGCATGTCGTTTTCAATGAGAAAATCGATTTCCTCAAGAGTTTCTTTCACCGCTTGTTCAGGATATTTATCTTTCAAATTTCTGATAACGGTAATTGCATTGCTTTGCGGATAATATTCCAAAGCATCGAATACGATTTCATCTATGACATGCACGGCACCGCTGTTTACATCGAGAACAAAATAAAGATCACCTTGTTTAAACTTGTGGATCATTTTTACCTCCTAATTGAATTGCAAGAAGAAAAGCAGCTGTAGGCTGCTCTTTTGTGTTCATTCTATTCATTTTAACTATTAATAATACATTGTTATCTATTAGTATTCTCACATTCTTGATTACCAACCGTACATGATGTTTTGCATGCTGATTGACAAGATGTTTGACATTCGCCGCAACCGCCATGTGCAGCAGAACTTTTTAATGAACCTGTATTTAATGTTTTTATATGCTTCACTCGTATTACCTCCCAAAATTATCAATAAACTATTAATCAAAATACAAGATATTATACCATGCTTTACACGTTTAGAAAAGAATTAATTCACCCATAGAAAAAGACATGTCAGCGACATGCCTCAATCGGAACAATCATATTTTTTTACTCTTCGATGTCCACTTCTTCAGCTTCAATCATTTTGTTGCCACCTTTATCAATAGTAGAAATCGCCCATTTTTTAAATGTCAATTTAGTTCTAGCAGCACCTACTTCGATGACGACATCGTCTTCTTTAATATTGAGAACTCGACCTACTATGCCACCAATTGTGACAACTTCATCACCTGATTGAACGCTATTTCTCAACTCAGTCATTTGTTTTGTTTTTTTCTTTTGTGGTCTAATAATTAAAAAGTACATCAAACCAAAGAAAAAACCCATATAGAGAACTAAACCAATTGTGCTATTCATACTTGATCTCCTTTAAAAAATTCATTATTTCTGATATCACTTATATTCAATTATAACAGATTTCTCAGTCATTACAATTGAGTTTCTCCATAATATTTGGCAAAAAATTCATTTCTAAAATCCATCAAGCGATCATCCATAATCGCCTGTCGCACTTGTTTCATTAAATTGATGAGGAAATGAAGGTTATGTGTGGACATAAGGCGTGAAGATAAAATCTCATCTGCTTTGTACAAATGTCTCAAATAGGCACGCGTATAGTTTTTACAGCAATAACAGTCACAATTTGGATCAAGTGGTGTGAAATCACGTGTATATTTTGCATTCTTTATGACAACTTTGCCTTCTGACGTCATGGCAGTACCATTTCTAGCAATACGTGTCGGAAGCACACAGTCAAACATGTCAATCCCTCTAATTGCCCCTTCGATTAATGCATCTGGACTGCCGACACCCATAAGGTATCTCGGTTTGTCTTTCGGCAAAAGCGGCGTTGTATAATCGAGGACTTCGTACATTAAGTCTTTGGGTTCGCCAACACTTAAACCACCAATCGAATAACCTGGAAAATCAAGTGCAACGAGTTCAGCAGCACTTTGCTCTCTTAAATCTCTATACATACCGCCTTGAACAATCCCAAACAACGCTTGATTTTCAGTATTGGTATGCGCTTCTTTACACCTGACAGCCCACCTTGTGGTGCGCTCAAGTGATTTTTTGACATAATCGTGCTCAGCAGGATATGGCGCACACTCATCAAATGCCATGATGATATCTGCACCTAACGCATTTTCAATTTCCATAACTTTTTCAGGTGATAAAAAATGCTTGCTGCCATCAAGGTGTGACTGAAAGGTAACGCCTTCTTCAGTGATTTTGCGAAGATCTCCAAGGCTAAATACTTGAAAGCCACCACTGTCCGTCAGAATTGGTCGATCCCAATTCATAAATTTATGCAGACCACCTGCTTCTTTGACTAGATCGTGACCAGGCCTGAGGTAAAGGTGATACGTGTTTGATAGTATGATTTGCGCTTCCATTTCTTTGAGTTCTTCAGGTGTCATAGCCTTTACCGTTGCTTGTGTGCCAACTGGCATGAAAATAGGCGTTTCAATGATGCCATGTGGTGTATGCAATCTGCCTAGACGTGCACCAGTCTGGGCACATTCTTTTATCAGTTCGTATCTAATTGCCATTGTTGCTCCCTTCCTCTATAGACGCATCTTCTGATGTTATCATCATTGCGTCCCCGAAACTAAAAAATCTATAGCCTGATTCTACAGCGAGCCCATAGGCACCTAGAATTGCTTCTTTATTGACAAAAGCGCTGACCAGCATAATCAGTGTCGATTCTGGTAAATGAAAATTGGTGATAAGTCCATCGACAAGTTTAAATGTGTAGCCTGGGTAAATAAAAATATCTGTCCAGCCGCTTTGTGCTTTCACATGACCATTTGGTTCTGCAATAGTCTCAAGGGTACGCGTCGTCGTCGTACCAACAGATATGATACGTCCACCAGCTGTTTTGGCATTGTTGATAATCTCAGCGTTTTCCTCATCAAGCATATAATATTCAGTATGCATTTTGTGACTCCGCACATCATCTACTTTGACTGGTCTAAAGGTTCCAAGACCAACGTGTAGCGTGACATAAGCCAGCGTAGCACCTTTATCTTTTACAGCCTGCAACAAAGACTCAGTAAAATGTAGCCCTGCAGTTGGCGCAGCAGCCGAACCATCGTGTTTTGCATACACTGTGTTATAGCGCTTAGGATCGTCCAACTTCTCAGTAATATAAGGTGGCAAAGGCATTGAACCAAGTACGTCCAGGATATGCTCAAAAACACCTTCATAAATAAATTCAATAATTCGAGAGCCCTCATCTCCAATGTCGACGATATCGCACTGAAGGATGCCATCTCCGAAGACAAATCGCGTGCCAATCTTTGCTTTTTTTCCTGGTTTAACAAGCGTTTCCCATCTTGTCAAACTGATTCTTTTGAGTAGAAGAAACTCAACGACAGCGCCTGTTTCCTTTGAACCAAAAAGACGCGCAGGTATAACTTTCGTATTGTTAAGCACCAGACAATCGCCTGGTTTTATTTTGTCTATGACATCATAAAATCTCTTATGCTCGATCTCACCTGTTTTGCGGTCGATGCACATTAAGCGTGAGCTAGATCGATCGGCAAGTGGCGTTTGTGCAATAAGAGATTCTGGCAAATCAAATTTAAAATCACTCGTTTTCATGAATACCCTTTCAATGCGTTATTGTTTTAGCAATTGTGTGTCTTTGTAGTAAAATGACAAAATCTCTTCAAAAGACATGCCCATTTCGGCCATTTTTTTTGCACCGAATTGACTCATCCCAAGACCGTGTCCATACCCGTGACCATAAAATATCACACTTCCACTGCTCATGTCAAATGATTCAGTACTATTATACATATAAGGTACTGTCGCCTGAACAGGGTTTGTATAAATATCGCTCGCACGTCCTAGTGCTGCCTTATCCACTGATTTAGTCGTTGTTTGTCCACTCTCAAAGATAGAAAGCTTGTTTGATTCAATAAATTCACCAAAAATACCCGCATTCGAAGTCATGACGAGCGGTGCAACGGATTGATTGCTTGATACAGGTGTTATAGTTGGTGTTGTCGTTGGTGTTACAGCATTTGAAGAGGTACTAGCTGATGAAGCATTTGTGATTGAAGTCCCAACATCAAAACTGAAAAGCAAACTTTTGAGCGCCGTACTTCCGAGTACAGAACGAATTTTTTCTTTAGAAAGTGTCGCTTGACTTAGTGACCCAATAAGCTCAAGTTTCGTAACTCGGCCAGTTGCTGCTCGTTCCACAATATTGATAGCTAATAAACTTCCGATACTATATCCGTTGGCTATGAGTTTTTGCTCAATTTCCGTACGGTGCATCGTCACACTCCAGTCTGTATTTGGATATCCAATTGAATAGAGATCTAAAGTGCTTTTGATATAAGTCAATGGTGCATTCCAAACATTTTCAGAATTATCCGTTATACCACCACTATGTGAATGGAAAAAAAGTGGCACAATTGCTCCTGAAGCTGTTAAAACATAACCAGTTGTCTCATCCACTGCTCGGTTGCTGTTTGGCTTTTCCGCCGAATAGCCGCCATAGACTTGACTACTCGTTGTATTGTCAACATTGAACCCATAGGCCGCATATTTATCTCCAGACATCAAGACGTAATTTCTTGCTGCAATAGCTTGTGCTTTTAAGGCTTCAATTGGCCAATCACCACTCATTTCTTTCGGCAATACGCCATACAAGTATTCATTTAAGCTCAAGCGGTTAATGAAAGTAAAATCACTACCTGGTAAACGCTTAACGATGAAACGCCCTCGATATTTTATAGCATTCACTTCAAAAATCTGTGTGTTAAATACAAATTCTTCTTCCGTACTATCAAAACTAAACAAGACTTTGTCATTTGCAGCAACAATTATACTGCTTGGATTTGGGTCTGTTACTATTAGTACATAATTTGACATCTCTACTGTCATAGCATTGAGATTGGAATAGGCCTCTTCTTGGCTCATATACTGGCCCGTATAAATACGCCAGCCGTTATCGTACGCAAGATATGCTTCTGGTGCAATTGTTTGAACGCTCGCAAATTCTGACAAGACTTGATCATACAGTTCGTATACGGAACCAATTTGAATATGGTATCCACCTTTGACTTGTCCATTTAAATAGTACTCACCTGTTGTCATCAAAGTTCTTCCACTTGGTTCATAAAAGCCATCTTTGTAGAGAACCAACGACTTATAAGCACTTAAATCCAGTATGACACCGGTTTCAGAGCTGCCAAATACAAAACCTTGATCGCTACCAACGCCGATTGGGAATTGATTGTTTTTTCCATATATGATGCCCACATCGACCATACCGTCCGTCTTTGGCGAACTTACACCATAACTTGGATCACTTTCCGTAAATAAAGAGGTCATCACACAAAGCAGTGTCATAATGCATACTATTAACAAACTTTTTTGTTTCATAAACATTAAAAAGACTCCCCTTCCTCAAGTGTTGGTAATGATTCAAAATAAATTTGATCGGCAGATACAACGCTTTCATAACCGAGATGCATTCTACCTTTGTTTGTTATCACACGCCCTCTTGGCGTTCGATTAATAAATCCGATCTGCATCAAATACGGCTCGTAAACATCTTCTATCGTAGACGTCTCTTCACCGGTTGAAGCAGCTAAAGTCTCTATCCCCACTGGACCACCATCGAAGTTTTCGACGATACATGTCAATACTTTCCTGTCGACGGCGTCGAGTCCGAGAGCATCAATCTCTAGTAAATCTAGCGCCAATTTAGCAATCTCTTTAGTGACGAAGCCATCACTTTTCACCATTGCATAATCTCTGACGCGCTTTAGAAGCCTATTGACAATACGAGGCGTGCCCCTACTTCTCATTGCCATCTCTATGACGGCTTCTTCATCCATGGGAACATTAAGTACATTCGCGGATCTTCTTATGATATCAGAAAGTTCGTGCACATCGTAAAGATCGAGTTTGCATATAACGCCAAATCTGTCGCGTAGAGGTGCAGTTAATTGACCCGCTCGAGTGGTTGCACCTACCAAAGTAAATTTAGGCAGTTCGAGTCGAACTGACCGTGCACCAGGACCTTTGCCTATAACTATATCTATCGCATAATCCTCCATAGCAGGATACAATACTTCTTCAACTTGTCGGCTCAATCTGTGGATTTCGTCAATAAACAGTACATCACGTTCTTTTAAGCTCGTTAAAATGGCTGCCAAATCGCCTGGTCTTTCAATTGCAGGACCTGATGTAATCTTAATATCGACATTCATTTCTTCAGCTATTATATGTGATAGTGTTGTTTTCCCGAGTCCTGGTGGGCCATAAAGTAAAACATGATCTAGTGGTTCATCACGCATCATAGCCGCTTTCATAAATATATTCAATTTTTCTTTTGTCTTCTCTTGTCCGACATACTCACTTATAAGTCGCGGTCTAATTCCGTGCTCGCTATATTTATCTTCTTCCGTGAGTTTTGGGGTTATAAAGCGTTCCATTCAGCCTCCAAGTGTCTTTTGATTTAATGCCTTCAATTGATCAAAACATCAATTAATCAGAACATTAATTTCTTCAGCGATGCCTTGATGATATCTTCAACGGTCATTTGATCCATGTCGATTTGCTTGAGGACGCCTTGTGCTTCACTACGAGTATATCCAAGTGACATCAACGCATCAAGTGCATCTTTTTGAACACTCTGATCAGCTGTGACAACAGATGCATGTTCGTGCATTTGAAGCGACAATGTTTGAGGCATCTTATCTTTGAGTTCTAAAACGAGACGCTCCGCCGTTTTCTTGCCAACACCTTGAGCGGATTGCAAAGATTTGATATCAGCAGATGCAATGATACCTGCCAACTGACCAAATGGCATAGAAGACAAAATTCCAATGCCCACTTTTGTGCCTATACCACTCACAGATGTAAGTAACTGAAACATACCCAGCTCATCTCTTGAAGAAAAGCCAACAAGGGACATCGAATCTTCTCGGACGATTAGTTCCGTATATATGACAACCTCTTCTCCCAATGTTGAAAAATCAGCCACTGAACCTATTGAGGTATGAATTTTAAAACCAATGCCATTGTTTTCCACGATGACTGAATCGCCATAACTATGTACGAGTTTACCTTTTATAAAATCTATCATATTGCCTCCATCTTGAAAAACTCATATTACTATTATACTAGTCTTGGCATAAAATTACCATTACAGTAAAATGACTTTTGAAAATCAAAAAAACGCACCCATTTTGAGGTGCGTTTGCTCCGAATACTGGTTATATTCACTTCAAATTACTCGTATCTGTCTTCTGTATCGTATGGGTCGACAGTTTCTTCCTTCATATCCTGGAAATCTACAGCATCTGGATCATATTTTGGAAGCACAATAGCCACGATGATATATATCAAAACTGGCGAACCAACACCAAAAATCGCAGCTAGCAACCACAATAAACGGATGACAGTCACGTCTATTTTAAAATATCTAGCCAGGCCTGCACAAACACCAAATATTTTTGCTTCTTCTTCAATCTTACATAATTTATTCATTTGATACCCCTCCTTGTTTCGATCCTTAACATCGTCTTACTATTAATATAGGTGATTCTGCTTTTAAAATCAAGGCTTCTAGCGGATTCTAAACGCATTTTAATCGTATCCTAACCTATGATTGAAAAAACGCCGTTTTCCTTAAGCAAACGGCATTTTCAAACTCATTATTAAGCACTCATGCGCTTTTCTTCAGCTGTTTTCACTTTATTACGTTCATGTTGACTAAGTAGTTCTCGCTCGCCTTCTTCAACAAATTGGTTTGTGTAGAGCTCGTAATAATGACCCTTTTGATTCAACAATGTTTCATGATTGCCTTGCTCGATAACTTCACCTTTTTCGATGACTAAGATCACATCAGCACTTCTGATTGTAGACAACCTGTGCGCTATAATGAAGCTCGTTCTGTCTTCAAGCACATTGTCGATTGCATGTTGAATCTTCCATTCTGTTTCTGTATCGATAGAAGACGTCGCTTCGTCGAGGAAAAAAAGTCTTGGCTTCGCAATAATTGCACGTGCAAATGAGATAAGTTGCTTTTCACCTGACGACAACATGCCACCACCCTCACCAACAGGTGTGTCATAACCGTGTTCAAGTTTAGATATAAAGTCGTGTGCATTAACCGTCTTTGCAGCATCATAGATTTCTTCATCAGTCGCATCGAGTTTACCATAGCGGATATTGTCCTTTATTGTGCCGCTAAATAGATGCGGCGCTTGTAAAACATAACCTATGTTGGCATGCAACCAATTCTGTGAACGGTCTTTATAGTCTTTGCCATCAATGAGAATCTGACCTCCTGTAGGTTCATAAAAGCGACACGCGAGGTTTACTATAGTACTCTTACCTGAGCCTGTCTCTCCTACAAGTGCTATCGTCTGGCCCTTTTCTACTTTCAAGTTAAAGTCCTTAAGGATATATTCGCCTTCTTTATAATAGAAGTCAACGTGTTTAAATTCCACATTGCCTTGCAATGGCTCCCAGTTCTCAATCTTTTGTTCATAATGGTTGCCGTATTGAGCGACGACCTGTGCATCTTCCGTGATTTCTTCTTTTTCGTTGATCAGAGACATGACGCGTTCTGCAGCAGCCTGTGCGCTAATCATCTCCGTATAGATTCTCGCAAGTTCAAGTACGGGATCAAAGAACTGTCTCGCATAAGTGATGAAGAGCATCAATGTACCATAAGTGATTAAACTATCCAATATGAAGATGCTTCCGAAGTACAATGTGAGTACCGTTCCAATAGCAGAAATAAATAATGCCAAAGGTAAATAACCCGCAGAGATGACACCTGCTCTCACTGAATTGCGCTTCATATCAAAAGTCACTTCACCAAATTCATCCCGGTTAAGTTCTTCCCTAACTAATGTTTTTGTCGTCTTAGCACCCACTATGCCATCGTTAAAGAGACCAGTGATTTTCGAGTTGATTTTTCTTACATTTCGATACGATACAAGCATCTTCTTTTCAAACATGACACTGATGATAGCGAGCAAAGGAACCGTTACAAGGGTGACCAGTGCAAGCTTCCAGTTGACGATCAACATGACTATGGATATACCAAACATCATAGCGAATCCCCAAACCATATCTACCAAACCCCATGCCACTGTTTCTGATATCTTGGATGCATCGGACGTCGTTCTTGCGATCATCCATCCTATCGCATTTTTATCATAATAACTAAATGAAAGCTTCTGTAGCTTTTCAAAACTATCTTTGCGCATTTGATAGAGCATGCCCATTTCAATCCTGCCCGCCTGCTTGATAAACAAGAAAACGATTAGTGACAAAAGAACTGTTAAAACTGCATAACCTACAGCGACAATCCAAAGGCCATCCAAATTTCTTGGGATGACATAAGTATCGATTGCGTATTGTGTCAACAGTGGAAACGAGATGTCAATTGCGGCTAGTGATATCATGAAGGCACATAGTATCATGAAATCTTTCTTAAAGCGTCTGAAATAGACAAACATTTCTTTCCAAACAGCTTTATCGTATTTTAGTTTCATTTCTTTTGAGTTTTCCACTTTATTACCTCCTTTTGGACTTGAGCATTAGACGACCATCTTTTGCAAATCCCAAATCCTTTTGTAAAGTCCATCTTCTTTGACGAGGTCATCGTGTGACCCGCGTTGTATGATTTCACCGTCGTCCATGACTATGATGTAGTCTGCTTCGGCAAGTGTTGTGATTCTATGGCTAATAATCAACGTCGTGACATCTTTGCTGCGTTTTTTTAGCGCACGTCTAATCTTCATATCGGTTTCAGTGTCTACGGCACTAAGTGAGTCGTCAAAAATCAAGATGCGCTTGTCGTGGTCAATAATCGTTCTTGAGATTGCCACGCGTTGTTTCTGTCCACCTGACAATGAAACACCTTTTTCTCCAATGACCGTCTCGTAGCCTTCTTTAAAAGTCAAAATATTGTCATGGATGGAAGCTGTTTTTGCCGCTTCCATAATTTGCGTTTCTCCATAGTCACGATTGATAATGCCAATGTTTTCTTTAACGGTTTTCGCATATAAATAAGGTTCTTGTAAAATCAAACCAATTTTTCTACGAATCCATTGTTTCTTAATATGACTAAGCTCAACGTCATCTATCTTGATGCTGCCTTCATAGTCGTAAAGTCTTTGAAGTAAATGTACTAGTGTTGATTTTCCTGAACCCGTTGAACCTAAGATGCCTAGTGTCTTGCCTTGTTCCAATGTGAAATTGATATTTTTCAAGGCTTGCTTGCCATCTGGATATGAAAAGTTTACATTTTCAAATGCAATTTTCCCGACTACTTCAGGTTCAATCTCATCATGTGAATCTTTTTCAACTTCTTCGTTCATGATTTCTTCAACGCGTTTGATGGCAACAGTTGTCTTGCCAAGTTCGCTAAGTAGTCTACCCGATTGTTTGACTGGCCACAGCAACATGGATTCATAAGTGATAAATGCAATGAGTGTTCCTATTGTTAAATCACCCGCGATGACCATCTGAGAGCCAACGATTAAAACGACACCACTTTGAATCAATGTAATAAGGTCAGATGACGACCAAAACATCGCTAAGATCTCGATAAGACGATACGTTGTTTTTCTGTAAGTTTGATTCACATCTTCAAACTTATCAATTTCATATTTTTCACGACCAAATGCACGCACGACCCTAACACCTGATAAGTTTTCCTGTAGGACTGTCGTGAGCTTGCCTTCCGCTTCATCCGATTTGAGGAAGTTCTTCTGTACTTTTGTGAAAAACACATAAGAAAAACCAAATAAAATTGGTATCAAAGCAACGGCATAAAGAGTGAGTTTTACGTTTAACGTAAGCATAATCGCAACTGATAAGAATACCATGAATATGATTCTTCCAAGGTCGACGATTTGGACGCCTAAAAATCTTCTAATTGTTTCCACATCTGACGTACAACGTTGAATCATGTCGCCAGTCTCTTTCTTTGTATGATGTTCATACGTCATGTACTGAATTTGTCTATATAGCGAATCTCTCATATTCTGAGCGATATTCTCTGCTGCATAGCTTGAAAGTACCCCTTTCAGAAATAAAAATACACCTCTGATAAAATTGATTGCCACGATGATCAAAACGACCATCAGTAGATTTTTTCCAAATGCATCCGTTAAAAATTGTAGATTTCCAGCAGGTACATCCCCGATTACTGAGTCCACAGCATATTTTATTAGAATAGGCGTAGCGAGTTGCATGGCGGTTGCGATGACGATTGAAAAGATTGCCAGTGAAAATGCGGCTCTATATCCTTTCAAATACTTGAATATGTTTTTCATAGTTGTTACGACCTCCTTTTTTTAATACTGTCTGTGAACTTCCAAATAAAAAAGCCACGCAAGCGTGGCTAATAAAAATCGAGATGGATTACTCCCTAATTTAAATAAAAAACCACAGACATCAGCCTGTGGTTAGATTTAATCATATGATTTGACTCATTAAGACTTGAATCTTCCGCAGGCTATAAACTTGTTAAATTGATAAACAGACGCACTGATAGCGTTAAATCCGTTGAGTGCATTGTCTAATTTGTTGCCGTTTCTAAAAATTGTGTTCATCATCGCTTATAACCTCCTTCTTTAATATTTTCTCAAAAGCCGCCAATCGGCATTTGAACCTAAAAATAGAATATATCAATTTTTTTATATGCGCAATCTTTTTTTGAATTTGTCACACGCTTGTAATATTTCGACGGATGCCGAATTGTTATAATACTATCACTTTATTCCTTTGGTTCTATCTTTGACCATACTTATTGAGATAAAAATCACGCATAAACGCACAATCTTCATCACTCAAAGACACTGCTCCGCCTATATTTGAAGCAAGTAGTGTCGCCTGCGCTGATTTTTCACAGATGAATGCGATTTTTATAGTTTCTTTTAGTGTACTTCCAGCTGCTAGAAGTCCATGATTTGCCATAATTACAGCTTGCCTGCCTGCAAGTGCATCCACTACGACTTTTCCAAGATCTTTTGATCCTGGCAGTCTGTATTCAGATACTCTGACATCTCCACCAACAATTTGTACGAGGTCTTCACAAGAAGCAGGAATCGGCTTTCTCGCAATAGCCATTGCTGTACAATGAACTGAGTGCGTATGAACCACCGCGTTGATATCTGGTCTGTTTCTATATATTTCTAGATGCAGCGGTAGCTCAATAGATGGAATCATATTGCCATCGATGAGATTGCCTTCCATGTCAACAATCGGAATATTCTCAAGTAAAAGTTTTTCATAGTCCACACCAGTAGGTGTGATGGCAACTAGGTCTTCTCCTGCGATACGAACACTAAGATTACCCCATGTACCAATAACAAGCGCTGACTTGAGTATTGTTAAACTTGCGTCTATAATATCTTTTCTTGCAATTTGATGCTTTAACGACATTTTATGCCTCCATTTATAAAATAATCAAGGAATGGTCACATCGACAAATGCGATCTGATCCAGAGGATTTAAGCAACTTGACGAACAATTGCGTCAATTGTTCTTTGTTTTTTTGCATCGCTATATCGATTTGATGACCTTCAATGGCTTTGCCTTCGATGCCAGTACACCAATTTGTTATAACACCAACCGCAGAATAGCACAATCCAAGTTCTTTTGCAAGGACACTCTCAGGAATATTGGTCATACCAACGACATCACCACCGAGCATACGATACATTTTAATCTCTGTGGCCGTCTCGAATCTTGGGCCCTCTGTACAAACATAGACCGCTTCACCTTTATAATCAATTTCAAAAGCCTCAATATGATCTCTAAAACGCTTTCTAAGAGACATACAATAAGGATCTGTCATCTCGACATGTGCAACGCGTGTGTCATCACCATCAAAATAAGTTTGAATACGATTTTTGGTGAAATCCAAAAAGTCAGATATGAGGACGACTTCACCAGGTTCAAAGCTGTCGTTCATTGAACCAACAGCACAAGTTGCATAAATTTCATCGACTTCAAGCATTTTAAGTGCCATCATATTCGCGCGATAGTTGATTTTATGTGGGGGTAAATCGTGTTTTTTCCCGTGTCGTGCAAGAAACACAATTTCGATACCATCCGTCGTGACAAGGTCATATGTAACCTCGCCATAAGGTGTTAAAATCGATTCTGTCTTAGCTTGTTCAAATGCCTCATAGACACCAGTCCCGCCGATAATCGCCTTTCTCATAATCAGCCTCTCAACTTCGCAATATTATCAGTAAAAGGCGGTCTAACGATACCTTTTTCGGTGATAATTGCAGTAATATTGGCATTCGGCGTAACGTCGAATGCTGGATTGAAAACGGCCATGCCAATCGGCGCAATACGTACATTGCCAATATGTGTAACCTCTGAAGCATCGCGTTCTTCTATTTCGATTGAATCACCTGATGCCATATCAAAGTCAATTGTCGTCGTTGGCGCTGCTATATAAAAAGGCACGCCATATACCTTAGCTAGTGCAGATAACATAAAGGTACCAATTTTATTGGCAGTATCACCATTATTCGCGATGCGATCTGCACCGACGATGATCAGATTGATCTTGCCATCTCTAATCAACGTTGCAGCAACACTGTCTGGGATAAGTGTCGAAGGGATGCCCTCTTCCATCAATTCCCAAGCTGTCAATTTTGCGCCTTGTAGTCTTGGACGCGTTTCATCAGCATAGACGTGAATATTTTTTCCCGTTGCATGTGCTTCACGAATAACGCCAAGAGCTGTGCCATAAGCAACAGTCGCGAGCGCTCCCGTATTGCAATGCGTAAGTATTGTATCGCCATATTCTATCAAAGTATTCCCAAATTCCGCCATCGATTTACAGTGCTGTGCATCTTCGTTAAAAATAGCATATGCCTCAGATTCAATCAATTCAAGCATCTGATTTACATCACTTTCCCCACTATTTTCTACTTCTTTGACGATGCGGTTTGTTGCCCACATAAGGTTTACAGCCGTTGGACGACTAGCATCGAGTATCGTTTTTATTTCACGTATTTTTGAAAGTGTCAAAGCACTTCCTACTTCTTTCGCACCAATCAACATACCATAGGCCGCTGTTGCGCCAATAGCAGGTGCACCCCTCACGATCATATCTTTAATTGCAAAAACAACTTCTTCAAGTGTCTTGCAACGAATCATCAGCTTCTCAACAGGAAGGGCTCTTTGATCAATGAGGTGAAGTTCACCATTTATATATTCAACCGCTTTAAATGCACTCATGTCCGCTCCTTTCGTCTCAATAAGATTATATACTGGTACGTTCAATTAATTGCTTTGCATGTGCTTTAGTTTTTTGTATGATTTCAGATTCGTCGAAGGTTAGAATTGTATAGTCTTCCAGTATTAATTGGCCGTTACAAAAGACATATCTCACATCACTACCCGATACTGAATAGACGAGCATTGCAATCAAGTCGTGGTGCGGTGCGAGATGGGCTTTATCCATATCTACCAAGATGATATCTGCTTTTTTACCTATTTCAATTGTTCCTACCAAATGTTCGATGCCTAGCGCTTTTGCGCCGCCAATAGTCGCAAGTTCTAACATCTTATAAGCAGGTAGAACGGTTGGATCACCTTCTACGCCCTTATTTACCAAGGCTCCTAAATGCATTTCCTCAAACATATTTAAATTGTTGTTTGACGAAGCGCCATCTGTACCTATTGCGACGTTAATGCCCTCAGAAACCATCTTTTGAATTTTGGCAAAGCCATTGCCTAGTTTTAAATTGCTGCTTGGATTGTATAACACACTTACGTTATTTTCTTTCAATATCTCAAAATCACCCAAATCAAGATGAACACAATGTGCGGCACTTGTTCTCGCCTTAAAGAGGCCGAGATCTCGACAATATTCAATAGGTGTCTTACCAAGATTATCTTTAGATTGAGTCACTTCAAATTGACTTTCAGAAAGGTGAATGTGTAAGGTTGTATCAAGTTCAAGCGCAAGTTCGGTCGCCAACTTCAAGTATTCTTCAGAACATGTATATGGGGCATGAGGTGCGACTTCAACTCTGATTCTTCCCTCTGCAGCATTATGCCATTTTTTATAGAGTTGTCTCACTTCATTAAATAAGGTATACTCCGAATCTGAAACACCTACTAGTCCGAGACCTAAATTCGCTCTTAAACCAGCTATTTTAGTTGCCTTTGCAACATCGTCTACGAAGTAATACATATCTCTAAAAGTCGTACAACCACACCTAATAAGCTCAGCTAGACTCAACATCGTACCATAATAAACATCTTCAGCAGTTAAATTAGCTTCAGTCGGCCAAATTTTTTCGCTCAACCATGCCATAAGTGGCATATCGTCTGCATAATTTCTAAAAAGTGACATCCCCATATGTGTATGCGCATTGATCAATCCTGGCAAAGCAACATGGTTTGAACCATCAAGTATTTTATCGGGTTTAAAATCCTCAGGTACAGACCCTACATGTGCGATTGTGTCGTTTTCTATGCCGATATCGCCAATAAAAGGTTTAGTCTTAGGTGACGTCATAGTAAGAATGTGCGTATTTTTAATTAAAATTCTCATACTTTACCTCTAATAAATGAACTAATCTCAAGTGAATTTCCTATGATTTCTTTTATATCCTCTGACAATTTAACCGTTTCTCGGTTCATATCCTCTGTCATTTCAATTGGTTGTCCGATGATGATTTTGACGTGTGCCGGTGTTATTTTAAGCGTTCCTTTTTTCATAAGGTCCATTGAGTGGTTGATGGTGACTGGTACGATTGGTGCGCCTGATTTTGTCGCAAGTTTCATCCCACCGGCTTTAAAATCTAAAAGTTCACCATTCGGGCTACGCGTGCCTTCAGGGAAAAGAACCATCGAATGGCCTGATTTTAAAATAGAAACGCCTTCTGAGATAGATTTAACTTGTTGTCTAATATCTGAACGATCCATAAAGACACAGTGCATAAATTTCATCCAATCTCTTATAAAAGGGAGCTTTAAGGTCTCTTTTTTAGCCATAAATCCCTTTTTTCCAGGCAAACTGGTTATCATGAGTGGGATGTCAAAATTGCTTTGATGGTTGCATACGAACAAAACAGCTCTATCCAAAGGAACATTTTCAGCACCTTCTACAGTTACCTTACATCCGGCTATTTTGAGAAGATCACTCATCCATGCCCGTGCCATTTTATCCGCATAGATGCTTCTCGCCTCTATATCGGTCATACGTTTAGCCTTGTAGTAAAATGGCAAATACACCACGAGTTTAATCCAAAAATAGGCAAACCAAATTATTGTTCTTAGCATAATCTATTCCTCTCAGTCTCATTGAGATTCTGTTTCATGTATATAGGGTATGGATACTCTAAAACAAGTCCCAATTCCTGGCTTGGTATCCACAGAAATTTTACCGTGGTGTTTATCGACTATAATGTTGTGCGATATACTCAAGCCTAGTCCTGTACCTTGTCCAACAGGTTTTGTAGTGAAGAAAGGATCAAATATTTTACTGATATTTTCATCGCTAATCCCACAGCCGTTATCACAAACAGATATTTCACAGTATTCATTTTTAGGGTTGATTTCAATACGAATGATACCTGAACCACTATTCGTATAATTCTTAATCGCATGTGCCGCATTTATAATCAAGTTGACAAAGACTTGTTCAATTTGACCTTTATTGCAATTGATTGGCGGACTATCTTTAAATGCTTTCTCCACGGTAGCAATGTATTTAACTTCGTTGTTTACAACAATTAATACTTCTTCAAGAAGATCTTCTATATCCACAAATTCATAATAATTATCATCTGACAATCTTGCAAAATTCCGCATACTATTGACGATTTTTGCCACGCGATCAAGACCTTTTTGCGAGTCATTTATGAGCTCTGGAAAATCGTCAAAAATAAAATCCATATCTGATTTTTGCCACTGCTCAGCCATCAGTTCCTTAAATTTGTCAATTGTTATATCATCTTGTGCCAAGAACTGATTAGAATGGTCAATTATTGATTTGAAACTGTCGACATATTGTCTGATATTCGTAAAATTGCTAATGACAAACGCCAATGGGTTGTTGATTTCATGCGCAATACCCGCGGCCAACTCACCAATTGCTACAAGCTTTTCTTTTTGAACGAGATGATACTGTGTTTCTTGTAGCGCTTCATTGACTGAGACCAATTTCATGTTCTGATCTTCAAGCAGCATCGCTGTTTGCTTAAGTTTTTTCTCGTTGGCAATCTCTCGTAAAGTTGAATTGATTCGCGAAATAAAATCCATTTCTTCAAATGGCTTTTTGATGTAGTCTGTTGCGCCATAGTCGAAACACGCTTTAAGAATTTTTGAATCACTAATAGTTGTCAACATAATAATCTTTGGTAAATCAGTATACTTGCAGTCATATAACTGCTCGAGGACTTGAAGCCCCGTTAACTTAGGCATGATAATATCCAACAAGACGAGGTCGATTGATTGAGAATAAATATGGCCTAATGCTTCTTCACCGTCCATTGCATATTCTATATCGCAGTCGATATTGTATTTAATCAGAGTATCACGTGCAATAAATTGATTGATTTTACTATCTTCAACAATTAATATTCTCATTATGGCCTCCATCGTTAAAAATGCTATTTCCAAAAATTAAAGTTGGAAATTTCTCATTACTTACAATATGATATCCATCAATTTTTTCGAATGTAATTTTTGTGATTTTAGCGTTTCGATTGTACGTGATTCAAAGTGTTTGTGATGTTCAATAACTTTAGAAAAGACTTGCAAATACTCTACTACAATTTCAATATTCAATTTAGTATGAAAGCCTGCCAACCCGATTAGCTGTCTCTTAATCATAGCATAGCGACTAAGCAAAAGCCATAAAGCCTCTTCAGCATTATCGCCTTCTGAAAAAGGAAAAAGGTTTTTATAGATGTGGTTTTTAATCAAATTTCTAAGGATGTGGGGATATTTCTGAACAAATGCATCGAAATGCTCATAACCAAGTGTTACATCTCCTTGAATGGCATGCTCACTCAACTCTAAGTAGCGTGATGAATCATCAGCGCCTACATTTTTTAGATGCCTAATCAACATTTCAGAAAAATCCAAAAAAACTTCTACTCTTTTCGGACTTCTACGAGATACGGTGTGTGCAGTGTGTGTTTGGTTGGCTATAACTTCTTTCAATAGTGTCAATCTATTGTTCTTTTCCAATTTAACGATTTCCAAAACAAATTCACTGAGGTTTAATAGTTGAAATTCTAAAGGCATCACGTCAGATTCAAACAGACTCAAGCAGGCATCTCTGACTACGAGTAACTCTGAAATTAATGTGCCTCTAAAATGTTTGTCGTTTTGTTTAATATCAAAGCTTAAAATTGGGGTCGTTGATGGGTCTTTGATCGATTCTAAGGTCATTGCATCGGAGCTATGAGCCAAAAGGCGCATCACTTCCGGGCACGAAGGCGTCGCTGAGCGTTCTATACCACCGTCAATTTTATTAGTAATTCTAGGAAAACTGCTACAGACATTGGATAAATAGGGTTCTCCTAATTGTTTCTGAATCATGCATAAGTGATCCGCATTTAAAAAAGAGCAGTGTTTTTCTGGGGTAAGAACCGCAAAGGCATAATTTATTGCATCGCTGTAAACATCTGGGTTGATTTTGACGTAGCGTTTCAACTCTCGCTGCATTAGGGGATGTGTTACCTTTTGATATTTTGCAAACGTCACTTTGTCGATGTCGACGTCCCATCCGATGCAACAGTTATCTTCGCAGGCACCACCAATGCATTTGAACGTTTTCATGTACTTTGGTACCTGCATATTGCCCTCCTTGAAAATCGTTATTGGTATAATTTTTGTAATTATTTAAATTGGGCTACATAACCATTTGGTTTTAGAACTTCAAAACGGTACCCCATAGCCAAATAATGTTCAATCACTTCTGGTAGCGCTTCAATCGTAGATGCCTTCGCGTCTGTATCATGCATCAAAACAACTGCATTTTTCTTTTTACCTATTTGGCTATAGGCATTGCTTTTGATTGTTCCTGCAGAAGCATATCCCGTAGCGGCATCGCCACTATCTATATTCCAGTCACAATGCTGCATACCCTTTTCTAAAAGAGCCGTATTAATCAGTTTCACAAAAGATTCTCCATTTAGGTCTACCGCCGCTGTAGAACCACCAGGAAATCTATAGATTTCAGGATAGATACCAACAACGTCAAAAATCGCGTTTTGACACTTTTCGAAATCCTCCCAAAATGAATCTTCATCGGAATATATCAACGTATAATTGTGCGAATAAGAATGGTTGCCTATAGCATGTCCAGCTTCATATATCAATTTCAACGCCTCAGAATTTTTTGCGACATTTCGACCTTGGACGAAAAAAGTCGCTTTTACGTCATATGTTTTGAGTATTTCAATGATTTTAGCTGTAGATTTTGAAGAAGGGCCGTCATCAAATGTCAAATAGACTACTTTATCTGAAAGCGCTTTATTTTGTGATTTAACGATTTCATATGCAGTGGTGAGTTCTAAAATATCTTGATTGAGTTCCTGAATCATCATTTTTTTTTCATCGAGTTCAGCTTTATTATCAATGCGTTCTTTTTTGTATTGCTCTAGCTCAATAGCACCTTTATTCAAATCCGCTATCGTCGATTTGTATGTTGCTATTTGAAATTTTTGATCAGTATTAATCTGAATGGCTTTAAAACCAGTTAAGAAGCTCATTAACATGATTAATAAAATTAATAGTTTAGCTGTTTTCCTACTCATTTATACACCCTTACATTTTATATGTATTTGTAAAACCGCAACTATTATATCATAGCACGGCTTTCACAAATATCACTTTATAAAAAGCCCTCGCGCATTTTATACCTGCATGAGGGCTTTGATAAATCTACTCTTCCCAGTTATGATAAACCGTTTGCACGTCATCATCATCTTCCAGATAATCGATCAACTTTTGCATATATTTGATATCTTCTTCATTGGTAAGCAACTGATTTTACTAGTGTACATCGATTGGGAATGTTTTCTTATTAGCTTAGAAATTTTGAATGAAATATTACAATTTTCGTATGTTTACCATAGCTCAAACGCTTTTTTTATCAACGTTTATCATACTTCAACTACCTGTTTATCATACTACACTTCAATGTAAATATCAACATTCCCAACTGAATTACATAACTCTCATATAGAACAATTCTTCATGAATATAACCATCTGAATTAGATACACATTTTACCGTTACTGGATTGTATGCATATAATTTAGATGTCAGTTTGAATGAGTTACCGCCTAAGACAGCAAACGTATAATCAGCTGTAGTTAATCCTGATGCTGTAATCGTGAAAGTATCAGCAACAACTACCCCATTGATATATTTGTTGATGAAATAAGTCATCGCCCCATATACCTTAAATACTTCCCTATCTTCTGGAATGATTCTGTATTCAATGACTTCATCAGCAATAACATTAACCTCAATAGTCGCTGTGACGTTCTTATTCAGTATTGAAGCCGATATTACAGCCAATCCAATTCCTGCACCTGTCACAACATTATTACTGACCGTTGCAATCAATTCATCTGATGATTCCCAAACAAGAGTGAAGCCATCATTAACAATTGTGCCATTCTTAGTTACTACTGGACTCAATGTTGTGGTTGAGCCATTATTCACTTCTGAAGATGACGCACTAAAGGTAATTCCCCATATAGCAACGCCAACTGGTATCTCATTAATGACATCATCATCTGATAGCAAAGTATCACTCTCACAGAAAACATTAAATAGATGGCTACTCTCATTTGTTTTAGCAATGACCTTCCACGCTTGACCGAATTTAATAATACGATTATTCGTTACTATTTTCTTTGTGAACTCGTTATCTTGGATAGTTAAAACAATCTTACCATCTATAATAGATACTCGTGAGCTATCCTGTGTCTGATTACCTGCATCGATAACGCCATTAGTTGTATATAACGATTCATTAATGACAAAGTTGATTTGATTATTTGCCTTAACCACAATGAATCGAGTGTATTGTTTATGATAACTCGTATCCTCTTGTAAGATTAACCATTTGGTATCTTCAGCATCAATCAAATCACCTTGAACAACTTCCCCATTGTAGGCATATAGATATTTTGTATCCTTAGATTGATTGTCTTTAATTTCCTTGAAAAATATGCGAGTGGTTGTTGAGCCATTAACGACACAATCAATCCCATAATCTCTCATATATCCTCTGAACATGCTCAATAAATAATCCATTCGCTCACCTACTTTCTACTAAACAATAAACTAATCATGTTGTCGTTCTCATTGTCGCTTATTGAATATATCCTCTGTCTAATTTTCTCGATACGTTCTTGAATATGCTTATAAGCTGACTCAGTTGTCATAAATTCCGTTTGTGTCTTGCGTAACAGTTCAATGTCATTAGATACAGCTTCGAGAATATCGATCACTGTATAAAGTAGATTACGTTGATGCGTTTCTTTGACATAGGTTGTATCTGCATCGAGTGAATTTTCTTCTAAGAATGTTGCGTATTCATTTGGTGTAAAATATTCTTTGTTGTTCAGTTCCATCATTAATCGTTCAATAACTTTCATTGTGTACCCCTCTCATAACTTGTTTGATTTTCTTTAGTAATTAGGCGTTTTATTTCTTGGCATACCATTTAACCTTAAATAGAATAAAACGTCTAATTGGTGTCAATTATGCTTAACGCTGTGTAGTATTATCCTCAATCGTATCTACTGCTTCATCAATTACGTCTTTTCCGTACGTGCTTGAATCTGTATTCATGATAATCAACCTTTCTTAATTTATGGCATGAAAAAAGAGCCTATTGATCGGCTCTAAATGGTTACATTATTAATTTGAGTAATTTATTAAAATGCTTCTCTAGTTTTTCGATACCATATATGTCATAAAGTCCTGAAGCGTCGTTGTAAGTATAGGCGTTGATATCGTTTAATAAGTTATTTAGTTTAACTCGATTCTCTTTCTTAATAAAAGTGTACAAATTGCCTGAGATAACACAGTAAGCGGTAAACAATCCACCGATATTATTTTTCATGCTGTCTTTGTTAAATACACTTCCCAACTCAAAACGTTCTATTTTAAGTAAATCTCTAAGATTGAATTCAACTGATAGAAGAAAACTATCAATTTTAGCTTGTTTGGTTAGTTCCATTTATTCCCCCATAATAGATAAAAACTCTTTGATTTATTCTTTCAGTTTAATCTAAACAGCATCTTTATAAACTGACCTTTTGACTAAAATGCTCATCGCAATTAAAACAATGCCATTCTTCACAATTAAAATCACCGTTTTTCAGAGTTAAAACAATATCGTTTACGTGTATTGGTGATTCTTTTGAACATTTTATTTTATTGTTCATATTGCAATTAGGACAATAATTATATTTTGAAGGCGCTTGAATATTTTGATTTATTAAAAGCTCTCTTAAATATTCAATTTGTCTATTGAAATTTCTACTCTTCATAAAAATAGTGTCCATTAGATTTATATTTTGTACAATAGTCATACTGTCCAACTCAACTTGGTTGGCTGTATCCATATAATTTAACATAAGAAATTCAAATAACTCACTCTTTTGTTGTACTGAATAAGTATATTTTTTTGTAACCTCATTAAATGAATAAATTAATTGAGACTCGTAAACGTTATTATAAGTAACAATAATCTTACTATTATCATTTAGTGTACACTTTTGAGTTTGAGCAAAGAATAGATTTAAAAATACCAATCTAGATAATTCATATAACTCATCATAATTGATTCCTAAAATGTCTATAAATTCTGTGTTATTATCAATGTTTTTAAATTTGAACTTGTCATAATTTCCTTCCATATTTCCTTCCATCTTCATCCCCCCTTTTAATTAATTTTCATTTGGTAATTCTTTTAAATATTCAATTTGCTTAACCAAGTTTTCAATCTCATATTCTAACCTATTCATGTTATTTATCCTTGATTCCATATCAAATAAACGTTCATGTATTTTCTCCAATTCTGAAGCTAACCGCTTAGCGTTATCCAATTTACCTAAGTCTTTTTCAAACTGATTCATTTGTAACCTTATCATTAAATCGTGATATTCACTTACGAATTCATCAATAACAACGTTTCTCATAGTAATCAACCGCTCTAAGGCTTCAATTTTCATCGTATTAGTTATTATTCTCATTTCCTTGATATTCATAATATTTCCCCCATAAAATTATTAATCTTCATCTTCAATCATTTGTTGAATAACTAAATTTGCCCATTCTGCTTCTTCCTCAGTCCATTCAGAAGGTGGCTTATTCTTCCAAGTTTCTCTGTAATCTTCTTTAACTTCACCGCCGAATATATTGACTCCTGCACCTTCTAGAAGTAACAAAACAACAATTACAATAATAACTAATGCGATTAACATTTTCTTTAACAACTCATTATTATAGTCATTAACTGAATTTTGATTTTTCTGATTATTCATAATCTTTCCCCCTTATTCAAATAATATACCTGTATTTTCCATGTGTAAAGTGACTATTTTGCAAGGTTTGAGAAGTTTGAGAAGTTCAATTTTTATTGGTGGGAAGATATTGAGGTTACTGTAGCGACAATTACACTAAAGGGGGAACGATTAAACGTGTCATCCATCACTATCAAATTTCATCAACGTAACAACAGTTCAACTATACCCTAAATCCATATTATCGGCATAGTTGATTTTATTGTGTCTGTAACCGTTGCAATAACTAAGTTATGAGCTGGCTTGAAAATGACTAAAACAATGATTAGTATATTATAATTTATATTTATGCATTTAACATAATGCAGTCATTATATTACATTACACCTAGACACATTGCAATTAAACGACTACAGACATTTTATCACTGTATATCCTAAATTATGGCTGTATATATTCTAATTCCACGATTGTTCGATTTGTTGCCTATTTTCACCTGCTTTTGGTTGTCATTTGTCCTCGTCAAAACCACTTGATCGAGCAGGATAGAAGATTGATAGTTTGCCATATATACACGCACACGATAACACGCGTAAAATAAAACACGCAATATAATAGATTGTATACAATTTATCTTTACTTCTAATTGATAGCAACTATCATTTAGCTTCTATCCCACTCTACTCATTCACCTAACTACATCAACCTCATTCTCAATTAGACTGTTTCATTCTCAATTAGATTATACTTACCCTCTAATTTCAACCGTTCTATCTCTTGTGTTCCGTTACCAATATTAGGCGACTTCTCAATATATGTTTGTTTACTCATCGCACCATCTTTAAACTGTGTACTCAGCGTATCAATCAATTCAGCATCGTCACTAGGTCTATTGAAATTAAACTCAATATCAACATAATCATCAACACTGAACTTAACACCATTCAACTTAATTATCTTCTCAATCTGTTCGTTTCTAATACTGAATCCATCCTTTAAATATATAGCGTTCTCAATACCCTTATTGTGAGCCAATGAGAATAATAGCTTTAAAGATACCTCAGATACATTCGCTACATTACTTTGCCCCATTACGATACTAGGCACTTGAGCAATCATAAACAACTGATTGAATAATGTATCTAATAACAGCTTAGTCGAATTGTAATCGAGTTGAGCCACAGCCCATTTAAACTCGCCACCATCTTCAATATTAAGTACAAACCCAATACCTTCAGCGTCAGCACTACCAGATAAGCTCTGTCCTGCCAATACACCAACTGGATTCATAGAAAGCGTATATACAGCATCATCTAATCTGTTCACGACAACTTCAATCTTATCTAGTATTGGTTTAATATCATCAATCACGCTCATTCCAAACATCTCATCGCTGTTCTTATAATGTACTGGTAAGCCACTGATATTATTGTTCTCGCTTATAAGTCCGAACACACCGCCTTCATTACTCCAAACCACAACAACATCATCACTATAAATTGTATAGCTTGACACATTACTCACTGAATCTGTGTAATATTCAATGAATCCCACGTACTCCATCGAGCCATTATAAATCGGATAACCGTCAGCCGAATCAATCAATCTAGATTTGATCGTGCCATTGTCATAATATACATACTCGTATACATCACCATACTTGTTCATGTTATCAATGATGCTGTAGTTGGTTTTGTGATACTTCCCTTTTCTATAAACGCCATTATATTTATCAGCCATATCTTTAGTGCCAACAATGTTCACTGGTCTGCCTAGTACAAAGGTTGAATGAAAGTTCAGTATCGTTTTAACGGTCTGCAATATCATTTTACTTGTGTTAAACTCCACACCCTTATGAACAACATCAGGCTTGTTTATGATGTCGTGTATTCCTTTTAGATAACTTTGATTTCTTAACACCCTGCTTATTCTTGTAATATGATATGGTTGCTTAACTTCTGATTCAAACCACAATGGATTTGATGGGTAATTCTCGCTTTTATACTGTTCTAAATTGCTCATATTTAATTTCCTTTCTAAATATAATGAGGTTGTGATAATGCAAAAAGAGCCAACATGAAACTGAATAAGCTGTCATCATGTCCGCCCTCAACGTGTTCTATTTTTCCAGTTTTTACATTAGCCACAAAGGTCAGCATCTCATCAAGAACTATTCTGCTATTCACAAGAATCTGTTCTTCTTCCCACGCTTCTCTAAATGAACTAATTAACATCGGTCTGGTTTTCTCAGTCATCATGAATCCAATTTTCTTCTTAGATTTGCCCCGATCGTCAAAGGCTTTGTATTTATAAATGTTCATGTAATTATGAATATGCCTGAGCCTATCGAGAATCACGCTTCCTGTACTTGCCTTTTCTACAACTAATAATCCATTGTTATAGTATTTTGCAAGCTCATGGACAACATCAGAGAACTTGTGAGGGGCTATCTTATTAGAGTTAAAATGAGCCACCTCTATACCATCAGCATTAAGGACTGTGATTGTACTTGAGTCCTTACCAACGCCATCGCCACTATCTACACCAATGCCATACTTTTCACCCTTGTTTGGTCTTTGATAAATCAGCAAAGTAGTGCCAATAAATGGCTTTAACATAGCTGAGATATCGCCAATCTTAGATTTAGGTATACTCGTTGGTAAATGTAAGAGCCTTTCATTAATCCTGAGCGTGTCAAATATTGTACTTCCTGAAGTTAAGAAGGCTTGAATGTCTGTAAGTGGAAATTCTTGATTGAAGCTGTCAACGTTGCTATTCATGATTTTATATCTTCGCCATAAGATAATTCCAAGCGTGAAGCGTGAATTTGATTTCATTAACAGTTGTTCTTCTGCTGTCAAATCGTCCTCATTAAAATCACGATTATTCGACTTCTTGAATCGTTCTAACGCTTGCTCGTGTTCAGCTCTAAACATAGAAGCTGTGTCCAGATATGAATAGAACAATGGTTTATACATGTTAGTACCGTTCTTAGCACCAAACCACAAATCATAGTAATGCCCACTGATACCGTTGGCTGTACTCTCAACGACAATCTTCCCATTAGCTGTTAGTGTTTGTTCAAGTGCTAGTAATTGATTTTTTGCATACTCGCTATTTGAGAACGCCAACTCTGACACATGAACAAATTGCAATGTACTTCCTCTAGCTTGGTCTTTTCGTGAGATTGTCGCACATGATAAAACGCTACCATTCGTAAAAGCTAATTCCTGTCTGTTATTTCTGACAATATTGGGCTTAACAATCAAAGGGATTGATTCATATAACATTTTCGCCTTATTGAAAATCATTCTCGTTGAATCGCCACTATGACTCAGAAATAAAGTGTTAGTGTTAGGTCTGGTGCAACATAAAGCCAATGCATAAGCAAGACAGTAGACAGAGCCACCGCCTTGCCTAGCTTTTAATATAATAGTGTACTTGTCGCTATTATCATGGATGTTGTTTTGCATATCGTTTAGTTTAAATGGTACGATATTCCCATTCTTATCTAAAATCTTCATGAACATTTCAATATATAATCTGGGATTGCTCATGATTTTTTCGAGTTTTTGATAAGGCGTTAATGGTTGATTAGCCATCTAACTTCACACCCTTTAACAATCCCATCAGCTCGCTCTCACCTTTATCACCACTAAAAAACTTATCACTAAAATCAAGAAAAGCCTTAAAAGAGTTAGTATCTTCTTTGGCTTTTTCGAAGTATAGATTATAAAGTTCGATTAATCGAATCTGATGATTGTGTTCAAGGGCGATTTTATATGCTTTAACATAATCAGCGTCATTCATATATACTTGATGAGCATCTTCAAAAGTTGGATATCTACTATCAAAGTATGTTTTGTTTAAGAAATTCCAATCTCTTGACACGTCAATTCCTGTACCAAAAAGGATTACTCGTGATTTTCCTTCAGCAACAAATTTATCTATTTTCATTTTTACGGTTTCTGTTTTACCTGCTGTAGCATTTGACATTTTAACACCCCACATCTCTTTTAATTGTTTTGACTGTGTTCTCTATCACAGCATCAATATCCATAGGCTCATTCATTGAGTATGGTATTTCGTAATAATGACGGTTATATTTGTTGCAGTATAAATAACGAGTATTATTATCTATTTCTTTTTCAGCAGTCGTATCGAAATCGACTGAATAGATATGAATAAAAACTTCTTCCTCGACATTTATCCCATATACTGCAAACTGTAAGGGCTTCCCCTTAGTTGAAATACAATCATCTGATTTGTGATCAATTTCAACTTTCTCAAAATACAACTCTTCATCCATTAAAGCCTGTGATAATCGATATCTCAGTTCATCTTTTAAACCGTATACATTGTATGCTTTACCTTTCTTGTGATATTTCTCGATATATTCAAGCTCTACCAAGCCATAAATATTTTCGGGTACTAGCTCAATCACTTTCCATTTAAAAGCATCTTCGCCATGACTGTTCCATGATTTTTGAAGCGGTTTGTTATGATGTTTTCCTTGAGATAAATCTCTTCTGTGTTCCTTCCATCGACTATCAATATCTTTTGATTTGCCAATGTATACCTTTTTCTCTACTTCGTTTATTATTCCGTAAATACCGCATTTAATTATTTTCTTGTTATCCATGACGTTTATCCTCCATTATCAAATGAAGAATCCCATCGTTTCATTAGTCCCCTTTTGCTCTCCCTGTCCTTTAAATCATCAAATGAAAGAACAGAACTCTTTAATATTAGTTACTTTGGTTATTTTTGAGCAATAAAAAAGGGCTACCAGTTCCAGTAATCCCAAATTGTTCTTTAAGTTCTTTGTTTGCTCGAACTCTTATTAAGTTGTATGAATCTAATATCTCAGGAAGATTTACCTTGATATATTGAATTGCTTTAGTCTTGGATACATTCGCACGATCTAGAATATGCTTCTCTGTACAATATCCTAATTCTTCAATCGTGTTGAATATAACCTGTACTATTTGGCTGTGAATTTCATCTTGCTTACTTGATGTTGTTCTGTCTAATTTCTCGCCATCTTTGGTTATGTGAGTATGCTGAGGATATAACCAATTTGCAACCTGTAATCCTTCTTTTCTGTAGAACATCTCACGAGATGCACCCTTAACAGTATAAGAATTATCTTTCCACTTATGAGCCTGTTCATCTGCGTTCTCAATTATCTCAGTTGTGTAAGAAGGAATTGAGTAAAAGTTTGTTCTCTTCTTCAGTCCATAATGATTTTGAATTGTTCTAGCAATCTCTAGTAAATCATCAGGTATCTCAGAATCACTCAATTTATTTACTAAACCATGATATTGAAGGACAGCATTTTTACTAACAATTTTCTTCTTTTGTGTGCTTTCAATCTCAGCCATCTCACATAGTTCAGTAAGACTTGCGAAAAACAATGCGTTTCCGTTCTCATCGTATTGAGAAAAATCTACAACTCTTTGTTTAGCGAGCTGATTCATCTTTATCAGATAATCAATTTGATGTCGCACATTATTGTATACTGATGGGTAACGATTCTTTAACTCGAACATTAAGAAATTGATATTCTCTTCTAAAGATTCAACTTGCTTGATTTGATTCTCAGTCATCACAATTTCAACATTTAGTATCTGCTCAATAAACTTGTAGGCTTCTGGTCTAGTCTTGAACTTACCTAACTTCTCAACAACATTAATGATGTTATATGAAACGCCACATGATGCTGAATGACATTTATACAATGATGCACCGTCATCAGCTCTGAAGATACCTGCTGATGGGCTTGAATCATCGTGGAATATACACTTAAACGCACCCACATTCTCGATACCCAATATCAATCTGAGGTCAATGCTTCTGATATACTCATTGAACTCTGCTTTATTGCTGACAATCTTACGAGGTAGATTATACGATGTTTTAAGATACTCAATATCCTTATTCATTAAAGCTGTGGTTATCTCATTTGAATTAGTATTAAGTTTAGGGGGTACTGATAATGATGTTTTAAAAGATATACCACTATCAGTACCCCCCAATCTTATTTGACGCTTATTAAGTTTAGGCTTAGACTCAATTACCACAATAGGCAAAGCATCAATGACATCAGCTATATTGTATCTGTATGGCTCTTTAGTATAGATATTGAGATTACATTCTTTAATTGTCACCATGTACTTCTGACTCATATCCTTTGTCCAGTAGTAGTCAGGCAACCTCATGACTCTTGATAGATTCTTAATAGTTTTATCAGAATCAAAGTAGTCAATCAATCTGTGTTGAGCTGTCGTAAATTGTTCAGCTGTTGCACCATCATTAACAAGCCAATACACATGAAGTCCGTTGCGTGTTTCAATAATATACGATGGCTTAAACTTGAATTTATGAACTTTTAATAGTTGCTCACGTTTAAAGGCTTCAACTATTTCTTGTGGTGGATGCTTCTTATTCTCTTTTGGACAATCAAAATCCACAAATACAGCATTTATCTTATTAATTGACTCATCTGTATCGCCACCGCCATTCACCACAAAATAAACGTTATAGCCTTGATTATTTAATTGGCTAATATGATTGATTGCACCTTCGTTATATATTGAATTGTACTTCATTGATGTATCTTTTATGAGTCTGAAATTAATATGATTGTTGCCATGAATATCGTGTAAGAATTGTTTTGCTGTTCTCTGTCTGTTCATTAATAATCCCCCGTTATCTGTTGATATTGTTAAAGTCATTGTAAAATTTCAGTGCTATTTTAAGTTGTTCAGATACATCAAATCTAAATGTTGTAATCAATGGCTCATCATTAATCGTTACCTTGTTGTATTTGAATCCTAAACCAGATAAAAAATCTCTTTGTTTCTTGTTTGCGTCAAAGTGTTTATTTCCCATTGTCCACCTCGTTCTTAACATCAATTTTAATAAATGTAGTTTTTGCTCTTACTCGTGAAGATATAAAATCTTCAGCAATTAAAAAGCAAAGTAAAATTAAAAGAAATACATTAACTGAATACATATTATCCACCCCAATCTTTCGTGTAGTTTGTTAGAAATTGCTTAGTTTTTAAAGCCAATTAGCGTTTTTATTTATACTGCCATACTGTTTAACCTTTAAAAATAAAACCGCTAATTTCCTTATAAATTCTCTAGTTTGTTGCTATCTAAAATTTCAATCTTATCCATAGCTTTTGAATATGTTTCTTTTTTCTTTTCCATCTGAGCTTTATTAATAGCAATGATTAATTTTTTATATGCTTCCTCACCCATAACATTAGTGCCATTTAATATTTGTCCAACATATTGCCTTGTTGCTGGCTTTCCGTTCTCATTAATAAAGAACTGACTAACATACGCTTTTGATAATCCCAAGCGATCAATATAGTCATTAATTTTTTCTAAATTCATCATTTTCAGTTTCCCTCTTTCTCTTTCATGCAATAGACAGTAAAAAAATAAATAAAAAAAGAGAACGTGATGAACCGATACACCACGCTCTTAATATCAAAATAACTTTATGAAGTAAAATAATCTGATAGTCTAAGTCAGATTAAGTTTAAACAAATCCATTTCTCGACATAAATGAATTAACTTTTTGCTTTTCTTTGTCCCATAATTCGGGTGTATGGGAACGCACACCACATATTCAGTTGTAATTAAATGTAATGCTTATAATCATTTTGGAACACTCGTTGCAATTAAACCAAATTTATCAGAGTATTCGATTCCGCTTTTTAAAATCACTATTATAAGGAGGCTTTTCACCTACCTTTCATAGTTTATTTTATGCTATTGTTTTTCTTACAATTACGAGTCCTGATGGGTCAAGTAATTTTACTGCATAGAGCATATCGGCGAATAAATTCGTCAATTTCTTAGATGCAACTCTTTCTTCTTCAACTAAGATATTACGCTTAGTTTTATAGCCTAAGCATCCGTTTTTAAGAACATAAGTCACACACTCTAAAGTGTCATAAGTACCTTTGTCAGATACATACACTGGGATTCCTCTGAAATAGCCGAATAAACCATTTCTAGGGATACCATTTGCATCAACGCTCATTGTATTTGTTTCAGATACGAATGATGGCATTGAGTAGAATGATTTCATGAGTCTAGAGTTAATTACAATACCTGAAAATTCTTCTGTGTCCTGTTCGTCACCGAATAATCCAAGAGCATCAAACAACTCATCTTCTGTTACTGCTGTTGCACCTGCTACTGCTTTTTTAAGAATAGCTTCGGAGTTTAACTCAGTAATCAAATCAGCGTCCATTTTTCGAGCAATTGCCAACGCTAATTGGTCTGCACCCTCATCAATTTGATCGCCTATCGCGGTCAAGTTCTCTCTGTCATAAACAGAAATACCCTTCGCTACATGTGTTACTGTTGCCTGTGAATCTTCTTGAGCCAATTCAGTCGGCGTAATTGTTCCTTTTGATGCAAGTGTTTCAGCATCGCCGATATATTTCCACACAGGGAAATTAATCGTTTCGCCTACTTCTCTAAATTCATCAATATTTTCTAATTCCTTTGCAAGTTGAAGGATTTTAACCTTACCTGCTACTTTCTCACGAATGAGATTACCGTAAATTTCTGGTTTGATAATTGCCATGTTTCCACCTCTTTCTAAATAATAAGTAATAGTGTCTATAAACAAAAAAAGAACATCAATTTAATGACATCCCCCTCTTAGTTCTCAGTATATTGTTTGTATAACTCTGGATGCTTCTCAGAAAAATCAACTCTTTGAGTGTAGTTGTATTTCTTAAACTCTTCTCTAGTTAAAGTCGTTTCAGTTTTGCGATGTCCTGTTGGTTTAAAACTATTGTTAGTGATAATATTTGATAGGATTGCACCAAGTTCATCACCAATAGAATCAAGCTCATCGTCACCTACAGCAATAAATTTACTTAATTGCTTCGGTAATTGCTTTTCTTCAAGTTTCTCAATCAACTTAAACTCTCGCTCTTTTTTTTCAACCGATTTGATTCTTTCTTCAAGGTCAATTTCCTCTTGAGTTTTCGTTTTGGGTACTTTAGTTTCAAGCTCTTTAATTTGCTTCGAGTAATCCGTTCTCACTCGATCAGATTCAGATTGTACCGTTTTCTCGATAATCTGATTAAATTCCTCGACTGTCATACCATCTTTAAATAATTCTGCATACTTCATAATTTCCATCCTTCCTAGTTCGCTGATATTCAACCCTGACAATTCAGTTTTGATCGTTACGCCCTAATTCATATTTTTTTCGTACGTTGTCAGTATCACATTTAGCATTTCGATTTTTTCAATTTTCATCTCTCTACGACAATGAAGATAGTGGTTGAGAGTCTGAAAACTTACATTAATTAAATTTGCTATATGTCTTTGTTTAAGTCCTAATTGTTGGATACGTTCTAAATCAGTCAAAGCATTTACCCACCATCCTTTCTAGTTTATTTGCAAGTAGTAATTAAACGCCTTGCTATGTATATAAAAATCGCATAAAAAATATATATTAAGGACAGCCCAAGAATTCGCACGATTGGGGAATCGCTTATTCTCAAACTGCCCCTATTTTTGGAGGTGCCAGATTTGAACTGGCTCTCGATTCAGCGTTAGCCTATCGATTCTATAACATCATGAATGAATGTTAATATCTCTTAACTCTATACTGGTAAGGTATTGAGCTGAAAAGGATATGTATAATAATTTTGTGCATAATAAAAGCCCTCAATACTAAATACTGAAGGCTGGTTATGTATTCTATTTAGTTTTTTTACCCAATGTCTATTCCCCTACCCTATTACGTGTAGTGGAAATGTTGTTGAGATGCGGTGATTGTAATAGTTAAGACATGTTTTCATTTTATAACATTTTAGTTATTTCTTAGAAGCTCTATGTTTTTTCATGTTATTTTTAACCTGTTCTCTAAAAATCTTCTTTGCACACTGCTGGCAGTATTTTTGAACATTTCTATTTTTTTCAATCACATCTCCACATACTTCACATAAATCTAATCCTTTCCATCTCAAATATTCATTCACAAAATCATATTCAAAACTTGAAATATATACCATATACTCGCACTTGAGCCAATAGCTACATACCAGATATAGTAACGGTTACAAGGGTTAGAAAAATATAAAAATTGTTTTAATGTTTATTTTGTAATGATATTCTTTGTTTTTATACCATATACTGTAATAGTTATCAACCGATACACATCAGATATAGCAACGAGTATAGAGCTTTAAGTAATAAAAAAGTTCCATTTGATGAATTTATACCATATAGTGTAATACTTTCCGATTCCTAAACACTAGACAAATGAATACGTTCAGAGGTTTTAAATCAATCAATAAAATTATTTGCGTTATATACCATATAGTCGCACTTGAATATTACTCTCTAAGCTAGTTAAATCAATGGTTATGGAAAATGGATTTTGAAACTTGCATATATACCATATACTGTAATACTTGCTGAACGCTAGAAACTTGTAATATCAATGGATTTCAACGTTTGAAAATCTAAAATTTTGAAAGTTGGTAATATACCATATAGTGTAATCTTTTTTCACCCCTCTAACCCACTGATATCAATAGGTGTAGAAAAGCAATGTGAACTTGTATATCTTGTGTGTTCCCTTTAAAGGCAATCTCTACAAGCGTTCCAATTACAACATTCACAAACTAATTATTCATATTTATTGGCTTGTAAACGTTGGAAAGTCTAGGTTTTGCAATGGGTGTAAGTGTGTTCTATTGGTGGTAAATTTTATCTCTATCACTTCACATTTGCACCACCATCTTCTTCCCTATCGACCATTGTGATTTTCTTAACTATCTAGTTATTTCAATATATACAAGTATTTTAAAATTTAACGATTGTGCAATTGCAACGAGTTTAGAGATTTTGGTTTGTCTAGTTTTTCTGCTTATTTCTATGCCAAGACTCTCGTTTAACCTCTCTGTGAACATCAACTGAGCATCCTTTACAATATTTTATAACAGTTGTTTTGGTAGAATCTATAGTTACTCTCTTACCACATCTATCACAAGATATTGTATTTTTTAACTTAGACTATTCCCCTAGGTATGTTATCTTCCCTTAAATAAGGTTATCTTTTTTTTGTCAATCTATGTATGTATTGCAATTACTATAAAGTTAGCAAGTAGAAATTTGAGTCAATTTGGATAAAACGTTATAATTTCAACGTTTATCAAGACTGTCTAGTTTTTAAGCGATATATCATCATTCCATCTGAATCAATCTCCAACTCTTAAACATTCCATAATATATCTTAATTCGTGAGTTCTTGCTTGATTTCAAAGGGGAATTAGCCGACTTATCATATTTGTAGTGTTATCCTATGGCAAAAAATAAAACCGATAATTCCCCATAAAATCCTTACAATTTATCAGCTTACATAAAATAAAAAACACTCACCGATTAAAGCGAGTGTTCAATATTACTTATTTACTTAGTGGGCTTATAAATTTATTCTTCTCAATTATCTTAGAAGTGTTAAGTGACGAAAGATATCTTTGAGTTATTGAAACGTTAGCATGCCCCAACAACCGACTGACTACATAAATATCATTTCGATCAAGTGCCTTCTGTGCAAAATAGTGCCTTGATGTATGGGGCGATACTCTTACCCCTTCAATCTTTAAATCATTACCCGCTTTAGAATAAGTCTTTTCTATTCCCTCAACCGTTAATTCTCTTCCTGTACGAGATAAGAAAAAATTCTCAGGTAACTCTTTATCTTTGAAATATAAATTCTTGATTTTCTGATGCCTTCTGATTTCTTTCTTAACAATACTAGATAAAAATACATAACGGCTTTTATTACCTTTCCCATTATTGATATAAATTCTATCAAGGTCTAGTTGAACATCTGAATTCATGACTCTGATCGTTTCAGTGCATCTTATTCCTGTATCTAGTTGAAGTGCTATTATGACTTTATTTCTTGATGCCAGATAATCATCATGAGAATAATAGTTGATTAGTTTCTGAGCTTGCTCATCAGAATATGCTTCTATTACCCTTATTTCATGATTCATCATTTTAACCTTCAGGATTGGATTGAAGTCAATTAATTCCTCTTCAAGTAAGAATTCAAAGAACGTTTTCAGAGTTTTATGGATATTCACAATGTAAGTTCTAGTCATACCCATCTCAAGTTTATATTTAAAATAATCTTGAATATGATGCTTGCTAATTTCGTCAACAGATTTTACATCATGATTCTCTTCTAGCCATTTAAAGAATAGTCTTGGATTGTTCCTGTATCCTTTTAAAGTTTTAGGACTCATGCCCATACTCTGACAATAATACTGATGCTCTCTAATTGCTGTTTCAAATTTTAACATAAAAATACACCTACCTTCTTAAAATTTACATTGAAGTAAACATAAGAAAATAGGCGTATATCATCATTCAAATTCCCGAAACTTATCGATGTTCACTAGTAAAATCACCTTAAAACATAGCAATTGCAACGGTTTAAGACTCTTCCCAGTTATGATAAACCGTTTGCACGTCATCATCATCTTCCAGATAATCGATCAACTTTTGCATATATTTGATATCTTCTTCATTGGTAAGCTTAGTCATCGTCTGCGGTAAGTACCTAAGTTCTGCCATGCTAAACTCATACCCTTGAGCGGATAAAGCATCTCTCACGCCAGCAAAATCTCCAACACCAGTGATGACTTCATAATAGTCTTCTTCAATAGAAAAATCTTCAGCACCCGCTTCAATCACAGCTTCTTCAACCGTTTCATCGACCATAGAATCTTTTTTGTCGATGACAAGAACACCTTTTCTATCAAACATAAAACTCACGCAACCGTTAGTTCCAAGATTGCCTTTACCTTTTGAGTAAAAGCTTCTAATATTGGCTGCAGTTCGGTTCATATTGTCTGTTAAGCACTCAACTAAAACGGCCACGCCGCCTGGGCCATAGCCTTCGTAAGTCAATTCAGAAAAGACAGCACCATCGTTTTCTCCAGCGCCTTTTTTGATAGCACGGTCAATGTTGTCATTTGGCATATTAGCCGCTTTAGCTTTCTCTATAGCACTCATGAGTGCACCATTATAAGCGGGATCTGCACCACCTTCTCTTGCAGCTACCATAATGTAACGGCCGAGCTTTGTGAATTCCTTCGCTTTTTTTGCATCCTGCTTACCTTTTCTCTGTATAATCGTTCCTATTCTTCCCACGCTTTTATCTCCTGTTTTTCAAGTATTCGGAATTAAAATCATTTTTTCAATCGGTGACAATGGCTTTTAAGCAATTACCTCAGATATTATAGCACATAATGAAAAAGCGTGCTAGAATTTTGGGGGCATTGGGGGCATTTTGCGTTTATGTGCTGTCGCTTTATGCATTCTCTCTATGATTACTAGATCTGCTTCTGGAATCTCAAGTCCCAATATATAATCGTCTATCATGTCGTAGGTCGTGCCCATCTCACCTTCATCTGTTTGACCTTCCCAAAGTCCAGCTGATGGCTTTCTTTCTAAAATCGTCTGAGGAACACCTAAAATTGCAGCCCATTCAAAAACTTCTCTTTTTAGTATATTGCCAATAGGAATAATATCAACGCCACCATCACCATATTTCGTGAAATAGCCAGTCAGTACTTCAGCGGCATTATCAGTACCCGCTACAAGATACCCGAGTGAATTGCCAATCCCATAAAGCGTCGTCATCCTTAGACGTGCTCTTAAATTCGCATCTGCCATGCGCTCATTTAAAACTTCAAAGCCTTCAAGTCTTCTTTGGATTTTGCCATAGAGCATTTCATGCTCGTCTGATAAATCCACGGTTAAATAGTCGATACCACATGTTTCTGCTAAAAGAATTGCATCTTGTGCATCCTTCGGGTTGCTCTTGCAAGGTAAAATAATGCCTAGCGAATTATTTGGAAATGCGCGCTTGATCAAGGACGCTACTAGTGCAGAATCAATCCCTCCCGATAAACCAACTAAAATTCCCTTTGTACCTGAATTTTTAACTTGCTCTCTGATCCACTCAACTGTGAGATCTATTTTTTCTTCTACTGTTCTAACCATTGGTTGACAATCCTTTCCAAACAAAAGTGGCGACACTTTTTCTGTTTTTATTTTCTATTAACCGAGTTCAACAAGCACACAGTTCATATACACAGTATTTAGTCCAGCAACTTCTGAAGCTTCAACGATTTCAGGTGTGTATGTGCCTGGTTGAAACCATATATTCTCGATACCAAGTTGCTTCACTTCATCTAACACGTGGACTGATTTGTCCGGGCCAACGACAACATTGACACAGTCAATTTTAACTGGTACATCTGACAAGCTAGTATAACACTTATCTCCATCCACTTCTGTATACATCGGATTTACTGCATAGACATCATAACCAAATGCCTTGAGCTTCTTATAGATTTTATTGCCAAATTTCGCAGGATTTTCAGTTGCACCTACTACAGCCCAGACTTTTTTGTCTAACATTGCTCTGATTAATGTTTGCATGCTAAGCTCCTTTCATTATTATGTCGTAGACTCTACGACTTCTCCATTTTTAATTGTTAAGTAAAATGCACCGACATTCTCAATCTCGATTTGCCCTGATGTCAACTCGATGATTTGGCTTATAACCCCTATTTCATACTCAGGTTCAATATAAATTTCCAAAGAGACACGTTCAGTAAAAAGTGTCTCCTTTATAATGATATGAGCTTCTCCAAGAAAATAATTTTGAAGTTTTCCGTGATAATGGTAGTCAAAGTCTAATCTTAAAAGGCTATTTACTTTTTTCTCAACTATTTCTGCTGCTTCAATCGCTGCCTTGGCACTTTGCGTATAAGCTCTAACAAGCCCGCCCGTTCCAAGCTTCACACCGCCAAAGTAACGCGTGATAACGATACATACATTAGTAATTGATTCTTTCTTCAGCATATCCAAGATAGGTACGCCTGCTGTACCAGATGGTTCGCCATCATCTGAAGCCCTTTGAACTCCAAAATTCTCCCCAATAACAAAGACAGGTACATTATGCGTCGCATCCCAATGCTTTTTCTTGATTTTTTCTATAAATCGCATCGCATCATTTTCATCTTCTATTGGTTTTACATAGCCAATAAATCTAGATTTACTAAAATGAAGTTCTGCTTCTGCTTCCTTGTAAATCGTCTTAAAATTATTCATGACTATACCAGATAGTCACTATATCGATTATAATCCGCTGTCGAGACTTCCGCAACGATATAAGTCCCTTCCTCCAAATAATCCATCTGTGAAACTTGATAGGTGTCACATAAATACGAAGCTGTTCGCCCATCAGTATATGGGATTAAAAATTTACCGATTTGATGTTCAGTATAGATGTTTTGTTTGATGATTTGCAAGAGTGCGTCAACATTTTCACCAGTTTTTGCTGAAATGAAAACCGACGCATCCACTGACGTCATGACATGATGCCCTTTGTCAATCTTATTGTAGACGGTAATCATAGGAATATGAGAAGCTTTCAGCTCATCAAGTACTTGCATGGTAACTTCCATTTGCATGGCATAGCTCTCGTTGGAGGCATCGACTATGTGTAGTAGCAGATCCGCATTTAACGTTTCCTCTAAAGTGGCTTTAAAAGCATTGACAAGTGTGTGCGGTAACTTTGATACAAATCCAACTGTATCGGTCAATATGAATTCTTTTTTATCTTCTAGTACAATTCTTCGATTGTATGTGTCAAGCGTCGCAAATAACATGTCTTTTTCGAAAACGTGTCGCTCGACATCACCGTCAGTTGACATACTGATCAAACAGTTCATCAGCGTCGATTTTCCAGAGTTTGTATACCCGACTAAAGCGACAACAGGCATCTCTTTCTTCTCTCGCAAATGCCTTTGAACCACTCTATTTTTATCCGCATCTTTGATTTGGCCGCGAATCTCGTCAATTCTTTCCTTGATGCGCCTACGATCGAGTTCTAGTTTCTGTTCGCCAGGGCCTCTAGCCCCAATACCGCCACCCATTTTTGATAGATTGCCATTCATGCCGATGAGTCTAGGCAGTCTGTATTTGAGCTGTGCAAGTTCTACTTGTAGTTTGGCGATCTTCGTTTGAGCGCGCAGTGCAAAAATATCGAGAATCAAGGCCGTTCGATCGACGACCGTTATACCTATTAAGCCTTCTAAATTTCGCATCTGTGCACCCGAAAGTTCATCGTTGAAAATGACAATGTTAGCATCGGTTTCTTCAACCGCTAATCTTACTTCCTCAACTTTGCCTGAACCTATATACGTCGCAGCTTCTATCTTAGCTTTATTTTGAATGATAATCTGCGCCACTTCCGCTTCTGCGGCAAGTGTCAACTCAGCAAGTTCATTCATTGAGTCCTCTATATTCAGTTCGTTTTTCAGCCCTTGAAACATGCCTACAAGAACAGCTCTTTGTTTGATGATTTTATTTTCTTCCATAAGGATTCCCCGATTCATTTATAGTGTAATTAATCCTAATTATACTACATTGTAACCATTTTTCATAATCCCTAATTCACACTTATATGTGGAAATTGCATAATTCTGATATCAATATATATTAAAAATAGATTATAAACGTTGAAATGATAGTACTCAATTTGAGAAATATGTTATAATACGTTGAAGGATTTTGCGCATAATGTGTAACAATTGCGCAATCACAGCAGCAGGAGGTCTTAAATGGAAAGCACAAAAAAAGCAACCCCAGGACATAAACCAGCAGGTTCAGGGAAATCCACAAAAAACAAACCAAAAAAACCGAAAAAAACATTCATGAATATACTTAAAATCTCCTTGATTTTTTTGATTGTCTTAGGATTTTTAGGTGCAGCGGTCACTTACGGCTATATCATGTTCGTGTTGAAGGATATAGAGCCCATTGATCCTGATCAAATTGCAGCAACACTAACTGAAAATTCAGTGATCGTCGACAGTGAAGGGAGAATCCTTGAGCACGTTCAAAATGAAGGCCTTCGTACTGTCATACACTATAATGACATGAGCGCTGATCTTATTAATGCCTTTGTCGCAGTTGAGGACAAGACGTTTTTTGAACATAATGGTTTCAACTTCGTGCGTTTGTTCGGTGCCGTCAAAGACACTGTAACAAAAGGCAAACGTCTCAGTGGTACAAGTACTATTACACAGCAATTGGCGCGTAACATTTACCTCTACGAAATGCGTAGCAAGCGCGATCTTGATCGTAAAGTAAAAGAAGCCTACTATGCGATTGAACTGGAAAAGTACCTCACGAAAGAACAGATCATTGAAGGTTACTTAAACCTCGTTTATCTTGGCTCGAATTCCAACGGTGTTGAAGCCGCTTCACAAGCTTATTTCTCAAAGAGTGCAGCTGAAGTCAACTATATTGAAGCCGCGTTGATCGCAGGTATTGTAAAAGCACCTTCGATTTATCCGCCAGTCATCAACAAAGAAAAAATCAACGTCACTGAAGAGGACGTCATCATTGATGATACGGATCCACTTTATACACTTGTATACAACCCAAAATGTGAAGACCGTTTTTTAACATCTATTTATTTGATGCATGAAAACGAAAAAATCACTGATGCTGAATACGAATATGCTAAAACATTAGACTTAACAACCGTACTCAAACCAGGTAAAACCTCACAATCTGAAATTACGTCTTTCTTTGCCGACATGGTAAAAGACGATGTCATTGAAGATCTTATGACACAATATGGTTATACAAATGCGGAGGCAACAAACCTACTCTACACTGGTGGCTTAACAATCGAATCGACAATTGATTTCGATATGCAAAAAACACTAGAAAGCCATTATGCAAAAGAAAATTTTACTGCCTATTATGGCGAATCAACAGCAGTTGCCGTTAGAGCCTTTCAAAAAGATAATGGCTTATCCGTTGATGGTGTTGCCGGTCAAAACACACTCGGTAAAATAAAAGAGTTAACTGGCATGGATACTTCAGTATTCACTCAAGCAGTTTACAAAAAAGGTGTGAATAGCGATGAAGTCATATTACTCAAGAAAACGCTATTCGAACTTGGTTATTTGATCAATAACGAAAATTTTCCAAAAATATCAGTTCTACTGGACAGTCAGGGTAATGTCCTCCAAGAAGAAAGCAACCGTTTATTGATCTATAAAAAATCAAACTTGATTGATGCTGATGGCAACTTCATCATCCCAAGCGGTGAATATCAATTCGATGCTGATGGCAATCTCGTGCTCCTAAAAAATAAAAGAATGTATTTCTACCCACATTATCAGGATGATCAACTCGTAAGTATCCAAGTTGTCGTTAGAGAGACATTCAGTTTCAATGAAAATAGTGAAGAAAACGAGAAATTAAAGAACGGTAAATATAATTTAACAGATCTTTATACGTATGAAGGCAGAGACGTTTTGATACCAAATGAATATAAAACGTTTGACGACGCAGGCAATGTCGTTGTCGACAAAGCGTTCTTAGTGGACTATCCAGATTTTTTCAAAGCAGATACCAATCAAAACTTGCTCGTTGCTAAAGGCGACTATGTCGTTAGTGAAACGGGAATTATTCAACCACAATCCGCAATGGTTATCATCGATTATCACAATGGCGAGCTTAAATCGATAGTCGGTGGCCGCAATATTACTGGACAACGTATTTACAATAGAGCTACAAACCCAAGACAACCTGGCTCAGCTATTAAACCATTGTCTATCTTTACACCAGCTATTGATTCTGGTAGATATACTGCTGCTTCGGTTATTGACGACAGACCAAGTTATCTGCTCGGTGACCCATCAGTACGTTGGCCGATCAACTGGTATGAAGCCTATCCAAACATGGGTAAAAACTGGGGTCTTGTTACACTCAGAGAATCTGTAAAACATTCAATAAATGTGACCGCAGCTCTAATCGCAAAAGATTTAGGTGTACAAACTTCTATCGATTATCTTAAAAAATTCGGTATTTCCACATTGGTTACCGATGGGGCAACTAGCGATGAAAACATAGCTGCAGTAGCACTTGGCGGTATGACAAAGGGTATCACACCACTAGATTTGACAGCCGCTTATGGCGCAATTGCAAACAAAGGTGTTCTCAATGACGTCATTACCTATAAGAGTGTCAAAAATTCTAAAGGAGAAATTCTCCTCCAAAGCGAAGGCAATCAGACATTTGTTGTAGATGAGAACGTCGCCTATATCGTACAAGACATGTTGATGTCAAGTGTCGAGGATGGTGTAGCAGCACCTGCAAAATTATCACCAAATAATGATGTCATGCCTGTAGCTGGCAAGACAGGTACAACATCGAGTAACATTGACGCATGGTTTGTAGGTTATACACCTTATTATGTTGGTGGCGTCTGGTTTGGTAACGACGTAAACATTCCCCTGGATCAAGGCTCTAGAATCGCCGCTCAGTTTTGGAAAACAGTTATGTCGGATATCCATGTCGACTTAGAATCAAAACAGTACGATACGCCATCAGGGATTGAAACAGCAACGATCGACACCATCTCTGGAAAACTACCGAGTGAATTATCTTCGCTGGATCCACGAGGTACAGTAAGATCCGAAATATTCCTTAGAGGTACAGTCCCTACTGAAACTGACGATGTCCATGTCATGGCTGATGTCTGTACTGAAAGTGGCAAACTTGCTACACCATATTGTCCAACAACTTTGGTCGTGAGCAAATTATTTGTAAAAAGACCAGTTCCCTACAATCCTGCAGAAAATCAGAACATCGTCGTCAGAGACATGGCTTATGACTTGCCAACTGCGCTTTGTGATATTCACAATGAAATGTCAACAACAGCACCGCCTTCTACAGAAGGACCAACAAGTGGAATACCTGGTTCATATATTGGTGTAAAACCAACTGTTCGTCTTGTAGATGGCACTCTATTTATTCAACGCCCTTATCCGATTGAATTAATGGATGGGCAAATCGTCATATTGCCAGTCGGTTCAAAAATTCTGACAGACAATTCAATACTATACTCAGATGGTTCAACAATAACTGCTGATCGTATTAAAACAATTCCTAATTATACATCGGAAGAATTGGATCAGCTCAATCCTTAAGCACTTAAAGACAAAGGACATGGCCGCATGATTTTTTAATCATTGCGAACATGTCCTTTTTTTATGAACTGATTTAAGGCTTTTTAAATAATTTTCCTTCAACTACGACGATTGTTTCTCTGCCTTGAAGTGCTGCTTCGATGAGTCCTTCCACATCCAACAAAGCGAGAGATGCTTCAATTTTTTCTGTCCTTGGCTTTGTAATCACTCGATCTGGCAAAAAGACCGTACAGCAGTCTTCAAAGGGCAGAATTGACGTTTCGAAAGTATCTAGCTTTTTAGCAATATCAATAATTTCATTTTTATCATAAGCAATTAATGGCCTAAACACTGGCATTTCAATTTGACTATTAGTCACTGTCATGCCTTCTATGGTTTGACTTGCCACTTGTCCAAGATTTTCTCCTGTTACGAGTGCTTGACATCTAAACTTTTGAGCCACTCTTTCTGCGATCATCATCATAAAACAGCGAGAAATTATCGTCATTTCTTCAGATGGACATTTTTCATTGATTGCCTTTTGTATCTCAAGTAGATTGACGCTGTGAATTTTCAAGTTTAAGGTGTACTTCGTCAACTTAGCTGCTAAGTCGATCACTTTCTCAAGAGCACGTTCGCTTGTAAATGGGTAGGAATGAAAATGTATACTCTCCAACTCCAATCCCCTTCTCGCCATCAAATAACCCGCTACAGGGCTATCTATGCCCCCAGAAAGCAATAGCATGCCCTTTCCTGCACTGCCGTACGGCATGCCGCCAAGTCCTGGTATTTTTTTGCTGAAAATGTATGCTTTCTCCCTAATTTCTATGGTCAACAAAATATCGGGATTATGAACATCCACTTTGAGAATTTCCATTTTTTTATAGACATAGCCACCGACGAGGTGGTTGATCTGTGGCGTATTTAAGGGATAGTGTTTATCTGCTCTACGCGTCTCAATTTTAAATGACTTGGCACCCGTCTCCTCAACTAAACTTTTAATGATGTCATAACACGTCTCTTTTAATACTTCGATCTCTCTGTCGACTTTTATAGCTGGACTAATTGAAACAACGCCAAATACGACAGAAACAGCTTCAATAACCTGCTTTTGAAACTCAGCATCATGTTCCACAACAATCCTACCATGACGGTCGATAACAGTTGTGTTTGGTATCTTAGAAACAGCTTTCCTAATATTCATAACCAGTTTTTTCTCAAACGTACGAATATTTTTACCTTTTAATCCAATTTCTCCATATCTCACTAAAATAAGTTCTCTCATGTATTACCTCTGATTTCTTTTTTTATTCATAATTTTGCTTAACTCACTGGAAACACTAACGATAATATCAGAAGCACGCTCAATTTCTTCCAATGTGTTTTCATGTCCAAAACTAATTCGTATCGCACCTTCCAAACGCTTTTCACTATAGGCTAGTGCTGCGAGAACGTGTGAGTGATTTTTCTTTTTTGAAGAACATGCTGAGCCTGTAGCTACATAAATGTCATTCATCTCTAGAGTGTGTAATAAAACTTCACCCTTGATACCAATAAAACTAATATTTGTTATATAAGGAGAGTAACGCATATCATTATGCCCGTTCAACACAATATCCTCACGAGATAAGAGCTTTTCTATAAGTCTGTCTTTAAGCATTTGGACATGCGCCGCTCTGACTTTCACGGTGTTTTTTAATTGTCTAATCGCTTCACCAAATGCGAGAATCCCGATAGTATTTTCGGTACCTGGTCTAATGCCAAATTCTTGTTGACCTCCATAAACCAAAGGTTTCAATTGAGACAAATTATTACAATATAATGCCCCAATGCCTTTCATACCATTTATTTTATGGGCACTGAAACTCATGAGATCGACATGACATTTGGCAATATCTATGTCAATTTTGCCTAAAGCTTGTACGGCATCCACATGAAATCTAATATTACATTGATGTATTGTATTGAACACATGTATCGTTTTACCAATTGCTTCAATTGGTTGAATGCTCCCTAGTTCGTTATTGACATACATCGTACTGACAAGTACCGTATCCCTATTTAATACGGCATTCAACTCTTCTACGTCGACCAACCCATCAGAATCGACGGATAAATATATGACCTCATATCCTTGACGTTCCAAAAGCTCAAATGCTTTTAAAACAGAAGGGTGTTCAATTTTTGTCGTAATATACCGACTCGCTGTTTTTGAACGATTGGTTACCGATCCCAGAATCGCTAAATTATTTGACTCTGTACCGCCCGATGTGAAAATCAACTCACGTTCATTAATCCTCAAAAACTCACAGATGTCTCTACGTGCCTCTTTTAATCTTTTTTCGGATTCAACGCCCATACGATGCATAGATGAAGGGTTTCCGTATTGGTTTAAATTATCAATGACAACTTGTTTGACACTTTCTGCCAAAGGTGTTGTTGCCGCATGGTCTAAATAGATGCTCAAAGTATTGCTCCTTTATGTTGGTAACTCATATTTGGGAAAATTGCACATTTCCAATTTATTTGCATTATCTCACTATTATATAATAATTTTAATTTAAATATCTACGCTTTATAAAATAAAAATACTCAATTGATGAAATCGCATAATTGTTCCGATGTGTATTCCAGTTTTGTAAAAAAGAAACAGAACTAAGCTAAAAGCTCAATTCTGTACATATTTATCAAGAATTTAGTTGTTTGCTAAGCAATTTACGGTGTTATAGCTTAATGCTTTTGCATCAAAACTTCATCAATTTCAAGCGAATAATCCGTGGATAAATCGACAAACTCATTTGCTGTTTTAATCAACGGTCGATTTAATGCAAATTTATTGACATAGACAACTTCTCCAATACGTCCATCATTCAATTTGACTTTATTGTTGATGAAGAATGAAGCAATATTGCTCATGAAGACATCGGTTATAGTTGGGTCAAGTCCCTTAAAACTCTCGTCTTTCATAATATTGAATGCCTGAAATGAAGAAACGCCTTTTTTATAAATACGATCTGAAGTAACTGCATCAAAGACGTCTACAACGCCTATGATTCGCGCGATATATGGGGTTTGTTCCTCTTTTAAGGCACTTGGATAGCCAGTGCCGTCGCTACGCTCATGATGAAATAGAACAGCAGCTAACACATCTCTAGGAATCGATTGATTATCTTTTAAAAGTTCATATCCAAGTTTAGCATGTGATTTAACTTGCTCCATCTCATACTCAGATAACTTACCTGTTTTAAAGAGAATATCCTGTGGTACTTGAGTTTTTCCTATATCATGTAAGAGACCAGCCAAGGCAATTGAATAGATCATGTTTTTGTCCAAGCCGAGCCATTTACCTAACATCGCACCAAGCATTGAAACATTGACTGCATGTGTGAAATGGTAGCTTTCTCTGAAAGCAATCAATCTCATACTACCCAATACGTCATTATCTGATGTAAATACATCAATCAAAGGTTTTATATCGTCCTCAACCGTTTGTATATCAAATTTAAAATCCTTATTCTGTATCTGATAATACGTTTTCTTGAATCGATCTAATACAACCGCATAATTTGTGTTGATATCTCGATGTTTATCCCCAGTCCTTACGTTAACGCGCTCTATAGTACTATTTTGCTTATCTTGGTCATCTATATAGACATATAAAATCCCATGATTTTTAAAATACTCAATATGCCTGTCAAGTAGTTCTGTTCCTTGAGCAAGTATTATGTTTCCAAGATCATTGTAAATGTCTTTGGACAAACATTGACCAATCGTTAATTCCCCAATTGCGATTTCCTTCATTTTTCCCCCCCGGAATAAATCTTATTAGACTTAACAAATCTAGAAATAATTGTGGTAGCAATAAAAGCAATTATCACACGAACCAAAACAATAATCACACCTTGAGCACCAACTGCGACAAAGAGAAGTGTGTCCTCTACAATTGCGTGACATGCGGCTAAGAATACTGAAATGATGAAAAGGCTGTTCGTATCTATTTCTCCATCTTCTGACGACTTTATTAGGACACCCGCGCCATAAGATATCCCGAATATAATGCCCACAGCAAGTGGAAATGCTGATTTTTCATGAGTTCTAAACAACCGAGTTACGGGTTTGAAAAGCTTTGCAATAAAATCAAGTAGCTTGATGTCCTTTGCAATTTCCATAAAAATCATTAAAGGTATAACAATTATTGCAATTCCCCAGATAGATTTCAAGCTACCTAGTATACCTAAATTGAAGAATTCTTGTAAATAGTACATATACGCCTCCAACTATAGGACCAAATTTAAAATCAAACCACTTGCAAGACTTAAACCTAATCGAATAGATACTATAACCAAAGCAGAAACTCTCAGCTTTTTGAAAATTGCTGTTTCCACGATCATAGAATGTGAAAATCCAAGCATGACAGCCAAAATAGTAATTTGCTTGACTGTTAAAGTCAGAGAAGCGATTGCACCAAGTGCAGCATAAATATTAAGTGTATTTCCTAAAACTAAAACGATAGCAGCTTCACCAGGTAAACCAAATAAAAACATCAATGGTTCGAATAAAACGGCTATCCAATCGATAATGGGCGTCAATCGGATAATCGTGATTATAAGATAGACAGGTATGAGCACTTTAGAAAGTAGCCACAAAGTCTTCAATCCGTTGTAAAATCCACGTTTAAAAGTATCAAAAGTTATCACGCATTTCTCCGTATCAGTAAATTATCTAACGTAATGTATTGTTAAAAATTAAATGTCACATCGAATATATATTAACATAATTCAATAATTTAATCTACTTATTAATTAAATACAACTATTCTCATTTGACTTAAAAACCTGCATAAAACTTCATTTAAAAATCATTTTGACCTATTCAGCGTTATGCATTAGACTTAATATATAGCGACTAGAATAAAAAAACAAATAACGATTGCGAGGCGAAAATGCTAAAAATCATCAAAGAAATTTCACGAGAATTAATCATGCCATTTAATACATTCAACACTATGTTTATAGATATAGAAACAGATGGATTAAGCCATAAGAACAAGTTGGTAATCATTGGACTTGTTGAATTCAAGAAAAAAGGCACGGCAAATCTTATTCAGCTTTTTAATGATGATTATCAATCAGAACGTGAAATGCTTTTTGAACTCATTCAAATTATTCGTACACATGATACGGACTATTATGTAAGCTTTAATGGAAATTCATTTGACTTTCCTTTTTTAAATGCAAGATTCAGACATTATAAAATCGATTTTCAGCTAACAAAAGCTTCAAATATCGATTTACTGCGCTTATCAAGACAAAATCAAGCAAACTTGGGCATTTCAGATTTCAAACTTAAAAGTGTTGAAAAATTTGTTGGCATCAATCGCACCGACACAATTAGTGGTAAAGATAGCATCCTTATGTTTCAAGCTTACATTGAAAGCAAATCAGAAGCGTTGAAACGCGCTATTTTATTGCATAATTATGATGATCTGATCAATATGATTCCACTTTTAAAAATTACTGAGCACATGCCGAAAGTCTTCAATCCACACATTGCTTTAGCCAACCGTAAATGGTATTTAGCCAATCATCAATTGAAATCACATTTATTATCATGTACTTTATCTCTAGATAAACGCCTTTCTATAAACGATCTTTATTACAATTCAGGCGGTGTTTTTTTCGAATGCAAGGATTCAGAAGCCCTATTAAAAATTGATACCATCCATCTGACCGATTCAAATGGCAATCATTATCACTTCATAGACTCTATACCCCTACTGAACCTCTCACTTGACAAATTAAGTGAAGACATGAAAAATGAGCATCTAATCGCTTATAACGGCAATCTCATCGACACTCATGTAGCTTTGCAAACATTTGCAACAATAGACCATCTAATAGAAGTCTTGATGCATGATTCAGATGATTAAATGCTAACAAAAAGAGAGTAAACATAGTTTACTCTCTTTCCTAGTGGTGCCTCGAGGCGGAATCGAACCACCGACACGGGGATTTTCAGTCCCCTGCTCTACCGACTGAGCTATCGAGGCATTAATGAGGAATGGTTAGTATTCCTCTGGAAATCTGGGATTTCCATAAGTGGTGGGCATAAGTGGACTCGAACCACCGGCCTCACGCTTATCAGGCGTGCGCTCTAACCAGCTGAGCTATACGCCCACGATTAAAAAGTTGAAAATTTAAAAAATGGTCGGGGTGGCAGGATTTGAACCCGCGGCCCTCTGGTCCCAAACCAGATGCGCTACCAAACTGCGCTACACCCCGAAGATAAAATTTTTACATGCAACTTTGAAGAAAGATTGGCAGGAGAGACAGGGTTCGAACCTGCGACACTCGGTTTTGGAGACCGATGCTCTACCAGCTGAGCTACACTCCTATTTGTGGTTGGTGGGCCATCAGGGACTCGAACCCCGGACCATCCGGTTATGAGCCGGATGCTCTAACCAACTGAGCTAATGGCCCCAATTGAGCATCCTAAAAAAAATTGGCGGAGAAGGAGGGATTTGAACCCTCGCGCCCCTCGTCGAGACCTACTCCCTTAGCAGGGGAGCCTCTTCAGCCACTTGAGTACTTCTCCGTGTTGAAACGCTAATTTTTATTACATTACTCTATATGAAAGAACGCAAGCGTTCTACTCATAAAACAAAATGGCGGAGAGGGTGGGATTCGAACCCACGTGGGCTTGCACCCTAACGGTTTTCAAGACCGCCCCGTTGTGACCGCTTCGGTACCTCTCCGTGTGGTGATCCAACCGCGACTCGAACGCGGGACACCCTGATTAAAAGTCAGGTGCTCTACCGACTGAGCTATTGGACCATGTCGATAAAAGTAAAACTGGCTGGGAATACAGGATTTGAACCTGTGAATGACGGAGTCAAAGTCCGTTGCCTTACCGCTTGGCGAATTCCCAATGATTATGGAGCGGGTGAAGAGAATCGAACTCTCACAACCAGCTTGGAAGGCTGGGGCTCTACCATTGAGCTACACCCGCGATAAAACTGGATGTTTATGAGCAAAAAGCTACGCTTTTTGTCTCACTAATTTTTTTTGGTGGAGGGAGAAGGATTCGAACCTTCGAAATCGCTGATAACGGATTTACAGTCCGCCCCCTTTGGCCACTCGGGAACCCCTCCGGATAAATAATGAAAATGGAGCCGGTGATGGGACTCGAACCCGCGACCTACTGAT
>JBGSJR010000025.1:0-26893 GCA_041741755.1 Acidaminobacteraceae bacterium | reverse complement strand
ATTGCGACAATATTAAGATAGAATGAGTTCCAAATATAAGTGCCTATTACGTCAGCAACTGGTTTTCTATATTTATAAGACATACCAAAATCACCTGTTAAGGTTCTGCCTAACCATTTGACGTATCTAATGTGTACTGGGGCATCAAGACCCAGCATCTCTCTAATCTGATTTTGTTGTTCAACTGTTGCGTTTGAACCTATCCCCAAGTATGCGTTTACTGGGTCACCAGGCATAATCTCAAGCATTGCGAACAATATGATCGTAATGATGAGTAGCACTGGGATTAAGTGTAATAGTCTCCTCAATATATACTTTAGCATCCCTTTGCTCCTTTTGAGTACTAATTTATAGAAATAGCATAATACGTTTGTAAATTTAAGATGATTAAATTAAAGGCAGTCCTGTAAGAGACTGCCTTCAAAATGTTTTATGATATAACTTTTGTTGAGAATATCACATTATTCTACGATTTTTGCATCTTTAAGTGCGTAAACCCAGTTATAAAGTGAGCTTGTATTAAAGTCAACTAATTTTGATGCATAAAGATCGAAGTAAGTGTTTGCATAAACTGGCATCATAACTGCTTCTTCATTTAAGATTTTAGCAACCTGCGCATAGATTGGCTTCGCTTCTTCGATATCCATGACAGCTTTACCTTCATCAAGTAATCTATCTACTTCAGGGTTGCTGTATCTGCTTGTATTGTCCATACCGCTACCGATATAGTCTGAGTGGAATGAAGAGTAAAGAGTGTGTGGATCTGGTGTTGTGATAGAAGTTGCCAAGAAGAACAAGCTCCAGTTTTCAACGTTTGCATCTGAGTTGTAGATAACATAGTCAAGAATTGTGTTGAACTCGAGGTAAGCGACTGTCAACTTAATACCTAAACCTTGACCCCAGTCTCTTTCCCACATAGGGATAAGTGTTGCAAGGATATCATGATCTGGCATTGCAGCAATTTTAAGTTCCATAGTGACGCCGTCTTTAGCTCTGAAACCATCAGCGCCAACAACCCAACCAGCTTCATCTAATAATCCTTTTGCTTTTTCAAGGTCAAAATCGTATTCGATCATAGAATCTAATAATGCGTCATCGATCGCCCATGAAATTTGTGAGAATGGGTGGTATTGTGTTACAGCAAGTACTTGATCTGTATCAGCATCATAGTAGTAGCTATTTACGAATTCTTTTACGTTGAATGCATAGTAAAGTGCTTGACGTACTTTAACATCTGCAGTTGGACCTGCTTCATTGTTTGTTTTGATATATCCGTAACCACTTCTGTTATATTGGTTAATTGAGAAACCGCCATTTCTAGCTTCAGAAATTTTCTTAGGGTCGATTTGTCCAGCTAATAAATCAACGCCACCGCTTGTAAGTTCTACGATATCAGTTGTTTGATCAACGAATTTAAGAATGATTTCTTTAATCATGTAGCCTTCGCCAACGAATAAAGGATTTCTTTCAAGGTAAACGAGTTCTTTTTCTTTAAATTGTGAAATTACGTATGGACCTGAACCCATTGCTTCAGTTGTGATGGCTTCAACAGCAGCAGTATTGCCAACTGTAAAGTCTTTACCATAGTAATGTTTAGGAATAATAGAATATTCACAGTTCGCAAAGTTAACGCGAAGCGCTTCTTTAAAGTTGAATTTCACTGTGAAATCATCAATAGCTTCAACGCCTTGGAATACATCAGTTTCGCCAGCATAATACTCATCGTATCCTAAGAAGTCTTTTACAGCTGAACCGTAACGACCAGTGTATGATGGATCAGCAAGGATTTGGTAAGTGAATACAACGTCTTGTGCCGTTAAAGGCGTACCATCAGAGAATGCTCTATCTTGCTTCAATTTAAACGTAATAGATTTTCCATCTTCAGAATATTCCCAGCTTTCTGCAGCATTGGCTTCATATTCTCCATCGAAGTTCATCTGAATTAAACCTTCGAATATCATGTCTACTACATATCCGTCGTAAGCAGATGAATAGTATAGTGGATTAAAGTTACCTGATGCTTCTGTGATACCAACTACCAACGTACCACTTGGCTCAGCGCCTGCTGCTTCAGTTGTTGCTTCACTTGCTGGTGCTGTCGTCTCTTCTGCTACTTCTTCTTTTGGGCTACAGCCTGCTAAAAAAGCAGAAGCTACCAATACTAAGCAAAGCAATAATACTAGCGATTTCTTCATTTAAATAATCCTCCTTCTTAATTTTGGTTGGCTAAATTAAATTGATAACCAATCTATATAAACTTTTCAGTTTATAATCTCCTTAATAACACATGATTCAATCAAACTTATTCGGTTCCCATCTACAATTATTTATACATCTTACAATAAGAAACTTAATAAATCAATAATAAATATTTTATTTTGTTCAAATTAATGTAACACAGATGTAACATCCACAATCAATATATAACAAATTCGTCAAAAATGGAATAGAAAAATTTATATGGGTCTTATTGAAAAATTTTATTTCGTTTTCGTAACATTTATCTAAGCATCGATTACATGCCACTATTTACACCGTCTTATTTATGCTATATAAATTATTTTTTCTAAATCACTTGATTTTAAAGGATTAGACGTTTGAGATAAAATTGTATTTTTTCGAATATTCTGTTTATTTTATTGATATTAAGTTGTCAATGTTGTTTTTCTCAGCAGAAACAAATACTTATCATCTAATTATTACAAATTCTTAATATATAAATTGGGTATTTAGCAACCCGAAATAGTTGAAATTTCAATATTTTGTCCTTCTATCCATCCATTTAATCTACAAATCATACAAAATGTAAAAAAAAAATGCACCTATATCCAAATCGCCATCATAACGACGTTTAGATATAAGTACATTTTTCAAATTATAAAAAAATCCATACGATCATAATCGCAACTGCGGAATATATCCGCGTGATCTTATAAACGCGTTCCGATGGCGGTTTACGGTTAAATTTCCACGCCTCAGTAAGTTTTATCGATAGTGCCGGGTTGATGATTCCTAATAACAGAATCGCCGTAAGCACAATTTTGACAATCAACATATTGAATCCTTTCAAACGAATGTGACCTACACTATCATTTTACTCTACAGTAACTGATTTTGCAAGATTTCTCGGCTTATCTACGTCATTGCCTCTCAGAGCTGAAACGTAATATGCAAGAAGCTGAGTTGGTATAACGGCAAGAATCGGTGCCAATTCATCATACGTATTCGGGATATAAAATACTTCATCTGCAGTTTTGTATAGTTGGTCATTGCCTTCTTTAGCAATAGCGAATACATGCGCGCCACGCGCCTTGACTTCTTTAATATTCGAAAGCATTTTGTCATAGAGTTTATCTTGAGTTGCTAATGCTACGATAAAAGTATCATCCTCAATCAAAGCAATTGTACCGTGTTTAAGTTCTCCGGCAGCTATAGCAAAGCTATTGATATACGAAATTTCTTTCAATTTCAAAGAGCCCTCATATGCAAGATCACAATCGACGCCTCTGCCCATAAAGAATACTTTTTCATTATTGAACTGACTTGCTGCGAGTTTTTGAATTTCATTACTCTTATCTAACACCACACTGATTTTATTTGGCATCTCTTTTAATTCAGCAATCATTTTTGTATAGGTTGCATCCTCAAGTTTGCCATTCAAACGCCCCATATAAAGCGCCAACAGATAAAATGCCACGAGTTGTGTCGTATAAGCCTTCGTAGACGCAACACCAATCTCTGGTCCTGCCCAAGTATATAAGAGGTCATCTGACTCTCTAGCAACTGAACTACCTACGACGTTTACAATACTAAGAACTCTAGCACCTTTGCGTTTAGCTTCTCTAATTGACTGAAGCGTATCCAAGGTTTCACCTGACTGTGAAACGGCAATAAATAATGTTTTATCATCTACAAACGGATCGCGATATCTAAATTCTGATGCCACATCACATTCAACTGGTATTTTTGCAAAGTTTTCAATGGCACGTCGTCCAATCAAGCCAGCATGATACGCTGTTCCGCATGCAACAATGTAAACTTTGTTGATATTAGCTAAAAGCTCAGCTGTAAGATGAACACCTTCTAAAACAATTTCGTCATTTGCATTAAGACGTCTCAAAAGCGTTTCTTTGACACCTTTGGGTTGCTCAAAAATTTCTTTAAGCGTAAAGTGTTCAAATCCTTCTTTTTCAGCTGAATCAATATCCCAAGTGACTTCGTAAATGTCTCGACTAACAGGTTGCTTCAAACTGTTATAAATCTTAACGCCATCTTTTGTTAAATCGACAAATTCATCGTTTTCAATCAAAAGCATATTCCGTGTATATTTTAGTAACGCAGGAATATCCGATGCAATAAAGTTTTCATTCTCACCTAAACCAACAATCAATGGACTATCTTTTCTAACGGCAACCAGTCTGTTTGGCTCTGCCTTAGCGATGACGCCAATTGCATAGGCTCCCGTCATACGATCAACCGCTTTATAAACGGCATCAAGTAAATCGCCTTCATAATAATAGTCAACAAGATGTGCGATAACTTCAGAATCTGTCTCTGATTTGAACACAACGTGTTTATCTTGAATTAACCACTCTTTGATTTCCATATAGTTTTCGATGATACCATTGTGAATTACTGCTATTGTTTGCGTTTCATTTGTATGTGGATGGGCATTGACATCAGAAGGTGCGCCATGTGTCGCCCAACGCGTGTGACCAATGCCAACAACGCTGTTCATGTTAAGGTCGATGATTGCCTCTAAATTCTTTAATCTGCCTTTTGCTTTATAAACTTGTAATTGACCACCGACATTGACTGCGATGCCCGCTGAATCATACCCTCTATATTCTAGTTTTGATAGTCCTTCTATTAAATATGGAACTGCCTTTTGAGTTCCTACGTATCCTACGATACCACACATAAGCTTTCTCCTTTGTCAAAAAAAAATAAAGAGACACCCTCGTAAGGTGTCTCAAATAGACGCACTTATAGCCTTCGATCAACCTGTCAATTCTGTCTCAAGGATCACTCCTTGGTTTTGTATGACATTTACGGTGTTGATCACACCGTGGGGCACCCGCCGAAATTTCGATTAACCCCACCCTCGTCAACTGCAATTGCAGTTCTGGCGCTTGTATTCAGTTGTCATCGTACATCTTCATCACCTCCACAAGCTTAGTATATCACAGTCACAAGGCTTGGTAAATGAAACTTTTCACCCAACGCAACCACGCGCTGATAAACGTTTGATTATATATTATCAAACGCTTTATTTTCAACGTGTTCAAACAATACCAACCGTTCTACATGCAATCACATCTGCGCCAGTATTGAAGATGTTTTTTATGACGATAGCTCCAAGTGCAATTGGCGCCTCAATTTCAATCGTCTTAACGAAGCGACACAGTGGCTCAACAAGTTCTTTTGGAATTGGCTCTGACGTTTTCACAGGCAACCGCCCAATTATACCGCCTTTTATACGTACGGTCGTCGTTGCCATCCTCATCGGTTGACGCATTTCATTTTCACCATAAATTATACCTCGCTTGCAACCATTGCCTGTAATTAAATAGTCATTTGGCTTCTCGTCCGTCCATTCTATTTTCAAGTGGCAGCCTATAGGACAAGAAATACATATTTTTTCTGTCACACGTATTGAACTCATGTGCATGCCTCCATGCTGATTTGAATGGTTTGACTCGTTTGCGATATCTTGTTTAAGGGAATTGATAAATGCAAGGATTCACCTGGTGTTAGATGATGAAATCTCTTCGATAGTAAGATACTCTCATCATCTTTAACTATAATTTGTCCGCATTGAGTTGGATGCTTAACACGCAACATTATATTGGCTGTATCCAAGAGCTCTCCGTCAAAACGTATACGAAATAGACGTTGTGGGGATAACATTGAAAAACCACTTGAAGCCGTTACATTGATTAACGTAGCCTGTATTAATCCTTTATGTTTAGCATAAAGTGCGGCGTTAGAACCCGCTATTCTACTCTCCTCAGTCACGTGATCCACTAAATCATGTACCTGTGCAACATTGCCGCAGGCAAATACACCGCTTCGATTTGTATGCATCAAGTTATCAATAATTGGTCCTTTAGTCATGCTACACATTTCTATACCTGCAACACGTGTCAGTTCATTTTCTGGAATTAATCCTACAGATAACAATAAAGTGTCGCAGTCGATATCTATTTGAGTCCCAGAGATTGGTCGATACTCCGAATCGACTTTGGCAATCGTTACACCTTCAAGTCTGCTCTCTCCTCGAATCGCTACTACTGTGTGACTAAGATACAGCGGAATATCAAAATCCTCAAGACACTGTACAACATTACGTGTCAAACCACTCGAATAAGGCATAAGTTCTGCCACACCCAAAACGTGCGCACCTTCAAGTGTCATGCGTCTCGCCATGATCAATCCAATATCACCTGACCCGAGTATAAAAACGCGATCACCTATTTTGTCGCCCTTAATATTGACGTAGTATTGCGCTGAACCTGCTGTTAAAACACCAGAAGGCCGCGTCCCAGGTATGATTACTGAGCCACGTGAGCGTTCTCTGCAACCCATCGCAAGAATTAGTGCACCAAATTTAATGGTGAACACGCCCCTTTCAGTATTGATTGCCGTCAAACTGTCGTCTGAGTTGATTGATAAAACCATCGTATCTAATAAACATGTCACTTGTTCGTTTTCGACATACTGAATAAACCTTTCGGCATATTCTGGTCCGGTCAATGTTTCATTAAAGATTTGGAGACCGAATCCCGGATGAATACACTGATTCAATATCCCCCCAAGGGTACTGTCCCTCTCGACGATTAATACGCTAAGCGATGGATCCATAGCCGCCTCGTTGGCCGCTGCCATACCTGCTGGACCACCACCAATCACGACGACATCATACTTTATTGTTTCCATGACGACCTCCATAGTTGTCGATATATCTCAAACGATTTACTTCACAAGCCAAGAGCCAATCTTTTCTTGCTCTATTTCAGTTCGATCTTTATTTCTCTCTCTCGCCAATATTTCTAATACTTTGGGCCCACAAAAACCCCCTTGGCAGCGCCCACCACCTGGTCGAACCCTTCTCTTGACACCATTTAGTGTCATTGCGCCACAATTGCGATGTATCGCATCAATAATTTCACCTTCTGTTATTCGTTCACACCTACAAATTATATGACCAAAAGTACGCGATGTTTCTATCAGCTTTGCTTGATTTTCTTCTGTTTGATGCATCATTCGGATACGTGCACGTCGCTTTTTAAGATAATTGGGTTTAAGTCGCAGTTCACATTTGTTACGCTCATGAACGCCAGACACGATTTCTTCCACATACTCAGCAATCGCTGGGGCAGCAGATAAACCTGGCGATTTAATGCCCGCGACGTTGATAAACATCGGTATATCCGATTCTTCTATGATAAAATCTCCCGTCGAAGGCTCCGCTCTGACACCTGAAAAGTTGGCGATATTCAAATGGAGCGGACAGGTTGGTACCATATTAAGCGCTTTTGTCTTAACGTCGTTTAACCCTTCGAATGTCGTCGTTTTTTCGTCTCTTGATACGATTTCAGAGTTTGGACCGACAATTATATTGCCATGTGCAGTTGGTGCAATAATAGTGCCTTTTCCTTTCACAGTTGGGCAGGCGAACAATATCTGTTTGACGATATCACCGGCTTCTTTGTCGAGTAAAAAATACTCACCACGTCTTGGTATAATTTCAAAGCCAATAGGCGTATCACCTTTCACCATTTGAAAAATCTCATCCGCATGTACCCCAGCACAGTTGATGATGCCTCGTGTTTCAATGTCAGAGTTAATCAAGAAATGATCATCTCTCCAACTAATCTCTGTAACCGCATTGTTTAGTTTGAGTTTGGCGCCGTTATCCATCGCATTTTCACATGCCGCGATGGCCACTTCCCACGGTTCTGTTATGCCCGCACTTGGTGCATAGAGCGCAAATTCAAATGTCTGATTGACATTTGGTTCTAGTCGTCGCAGCATTTTCTGATCAATAATCTGAAGATTAGGAACACCGAGATTCATCCCATTTTCATATAGTGCATTAATAGCTTTTAAATCGTCGTCCCCTTCACCAAGTACAAGCGAACCAATTCTTTCAAAGGCGAAATTGAGTGTTTCTGACAAAGGCCCATACAATGCATTTCCCCTAACATTCAGCTTACCCCTTAGTGAGTCAACAGGTGCATCATAACCTGCATGAATCAATGCTGAGTTTGCTTTGGTTGCGCCGCATGCAACGTCATTTTCAGCCTCTAGTATTAATATATTCAGATCGTACTTTGCAAGTGTATATGCGATCAACGTGCCTGATACACCCGCACCAATAATTGTCCAATCTATCATAGTTCACCTCTACCCTATCATTCATCTATTGCTCATATTAAAATCTAGTCCAATGCCCACTGTCTCGAACGTTCCACAGCACGCTTCCAATTTATATAAAGGTCATGTCTCGTTTGTTCATCAATCGCAGGTAAAAATTCTTTATCAATGGCAAATTGAGCCTTCAATAGTTCTGTATTTTCCCAAAATCCAACGGCAAGACCTGCCAAATAAGCTGCACCTAACGCTGTTGTTTCTGTTATGGCCGGTCTTACAACTGAACTGCCCAATATATCAGATTGGAACTGCATCAAGAAATTATTCACTGTAGCACCGCCATCGACTTTCAATCGTCTTAATTTTAGCCCAGAATCTTCTTCCATGGCTTCAATCACATCACGTGTTTGGTAGGCAAGTGCCTCAAGTGTCGCACGGATGATGTGATTTTTATTTGAACCACGCGTCAAACCAACAATAGCACCTCTTGCGTACATATCCCAGTATGGCGCACCTAGTCCTGCAAAAGCTGGTACAAAATACACACCATTTGTATCATCCACTTTCGACGCAAAATATTCACTGTCAGCTGCACTAGATATTAGTTGCATTTCGTCTCTTAACCATTGTATGGCAGCCCCTGCAATAAAGATGGATCCTTCGAGAGCATAATTTACTTTCCCGTCTATTCCCCAAGCGATTGTCGTCAACAAACCATTTTTTGATGGTACCCTCTTCTCTCCTGTATTCATCAGCATGAAGCATCCGGTTCCATAAGTGTTTTTTGCAGATCCTGGCGAGAAACATGCTTGGCCAAAAAGTGCCGCTTGTTGATCACCAGCAGCACTAGCTATTGGAATCTCAGCACCACCAAAAGTTTGAGGATCAGTGTGACCAAAAACGAAAGATGAGGGATTCACAGATGGCAACATGACCTTCGGTATATTCAACGCTTTTAAGATAGTGTCATCCCATTCCAATGTATCTATATTGAACATCATCGTACGAGAGGCATTGGAATAGTCAGTGGCGTGCACAGCACCACGTGTGAGGTTCCATATAAGCCATGTATCCACATTGCCGAAAAGAAGATAGCCATTCTCAGCATCGTCTCTTGCACCTTCTACATTGTCTAATATCCACTTAAGTTTTGTTCCCGAAAAATAGGCATCGACAACTAAACCTGTTACTTGTTTTATGTGTGTTTCATATCCATCTGCAATAAGGGTATCGCATATATTTGATGTTCGTCTGCATTGCCATACTATGGCATTATATACAGGTCTTCCAGTTCTTTTATCCCATACAATTGTCGTTTCTCTTTGATTAGTAATACCAATAGCAGCAATTTCAAATGGTTTGATGCCTGCTGTTTCAAGCACTTCCCTGGCAACGCCCATCTGAGAGCCCCATATTTCCATAGGGTCATGTTCCACCCAACCTGGATGCGGATAAATTTGAGAAAATTCTTTTTGAGCCATCTTCACTATTTTACCATCATGGTCAAAAATGATGGCTCTAGAACTTGTCGTACCTTGATCAAAAGATAATATGTACTTTTTAGATTTCATACAAGTGCCCTCCAAATCTCTTTGTCTTTATACTATCACAATCATTACATTGAGGAAATTGCATAATCCCAATTATATGATATTTCTTACATGAAAAAACTCCACTAAGGGAGTTTTGGAAGGACTTTCTTTATAAAAAGTGTCAATTCTTGCATAAGATCAATTTCTTCACTATTCGAACTTTTAGTGCCTTGCATAATAACTCTTAAAACTGGGCGTGTTGGGGAACTTGGATTACTTTTAATCACGATACATACTTTACCATCACCGAGTTCAACGAGCGTACCAGGTGGATAGACATCTATGACCTGAAGTAACATCATGAATACGTCTTGGTCTAGTTTCAATGGCGTTGCACTTCTCAAAATTTCAATAGCCGTGTCCACTGATATTCTATTATTATACGTTCGATCTGATACGATTGCTCCAAAAATGTCGCAGACAGTGGCAATACGAACAAGTAGTGGTATCTGATCTCCTGAAAAGCCATTTGGGTAGCCAGAACCATCAAGTTTCTCATGATGCAAAAGAACGATTTGTCTTGATAACGATGATATGCCAACCAAGTCCTTTAACATGCTATAGCTATACTCCACATGTCTTTTCATCTCTTCAAATTCTTCAGGTTCAAGTTTACCTTTTTTATTGAGAATCTCAGATGGTACGCGGACTTTACCTATATCTGCTAAAACAGCACCCATACCAAGCTTTAATAACCGTTCACGGTCTAGCCCCATCTTTCTACCAATCAGCAAAGAGAGAATCATAACTTCTACGGCATGGTTATAATGATACATTTCTGCACCCATCATTTCAGTGCTGTAATATTTTTGATCATTTTTACTGTATATTTCAGTGATAATGTCGTCGACAAGATCCTTAAGTTCTTTTATAACTGATTCTCTAACTGCTTCAGTATTTTGATCTAGCTTACTCATTTGAGACTCATAAATAGCCTTCATAACGACAAAAGCTTGTAGCTTCAGTTCATCGGATATCATAGGTTCAAGATTCACGCCCCTAGAAAGTTCATCTTCAATGTAAAGATGCCTTATATCTGCCTGAATAAGTTTGTTTAAAATCAGTTGCGATAACTTTGCACCTCTATTTATGAGCAAGGAAAGCTTTGAATCATAAACAGGTTTTGCTATAATGCTACCGACTTCCACATCTACTATATTTATTAATCTCATAATTACCCTCACTTCTATTCTATAGTTAACATAGTTTAGGTGTTCAATTTGTGTTATGATACTAACAAAGACATTCTTGAAAGGATCAACAACTATGTATCATGCAATACCTTATGAATTTGAAGAAGATGATGCCATTTATATCGATGTCAGAAGTGAATCCGAGTATAAAACGGGTCATATAATTGGAGCCATTAATCAACCAATACTAGATGACCTTGAAAGACACGAGGTTGGATTTATTTATAAAAATGCCTCTGTAGAAGAAGCAAAACGCGTTGGACTCCAGTATGGTTCGGCAAAACTGCATCTTTTTTATGACACCATATTCAAGCTTAAAAATGAACATCCAGATAAAAGAATAATTTTTTATTGTGCGCGTGGTGGCTATAGAAGCCGATCAATCGCTCTGCTTCTTAGAAGTATCGACATCCCAGTTTTCTGGCTTCAAGGTGGATATAAAGGTTATCGAAATGAAGTTATAAAAAAATTGAATCAATTAGAAGATGAATACCCTGATTTTATTGTATTAAACGGTTTAACTGGTGTAGGAAAAACGCATCTCTTGCAAGAGCTTCAATTGCTAGGTGAACCTGTCATTGACCTTGAAGGTGCTGCAAATCATAGAGGGTCTAATCTTGGTTCTATCGGAACAGATGGCCATCAAAGTGTTCAGTGTTTTGAAAATGCCGTTTACGACCAATTGATGAGAATTAAATCGTCTTATTGTTTTATTGAATCAGAAAGTAGACGCATCGGACAAGTTTTTGTGCCTAAGACCATGTTTAATAAAATGCAGGCGGGAACATTTTTACTTATAACAGCAACGTTACAATTTAGAATTGATGCTTTGATGAAAGACTACGCCACTGAAGATAATTTTAAATCAGGCATATTAAAGGGCTTACCACGCATCAAACCCTTTATGCAAACTGAAATTTACAATGCACTTATTGAATCTTTTGAAAAAGATGACTTGCTTAAATTTACAGAGCTCTTGCTCGTTCACCATTACGACCCACTCTATAAAAAGAGCATTGAATCACACCAACATACTCAAAAGTTTCAAGTAGAAGATTATGTTCAATGCTCAAAAGATCTTGTAGCATGGGTAACTAGTTCATTTCCCGTTCAATCAGAGTAACGAGTTCAAGGGCAACAGTTTCTAGCTCCTCTTGATTTTCACCTTCAATCATGACTCTAACTAATGGCTCTGTGCCTGATGGTCTGATAAGAACTCTACCCTTACCGTGAAACATCTCTTCAATTTCAATAATACGTTCTGATACCGCTTGATTTTCATTGAAGCGGTATTTTTTATCGTTTGCGACATGCGCATTTTTTAGAACTTGTGGATATACGGTCATCATCGCAGCAAGCTGTGATAAAGTCTTGCCAGTTTCCTTCATGACGCGCAATATTTGTACTGCAGTTAACAAACCATCTCCTGTTGTATTATGCTCTAAAAAGATGATATGACCTGATTGTTCACCGCCAAGTTGATACCCGTTTGCAAGCATGGCTTCAAGTACATAACGATCACCAACTTGCGTTTTTACAGATTTCATGTTGTTTTCTTCAAGTGCGACATCAAAGCCCAAATTACTCATAACCGTTGAAACAATCGTGTTGTCCTTGAGATGACCCTTCTCAGCTAAGAATTTCCCGCAGATGGCCATAATTTTATCACCATCAACAAGGTTACCTAGTTCATCAATGGCAAGCAATCTATCTGCATCCCCATCAAAGGCTAGACCTATATCTGCACCGACTACTTTGACAAATTTAATTAGATCACCAAGGTGTGTAGAACCACAATTTTCATTGATATTTGAACCATCTGGTTCATGATGTATCGTATATATTTTGGCATCTAAACTGTTAAGTGCTGTCGGTGCGACTTCTGATGCTGCCCCATTTGCACAATCCATAGCAATTTTAAGCCCTTCAAAAGTAACGCCTTCCAGTGTATCAATCACATACTTGATATAATCTGATTCCGCTTCTTCATAGTTTGTTACTTGACCAAGGTTCAGACCAACGGGATTATGTAGTTGCTTTTTCGTCGTAATGCACGCCTCGATTTCATCTTCTATTTCATCTGAAAGTTTAAGACCTAATTCATTAAAGAACTTTATGCCATTGAAAGCAACAGGATTGTGAGAAGCTGAGATCATAACACCTGCATCTGCGCCAAGTGTTTTAACTAATTTTGCGATTGCAGGTGTCGGAATGACGCCTACGCGAATAACATCACAGCCAGTCGCTAAAATACCTGATAACAAAGCGTATTCTAGTAAATCTCCAGAAATACGCGTATCTTTCCCAACGAGAATTTTTGCCTTTTCTTTGCCTTTTGTAATCACATGTGCACCATATTTACCTAATGACATTGCGAGTTCGATTGTCAATTCTTCATTGGCCACGCCACGAACACCATCGGTTCCAAATAATCTGGACATACTATCTCCTTTAGTTCTAATTTATTGATACGGCTTCAATATTTGATATTTGAAGTCGGAATAATCCTATTAAGTACTGCTTCTATGCTCATAAGTTCTGGATTTTTACTGCGCTCCTCTGGATAATGGTTATAATAATCCTCTAGCAAAAATTTGACTTGCTGCGCTTTCGATGTATCAAATGCATTATCTTCTAGGGTTTCTATAATTGTTGGATCAAATCGTTCCGCTGTAACACGATCAGACAATAACGCCTTCATATACCCAACAAGACATCTTGAGTCTTTACAGACGCCACAACCTTTACATAGGTGTTCAACACTCGCCTTCAAGGCAGCTCTATAATTTTTAAGATCCTCTGCATATTGTCTAAGTGCAGATACTTTTATTTCTAGCAATTGTCGTCTAAAAATCAAAGCTCTGAAAACGATTAATACCAATATTATGCCAGTTAAAAGTACAATAAACGTCGTTCCCATGCTTATCACATAGCTTGATGTAAAAATCTTGGTCAAGCCAAAGAACATAAATATGACAAATGCACTCATTTTTATAATCGGTTCAGGAATCTTATCGCCTAATTTCGCACCAACGAATATGCCTAGAGAACTAACTAATACCATTCCGGTAACAGTTCCCATTAAAGTCAAAAATGGAAAAGCAGCTTGCGTAGACAATGTAAGAGCCGTAAGTTGCGTCTTATCACCAAGTTCACCAAGAAAAAACGCCAAAGCCACTGTGGCTATTGCACCGAATTTTTTCCCAGAGAGCTCATCTTCCTCTTTTTCAGCGATTGAAAGCGATAAAAGGCCGAATGTGATAAACAATACACCCGCAACGAGCTGTAGTGCCTCAAGTGGCACAAATTGCGTCAACATCGAACCCAGTAATATCGCGAGGCCATGATTGAAAAATGCACCAATTGCGACCCCGATTAGTATTTGCTTAATCTTATATTGTGTTGCAAAGGCCATAGCCATAATTTGTGTCTTATCACCCATCTCAGCGATAAAAATCAGCGCTAGGGCTTGTAAATAATCATTCATGCCACTTCTCCCCCAAATAAAACTTAACAATCTATTATCTCATATTTTGGAGTTACCTTCAATGGCTATGTATACAAAAGGTGCTGTTGCCTATCTAATATCTAGATTTGCAACAGCACTAATAATTTTATATTCGATATTAACTTCTTACTGCCTCAGCGCCACGATTCATAGCCGTTTCATTGATTGGCATAAGATGTGATTTAGATTCTCCGAAGATTTTTTTAAGGGCACTCATAACAGAAGGGATACCCACTGACTTCGTAAGCTCAAGATAAGCACCGAGCATAACCATGTTCGCTACTTTTGCATTGCCTAACTCATTGGCAATTTCGTTTGCTGGAACATAATAGGCTGTAAGGTCAGCTCTTGACGTTTTTTTCTCTATTAATGAGCTATTGATAATGATGTTGCCACCCTTTTGAATGTCCATCTCAAACTTGTCCAAAGATGGTAAATTCATGATGATTGCTGTAGTCGCATCATCCGTGATGACTGGTGAACCGATTGGACGTTCTGAAACCATGACGCTACAGTTTGCTGTACCACCACGCATCTCAGGGCCGTATGAAGGCAACCATGACACTTCTTTGCTTTCAATCATGCCAGCGTATGCGATCAACTGACCAATCAACATAACGCCTTGTCCACCAAAACCCGCGCAAATTACTCTTTCATTTAACATTTATTTGTCCTCCGCTGGTCTTCTTAAGTTTCCTAGTGGATAATATGGAATCAAGTTATCCGCTAACCATTTAAGTGAGTCAATAGGCGTTAAACCCCAGTTTGTTGGGCAAGTTGAAAGAACTTCTACAATTGAAAAACCTCTTCTGTCGATTTGACATTGGAATGCTTCTTTGATCGCTTTTTTTGCTTTTCTAATATTAGCAGGTGTATCAACAGATACGCGTTCAACAAAAGCTGCGCCATCAACTGTCGCAAGCATTTCTGAAACGCGAAGTGGCATACCTGAATGCTCAACGGTTCTACCTAGTGGCGCCGTTGTCGCACGTTGTCCGATCAATGTCGTAGGGGCCATTTGACCACCTGTCATACCATAGATGGCATTGTTTACGAAGATTGTCGTGATTTTTTCACCTCTGTGTGCCACGTGAACGATTTCAGCTGTACCGATTGATGCTAAATCGCCGTCGCCTTGGTAAGTGAAGACCACTTTTTCAGGATGAACGCGTTTGATACCTGTTGCAACGGCTGGTGCTCTACCATGTGATGCCTCTTGCATGTCACAGTTGAAATAATCATAGGCAAGTACAGAGCAACCAACTGGTGCAACACCAATTGTATCGCCTAATACATCTAGTTCTTCTAAAACTTCTGCAACCAACTTGTGAATGATCCCGTGTGTACAACCTGGGCAATAGTGGGTTTCTTTATCTGTTAAGCCTTTGGATTTCTGAGCGACTATAGCCATTATTTTGCACCTCCAACCAATTCTTTCACTTTTTCCATAACACCTTCTGGTGAAGGAATCATACCGCCTGATCTACCGTAGAAATGAACTGGCCATCTGCCATTTGAAGCAATTTTAATATCATCAACCATTTGACCCATTGACATTTCAACAGATAAAAGTCCTTTACAATTTTCAGGCACTAAATCAAACGCTTTTTCAGGGAAAGGCCATAAAGTAATTGGTCTGATTAAGCCGACATTGATGCCTTGTGCTTTAAGATCGATAATTGCATTTCTAACAATACGTGATGTCGTACCATAAGCCACGATAACTAAGTCTGCATTTTCCATATTATATGCTTCATATCTCGCTTCGTTTGCTTTCATAGCATCATACTTCGCCTGAAGTTTGATATTGTGATCTTCAAGGTCTTGTGGATCAAGGAACAATGAGTTGATGATATTTGGCTTTCTAGCGCCTTTTGTACCAACTGTTGCCCACTCTTTTCCAGGAAGTTCAAATCTAGATTTAATGTCGTTAAATTCGATTGGCTCCATCATTTGGCCAATCATACCGTCGCCAACCATCATAACAGGATTTCTATAGTAATCAGCTGCATCAAACGCTTCTTGCATTAAATCAACCATTTCTTGTAGGTTCGCTGGTGCATACACGAGTAATTTATAATCGCCATTTCCGCCACCACGTGTGACTTGGTTGTAGTCTGATTGTGCTGGTTGAATACCACCAAGACCAGGACCACCACGCACGATATTTACAATAACGCATGGTAATTCAGCACCTGCGATATACGTGATACCTTCTTGCTTAAGTGCGATACCTGGTGAAGAAGACGACGTCATAACGCGTGCGCCTGCGCCTGCTGCGCCATAAACCATATGGATCGCTGCTACTTCACTTTCAGCTTGTAAGAAAACACCGCCAACTTTTGGCATTTCTTTAGACATATATTCAGGCAATTCATTTTGTGGGGTTATTGGGTATCCAAAGAAGTACTTGCAACCTGCTTTAATCGCCGCTGCTCCAATAGCCTCATTTCCTTTCATAAGTACCTTAGCCATTCACTTACCTCCCTAGAATCTTTCTACTGTAATAACTGAATCCGGACACATAATTGCGCAATTGCCGCAACCGATGCATTTGTCCATTTCAAGTACTGTAGCAGGATGGAACCCTTTGATATTAATCTTCGTTGTATCCATAGTCACAATTTTCACAGGGCAGTTTGTTGTACAGAGCCCACAGCCTTTACAAATGTCTTCATTAAAAACAACTTTACCTTTAGCCACCTTAACGCCTCCTATACCTTAATCAATTTTACTATGAAAGCCTCTACATCCAATCTTCACGCATATACATGTGGATCGGGAAGATTTCTCCCTCAAGATCCGTTGGTAAATGGCGGGTAACCTTTTCCAGTACGGTGATGTATTTTATCGGAATATTGATTGCGCGAGATACTTCCATCGCTAATTTTTGACCTTTTAAAACTTCTTCTGCATCCGTATCTCTAAGCAAATGTGTGTTATTTACAATGCCAGTGATCTTTACGCCAACTGTGTCTTCAATGTTTCTAATGTGAGAAATTACATGGGACACATCTTGTGTTTCAGCCCGGTTTGCATTGAGTACGAAAAACATATCATATGCACCCGGTTTAAAATATGCGGCAAATCTTGCGAGGACTCTAGCACCAACAGAATCGCCACCGACGTCCAGGATCACTTGCATCATCTCATTTTGTAGCGGTGCCAATACGCTTGGGGAAACCATTGGCAGGTCGAGATTTGCGTCGTGTCCTCTTGCTCCGGAGATGACATGGATGCCATTTTCCTCTAAAAGAACAGCTTTTTCTCTAGATCTAAAGTACGGATTGACAATATCTAAATCGCATAATGAGACCTTTGAAGTCAGCTTACTGAGTGCCATCGCATAATTGACCGCGAATTCCGTTTTACCGCTTCCATAGTGTCCAATAAATATCCTTATTCTCGCATCCTTCATTAAATCCAATGACATTTCTTCACCATTCCTTTTCTGTGAAATTTGCATCGTTTTAGTGATGCATTTTCCATATCTATCTGCAATTAGTCTTTGTGTTCTTTAACGTTTGCTACATACTTACGCTTAAGCGTAAACTTGCGCTTCTTCTTCTTTCCTGAGGACGCGAAGTCCGCCTTGTGCAAGTGCGATCATCTCATCTTCACCTGGATAGACGACAACATCACCGATAAAAGCAACACGTGCTTTGATCCAGTTGATCAACATTTCGCCATAAGCCAAACCACCTGTTAAGATGATGGCATCAACGTTTCCTTTAAGAACAGTAGCACAGCTTCCAATATCTTTAGCAACTTGGTAAGCCATTGCTTCAAAGACGAGTTTTGCATGCTCATCGCCTTCTTCGATCATCTTGACGACATCTCTACCGTCATTGGTTCCAAGATAAGCAACTAAGCCACCTTTGCCAGTGATCATTTTTTTGATTTCTGAATGCGTGTATTTACCTGAGAAGCAAAGTTTTGCTAAATCGCCAACTGGTAAGCTACCTGTACGTTCTGGTGAAAATGGACCTTCACCGTCAAGTGCATTGTTAACTTCAATCACGCGACCATCTTTATGAGCGCCAACTGAAATACCGCCACCTAAATGCGCAACAATCAAGTTCAGTGATTCATACGGTTTGCCAGTTTCTTGTGCATATCTTTTTGCAACCGCTTTTTGGTTAAGTGCATGGAAAATGGAAATTCTTTCGATTTCAGGCATACCAGAAATTCTAGCGATAGGATCGAGTTCATCTACGACGACAGGATCGACGATAAAAGCTGGGATGTTTAGTTGATGTGCGATTTCATTTGCAATCATACCGCCAAGGTTTGATGCGTGTTCGCCTCTTTTAGCTTCTTTTATTGCTTCGATCATCGCATCGTTGACAGCGTATGTGCCACCCTTGATCGGTTTTAGAAGACCACCACGACCAACGACCGCACTGAGTTTTGTGAGGTTGATGCCGTTGTCACTAAGCGCCTTTAAAATAACATTTTTCCTGAAATCATACTGATCTGAAACTTTTTCATACGGCTGAAGTTCGTCGTTTGAATGTCTCAAAGTTGTTTCAAACACTTCCTTCTCGTTGTCATAGATTGCAATCTTAGTCGAGGTAGAACCCGGATTGATTGCAAGTATTCTAAACACTTCCATAAAACCTCCATAACTTTTTTAATAAATTAAATTGATGTCATCAAAACGCCAAGAGCGATTGAGTTTAATTTTGAATCGTCTGAATCCGCTCTAGAAGTTAATACGATAGGTGCTTTCGCGCCAACGATGATTCCAGCAGATTTTGCATTTGCCAAGAAATTAAGTGCTTTGTAAAGAACGTTTCCAGCTTCAATTGTTGGACAGAGAAGCACATCGACATCGCCTGCCATAGGGTCTTTGATGCCTTTGATCGCCGCTGCTTCCTTAGAAACGGCATTGTCAAGTGCGAAAGGACCGCCTACTTTACAACCAGTGATCAGACCCTCTTTGTTCATTTTAACAAGTTCGCCAGCATCGACTGTCGCAATCATAGACTCTGTTACTTTTTCTTTAGCTGCAATGACACCCACGTTTGGCATCTCAATATTGAGTGCACGTGTTACGAATAGTGTGTTTTCAATGATTTGTTTCTTTGCATTTAAGTCTGGTGCGATGTTCATAGCCGCATCTGTCACCATGAGAATCTTATGATAAGTTGGCACATCGAAAACAGCAACATGGCTTAAAACATTACCAGTTCTTAAACCAATCTCTTTATTGAGGACCGCTTTAAGGATAATGCCAGTATCAACAAGGCCTTTCATAACTAGATCCGCTTTTCCAGAAGAGACGAGCTCCACTGCTTTAAGTGACGCTTCAGCGAGATCAATAATGTTAATTATCTCAAATCCGCTTAAATCTAAACTTATTTCTGTTGCAATCGCTCTAATTTCAGCTTCATTACCAATTAGATAGCCATTGACAATGCCTTTGTCGTACGCGACTTTGATTGCTCTGAGTACGTCGTCATCTTGGGCACAAGCCACTGAAATGCGCTTTGGTCCCTTTTTTACGGCAAGTTCAAGTAATTCATCAAAATTCTTAATCATTGAAAGTTACCTCATTTTCATATATTTTTGCCACCTCTTCACCACTGAGTACGCGGAGAACGCCAAAATTAAGTGCTTCCATCTCGTCTTCCCCCGCTTTAATGATGACTGGTGCGATAAAACTTACATGTTCGGTGATGTAATCCGTTAAATATTTAGAGTATGCAACGCCGCCAGTTAAAACGACTGCGTCCACTTTACCTTCGAGTACAGTCGCCATTGCGCCGATTTCTTTGGCAATTTGATAACCCATTGCTTCAAAAATAAGTTTCGACTTTTCATCACCTTGTTCAATGCGCTTAAGGACTTCTCTACCATCATTCGTACCAAGATAGGCTGTCATGCCACCTTTTCCACGAATTTTCTTTTTAAGTTCATCTGGTGTATATTGACCAGAAAAACACATTCTTGCGATATCGCCCACAGGTAGACCGCCAGCTCTCTCTGGAGAAAATGGGCCCATCTCGTTTGCGTTGTTGGCATCAATCATCTTACCATGTTTCATTGGAACGATAGAGATACCACCGCCCAAATGCGCCATTACGAGGTTCAATTTTTCAAGTGGCACGTTTTTGTCTTTTGCAACACTAATAGCAATAGCTCTTATATTAAGTGCATGTACCAATGATTTTCTTTTAATTTGTGGCAATCCAGATATTCTAGCAAGTGGTTCAAATTCGTCCACAGCGACGGGATCAACTATGAAGGCATCAATGCCTTGCTCTTTAGCGATTGCGTCTGCTATCATACCACCCAAATTGGATGCATGATCACCTTGGATGCCAATAATCAAATCTTTAACCATAGTTTCGGTCACTTTATAAGTACCGCTTGGCATAGGTCTCAATAACCCACCTCGTCCAACAACTGCTTTTAATTGATTTGGAAAGTATTCATTTTCCGTCATCCAGTTTAGGATCATCTCTTTTCGGTAATCGTATTGATCCGTAATTTTTTCAAATTGATCAAGTTTTTCCGTGTCGTGATCTAAGTTTTCCTGAGCACATTTTGTTGTGCCATTGTAGACAGCGATTTTTGTCGATGTTGAACCTGGATTAATAACCAGAACGAGTTCTCTTTCCATGCATAACCTCCAAATTAATTATCCACCTTATTAATACGCAAGTTTTATGCCAACAACAATCATATTCTATACACGTAACGTTGCAACACGTGTGTCAAAGTAGTCAAAATAAAGCATCATAAAACGCAAAAAAATGCATGCAATATTTTGCATACACTTTAAAATCGTGCAATTATTTGCACGTTTGATATTTAAAATTAGTCAGTAATCCCTAAGCTTTTAATTTTGTAATACAGGGTTCTAAGTGAAATCCCAAGTAGTTTTGCGGCTTCTTCTCGACTATTGCCACATCGTAATAGAACGGATTTTATAAAAACCCTTTCATAGTTTTTGACATTATTATCAAGATCCGTATCCTCTGAAATCATCACCAAATCTTCTTGTGGCACTGTTTCAACAGCATTGTATAGAATTGGTGGCAGATGATTGAGCGTTATCAAATGTTCATGCATTTTGATGTTGATCATGGCTCGCCCTATGAAATTCTCGAGCTCTCGGACATTCCCTGTCCAGTCGTATGCAATGATGCGTTCCATGGCTGCAGTTGAAATATCTGAAACATTTCGACCATATTCTTGGTTATACTTATTGATCAAGTGCTTAACCATATCCGGAATATCTGACTTGTGTTTCCTGAGTGGTGGAATATCTATCGGTACAACATTTAATCGATAATACAAATCCTGTCTGAATTTCTTCTCAAGGATGGCATTTTCAAGATCTACATTTGTAGCAGAAATTATTCTAACATCTATGGATTTGGGTTTATTGCTCCCAACGCGAAGAATTTCTTTTTCCTGTAACACACGCAATAATTTGGCCTGGGTGTTTAAACTAAGCTCCCCAATTTCATCTAAAAATATCGTTCCGCCATTTGCTTTTTCAAATAAACCGACTTTGCCACCTTTTGATGCGCCTGTAAATGCACCCTCTTCATAGCCAAATAATTCACTCTCAAGTAAATTTTCACTGATCGCCGCACAATTGACTCTGACAAACTGAGAGTATCTACGATTTGATGCATTGTGAATCGCATGCGCAAACAATTCCTTACCCGTTCCACTTTCACCTCTTATGATAACTGTTGCAGGGGTTTCTGCAGCAATCTTTGCCTTTTCAACAGCATTAAGGAGAATTTCACTTGTACCAACGATATCGTCAAATGTATATTTCGCTTCAAGATTTCTAATTATTTGTTTCGCTTGATCAAGCCTTTCATAAATGGCATTTATCTCTGTTAAGTCGTGAATTATGGCAACGGATCCTTTCAGAATCCCTTTGACAATAATCGGCGCAGCTTCAGCAATAACCTCTTTTTTCATGAGGCCAACTTTCAGTCTTTTGCCTTTTACCGGCTTACCTGTCTTTATAACTTCTTTGTGTACGCTTTCACCCTCAGCAAGGTCAAAGGTGCAATCTTGTCCTATAACATCTTTCTCTGTATATCCCGTCATTTTAGTATATGCAGGATTTATTAAAATACCTATGCCCTTTTCATCGACTACAGATATTGCATCCTGAGTTGCATTAATCGTAGCTTCTAACGTCTCCCTTACTTCACTGAGGTTCGTGATCTTCTCTGCAAGCTCAATCAAGTCAGAAACATCTCTAAATACGGCAATTGCACCGATGATTTTCCCTTTGTCGTCAAGAACAGGCATCCTGTTTGTGATTATGACTATATCATTTAAAGGCTGCTGTTGATTGAGTTCCGATTTGCCAGTTTTTAAAATAATAGGCAGTCTGGTATTTTCTATAACGGCTTCAACTTTCTGCCCTAATACATCAATAGCTTTTTTTCCCGTCAATCGCTCTGCCGATTTGTTGAACAGTGTCACAATACCGTGCAAATCAACTGCGATCATGGCATCATGCGTTGCATCTAATATTTTTTGAATATCTTTGCGCATTTATGCACCTGCCCTTAATATACTTTATTCAAATTTCTAAGGATTTGGAACTTCAGTTGTTTCTTCAGTGATTGCTTCATTCGTTCCATCGGTAACAATTACATCAATATATGTTGGCAAAATCTCAATTTGTTCAAATTCGTTAATATCCAAAGGATTTATTTGTAATCTATATATACCTGGAGCCGTTACATTGCTAAAATTCACATCAAGTTTAATACTTGACTTTGTCAAATTTGTTATGACCGATTCAATATCCACCACTTTAACACTAATCGTAGGTGGATTTCCTGTTAAATCAATCGTATATTTTTCATCTAAATTCACTTTTGGTATTTCACCAATATCAAAAGTGAATTCTTTTGTCTGAATCTGTTCAATCACAATTTCAACTTGAATAGGTCCTTCTTGCCCAACCATTTTGACACCTTCAGGTAAAAGCAAGTTCTTTTCAACGATAAATGAAGTTGATTCATCACCATTTAACTGTATTACATCCGTATTAATGCTTTCAAGTTTATCAACAATTCCAATTTTACCACTCAAAGTAATTATTTCTGGAATTGTCTTAACACTTACTATCCTATAACCACTCAAAGCCTCACCTTGAACATCCGCTATTATTGGAACTAATTTGGTCTTGCCAACACTCAAATTCAACTGTGCATAACTTCTTTCCAAGCTAACGCCGTTTACAACTTCACCATCAAATGAATAAGGTACAAGTGATACGTCACGTTCATGATCACTTGTAATCGAATTAACAGATATCGTTCCCCCCAAATATGAGACCGCATTAACTAAGCTTTCAGGACCTGTTACTTTAATTTCAACAGGATTGACTTCAAGTGATTCTTGGAAGAGTGACTCTTGAAAATCATCTGAAAGGATAATCTTGACTGGTTTTGGTAATGAAACCACACGATCCACAGTTAAGACAATTTCAGTAGGTAGCAAAGCTTTAATGTTGACAGATTCAGAGTTTATTGTACTATTGATAAAAACATTGTTAATACCACTTCTTACAGAACGCATATCTGCCCAAAGATAAATAGATTTAGAATTTAAGCCAAGAACATTATTTCTGCGTCCAGTAACCTCAACATTTACAAAAAAATCAGTTTGATTCATGATTTTCAAATTGTTTTGATCAAGCTCTTGCGTATTGGTCAATTGAACTGGGATGTTTTCAAATACTCTCGTAATTTCTGGATCGACTTGATCCATAACAAAAAACCAGAACAAAACAGCTAATGCTAAGGAAAGAAACTTTGTGCCCGAATTATGCGAGAACTTCGTTTCAAAAATAGACCTTGGTAAGTTAATCAGCCATTTAGCTGCATGCTTGATGATAGATTTATGTTCAACCTCTTTATTTTGGGGTTTGTTTTTTAGAAACATTTTTGTCCTCCCCATCCTTCTCAGTTTCAAGGGTATTGATCATCAAATCCCTCAATGTTGTCGTGTCTAAGAATCTCTGTAATTTACCTTCTACGGCCATTGAAATTGCGCCTGTTTCTTCAGATACAATGACTATGAGGGAATCAGAACTCTCAGTCATACCCATTGCTGCACGATGGCGTGTTCCAAGTTCTTTACTGATATATTTATTCGAGGATAAAGGCAGCAGACATCCCGCAGCCATTAAACGATTGTTTTTGATTATGACTGCACCGTCATGTAATGGTGATTTTGGAAAGAAAACATTCATAAGCAAATCAGCTGATATATCTGCATCAAGTTTTGTACCTGTTTCGATAATATCATTGATACCAATCAAACGCTCAATAACAATCAAAGCACCAATTTTCTTTCTAGACATGACACTAACTGCATCCACTATTTCATTGATGGCTCGCATTTGATCTTCAATTGATCCTTTTTTGTTACTTGTTAGAAGCCACTGACTTCTTCCCAAGTGTTCGAGAGCTTTTCGAAGCTCTGGTTGAAAGATGATGACGAGTGCAATCAGTCCAATAGTAAACGTGCTCTCTAAAATATAGTTGATAGCATATAATTTGGCCCATTCACTTAATTTCGAAATGATCAATATGATCAAAAATCCCTTAACCAATTGCTCTGCTCGTGTTTCTTTAATCAAACCCAAGAGCTTGTAAAAAACAAAGGCAATAATACCTATATCTATGATATAAGTTATTTTTATTTCAGATACAAATGCTAAGATTGATTCAAAAAACGCATTCAGAAGCTCCATTGTGCACCCCTTGCAATTATTTCCTAATACTAACTGTCTCCCATACAGTATACTATTAAAATCAACCGTTTGCATTCTACTTATTTTATTCTTAATATATTTGTAATTTTTTTTTTGAAATCAACCGCATTTGTTCATATTTTAGCTATCTATATAATTACGAATAAGTTGAGAATCTGCTTATTAAAATACATCAATCTTTTTTCATCAACGTATACATATATAAATTAGATAATAATAGTTATAATTTATAACTATTACTATTCTTCAAAGGCTATAGTTTCGATTGACTTATTTTACTCTGATTCATTATTTCACGATAAATTTCAATTATGCAAGATTTGAGACTGACCAAATTCGTACGCGACAAGTGATTTTCTTCTATTGTCTCAGTTATATTGTCAATAATAGAAGTTTCTCGATCAGGATCGTAAATCTGTTGATTGCTATTTTGCTTCAACCTACCAATTTCATCAGTTAAAGAAAATCTCGAAATCAGAAGTTTGATGAGGTCTTCATCGATTGTGTTCAACTGAATTCTAAGGTCAGATAATTTTGACTGATATACACTTTCTTCGCTTTTTTTCATATTGACCTCCAATTATAAATAATATTAAACCAAGATGTTGATTATTAACTATATACGTTACAGAAACAACCGTATACTTTATTATATCAAAAAAACTACCTTTATCAAAAAAGTAAAAGACCAACGACTAAGAAATCTTAATCATTGATCTAATGTGGTGCCTCGAGGCGGAATCGAACCACCGACACGGGGATTTTCAGTCCCCTGCTCTACCGACTGAGCTATCGAGGCATTAATGAGGAATGGTTAGTATTCCTCTGGAAATCTGAGATTTCCATAAGTGGTGGGCATAAGTGGACTCGAACCACCGGCCTCACGCTTATCAGGCGTGCGCTCTAACCAGCTGAGCTATACGCCCACGTGTTAGTAAAAAATAAATGGCGGAGAGGGTGGGATTCGAACCCACGTGGGCTTGCACCCTAACGGTTTTCAAGACCGCCCCGTTGTGACCGCTTCGGTACCTCTCCATACATGAGCAAATGCGAAGCATTTGACTCGTCTAATGCGCAATTAAGCATGCAATCAAGTTACATAGAATAATTGATGTTCTGTAAATAACTTGGTGCGTCCAAAGGGACTCGAACCCCTAACCCCCGCCTTAGAAGGGCGGTGCTCTATCCAGTTGAGCTATGAACGCCTGCATAATTAAAAATTGGAGCGGAAGACGAGATTCGAACTCGCGACCCTCGCCTTGGCAAGGCGATGCTCTACCACTGAGCCACTTCCGCATGAAATTTGTAATTGGTGGAGGGAGAAGGATTCGAACCTTCGAAATCGCTGATAACGGATTTACAGTCCGCCCCCTTTGGCCACTCGGGAACCCCTCCGGATAAATAATGAAAATGGAGCCGGTGATGGGACTCGAACCCGCGACCTACTGAT
>JBGSJR010000024.1:0-1940 GCA_041741755.1 Acidaminobacteraceae bacterium | reverse complement strand
CGTGGTCACCAACGATTCGATTACAAAACACCGGCAGCTGTATTCTATGAAAATATGGCATTGGCTGCCTGATCAAAATGCGAAAGGAGATTTATCTAAATATTTCTGATTTCGTGTCTTGACAAGCGTGTACATTATAATGTGACAAAATATTCATCTTTAAAAACTCAAATAATCAATCCAAATTCACCAAAATTCATGTTATTTTTAACAAGTAATTCTGAATCATTTTTAAAATTTAATGAACAAAAATAATTGTGATAATTTGCAACCCATAAGTATTTATTCAATACACGTGTATCATTTTGGAATTCAATTATTTTCATACTTACTATGTCCCTATGCTGCCTTAGAAATTTTTTAGCTCGCTCGACATCCTCATATGTATCTTCAAACACTGCTTCAAGATAATTAATAAACCAATTACCATCAACATCACGTAATAAGTGTTTTGATTGTGGAGAATCTTCAGGCATACTATAGTAATTAATATGTTTTTTAACATATTCTACTGCAATATTACCTAAAATAATTCTTGGAGTATTTGCTACTTCACTTTCTAAAGTATGTGCCTCGATTATAGGTAATCCGAATGCCATTTTATCATCAGCATAGTATTCACCAATTGTTATACCACCTCTAATGAAAAACCCTTCTAACGCTAAGCTCAATTGATAAAATGCAAATCCTAAAAATACACCACCTAATTGGGACTCCCCATCACCATATATTGGCACTCCAATCGCAATATTATCAGTAAACATTTTTAATTCACTATAACCTTCAAAATAAGGGGAAATAAATTCCATATTATTGTTGATTGCATTATGTAACTTCTTAAGTAGTTCATTTCCAGACTTTTCATTACAGGCCTTTGTCACTATATTTGAAAATCCTAGTATATCAACAAAACACACTACAGAATTTTTTAACACTGGTTTCTGTTTATTATATCCTTCTCTCATAAGTCTCCTTAATATATTGATATTACTTTATTTTTTGTCACTGTATTGAAACTATTAATTTTATTCTTAGACTATAAAAAATTATCCTCTTCTAAAATACTGCAATGTTAAAATAAGTGCTTCTAAATTTTCTTTCATATATATAAATATTTTATTGAAATCACTCACTCTAAGATTATACCTTGTTTTAAAGCTGTTGTAATAATCCATATCTGTTTCCAAATCATCATGATTATAATGAACTGTATTTCGTATTGCTTGAATCACGTCCCGATAACTAGCATTATCAAAATCAACTTGTGAATCTGCAAAAATATCATTGAGCTTGCTTTTTGACTGCGAATACTTTAAAAGATTTTCGATACTATCAAATATTTCGTCATACTTAATAGAAAGATTTTTTAAAACGATCCATCTAGACTTAGAATTATCGAATAGCTTATCACCTTCTATAACTTTAAAATACTGAATGTATGTCCAACTTGCGACAGCAAGACATAACAATATCCTAAAGTTTGTACTACCATCAATATCATTTTTACTTAAGAAGTCATCACTCTTTTCATCAGATAATGAAATTTCAAAGTTAAGTGGTCTAGTTCGTATTGAAGGTAATTTAACCTTACTAATACCAGAATTTACTATACATGACAAAGTTCTGCTAATATTTTCAGCAAATTCTTTAAAATCTTCGCCTTGATATTCTTGTGCAAAATGGTAAACAAAGTAACTGCAACCTAAAAAAATAGATTGATTTCCGTCATTGTAATACATACAGCTAATATCATCATTGGTAAGATCATTATTTTCATCGGCCCAGGCTTCGAATTCATCGATTATAATGTTCACAAATAGTTGGACACAAAATCCGGAAAATAAGATAAACTATACACATGAGTAAAAAACGACGAACCTGGACCCCTGAGGAAAAAGCAACCATCGTACTGGAAATCCTCAGAGAAGAAAATACGTTAG
>JBGSJR010000023.1:0-7019 GCA_041741755.1 Acidaminobacteraceae bacterium | reverse complement strand
AATTTCATTTGTAATAATATAGCTTTCACTTTTACTATAAATAAATGAATAGTATAAAACTATAGAGAGTATTAAAACAACAACAATACTTATTATGATATTAATTCTTTTATCCATACAATCCTCCTTGTACTTCTCTTATAGTTGACCCTACAATACTTTCACCATATTCAGTTTTCCCCCCAGGAAATGTTATCCCTGTCAATCTGAATTTATTTTATCTTGAATTAGCACTTTGTTTTTTTCTTTATCAATTATCATACACATGTTAAACAATGTCGTTTGAGATGATGTCCTCATAATGATCCTCATTCTGTCTCTATTTAGTTTTCGTATAACGTTCAGCCGTTCCCGTCACCTCAGTGATGGGAATGGCGTGTTAGCTGAAGTAATTTATCTATAAATATGATGGTTTCTCAGGCAAATCCATTGTTTCAAGCTTTTCACTTATTATTTGTTGAATAAATGTTCCTATTTCATTTATTGCTTTTAGGTTCTCATTACCTTCTGTTGGATTATCCGTGTTTAACAAATTGAAATTCCTAGTGTTCCAGCTAACAACGTTTTTTTTATTTTGATAATCAACGCTTAAATATGATTTATCTATTGGTGAAATTTCAAAGGTTATTAATTTTGGAAATGAAGCTGGTATATTCATAAAATCCTTTTCTACTAGTTTAGAGTATATTTTATTTTTTTCTTCAACCGTTAACACAAGTTTCAATTCTATTATCCCTTTAATAGAGCTATATCTTAAAGTGTTTGAATATGTGTCTAGACCTTCCTTACCATCAACACCAAATGAATATGTAAAATTAAAATCCTTTGGATATTCTTTGTTTTTGTTATCTTTTATTGTAGTTACTATAATTAGTATGCTTGCTAAAATTAATATGCCAATAAACATATACTTCTTCATAAAAAATTCTCCTTTTCATCAATTATTTCAGCTAACGTTCTACCGTTCTAGCCGCCTCAGTGATGGGAATGGCGTGTTATACGAAGCACTTTACTATCACTTTTTTGTATTACTTTGAATCCATACAGAGGCGTTATAAAAATCTTCTGCAATATAATCTGGACTAGTGTCTTTCCAAGTATCTCTATATTCGTTCAGGCTCCCAACACCAATACCAGTTAATACTAATATTTTTTTAATTCCAATATTATGGGCAAACATCATATCTGACATCCCCATATCTCCAATCATATAACTTTGTTCTTTATCAATTTTAATATGAGCGTCTGCAATTTCAAACAAACCGATTTTAGGCTTCCTACACGTACATTCTTCATTTCCAGTATGAGGACAACAATAAAATTCTAGACTATTGATCCCTATCTTTTTTGCTTCTAATGTTATTTGGTTCTTCTTGATCTCATACGTTTCTTCTGATACTAAACCTTTTGAAATTCTACTTTGATTTGTAATCACTAATAGTCGATAGCCTTGATCTTGAAGAATTTTAAGTCCTTCCAGTACTTTAGGATAGAATTCAAAACTAGTTATATCCCCTAAAGGATTTCCTCCAAGTGTCCCTTGTAAGTCCATTAGAACAGTCCGCATTTTATCCCTCGCTTTTTTTGTGTTTCGTATAACGTTCAGCCGTTCCCGTCACCTCAGTGATGGGAATGGCGTGTTATGTGACGTTAATTATCTATATTACTATCAAAATGCTTGATTTGGTGTTCAATAATATGTTTAATTTGTGCTAATACAATTCTAGATATTTCAATATCATTAATGTTCACATATGTGTTGGGCCATTCATGTAGATTTGAAGAATCATAAAACTCAGGCAAATCAAATTTGCTGATTGGTGCAGGGTATCGTCCTTCCCAAGCTATGTGTCTCGTATACTTATTAATAATTTGCTCCATGTCATCATCTATATTTATTCCAATGTCTCTGATAATGTCTACTAACTTATGGTTCAACCCTTTTGTTTTTCCATCACTGATTTTAATTCTATTTCTTAAAGCTAAAAGTCCCTTTAGGTAATTTTCAATGGAAAAGGCATATAGCATAATTATTTGTGGCATTATGGAAATATTATCAACAACCATTACAGGTTCAATAACTTTTATCTCTTTTATTCTTTTCAGTTCTGACTCAGCCAAAATTTCAGCAGATTGCTCTAATTCAGCAGCTTTTGAAATCCACTTTTTGTAATCAAGAGTTCGTTGTTCGAAATTATCAAAACTAGTCATTTGGTTTCTCCTTGCTTTTAATGCTTAATGTCACATAACGTCGGGTGGCTTGCCGACGATTCCACGGTACGCTTTAGCGCGCAAGTGGGATTGTTGGCAAGGTGTTGATAAATGATGTGGCGCTTAGCCACATTGCTTTACAACGCCGTAGGCGCCCAACGTTAATGTAAAATGAAGCGAAACGCAATTTCACATTAACGTTTCTGCAGTTTCCGACGTTCCTTCCTTTTAACGCCTTAGTGGAAAGAGTGGCGCAAGACTTGCCTCGCAAGACTTGTGACATCGGAAGGAATGTAGGGAACTGTCGTGTTATAGGAAGAATTATTTATCTAGATTTTATTTTATATCTATCAATATCAGTTTTTAGCAACTTGATGTTTTTTAACAAATCATTTCCTATTAAATCAACTATCCTATTAATTAATCCACTAGAAACTACTTTCCTTCTTAATCCATCGGAAATGTCATCTATATGTACAAATTCTTTAGCTAATTCAAATACATTCTCAAATAAAACTCCCGCATCCCTAACATCATTTCCGTCTCTATCTAAATCAATGATAATTCTTCTAGCTTGTCCAAATTTTCCATTTGCGAACTCAAACAGTATTAGAATCGGATTATATGGAAAACTAATATGGAAATCGCTTCCTAATTTATTTAGAAACTCCATATATTTATCATTATGGAAATAGTAGTTTTTATTACCAATCTCAATTACTTTATTGTTTTTAAAGTGATCGTCATCTAGATATCCAGGTAAGTAAAAATTAATATACTCTCCAGATAAATCGTTAAATCTCTCTAAGTAATTTAACATATATTCTCTGCAGCTACTTTGTCTATAGTCTGCAACTAGAACCCCAAAGGTGACAGGGATATCCTGTTCTTCTCTATGTCTTAGTTCATTTAACAATCTGTCATAATCTCCAATTGGCCACATAATCTTCCTCCAAATAATTATTTCACATTAACGTTCTGCCGTTCTAGCCGTCTTAGTGCCTAGAATAGTGTGTTAGTCGACGTAATTGATGACAGCCTTCGAATAACTGAAACTATAGCTTGGTAAACTTGGCTTTTTCAGCCAAATATACAAACTCTTTTTCACCACTTGCAATTGCTTTGCATACATTAGCAGTTGTCTCTGAACTAAGATAAGCCTTACCGTCTTTATCTAAGTATTCAATACCTACTGAATCTCTGTCTGTTAATTCCCATAGCTTGTATAAGAACGAAGAGGACTTTATAGACTGTAACTTAACATCTTGGTCTGTCATTTCTTGAATTTGAACACAAACATTTAATCCATCATCGCTAATATCTATAAGCTCAAAACCATTTGTATATAATTCGGTTAATAACAATAAATGCCAGGTTTCAGCTCTTATAGTTGAAGTTTTAGGAAGTGCCTGATACAGAGGTGAAATTTCAAAAATATTGTCGTATAAAAAGAACTTTGTTGCAAAATTTATAATCTGCGCTAGGGTATTAAATAAAACAGATATACCAAGAAGCGACTCCTTGTTATCTAAAGTAACTTCATTGTCTAAATTCCACCCATACTTACACTGAATTGATGATCCAACTACTTTATAACTCTTGTGACAAGCTATATTCCTCCACTGAGTCAAAGGAACATTATATGGAACAGAACTCATGAAGTCTTTTAATATGTTAAAAGTCTGAAATTCATTATAAATGTTACCAAAAGATAACTTCATCACATCATCTAGCTTTACTGAGGAATCGGTTCTAAGCCGATTAATATAGACTATAAAACCAAGAAATACTTTTAACATTACTTCACCAATATTCTCAATTAAACTAAATACTTCTGTAATATACTCAAATAACTCTAATTCAGATAAATCCCTCTGTAGTATACATAAAGACCAATGTTTATTGCCCATTTCAGTAGTAAGCTCTTGAAATTCAGCAAACGCTTGAAATATACAGTTATTCTCTTCTTCCTTTGCACTATTTAGAAAGTCAATTACCTCCTGGATACTACCATGTAATCCCTCATAATTGTGCTTTTTATAATTAATCCAATCATGTACAAGAAAGTCATGGGAGTAACGGTAAAGATTATCTTTATTCATAAAAAAACTGGAAAACGTTCTAATGATCTCCTCTGTTATTTGTTCTTTAGTTTTCCCTTTCCTAACGTCATTCCCTAAATCATTCATATTAAGTTCATCAATAAGACTCTGATAAATCAATTCAACACCTCAAATCTTTCTTTATAATCCGAATCAATTATGTCTACTAACAGTTCTCTTGCCCTCTCAGATCAATTGCGAGGATATTCGTTATGTGATTGTTCAAACTAATTAATGTCTAATCTATCAATATAGTTTTCAATTTCCATGTATAGATCTTCTCGATAATTAGTCAATAAGCTATTTCCTATTTTTCTACTTGAGAGATAAAATATTATCGCATCCATAGGTGTAAAAGTTCTTTGCCTATTCTCATCATTATTCACCCCATGTTTAGACATATTATAAATGCCTAAAATATATTTTAGATTTGTCAAATTTCTCTCATCGTGATTTTTAGTATGAAGTTTATTAATTGCCTGACCTAAAGTCATCTTACTTGAAGGCATAATACCAATCATTCGCTCTTTCTTTACAATATATTTAACTAAACCTTCTAAATGCAGCCCAACATTCTGAATTGCATATCTAGAATGATCATTAATATTATTGATTTCAATATTTGCTCGTGCATATTGAAGTGGTCTATATATAGTTCGACCGATGCCTCTAGGGAGTGGATTTCTTACTGGATTAGCAGGCATGCTATACGCTCCGATTCCGCCTATATTTCTATCTAATCCCCATAATTTATCAATTACATAATGAACTGGATTACTAGTTATTTCATCTTCTATTTCTTTTAGAACTGCTATTTCATCTTCATCAAATAAGTTATTCAATAGTTGATATGTATCTAATAGTATTGGGTCCATATATGCTCCTCTTTTTTTTTTGCATGTCACATAACGTCCAGCCGTTCCCGTCACCTCAGTGATTGGAATGGCGTGTTATCTGAAGAAAATTAATTGCACTTAAGCTTAAACTCCTTGTTGTAAATATCCATCGATGCTTTTTTACATTCAACTTTTAAATTGTTGGCAATTTCTCTCAAAATATCTTCATATTGAGTATTACATGCATAACCAATAATAATGCTTTTAAGTTTAAGTCCAATGCCATCAAATGGAGTTACCATTCCTGAAACTTCTTTATTGTTAGTATACGGCAACATTACACGATACTCTTTTTCATATTTCCAAGAAAAATGTTTATACATCCCGAAAATGTACATAAACTCTCTAATTACTTGAAGCTGAATGTTATCTTCTTCTATTTCTCCATTTTCGAGACGTGTTGACAAATAATCAATCGCATCAAGCCAACTCCCTATCGGATTTCTATGTTCAACATATTTAATTGGATATATAACATGTTTCGAAACCGTTTCGAATTCCAAACAATAGCCTCTATGGTTATTAGCATAGTGCGCCCACATTGGCATTATATCTAATACATTTTCTGTTAAAGAAGAAATAATATAACCTTCTTTCAATTTATCTAAAATATGATTGTTAATATTCTCAACCTCAACATCCTCAAATTTAAATTTTTCAATTTCGTCCTTACTTAAATATATAGCTCTTAATTCAAAAGGATCATTAAGATATTGTGCATACGGCATCCACATATATTCTAGATCTAGGTAATCTAATTTCTTCAGACTTAAATCATCATCTTCATTTTCACTCAGACTAAAAAACTTATATAAAGTATTCGGAATATACTTGTTTTTATATGTATGTGCTTTTTCAAACTTTCTGTTTTTTATATATTTCAAATAAATATCATAACTAAATTTCATGGATTTTCTCCTTTTTTTCAGATAACGTTCAGCCGTTCCCGTCACCTTAGTTATGGGAATGGCGTGTTAGATGAAGTTTCTAATTGTTTTCATCCAAAAAAGTCCTTTCAAATAAAAGTTTATCTTCAATACTCGTAGTCCATATGATTACACTGTATTCTTTAATCTGACTTCTTACTAATGCTTCAAATCTATGATTTCCATCATTTAGTTCGAATTTACCTAGCGAGAAATTTATAATAAGTGGTGGCATCTTCCAACCTTCTTTCAATGAATCAATCATTCCCATAATATATTTCTCAAATTTTGTTTCATCAACAATATATTTCATATTAGTTTCCGGACCGCAGCATCTTTCAAAGTTACTTAAACTTAAATTTATTGGATTAAAAAAATGTCTTTTTTCTAATTTTAGTCCTACTGAAAATGGAATATTATTATCTTGATATTGTAAAAAAAGATGTACCCATTCCTCAATCCTATTTTCTTCACTATATTTCAATGCACTTTCAAGATTAAACTTATTATTCATAGTTGGTCTCCTTATTTTTTATTTCCCATATCGGTCTTAGGGTCCTAGCAGCCTCAGTTGCGAGGACTCTATGTTATCTGATGTCCATTTCGAGCGCTAGCGAGATCTTTTTTAACTCCGTCTTGTCAAATCATATCTTTTTAGCATCTTAAGAAGCAACTTTCTGTAATAATCTATCATTTCACTTACCTAGATATTTTTCCGCTAATTCTTCAATTTTTCTTTGTCTTGTATATTCCGACTAAGAAACGCCACTTGCACGGCCATTTAGAGCCAATCTCACGGAGGGTGAGAGCCACCCTCACGGAAACTGAGCCAACTAAAATTTTTGATACTTATCAGGTAAAACCTGTTAATTATATATTGAACA
>JBGSJR010000022.1:0-3301 GCA_041741755.1 Acidaminobacteraceae bacterium | reverse complement strand
GGGCAGCGTTTTTGAAAAAGTTTCTAAGCAGTTTTTGACAAAGCTTAAAGTTGAAGAACATGCACCGTTTTATTATGTTAAGTTGGGAAGATGGTGGGAAAAGTCTGAAGAAGTTGACATTGTTGCGTTTGACTTAAAAGACAAATTGTTGATAGGAGAGTGTAAATGGACGTCGACACCTGTTGGACAAAAGGTATTAACAAAAATGATTGATTTAAATACTCAAATTATGCCAGAGGCAAAAGAAACATGGTATTTTTTGTTCTCTAAATCAGGATTTACAAAAGAGCTAATCAATATTTCTAAAGCGGATATGCATATTTGTTTAATTACGCTTGATGCGATGGGTAAACAATGAGTCAATGGGTCAAGCAATTTGACTCGAAAAAAGAACATCTCTCTATTCGACTAAATGTCGATTGAGAAGATGTTCTTTTTTATGTCACATTTTAAGTTCGATTCTAGTATTGAAAATCTCTTTTACGATACCTTCAGGAAAGAGCATATCATCTTCAGTAAAAGGTTGAGGCTGTAAATCTACAGAAAAATTCATAGCTTCCAAAAACAAGAGCCTAAAGTTGTCGAGTCGATCTTTGTCATTGAAATAACTGGAAAATATAGCCAAATCAATGTATGTTTAAATTCTTAAACCCTATATGCCCTCGAAATGAAAACACAGCTATAATTTTCGTAGTTCATCCATCATCGCAGAGCGGTTGCTATATACGAAGCGCCAATGCAAAGCGAGACGAGGTAATTATAGCGCTTTCAATCGGTGGTTGGTTGGGCCATCTTTGAAATTTCAAATTCATATTTATTGAGAATTTATTTCGGATATAAAGGTGATAAGACTTTTTCATATTTTTGTAAACGGACAATGCCTTTGGTGTTTTGTACAGTTACCAACAGTCGATCATACAATTGCGCCTCTGCATAGGGACAGTTGCAGCTCATGGCGATCTCTCTGTTATTGAAAAGATCTATTTGAACTTTATAATCAATGGTGCCTAAAACGCGCGCCGTGATTTCATTGACACCAATTTTTAGTTTGTCCACTGCGCCTTCTATATAGTAGTCGTATCCGCGTGTCAGTATGTGGGGTGCAAATAAATTTTGCCAGTTCATAAATTCACCTCGTCAACCTCTTTAATCGCTTCATTTCGATTTAATAGTTATCGAGCATCAAAAAATCACCTAGAAAAATATGCTTGATGCCCTCAACGTTATCTTTATAGTGTTCGTCCATCGACACGACATATTTAGGATAGTGATCCCTTACCATAAGTAGTGGCGAGAATTCTCTTGAAACAGTTTTATCGGTATTCATTTGATAGGCGACTTGTACATATATTTTCTCACCAAGTTTTTCACCTATAAAGTCTATTTCCAAGTCTTGCATTTTTCCGATGCTAACTTGATAACCTCTCATAATCAACTCGTTATAAACGATATTTTCAAGGACACCTGAAATATTTCGATCCCTATAACCAAATATTGCATGTTGAATACCTTGATCTGCTAGGTAAAATTTTTCTTGAGTTTTTAAGAGTTCCTTTCCATGTATGTCATAACGATTGACTTTATTGATCACAAACGAATTTTCTAGAGCTTCAATATAATTGTAAATTGTGTTGATATGAGTCAATGGGTCAAGCAAATTGACTCAAAAAACGAACATCGCTCTATTTGACAATCTGTCAAATGAGAAGATGTTCGTTTTTTTTTGCACCTCCCTATTGACAGCGCGAGAAAGATTAAGTATGATATATAACAAAAGTTACATAACGCGTGTTATATATGAGAAATGGAGAAAGTCATGCCACCAAAAGTAAAAGTCACAGAGGCAGCTATCCTAGCTGCAGGGATTCAGATCGTAAGGGAAAAGGGAATTATAGGTGTAAACGCAAGGGACATTGGAAAGATATTGGGATGCTCCGTGCAGCCGATATTTAGCAATTTCGAGAATATGGAAGCGCTGAAAGAGGCACTTTATAAAACTGCTGAAAGCATGTTTGACAATTACATGAGACAGGGGATGGGCAGACATCGGATTCCATTTTTAGGTATGGGACTCGCCTATATTGACTTTGCGAAGACGGAGCAAAACATTTTTAAATACTTGTTTATGTCCGATGTTTTCAATGGTAGAAGTGTGCTAGATATGATTAGAGCTGAGGAAAACAAGGAGATCGTGGACATGATTGCAGGTATGACGGGCCTTGATTTTAAAAGTGCCGAGCAGCTGTTTCTAAGTATATGGTTGATCACACATGGTATCGCTGCATTGATGGCGACAAACGACTGTGATTTTAGCGAGGAAACAATCTCGAAGTTACTTATGGACGCGTTTTCAGGGATGAAAATCCAACTAAAAGGATAAGGAGAGAATACGATGAATAAGATGACGAAGATGAATAGAAAATTAGAAAAGAAACCGATTTTAATGGCAGTCATTTTAATTTTTATTTATATTGCAGGCGTTGGTGTTGGCGATGCGCTTTCTGAAAGCATACGAATTAACCATTTGGTCACAATACCAATATTGTTGGTTTTGTCAGTTGTACTGTATACAATGGCGCAAAAGCGCGGCTATTTCAATAACGTGAAAGTGACGAAGACAAACGCTCGCAAGTGCTTCTATTATGTCCCGTTATTTGTACTCGCCATTATTCAGTTCTTCGGTGGTATCAATCAAGCGCTTACGTTGCGTGATATTTTAATTTTTGTGTTGATGATGATCGGGGTTGGTTTTGTCGAAGAGGTGCTATTTAGAGGGTTCCTCTATAAAGGTATCTTGGCAAAATCAGGTTTGAAACGTGCCATATTGATTTCTGGAATCACCTTTGGTTTAGGCCATATCGTTAACCTTCTCAACGGCTATGGGTCAATTGAACAAGTGAGTCAAATCGTCGTTGCGGTTGCAATAGGTCTCGTTCTAGCACTACTTGTTGCTATCACAGATAATCTCTTGCCTGGAATTTTGTTCCACATCTTATTCAATATCAGCGGCTCTATCACCAATCAAGACAGCAATTTACAGTCTGTAATGGTGATTGCGATATTAGCGATCGCGTTGCCTTATGCATGGTATTTGTCAAGGCTCGTGAGCGAGAGAAGGGCAGTGCTGAGTGCTGAGTGAGTGGCTGTGTCTGTGAGTTGATGTGTCAATGAACCGCCCCGTAAATGTTAGACAAAAAAACTAAAATTTGCGGGGTGTTTTTTATGATGAAATTTAGTTACGAAGAAAGACTTGAAGCTGTATTAAATATCAAAGAGAAACATATGTCTATTAAAGCAGCAG
>JBGSJR010000021.1:0-6720 GCA_041741755.1 Acidaminobacteraceae bacterium | reverse complement strand
GGGCAGCGTTTTTGAAAAAGTTTCTAAGCAGTTTTTGACAAAGCTTAAAGTTGAAGAACATGCACCGTTTTATTATGTTAAGTTGGGAAGATGGTGGGAAAAGTCTGAAGAAGTTGACATTGTTGCGTTTGACTTAAAAGATACATTGTTGATAGGTGAGTGTAAATGGACGTCGATACCTGTTGGACAAAAGGTGTTAACCAAAATGATTGATTTAAATACTCAGATTATGCCAGAGGCAAAAGAAACATGGTATTTTTTGTTCTCTAAATCAGGATTTACGAACGAGTTAATCGATGTTTCTAAAGCGGATGTGCATATTTGTTTAATTACGCTTGATGCGATGAGTGAACAATGAGTCAATGGGTCAGGCAATTTGACTCAAAAAACGAACATCTCTCTATTTGATATTTATATAATATCGAATGAGTGGATGTTCGTTAATTTTTTTTGAATAGAAGTATTTGCATGATACATACAAGAAGTATTTGTATGATAATCGTTGTTAATATATAATAAAAAAGTACGATTGTTACGAAAAAAGAATATAAATAGAATTTTGGGGGTAGCATGCAAAAGAAAATATCACTTTTATTGATCATGGTAATGATAGTTACGATGATGACACCGATTCAGTTAGCGAGTTACGCAGTTGATCTACCGCACTTGTTTTTCACTCTAGATTCGAACGTTGTATCGAGTGAAGCATACAAGGATTATAGTGTCGCTATGAGTATAACTGTTAACGGCACCCAGATGGCTAGCAGAACAGCGCCACCGCGGTTTTTAAACTATTATCTGTCTACGACCTACAATGTTAGTGATACCGTGGCGTTAACAGTAAATATTGATAATGCGGATGATTCGTTACAATACAGTCAAACATTCACTATTGATGCGGGTGACGATTTGAGTAAATTGACAACCGTCAATTTTGATCCAACTCAAACAGGGGCTGAAATCAGTATCAATACACAGACGCTTACGGTAAACACTCGGTTTCTACATAGCGAGCCAAGCTACAAAATTTATTATCAATTTGACAATGGCTCTTTGACAAAAACAAATAAAGCTGTGTTACCAGGAAGTTATAAAGTGCATTATATCAACGAAACCGTAGTTGATACAAAAAAGACTCAAAACTTTATTAATGCCGACTATACTATCGATGAGGCAAGTGGCGATATTGTCGCTGATATGGCACCAGAAACGGCTGTATTTGATATGTCTGGTACGTTAGGTATAGACCCGTCTTATTATACAGTTAGTCAGAGTGTTTTTTATGACAAATTGTTTTTAGCGACTTTAAACGGCATCGATCAAGTCACGTTAAATCCTAGTGGCTATAAACACGTGCTGTGGCTAGATGGCGGATCGAAACACTACTATTTTGATATTCCATTTGAAACGCGTGTTGCCAGTTTAGATTTATCTAAAATCATCGGAACCGCCACAAGTACGACTGGTTTTCAAAATGAGATAATTTTGGACAGTGCATTTAGTTTTACGGATAAAAACGGAAACCCGCTGACTTTCGAGAACTTAAGCAACGGAACGTATGAGATTGTATCACAAGCGGGATCTATAAGTGGTGGCATTTCAAATCAAATGATTGACCTTGGTGGACTGTCTGGCGCTGCGACACTTAAAATCAATATCCCTGATTTTGGGATTGTAGATTTAGTGCGTGATATCAATATTCAAAGTTCAACAGGGCAACCGGTTGGTACATTTGATGATTACGCATTTGAGATCGTAGATGTTGCAACCAATGAAGCACAAAAGGGTGTCTACACAGATTATGATGCATCAAAGAATCAGATCTATATTTATGTACCTGAGAACTCTAAAAGCATATTGACGATCAAAGGGATTAATGACGGTCAGACTGAAGTGGATCCAATAGCTCTTAATTTGTCAAATACCAGCGAGCATCCTCAATACACTTTGGATAATGCCACCGGCGTTTTAGAACTTGGTAGTGTTCAAGGTGGCTATAGCGACTGGCTATTTGGAAATCTTGCAAATAACACCAATGTTCAAATCGTGGTCTACAGCGGTATGTTAGGCGTGTTGACACTAGAAAATGTGAACTCGACAGAAGAAAACAAAGTCTATTTTGAGGGTGAAGTAGAATACCATAATGGCTATAAATTTTCAAATTCAGATGGGTCAGGCAGTATGTCTAACACACAGGTTCTTAATGGCAAGATGTTCATCCCGATTCAAACTGAAATGCTTGGCGTCGACTATTTCTACTTAGTTATCTCGCCAACAAAAGGCAATTCAACAGTCCCACAGGCGAACACGGAATTCTTAGAACTTTCAAGTAAATTCAATAATAGCGTAAATGGTTTAATAGATCTAGGAACGGCTAAATTCCAAACGCCTACTATGTCAGGTGAAGTTTTTAAGAAGGATGAGACACCTGCAAGTTCTATCAAGCCATATGCAAATATTAACTATATAGGTACAGAAATGGACCTAGCGGGTGTTTATTTCACCATGGGTACTTGGGAAAATAGCACAGGTCAAACAAACATGTTTTACCTAGCACCTTTGGGTAGTGGTTTTTCAACGGATGCAAACCTCGATATTAAGTCGTTTGATGGCAGCATGAAACCGATAACTGCGACTGCTCATATCAATTCTGGAGAAAATCAATACAAAGAAGTTAAGGATCAATTAATCATAAAAATGCTAAATCCAGAAGGTGAACAACTCATAGAAGGCTCTGGTCTAGACCGCAGCATATTTCTAATTCAGGGCTATGATAGTAAAAGTGTATATTGGGGGAATAAATCTACAGCTGCAGTAGCTGGTATGACTGAAGGTGAAACATACACACTTTTACTTTCGCCAGATTCAGGTGATTTGGACCACCTAAGATACTGGACGAGTAAAAAACTTACTTTCACCTATACAAACTTACCTGGCACATATACGGCCACAAACTCAGTTGGTGAAGAGGTGTCTTATACTGTGGATGCCGAAGGTATCGTGCACATTGACCTGAAAGTTGATTATGCACAGGTCTATGGCCAAGTATTTGCTGATGGGAAACCTTACGAAGGTGCGTTCATTCAGGTAGAAGTTGTTGATCTAGCGACAAATCAAGTGGTCGCTCGAGATAATACGCATACTTCAGGAGGCTATAATAGCCAACCACTAAAATTTGGTGTTATCAACATCGGTTCTGATCTTAAGCTCCAAGGTGACTACAAAATTGTTATATCGGATCCAATAGATTCGGTTTATTATACTGGCATCACTAAAATTGTTAACTTCCCAATCACAGAGCCTATAAATATCCAGTTACCAAAGTCGAAAGTCTTCGGAAAAATAGTTTTAAGTGATAGTGATAATTTAGCGTTTAAGGACAATATTTCTAGAGTGTTTGTTAACGTTTTCGATGCAACGGGTAAATTTGTAAGAAATGCACTCGTTCGTAGAGATGGTGTTTTCTCAGTTGGTGAGCTAAAAGATGGCAAATACTTTGCGAAAATATTTGTTAGTCCATTCTCTTCATTGGCGTCGCTTTACACGACGAGCAAAATGAATGTTTTCAGTGTTGACAACAGCTCTGATAGCGTTGTTGAGTTTATTGCACCTTTGGAATCGGTCATAGGCAGTGGACAGGTTCTCACGCCAAATGATGACGTTGTATCAGAAACCTGGGTTAGAATCTATGATGGATTGGGTCGCGAAGTCGAAGCGGTTAAGACCAATGATCAAGGACAATTTAAACTTCCAAAAATGTCAAACGGAAACTATACACTTAAAGCCTTGGGCAACGGTGTATATGAAGACAGTTTGTCGACACCATTCTCTGTTGTAAATCAAATGGTTGAGGGCGAGCAACGCGTTCGTTTAACCGAAAAAATGATTGATGGCGATGTTGTCAACGCAGCTGGCCAAAGAATTAGTGGCACTCAAGTTTTACTATTTGACAGCAGTAAGAAGTTGATTTCTATTGAAAATTCAGTTGATGGCACCTATGATTTTGGTGGCGTAGTAGCTGGAAATTACTATTTACAAGTAAGATGTGTTGAAAATGATTTATACGTTGATTCAGAATTTATTCCTGTCAGTTATTCGGGTCAATTAAAAACGACTACGATTCAGTTGGAAGAGGCATTTTATAGGGGGAGCGTTCTAAACCCAAATGGAACCAAAGCTATGTCAGGTTGGGTTCATGTCTACAAAGAAAATGCTTATTTAAAAAGTGTTCCAGTCAATGCAGACGGAACCTTCAAAATCGAAGCATTTGAAAATCCGGCACTAATCACCCTTGTCGCTGAAGACAATACAGGTCACTATATGCCATCACCATCAAAAGAAATTGGACTGAGCAATATGCCTGAGTTGACGCTAAGAGACAATATCGGTTATACGACGTCATTGCGTTATCAAGGTCAATTATTGGCAAACACAATGTATTATTTATATGATGCAAATGGAAAACCTCTTTATCAAACTCAAACAAATTCATTTGGAGAACTATTCATCTCTGAACTGCCTACAGGCAATTACAAAGTAGTCGTTCCTTATGAGAATAGTTACCTTATTGGCGATATCGCATTTGCGAGTGAGGGACAGCATGTAGAATTTACCGATTTGATAAAAGGAGAGTAAAATAATATGAAAATTAAACTTATAGCACTACTTATGACCGTATTTCTATTAGTTGGCAGCATGCCAGTTCTAGCGGAAGAGACGGTTCCACCGCAAGTTGATGTGCCCACAATTAAGAATACGACAAATTTACCAAATCTTAGCGACTTCGTAGTCCCTAGTACAGATGACGATGATGATGAACCTGGAAACTCAGGTAATCCAACAGCTCCTGCAACAACTGAGGCAACGACTGAAGCAACAACTGGATCAACGACTGAAGCATCATCTCCAGATGCGATTAACGAAACCATAGAAAAGTTTGATGCGTCGGGATCGTTTAAAACAGCGTTAGATAAGATGGGCACTGTAGATGTGCTAACAATTAAGGGCGATGTTAACTTGTCATTCAACAAGGCAGCTCTAGAAAAAATCGGTGTCGTCGGGACTTTGGAACTGACTGCGAAACCAGTTGCTGTAGATAGTTTAAGTGCTGCTGCACAAGCTAAAGTAGGCGATCGACCAGTTTTTGAATTCTCGTTAAAACTGAGTGGCAAAGCGATCAATTCTTTTGGAAACGGCAAAGTTACTGTGGAAATTCCATACGTCCTCAAAGCAGGTGAAAATCCTAACGCAATTCTCATCTACTATATCGATGAAAAGGGACATTTGAAAACGGTTAAGAGTAAGTATGAAAATGGACTAGTGACCTTCATTACAAACCATTTTTCTAAATACGCCGTTGGTTATAACAACGTTCAGTTTAAAGATGTAGACGACACTTCTTGGTATGCGGATGAAGTGACTTATTTATCAGGTAGAGAAATCATGAATGGTAAAGAAGCTGATACTTTTGCACCTAAGAATATGATCACAAGAGGTGAAGTCATAGCTATACTGGCAAACCTTGCCGATGCAGATCTTAGCACATATAAAGCAAGTACATTTACAGATGTAAAGAACACGGACTGGTTTATGCCTTCTATCCAGTGGGGGCTTGCGAATGGCATTATAGGTGGTAAAGGCAATCAGACTTTCAAACCAAATGATGCGATCACTAGACAAGACCTTTCAGTACTCATCTATAAGTATGCGGGTCAAATCGAAGCATTTACTTTACCAAAAAATAATACTGAAATCGCATTTAAAGACAAAGACAAAGTACAAAAATATGCTGAAGCTTCTGTCATCGCGATGCAGCGTGCGGGATTTATCAACGGAAAGCCTCAGAATATGTTTGATCCAACTGGTCAAGCAACGCGTGCAGAAGTTGCAGTGATCATAACGGCACTTATAAAAGCTATGGTGCAGTAATGAGTGAGTCAATGGGTGACTGAGTCGATGACTGAGTCGATGTGTCAAGCAATTTGACTCAAAAAACGAACATCTCTGAATTTGACTAAATGTCGAATGAGAAGATGTTCGTTTTTTTTTAGCGCATTCCTATCGGCTATCAAATAAGCTGTTGTAGAGTTCAATTTAGTCTAATCACGACTCGACAAATCGTTTGGATTGATTTATAATAAAATCAATTAGAATTATGGGGGCGTTGTATGTTTGCTGGAAGATCGAAAGAATTGGCGTATCTAGAAAAAAAATATAAGAGCATTCAATCAGAATTTCTGGTGATCTATGGCAGAAGGCGAATTGGAAAGACTGAAATTCTGAAACAATTTGCATCTGATAAGAAGCATATTTTTTACTCTGCGATTGAAACTGTTGATAAGAATCAACTCGAGTTGTTTTCTAAAGAAATACTAAAGGGCACTGAATTTGAAAAGTTTATAAGTACTTTCAAGTCCTGGGAAGAAGCGTTCGAATTCCTCGCTAATCAGTCAAAAGATCAACGCGTTCTATTGGTGATTGATGAGTTTCCTTATATGGTAAATGGGAATCCATCCATCCCATCGATTATTCAAAATATCTGGGATTTAAATATAAAAAACACACAATTAATGCTAATTATTTGTGGATCTTCGATGGCGTTTATGGAAAAAGAGTTACTGTCAGCTAAAAATCCTCTATATGGCAGACTAACTGGCAATTATAAAGTTGAAGAACTTTCAATTTATGAAACAGCAGAATTGCTATATGAGCTACCATTTG
>JBGSJR010000020.1:0-5005 GCA_041741755.1 Acidaminobacteraceae bacterium | reverse complement strand
GACTTGCATGTGTTAGGCACGCCGCCAGCGTTCATCCTGAGCCAGGATCAAACTCTTAAATTTAATTTAAGTTTTTGCCTGCTATCTCATAAATGAGCTAACTTGCTGCAAGATCGCTCTTGCATTTTTTGTATAAACTTTCTGCAAAGTTTATCCGGAAACAACTGTTAAGTTGTTTTTTATTACTTTTGACGCTTTCGCATCATTTGGTTTTTTTCATTTGCGCTATTCAATTTTCAAGGTCCTGTATTGTTTGCTATCAGCCATTTCCAAGCTTTTAAAACTTCGAAAGCGCCGACAACTTTTACAGTATATCAGTCTGAGCAAACCTTGTCAACGCTTAATTTGAAATTAATTATCATTTTATTTTAGGCACAACATATAGTGTCTATTTTACCAAAACCATACTATAACAGACACTATATGACTGTGTTGATTAGACATTGGCAACAACTACTTAAACCAACTCTCAAAAGCCTCAAGTCCAAATATCCCGCCTGTGTGTATGAAGAGTATATTTGTGCAGTCGTCATACATGCCTTCTTTGATTTGAGTCATCATCCCCCTAAAAGCTTTTCCAGTATAGACTGGATCAAGAATCAAGCCTTCTTTCTCAGCAACGTACTTGATAAACGCAATGTCTTCTATAGAAGTCTGCGCATAACCGCTACCCTGGAAGTCATCAATAATTGTATGCACGTCAGCAAATGTTTCAAGAATGTTTCCTGAAAGGTGCGATAGGATTTCATTTGAATCGGACAAAATCTTCTTAGATTGCTCTATAAAGCTCACGCTGCTACCACCAACACTGTAACCGATGAGTTTCTTACGGTATGCGTTGAAGTGATTGCCCAAAAATAATCCTGAGTACGTACCGCCTGATCCAACCGTACATACAATGGCATCAAAGGTCGTGTTCATTTCTAGTTCTTGGTGAAGAATTTCCTGGTAGGCATTGTAATAACCAAAGTTTCCTATGCCGTTTGAAGCACCGATCGGTATAATGTATGCCTTGAGACCAACTTTTGCATAATCCGCCTTGATCGAATCCATGACTGCTTGATGATTGGAAAATGCTTCAGCAGAGAGGAAGGTGATTTCTGCGCCAAGTATTCTATTAAGTAGAAGGTTTCCAGAAATGTGCTCGGGTTCTTCACCTCGAAGGACTAAATGTATTTTAAGTCCCAATTTTCTAGCTGCAACCGCTGTCGCTCTGGCGTGATTGGATTGAATAGCGCCACAAGTAATGATGACGTCCGCACCCAAGTTCATAGCTTCACCTAGTGCGTATTCCAATTTCCTGACTTTGTTTCCCGATAATTCTATACCTGTGAGATCGTCGCGTTTAATAAAAATGTTCTTTCCTACTGATTTTGAAAGGCGTTCAAGTTTTTCGATAGGCGTATTTTTCTGTGCGAGTTCAATTCTATTTGGAAACATAGCTTGTACGATGAGACAAGTCTCATCTTCCCCCTTTGCATAATTCTCTTCATTAATTATAACTTATTTTATGCATTTTCTATTATATTTTTACATTCTCTACTATATATATGGTAAAATATCTAAGAATTATCCATATAATAATCTGTGGGTAAAATGACCTAGGAGGTTTGGTATATGAAATCAAGCAGCAAATTTTCCACCAAAATAGTCGCTTTGCTACTATTATTTTCCACTTCAATCATCGTTTTCTTTTCGATATTTTCGTATTGGTTTATCAAAGACAGTGTCATGAAGCAAATGCAAAATGATGGGCTTACATTAATTAAAACCATTAAGCGAGAAATTGAAAGTTATGATATCAGCAATTTAAACGAAGTTCAAAAAATATTTTATGATGTAAAGGAAAAAAGTGCTGGAGGCATTATATACATATCAATGTCCGATAACAATGGAAACCTCCTTGTTTCAGACGAATCTGTACTAACAGATGCAGTCTCTTCAGCAACAGAGACTGAAGTAACTTCAGGGTCATCATCTAATTCAGAACCATTACTCGTTCAAGTCGAATCAGATGTATTCAACATTTCTGAACCCCTATCAAGTAGTGAGAACGTCTTAAACATTGGTCTTTCTCTTGACCAGATGCAGTCGCAGATCAAAAGAGCCTTTCAATTAATTGTAGTAATTGGCATTGTTTTCATTTTACTTGTTATCGTATTGGGCTACTTGATTACAACTAATCTTTTGAAGATCTTAAAAAAATCGATTACAGAATTAAAAATACTTTCAACTGGTGACTTGACGATCGACTTTGATACCAAGAGACGCGATGAATTTGGTCAATTGAATGCTTCATTGTCAGAAGTCGCTCAGAAATTTAAGACGACACTTTCAGATTCAGCAAATGCCACATCAAATCTTGAAAATGTATCCAATCAACTCACTACTTCCAAAGATAGTTTGAATCACTCAGCAAATGAAGTCAATCGAAATACCCACCAGATCCAAGAAGTTGTTCACAATCAAAAAAATGCCATTGATCAGATGATGGCGGCAACAGATCAGCTATCAGTCTTATTAACGGATATGACGCGCAAATCACTTGACATTCAAAATCACAATGAAAAAATCGGACAATCCACCTCTTTTGGAAATGATAAACTGAACTTACTGACAACATCCATGTCATCTGTTGTCAGCACATTTAATGAAGGTACTTTACAAATCGATGCTTTAAATGAAAACTTCTCCAAGATCAACGAAATTACGGATGTTATCAATAACGTTGCACAACAGACCAATTTACTGGCTCTTAATGCCGCTATTGAAGCAGCACGCGCTGGTGAAACTGGCCGTGGCTTTGCCGTCGTTGCCGATGAAATAAAAAAATTGGCTGAACAGGTTATCAAAGCTTCTAAAAATATATCTGAGCTAATCGATTCCACACAAAACGTCGTCACAAATGTCACACGAAGCAATTATGAAATCTCTGAAAAAATCAATAATCAAAGCCTTTTCATTACAGATACTGTCGATTCATTCAAACAGATTGATACAGAAACTCAAAACTCTCTTGTTGTTGTAAAATCTTTCTCACAAGAAATCAAGTCAGTGGACAGCAATAACCGCATGCTCGTGACGACTTTGGATGAAGTAAAGAGCATTTCCGAGAAAATTGGCGATGTCGAGTTCGAGATTAGAAATTCTGTAGATTCGCAAAATAAGGATTTACATCACCTTGATGAATTGCTAAATATCATCAACGATTTGTCGTCGAGACTTTCCCAGAGCATTTCGTTCTTTAAGTTTTAATGAGAAAAATGCGCAGCATTTTTCTCACCCGACATGAGCAACTGTAAATTTGTGAAACAAAATTGCAGTTGGTAGGAGGGGCATATGTATCACTTTCGTTGTGTTCAAGTAGTCTTTTCTCACCCGACATGAGCAACTGTAAATTTGTTACACAAAATTGCTGTTGGTAGGAGGGGTGTATGTATCTTTTTCGTTGTTAATTGATTAGTCAACTAGTTTTAAAGAAGGAAGTGACGCTTTGAACGTTTTTATGGAAAAAGCCATTGAAGAAGCTTATGTTGGTATAAATTCTGAGGATGGTGGACCATTTGGAGCAATTATCGTTAAAGATGGGCATATTATTGCTTCTGGGCATAATGAGGTCGTCGCAAGACTCGATCCTACAGCACATGCTGAAATTGTAGCCATAAGAAAAGCATGCCTTTTACTAAAACGATTCGACCTGTCAGATTGTTCACTATATACGACATGCGAACCATGCCCAATGTGTTATGGTGCTATCCATTGGGCTAGAATTCCAATCGTTCGCTTTGGCGCAACCCGTGATGATGCTGCAAATATTGGATTCGACGATAATTTACTTTACGATCTACTATCTGGCAAGAGCGACGATACCTATTTGGAGCTCAAACAGTTAGACCATAGAGAATGTCTCAAACTGTTCGAAGATTATTTAAAGGATCCCAATAGAACGCTGTATTAATGAGAAAAATGCTGCGCATTTTTCTCACCCGACGTAGGCAACGACAAGTTTGCAATGCAAACTTGCCCGACATGAGCAACGGAACGTTGGTAGGAGAGTTGCCAAGAGGGGCGTATGTCACTTTCACGTTAAACCCAAGTAGTGTTTATCCCCCTCCAAGAAAATGCAGTTTTCTTGGAGGGGGATATTTTACATATGTATTCGTTAATCATCATAAAACGCACAAAAAAATCCAGTCTAATTGACTGGATTAAATCTTTATCTGGCAACGTTCTACTCTCCCAGGCAGCTGCCCGCCAAGTACCCTCGACGCTGGAGGACTTTACTTCTGTGTTCGGTATGGGAACAGGTGTGGCCCCTCCGCCATCATCACCAAATATAAGAAAAATGCGAAGCATTTTTCGAACTCGACGTAGGCAACAACAAGTTTGTTTGCAAACTTGCCCGACATAAGCAACGAAGTTGCTAGAAGGGTGCCAAAAGAGGCTAATGCCAATCTCACGTTAAGTTGAATTATAAATTTCTTAAAGATAAGTTGAAATGAATAAGAGAGATCGAAATCTCTCTTATTCATTCAAACCAGCAACGTTCTACTCTCCCAGGCAGCTGCCCGCCAAGTACCCTCGACGCTGGAGGACTTTACTTCTGTGTTCGGTATGGGAACAGGTGTGGCCCCTCCGCCATCATCACTGGATATGAGAAAAAATCGTAGATTTTTTCGAACCCGACGTAGGCAACAACAAGTTTGGTTACAAACTTGCCCGACATAAGCAACGTAGTTGCTAGAAGGGTGCCAGGAGGGCATATGCCGCTCTCACGAGTCGAAACTATCAAATTCTTATCTCTTATCTCAAGGTTTGCACCCTGAAAATTGCATATATTTTCGACATTTCACTGTTTTTAAAAGGTTTGGTCAAGTCCTCGATCTATTAGTACCTGTCAGCTGAATACATTGCTGCACTTACACCTCAGGCCTATTACCACATTATCTACATGGGATCTTACTCCATTTCTGGATGGGAAATCTCATCTTGAGGGGGGCTTCGC
>JBGSJR010000019.1:0-226312 GCA_041741755.1 Acidaminobacteraceae bacterium | reverse complement strand
TCGTCGCTCTGTGTGACAGCTTTTAAATTATATCAAATCATTATTGCTTTGTCAACATTCTTTTTTCATAATGTTTTCTGCCATTCGGCGGCAATTGCTTGCCCTCGTTAGGCGACTTGATTATCTTACACTAACTCGTATACCACCGTCAACCCCTAATTTCACATTATTTATGTTAAGAACCCGTCACATTTGGTTTGTTGTGTAATTGCAACCTCTTGAAGCTCATATTCAACTTAAATTCTTCAGAAGTCCGCTAAAAAAAGGGCGGCAACAATAATAAAAGATAATCGATTTCGGGGGACAAAGATAGTTATACCCAGTTGAGTTTTGAATAAACAGAAAAAACCACACTTAACACAGTACAATTACGATGAACAAAACAAAAATCCAGCGCTCATATTCGAGTCACTGGATTTGAAAAAAATCTAATCTTTTTTTATTGGCTTCATCGTCGGGAATAGTATTACGTCCCTAATTGAAGTTGAATTCGTCAATAACATAACCACACGATCGACGCCGATACCTAAACCACCTGTAGGTGGTAATCCGACCTCAAGTGCATTGACAAAATCTTCATCCATTACATGTGCTTCATCATCGCCAGCTTCTCTTTGAAGGATTTGATCTTCGAATCGTTGTTTCTGATCGATTGGGTCATTAAGCTCTGAAAAGGCATTGGCGATTTCCCACGCATTGACAAATGCTTCAAATCGATTTGTAATCGCTGGATTATCTGGGTTTCTTTTTGCTAGTGGTGACACTTCAACAGGATGGTGCAATACGAAAGTCGGTTGAATGAGATCTGTCTCGCAAAATTCTTCAAACGCCTTATTGACAAGATGTCCTCTCGTATAATGCTTTTCTACCTCTAAGTGCAGTTTTTCTTTGGCAATTTTGCGCGCTTCCTCATCGGTTTCAATCGCATAGAAGTTCACACCCGTTTTTTTCTCAACTAAGTCGTGCATAGAGACACGTATCCAAGGTGGTGTGAAATCCAATTCTTTGCCTTGGAAGTCAATTTTTGTTTTACCATGAATTTTCATACAACACTCTGCAACGACATTTTCAGTCAGTCTTAGCATATATTCATAGTCTTCATAAGCTGCATATAACTCAACAGCAGTATATTCAGGGTTATGTCTCATAGACATCCCTTCATTTCTAAACATTTTACCCATTTCATAGACTTTATCAAAACCACCAACGATTAAACGTTTGAGATACAATTCGTTAGCGATGCGCATATACATGTCAATATCAAGCGTGTTGTGGTGTGTAACAAACGGCTTCGCAGCTGCACCGCCAGCTAACGTGCTCAAAATCGGTGTATCTACTTCTAAAAAACCTTCCGCATCAAAGAAATCTTTCATGGTTTTAATGATTCTTGAACGCATTAAAAACTTTTCTTTGACTTCAGGGTTCACAATAAGATCTACATAACGTTGGCGATATCTGATTTCCTGATCTTTTAGACCATGCCATTTTTCAGGTAATATTTGGAGAGATTTTGATAACAAAAGGACACCATCTGATTTGATAGAGATTTCGTCCTTTTGTGTTTTAAATACAACGCCGGATACACCGACAATATCGCCGATATCATACGTTTTAAAAATTTCGTAGGTGTCTTCACCAATGGCATCTTTTCTAACATAGACTTGAATACGACCTTCACTGTCTTGAATATCTATAAATGACGCTTTGCCCATGTCTCTCTTCGCCATGATTCGTCCAGCAACGCGAACAGCTTTTCCATCATAGGATTCGAAATCTTCATTGATATCTTTTGAGAAATTGGTTCTATCATATTTTTCAATCTTAAAGGGATCTTGACCAATTTCGCGCAAATGTGCCAATTTTTCATGTCTAATCTGTAGTAATTCGTTCAAATTCTCCATAGTTTCTCCTCCATATGAAATTAATAAAATCAGTTCAATTTCTGTTAATTATAGCTTCTACCCGTTGCTAAGTCAATGATTCAAACGCCTTGTTCAAGATTGATTTAACTTGTTCCACAGTTGTTGCCTTATTGATTTCATTTCTATGAACGGCAGATTTAGAAATACCTTTAAAATACCACGCCGCATGCTTCCTCATTTCCAAAATGGCGATGTGAAGGCCTTTTATTGCAACTAAATTTTCAAAATGCTCCAGTGATACCGATAATCTTTCAGCATAAGTTGGCTCATTGATAATGATTCCCTGCTGTAGATACGTATCGACTTGCTTTAACAACCATGGATTACCTTGAATACCTCTACCAATCATGATGCCATCACAATTTGTTATTTCCTTTATCTTTATAGCATCTTCAACTGAAAAAACATCGCCGTTTCCTATAACAGGAATCTTGACTGCCGCTTTTACATCAGCAATAATCTGCCAATCAGCTTTACCTGAGTATTGCTGTTCTCTCGTCCGGCCATGGACGGCAATGGCACTCACACCAGCAGCTTCTGCCATTTTAGCAAACTCGACAGCATTCACAGACTGATCATCCCAACCTTTCCTAAATTTGACTGTTACTGGTTTGGTTGAGTGCTTCACGGCAATTCTAAGCAGTTGTTCAGCTAAATATGGTGTTTTCATGAGCGCAGAACCTTCACCGTTGTTGACAATCTTAGGCGCTGGACAACCCATGTTGAAATCAAGAATTTCGTTATTATGTGCATTGAGTCGATCCATAATCGCCTCAAGTTTCCCTGGATCCGCTGTAAAAATCTGAAGCGCCATTGGTTTTTCATTTGGTTCAATTTGCATGAGTTGCGCTGTTTTCTTATCTTGATAATATAATGCACTAACGCTGACCATTTCACTAACAATCAAGCCCGTATGAAACTTTCTACAAATCAATCTGAAAGGCTGATCCGTTACACCTGCCATTGGTGCAACGATAACATTATTTTTTAATTCTATATTGCCTATTATCATAATTGCCTCTTATTCAATAACCGTAACCGATTTCTTCGGTTTGTTCATATGGTAAATAATATTCAAGCCATCAAGTGTCAAGAACTTATCTACAACTTCAATTTGTGCAGATTCAGATGCGATTAATGTGGATAAACCACCAGTCGCAATTACTTTTATTTCACCATTACCAAGTTCTTCTTTCATCTTTCCAACTATAAAATCCACACTGCCTACATAGCCATATATAATACCTGCTTGTATACTCTGCGAGGTGTTTTTACAGATAATGTGATCTGGTTTAACTAATTCAACACGCGTCAACTTTGCAGCACGTTCATAAAGTGCATCCGCAGATATTTTAATACCCGGCAGTATTGCACCACCGAGGTACTCACTCTTGTCAGTTATTGCACAGAAAGTCGTTGCCGTTCCAAAATCTACAATAATTAATGGTCCACCATATTTCTTAAGTCCTGCAACTGCATTGACGATTCGGTCAGCACCAACTTGTCGCGGATTATCATATTTTATGTTCATACCCGTTTTTATACCGGGACCAATAATAATCGCTTCTCGATTAAAATACTTTTGTGTCATATGCTGTAACGAATACATGACATGTGGTACAACTGACGAAATTATTATGTCTTTAACTTCATCAACATCGAGCTTTTCATATGCAAACAGTTGATGGATAAATATACCAATTTCATCAGCTGACTTTGAATAGTCTGTTGCCATTCTCCAATTTGTGATTAAAGTATCTTCTCGATACACACCCATCACGATATTTGAGTTTCCCACATCAAAGGTTAATAACATTTTGCCTCCTATTTTATTGTTCTTAAACGTAGCCGTTGATGCCCCTAACAGAAACTTCTCCAGATAAAACGTTCTCCAACTGTCCATTTTTATTTTTTATAATCAGACTGCCATCCTCTGCTAGATCAACTGCCTGCGCAATTATGGATCCGTTAGAAGAGGCAACAATGATCTCTTTATTTAAGGTTACAGAATGACTTTTGTGATAGGCGATGATTGGCTCCATATCCATCTCCAAGAATCTATTGTAGTCAATAGAAAATGCATCTAAAAATGCAATTAACAGTTTTTTAGCACTCACCTTTGAGCCTTCCAGTTCTAATGATGTCGCCTTTTGCCTTATGTCTTCGTCGAAATCCATTTGCTCAATATTGACGCCAATACCTAAAATAATATAATGAAGATGATTAAGCTCGGCACTCATTTCAGTGAGAATACCGCACACCTTTTTTCCACTAACAACTAAATCATTTGGCCATTTAATGCCCACTTCTAGGCCTGTCGTTTTTTCTATCGCTTCACACATTGAAGCTGCAGCAACGAGTGTAATACATGCTGCCGATTCTGGTGGAACGTTAGGTCGTATTAAAAGACTCATCCACAATCCAGCTTGATTTTCAGATGCCCAATATCGCCCTAACCTGCCTTTGCCATTAACTTGCTCAGATGCAACTATAATCCCCTGAGTGTAATCGGATTCAAGTGCACGTCGCTTAGCTTCGAGATTCGTCGAATCAATCGTTTCATGATACGAAGAAAAATCAAGGTATTTGTAGCTTTGAATGATTTCATTTAACGATATACCACTGAGTCCTTCACTTTCTGAAATCAAACGGTAGCCTTTATTCGTAACCGAATCAATTATATAGCCTTCTGCTCTAAGCGATTTGATATGCTTCCATATAGCAGTTCGAGAGACACCTAACGTTTCGCTCAAATCTTCTCCCGATATATAGGCATTTTCATCTTGCCTGAGTACGTATAATATCTTGTTTTTCATCGTTAACTCCAATAATGAGTATTGTAAACAATTTGTTCAACCTATAGCATAACATAATATAATGTATAAAATAAAGTATCGATTCTCCGAATATTTTAATATTAATCAATAGTCCTATTAAAAAAACGCCATAAAGGCGTTTTTGTTTTTAAATACATATAAATGAACGTTCTAGAAGCCACCAAATAATGATAAGAGTACACCGGCAGCGACTGCTGAACCGATAACACCTGCTACATTTGGTCCCATTGCATGCATTAATAAGAAGTTGCTTGGGTTTTCCTTTTGTCCAACGACTTGAGAAACTCGAGCTGCCATCGGAACTGCAGAGACTCCAGCTGAACCGATTAATGGATTGATTGGTTCTTTTAAGAATTTGTTCATTAATTTTGCGAGCAGAACACCCGCAGCTGTACCGAAGGCAAACGCTACAACACCAAGACCAAGTATGGCTAGTGTTTTTACATTTAAGAACGCTTCAGCAGATGCCGTTGCTCCGACAGTTACTCCAAGGAATATCGTAATGATATTCATAAGTGCATTTTGAGCGGTATCAGTCAATCTTGCAACTGCTCCTGACTCTCTAAATAAGTTACCAAGCATCAACATGCCCACTAGAGCTGCTGCTGGTGGTACAATCATAGATACGATAAGCGTTGCGAAAATTGGGAATACAATTTTCTCCATTTTTGAAACAGGTCGTAATTGTTTCATCTTGATTTGTCTTTCCGCTTTTGTCGTCAACAATTTCATAATAGGCGGTTGAATGACTGGTACAAGCGCCATGTAAGAATAGGCTGCAACAGCTATTGAACCAAGTAAATGTGGCGCAAGTCGCGAAGATAAGAAGATTGCAGTAGGACCATCTGCACCACCAATAATACCGATTGAAGCGGCTTCAGCAGGTGTAAACAAACCTGAAGCAATCGCACCAAAGAAAGTAATAAAGATACCAAACTGTGCTGCTGCACCTAATAATAGAGATTTAGGATTGGCAATCAATGGGCCAAAGTCCGTCATGGCGCCAACACCAAGAAATATAAGCGGTGGAAAGATACCCAGCTTATTGCCTTGATAAAGATAGTAAAGTAAACCACCAACATTCTTGAGTGTGCCATCTGCAGCATACTCAGGGTGTGCCATTAGACCTGCCAATGGTAAGTTGGTTAAAAACATACCAAATGCGATTGGTATTAATAACAATGGCTCAAAGCCTTTTTTTATCGCTAAGAATAACAACACAAAGGAAATGAAGATCATAATAACTTGTTGGTAAGTGATCGCTGCGAATCCTGTAGACAAATAAAAATCATTAATCGTTTGAAGCATTGTGCATCTCCTTTCATGATTAGTAAATAATCAGATTATCCGATTACAACTAAAACGTCCCCTGAATTTACTGATGCACCTTTTGTAACATTGATAGAAAGCACTTTACCTGCTGATGGTGCCATGATTTCATTTTCCATTTTCATTGCTTCAAGAATGACGAGCACTGTACCATTTGAAACAGCATCGCCAACATTAACTTTAATATCTAAAATTGTGCCAGGCATTGGTGAATTGATAGTCTCTCCACCGCTTACAGCAGCCGGAGCTGGAGCAGGCGCAGCTTTTGGAGCAGCTTGCGCTTGTGGCGCAGAAGGTGCAGCAGTAGCTATTGGAGCAGATTCTTGACGTCTAATAGGCGCTGATACACTATTGCCACCAATTTCTTCAACGTCTACCTCATATGATTTACCATTTACAGTGATGTTAAACTTTTTCATGTTATCCTCCATCAAAACTCTTAATTTAAATTAAAATCTAGCATTCATAACATCGTTTCTGCCACTTTTACCCCAAGTTGGCGTAGCATCTACTATACGTCTAATATTCGTGACTCTAATGCTTGAAACTGAAGTGCTTAATGTCGAGGCTATAGCTGCTGTAATAACAGCAACAAGTTCACTTTCATCATCTACTGTAACAGTCTCTACAATAGGTGCAGGGTGTAATACTGACTTTTGAGACGATTGTGACTTGACTTCCGTCAAATTTGTTTTAGCTTCTAACTTTTGAATCGTTTTAGACATTAAAACGGTAATCCACCAAATCAACAGCAGTGCAATAAACGTAATGCCAACACCTAGCACGATGACATAGCCAGTAGCAATCAGTTTATCATTCATACTCATCTGATAAAATGTCTCGGCGTGTTTAAAATTATCCAATACGTGCATTGTTTCACCTCATTTCTATAGTGGAATATTTCCGTGTTTTTTAGCAGGTCTAACTTCACGTTTAGACGATAACATATCGAAAGCATCAATTAATCTAGGTCGCGTCGTCGATGGTTCGATGACATCGTCGACAAATCCTCTTTCAGCTGCTTTATAAGGCGTTGCAAATTCATCTGTATAGTCTTGAATCACTTTTGCACGTGTTTCAATTGGATTTTCAGAATCTTGAATTTCTGCTCTGAAAATTATATTTGCAGCACCTTGTGGTCCCATAACTGCAATTTCTGCTGAAGGCCATGCCATGACGACATCCGCACCAAGGTCTTTTGAACACATTGCCAAATATGCACCACCATATGCTTTTCGGACGATCAAAGACAATTTTGGAACAGTGGCTTCACTATATGCATAAAGCATTTTCGCGCCGTGTCTGATAATGCCACCGTATTCTTGTTGTGTTCCAGGAAGGAATCCAGGGACGTCTACGATATTGAGAAGTGGTATATTGAATGCATCACAAGTTCTAATAAACCTTGCGGATTTATCTGATGCGTTTACATCTAAACAACCTGCTTGAACTTTTGGTTGATTGGCGATGATGCCAATCGTCTTTCCATTTAAACGCGCAAGACAAGTGATGATATTCTTTGCAAAGTAAGGTTGATATTCTAAATAATCCGCATCATCGACGATCAATTTAATAATGTCGAACATATCATATGGCTTATTTGGATTTTCAGGAATGATTGTATCCAAAGCTTCGCTAAGCGTATTGAGGTCAGATTCACATAGATATTCTGGTGCTGTTTCAAGATTGTTTGAAGGTAAGAAGCTGAGTAATCTTCGAATTTCTTCAATACATGCTTCGTCATTGCTTGCAATAAATTGCGCAACACCGCTTACAGCATTGTGTGTCATAGCACCACCAAGCGCCTCAGCAGTCACTTCTTCACCGGTTACAGTTTTAATAACTTGTGGACCAGTAATAAACATTTGAGACGTTTTATCCACCATGAAGACAAAGTCTGTAAGGGCTGGTGAATAAACAGCACCTCCGGCACATGGTCCCATGATAGCTGTTATTTGTGGAATAACACCTGAAGCAAGTGTGTTTTTGAAGAATATCTTACCATAACCTGAAAGCGCATCAACAGCTTCTTGAATTCTTGCACCACCAGAGTCGTTGATCCCAACGATTGGAACGCCCATTTTCAATGCGTTATCCATCGCTTTACATATCTTAGCAGCGTGCATTTCTCCAAGAGAACCACCCACAACTGTGAAGTCTTGAGAATAGGCATAAACTAATCTTCCATCTACTTTTCCGTAGCCTATTACAACGCCTTCTGCAGGTGCATCAACTGATTCCATGCCAAAATTAGTACATCTGTGCTTAACAAAAGCGTCCATTTCAACAAAAGTGTTTTCGTCAAACAGTAAATCCAATCGCTCTCTAGCGGTTAGTTTACCACTGCTATGTTGCTTCTCGATACGGCTTTTTCCACCGCCAGCGAGGATTTTTGCTTTTTTCTGTCTTAAGTCTTCGAGCTTGTTTACAGACATTTCAAAACCTCCAAATCCCTATTCTTATCTTTCACTAAGTTCCACTAAAACGCGGTTTGAACTCTTTGGATGAACAAATGCAATCTTTGCGCCACCTGCGCCATATCTTGGTTTTTCATCAATCATTTTCATACCCTTTGAGAGCATGTACTCAATGGCTTCTTCGATATTATCTACTTTAAAAGCGATGTGCTGTACACCTTCGCCGTTTTTTTCGATAAACTTTGCAATTGGTCCATCTTCTGACGTTGATTCCAAAAGTTCAATTTCAGTATCGCCTACAGGTAAAAAAGCAACACGTACTTTTTGATCTTCTACAACTTCAGTACCCTGCAATTCAAGGCCTAATACATCCGTATAAAATTTGATCGTTTCATCTAAATCTTTTACTGCAATACCAATATGGTCAACTTTCAAAGCCTTCATAAACACCTCTCCAATTCTATTAAATTTTAACAGCATCAACAAATCGTGTAAACATTACAAATAAACTATAGAAACCGCCTTGCTTTTTTTAATAAAGAAGTTTGCTAATTGAGTTAACTTATATTTACTTTATAGTGACTGTTGATTTATATGTTTCAAATAAAAGCTCAACGACGGTAAATGGATCTATTGTACGTTTGACAATGCGTTTAGAATAGTCTAATAACTTTTCTTCATTATGAGAATTGTCCAAAATTGAACGTTCGATGCGTTCCTTGATCATCTCAACCACTTCGCTCTTCGCATTTGATATGCGTTTTTGCTCTAGTTTACCTGAATCGATCAAATAGGTTTTATGTGCCATAATGCTATCTAAAAGTTCTGAAATGCCCTGATTTTCCGACGCAACTACTAGTTTAACGGGTGGTCGCCAATCGAGATGTTTATTAAAATCTAACATCATGTCGATTTCTCTAGCTGTTCGAGTTGCGCCATCACGATCTGCCTTATTGACAGCAAAAACGTCACCAATTTCCATGACACCCGCTTTAATTGCCTGAATGTCATCACCAAGACCTGGCACCATGACCATAAGTGTCGTATCACAGTTTCTCACGATGTCTATTTCAGATTGACCGACACCCACTGTTTCGACAATAATATAATCTGAACCAAATATATCAAATATTTTTATAGCAGCTGCAGTCGCTTCAGAAATTCCACCTAAATGACCTCTAGCTCCCATGCTTCTTATAAAGACGCCCTTATCCACACTGAGATCGTTCATTCTGACACGATCACCAAGAATTGCGCCTCCAGTAAATGGCGACGTTGGATCGACAGCAACAATGGCTACTTTTTTTTCTTGTTTTCTTAAAAGCTTTACAAGTTTGTCTGTAAGCGTGCTCTTTCCAGCGCCTGGAGGTCCTGTTATACCTATAACATAAGCATTTCCACTATGTGAATAAAGATTCTGAAGGATTCTTAATCCTTCAGGATCTTTATTTTCAACCATGGAAATCAGTCTCGCCGCAGCGCGTTTGTCCTGATTTAAAATACTTTTTTCAATATCCATTTAATCCTCTTTTTGTCGATTAAATCGGTTTCATATGAAATCACATCATGAGATCTTATCTACTATTTTTTGACGTTCTCTCTTATATAATCAATAATTGTCTGAGTCGTTGAACCTGGAGTGAAAATCTCCTTGATGCCTTTTTCTTTTAAGAAAGGGATGTCTTCATCAGGAATAACACCACCACCCAACACAAGAATGTCGCTTGCGTTTTCAGCAGCTAGCAATTCAACAACTTTTGGTAACAAGGTGTTATGTGCACCTGATAATATACTCATAGCGACACAATCAACGTCTTCTTGAATTGCTGCGTTGACAATTTGTTCCGCTGTTTGTCTCAAACCTGTATATATAACTTCCATGCCAGCATCTCTAAGTGCTCTTGCAATAACCTTAGCACCTCGATCGTGTCCATCTAAGCCTGGCTTTGCAACTAATACTCTAATTGGTCTTTCCATCTTGATCCTCCTCATCCACTCGGTCTATAGGTTAATTGATTGTTGATACTCGCCAAAAACGCCTCTCATGACATCGCAGATTTCTCCTAATGTCGCATAAGTCTTTACTGCTTCTAGAATAAATGGCATCACGTTGTCAGTGCCTTCACAAGCCGTTTTTAAAGCAGCTAATGTTTCATTGACTTTGACATTGTCTCTTGACGCTCTAAGTTTTGCGAGTCTCGCTTTTTGCATTTCACCTACAGAAGGATCCACACGTAGAAGTCCTTTTGGAGACGCTTCCTCAATTTGGTATTTATTCATGCCGACGACGATGATTTCACCTGTTTCGACTTTTTTCTGATAGTCATAAGAGGCATCCATAATCTCTGATTGGATATATCCAGCATCAATCGCTTTAGCAGCGCCACCAATGTCATCAATTTTTTTGATGTATGCCATAGCAGCATCTTCAATTTCTTTCGTTTTTGCTTCAATATAATAAGAACCAGCAAGCGGATCTACCACTTCAGTAACGCCGCTCTCGTGTGCAACAATTTGTTGTGTACGAAGCGCTACTCTTACAGAATCTTCCGTAGGAAGTGCCAATGCTTCATCCTTAGAGTTAGTATGCAAACTCTGCGTACCACCTAAAACTGCAGCCAATGTTTGAATCGCAACTCTTACGATATTGTTTTCAGGCTGTTGCGCCGTAAGTGTTGAACCACCTGTTTGTGTATGGAACTTAAGTTGCATTGATTTTGCATCTTTAGCGCCGAATCTTTCTTTCATGATTCTAGCCCATAGACGACGTGCTGCACGGTATTTTGAAACTTCTTCAAGTAGATCGTTATGTGCGTTGAAGAAGAATGACAATCTCGGTGCAAATGAATCTACATCAAGGCCTGCTTTAATGGCAGCATCAACATAAGCGATACCGTCTGCCAGCGTAAAACCTACTTCTTGAGCAGCCGTTGAACCTGCTTCTCTGATGTGATATCCAGATATTGAAATTGTATTCCATTGCGGGACTTCTTTTGAACAAAATGCAAATATATCTGTAATCAATCGCATAGATGGCTCTGTTGGAAAAATATAAGTGCCTCTTGCAATATATTCTTTTAGAATATCATTTTGAATTGTGCCTCTAAGTTTTTCTGAAGAAACACCTTGTTTTTCTGCTACTGCAATATACATAGCAAGCAGTACCGATGCAGGGGCATTAATCGTCATTGATGTGCTCACTTTATCGAGTGGGATACCCTCAAACAACAATTCCATATCTGCCAATGAGTCAATTGCGACGCCGACTTTTCCGACTTCCCCCTCTGAAAGGGCATGATCCGAATCGTATCCAATTTGTGTTGGTAAGTCAAATGCAACAGATAAACCACTTGAACCTTGCTCTACCAAGAATTTATAACGTTTGTTTGATTCCTCAGCAGTTGCAAAACCTGCATACATCCTCATTGTCCAGAATTGACCACGATACATGTTCGGCTGAACACCTCTTGTATATGGAAACTCTCCTGGCATTCCTAAATCGTCCATGTAGTCTAAGTCAGCTATATCAACTGGTGTATAGTATCTGTTGACTGGCGCTCCTGAACCTGTAGTAAAGATTTTTTTTCTTTCAGGTCTTTTTTGCAATTTTTCTTGCGTTTTAGCATTTTCTTTATCTACAGCTTCTTTAAGAATTGAAATCTGATTCTTATCAAACATCATAAATCCTCCTTCACCTTTTTTTGACCGCATCCGGTTTTTCCTTATTAAGAATACCACAAATTCAATCAAAATACATTGTTTTTGACAAAGTATAATTGTATACTTTGATTACGTTTTTATAAAGAAATCAACAAAATAATAACGAAATGAGTTTGCAAGAAAACTTGCATAGTTATTTTATACGCATTTTCGGATCGAACAAACAAAAAGTCCTCCCTGCAAAATTGATTACAAAAGGAGGACACTTGCTTTATTTTTTAGTGAGAACAACGTTGAGCCAATACTGTGTATTATGGTTTATTCTTGCATCATTTGTTTTCCAAATTTCAGTAAGTTCAAACTGTGGCACTTCACGCATCAACCGTTGGAATTTTGATTCGTCAAAATCATTGAAATAACGCCCATGCCGATTGACTTCTTCTACACCATATTTGAATGAGATATAAATGACGCCCTTATCTTTTAATGCATTTGAACACTTTTCAAGCACATCTTTAAGCTCGGTTTCATTAAAATGGAATAAAACCGCACTTGCCCAAATGCCATCAAATTCATCTTTATATCGAATATCCTTCACATCAACGAGCAACACCTCAGTATTGAGAAGAATTTTACCTCGATTATAAACTTCGTGAGCAAAATCAATGGAAACCACTTCAAAGCCTTTTGCTTCAAAGTGCAAACTATCTCTTCCCGATCCAAATCCAACATCAAGTACCTTCGCTCCAGGTTTTAAATACGATTCAAACCGCTCATAAATCGGTTGCAAATCAACTTTTAAAGTGTTCTCAATCATATCCGATGCATTTAGATTGTAATAGTTCTTAATCATAGTCAATTCCCCCTTTAAGATCTCTTTTTATGAGCTCTCTTCTCGAGCTCTATTTTTATACTTTTCAGGCTCTGTTACATAAAGGTTATTACCCATAACATCGATGACAACTATCGCGGGCATGTCTTCTACCTCTAAACACCTCAACGCTTCTGCACCCAATTCCTCAAAAGCTATAACGGTGTTACTTTTTATGCAGCCTGCAATCAATGCACCTGCACCACCAATCGCTGCGAAATAAACCGCTCCATATTTTTGAATGCAGGACTGAACATACACATTGCGATTGCCCTTGCCAATCATACCTTTGAGTCCCAATTTTAACAGAGGCTCAGTTAGATTGTCCATACGATAACTCGTCGTAGGTCCACATGCACCGATAACTTCCCCAGGTCTTGCAGGTGACGGACCTGCATAATAGATTACTTGGCCATTTAAATCTATAGGTAACGCTTCCGAATTTTCAATCATCGAAACTAATTTTTGATGAGCGGCATCTCTCGCCGTGTAAATTTTTCCTGAAATCAGCACTTGATCACCTGATTTCAAACTTTTTATAACATTCTCCGTCAGAGGTGTATTAATCTTTATTTTATCCATTTTCCCCTTCTACAAAACAACTTTTTTATGACGTGATGCATGACAATTGATATTGACCACTACTGGAAGACCAGCAATATGAGTCGGAAACAGTTCTATATGAACGGCTAAAGCAGTCGTAGTACCGCCCAGTCCTTGTGGTCCTATTCCCAAATCATTAATTTCTTTTAGCAACCTTTTTTCTAGTTGAGCAATATGTTCCAGATCACTAGGTTCATTTAGAGGCCTAAAAAGTGCCTGTTTAGCTATTTGTGCAGCCTTATCTAAAGTGCCTCCTATGCCAACTCCGACGACGATTGGGGGACAGGGATTCGAGCCTGCTTCTCTAATAGTATTAACGACAAAATTGACTATGCCCTCTACACCATCTGAAGGCTTTAGCATAGAACTCCTCGACATATTCTCACTTCCAAAACCCTTTGCAGCGATTTCAATTTCTAAGACATCATCCGCAACCAAATCATAGTAAATAACACCAGGTGTATTGTCATTTGAGTTTTTTCTTAGGATAGGATCTGTAACAATCGATTTCCTCAAATAACCAGACTCATATCCCTGTCTAATACCTTCTTGTATAGCCATCGAAAGCAATCCGCCTTCGAATCTGATGTTTTGACCAACTTTTACAAAACAAACAATCATGCCTGTATCTTGACAAATTGGGGCTTTATAAGTACGTGCTACCTTTGAATTTTCTATCAGGTCTAGCAAAATACTCTGACCAATCTTCGAATCTTCAATTTTTAAAGCCGTATCAAAACTATATAGTATATCAGGATCAATTATATAATTCATTTCGATACATGCCTCTTTAACAGCTTGTGTTACCTTATTGACATCTACAACTCTCATCCGTTCTCCCATGAACACTTACAATTTATTTGTTGTTTTGTTTTCGCATTGTACGTTCTAAAAACTGTTTAGATTCGATAATGTATCTTCCGTGTATCCCTTCACCAATCTTTTCGACTGTGTCAAACGCTTCCACTTTGAAAATTAACTTCTTGCCGACGATTTCAATAAGTTCTGCTGTTGCTTTAACTTTTTGCCCAATCGGTGTTGCTGCGAGATGTTTGACATCAAGGTGTGTACCAACTGTACTGTACCCATCTTCTAATCCAAGCTGAGCGCAATTGAGTGCAGCATTTTCCATAAGTCCTATCATCATAGGCGTTGAAAATACTAAAAGATTGCCACTCCCAAACGCAGCAGCTGTATGTTTTTCTTCGACGAACAATTCAGAAGTAAAGGTATCGCCAATAGAGAGTTTTTGCATGATAGCCTCCTGCCACATTATATATTGTGCACATTTAAGTGCACGATTTATATTATAATACCATTTCTACCCTTGCAAATGGAAGTTTTTTTCAAAAAAAAATAGATGGGTTAGACCCACCTATTCAACTTGTATCAGTATTTTTTTATTGAATTAATTTGCGCCTTCACTAAAGGGATTTTCCTTATGTGAACTATGCTCGACATTTTCTTTCTTTTCATTTGCCTTTTCAAAAGCCAATCGATCGATTTCATCTTGTGCACGTGATGCACGACGTTCTTCTTCAACGATTTCACGCGATGAATCAACTTGTTCAGTCAACGCATCAAGACCTTTTTCAAATGCAGTTTGGAATTCTTCTCCACTAATCGTTTCAAATCTGAGTAATGCTTCGGCGATAACATGAAGTTTGTCAAGATGTGCTTCAAGCAATGTTTTTGCTTTGTCATAAGCAGAATCGACAATGTTTCTAACCTCACGGTCAAGTTCAGCTGCAACATGTTCAGAATAGTTTTTCATAGTAGAGAAATCTCTGCCTAAAAACACTTCATCTTCTGTATCGTAGCTCATTGAACCGAGGTTATCACTCATCGCGTACTTCATGACCATCGCTTTAGCAATTTTTGTGACGCGGCTTAAATCGTTTTGTGCACCAGTACTGATGTCACCAAGTACTAAACTTTCAGCAACTCGGCCACCTAAAAGGATGATCAGCTCACGTTCCATACCCTTTTTAGTCGCATAGCTACGATCTTCTTCTGGAAGTTGCATCGTAAAACCACCTGCACGGCCTCTTGGTATAATCGTTACTTGATGGACTGGATCTGATTCTGGAACAACTTTTGCAAGAACAGCATGACCCGCTTCATGATAAGCAGTCAATTTCCTCTCTTTTTCACTGACAATTCGACTTTTCTTTTCGACGCCAGCAATTACTTTTATAATCGCTTCTTTAATGGACTCCATACGGATTACTTTATCATCTTTTCTAGCAGATAGTAACGCTGCTTCATTCATGACATTTTCAAGATCTGCAGGAGTGAATCCAGGTGTACTTTGCGCGAGTTTCGCGTAATTTACATCTGAAGCAGTTGGTTTATTTTTTGCATGGATCTTAATGATTTGTTCGCGTTCTCTGACATCCGGTACACCAATCATGACTTGTCTATCAAAACGACCTGGTCTCAATAGTGCAGGGTCCAAAATGTCTGGTCTATTTGTCGCAGCGATGACGATAACACCTTGATTATCTCCAAAGCCGTCCATTTCAACCAACAACTGATTGAGTGTTTGTTCACGTTCATCATGGCCACCGCCAAGTCCAGCACCACGTCGTCTACCAACTGCATCAATCTCATCAATAAAGACGATACAAGGCGCATTTTTCTTTGCTTCTTCAAATAAATCCCTAACACGGGATGCACCAACACCAACAAACATCTCGACAAAATCAGAACCTGAAATGGTGTAAAATGGTACGCCAGCTTCTCCAGCACACGCTCTAGACAGATATGTCTTTCCGGTTCCAGGAGGGCCAACCATGAGGATACCTTTTGGAATACGTGCACCGAGTGCAAGGTATTTTCTCGGAGATTTCAAGAAATCTACAACCTCTTGCATCTCTTCTTTTTCTTCTTTTAATCCGGCAACGTCTGCAAAAGTAAGTTTTCTAGCTGAGTCTTTTACAATTTTTGCCCTACTTTTACCAAATGACATGACTTTGTTTCCGCCACCTTGAGAGTTTTGCATAAATACAAACCAAAAAACGACTAGGAGTAGAATCATGATAACTGTTGGTAAAATTTCAAGTAAAAACGGTGTGTTCGCAGGCTGAACGCCTGTAACCGAAAATGCGCTTCCCGATGCTTTGTATTCGATAATCATTTCACCAGTCTTAAGTGCTAACATGCTTGGCACATAACTGTTGAATACAGTACCATCAACCAAAGTACCTGTTACTTCATTTCCGTTTATTTGAACATCTGTAATTTGATCGCTTCCCAATTTCACAACAAATTCATCATAAGACAGTTCAGTGACTTTCTGGGTATTAACACCATTCACTGTCACGAATATCAAAATTCCGATAAATATTATTATATAAATCGAGGCGCCTTTCAAACCTTTCTTCATCGCATCCTCCTTCGTCGAGTATACATCGTATTATTTTAGCACAATTATTCGCGTTCAACAAGTTCTTGAAAGCTCAAAATCATGATGTTATTCGTTTCTTCAGTGATTTTACATCGATCGTCTAGCCTCATATTTTGAATCCAAATTATTTTCTCATCGTCACAAACAAGACGAATGCAATCTCGATCCTTCTTCGGTACTTTTTCATCGATGTAGAAATCTTTGATTTTTTTATGACCCTTCATGCCTAGAGGCACAAATCGATCACCGTTTTTTCGCGTTCTAACCTTTAATTCGCCCACAACTGTGTCAAAATCAATTGCAACACACGTGTGATCCAACTTGTACTTTTGTATGTCTTGTCTCGAAACTTGCTTTACAAATAATTCGTATATTTCAAGAGGCTTTTTTTTGCCATTCTCGTAAAGAACGAGCACATCGTATTGCTTTACTATCGAAAATTCATTATCAATTTCACAAATCGAGCCGGTTCTATTCAACGATGTCATTCGAACAATTGTATCAAAAGAGACATTTGTAAGATTTCCTCTTAACAGAACGATACAGTGCCTTAATAACTGATACTTTTCGGATTCCAGTAATTTATCAAATTTAACACAATCGATATGAATGTCGCCATCCAGCCATTTGCAGACTTCATCAAACAGTCTTTGTTGATGCACACGCCAAAACTCTTTCTCTGACTTCATAAGATGGATAGTCTTTTCAAGAGTTTCATCAATTGATGGATTAAAGGTCTCTCTAAGATTTGGTAGTAAGACATTTCTTATTTTATTGCGAACATAGTCGTTTTCATCATTTGTGTGATCATGTCTTGGCATCAGCTCGTTTTGAACACAATAAGATTCAATATCATTTCGGCTAACATCCAAGATCGGTCTGATATATTGGTCATCCCTCATATAATCAATTGAAGCCAACCCGTCTATGCCCGCACCCCTGAATAAATTGATAAAGAACGTCTCTATGACGTCGTTTTTATTTTGTGCGATCGCAATTTTATTTGCAGAAACATCTTTCATAACTTGATTGAATTTTTCATACCTGACACTTCGACCAGCCTCTTCGAAAGAAATCCCCATCTCTTTAGCTTTAGATTGAACATCAACTTTGAAAGTAAAACATGGCAAATTATTCTCTTCACAATATGCTTTGACGAAAGTTTCATCTGCATCTGAGTGTTCGCCTCGATACATATGATTCACATGCACAGCGTAAAGCTCTAATTGATAGACTTTTCTTAGCTTCAAAAGGGCATTTGTCATTGCTAATGAATCTGGCCCACCAGAGAGTCCGATTACAATGCGGTCTCCCATGACGATTAAGCCCTTTGATTTTATGGTATTTAGCATCGTTTCAAACACTTTGCACCTCATATAACGCCATAATAAAGTCCATCATATCATATATTTGTGAACGACAATAGTATGAAAATGTAATAAGAAAAACTATTCTCCTGAAACGGTCAGAGCTTTGATTTTTACTGATGCAGACCCCGTATAATCGGATGATAGTATTGAAAATCTAAAATCATTTGCAAACATATCGATGTCTTTAAGCATTTCGAAGTAATTCCCTGCTACAGTTATTTGACTTACTGGTCTACTAATCTTACCAGATTCTATCATATAACCATGGCATTGAAGAGAAAAATCTCCTGAAATCGTATCAATTCCAGCATGTAAGCCTTGTAAACTCACAACGTAAACGCCATCATTTATCGATGATGCCATTTCTTCAAGCGATAACTCACCAGGTGTCACAATTAAATTTGAAGGTGCAATTCCTACTGTCCCCTTATAAGATCCTTTGCTTGCATTGCCAGTTGATGCAACACCATCTTTATTTGAAGTTTTTAGATTGTGAAAATAAGTCTTTAATACACCCTTATCTATTATCGCCTTCTTCTGAGTCGCAACGCCTTCTGCATCGAAGCTAGAAGAGGCCAGTCCTAGGGGTAAATGCGGATCATCCATTAATGTTAGTGCAGGAGAAGCGATGCTTTCACCGATTTTGCCTGCCATAGCAGATAGATTTTTTTGCACACGCTCTGCACTGAATATACCCATATAAGCACTAAATAACTGCGCAAATGTTTCATTTTTGATGATTACTGGACACACTCTTGATTTTGTTGATTTTGCCCCTAACATAGAAAGTGCTTCTTTCGCCGCATCTTTGACAATACTATCCATCGATAAATTGTAAAAATCATTGGATATGTCGTATCCCAAACCTGTTCTCGTATCTTGTGCATCTTCTACGACTGGCATAGCATATGCTAAGCAATAGTTTGTCGTATCTTGAACATCAAGGCCTTTTGTGTTTTTTATCCATCTGAACGATTCCACTTCATCGTAACTATTATTAGAAACATTCTTAACTCTTGAATCGAATTGCTTCAACTCTTCTTCAAGTTTTAGCATAAATGCGATTTTTTCTTCTATTGGGACATTTGCTAGTGATGGATTAAAATTGTCGATGCTATGATACTCACCTTGCCCATCATGAAGAAAAACTTCGTCTTCTAGTTCTAAAACAACAGCATTTTCAAACGCTTCATCGACGAGCATATCGAGCGCACTTTCATCGAGAATTTCAGTATATGCATAGCCTAGTTTGCCATTAAACATGCCCCTATAAGACAGACCGCCATCTTCTGAGAGATTGTATTTATCTATTTCACCGTTATATACGGATATTTCAGTATTTTTATTGCGCATGTAATATATTTCTTGCGCCTCAAAGCCTTTCGCAGCACCTTTTTCGAAAAGTCTCTCTATTAAATGAGTGTTCATCAAGCTTCCTCCCTTCCACCAACTGTTATTTCTGATACTTTTAATGCTGGTTGTCCTAATCCGGCTGGAATAGAGCCACTAAGAGAGCCACACATACCCTCGCCAGAATCGAAATTATCGCTGACCATTTCAATTTTATTGAGAATTTCTAAGCCTGTACCTATAAGTGTTGCCCCTTTTACTGGCGAAGTAATCTTACCGTTCTCAATAAGATATGCTTCTTGAGTCGCGAAGTTGAATTCACCTGTGGCTGGATTTACTGATCCTCCTCCTAGGTATTTCGCATAAAGGCCATATTCAATCGATTCAATCATGTCATTAAATTTTGAAGTGCCACCTAAAATATAAGTATTTGTCATTCTTGAAGTCGGTGCGTATTTATATGATTGACGTCTCGAAGAACCCGTAATATCCATATTCATGCGTCTTGCGTTGAGTTTGTCAATCATAAAGCCATTCAAAATGCCTTTATCAATCAAGAGGTTCCTTTGAGTTGGTGTGCCTTCATCGTCATAGTTTGCTGAACCCCATTCATTTGAGATGGTACCATCATCAACAGCAGTTACTATATCTGAAGCAATCTTTTGTCCAAGCTTGTCTGCAAAAACGCTATTCCCCTTTGCAACTGAAGTCGCTTCGAGTCCGTGGCCACAAGCTTCGTGGAATATTACGCCACCGAATTTATTGTCAAGAACAACCGGGAATTTGCCACTCGGAGATGCTTTTGCATCGAGCATTGTCGTCGCGATTCTAGCAGACTCACTGCCAATCCAAGCAACATCGATTTCATCATATAGCTCAAATCCCTTACCTGAGCCTTTACCAATACTGCCGTTTTGCATTTTTCCATCTCTTTGAGCCACTGAATTTACTATATATCGCGTTCTCGTTCTCTCGTCCTCGACGAATTTACCTTCTGTATTGGCGATTAATACATTTTGTGTGTAGTCGAGATATGTCACGACAACTTGATTTATATCCTTAGAGTAGTTTTCTGCTGCATGATTGCCTCTTCTCATCAAGTCCACTTTATCTGATTTTGAAACTGACAGAGGTTTGATTTTTATTGAATGGTTATTTCTTGGTGCTTCCATAACAAAGTCCACCATTGCATAAGAAGGGATGCCTTTAAGTGCTGCAGCAGCTTTTTTGGCAACTTCTATCAAGTGATTATGTCCATTTTCGCAAGTATAAGTGTATACATTATTGAAACCTTGGAAAATTCTAATACCAATACCATAATCGCGCCCTGTTAGCGACTTTTCCACTTTGCCTTTTATCATTTCTATTGAGTTGTTGAAGCGATCTTCTATAAAAACTTCAGCAAAATCACCACCTGTAGACATAGCCGCGGCCAATACATCTTGAACTACTTGCTTATTTAGCATTGAAGCACCTCCATTTTGTTGCCATAACCCTTATAATACGCATGAAACATAGCGTGATTAAGGCATCATTGTAAATTTTTTATTAAAATTAGTTCTTACGGATATCCGTTGAGATAATCGCATAATTTCATAGTTGTATGAAAAAAACTATACATCATTATTATTTTACCCAATTATGAGTAAATTGCAAAGCTTTAATACGTTGCGATTTACGCCCCAATAAAATAAAAAAAACCGTTTGATATCAAACGGTTTTGCAGACGTATAAAATTGTTCTGAAAGAATGGAGCCGGTGATGGGACTCGAACCCGCGACCTACTGATTACAAGTCAGTTGCTCTACCAATTGAGCTACACCGGCATGAGAAAAATGCTACGCAATTTAGCTCATTTACATCTCGCAAATGTAACTGAATACCCTCCTGGCAACCCTCCTAGCAACATGCGTTGCTTATGTCGGGCAAGTTTGCGGTGCAAACTTGTAAATGGCGATCCAGAACGGACTCGAACCGTCGACCTCTAGCGTGACAGGCTAGCGTTCTAACCAACTGAACTACTGGACCGCGTATGTGTTGCAACAAAATAAATATTACAGGAATATTGGTATGTTGTCAACTATATCTTGTGAAATTTTTTTAGTTTTTAAGCGACTCTTGCCACTTGTATCCAATAAAGCCTTCAAGATTATCAAAATCGCTAACTAAAAACGATGAAATATTAAGTTCTTTCATAATAACTTGCATTATTAAGCCACCCGCATAGATAATATCGGCACGCTTTTCTTCAAGTCCAAGAAACTGCTTACGCATTTCAACTGTAGCTGATTCTAATCGTAAATTGAGTGCATTTAAGTCCTCTAAATTGACCTTGAGCAAGTGTACTTTATCTCGCGAATATTGGGTCACTTCATGTTGCATCGTTGCATATGTCGTAGCTGTGCCCCCAATTCCAATTACAGAATCAATTGTATATGCCTTAATATCGTCAACAACGGTTTTCACCTGGTCTAAAACATATGATATAACCGCTTGTTTTTCTTCAATAGATACTGGATCAGAATGAATAAAAGTGCCCGTCATCCGTACAGCGCCAATATTTAGACTTTTGGCACAACGAATACCATTAGCATCTCCGATTATGAGTTCCGTGGATCCACCGCCTATATCAACAACAAGAGTCGTCTGATCTGGGGTTTCACTTCCTAACAATACCCCCATAAAACCGACTTTTGCTTCAACTTCACCAGAAATAACTTCGATGGTTTGACCCGATATCTTATATACTGCATCAATGAGATCTTTGGCATTAGTGGAATCTCTAACTGCACTTGTTGCCATGAGGTATACTTTTTCTGCTTTATAACGATTTGCAGCCTCACAATACTTGGCAATTACTGCCACAGATGCATCAATTCGATCTTGAGCTAAACGTTTTGTCTCATTGACACCTTTTCCTAGTCTTGTCATCTGAAGTGTTTTTGAGACGTCAGAAAAATGGCTACCATCAAAATCTGCCAACAACAATCTAATGGAGTTCGTGCCTATATCAATACATGCTACTCTCATATCAATCCCCTTCTGATTCTTCACCTTTAATCAGGTAGATAATTTCGTTGGGTTTAACCATTTTAAGTTTTTCACGGGCAATTTTTTCAACTGCTTCTGGTGTTTGAGAATATGCGAATTCGTCTACCAAACGGTTAATATCGCGTTCCAACGACTCAATCTCCGATTTTAAAACCAATTGAGTTTGTTTATATTCTTTAAGCTTGAGATCTGTTTGATACATATTATAAGCATAGTAACCTAAAATTATTAGTATAATTAGAATGGTTACTCTATTGCGCTTAAAGAACTTGCGTTTAATCTTTTTCATATGCATTACCAACCTTAAGCTATTCCGTTTCCGAGACGACCTCATAAAGCAATTTTGAATCTTCTTTAGTGACATGTTCATCCAGTGCCGTTATGCGAATCACAGTCGCTTTATTGCCAAAACGTATTTGTATTACATTGCCAACTGCGACTTCGGTACCAGGTTTAGCGACTTTATCATCTACCAGAATACGTCCTTGGTCACAGGCTTCCTTTGCAATAGTTCTTCTCTTGATCAATCTAGCATTTTTTAAATATTTATCTATTCTCATATGTCACCTCTAAAGGTTAATCGAAGTAATTGCAACATTAAACATCTACAACTTCCATTGTTAAATCAAGAAAAAGCAGCATAGCTGCTTTTTCTCATATTATAATTATGCGTTTACAGTTTCTTTTAAAGCTTTACCTGCTTTGAAAACAGGCGCTTTTGATGCAGGGATATTAATTGTTTCTTTAGGATTTCTTGGGTTTCTACCAGTTCTTTCTTTTCTTTCTCTAACATCGAAAGTACCAAATCCAACTAATTGAACTTTACCACTTTTAGCAAGTTCTTCTTCCACGCTTTTCATGAAAGAATTTAATGCCAATTCAGCATCTTTTTTAGTCAAACCAGATTTTTCAGCCATACTAGCTACTAATTCAGCTTTATTCACAATATAACCTCCTCAAATTATTAAGTAGTTTTAACTATTATTAGTATACGTTGAAATTTCAACTTTTACAAGACATTTTGATTTTTTTTTTATAAATCAACGCGTTTTTTTGACGCAAGCCAAAGTGCCTCCATGCGTTCTAGTAGCACAGCACTAGGCTTTAACCCATCTTTTTCCAAATTTTCTTCGATATATGTGAATCTTCCAACAAATTTTTCAATCGCTTCAGAAAGGACTTGTTCTGCATCCAAATCAAGTAACCGTGCGACATTAGAAAGTATTAATAGCACATCGCCAAGCTCTTCACGAATATCTGTGCGATTGCCTCCAGACATTGCAATCTTTAACTCTTGGACTTCTTCAATGATTTTATCGAAGGCATGATCTGCACTTTCCCAATCGAAACCGACATCTGCTGCTTTCTTCTGAACTTTTTGTGCGCGAAGCAAACTTGGCAAACTATATGTCACAGATTTCATGCTCTCAGAGATACTTTTGTTAGATTTTTCTTCATCTTTAATCGCTTGCCAATTGACAAGAACCTCATCTGAACTCGCAACTGTTATATCACCAAATACATGCGGATGTCTTCTAATCATTTTTTCACAAACGATTTTCACAATATCACTGAACTCAAAATAGCCATCCTCTTCACCAATCGTAGCATGAAAGACAATCTGAAGTAGAACATCCCCCAATTCATCAATTAAACTATCAACGTCATTTTTGATGATTGCGTCTTTGACTTCGTATGCTTCCTCAATCAGATATGGTGCTAAACTGTCATGCGTTTGCTCTCTGTCCCAAGGACAACCATTCTCTGACCTTAATTGACGCATGATTGATTCAAGTTCGAACAATTCATGTTTAACAGGTGTTCCAGCTGGAACAAAGACACTTGTGAGATGGTTAAATAAATCACCTTGATGATCTAGTTCGTAAAGTGGAACGGTTACTATTGATTCTTCATCTGGAATACCGGCGCCTTTCACAATTATCGCCATATGTTCATCACCCCAAATTTCCATCAGAGCCAATTTAAGTAAAGAAGCAGTCATTTGATCATATACTTGAATGAAAAGATGATCTTTACTTGCATTGATGCGTTCATTATCAATATTAAGTGCATCCAATATGACAAATCCAGCTACTGGATCATACCTCAATGCAGTTACTATTGCGTCGATAAAGCTCGTTCCATGGACGATGTTTATAGGACCTTTTGCTCCCGCTAAAATCAATGCAACTGACTTTTCAGCCACAAAGGGATTACCAGGTACTGCATATATGACCGGCTCAGACTCCGATAGAGCAAGTACCTTGTCAGCCACCGCTTGATAAACTTCGTCAAATGTCTCATATTGGTCATAAATCGCATCAAATGAAGTATATATCATGCCGTTTTGAACAAGATACTCAACTACTGGATGACGATCCGTTCTCAAATACACTTTCCCTAACTTCGTTAAGGTATTGAATGCTTCCATGGTAAGATAAGCATCGCCACCCGGACCCATGCCTACTATCGTTATCAACTGATTGTTCATGCCCACCGTTTCCTCTCATAGGATATTTATCTATTTGAAAAATTTATCATTGATCTTTTTGAGTTTTGAGCCCCCTGGCATCATCGCATAGTCTTCATCAGTCAAGGTTTTAGTTTTGAACAACATGATAAAGTAAGCAATCATCCCAAGACCAATCGCGATAACGGTCGCTAATTTACCCGGTAACACGAGTAAAGTTCCTTGATAGCTGGCAACAACAACGATGCTCATGATTAAAACGGCAAAAAGTGGTTTTAGCAAAACCGATTTCAATTCAAAAGTAATATTCGCGTGCTTACTCATCGTGTGAAGGTTAAGTACCGTAGCGGTTCCATAAGCAGCTAAAGTTGAGATGGCAGCACCATAAATATTGATACTTGGCATACCCACTAATATATAAGTTAATGCAACTTTTATAGTTGCACCGATCATCAAGTTAAACGCAGGGCGATTCTGCATACTTAGACCTTGAAGTACTCCTGTCGTTACTTGGAACATACCAAGAAATATTACACCAAATCCTAAAATAGAAAGTATATTTCCTGTCGTCTGCGCGAATTCAACTTGACTTGGATATAAAAGCTCCATGATTGGTCTTGCAAGCAGCACTAGTCCCGCTGTAGCAGGCAAACTAATAATCAATGTCATACGAATTCCGTTTTGAATCGTACGGCTTAGTGCTTTCGCCTGTTGTTGCACATATAACGTTGCAACTGCAGGTACGATACTAATCTGAATAGCCGATGTAACTACCGTCGGTAAATTCACTAGCGTAGCTGCGTAACCACTCAGCATTCCGTATAAATCGTTTGCTTGTTCACCCATACCAATATCTGCCAAACGGTTCATAACCAACATGACATCAATTGTATTCATAAGAGGCATGACCGCTGCACCCAAAGTTATTGGAATAGCAATCATGACAATACGCTTGATTACAAGTCTTTTCGGGATGAGTTCTCCTGTCATTTGCTCTGAGAAAGCTTCATCGTTTTGTTTTCTAAACTTTCGGTACATAAAATAAATAACAATAAGACCTGCTATAGCACCCGTTGTTGCACCAAACGTCGCTCCTGCCGATGCAAATTCAGTACCATTGCTTAAAAACAAAAGTGCTAAACCATAGCCCACTGTGACTCTTGCAAATTGTTCAAATATCTGCGAAGATGCAAAGGGTTTCATTTGCTGGAAGCCTTGGAAGAAGCCTCTAAACACTGCCATAACCGACACGATGACGATCGCAGGGGCTAAAGCTCTAAACGCAAAGACTGCCTTTGGATTATTGATACCATCAACAATCATTTCAGCACCAAAATACATAAATAGGGTTCCAAGCAAACCTACCGTTGTCATGAGGATCATACCTGACTTAAAGGTTCTATTTAGATTTCTATAGTCACCGAGTGCTCTTTGTTCCGATATGATTTTAGCAAGAGCAGTTGGGAGACCAGCTGTAGCAAGTACGATGAAAAAATTGTAGATTGGATAGGCACTTTGATAATAACTCATCCCTTCCGGTCCAAGTAAATTTGCCAAAGGAATCCTAAAAAAAGCGCCGATTATCTTAATAAAGATACCCGACAAACCAAGAATAAACGCCCCTTTTACAAATGAATCCGTGCTACTTTGAACTGCTTTCTTCGACATATGATTCTCCTATTGTAAAGAGGCCAGTGCAAGACTGACCTCCATGACTTTCTTTTATAATGACTCCGTGCCTTTTACTCTTCTGTTTTTGGTGTCACTTTTTCAATAAATGTTTCTATCGTAGCAGCTGCTTTTAGTTCATCTACCTTAATTGTATAGTACTCTGTATATAAACCTTCTTTGATTTGTTGTTTAAAATCATTGATTACTGCTTCGTCTTCGCCACTTTCAATCAATTGGTTTACTGTTTGTGCATCTTCAACGTTTATGATATGAAATCCGAAAGAAGATTGTACAGGTTCGCTAATTGTACCAATTGGGCTTGTGAAAGCAACTTCTTCAAATTCTGCAACCATGACGCCTTTAGCAAAGTAACCTAAATCGCCACCTGCGCTTACAGAACCAGTATCTTTAGAATAAGCAGTAACAAGTTCAGCAAAATCTTCTCCAGCATCGAGTTTTGCTTTTACTTCTTTCGCAGTTGCTTCATCTTCAACAAGTATATGTCTTGCTTTAACTTGAACCGTTTCACTTGCATAAAGCGCATCTAATTTCGCAGATTCAGCATCAATTGTTGTATTGACCGTTTTAGTGAACTCCTCCATCAAAATACTACCTTGAACCTGTTTTTCAAGAAATGCATCTGTCACACCGATTGTATCATACATCGCTTTAGTTTCAGCATCTTCCTCGAGCATTGCTTTGAGTTCATCATATTTCGTTTTGAATAATTCATCGCTAATTGTATAGCCAGTTGATAATACGTAAGATTTAATCAATGAATCTTGAACGAGCATTTCAAGGATATCTTTTCTCAAAACATCTGAGAATTTAACGCCTTCAAATTCTTGACCCAAGATTTCATCGCCATAATATTGTTTGTAAGCTGTTTCATACATTGCATAGTAAATATTGTACGTATCGATATCCACCACTTCACTATTTACGATCGCAACAGCGTTCTCTTTGTCAACATTGCTGACACCTTCCGTTGTAGCGTCGTCGCCACCTTTTGCGCCGCAACCTGTTAACACGACCATGAGCATCACTAAAAGTAATGCCGTTACTCTTTTGAAATTAGACATATTATCTCTCCCTTTAATTCGTATGTGTTTTAATCGCGGGTAACTAGACATCGCAATGACACATTCTCTTTTTACATATCAATATCTATTATAACTGGAAACTCTATAATTCACTATTTATATATTTAAATAGTCACTATGAAAACTATATATTTTTTCGACATACTTTTCAAGCATTGTTAATTGTTCTTCTTTTTTTCTTAATCTGTTTGTAATTTTAACGCGTAGTATTGCTGGATTACCCGCAAAAAATGAAACATTCTTTGAATCAAAAGCCAAAACATGACTGATGAAAAGTGGGCTAATGGCATAGTCCGAACTAAATTTCAAAATAAAATCTTTCGAATCTTCTGAAACCTCGTCAATTGACATCATCTCACAAAGTGCCTTGATATAGGCAATCGCAATCAAATTACCAACTGATATTGGAACAGTTCCAAATCTATCTTCTATTTCTTCATAGATCATATTGACATCTTCACGTGATTCAATTGCGGCTATCTTTTTGTAGATTTCAATTTTGAGCTGATGATTACTGATGTATGTTTCTGGAATAAATGCGTTTATTGCGATATCTATTTTAGCTTGAGGTTTCAGCTTAATGACTTCACCTTTCTTAGCCATCATACTTTCTTCCATAAGTTTGCAGTAAAGATCATAACCGATCGCTTCCATATACCCATGTTGTTCGGTTCCGAGAACATTGCCCGCACCTCTAATTTCCAAATCCCTCATGGCAATTTTGAAACCTGCACCAAGTTCGGTAAATTCTTTGATCGCCTTTAAACGCTTTTCAGCGACTTCGTTGAGCACCTTGTTTTCTTGATAAAAGATATAGCAATACGCTAAACGATTGCTTCTACCTACTCTGCCACGAAGTTGATATAACTGCGACAGACCAAACCGATCACCATCATTGATGATGATCGTGTTGACGTTTGAAATATCAAGACCTGTCTCTATGATAGTCGTTGAAACAAGAACGTTAAATGAGTTGTTCATAAATTCTACCATCAACTTCTCAAGTTGATGTTCGTGCATCTGCCCATGCGCATAGTGTACAACTGCCTCAGGAACCAACTCTTGTAACTTTGCTGCAACTCGGTCGATATCCGCGACGCGATTGTGTACAAAATAGACCTGTCCACCTCGCTCAATTTCTCTTGATATCGCCTCTTTCACAAGATGCTCGTCATATTCAACGACATATGTTTGTATTGGATATCTGTCTTCTGGTGGATCTTCAATAACACTCATATCTCTTATACCAATCATAGACATGTGAAGCGTCCTTGGGATTGGCGTTGCTGTTAATGTCAAGACATCAATATTTTCTTTAAGTTGTTTAATTTTTTCCTTATGTTTGACGCCAAATCGCTGCTCTTCATCTATTATGAGAAGTCCTAAATCCTTATATATGACGTCGTTTGAAAGAATCCGGTGCGTTCCAATAACAACATCAACAACACCTGATTTTAAATCCTTGATGATCTTTTCTTGTTCTTTTTTTGTCCTGAACCTAGAAATCATTTGAACGTTTGCTGGATACTTTGAAAATCTTTCTACGATGTTATTATAATGCTGCTGGGCCAAAATAGTCGTCGGTACCAATATCGCGACCTGCTTAGAACTCAGTACGGCTTTAAATGCAGCACGGATAGCCACTTCAGTCTTTCCATAGCCAACATCACCACATAAGAGTCTTTCCATAGGCTGCGGCTTTTCCATGTCCGCTTTGATTTCATCGATACATTTGAGTTGGTCCTTTGTTTCTTGGTAAGGAAACAACGCTTCAAACTCTCTTTGCCATTCATTGTCTTCCATAAATGCAAATCCTTTTTGAAGACGCCTGTTGGCATAAAGTTCAATTAACTCGTCAGTCATATCGTCAATTGCTTTTTTAGCCCGTATTTTAGTTTTTTTCCACTCAACGCCACCGAGCCTGTTAAGCTTTAGTTTCTCTTTATCTGTACCCATGTACTTCTGGACAAGACCAGCACTTTCTACCGGAATGTACAAATAATCATCTTGTGCATATTTGAGCTTTAAAAAATCCTTACGCGTCTGATCAATCTTCATCTGTTCAACACCTAGATACTGTCCAACGCCGTGATTTTCATGGACGACATAATCCCCGACAGCTAGTTCAGAAAACGCTTTAATCACTTTTCCTTGAGCGGGTTTCTTTCTACTGACTTTTTTCCCCTCGCCAAAGAGTTCTGTTTCTGTTAGTACGACTGCTTTGAACGTATCGAAATAAAACCCCGCTTGAATCGGATGATTGACGGCAATTGCCTGTCCACTCATGACGCGCTCAAAGCCTTCTTCAGAATTAACAGCGAGTTCAAAGCCTTCCATCGTGTTTAAAAATCGTGTCAACCGATCGCTGTTGCTAAATGCTACGAGGACATGATACCCTTTTAGCTTCCACTTCCGAATATCTAGTGCTATCTGATCGAACTTACCATAGTATTTGTTCATCTCTCTAGAGGATAACTTGATAATCTGATTGGGTGTAAACCCGTCAGTATGCTTCATAAGAAGTTCACTTAACACCACTTGATGTAATGAAAGCTCTGCCTTTATCGTTTCAAAATCATAGATACGTTCAAACTGTTCGGGTATGACTTCGCCTCTCTCTAAATAGTCAGCAAACTGGCGTTTATAATCTTCATAATATTGAATAGTCCTTTGAACACACTGGTTATTACCCATGAGAAAGACCATTGGATCGTCGAAATAATCAAGCAAAGTTTCTGACTGTTCAAAAAATAGCGGGAAATACTTATCTATACCATCGACAAAGATACGTTCACTAAGATGTTCAATCATCTCTTCGATTTTTTCTCTTTTTTGTAGTTTGTATTTGGATTTAAGCGATTTGAGTTTTACAATTGCCGCCTCTATTTGAACGGTATCGATGACAATTTCACGACACGGATAGATCGTAAACGATTCAAATTTAGTAAGTGACTTTTGTGATTCAATATCAAAATCTCGTATGGAGTCCACTTCATCACCAAAGAACTCAATACGATAGGGTGATTCATACATCGTTGAGAAAATATCTAGAATGCCACCTCGGATGCTATACTGTCCTTTAGATTCTACGATTTCGACACGTTCGTATCCAAAGGCATATAGCATTTCCTGTAACATCGATAACGGGAGTTCTGTGTTCATATCCAGTTTAAGTTCTCTGCCTACTAGCTGATCACTTTTAGGATAACGATACGTCAAGTTGTTTATTGAAGTGAATACGAGTGCTCGCTTTCGTGAAGTTGCTGCTAATAAAGCTTCTACGCGCTCTATGGCAACTTGATTCGAGTGGGCATATGAATCAAACCAAATGATTTCACGGCTCGGCAAATAAATCGCATCCTCAACTTCTTCTGCAGCGAGTTTCGCCTTATGTTCATCTTCAAAAAACAAGATAGTCGAACGGTCTTGCGCTATAGAAAGACGCTGTGCAATCCACTTCATCACTTGATGGTCAGAACCATGAACTAAAATCGGGCTGATCCTTTCCTCAATACTTTTGCTTAATGCTTGAACCTCCGCAGAATGTTCAAACAAATTTAAGAGCAAGTTAAACATATGCGCCTCTCTATCCATTGAATCGATTCATCGCGTGATCCGCACCAAATTCTATGATGCTTACTGCCGCTTCTGCCGCTCGATTTATAGTTTCATTCATCTCGATCATCTCATTTTTAGAAAATCTTTGGAGAACGTAGTCCGCCAGTTGAAGATGGCTCGATTTGCCTATCCCGATTCGAATTCTTGGGAAGTCATCTTTTTGCAAAAGATAGATAATACTTTTCATCCCATTATGCGTTCCAGCACTCCCTTTTTTCCGAATGCGGATTTTAGAGAAATCCGTATCTACATCATCATAAATGACGATGAGGTTTTCCATGGGCAATTGATAGAATTTACAGATACCCATCACCGTCTCGCCACTTAAATTCATGTACGTTTGTGGTTTGACGAGTACGACCTTTTCTCCACCAATCGTCCCCTCTCCTATGAGTGCTTTGTATTTAATTTTATTGACACTGATCTTAAATTTTTCACTTAAGCGATCAATTGTTTCAAAACCAACGTTATGCCTTGTCAAATCGTACTTTTTTCCTGGATTTCCAAGACCCACGATAACATACATGCCATCACTCCTTAATCGTGCAATTATCCATACGATTATATCAAAAAAAACGCTTATCAACAATGTTGCACTAAGCGTTTCAATCTTAACCTATGAACCTTAAAATAGTCTTAAATGTGCTTTATGAGGCTGAGTTACACCTATTCGAACATCGTACTCACTGAATCATTATTGAAAATTCTTCGAATGGCTTCAGAAAATACCGGTGCAACTGATAATAAGGTGACATTCTGAAGCGCTCTCATCTCTGGTGATAGGTTGATTGTGTCTAATACTACAACCTCAGAAATAACTGGATCACTAAGTCTTAACGCTGCCGGACCAGAAAACACGCCGTGTGTGCAGCAAGCATAAACCTCTTTAGCGCCCATTTCTTTAAGAGCCTTTGCTGCATTGACGATGGTGCCAGCTGTATCAATCATATCGTCAATCAAGATGACATTTTTACCATTTACATCACCTATGATGTTCATAATCTCTGATACGTTTGGTTCTGGTCTTCTCTTATCGACAATGGCGATTGGCGCATCGAGTTTGTTAGACAAATCTCTTGTACGCGTCACACTACCTAAATCTGGAGAAACAACGACAAGATCTTTAATTCCCTTTTGCTTGAAATAGTCCGCTAGGATTGGAACACCTTTTAAATGATCCAGAGGAATATCAAAATACCCTTGAATTTGCGCTGCGTGTAAGTCCATAGTTAATACGCGATCCGCGCCTGCTGCAACAATAAGATTGGCAACAAGTTTTGCCGAGATTGGATCTCTCGCTTTTGCCTTTCTATCCTGTCTAGCATAACCATAATATGGAATTACAGCTGTGATTCTTCCCGCAGAAGCACGCTTCAGCGCATCGATCATGATTAACAATTCCATTAAATAGTCATTCACTTTAGGTAATGAAAAGGATTGTACCACGAAAACATCAATGCCTCTTACTGTTTCGTTGATATTAACTGATATTTCTCCATCACTAAAGGTTTTTACGACACTGTCACCTAATGGTAAACCAAGTTCTTTACAAATCGCTTTTGCTAGATCTTGATTCGCATTGCCGGAAAAAACCTTTATCCTCCTATCATTCGATTGCATTGGATCCTCCTACTTATTTTTTTGATATTTATTTGACCAATCGGTCTTGTTGACTTGTCTTTCTCTCGCTATTGCAAGAGCGCCATCAGGTACGTCTTCCGTAATTGTTGAACCTGCCGCTACATAGGCGTTTTTACCCACTTTGACAGGTGCTATGAGGTTCGTGTTACAGCCGATGAAAGCATCGTCCTCGACTTGCGTCAACCCTTTGCTTGATCCATTATAATTGACGAATACAACACCACAACCTAAATTTACGTTTTTTCCGACTTTGCCATCTCCGACATATGTGAGATGTGAGATTTTGGTACCATCTCCAATCGTACTATTCTTAACTTCGACGAAATCCCCTATTTTAACATCTTTTCCAACAATTGATTTTGGTCTTAAGTAGGCATATGGTCCGACCACCGATTGATCATCGATCTTCGATTCCATAACGGTAGAATGTTTCACTTTAACGCGGTTACCGATTTCAGTATCGGCAATATCTGCATAAGGTCCTATAATACAATCTTCTCCAATAATTGTATTTCCCTTTAACTGTGTACCTTGGTGCAGAATAGTGTCCTGCCCAATTTGAACGTGTTTTTCTATATAAATGCTTTCAGGAGATACCAGAGTAACCCCCTCAACCATCCAATGTCTTTTGATTTTGTTTTGGTGATAGCTTTCAGCTTCAGCAAGAGCGAGTCGATCGTTGACGCCCATTACTTCGGTATTATCGTTTGTGATATAAGCACTGATTTTGCCACCTTTATTCTTAATAACTTCAAACACGTCCGTTAAATAGTATTCGCCTTGTGAGTTGTCATTTTTAAGATCATTCAGCGCTTCTTTTAGAAGCTTTGCATCAAACAAACCAATTCCAGAATTTATTTCTTTTATACCGAGCTGTTCTTCTGACGCATCCTTATGTTCGACAATCCTATCAAAGTTACTCGTTGTATCCCTGAGAATTCTTCCATAACCTGCAGGATCTTCAAAAATTGTAGAAATGAGACTTGCATGATAGCCACCTACACGATGATGCTCAATAAATGCACGCAAAGTCATTTCACTAAGTAGTGGCGCATCTCCAAACAAGACGAGAATATCGCCCGTATCAATATATGCATCTGCCATACGCACGGCATGACCCGTACCTAACTGTACGTCTTGTTCGACAAAAATCAAGTTCTGTCCTTCAAGTACACTTTCAACCAGTTCTCGCCCATGTCCGACCACACAAATTACGTTATCACTTTCAATGTGTTTTGCCAAATCGACAACATGTTGAATCATTGGCACGCCGCTCACTTTATGGAGCACTTTAGGTAGCTTCGATTTCATGCGCTTTCCATAGCCAGCCGCAAGAATAATCGTATTCAATTTTCCCATTTGTCGTCCCTCTTTGTCTGTGACTTTCAACACGTGAAATTATATCACTTTTCACTCTAAAACTAAACAGATATTAACAAAACTTATAAAAAAAGAGCCCGCTTAAGCGTGCTCAATTAAGGAAATTACATTATTCCAATTTAAATGTATATAAGTATTTTTTATTCTTCGAAAAATTCTTCCCCAGTTGCATTTTTCGCTTTTTCATATTCTTCAAAAATAATATCTTGTATCATCGTTCTCGTTTCTTGGTTTATAGGATGTGCAATATCTCTATAATCTGCTTCCCCTACTTTACGACTTGGCATAGCGACAAATAACCCGTTTTGTCCTTCGATAACTTTGATGTCGTGAACTACAAATGCATCGTCGAATGTCAACGATACAACCGCTTTCATCTTACCATCTTCTCGAAGTTTTCTTATTCTGACGTCTGTTATGTTCATTTTTATCCCCCTAACTTATGCTGTGTAGATTAAGTATTCGATAAGTAAAGGAATATTCCTTCTTTTTTTGTTAATTTTTTTTAATTTATTTATTTTTGTTCACATTTTATAGAAACTCATAATTCGGATGTACCATGATTTGATCATTTTCGTCGATACCTTCATATTTGATTAAAGATAAATACTTGTCTACCAATTTAACGGTAGGAGTCGTTGTATCAAAGAGGACACATATACCCGCTACATTGCAGTCCATCTCTTGAACGAGTTGCGTCATGCCTTTAGCCGAACCACCCGCTTTCATGAAATCATCTACGATAAGGACATTGGAATCCTTTTTGATCGCTTTTTTTGAAATATACATCGTCTGAAGATTTCCCGTTGATCCTGAAATGTAATTAATACTTATTTTTGAACCTTCAGTGACTTTATTTTCATGACGCGCAATAACTAACGGCACATTTAGGCCACGTGCAGTCATCATAGCTATCGGGATACCTTTCGTTTCTATTGTTAGTACATAATCGACTTTTGTATGTTCATCTGAAAATTTTTCAGCAAAAATATCGCCAATACCCCTTATATAAGCAGGATTATAAAGAATATCCGCCATGTATAGATACTTACCTGGCATAATACGTTCTGGTTTTTTTATATCTTCACATATTTTTTCTATCAATGTTCGCTTCTCTTCACGTCCCATCATCGGGACATATTTCGCACCACCAGATGCACCAGCAATCGTGATGACTTTTCCAAGTGATAACTCTTCCATAAGCTTTTTAACGATGACTAGATCTTCACTAATCGTAGATTTTGCCGAATCAAATATCGTTGTAAAGTAATTGAGTGTAAACACTTTATTGGGTGAATCACATAGAATCTTAACGATTGCACCAATTCTTTCGTTTCGTTTTAATTTACTCACACCATCACACTCCGAATGTTTTTATTATAATACTCTAATTTTATTCGTTTTTTCACCATACTTCAATACCTTTTCATTTATTTCTTCATGTTTTTAATTAAGGAAATCAGAATTATGCAATTTCTCAACGAAGGTCTTTTAAGTCGCGGTAAAATAGGGTATAATCATTATGATTTTATGTTACATACCATAGTTTCGCATTATATGGCGATGATACACGAGTAAGATTTAATCAATTTATAAATCTAGGAGTATATATGATAGATCTTTCAACTAAAAAACACATTCACATTGTTGGTATAGGCGGCGTTAGCAATAGCGCGATCGCAGAGATACTCTTAGCGCAAGGGCATATCGTCAGCGGTTCAGACCTTCATCGTTCCGACCTTACAGATCACCTAATACAAATGGGCATTACAATCTACTATAGTCATTCACCAGATAACTTGACTGGCGCCGATCTAGTCGTCTATACGTCTGCTGTTAGCGAAGACAACTCAGAAATACTCGCTGCTGGAACACTTGGGTTACCCTGTATCAGTCGCGCAGAGATGTTAGGTCATATCATGTCATGGTATAAAGATAGCATCGCTATCTCAGGTACACATGGTAAGACAACGACGACATCTATGGTCACAAGGATTTTTAACGATGCCTCACATGATCCAACAGCTCTTGTCGGCGGTTATTTTTCAGATATAAAAAGCAACGTCAAACTCGGAAAGAGTCAGTTGTTTATCACAGAAGCCTGTGAATATAAAGAAAATTTTCTAGAGTTTTTCCCTAAAGTCGGTGTCATTTTAAACATTGACGAAGACCATCTTGATTATTATAGAAATCTAGACCATATTATTAGCGCTTTTGTCAAGTTTTCAGGCAACATCCATGATAAAGGTACTTTGGTCCTAAATGGAGATGATTATAACTCACGCAAAATTATTCCTTACTATAGTGGGAAAGTACTAACTTTTGGATTAGCAGATAATTGCGACTATATCGCTAAAAATGTCGTTTATAATAGCTTAGGCTATCCAACATTTGACATCGTCCACAAAGACAAAGTTTTATGTAATCTTTCACTATTAGTACCAGGACAACATAATATTTACAATGCACTTGCTGCTTTTGTCGTCGGTGTAATCTTCTCAATAAGCACAGACTTGATAAAGACACGCCTTTCAACGTTTAAAAATGCGAGTAGACGCTTCGAATTTATAGGTAAAGCACAAGATATTACCATCATCGACGACTACGCCCATCACCCAAATGAAATCAAAGCCACTTTGGAAGCCGCTGCACGTATGACAGACATCAAGCGTATCCTGTGCATCTTTCAGCCACATACCTATTCGAGAACAAAAGAGCTGCTCAATGAGTTTGCAAGTGCATTCAAAAGCGCTTCTGAAGTTATTCTCTGTGACATCTACGCAGCTCGCGAAGTGGATCACGGTGAAGTCAGTTCACTTGATCTTATGAAAGCCATGTCAAAAGAGCATGTTAAAGTTAAACATTTTGACAACTTCGATGCTATTGACAATTACATTAGGCAAAATGCTTTACCAGATGATCTCGTTATTACCATGGGTGCTGGTGATGTCACCAATTTGAGTCGAACAATCTTAGCATCATTACAGAAGAAATAAGCGTTACCAAAGGAATAAGAAAAGCTCGGAACTTGATTATTACAATCCAGTTCCGAGCTTTTATTTACTTAGTTTCCTGTAGATTCTTCCGTCGTTTCATTTGATGCATCTTCGACCGCTTCTTCATTGCCAACTGAAAAACCATAAAAACTGTAGAGGGTTTTTTCAAGTGACGCTGGATCGTGAATCCAGTAAGATGAGCCATTTATCATGCGCGCTTCACCTTCAAGCATATAGAAATTAATCGATTCAGATTCAAGAGAAGCACCTTTAATCGCTAATCCAAGCGCTTCTTCAAGTGTCATATCGGTGGTCACATATTCACCGCCGATTATCGTATTGATAACCGCTGGCAATTTACTGCTAAGCGCCTTGTTCATCATAGTACTAACAAAGTGTTGTTGTCTAGGAATTCTATCTATGTCACCCAGACTTCTTGATCCATCATTGTTTTTTCTAAATCTCAAGTATCGAACGCTATCTGCACCATCTAAGACTTGATAACCCTCTTTAAAATGGATATGAAGTGGTGGTGTATCATAATAATCATCGTAGTACATATCAAATGGTACGGTGACTTCATAACCACCTAAAGTATCTACCACTGCTGCAACCGCTTCAAAATCCACTTTTAGATAGTAATGAATCGGGATGCCAAGAAACTCTGACAACTCTTTTTTCATACCATTGACGCCACCCACTTCTGGAAAACCATATATGGCATTCATCTTTTTTTGTGCAAGGTCGTTGAAACCGTCAATATGATTATACGTATCTCTAGGAATAGATAGGATATCAATTTTATTGAGTTCGGGGTCATAACTAAAAAGCATCATGGTATCAGCCAATAGGTCATTTAGACCAAAAGCGATAATATTGATCCTTGAGGATGCATCTGCAATCTTTTGAAGTTCTGTCCGATCATCATCAATACCGACTTCGATTTCATCACCCGACCCACCTGCTTCAGTGGTTTCAGTCGTTTCTTCCGCAGATATTTCAGCAACATCATCGTGCGACACGATGGCATCAATGGCGAATAATACGCCTGTGAATAATGCGAGAAATCCCACAAATGAAATAAGAAATACTTTAATATAAAATTTCATTTTCTATCCTTCCTAGTGCAACTAAACTGAGTTTTCCCCAAAATGACGAACGATGTATACACTATGCATTATATTCTACCACAATATAAAAACCGTCGCATTTAATTTTTTATTAAAAAACTCTAATAATTAAAAAAACATTTAGAAATCGTATTTCAAAAACAGTGTACCTATAGCAAGTAAACTGACACCGAACACAACACACATATCCGCAACGTTGAAAATCGGGAATTGTATGAATCTGAATTCTAGAAAATCGATGACGAAATTTAAGCGTACTCGATCAATCAAATTACCTATAGCACCGGCAATTAGGAACATATATGCCACTCTGACTACAACATGAACGTCAGTTCTAAGTGTTTTTATTAAATAACCGATAAGCGCAACAATGATGACAGACGTCAACAAAATCAATAGCAACTGTTTTTCTCTGAGTATACTAAACGCTGCGCCAGTGTTCTCCGTGTATCTAAATCCGAGCAATCCGCCTATAAACGGAACCGCACCCTTACCAACGAGAGCATTCACAGCCCAAATTTTCGTAACCTGATCCAACGCGATCATAATTGCTATCCCAACAAAATAAATCAATATAAGCCTCCATATTACTGTAATGGTGAAACGAGGCGACCCATCGCTTCCAAAAATTTTCTGTGAAACTTTCTTTGCTTGAAAATAGCCAATTCGAATACGGTGCTGTCTTCCAAATCTTGTATAAAATCTTCTTCCAATCTCAAAATGACATCGACATCATATAAAAAAGCATTGACTTCAAAATTGATCTCCATAGATCTAATATCCAGATTGGCCGTTCCTACCGTAGCGACCAGTTTATCCACAATCATTATCTTCGAATGGATGAATCCATTTTTGTATTGGTAGATTTTTACCCCAGCTTCAAGCAACTGTTGAATATTTGCCTGAGAAGCCCAGTAGACAAAAAAGTGATCCGGTTGTGACGGGATGATAATTTTTACATCAATACCACTGAGTGCCGCGGTCTTAAGCCCCATCATGATACTCTCTTCAGGTACGAGATATGGCGTAGTAATCCATATTTTTTGTGAAGCATTTGCAATCATCTTATAAAACGCCTGCAATATACTCTTCCATTCAGAATCAGGGCCAGAAGCTGCAATCTGAACAAGTGATTTTTTGGAGACTTTGATTTCCGGGTAATATCTAACCCCTTGAACCTCTTGTCCTGCAACGTAATTCCAATCATTTAGAAAAATGGTTTGAAGTGCATACACAGCCTCACCTTTTATTTCTAGGTGTGTGTCTCGCCAAAATAGGAACTTTTCGGAATTTCCGATGTATTCATCTCCGATATTTAAACCACCAACAAATCCAATTTCTCCATCAATCACGACTATTTTCCTGTGATTTCTATAGTTTAAATCTCTAGAAAACAATGGAATTGGTACTTTGAAGAACGAATATACTTCGACACCCGCACTCTTTAAACCGTTGATATATTTGCGACTCAGTTCAAGCGAACCAACATCATCAAATACCAGTCTAACTTTTACACCTTCTTGTGATTTTTGAATCAGCAGTTCTCTCAATTCATTGCCAATTCTATCTTCTTTTATAATGAAATACTCAAGATGTATGTGATCTTTTGCCTCTTTGATACAAGTGAAGAGTCGATTGAATTTGCTCAAGCCATTTGTAAGAACAGTCACTTCATTGCTAAGTGAAAAAGGTGCTTTGGCATTTTTAAGTAAAAGTTGCATCAATCGCCTATTTCCTGGGTGATCACTGTTGGGAAGGTCCATATATTCAAGCAAGCTAGATTGAATTTCAGCCGCTTTTTCCATACGATCTGAGTCACTCAAAATCTTTGCTTTTGCTTTACGTTTCTTACGGTAATTTCTTCCAAAGAGAATGTACAAAAAGAAACCGACCGCTGGAAGCAGTATCAAAACGAGTAACCACGCCATGGTTCTAGAGGGATTATTGTTTTCAAGAAAAATGACAAGACCAATCCAAACAATATTAACACGCAATAAAAACGACATGAAATTGTAAAAGTTGTTGAGGAAGGGGGATTCAAATTCTAAATTGTTGAATACGCCTCCCATGTATGCAATCGTCATTAAAAGGATAAACAATGCCAATATCATATAAAAAGTCTTTTTAAGCACGGTCTTACCTCCTGAAGCGTTAATAATACAAATTAATGGCGTTTAAACATAAGTTCAACACGATAAATAGGATGCCCCATTGATGAAAACTTTTCTTCATATTCTGTCATGATATTGTCAATTGTATCATCCGCATGTAGATCAAGCGAAATTTTGCGCATAACAAGATCCATTTCAGCAAATTCGTTGAGTGAAAATTCAAAGAGTCCTTTGTTGTCTGTTTTAAAGTGGATCCATCCATCATGTTTAAGTATGGCTTTATACGTATCAAGAAAATCACGATACGTTAATCTTCGTTTAAAGTGGCGTTTCTTTGGCCACGGATCACTGAAATTGAGATAGATCCGATCTAGCTCACCTTCGCTAAAATAATTTAGTGCAAATTGCAAATCTATTTTGATCATTTTTAAATTAGGCAATTCGTGTTCTTCAGCATTTTCAACAGCTTTGAGCAAGACTTCAGTGACGGCATCAACCATAATGAAGTTGATTTCTGGAAACTTCGTCGCCATAGCTATGATGAATTTTCCCTTGCCACCGCCGAATTCCGCATAGATTGGATGATCGTTTCCAAAAACAGATTGCCAATTGCCTTTATTTGCTTCCGGTTCTGTTATAAAATACTTTTTCTTTTCCACTAACGCTTCAAAAGCGCCAGGTTTCTTTCTAACTCTCAATGTTCACCTCTAAGTCAATTTATTCCATAAATATTTTTGGATTTTTACTCCATTTGAGCAACATTTCCAATGAAGATGCTTCAACATAGCCCTTTTCAACTGCGATAGGTAATAACGTCTCATAATCGGTTAGGGTCGCATAAGGGATACCTTTTTCACTAAATAATGTATCCACTTGAGGAAAATTATAGCTGAATATAGCTAATGTGGCAATCACATTACCACCTTCAAAATTCAACGCCTCACACGCCTTCATCGAGCTGCCTCCCGTTGAAAAAAGATCTTCGATCAAGACGACTTTTGATCCATTTGGCATGACACCTTCTGTTTGTTTACCCTTACCGTGTTCCTTCGCGCTACTTCTCACATAGACCATGGGTAGTCCCAATTTTTGTGCCACCCAAGCTGCATGTGGTATTCCTGCAGTCGCTGTCCCAGCTATTATTTCAACATCTGAATACAATTCTTTGATGATTCTAACAAAACCATCTGCGATCAACTCACGCACCTTCGGATAGCTAATCGTCATACGGTTATCACAGTAAACTGGCGACTTTATACCAGATACCCAAGTAAACAGGTTGTTTTCATCGACGATTGTTACAGCTTTAATCTCTAGTAAAGATTCTGCAATCTCTCTCGCTAACATAATAATGCCTCCTATTCAATAAATGCTTTTTCTCTATAGTAATTACCCGCATTCCAAACTAAATATTCATTGATTCCATTGTCCTTAAGAGCTTCTATTTGCGCTTTAACTTCTTTGGTTCGATAAGGAATGTATCCACTTACCCATGTCGCGGTAAAATCTTGTATCCAAGGTCTAATACCCGCTGGTGTGTATAAGTTTTTATTGCGATTAATAGCATCCTTAACGGAACGGTCGATCGTTTCATATGGATAAGCATCTGGAACAGGTAGTCCAAATGTATTCGGTCCATAATGACTAGGATACATCATTGGAGAAATATAATCCACAACATTTGAAACAGCTTCCCAATGTTGCCCGATACCTATACCACCTGTCGCTGTTGCTGCCCAACCGAAGACGTCAGCAGAGATGTAAACTTCGTAAGGCTTTAGCGCCTCATAAGCGTATTTAAGGAAATTTTGTATCGTTGCAGTCTGTGACTCATCTGTTACATTTCTATAATCGATTGATTCAGTATTCGCTATTGCAGGAAACCTTACATAATCAAATTGAATTTCATTGAATCCAAGCTCTGCAGCTTCTTTTGCAATCTCAACATTGTATTCCCACATGATACGATCATGTGGCGACACCCAAGGCAAGCGATCTGAATCCGTATACAGTTTTCCAGACTCTTTATAAACGATGGCACGATCCGGATGATTTTGTGCATAAAATGGAGATTTAAACGAGACAATTCGGGCAATCAAATAAATATTGTGTTCTTTCATCTTTGCAACAAATGCTTTAATATCATCAATGTAAACTTTATCATTGGCATTGGGGTTATATTTTGCTGCAGCTTCAGATTTAAACAATAAGTAGCCCACATCGTCTTTAACATCAATGACAATTGCATTGAGTGCTGTATCATCAATCAATTTAATCATTTCATCCATACGTTGACTTTGTGCGGTGTTTCCTGTCACAAAAATTCCCTTGACGTCTATTTTTGGATTTGATTCAAAAGATCCGTTTTTTACTTGTGCCGTATAATCAGCGTCCTCAAATGGATTGTCAATGAAAGTCGTCAGGGATTTGCGTACGGCAGAAAAGGCTACAAAACCAAGAGCCTCAGTTGAATCCACATTTTCTTTGACCTGTAAATAGATTATCTCTCCTGACTCATTTTTTATATAATCTGAAGCAAACAACCCCAATTTGGCTGGGATTTTTTTGAGCACCTTTGACGAAGTACTTGCTTCGGCAAGAAGATTAGCCCCACCTAAATTCACGTAATACGTATTTTGTTCGATTGCTTCAAGTTTAACTCTAGCCTCTTCTGCTGCTTTCGCTTCGGCTTCAGCTTTTGCTTTCGCTTCTTCCTCTAGCTTCTTCGCTTCCTCAGCAGCTTTTTCAGCCTCGCGCTTTTTTTGTTCTTCGACTGCTTCCTGTTCTTTCTTTTGTTCAGCTTCGATTCTCAATTTTTCACTCTGTAATTCAGACTTTTGAATCTGATCGTTTACTACAAATCCCGTCGCAATAATACCCACAGTAAAGAGGATCAGGAGAACCTTCCATTTTTTTCTTTGCATGTCACACTCCTTTATGAATAAACATTACATACTCATTTTAACAAACATTGTTTATAAAGACATATTAAATTTTAGTTTAATTCAAATTTGGGTAGTATTAAGTTATAGGCGAATAAACACTTATGGAGGGTATTATGACAATTCAATTTTTGGGTGCTGCCGGTCAAGTAACGGGTTCAATGACATTACTAGAATATAACGGCGAAAAAATCCTCATTGACTGTGGCCAATTTCAGGGGACGCCAGATGAAGAGTCTCTGAATTTTAGTACATTGCCATTTGAAATTGGCGAAATTGACAGTATCTTATTGACGCATGCGCATATTGATCACTCTGGAAGAGTACCTTTACTCGTAAAGAAAGGTTTCAATGGCAAGATTTTTTGCACGCCACCTACCAGTCATTTAGCTGAGATTTTGTTAAAAGATGCCGGTAAAATTCATGAGACAGAATCCGTTTGGGAAAACAAAAAACGCGAAAGAGCAGGTCTCCCTCCCGTCAAACCGCTCTATTCAGAAGACGATGCCATTGAGGCGATTCAATATTTGTATCCAATTCCCTATCACAAGTCTTATAGACTTTTTGATGGCCTTCGCTTTGAATACGTACGAGCAGGTCATTTATTGGGATCATCTATTCTGATTCTCAATTATCAAGAAGCTGGTATGGATAAAAAGTTGGTCTTTTCTGGTGATCTAGGCAATGGTACCAACTTACTTGAAATGCCTCCAGAAATGATTGACCATGCAAATATACTCATCGTCGAGTCTACCTATGGCGATAGGCTTCATGAAGATATTGAACTTAGAGCAGATCGACTGGTCGACATTTTGATTGAAGCGACCTCTAAAGGTGGAAATGTAATCATTCCATCGTTTGCAGTAGGACGTACACAAGAAATTATATTCGAACTCAATCATTATATTGCGACACATCAAGATCAAAAATCACTTATATTGAAGGACATCCCCATATTCATTGATTCACCACTAGCCCTTGAGGCCACAAAAATCTATGAAAGTCATATATCAGATATGAGTGTTTTAGTTCAAAATTATGAAACGCCACCTTTTAAGATGCCAAATCTACATTTGGTCACCTCTATAGAAGGTTCAATTGCCCTCAACCACAATAAGATACCGAAAGTTATCATCTCAGCAAGTGGCATGTGTGAGGCAGGTCGCATCACACATCATTTGAAGCACAATTTATGGCGCACAAATACACACGTTGTATTCATCGGTTATCAGGCAGAAGGCACACTTGGACGCAAAATTTTGAATGGAGAGAAACTTTTGCGCATCTTAGATGTTGATGTGCGTGTCAACGCTACCATTCACGACCTGCATGGATTTTCTGGCCATGCTGATGAAGACCATCTTTTAAACTGGATCCGGCCTATCAAGGGTTTGGAACAAATATTTATAAACCACGGCGAATTATCGTCCAGAAATTATTTAGCCGATGCAATTAAAAAAATTCATCCAGTTCCAATTCAACTCCCTGTCATAGGAGACATTTTCAATCTTTAAAGAAAATTAAAATGCCGCTTAACGGCAGCAGAAAGGGCTATTTCAATTGGTTTTTCCAAATGAAATAGCCCTTGATTCTTAATTGTATCACCTTTAGCGACTTATTTTTTGCCTTTTGCTACTGTCAGTAAGAGACCGAGAGCCAAGCTCAAATAGGCTGCAACCAAGACCCGATATTCAGGAGGCAACAAAAATGTCAACGTATGTGCTGGAATCCAAAAAAACGGTATTGCTTTAAGTACAGTAAATGAAACGAATCCCTTCCAGTCAATACGTGTGACAACTTGAGAAACTGAAGGTTTAGCAACTTTCTCTCCAAATTTCAAATCCAAATACGTATCCGTATATCTATGAAATGCCATAAAAGTCGGTGCAAAAGTAGTATTCATGAGAAAACTCGTAAAGAATGCAAAGGCGAGTGTACTTCCCTGACCTATTAAAAGACCTTTTTCAAGTGCAACTGTCACACCACCACTAAAAACAGTAAAGATCAAAGTGATCACCATACCTAAGAAGCCCCATACAACAACACGCCATATAAACCCAGGTGCCTTTTTCCATTTTTTTGATACGAGACGTCCAACTAACATCTCACCCATCGTTGCAAGCAAGGCAAATTTTAAAAACCCACTTACATAAGGGTGCGCTGTCGTAAAGTTTACAAACAAGACATGTGTTTCAGGAACAATTACAAATGCCGTGAATGCAAGTAGTATAGCCCCCCATAATAAATCACCTTTTTTCAAAATGCCACCTCTTTCAATTGATCTGTTGTTTATGCTCATTTTATTATAGACGTTTTACCATTGGGTTTCAACAATAATAACAAGACTTACAATTTTATTGCAACCACAACCTTATTCAAAAGCGCTAGCCACTCTTTGGAGCATCTTAATTATTTCGATTTTTTGAGGACACTTCGGTTCACAAGCCCCACAAGCCACACAGTTTCCAGCTTTAGATTGCTGGCCCATCTGTGAACGATAATCGGCTTTCACCATTTCTAGAGTATTAAAGATATGTCCTTTGTTAAAAAAGGTAAATGCCTTTGGAATTTCGACACCATGCGGACATGGCATACAGTAACCACACTGTGTACAAGGTACTTGGATTTTTGATTTATAGGATTCCTGTACACGCGCTACTAGATTGAGCGCTTCTTGGTTAAGATTGCCAGGTGTCAACCGATCTGCAATTTCAATATTTTCTTTCAATTGATCGAGATTTGACATACCACTTAACACAACTTTGACATTTTCAAAATTCGAGATATATCTCAGTGCCCATTCTACAGCCGAATAAGCCTCGGTATGGGACTTCCAAAGCGCATTGATATCTTCTGAGGGCGTTGCGAGCATACCGCCTTTAAGAGGCTCCATAACGACTACAGGAACACCTTTTTCTTCTGCATACATCAATCCTTTTAAACCTGCCTGCTCATCCATATCCATGAAGTTGAGCTGCAACATGCAAACTTCCCATGGATAAGCATCAATAATATCTTTAAACACTGCGAACTCATCGTGGAACGAAAATCCAATATGCTTAATTTTACCTTGCTTTTTTGCTGTATCGATGGCTTCAAATAATCCGTTATTTAGATAATTGTCCCATCTCTCTCTATTTAGAGCGTGTAACAAATAAATATCAAGATGATCTGTCTGCAGTTTTTCAAGTTGTTCATCTAAGTATTTATGAAAGTCTTCTTTTGACTTTATCAACCAACTTGGTGATTTGGTAATCAAGTTGATTTTTTCGCGATAGCCATCTTTTAATGCCTCACCAACAAGCCGTTCACTTTCACCATCGTGATAAGGATAAGCCGTATCAATATAGTTTACACCGTGATCGATTGCATATCGTATCAATTCGATTGCACTAGCCTTATCAATTTTACCGGTGCCATCTTGAACCATTGGTAATCGCATACATCCTAATCCTAGAACAGATGCTTCAATTCCTGTTTTTCCAATAACCCTTGTCTTCATATTACCCTCCTATTAAAATGACGCTTTGAAAATACTAGCATTTAGTTCATTGTCTCCAATAACCCAAGTCTTGTTGTAACTGACTCTCAGTTCTTCAAGTAATACTTTTGAAAAAGCGTCTATCTGCTTCGTATCGCCATTTGAAACCCTTGAAACAAGATGTACCTCTGTACAAAATTCAGTCTCAGACGCACAACGCATTATGTGAAACTGACAATCGATTCGGTTTTCATTATCATAAGCCACAGTCCAAGTCACTTGCTGCATCTGGGTACTTTCAATCTCAACCGGTGAAGTTTTAGTCCACTTCGATATTTTTTCACGAGATGTCAAACTTTTTATGACATGATAAATATCACCCTTTAATCTAGTTTTATTTCGGACGAAATTCATGATTATCCCCTTTTTCACCAACAACTTTAGGTAATGATTCAATTTCTGTAGTTGGCTTATATTAATTCGGTAGTCTAAACATATTTTATGTCATTCATCGCATGAATGCAATAAGCGCACTAAAAAAAAGGAGATCTCTCACCTTTAATCGCGAGAAATCTCCTTAAATCTTATTTATGGAATTAAAACTCCATTTTGGTCATTCTTACATAACCATTGTATCTATCTTTAGCTTGTTCTTCAGCCAATGAGAACAATTCCTCTGCTACTTCTGGGAATTGCTTTTGAAGCGTCGTATAACGCGTTTCACCAAGTAAGAACTCTCTAAAGCTAGCAGTTGGTGCCTTAGAATCCAAGAAGAATGGGTTTTTACCTTCTTCCTTAACTCTTGGATCAAAACGCCATAAATGCCAGTAACCTGCATCAACCGCTTCTTTTTCTCTTCTTTGTGTCGTGCCCATACCCGTTTTTATACCATGGCTTATACATGGTGCATAACAGATGATGAGTGATGGTCCATCATATGCTTCCGCTTCTTGAATGACTTTTAAGAATTGATTTTGATTGGCACCCATAGAAACTTGAGCTACATAAACATAACCATAAGTCGTTGCAATCATGCCTAAATCTTTTTTCTTAACTCTCTTACCAGATGATGCAAATTTTGCAATAGCGGCAACCGGCGTCGATTTAGATGCCTGTCCTCCAGTATTAGAGTAAATTTCAGTATCGAAAACTAAAATATTTACATTTTCACCACTTGCGATAACATGATCAAGGCCACCAAAACCAATGTCATATGCCCAGCCGTCACCACCGAGAATCCAGATTGAACGCTTAATTAAATAATCTTTATGATTATACGCATAGTTTAAAAGTTCCTTTGCAGCAGGATCTGTTACAGTATTATTTTCAAGTACTTCCAATACTTTAGCTGTAGATGCTTTTGAAGCTTCTGCATCTTCTTTTGTTTCTAACCACTCAGAGAAAGCAGCTGTAACATTGGCATCGATATTCATATCGATTAGTGCTTTGAACTTCTCAACCATTGTCGCTTTAATTGCCTTGACACCTAAATTCATTCCATAGCCATACTCAGCATTGTCTTCAAACAATGAGTTTGCCCAAGCTGGACCTTTGCCTTCAGCATTTTTTGTATAAGGTGTCGCTGGTGCAGATCCACCCCAGATTGATGAGCAACCTGTTGCATTGGCAATCATCATACGATCGCCGAAAAGTTGTGTGACTGCTTTTATATATGGTGTTTCACCACAACCTGCACAAGCGCCAGAGAACTCAAACAATGGTTGCGCAAATTGTGAACCTTTAACTGTGCTAAGCGGCATTTTATCATCTTTAACAGGAAGTTCAACAACGAAGTTCCAATTTTCTGATTGAACGTCAACTTGTGATTCAAGTGGCATCATAATAAGCGCTTTTTGTTTTGCTGGGCATACTTCCGCGCAGTTACCACAACCTGTACAGTCAAGTGGAGACACTTGAATTTTGTATTGTAAGCCTTCAAGACCTTTACCGATTGCTGCTTTAGTTTTGAACTCAGCTGGTGCATTTTTCATTTCTTCATCTGTGAGTAAGAAAGGTCTGATGACAGCGTGTGGACAAACGTATGAACATTGATTACATTGGATACAGTTGTCGATTTGCCATTCAGGAACATTTACTGCGATGCCACGTTTTTCATAAGCAGCTGTGCCCGCTTCAAATGTACCATCTTCATAGCCATTAAATGTACTTACTGGTAAATCATCACCCTTTTGAGCGTTGACTGGTCTTAATATTTCTTTGATAAATGTAGGATCACCTTTAGCATCAGCAACTGTTGAATCCGCTGCATTTGACCAATCTGCTGGCACTTCTACTTTTACAAGTCTCTCAATACCGAGTTCAACAGCCTTATTGTTTAGGTCGACGATTTTTGCGCCTTTATTTCCATATGATTTTACAATTGCTTCTTTGAGATAATTAACGGCTTGATCAAGATCTATAACTTCAGCGAGTTTAAAAAATGCCGATTGCATAATCATGTTGATTCTAGTACCTAGACCAATTTCTTCACCAATGCTCGTCGCATCAATTGTATAGAATTTGATTTTTTTGTCGGCCATATAACGTTTCATCGCTGGCGGTAACAATGCTGCAACTTCTTCAGTGTTCCACTTACAGTTAAGTACAAAAGTACCGCCTGTTTTTAGACCTTTTAACAAGTCATATTGGAATACGTAAGATTGGTTATGGCAAGCAACATAATCTGCTTCATCGATCAAGTAAGTCGAACGAATTGGGTTCTTACCAAATCTTAAGTGAGATACAGTAATACCGCCAGATTTTTTTGAGTCGTAAGAGAAATAACCTTGCGCATAAAGATCTGTATTGTCGCCGATGATTTTGATGGCGTTTTTATTTGCACCAACTGTACCATCAGAACCAAGACCCCAGAACTTACAACGAATTGTGCCTTCTGTTCCAGCCACGATTTGTTCTTCAATATTAAGTGATAAGTTAGTCACGTCGTCGACGATGCCCACTGTAAAATCATTTGCTGGTGCTGCTTTCTTAAGTTCATCATAGACGCGTTTGAAGTGTGTTGGCGTCGTATCTTTTGAACCTAATCCGTATCTACCACCTACGATAATCGGTGCATTTTCTTTTCCGTAGAACATTGCTCTAACATCTTTGTAAAGTGGTTCGCCGTCAGAGCCTGGTTCTTTACATCTGTCGAGAACAGCAATTTTCTTAACAGTTGCTGGTAATACGTCGAAGAAGTATTTTGGAGCCCATGGTCTGTAAAGTCTAACTTTGATAAGACCTACTTTTTCGCCTTGTTTTGCTAAATAATCTATTGTTTCTTCAATTGCCTCTGTTGCAGAACCCATTGCGATGATGATGTTTTCAGCATCTGGTGCACCATAGTAGTTGAAAGGTTTGTAATCTCTACCAGTAATTTTATTAATTTCGTTCATGTAGTTAACAACGATTTCAGGAAGTGCTACATAGAATTTGTTTGAAGCTTCTCTTGCTTGGAAGAAGATATCCGGATTTTGAGCAGTACCTCTAGTTACTGGATGCTCAGGGCTAAGTGCATTGTTTCTAAATGTGTTGATTGCCTCATGATCCACAAGTCTGTCAAACTCTGCATAATCGATTGTTTCAATTTTTTGAACTTCGTGTGATGTTCTAAAACCGTCAAAGAAGTGGACAAATGGCACTCTACCTTTAATAGAAGATAAATGAGCAACACCAGCAAGGTCCATAACTTCTTGAACTGAACCAGATGCAAGGAATGCAAAACCTGTTTGTTTAGCTGCCATTACGTCTGAATGATCGCCGAAAATTGAAAGGGCATGACCTGCAATTGCTCTCGCACTTACATGGAATACACCCGGCAAAAGTTCACCAGCAATTTTATACATGTTTGGAATCATCAAAAGCAAACCTTGCGATGCAGTAAAAGTAGTTGTTAATGCACCCGCTTGTAATGATCCGTGAACAGCGCCTGCAGCACCTGCTTCAGATTGAAGCTCAGATACAGCAACAGGTCGGCCAAAAATGTTCTTTTTACCAATCGACGCCCACTCATCTACAGATTCCGCCATATTAGACGATGGGGTGATCGGGTAGATTGCGGCAACATCCGTAAATGCATATGCAACATATGCAGCAGCAGTGTTACCATCCATGGTTTTCATAACTTTTTTACCCATTAAAAATAGCCTCCTTTAATAATCGTAATTACAAAAACAGTATAGTATTCAATATACATTCCTGTCAATTGACGTAAAGCCGTATCGATTGCTAAATTGTTAATCATTTGACATAACCCTACAAATGTACATATCACTAAAGTTTCATGTCCATTATATATAAGTTTTGTCACGATGTAAACTACAAGTACAGTTTAATCTCAAATAGTATTATAGCATATTTGTATTTTGTATACAATTCAAAAGTGTAATTATTAATCCTAAAATTACACTATATACTTCAAGTTTTTTCAACTATAATAAAAGAATAAATAACAGTTGAGGTGCTATATGAATTGTAAATTAAGTATCAATGAAGATATCCACTGGATTGGCGTCAATGATCGCGAAACCACACTTTTCGAAAACTATTGGCCACTTGAAAAGGGTGTCGCGTACAACTCCTATCTGATAGTGGATGAAAAAATCGCAATACTTGACACGGTCAAGTTCAATAAGACAACAGAGTATCTTGAAAAAATCAAGTCACTTATAGGTGACAGACAAGTCGACTACCTGATTGTCAACCACATGGAACCTGATCATTCCGGTTCTATGTTAGCACTATTAGGTGCCTACCCCGACATCCAGATCGTCGGGAACAAAAAGACGTTTCCTTTTATTGAAGGTTTTTACGGCATCACGAAAAATTACTATGAAGTCGGCGATGAAGATACCATCGATCTTGGTAAACACAAACTTAGATTTTATTTAACGCCTATGGTTCACTGGCCTGAAACGATGATGACATTTGACGAAACGACTGGCGTTTTGTTCTCTATGGACGCTTTTGGTGGTTTTGGCGCACTTGATGGCGGAATATTCGACGATGAAATCAACTTCGATTTCTATGAAGATGAAACGAGACGCTACTATAGCAACATCGTTGCAAAATACAGTCCAATGGTCCAACGCAGTTTGAAAAAACTAAGCGGCTTGACGATTAAGATGATCGCGCCAACGCACGGTCCAATCTGGAGAAGCAATCCTGGTAAGATCGTTGAGCTTTATGACAAATGGAGTCGCTTTGAAGCTGAGCGTGGCGTTGTTATCGTCTACGGTTCAATGTACGGGAACACAGCAAAAATGGCTGATTATTTGGCAAGAATTATCGCAGAAAATGGCGTAAAGAATGTAAAGGTATTCGATGCATCCAAAACACATAGCTCGTATATACTAAGTGAAATATGGAAATACAAGGCCGTGGTCATCGGATCATGTGCCTATAATACAAAAGTATTTAGTTCTGTTGAAACTGTATTAGCTAAACTTGGTAATTCAGGTCTAAAGGATAGATATATCTCCGTCTTTGGCAACAAATCTTGGTCAGGTGGTGGTGTTTCAGGTATAGAGGCATTTGTCAGCGAAATTGGATGGGAAAAAATCGGCCCTTCTATTGAAGCAACCTATTCTCCTAAGGACCCAGAATTTGTAAGCCTCAGCAAGCTAGGGAAAGAAATTGCACAAAGACTTGATGCGGATTATCCAGTTGAATAAATGCTGACTCATATTGAGAATGTAAATTATGTACCAAAACATATAAAATGGACCTTATCTCGAAAAATCGGGATAGGGTCCATTTTATTAAGGAGATGGTTCTCTATGATGCCAAACTCAACTAATTTTTTTGAACGATAACAGTTCCAGTAAGTCCGTCGATTCCTTCTTTTGCTTTTTCAAGCGATGTAATCAACGCTTTTCGACCTGGTGCTGATTTTGCAAACTTTATAGCTGCTTGTACTTTTGGAAGCATACTACCTGGAGCAAAATGGCCTTCTTTTATATATCTTTCAGCATCGTCAATCGACAATTCACTCAACCACTGAACATCAGGTTTTCCAAAGTTGATGGCCACTTTTTCAACGGCTGTCAAAATGATAAGATAATCGGCTTCTAGTATCTCAGCAATTTTTGCTGAAGCAAAATCCTTATCGATTACTGCAGGTATACCGACGAGCTTATTCCCATCTTGATAGACTGGAATACCACCGCCACCTACTGTGATAACAATATGTCCGTGCTTAACAAGCGCTTTAACGGTTTCCTTTTCCGCAACATCTATAGGTTGAGGTGATGCTACAACACGTCTCCAACCCCTTCCGGCGTCTTCAACCATTGTATACCCTTTGTCATTAACTTGTTTGTCAGCTTCTTCTTTTGTATAAAACGCACCAATTGGTTTTGTTGGTTTGCTAAATGCTGGATCGTTTTTATCGACAATCACTTGAGTAATCACCGTTGCGACAGGGTTTTGCATCCCTCTGTTTAATAGTTCCTCTCTAATGGCATTTTGAAGGTGGTAGCCAATGTAACCTTGGCTCATAGCGCCACATTCTGGAAATGGCATCTCAGGCGTATTGGATGAAGAACCTGCAGACGTTGCCATAGCAAGATTGATCATGCCCACTTGCGGGCCATTACCGTGTGCTAAAATCACTTCGTGACCTGCTTCTATCAAATCGACGATGGGTTTCGCTGTGTATTTTACGAGTTCAATTTGTTCTTCAGGTGTGTTGCCAAGTGCATTTCCACCAAGTGCAACAACGATTTTATCCTTCATTTTCATAATGAATGGCCTCCAAGAAATCAATGTGTCAGTATATAGCTAAATAGACTTACGTCTTACTTATAAATTTCCAATAGTTGCGACCATAATCGCTTTAATCGTATGCATTCTATTTTCAGCTTCATCAAATACAACGGAATGTTTACTTCTGAATACTTCATCTGAGACTTCCATCTCTTTAATTCCAAAATCCTTCTCAATCTGTTTGCCAACTTCGGTCATATTGTCATGATAAGCAGGTAAACAATGCATAAATACGACATCTGGATTATTTGTTCTTCTTAGCATATCCATGTTGACTTGATAAGGTTTTAGCATTTTTATACGCTCTTCGAAGAGATGTTCTTCGCCCATAGATACCCATACGTCGGTATAGATGACATCCGCCCCTTCAACTGATGCAACATCTTCAGAAAACTCGATAATTGCGCCAGTCTCTTTCGAAACTTTTTTCATTTCGTCAACGAGCGCTTCGGTTGGCCATAGTGTCTTTGGTGCTAGTGCCACAAAGTGCATGCCCATCTTTGCACAGCCGATCATCAAGGAATTACCCATATTGTTTCTTGCATCACCCGCATAAACGAATTTCACTTTGTTTAAAGGTTTATTGACATGCTCCATAATCGTCAAAAAGTCAGCGAGTATTTGTGTTGGGTGATACATGTCTGTCAATCCGTTCCATACAGGTACGCCTGAGTATTTCGCCAACTCCTCAACAGTTTTTTGCTCAAAGCCTCTAAACTCAATACCGTCATAAAATCTACCAAGTACGCGCGCCGTATCTTCAACGCTTTCTTTTTTACCCATTTGACTATTTGTAAGGAATGTAACGCTAGCACCTTCATCAAATGCAGCCACTTCAAATGCGCATCGCGTTCTAGTTGATGTCTTATCAAAGAGAAGGCAAATGTTCTTTCTTTCAAGTAAATCGCCCTTTATCCCCGCTCTTTTCTTGTTTTTCAAATCTTTGGACAAATCCAATAAATATCTAATTTCTTCAGGTGTAAAGTCTTTCAGTGTCAGTAGATGTCTTCCTCTTAAATTGATTGGCATAATGGTTCCTCCTCAAATTATGATCTGTTATAATATTAGCTTTTTCGCTTCTAGCCGTTATTTTTTTATTAAATCGCGATAGAGTGGCATGGACATGCACCTTGGGCCACCTCGACCTCTTGACAGTTCTGAAGATGGTATTTCATGTAATTTCACACCTTCTTCTATTAATAGTCTATTTGTGACATGGTTTCTAGAATAGACAACTACTTCACCCGGTGCGATTGCCAGTGTGTTTGAACCATCGTTCCATTGTTCTCTGCCAGCATCGATTCCCTTTTTTCCACCACAGCGTATCAACTTAACAGAGTCGACTTCCAAATACTTGCTTAATATCGTTTCTAGCGTCTGATACTCGCGTTCAATTTTAAACTCGCCTTTCCGTTCCGATCTTTTTAAAGAATAGACGGTCAATGGGCCCTCAATTTCTGGATGGATTGTAAAGACGTTATGGTCCACCATAGTAAACACTGTATCTAGATGCATAAACGCGCGTTCCTTAGGTATATCAAAAGCTAATATTGTCTCAAATGGCTGTCCATCTGAAAAAATATTTTTTGCGATAATCTCGATGGCATCTGAATCAGTTCTCTCGGAAATGCCAATAGCAACAACTTTGTCACTAAGTACAAGCACATCGCCGCCCTCAATAGAATTTGAATACGTTCTGTCATACCAAAATGGTATCCCAAGGTTTTTATAATCTTTATGATATTTGAAGATGAATTTGGAGAATATTGTCTCTCTACATCTAGTAATCGTTCTCATTTTGTTCAGCGCAATCCCATTTCCAACCGTAGAAAATGGATCTCTAGTGAAATATAAATTAGGCATAGGGTCAACAATGAATGGATAATCCATTTCTACCAAATCAGCTAGTGTACGCAAAGAAGACAATTTTAGCTCTTCTCGACGTATTCCGGACATCATCTTGTCAACCATCGCTTTTGTATCTGTAAATGATTTATAGTAGTCTCTAACTTGATCTACTCTAAATCGATTTTTAAGACCGGCCTCAGAGACAAAGTCCTCAATGAATATTTCTCTCAAAGTACTGTCTTCTAGTGTTTCAGCCATCAAATTCTCTAAATAGCAAACTTCGATACCATTCTTAGTGAACACTTCAGCAAACGCATCATGTTCTTCTCGTGCCACCTTTAAATAGGGTATATCATCAAATAATAGCCGCTTCATCAAATCTGGTGTAAGATTTTCTATTTCTTCTCCAGGCCTGTGTAGTAAAACCCTTCTTAGTTTCCCAATTTCTGAATAGATCTGTAACCCTTTGAGATTCATTTTAACACCTCTTTCAGTTTTGGTTGTAATTAATTGGTATTTTATTCACGCCGTTTTATGCATCTATAGTATACCACTCATGGAAAAACAAATTCAAGTGTTCATTTTACAAGCTTTCAAAGATTTAACCGAATATTCGAATAATTTTGCATATTCATGCACTGCATATTTTACCAATTATTGTTTGCTGATGATACATAGACTTCTTTGCCGCTCCGACAAGATTTAGGAAACTATCGTATAGTTTACACTGTGTATAAAAATTTATTGTAATACATAAAATAATTTTTGAATTTGTTTTAATTTTCACACTATTTAGATATGGAAATTGCATAATTACCTTTTAAGTTGCAAAATTCCGTTTATCGAATTTGAAAATGGCTCTATCAAGCCGTTATGATAAATGAAAATCATTCAAATTGGAATTATGCAATTTCCTCAGATTATTGGTCGTACGATTTAATCTTTTTTTAATAACTCTTGTAGATGAATTTGATATGATAGTTGATGAACAACAAATGTCATAAAGGGGTTGATCCTATGATTAAACTAACAAGTATCCTATTTATATGTTTTGCAGCTTTGATGATTTTAGTTGGAATCGTGATCACACTGATTCCCTCTCTAAGTTCGCTTAATTTCATAATCAATTTCTTTGCAATTTGTCTTCTTCTAATAGGAATCATTCTAATCGTTGCGCTTATAATTGATCGTTTCAAAGATTCAAAATCTGAAGGGGATGACTACAAGAAATATTGAAGTCAAGTTGAACACCATTTGTTACTATTTGTCTTTAGGAGGTTATTATGCTATTAGTAAATACACCTGACATACCTGGGAAAAAAATTACACAGACGCTTTGTATGGTAAAAGGCAGTACCATTCGCGCAAGACATATTGGCAAGGACATAGTATCGGGATTTCGGCATCTCGTTGGTGGTGAAATGAAGGAATACAGCGAAATGCTAAATGAGGCAAGACAAATTGCGACAAAAAAAATGGTGGATGAAGCGAAAAGCTTAGGTGCTAATGCCGTTGTAAACGTTAGATATACAACCTCAAGTGTCATTCAAGGTGCTGCAGAAATATTAGCTTACGGCACCGCTGTCATCTATGAAGAATAAGTATGGAAATTGCATAATTACCTAATAAGTCACAAAACCATTCTTTCAAACTGCAACAACGGCTTATTCACGCCGTTTACTTGTGAGAAATATCATGAATTGGAATTATGCAATTTCCTCAAGTCTAAAAGGCATTTACCCATATGCCTTTTTTTTTATGTTAATAATGTGTCAAGATTCCTTAATAAAAATTGAAATTTTATAAACTTTTGGTATAATAGGTTTAGGTTGTTTGCAAAACACTTAGGAGGTGGCTTATGAGGAAATTATTTAGTCTATTGCTCGTATTAGTTATGATGAGCAGTTTATTTATTGGATGTGCAAAAGATGAACCTGCAGTTGAAGAAACGACAGCAGCTGAAGCAACAACGGCTGTAGCAGAGTCGACAGAAGCAACAACAACTGCAGATGGCACTTTAGCAGATGGTATCTACTTCGCATCAGATGACGCTTTTGAAGCTGAATCAGGTTGGAAGTCAGTTGTAACAATCGAAGTAGCTGGTGGCAAAATCGCATCAGTAGATTGGAATGGCGCAAAAAACACTGCCGGTAAAGACAAGAAAACAACTTCTGCTGATGGCGAATACAAAATGGTCGAATTCGGAAAAGCATCATCAGAATGGCACGAACAAGCTGCTTTAGCTGAAGCTTACTTGGTTGAAAACCAAACACTTGCTAACTTGAACATGACAGATGCAGACGGTCACACAGACTCTATCGCTGGCGTTACAATCAAAGTTTTAGATTTTAATGGTTTAGTTGAAAAAGCTTTAGCAGCTGGTCCTGTTGGAACAGGTAAATTTGTTGATGGTACTTTCTACGCTGAAGAAGCTGCTTTCAATGCTGAAAATGGCTGGAAAGAAAATGCTTCTTTTACAGTAATCAACGGTTTTGTTGTTGCTGCTAACTGGAATGGTACAAGCGAAGCAACTACAAAAGATAAGAAAACAGTCTCTGCTGATGGCGAATACAAAATGGTAGAAATCGGTAAAGCAATCGCAGAATGGCATGAACAAGCATCTTTAGTTGAAGGATTCTTAGTTGATTCACAAGATTTCGATGCAATCACTTTAACAGATGCTGATGGTCACACAGATGCTGTTTCCGGCGTTACAATGAAAGTAAACGCTTTCATTGAATTAGCTAAACAAGCACTTAAATTAAGATAATATTTATAGAGAAATGCAAACAACAACACCTAAAAAAAAATAAACAAGCCGAAAGGCTTGTTTTTTTATTGTATTCATTCTTACATATAGGTCTTGCTACTTATAGGTACTTGCATAATTTTAACATATTGTAAAACGCATATACTTAAAATCACTACTGAGTCAGTTCCTTTATTGTATAGCTATCGTTTGTCAGTATGAACTTATCACCCAAACCACTTGTGATATAAACCGAATGATCTGCCAGTACGAATACTGCTTCTATGTTCTCAAGTCCCTCTACAAGTTTATAACCTGCATCAAGACCTAGAAGAAAGACCGTGGTTGATAGTGCATCACCATCAACTGAAAGTTCAGAGATGATTGATACTGACATGATGTCGTTCTGTTCAGGATAGCCAATCTTTGGATTGATTAAATGATGGTATCGTTTATCTCCCTCCATGAAGAAACGTTCATAGATACCAGAGGAAACAATTGAATTGTCTTCAAGTTTCAAGATCCCCATTGTTGTACCCGCGTCAGATTCAGGATCACGTACACCGATTGACCATGTATCACTATTTGGTTTTGTGCCTACTGTGAGCACATTTCCTCCAAGATTGATGATAGCACTTGAATAGCCTTCTTCCAAAATGAGCGCTTTAACGCGATCTGCAATATAACCTTTGGCTATGGCACCTAAGTCCAATGCCATATTTTTTTCTGGAAGGTAAACTGTCTTTTCATCTTCATCGATTACAATCTTTTTATAGTTGATGACTGTCATTTTTTCTTTTATAGCCACGTCAGTTGGTATATTTTCAGAATCTGTTCCGATTCCCCATAGATCCACTAGTGGTCCTATTGTAATATCAAATAGCCCATCTGAATAACCCGCAAATTCAATACCAAGTCTTATTATCTCAAATAATTCATCATTGACCTTAACAGGTTTGATTCCAGCATTTTCGTTGATTTGATTAAGTTCAGTATCTACGATATTCTTTGATATCATGTATTCATAAAAATCGATTAAATCAAATAATTTATCAAAGACTTCAGTGGGCACTTCTTCATCTGCATAAATGCTCAATGTGATATATGTGCCAAGTTGGTAGCTCTCTTGTGATGTAATGATGCTATTGGTCTTAGAATCATTTTTTATCGCCTTTTCGTTCTTAATAATCATGTGCTCTTCAACAACTTCAGTTGTTGCGACACTTTCATTGGTGACTTCAGAAACAACTTCCGCTGTTGATTCCGTCGTTTCCACATTATTGTTACATCCGCTAACCATCAGCGCAATACTCATGGTGACGATCAATACCCTTAAAAATTTCATGCTGCCTCCTAAATAATTCTATCTTTCTATATAATATGTCAACATTCGATTCAATCCATCGATTGATGAGAAAATGCCTTTTTCATTATACCATAATCGACTATGGAAATTGAATAATTACTTAGCTGTTTTACACCATTCAAACGAGAAAAGTATCTTGAAATTGATAGTATACATAATCCTTGACTGACAAGTCATCAAATTGCAGTTATAATATTTGTAAAATATACCATGGAGGGCCAATGAAAAAAATTATATCAGCACATGAAATCCATACCATGTCAGTAGATTATCCGATTTGCAAGCATTTAATAATCGAAGATGGCTTTATTGTAGAAGCACTAAATACGCTTCCAGAAGTTCTCTATTCAGATTATGAACATGTCCAGTACCCTGATGAGATTATATATCCAGCTTTCAACGATACACATATGCATCTGATTGGTTATGGTGCATCCTTGAGTGCTTGTCAACTTGAACAAACCTATAGCATAGAACAATTAAAAGAGCGTTTGGCACAATTTATTAAACAGTCAGATAAGAATATTGATGATACTATTGATGCACCAAACATCATATCTGGACGCGGTTGGAACCACGATGATTTTGTTGAAGGCAGATTACCAAACCGATATGACCTCGACCAAGTTTGCTGTGATCGACCAGTAATATTGAGTCGAGTATGTGGACATATAGCAGTGGTCAATAGTCTTGCACTGGAACGTTTCAAAATTTCAGCGGATACAGTCATCGAAGGTGGCGAAGTCTGCCTACAAGACGGGCAGCCAACCGGTATTCTTAAAGAAAATGCCCTGTCACTGATCCAAAATCCGATGTCACTAGCCGATATTAGAAAACACATCTTAAAGGCTCAGTCAAAACTCAATGCATATGGTATTACCTCTGTGCAAACTGATGATTTAATAATGGTTACCCAAGATAGACACAAAGATCTTCTTAACCTATTTAAGGACATGTCAGAAAAAGAAGAGCTGACTGTACGCGTCTATCAACAAGCTCAGTTCTTTAGCCTAGATAATTTCAAACAACAAGTGGAAAACGGCTATCATCAAAACGATGGCAACCTACTCTATAAAAATGGCCCTTTAAAGATTCTTGCTGACGGCAGTTTAGGTGCACGAACTGCTAAACTTAGTGCATCATATCTTGATGATGACTCTGCTGAAGGCATTTTCATTCACACTGAAGATGCGCTTCGTGATTTGATGTGCTTTGCAGCTCAAAATCAAATAGATGTGGCCATACACGGTATTGGAGATTATACAATCCAATTTGCAGTTGATGCGCTCTCAAAACTACAAAATCTATACCCTCGTGAAAATATGAGAAATACCATAATTCATTGCCAAATTATGAATGAAGCTTTGATCCAATCTATGGCTGACTCTAAAATTGACGCATTGGTTCAGCCCGTCTTTCTTGAGTACGATATGACCATTGTCGAATCTAGGGTTGGCCGCGATTTAGCTAGAACATCTTACGCTTATCATACTATGCTTGAATCTGGTATTAAACTTGGTTTTGGATCAGATGCACCTGTTGAAGATCCAAATCCTTTTAGAAGTCTCTATTATGCAGTAACCCGCAAACGTCCAGATGGCAGGACATATTTTGTTGAGCAATGCCTTTCGCTTCAACAATCACTGGCAGCTTTTACTTCAGATGCCGCTTATTTCTCACATGAAGAACACTTTAAGGGCAAACTCGAAAAAGGGTATTTAGCTGATTTTATTGTCGTATCAAAATCGCTCGATTCACTTGAGCCACAGGAATTATTAGATATGGAAATATCGTCTACCTATTTAGGTGGAACGTGCGTTTATCAAAAGGATCCCTCTTAAACAAAAGCTCGGCATCATATGTCTTTATCATATGATTTGCCGAGCTTTATCTTATTTATGACTGTATGAACGTTCACGATCAGGTTAGCGCATAAACGCCCTTATTTTTTACCATGAATATCTGATCGTACAGTTTTTTACTTTCTTCAAATACAACATGACTGACATTGATTACAGTCACACCATCAAGTGCTAGCAATGTTTTTTCAATCTCACGGGCAATTTTGGGATCAAGGCTTGCAAAGGCTTCATCAAGGATAATGATTTTGGCTTGTTGCAAAACGCCTCTGGCGATTGCCAGACGGCTTTTCTCACCACCAGATATATTCTTTCCATTATCATAAAGCATTCTATCCAAACCCTCTGGATGATTATCGACAAAATCCCTCAGACCAGCACGTTCTATCGCGACTTGGATGTCTAACTCCGAATAATGTTTGTAAAGACATAAGTTGTTTCTAATTGTGTCTTCAAAGATAAAAACTTGTTGTTCAATATTTGCCAGTTGATGGAAATACGTTTCCTTTGTTATGTGCTTAATGTTTTGACGATCGAGATGTATAACACCACTTACTGGATTGAAATACTTACGGAGTAATTTGAGCAACGTAGACTTACCGCCGCCACTTGGACCGATAATCAAGTACTTCATTCCCATATCAATACTTAAGTTAATCTGACTAAGCACTTCCTGGTTATCATAAGAAAAATCGACATTTTCAAATTGAATAGAATGTCTAAAATCATCGATTACAATTGATTCGTCACTAATCTGTACATCATCAAGCAATTTTTGGACCTTGTTAAATATCCCTTTGCTGGACATGATCTTTGGAACCCATTCACTGATCTGCATAAGTGGGAACATGATCTTTTCCATGTTTGTGACGATCAATATAACGCCACCAAGAGTGAGTGAACCACTGATTGCCATATAGGCTGAAAAGGCTAAAAGGCTGTACATCATGAACATCATCAAAAAGTTTTGAGTTGCACTTATATAAGACACGATTCTATCGATCAAATAACCCTTTTCTTGAATATCTTCCGACTTTTTATAAAAATCATCACGGACCTTTTGATTAAGGTTGTTCGATTTGATGATATGAAAGGCACTCAGAAACTCCTTGATGTAAGAAGTATAGCTCGTATAAAAGGCACTTCTATGCTCTTGATGTGTTTGTAGCGGTTTGCCCATTAACACAGAAATAACTGTTCCAAGAACACCTAACGCGACACCGACCAAAAGTGCAATCGGACTCACATAGGCTATGACAATCATGCCTATAATAAAGCTCATTGATTGAACGACTACTTCATAGAGACCGTCAATGAAGTTGCTTTCAATATTGGCAACATCATTAGTCAATGTACTGAGGTATATAGAGGTGTTTTCTGATTGAAATTTATTGATATCCTTCTCAAATATCTTCTCAATATAATGTCTCTTTGCGCGTAGGATCGCATTTTTTTTGTAGAGCCCTTTCACAAAAGCCAGTAATAAGTTAGACGGAATGAGAAGTAGCGCCAATGAAAATAAGACGATGGTTTGCGACTTAAATCCTGATTTATCTAGTGCGACGACTGCGTCAATTGCCTTCATCATCTGAATGGAAATCAAACCATCCAAGGCAAACCCTACTATGGCTACAATAGCTGCTAAGTAAAGAAACGGTGAGGCTTTCAATATATTTTTTTTCATGCAGTCACCACCTCCTTGAAATACACAGCACTTGGATACTCATGTAAAATACCATTTTTGAGTTCCAATACATAGTCATAACGGTCAGTGATGCCTTCGTAGTATCTGTGCGAAATGGATACTACGGTGCTATCCAGTGCCAATATTGTCTCTTCAATATCACGTCCCAGCTGTTCGTTGAGACTTGAAGTCGCTTCATCAGCAAATAAAATATCCGATTTTTTCAAAATGGATCTAGCAATAGAGATCCTTTGCCTTTGTCCGCCAGATAGGTTTTTGCCATTCTCTTGAAGCATCAGGTCAAGCCCTTCCGCTTTGAGTTCAATTAAATCTCTGAGACCTGATCGCTCAATAGCTGATTCAAGAACAGACTCAGGTACGTCCTTGTAGAGGGTAATGTTATTTCTAAGTGTATCTTCAAATAAAAATACATCTTGATAGATATAGGAAACGTTGTTGTTAAAATCTTCCGCTGAAATATGGTGATAATCTGCACCGTCGATACGAATTATGCCCGTATAATCCTCATATATTTTTGAAAGAAGCTTGACCAATGTGGACTTTCCAGCGCCACTAGCGCCTTTAAGTAAATATTTTTTTCCTTTTAGAAGTTTGAAATTAGCATTTCTAAGCACACTTTTATCATCATAAGTAAAACTCAAATCATCCACTTCTATGCATGTATTAAATGCAAATGGTACGCGCTCAACGATTTGATTGGACTCTTTTTCATCTGATTTAGTGATTTTTTCATAAATTTTTATTGAGGCCTTAAGTTCATTGAATAATGGTATGACTTGACCGATTGGCCATACGCAGGCATTTGCCAGTTGTAGCATAAACGTGATTCGAAGTATTGATACACCGTTAAATCCTTGAAGCATCAGGTACATAAGAATACCTATGAAAATCATGTACCGCATAATATTCGTTAAACTGCGCTGTCCTTCAGTAAATACGGTAAATTGAAACCGCTTCTTTTCGACTTGATCAACGGCTTCCATTGTTTGATGCAAAAACTTTTCTTCAATATTGTTGAGTTTTAAAATTTCAAGGCCGTTAAATGTATTTGATGCTTTGACTGTGAATTGTTCGTTTAAAGTGGAAACATCTTCTTGCATGGAAACCGTTTTGCCTTCAAAACGTGTAATGATCCAGAAAACCACAAATGAAATGACGAATATGCCAATTGCGAACTTCCAATCGAAATACAGTAAAATCAACAATGAAAAGATGTAAACACCACCATTATAGATCAAATTTAAAAGGCGTAAAAAAAAGTTTTGTTCAAAAGTATTGATATCATTGATGAGGTTAGAAATATAAACTTCTTTAGATTTCTTACTAAAATGTGCATAACTATAATTCAATATTTTATCAAAAGCCTGCATTCTAATATCGAGTAGTGTGTCTCGCATAAACTTTATTCGCATAAACCTTGAAAGCAGTTGTAGTAATGAAGAAACAACAACGATTCCAGCTATGATCACAACAGCGCCATAAAAAGCTGTCATACTCGCTTTTTCAATGACACCGATAAGATAGGCAAATCCAAAATTGCTCATGAGTTGATTGACTACCGGTAAAAAACAGGCGAGCACGTAAAGCATAAATGCCTTTTTACGTTTCAACAATAAGTCTTTCATGTGCGTCTCGCTCCCTCACATTTTTTAATAAGGAAATTGCATAGTTAAACATGCAATTTCCGTCTAACAATAACCTTATAACTTATCGATACTAATTTTGCCAGAAACTGTTGAGGCTACAATACTCTTCATTTCTGAACGGTTTTCAATATTGACAGAGCGTTTGCCAGAATTGGATTTGTTGACAACAGCAAAACCATTGGTTTCAATGCCTCCGGACATAGAATCCAACTTTAAGTTGAAGCTTTCCGGCTCCGTCAAATGCAGAGAAATTTTGCCTGAAATCGTACTTGCATGAATATTATTTAATAGTGCACCACAGTCCGCTTCAATCCCACCTGAAACCGTTTTGCATTCAAGATAATACTGATCTCCAGTGCATTTAACTTTACCCGAAGTCGTTTTTAAATAGCTTTTGCCTGCTTTGATATTGTCAGCGATTACATTGCCTGATGTTGATTTGAGCTGAAGGGTTTTCGCTTTTAAGTCTGCAACATACACTTTCCCGCTTACAGATTTTGCTTCTAGATCGACCCCTTTTAGTCCAATTAGTGAGACAGAGCCTGAAACATTTGAAAATCTTCCTTTGTCTATGACTGTCTCCATTGGGATCTTAACATTGATAAATACAGAATTCAGCATAATATTACCACTTTTAAAAAAATCAAAAATATCTGTGAGATTAGTCACACGTGATTCTTTTATAGAAATAGTGTTGCGTTCTTCGATAAGATGAAGCCACTCCGGTTTTGAAATCAATTCTCTTGTTTTGTCGTCCATCAATTCTATTGTGACATCATCAACATTAGAGCGTTCAACATTGAGTTTACATGTCGTCAACGATACATCAAAATCTTTAAAATCTTTTTCTGGTGTCTCCTTGAGTTCCTTCTCTATACTGTACACTTCATTGCTATTTTTGCTTTCGTCTTGTTTGCTGTAGATTTCTTCTCTGACATCATCTTCAATTTTTTCAGTTAATTCCAATGCTTCAATCATCTGTAGACCTTCATCTACATTTATTTTTCCACTCTCTATCATTTTTAAAATTTCTAATTTGTCGCTCATATAGTCACCTACTCGAAATATATTTTTATCGTATGGCCATCATGTGTCTTTACATTCATTATCTCACCGGTTGCGCCTTCATCTATTGATTGAAGGATTTCTTCATAATTTACTTCTTCCATTGCGCCTTGAAGTTCAGGCGAGAATTTTTCCCCAATTTTTACACCTGCCTTAAAAACGCCAATTGGCAACTTAATATCAACTGGGTTGTTTCGACGTTCATCTTCTACATAAATACGAATGTTTTTTAAAGTCTTTTTGTTAGTCGCCTGTTTCTTCTTGTCTGAAATGCTAATCGCTTCAAGAAGCTTCAAGCCTTCCTCTGCATTAATCGTGCCATTTTCTATCATCTTTAAGATTTTTAATGCATCTTCACTCATATGCTCTACCTCCAATTCTTATGATTCGCCTCTCAATTTTTTAAGTGCCTGATCTGATGTTAATTCTCCATTACTTAACTTTTCCAAGATCTCTTTTTTATTGATTTCCTCTTCACTTGATTTGACACTGTAACCTAGCGCTTCTATAACTTGGTCTAAATTTCTTCTTACCGTTGGATAAGATATACCTAAGTCTTTCTCTATTTCTTTGATATTGCCGCGATTTTTTACAAATATCTCAATAAATTCCTTTTGTTCTTCTGTCAAATAACTAAATTTATCAAGTTCAAAATTGCCATCTATACCCGTTTGACAAGTCTCGCATTGCAGTCTGACCACTTTTAATTTCTCGTTACATACTGGGCATTTTCCCAATACCATCCGTCTCATATTCGACCTCTCTTATCACAATACGCATCCTATACGAATTGCATCATTATCTAATAATTATAAATTACGCCTTTTATTAGATTTAGTCAATCTTATAATAAGCATTTTAACCAAATTCTAATAAATAGATTAACTTTATTAATCAACAAATTGATTTTATTAATAAATTCAATCCGAGTTAAATCATATGGGTTGAATCAATATATAGTTCCAATATAAAAAGCCCTTTGATTCCGAGAAATCAAAAGGCTTTTAGATGTCATTCAATTATTTCTAAACTATTTTTTCTTCAGACTTTCCAAAACCAGCAACTTCAGTGATACTTGCCACCATGCTTGCCACATTAGTCAGTTCAGATGGAATAACCAGCTTCGTCGCTTGTCCATTTGCTACTTTTGAAAGCGCTTCAAAACTCTTGAGGGTCAAAACAGATTGATCTGCATGAACACTTTTGAGCATATCTAAACCTTGCGCTGTTGCTTGTTGAATTTTGAGAATGGCTTCCGCTTCACCTTCTGCTTCTCTAATCTGTGCTTCTTTTCTAGCTTCTGCTCTTAGGATTGCTGCTTGCTTCTCTGCCTCAGCACTTAAAATGACAGATTCTTTCTTACCTTCAGCCACAAGAATTGCCGATCTCTTCTCACCTTCAGCTCTTAATATCGACTCTCTTCTTTCACGTTCAGCTCTCATTTGTTTTTCCATAGCTTCTTGAATATCTTTTGGTGGTAAAATATTTTTGAGTTCAACGCGGTTAACTTTGATACCCCAAGGATCTGTTGCTTCATCTAAGATTGATCGCATCTGTGTGTTAATTAGATCTCTTGATGAGAGTGTTTCATCTAGTTCAAGTTGTCCAATGATATTACGAAGGGTTGTTGCCGTTAAGTTTTCGATAGCTACGATAGGCATTGCAACACCATAAGTATAGAGTTTTGCGTCTGTAATCTGGTAATAGACTATAGTGTCAATCTTCATCGTAACATTATCTTTTGTTATAACAGGTTGAGGTGGAAAATCTGCGACCATCTCTTTAAGTGACACTTTTTTAGAAATTCTATCAATCAATGGTATTTTGAAATGTAGGCCGGTCTCCCAAGTCATGTGATAAGCACCTAGTCTTTCAAGGACATAACCGTTGGATTGAGGGACAATTCTGATATTTGACACAATAAGAACCAAAAACAAAATTGCGAGTGTAAAGCCAATGATATAACCAATGTACGCCATAAATAAACCTCCTGATTGTATGTTGTTATTAGATTTGAAGCTATTTAAATTTCAAGATTTCTCAATTCCTGAGTATTCTTTTTGATGATCAATTTGACCCCTTCTATCGCTAGAACTTCAACGGTGTCTCCTACACCATATGTTTCGCTTTCTTCACCTTTTGCTGTCCATATTTGTCCGTTGAGTTTGACTTGACCAACTTCCATAGGCATAATTACCTTTGTGACAGTGGCTGTCTTGCCGATTAATGCATCGATGTTCGTTTTATTTTGTCCTACTTTGAAGACTTTTCGCGCGACTGGTCTTGTATAGATCAACAGCACGACAGCCACAACTATAAATGACACAATTTGAACATATATATTGAAACCTAGTGCAGATGCGATAAGCGCTGCAAGTGAACCAACTGCAAACCAGATTGATGTCAATCCAAGGGTAAATGCCTCAACTAAAGTAAAAAATACGATAAGAACCGCCCAAATTATTGATAATGTTTCGCCATCCATATGTGACCTCCTCATTCCATATAAAGCAATTGAGTAAATTGCAATGTTAAGATTATACAATGTCCATTATTATTTATTTGATAGGAATAATCATGTATAATAGTTTATAAGTCTATAATGGAAATCATTTAAATAAAGCAATTTCCTCTATAGTTCATTTATATCGTACAAATATTAAAAATATATTAAATGCAACTTAAGAAAAGAACAAATAACGTGCACCTAACCTTATGTAATTGACAAGAAAGGTCTATATCATGAAAGTATCGTTCAGACAAATCCTTGCATTAATTGTTGTTTTGTTAGTCATAAGTGCTGTGGCAACCACTATAGTTAAATTACTTTCCTCTTTGGGATATGTATTCTTATTTATAGGCATCATAACACTCACTATGCTTTTCGTCATATTTTTTGCCTGTTATATGATAAACCTAATCAAAATTGTTAAACATGGTATGCGTTCTTTCCAAAGTTACATCGATATCCCTGAAAAAATCCATGAAGAAAACCTTTCTTTTTATCACATCCTTCATCCAAAATTCTTGTCGGAACTCTTTCTCACCTATGAAACTGCCTTCGATAACACGAAAAGCAAACTCGCTGAGGATGCACTCAAATACAAAGAACTTGAACGTATTAACAATTTTAAGAACCACACTTTGGATACCTTGCTAAAAGTAAATCATTTGTTCCTCAATCTCAACGATTCTAAAGACTATTATGCTTTGATTCTTGCTTCAGCTATCGATGTTATCGAAAACGCATCTAAAGGAAGTATTCTATTATATAATGCAGAACTAGATAAATTTGAGTTTCAAACTTGTGTCGGGTACGATTTCGATGAACTCTGCAAAGTCAAGTTGTCACTTGAGGAGACTTTTCTATTTAAGAACTCTCATGGAAATTATCACGAACCAATCATCATCAAGAATGTTCGCGAATACGACTCAGAATCTCTTGATAATGACAGCAATTTCCACATTGAAAGTGCAGGTGGGCTTGATATCTCTGAAGCACTCTCTTCACCAATCATAATAGATGGTCAAATTTTTGCGATAATAAATATCGACAGTGAAATTTACAATGCTTTTGATGAGATTGACAAACAACTACTTCACTTTTTTGCTTCACAGATTTCTATTGCTTTAAAAAACAAATATTTGGTTGACGAAACTGTCAACATGTCCAAATATGACAAATTGACCGGTGCTTTTAGCCGCAACTATTTTGAAAAGATGATTGCGACGCATCGTTCTCAGACAATTGAAAATATGGAGTCATATGCCCTTGTATTATGCGACCTCAACTATTTGAAAATTATAAATGATACTTTTGGACATAGTGCTGGTGATGCGATTTTAAAAGCCTTTTCAGATTTGATTACTAGCTCAATACGCGACAGTGACGTTCTCTCACGTATTGGTGGTGATGAGTTTGTCATCTTGCTTCGCAATATTTCCCTCATAAAAGCTGAAGAGAAAATGGCACAAATTTATAACTTAATTAAAGACCATAGGATTCAATATCAGGGGCACGAGCTACCCGTAAGTTTTAGTTATGGTGTTTCTGCTTCGCCAGATGATTCCATGATTTATGATATACTCATAAAGATAGCTGATATTAGAATGTATAAATTCAAAGAAATTTTTAAGGCTGATCATCCCGATTTTTTAAATCTCCTTAATCATTTCTAATCTTAAGAAGCGCGCTTGCGCTTCTTTTTTAGTGTTATGTTTACGAAAAAATTAATTTATATGGTATAATAATATTTAGTAAATTGTATAAAATAAACACTTGAGGAAATTGCATAATTCCGATTTCATGATATTTCTCACATGAAAATGGCGTAAACAAGCCATTGTTGCCGTGTGAAAATATGATTTGCGACTTATTAGGTAATTATGCAATTTCCATAGTTCTTAGTTAGACCATCAAATAAAATGGAGGTTCACCATGCAATTAAACTGGTCATTAAATGCGCTTTACTCAAGTTTTGAATCTGAAAATTTTAAAAGCGATCTCTTACTACTTGAGAGTGAAATTGAGTCCTTGAATGTAAAATCAGAGGCACTTAGCGAAGTTACACACGTTGAAAACTACTTTAGAACATTAGAATCCATACAAAAAATCGCAATCAAACTATACAGTTTTTCAAGTTTGACTTTTTCCACCGATACAAACAATCAATCCGCGCTACAAACAGAAAACAAGCTTCAAACGCTCCTATCTTCAGCAACAGCAGCACGTACCAAGATGACTAAATTTCTTAGCACTATAGAAGATCTTGAGGCTTTTATCGCACCTTCAGAGTTTTTGAAGCAGTTTTTATATGTCATGGAAGAAGATCGACGTTATTCGAAACACCTATTATCTGAGGCAGAAGAGATTTTGGCTTCTAAACTCTCTATTACTGGATCCAGTGCATGGACAACACTTCAGCAAAAGCTCATATCCACGTTGAAATGTACCCTCGTTCAAGACGGAGAGACAAAAGAGCTTCCAATCACAGTAATAAGAAACCTCGCAAGCGATGCTTCGAGTGACGTTCGAAAAGCCGCTTATGATGCGGAACTTGCTGCATACAAAAAAATCGACGAAGCCGTTGCCATGTCCCTAAATAGCATTAAGGGTGAAGTCATCACACTCAGTGAAATGAGAAGCTACGCATCGCCGCTTCACATGACACTAGATACGTCGCGTATGACAGAAAAAACACTAGAAGCAATGATGGCCGCTATCAAAGATGCGATTCCTTCATTCCAAAGCTATCTCCGTGCTAAAGCAGATATCCTTGGACATAAAAATGGTCTACCTTTTTATGATATGTTTGCCCCTATTGGTAGTGCCACAAAGAAATTTACTTATGAAGAAGGTTGTAAATTTGTCGTTGACAATTTTGGTGCCTTTTCAAGTAAACTCGCCAAAGTTGCGTCTGATGCCATCGAAAAAGGATGGATTGACGTGGCACCAAAAGAGGGTAAAGTTAGTGGTGCGTTCTGTGCGTCACTCCACCCAGTTGGTGAATTTAGAGTGCTTCTCAACTACACGGGTAATCTCGGCGATGTAACGACGATGGCACATGAACTCGGACACGGCTACCACGCAATTTGCACCAATTCTGAAAACATCTTGAACATCGATTACCCAATGCCACTAGCTGAGACAGCTTCAACTTTCTGTGAAACTATCGTCAACAACGCAGCACTTAAAATTTCTACAAAGGAAGAATCAATCACTATCCTTGAGAATTCACTTCAAGATGCTACACAAGTTATCTGTGACATCTATTCAAGATTCTTATTCGAATCCAATCTATTTAATACACGCATCGATCATCCATTGTCGGTAGATGAACTTAAAGAATTGATGCTAGATGCACAGAAACAAGCATACGGCAACGGTCTTGACCACGATGCGCTTCACCCATACATGTGGCTCATAAAACCACATTATTATTCTGCAGATTTAAACTTCTATAACTTCCCATATGCTTTCGGTCTATTATTTGCAAAAGGTCTATATGCAAAGTATTTAGAAAACCCAGAGTTTTTTGTACTCAAATACGATGATTTGTTAGCTGCTTCTGGAAAAATGAGTGTTGTTGACGTTTGTAAAATCATGAATATTGATGTGGAATCCATTGAGTTTTGGAAGTCATCACTAGATATCATCAAACTTGATATCAATAAATTTGTTGAACTTACAGGAGCGAACATATGAGTCATAACTGGGACTTAGATGATTTATATTTAGGGTTTAATGATCCAAAATACTTGTCCGATTTGAAATATGGAGAAAACATCAAACTAAAATACGATCGATTGGTACAAGACCTCTTTAAGAATCATCAAAACGAAGTGGCATCCATCGAAATTTATCTCACCAACATAATCGAAGATACCAAGCTCATCAGAAAATTACAAGCCTACGGTCATTTATCATTTTCAACAAATTCAAAATCTCAAGATGCATTGACACTAAAGAGCAAAGTACAACGCCTTTCAAGTGATATGACTGCATCAACTGTAGCTTTCAAGCAATGGCTAGTAAATGTCCAGAATCTCAACGCGCTTTGTGAAAAATCACCCTTAATTTCCGAGCATGCCTTTTATTTAAAAGAACTTAAAGCCTCAACAGCATACATGCTCTCCTCTGAAGAGGAAATTTTAGCGTCTAAGCTGACGAGTACGGGGTCTTTGGCTTGGGAAACGTTGCAGAGCAAGGCATCCTCGCAACTTATGGGCGAGGTAACTTTAAGTGGTGAAACCCAAACTTTGCCGATTATGGCTATCAGAAACCTCGCTTTCAGTGCTGATCCTGAAGTAAGAAAACAAGGTTATCACTCGGAAATCAAGGCCTACGAAAAACATGCTGAGATCTCTGCGGCAGCACTCAATGGTATCAAAGGCGAAGTCTTGACACTTAGCGCTATGAGGGGCTTCGAATCACCACTTCACGAAACACTATTCAACGCGCGTATGACACCAGAAATCCTTGATGCTATGCGCGTTTCAATGGAAGCTTATCTTCCTGAGTTCAGAAGATATCTAAAGCTCAAATCAAAGTTTTTAGGTAATAAAGGTGCACTTCCTTTTTATGATTTGTTCGCTCCTGTTGCGACTGTCGATCGTGATTTTACAATCGATGACGCACATGCATTTATCGTAAAATACTTTGGCAACTTCAGTACCGATTTAGCCAACTTTGCAGATCATTGTTTTAGCGCTAAATGGATTGATTTTGAACCAGCTGAAGGCAAAGTCGGTGGTGCATTTTGTTCTAATATTCCAAGTATCAAACAAAGCCGTGTTCTACTCAACTTCACTGGTAAACTCAAAAATGTATTGACTATCGCGCATGAGCTGGGTCACGCTTTCCATGGCGATCGCATTATGTCTGAGAGCATCCTAAATACGAGTTACCCTATGCCGCTTGCTGAAACTGCTTCTATTTTCTGCGAGACGATCGTAAGAAATGCCGTCTTAGAAGACGCCGATGACGATTTAAAACTCGCCATTCTAGAAAATAGTCTTTCAAGTGCAACACAGGTTATCGTAGATATCTTATCAAGGTATTACTTTGAAACGGAGATTTTTGAGAGACGTAAAGATCATCCGCTTTCAGTAGAAGAATTTAAAAGCATCATGATAGACGCTCAGAAAAAAGCTTACGGTGACGGACTTGACCACGATGTTTTACATCCATATATGTGGCTCAATAAAACGCATTACTATTATGCATCTCGCAATTTTTACAACTTCCCCTATGCATTTGGCTTACTATTCGCAACTGGACTGTATTCTAAGTACTTAAATAATCCAGAACAATTTATTCCTGCCTATGATAACTTGCTAAAAGCCACTGGCAAAAATGATATTCAATCGGTCTGTTCGCTCATGCAAATAGACCCAACAAAGCAGGCATTTTGGAATGCTTCTTTGGATAAAATCAAAGAAGACGTCGATGCATTTGAAATAATCATCAACAGAAAACTGTCTTTTAAGTAAGGCAAACATGCGTTTGCCCACAGTATCCACAATTTTATCCACAGATTAGCTGATATCCTGTTGAAAGCCTGTGAGTGTTAACTGCTAACACTGGGGATAAATACAAAACAAAGAAAAACGCCAATATTGTTTGTTAAAATCAAACAATTTGGCGTTATTTTTTTGATGCTAAAATCAAGCTACTTCAATTCAAATCAATTTTGAAACCGTTGCAAATACGGAATCTATCAAGGCTGGAACCGTAGTAACTACATCATTAATATACACACGTTCAGTCTTCTGATGTAAGTCTTTTCCCCATGGTCCAATGTGAACAACCTCTACATCCAGTTCAGAAATACCCTCAAAATCCAGTTTATATTCTAAATCATAAAGCGGCATCTGATTTAGAATACCTTTAGGGTCGTGGCTCATCTTTTTAATGTAACTCATATCGGATATCCCCATAAAATAGTTGTCTCTTGTGTAGGATAAACCTTGTGTTTTGAGTGTCATTTCAATATCGGACTTAAGTGTCTCCTCATAATAAGCAGCACTATCCACAACAGGATAAAAGGGTGGCAATAGACCGATGACAACGACAGGATAAGGTGCACCAAGTGCGTGTATCATCTGTCTGATAAGTAATACGGTCAACTCATGGGCTGGCAACGTTGGGTTTTCAGTTCTGAGCTTCTTATATAGCTTATTCACATCCGTTGTTAAACGCACACGTTCGGCAAGCTCTTCATAGAGGAGAATTTCAAATTTAAATTCCATACACTCGCGATAAGAAGGCATTGCCTGTTTTCTCAAATATTCGTTATATGAGTAATTAAATTGGTTGATGGCATCTTCCATGGACCATTTGCAAAGTTCTTTGAGTTGCTCGAACTTACCCATAAGATTTCCCTTCAAATATAACCAATTAAAATAAGCTACTGTGAACTCCGGTGTCGTCACGTCATAGGTCTCTTTAACTGAAAACATATTTAAAAAAGCTGGAGGGGGTGTCATACGTTTATTGACAGTATCGCCCATTTCAACATTAAGTTCAATTGCCTTGACGATTTCCATTGCGATGCTGATGGAATTGAGACCACTATATGCAACGCCTGAATGCGTTGGCATACCTTTTGTTACGATAACAGGCATCATCTTTCCCACTGAGCCTGTAGAAATTCTGAATTCATCTCTATGCGCTCGTTCATGTGGTTCAGTAAGAATAGCTAGTTCAAAATGTAATGAAAAACGTTCTTTCAATGACTTAAGTAGTTTCACTGCATGGCGCATACCAGCAGATTGCGTTTCTTCATCGGGTACGGATAGAAAAAGGACATTGACACCCGGCGATGTAATAGTCGCTTTTTTAAGTTGACTCAGATTGATCGCTAAGCCAGCTTTCATATCACAGCTACCTCGGCCAAATAACCATTCACCTTCAAATTCTTCAGGAGGTACACATGTATTAGCCGCTTTTAATTGCTTTATTAATAGATTTGAATCGAGGCCATCCATATTGCCGTAAACCGATAGGTCAACGGCGTCATGGTGTCCAAATAAAATAACCGTTTTAGGTGCTTTGTTGTCGTTAAAAGCCCAGATAACTGAACGTCCAAAAGTATCATCCTCCAAAGCGGATGTACCAAAATGACTAGGATTTGTATTGAAGTAAGCTATATTTTTAATGGTGTCGACAATGATCTTTTCAAAGGCTTGTTCATATTCAGTGGCACTATCACTGCGCACATTTATGAATTGTTTCAACAAGTTGAGACCTTCGTCATTTTCTCTATTTATCATATGTTTTCGTCCTTTATATGTGCGTCGAGTTATACTGTATTATCTCATTAACTCGTTTTGTTTACAATGCTTATTGACACTTTTATACAAAAAAGCAAGACAAAAAAAAGGTTCAAAAGCTCTATGAGACTAGAGTCCCACTCACTTTTAAACCCCTTTGAAACTGAAATACCTATCGCACTTTTATAAATCGTAATACATTTTGTATTCTCTTGGAGAAGGCATCAGACTTTCAGCATTTGCTTCCTTTTTGAGGTATTCGATCTGATCCTTGATAATCGCTTCTGTAAATACACCACCTTCAAGCAAATAAGCTTGGTCACTTTCTATGGCAGCTATGACGTCATGAAGATTTGATGGAAGCGCCCCAATTTGTTTTCTTTCAGCTTCTGAAAGCTTAAATATATTGATATCATAAGGCCCATACTTATTTTCTATTGGATCGATTTTGTTCTTGATGCCGTCGAACATAGCCATCATGAGCGCTGCATAGCACAAATAAGGATTGGCTGTTGCATCAGAAGGCCTAAACTCAAAGCGTTTTTCATTTGGTTGAATCGCATAACCAGGAATACGGATGACAGAACTTCTATTTGCTGTGCCAAAACAGACACTTACTGGTGCTTCATAGCCGGGAACTAAACGCTTATATGAGTTAGTACTCGGGTTCGTGAATGCCATCAAAGAAGATGCATGTTTAAGAATCCCACCCATTGCGTATAAGCCAATCGCACTCATATCCGCATAACCACCTTTTTCATAGAACAATGGTGTCTCGTCGTTGAAGAGCTGCATATGAACGTGCATACCACTTCCCGCTTCCCCAAAAATCGGCTTTGGCATGAATGTCGCTGTTCTATTAAACAAAACTGCTGTATTTTTAACAACGTATTTTACTTTCATAGAACGGTCGCCCATGATGATTGGACTTTCAAAATCGAGCTCAATTTCTTGTTGTCCTGGTCCACCAACTTCAGGATGATGGTATTTAACTGGAACGTCTAAAGATTCAAGAATTTTTACCATCTCGTTTCTCATATCAAAATTAATATCTTTTGGACGATCCACATGATAGCCACCATGATGATGCACTAAATAGCCGTTATTATTCTCAGGTTTGTGAGCGTTCCAACCCGCTTGAACGGTATCAACTTCATAACTGGACGCTTGCGGGTCCACTCTATATTGGCAAGAGTCAAATGTATAATATTCAAATTCAGGGCCAAGTAGCGCTTTCGTAGCTATTTGCTCTGCTTTCATATAATCTTCCACCTTTTCACAAATAAACCTTGGATCGCTATCAAACCTAGTGTGTTTGTCTGATACTCTATAGATGCGCGTCATGAACACCAGTGTTTTCGCTTCATTGAAAGGGTCTATGAAATAGGCATTTAAGTCTGGTTTAAACACCATATCTGATTTTTCGACACTTAAAAAGCCATAACTTGATCCGTCAAATCCAATCCCATTTTCGATCGTATCTGCGTTAAATCGCCTTGTCGTTATAGTCAGGTGATGCCACCTCCCTGCAAGATCGAGTAATTTAAAATCGACGAATTCAATGTCATTTTGTTTGCAATATTCAAGTACCTCTAAATGATTTTTAAACATGCGAATGCCTCCTAAGCATTAGAATTGTGTTGCATTTTTATCATATCAAATTTTTTAGTAATTGTGTGAAAATTCCGTCACTTTCCAACTTATTTCTGCCAGAATCACTTTTGTGCCGTTATGTAAATAGCCTAATTGCCCAATAAGCATCAAAATCAATTGTATATGACAACGATGGCTTATTCACGACATTGAACTTTTGAGTTGAGCTTGATATAATACTCATGAGGTGTCCAATGAAAAATATAATAATATTCTGTGACGGCGCATGTTCCGGAAATGGCAAAGAGTCAAACGTCGGTGGATGGGGTGCCGTTCTAAAATATAAGGATCAAGTTAAGGAAATCTGTGGCGGTGCAAGTCAAACGACGAACAATATCATGGAACTAACAGCTGCAATAGAAGCCTTAAGTCAACTTAAAATGAAAAACATACCCGTAAGCATCTATTCTGATAGCGCCTATGTCGTCAATTGTTTTAACAATGGCTGGTATCACAAATGGCGTGTCAACGGATGGATCACATCAAAAAAAGAACCTGTGGAAAACAAGGCTCTTTGGGAATCACTGATTAACTTGGTAGAATCCTTTGAAAAATTAACATTCTACAAAATCAAAGGCCATCTTGACGCCTCAAAGAAAGCAGACGTCAAAAAGTGGCTGACGAAATTCAACTCTGAACACAGTGAAACGCTCACTGAATCCGAATTCATCGAGCTCATCCATCTCAATCACTTGGCTGACAAGCTCGCCAACGATGGCATGGCACCTTTTAAGTAAAAGGAGTTTCAACAGGTCGTCCCTTCACTGCGTTCAATATCCGTATCGGTTGTACATGCGGTAAGGATTGCGATTTCTAGCGCTTTGACGATATCACTTAAATGCATGGATGGCAAGTTCGGCGTTTGGGCAACTTGCTCAGGCGCATATGGAACATGTATAAAGCCCCCTCTTTTTAGGGGGTATTTTTGTGCGATCATGTCCATGAGACCATAGAGCACGTGGTTGCACACAAACGTACCTGCGGTATTTGAAACAGATGCGGGAATCCCCGAATCACCAATTGCCTGCGACATAGCCTTGATGGGTAGATTTGAAAAATACGCTGCTGGACCACTTGGATTGATGGGTGCATCTATCGGTGATTGTTGACGATTGTCGGCAATTCTTGCATCGTCGATATTTATGCCCACACGCTCGATGCTAATTTGCGTCCTGCCACCCGCTTGACCAACGCAGATTATTAGGTCGGGATTTTCAGTTTCGATCATACTGTCAAGAACCCTTAACGATTCGTGGAAGACGACTGGCAAACACTTTTTAATAATGACGTGCCCTTTCAATGAAACCTTTAACTGCATAACCGCTTCATACGCGGGATTCATCGTTTCTCCACCAAAGGGTTCGAAACCAGTTACAAGTACTTTCATAAGTATTATCTCCAATTTTTTTTTTGATTTTATTATAATCATACTACTAAAAAAGGCAGGTCGCAAAATATATTGCGGCCTGCCTTTTTGAATGTATTGGATTAGTAATTAGATTCTTTGATTTCAAAGTGCTCTTTAGGGTGTAGACAAGTTGGGCACATTTCTGGCGCATCTGTACCTTCATGTACATAGCCACACTTGTTGCATTTCCATCTAACGACTTCGTCTTTTTTAAAGACTTTACCGTTTTCGATGTTTTCAGCAAGTTTGTTGTAACGGTTTTCATGCTCAATTTCAGCTTTTGCGATGAATTCGAAGCAAGCAGCCACTTTTGGGAAGCCTTCTTCTCTTGCAATTCTAGCAAACTCAGGATAAAGAGTCGACCACTCTTCGTTTTCGCCCATAGCAGACGCTTTTAAGTTCTCAAGCGTTGTGCCTACTTTACCTGCTGGATATGTTGCAGTAATTTCTAAATCTCCGCCTTCTAAAAAGCTAAAAAATCTGCCTGCATGTACACGTTCGTTATCTGCAGTTTCCGTAAAGAAGTCAGCAATTTGTCTATAACCATCTTTTTCAGCTTGTTTCGCAAACATGTGATATCTATTTCTCGCTTGGGATTCACCTGCAAATGCTTTAAGTAAGTTTTTTTCTGTTTGTGTACCTTTAATACTCGCCATAACCCAAATACCTCCACTTTTTATTTTTCATATCGTCTAATTTTAATTGTTCAGAAGATTAAATCACTGGCGGAACAAATACGCGTGTCGCAAATTCGCGATCGAGCATAAGCATACCGTGACCTTCGCCGCCGATCAATTTGAGTTCATTGATAATTTTTTCTGCATTGCCTTCTTCTTCTACCTGCTCATCGATGAACCAAATCATCAGATTTCTAGTCGGACGGTCTTTTTCATCTTCAGCAACTTCAGCAATATTGTTGAGCAGTGCTGTTACGTGCTTTTCATGTTCCAGCGTATGTTCAAACACTTCTAGTGGGCTTTTCCATTCAAATTGTGGTTTTTCAATCGCGTCCAACTTGACACGACCACCGCGGCTAACTAGGTAATTTAAGAAACGCATGCCATGGAATTGTTCTTCTTCGAATTGAACGCGCATCCAATTTGAGAAACCAGGCATATTGATGCTATCAAAATATGCAGACATTGATAAATACAGATAAGCAGAGTACAGTTCTGCATTAATTTGCTTGTTTATAACGTCTTCCAATCTCGTATTAATCATAAAAGGTCTCCTTAAAATAGAGTTTAGAATGACTTGCACTCTAAACTCCAAAATGGTTTATAGTTCGTTTTTCCACAAACCGTGTAAATTACAATATTCTCTTGCCTTGATTGCTTTTTCATCTGTTTTGAAAATAGCCACTGGCTCGTCGCCAGGATTCAAGAAAGTGATAAGTGTTTCAGATTCAGTGATTAGCTCAATCCACTCGATGTAATGTTCTTCTTTCATAGGATGGAGTGTAGAGCCGACAGTTACTTTGTAACCGCCTTGAATTGGTTCTATGACAGGTACATGTTTTTCAATCGTAGAATCTGCTGATTTTTCTTCAAGCAAGTTCATGTCTTGACCACAGCATACTAAAGTGCCATCGCCAACATGTGTAACTTCTACGATATTGCCACAAACCTCGCATTTATATACATCTAATTTTTTCAATATGTCGTACCTCCTAAGATTCTTCTCTACAAGTCTTACAGATGCCATACAAGTACATCTGTTGTTCGAATATCTCAAAATCGTCCAACTCATCGCCTAGCGCACCTTCAAAATTGACTTCAAAATCAAATATTTGATGGCAATGCTCACACTTAAAATGACCATGAAGGTCCATGTGCGCATCAAAACGCACTTCGTTGTCATCAATGGTAATCGCCATAGCGATTCCTTTATCGATAAAGATCTTGAGTGTATTGTAAACGGTAGTTTTGGAAAGTGTAGGGATTTGGCCATTTAAGGCATTGTAGATGCTTTCCACCGTTGGATGTTCTTTATTGTTCATAAGGAACTCATAAATTTTTATCCGCTGATAAGATGGTTTGATCCCATTGGTTTTTAAAAATTCACCTACATCGTTCATCAACATTCCCTGACTTTCTTAAAGAGTTATTTCTTACTTAAGTGGTTCAAACATGTCTTTGCCTACGCCGCAAAGCGGGCATACCCAATCTTCTGGGATGTCTTCAAAAGATGTACCTGGTGCAATGCCACCATCTGGATCGCCGAGTTCTGGATCATATACATAACCACATGCTACACATTCATACTTCATAATAGTCTCTCCTTATACTGTTGAATTTTCTGAAATTTCTTTCAGTGTTTTGTTTTCAGTTTGTAATCATTACAAACTGATAATACCATTTATTTTTTACCTTGTCAACCACACTTTTTTTCATGTAGCTCTACATGTTATACCCCATGTATAGGTACAATTAAACATCTTTTATCCATTAAAATTATATTAAAGAAAATTAATTGTTTTTTTTTGCGTCAAAGTAAAAATAATTGGTATAAAAATTGTATCATAGTAACCAAAAGTATGAAAGGCGGAATGAAGAATGAAAGAAAAAATTATCATCATCGGCAATGGGGCCGCAGGAAATTACGCATTAGAGGAGATTTTAAATCAATCGACAAAATTCGATATAACTGTTATAACAACAGAATCGGCGCCAGCGTATTTTAGACCGATGCTATCGGAATATATTAGCGTAAATGAAGTTCCAAATCGTTTTTATCTCCACGATCAAGCTTGGTATGATGCAAAAGGAATTGATGTTTTATATCAAACTCAAGTTAAATCAATTGATACATCTAATCAAAGCATCGTTCTTGAAGATGAAAAAATGCTTGAATATGACCGACTCCTCTTATGTACTGGAAGTAAAAACTTCATACCGCCGATGCCAGGATCAAAAAAAGACAATATCGTTGATTTACGCACCTTATCTGACGCAGAGATTATTAAGACCAAAGCAAAAACAGCAAAAAAAGTTGTTATAATAGGTGGTGGACTCTTAGGGCTTGAACTTGGTTGGCAGCTACGTAAGCTCAATATTGACGTAACTGTAGTTGAGATGATGCAACGTTTACTGCCAAGACAGCTTGATGAAGAAGCTTCAACTCTATTCGAAGATAAAGTATCCGCAACTGGTATTAAAGTTGTAAAAGGTGTTCAAACACAGGAAATTGTTGGGGACGATGCAGCGACTGGTGTTTTACTCAGCACAGGTGAAGTTTTAGAAGCTGACCTTGTCGTCTTTTCAATTGGTATCCGTGCGGATGTCTCACTTGCTAAAAATGCTGGCATTACGATCGACCGTGGCATACAAGTGGACGACTTTATGCAAACTAGTGCAAAAAATGTGTATGCCGCAGGTGACTGTGTAGAATTCGCTGGCATGAATTATGCGATTTGGCCTGAAGCAGTTGAACAAGGCAAAGTCGCAGGACTTAACGCATCAGGGGTAAAGGCCGTTTATGAACCCGTTGTACCATTTAACATTTATCATGGTATGGATATGAGGCTTTTTTCCATAGGTGATGTGGGCGGCAATCCAGCAAACACTTATACAGTTCAAAGAGAAGGCGATGCTGACCACTTTGAAAAGTACTTCTATGTAAATGACGTGCTCGTTGGTGGCATTTTGATGGGCAATATCGCTAAATCGGGCAAACTAAAAAAAGCGGTTGTCGATGGCCTAAAACGTGAAGAATTTGAGGCTTTATAACCCGCAATAGAGTTAGAAACCAATGTATAAAAAAGCGTACAGGTTGCCAAAACTAAATGGCAGCTCGTACGCTTTTTATGATGCTTAATGCTATTTAGAATTATCTTTAATCCAAGCTGCGATGTCATTGATCACTTGATCAGACACTTTGCCAGCTGTTGTATATTCTTCTGGCTTCGACATACCTTCACCTGTCATAAAAAGGTGGTTTAGATCGTCATAGAGCTTATATTCTCCAGCTCCACCAAGCTCCGTCTGCCACTTTTCAAATTCTGAAACAGTTACTTGATAATCTCTTGCGCCTTGAAGGACAAGAATCGGTATATCTAAATCCTTAGCTTCTGCTGCTGGGTTATATGTTTTTATATCCATCCAATATTTCGGTGATAAACCCATAGTTGCATTCATATCCGTTTCCAAAGTCAAAGCATCTGATGAAATCAACTCAGCTGCTTTTTTGATACTATCAAGCTGTTGGTTATCACTATCGCTCATCGAACCATCAAGACCAAGTAGATATTCATACTGTTTGACGATGAGCGTTTGAAGTGGCGTCACATTGCCTGCCATAAGTGCAATACCAGCAACTAAATCGTTGTCTTTAGCTATTCTCGGCGCTTGATTACCACCAAGTGAATGTCCAACGACATAGATATTGTCTGCATCAATGCTCTCATGAGTGGACAAATACTCAACCGCATATTTGGCATCGTCGACAACTTCGTCATAAATCGTAAACTCTGCAACAAGTGCTGGATCATTAAATTTATCAATATGTGTAAAGGTTCTTTTGTCATATCTAAGCACGGCGATTCCCTGTTTAATTAATCCACTAGCGATATCTTTAAACGGTTTGTTGCCATAGATAGATTCATTGCGATCATTTGGTCCTGAACCATGTACAAGAACAACGACAGGATAAGGACCAGCATCACCTTCCGGAACACTGAGTGTACCTTCTATAAGATAATCTGCTTCGCCAAATGTTACTTCGGTCTCTATAGCACCTTTAATCTCTCCATCAAAATAGTCTTCAACTGAAGATATTTCCTGATAGTTGAATCCAGCGATCTTACCGTCAAAAGTGAAAACGACATTGTAAGCCAAGTCTTTATTTTCATGATTGCCACCTATTGTTACGATATGGTATTCTTCATTTTGTTGGCTCTTGATGCCATGAGTATCTATAAATGAACCATAAGCTTTTAAAAGCTGTTTCGAGATTTCTTCCATAGCTTCAATTGTAAATTGTTCTTTCATCGCATCCACGTAGTCATAATCCGACAATAAAGTCTCGAATGATCCACTTTGAAAGTCATTGATAAACTTAGTTGCAATGCCCTCGGCATCAAAATCGATTTCTTTGAGCGCCGCGTTGGTAGTCGCTTCTGTAGAGGTTTCTGTCGTCGCTTCATCGCCATTTTTTGACCCGCATGCAGTTAACGAAAGCATTGCGGCTATTACGGTTATAACGATTATCATGCGTTTAAATTTCATAGCTTATTCTCCTCACTTATAACTGTCAATTTATTAGATTCTCAAAGGAAATTGCATAATTACCAAATAAGTTTCAAAAGCACATATCAAATGGCAACAATGGCTGTTTTACGCCATTGTTATGTGAGATATATCTTAAAATTGGAATTATGTAGTTTCCTAATCTATCATACACCAAATGCCCATAGAATAAAAGCCCAGAACGGTTAGGATGTCAACATCCGACCCTCTGGGCTTCTAACAATTTCGACTTATTTTGTATAGTTGAATATCAATTTAATCAATTCTTCCATTTTTTCTTTGTCCATTTTTTCATCTTCGACAAAGCACTGAGAAGCGTGTGACTCCATGATAGCAAGGCCCACTTTATGGATGGACTGTTTGACTGCAGCAACTTGAACGAGAATTTCATCACAGTTTTTATCGGATTCCACCATATTCTCGATGCCTTGTATATGGCCTTTTATAGTCTTGAGTCTATTGATTATTTTCTTTTTTTGATCCTGATCGGACATGATACCCTCCACTTAAATAAATAGGCTCATGTTAGAATCTTCAGCAGCACCAAGCATTGATGCCACGCCGCCAAATTCAACGCCATCGATTAATTCTGCCTCTGTGATGCCCATTAAATCCATTGACATATTACAAGCCACCATTCTGACGCCATTGTCCATAGCCATTTTGAGCAACGTTTCCAGTGAGTCGACATTGTGTTTCTTCATGACGAGGCGAATCATTTTTGGACCCATGCCCATCATATTCATCTTTGAAAGTCCAAGTCGTCTAGTCCCTCTTGGCATCATACTACTGAACATCCAGCCTAAGAAATCTTTTTTTGCACTGACTTTTTCATCGCGTCTCAAGATATTTAGTCCCCAGAATGTGAAGAACAAAGTAACTTTTTTACCCATAGAAGCCGCACCATTTGCTATGATCAGTGACGCGATTGCCTTGTCTAGCTCTCCACTAAATATGATCATTGTCTTATCATCTTTGACTTCAATTGGCGTTTGTGTTTTAATTTTTCTGCCCTTTCGAACGCGAGCATAAAAGGCTTTATCTTCTTTTCCAGAATCGAGCAGTGTATTGTTCGTCTTTTCACACCATACACCTATGTCATTCATAAAGCCTGGGTCTGTCGCTTTGATTTCTAAGATGTCACCAGGGTTCATCACTTCCAATGCTTTATGCACTTGCATGATAGGACCAGGACACTGAAGGCCACATGCATTGACCTTAATAATTTGTGCATTGGCATCATCCTGAGCATCTTGGTACTTGTCATCTTTCTCGACATCACCTGTTTCTGAAACGTGAACCTCTGCTTGAGATAAACTACCACCACATGCGTCTCCATTGTCTTGACACAGTACCGTAGAATACGTGTTAAAACCACCTATCATATTGTAGACATTTTCAAAACCGTTTTGCATGAGAATTCTCGCTGCTGCATGACCGCGAATACCAACTGCGCAATATACAACATAGGTTTTTGATTTGTCGAGTTCAACCATGCGTTCTCTAAGTTGATCGACAGGTATATTGATGGAGTTTGGTATGAACCCCATTTCTCTTTCCATTGGTTCTCTAACGTCTAAAACGAGAATGCTTGGATCCATCTCTTTAAATTCATGCCACTGGAACGGTTTTGTAATGCCCTTTAGTATGTTTTCTCCAACAAATCCGGCCATATTAACCGGATCTTTTGCAGATGAGTAAGGTGGGGCATACGCGAGTTCAAGTTCAGCTAAATCGTATACAGTCGCACCAAATCTGATAGCTGTCGCAATGACATCAACGCGTTTTTCAACGCCGTCGTAACCGACATTTTGTGCACCTAGTACTTTTCCTGTCATATCGAAAATCACTTTTAAAGTCATTTGAAGCGCGCCTGGGTAATAACCAGCATGCGAATTGGGATGAACAAGGACTGTATAATAATCGACGCCATAAACTTTGCCGTCTCTTTTCAATGTCTTCTCGTTGATACCTGTTGCGGCTACAGTCAAATCAAATACTTTGGCAACCGATGTGCCCATTGACCCTTTAAAAGGGACTTTTTTGCCAGAAACGTTGTCCGCACAAATTCTGCCTTGCTTATTCGCCGGTCCAGCTAAAGGAATCATCGTCTTTCCACCACCGATGAAATCAGTGACTTCCACTGCGTCGCCAATTGCATATATGTTTGGATCTGAAGTTACCATATATTGATCCACTATTATGCCATTTCGAGCATTTATTTCAAGGCCAGCATTTTTTGCAAGCTCACTTTGTGGACGAATACCGATAGATAGGATTACCATATCCACTTCTAGTTGCTTGCCACTTTGAAGAGATATTTTTGTCTGACCATTGTGATACTCAAAGGATTTGACACCATCGCCTAAGTAAAGGCCGACTTTTTTTGATTTCATATGTTTATGAACGATTTGAGCCATCTCAAAATCTACTGGCGCCATGACTTGATCTGCCATTTCGACTACAGATACTTGCATGCCGATATCGTATAGATTTTCAGCCATTTCTAATCCGATAAAGCCTCCGCCTATTACAGCTACGGTTTTGGGCTTAACATTGTCCACAAAGCTCTTAATTCTATCGACATCTGGAATATTCCAAAGTGAAAATATATTAGGCGCATCTATACCTGGAATTGGTGGTTTAAGTGGCGTTGATCCTGGTGAAAGTATGAGTGTATCGTAGCTTTCTTCATAAGTACGATTATTTGGAATGTCTTTGATTTCAACCACTTTTTTGTCTCTATTGATACTCAACACTTCGTTTTCAACGCGAACATCGATGTTGAATCTCGCACGCATACCTTCAGGTGTCTGTACCAAAAGTGCACTTCTCTCCGCGATTGATCCTCCAATGTAGTACGGTAGACCGCAATTCGCGAACGATATGTACGGTCCACGTTCGAGCATGATGATTTCAGCTTGTTCATCCATTCTTCTTAGTCTTGCAGCAGCACTTGCACCGCCTGCAACACCCCCTACTATAATAACTTTCTTGGCCATTTAATACCTCCATAATTCTAATAAATATGATTCATATGATATTGTTTACACATTTTTTAAGATACTGTTTTTGATAATGATTTTTTTCACAAACTTTTGCAATAAAAAAGCCCTATAAGGGCTTAACTTAAACGTCTTATAATCTCAACAGTTTTATAAACCTAATAGTTCATCGAGTTTAGCTTTGTCAAATCCTTGAATCACTTCATCTTCGACGTAGATAACTGGAACACCCATAAAACCTTTTGACATGAGGTCTTTTCTTGCCTCAAGATCTGTTGATACGTTTTTTTCAGTATATTCAACATTATTTTCGTTGAAATATTCTTTTGCCATTGTGCAATAGCCACATGTGTTGCTTGAATAAATCACTACATTTTTCATAAGTTAATCCTCCATAATTTTATATTTAGCATTTTGAACCATAATTTAGAGCTTGAATATAAAAGCCGCGTGTCAAGAAAAAATTTGAGTAGTCAATTCTGAATCCTACAAACTTGTCTATCAACAAATCCTGTACCAATATCTTGATACCCTCGTATTCCTCAATGTAATCATCCGATTCTTGTTCTCCCGGAACAAGTGAAAAAGTTGGCCCACCTCATCCATAGGCGACAATGGTAATTCTATAAATCGATCTCTTATCAAGATCGCCAACTAGTTTTTTTATTGCTGTTTCTGTCAAGGATATTTTCAAATTAACCTCCACCCCCCGTGTAGGGGCTTGATATATTATAATCATACCTTCCGCCAAACTTTTTGTCAATCCTCACCGCACAAAAAAGCTGTAAACTGTTTGTGAACAAGTTACCCACAAGATGTCCACAAAATCTGTTGATTTATGTAAACACAGAATAACCTGACTTATTTGATGATTGATTGCTTTGTTAAGAATTTGTAAACAAATGTCGAACATTTGTTAACAAACTAGCTGATTTATTCATAAGTTCACGTGCTTTTCCAAAACAAACACGTTAAATCATGTTATTTGAATTTTTTATTGTTCGGTTATGCACATTATCCACAATTTTGTCCACAATGTTTTCTTCATTATTCACAGGTTGACTTTTTTCTGATAGACTTATGCAAGGAGGGGTCTTATGTGGGGTAAACGTGGGCATCGCGGAGATGCATTAGAAGATCTTTTATTTTATACTAATCAGTATTATCACCAACTTGGACTATGTAGAGTGGATAAAGTCAGTACGCCGATAAAAGTCGTCGAAATCGACTCACAAGGGATGGTCACAAAAGGTTTTTTCGAGAAAAAATCAACTGTGGATTTCATCGGTATTGTACAAGGTGTCTGTGTCGCATTTGATGCGAAAGAGACGAACCTTAAGAGCTTGCCACTTGGAAATATACATGAACATCAGATAGACTATATGCGCGATATCGACAAACAGGGCGGACTTGCCTTTATTATCATCCATTTCAAATTCAACGATCAATATTTTTTAATCCCTTATGAGGTGCTTGCGCCTTACTATCATGGCTCTGAAGCATCTCAAAGACGTTCCATTCCCTATAGGGCTATGGATGAACGCTTTCTAATTAAAAAGGAACGTTCAGGTAGTATACTCAATTATCTTGAGACACTTAATGTCTATGTCAAATATAAATCTGAGTTGGAGGTAGACCATGAAAGTATGGATCATCAATAGTTTTGTTTATGAAGGCCAAGGGGGAAATCCCGCAGGTGTTGTTTTGGACCTGGATCACGCACTCTCAGATAGTGAGATGCAGGCTGTTGCAAAAGAAGTTGGCCTTTCAGAAACGGCATTTATCAGCACTGGAACAGATGGTGCCGATTATAATCTAAGGTTTTTCACACCCACAGATGAAGTCCCACTTTGTGGCCATGCGACGATTGCAAGTTTTTGGCATCTTTCTAAACTTGGATTACTTACATCAGACACTTGCACGCAAAATACAAAAGTGGGTTTACTATCCATTAGTTTAAGTAAAAATGAAGGTGATGACATCACAGTAACTATGGCACAGACTACGCCAATCATCGTCAAACAACGTTTAACTTTTGATGATGCATTTATGGCGTCTTTTCCAAATGCGATTGTCGATTCTTTTCTTCCTATTGATATCTGGAGTACAGGTCTAGAAGATGTTTTTTTACCTATTGCATCTCGCAACGCACTAAATCAGCTTAACTTCAATTCAGAAAATCTGACAGCACTATCTCGTGATTTGCAAGTTGTCGGTGTTCACGCTTTTACGTATGAAAATGGACAAGTGTACGCGCGAAACTTTGCACCCCTATATGGCATCGATGAAGAATCTGCAACTGGTACTTCAAACGGTGCTTTGACGGCTTATTTGCATCATTATCTTCATCCAGATGAATCAAAACTTGAACTTAGAATTCTTCAAGGTGAATCAATGGGAGAGACCAGCGCCATCTATACAAGCTCTGAAAAAGGATTGACAGGACTAATTATCCAGGTCGGTGGTAGATGTGCTTATAGAGGTGAATTAAATATTAATGGAAATTGCATAATTACCTAATAAGTCACAAAACCATAGTTTCACAACTTAATCATTGACAGCAAAAAGGGATATTACCGACGTAACACGTCGGTAATATCCCTTTATTTTTTTTAACTGATTTGTCGGTTACTTAATTCTACCATCTGTTGAGATTGTGATTTCGCTATAGGGCACTATGCACTGTGCTTTCAACATAGCGGCTTTGACGGCTTGAATCATGCCTCCACAGCAAGGTACTTCCATACGTACGACTGTGATGCTTTTGATGTTGCTCTCTGTCAGGATCTGTGCAATTTTATCCGTGTTGTATTGATTATCATCGAGTTTAGGGCATCCAATCACAGTTACTTTGCCTTTGATAAAATCTCTGTGGAAATCGCCGTAGGCAAATGCAGTACAATCTGCAGCGATTAATAAATCCGCATTTTGAAGATATGGTGCACTTGGGCTAATCAATTTAAGCTGAACTGGCCACTGCATCAATTCTGATGGGATGCTGATGCTTTCCGAGGTCGCCACTAAGGTGCCCTCCTGAGATCTCGGCGTTTTGCTGATTGTATTTATTGAGTTTGCTGAAGCTGGCGAAGCCATATCTAGGGTTACGATAGAGGAACGGTCAAAAGCTTTTGCTGCAGTACCAGAACATCCACAACCTTGACCTTCAGCATGACTATGAACCGTTTCTTTAACATCTTTTGCTTTGATGTTTTTTCTTGATGGGTCGAAAGCATCTGTATCTTTTTCGACGACGTGAATCGCATCAACTGGACACTTTGGCAAACACATGCCAAGGCCGTCACAATACGATTCACTTGTCAACTTCGCTTTACCATCTACTACTTCTATTGCACCTTGCATACACGCACTTGCGCAAAGACCACAACCAATACATTTATCTTCATTAATTTCTATTACATTTCTTTTCATCTATAGACCTCCGATTTATATGCTCTTAAAAACCCATTTATTGTTTTAATTATAAACCGAAAGATTATCTAAGTCTGTAACATGCGTTACTATTATATTACCATATCGTTGTAGACATTGTATCTGTCTTTATAGCTATGGATAGGTATTACCGAAGCCTCGATACCGCCAATTATTCTTGCCGGAACACCTACTGCTGTCGATTCTGTTTTGGTATTCGTTAAGACAACTGAACCTGCGCCGATTTTTGAACCTGCTGCGATATGGATAGGTCCGAGTATTTTGGCACCAGCACCAATAGTGACGCGATCGCCCACTGTCGGGTGCCTTTTTCCAGTATCTTTACCCGTACCACCGAGTGTTACGCCTTGGTATATGGTTACAAAATCACCGATGATCGCCGTTTCTCCGATTACGACACCCATGCCATGATCGATAAACAATGATTTACCAATTGTTGCCCCTGGATGAATCTCGATACCTGTTAAAAATCGGCCCATCTGAGATAAGAACCTTGCACCGAAAAACAATTTGTGTTTGAACAAATAGTTTGATACGCGATATAGTCCCATGGCATGAACAGAGGGATATAGAAGTAAAATCTCAGCGTATGAACGGGCAGCTGGATCGGTTTCCTTTATAAATTTCAGATATGCACTTGCACTTTTAAACATATTGACCTTCCTTTTTATGCGATCGGACACACTATATAAACACGTTATTTGAAATGTACTTGTCACCAGCATCAGGAGAAATAACTAATACTTTCTTACCACTACCTATTCTTTTGGCAACTCTCAGTGCAGCAAGTATAGCCGCTCCGCTTGAAATCCCGAGGAACAATCCCTCTTCTTCAAAGAGACGTTTCGTCATTTCATAGGCTTCTGTACTATTGATTTGTTCGATGTAATCGACAGTCGATGCATCATAAATCCCAGGTAAAAAACCTGCACCAATACCTTGAATCTTATGAGGCCCAGGTGCGCCGCCTGATAAAACAGGAGATTCAACGGGTTCAACACCAATGACTTCAATTGTTTTATAATGCTCTTTAAGTCTAGCGCCAGCACCTGAAATCGTACCACCTGTACCCACTGATGCCACAAAAGCATCTAACTCAGAAAAATCTTTAATAATTTCAGCACCCGTTGTTTTATAGTGAATATTTCTATTTGCGACATTATTAAATTGCTGCGGCATATAGTTCTTCTCCTGAAGTGACAAACGCGTCGCCTCTTGAATTGCACCACTCATACCTTTGCTGCCATCTGTAAGAATCAAATCAGCACCATATGATTTGATAATATTTCTTCTTTCCATACTCATAGTATCTGGCATCACAATGCTTACCGGATAACCTTTTAGTTTGCCGATGTAGGCAAGTGCAATGCCTGTATTGCCACTAGTTGGTTCGACAATAGTCATGCCGCTTTTCAACGTTCCATTTGCTTCTGCTTCTTCTATCATTCCTAGAGCAGCTCTCACTTTGACACTACCCGTTAAATTCATGCCTTCTAATTTCACATAAACATCGGCCATATCCGCCTCAACCAATTTTTGTAACTTTATCACTGGTGTGTTGCCTATCATATCCAAAATTCTTTCATTAATCATCTTTTTTCTCCTTATTTTAATATAAAAAAACTCCGCCTCTTCATTACAAAGAGACGAAGTATACTCCGCGGTTCCACTCTAGTTGATCGAAAACGATCCCCTTCAGACACACTGTGAAAACACCTTATGCCTTATCTCTATATCGGGAGAACCCGGTGTAGCCTACTTGATTCGGTACACTGCTCAAAAGGGCACTTCACTATTATACACTTAGGAACTTACACCATCCGTTCCCTCTCTGCAAAGTCTACAATAACTACTTTCCTTTTTCTACGCTTTGAATTATAATTCCTACTAAATTAATTCCAACTAATTAAGTACGATATCTTAATTTGTATTTTACCGTTTCTCACAGATTCTGTCAATAAGTAAAAAGTAAACAAATTGTAACGGATTAATTTTGTAATTTAAAAGGTAATTATGCAATTTCCATAATTGTTAAACTGTTAACTATAATTTATGTCCAGTTTTTTTTTTTTGTGCTACAATAATATTGAGGTGATTTTATGGATTTCAGACAACTAGAAGCGTTTGTAAATGTTGCGAGATATAAGAATTTTTCAAGAGCTGGGAAGGCTTTGTTTTTATCTCAACCAACCATCAGTCTTCATATATCCAATCTTGAAAAAGAGTTGAGCATGCCGCTCTTTGACAGAACATCTAAAGAAGTAAATTTGACACCTGCAGGCGTCGAATTTCTTAACTATGCCCTCGATATGATTAATATGAAGAATCGTGCCATTCACAACATCCTCTCATCTCAGAATAAAATATCCGGCTCAATCAAAATATCTACAACGACAACACCTGGACTGGTCCTTTTGCCACAAGCCATCGAACAATTTCAAAATTTACACCCTGAAGTAACTTTTATCATAGAAGAAAAAAGCACTAATGTTATATTAGAAGACGTTTGCTCCTTGACCAGTGACCTTGGACTAATAGGTGTTCATGTTGAAAATGAACGCTTTATTAGCCGTCATCTTTTCGAAGACGAACTTGTTTTCATCTGTGCAGAAAATACTGAAATTGAAAGCATCGTAGACATATCTGAGATTGCAAAACACAAATTCATAACGAGAAGTGATCAATCCTCTACGCGGATTGAACTTGAAAGATCAATGGTTGAGCAAGGTTATGATATCGGTTTACTTGATAACGTCGTTGAAAGCGATAACATGAATTTAATTGTGACACTCGTTTCAAATGGTGTAGGAATCTCTTATTTATCTAAGAGGATTTACGAGTGCTATAAAAAATCGATGCCAGTAAAATCCTTTCAAATAAAGGGATTAAATTTGAAGCGAAGTATTCATCTCATCACGAATAAAAGGCGGACCCTTTCACCTGCTGCTGAAGACTTTATCAAACTTCTCAATAGTCTAAAAGATCAAATATAATAAAAAGCTGTTATGGTGTAAATGGATCTAGCATACACCTTAGCAGCTTTTATGATTGAACGGATTTAAATTTGTTAATTTTAAGTGCTAAAAGTAGTGGTAGCATCATAATCAAAGCATAGCTAAAAAACAGCGTTTCATATCCGAATTTGTCTGCTATTAATCCACCCATTAAAGTAAAAAAGAAGTTTGCTATACCTGATGAAACCGCAGAATAGATGGCTATTGCTGAAGTAACCACAGATTTGGGTGTGATTTCACAAATCAGTTCTATAAAAATCGGAACGAAGATGCCAACGATGATGCCTCTCATAATACCGGCAAGTGCAAACATGAAAAATGAACTACTAAAACCAAGTAATATCATCCTTGCTATTGAAACGATGTTCATGAAAATCAAAAGTCGTGTTGCCCCGTAACTATTTATCAACCGCTTTGAATAGAATATAAAAGGTACTTCAATACACACTGAGATAAAAGTCAATATACCAATAGTGGACAATTGGATGTCATTGCTCCTTATGAAAAGACCGAGATATTGATCAGCGCCAAAAAAAGAACCAATCATCAGAAAACCATATATGAGAACAAATAGATAATCCTTTTGTTTAAGTAACGTCTTTATATCTTTTTTAAAATGACTCTTTACGATGGTAATTTGATTGTTTTTTATACCGCGTGTCATTAAGAAACTAGCAAAATAACCGATTGATGCCATATAAAACATCCATTTGAGCCCTAACTGATTGGCGATGACCGATACTATAATTGCGCCGATTGCATAGCCAACAGATCCCCAAACTCTAATAAATCCAAAAGAACTCTTTGGGTTTTCACTGACATACTGAATCGCCATAGAATCCGTTAAAGGCCCTTGTCCACAAAGAAACAATTGGTATAAGAAATATATGGCAACCACGGCTGCACTGTTCGTAAAGAGTGTGATGATGCCCGCAATTCCTGCATTTGCCAAAATCAACACTTGTAAAACGACTTTTCGCTTGCCTGAAAAATCTGCAACGCCACCCCAAACAGGTTGAAAAAAGAGTGAAATCAAAGGTAGTACTGACATTATTAGGCCGATGCTTGATAATGACAAGCCTACGATTTCATTCATATATAAAGTAATCAACGTATAAACAGATGACCAGGTAAAAAACAGTACAAAATAAAATATATTAAATTTTCTCATATAGCCTCTCAAATTGTTGCGGTTAAAGGTGTTAATTGCATCTCTACTTATTTTACTAGCTTTCATCTAAATGTAAAGGCCGAATTAAAAAAACTCTCGACATTTTTCGCCGAGAGTTGCTGATAGTTTAACCTTCAATAATTTTAAAGACAACTTCCCTTTTCCTTGGACCATCAAATTCACAAAGGTAAATGGATTGAAACATGCCAAGCTCGATTCTACCATCCTCTATGATTAGGTTTTCATTGTTGCCAAACATCGATGCCTTTATAATAGCAGCTGTATTACCTTCTATATTTGAATACGGCCCCTCCTTTGGAATGAATTCATCCAATTTCTTCATGATATCTCTTTGAACTTCAGGGTCGTAGCTCTTGCTAAGTGTAATAGCTGCCGTCGTATGAGGTATATTGATAACGATGATTCCTTTTATTATCTTGTGTTTTAAAACGATTGCTTTAAGCAAATCAAGGATTTCTATCATTTCCACTTTCTTTGTTGTTTTAATTTGGATTCTTTCGTACATAATCACCCCTCCATTCTAGTACACTTGCTTATTTTATATATACGATTATTTATGCTCTTTAAACATATGCTTTTGTGTCCGTATTTAGTGTTAATCAACAATCAATTTTCTCTTAATGATTTGAAATACATAACGCGTTCACCAAGTACTAAATAGGCGATGCCCATCAAAAGTAAAACCACTATTGAAACGATCGTCCCTTGATCGATCTTGCCATAAATTACTGCGTCTTCTATCGCAGAAATCGCCCATTTGTGTGGTGTGATATTGGCAAGCATTAATAACGGCTTAGACGTAATAATCTCAAGTGGCCACATACATCCACCCAACATACCCATCCCGGTTAGTATAATTGGTGATACAGCGCCAAGCTGTGCCATGGTTTTCATAAGACTAACAACAAATAAACTCATCGCTGTCATGACAAAGATGTAGAGTATGCCAATGCCAATGACTAATAGAAGGTTGTTTCCCCAATCGATACCAAATAAAAACTGTCCTGAGGTCACCATGATGATAATCTGAATAGATCCAATGATCATGGCACTGATGAGGTTGGCTGCTAACATATCAAATCGCGTAGAAGGTGAAACTAACATACGATCCAGCGTGTGTAGTCTTTTATCTTCAAGAATATCCCCTACAGTAAACATAAGCGAATACGTGACGAAGAACAGTGTCATACCTACGATGAAATGTATATTGAGTCCAGCTGAAAATGGATCTTCAGCTTCTGATGCGGATAACGTGCTAGAGATTGGTCGCTTGTCTTCCCAATGTGTTAAGAACGTTGTTCTAATAGTACTTGATAATGCTTGTTTATCTAAGGATGGTGTCGCTTTCTCGATGATTTGTGCCGTCTGATCAATCAAGTAATTGGTATTGTTGATGAGTGCGATTTCACTTTCGAGAATTCTCGACAACTGCGCACTTTCCACCGTTTCACGAATCTGAACGATCTCTACACCAGTGGCACTATCATAAAATGCCTTTTTGAGGTGCACCAATGAAATTGCATCTCGATTCATGACTTGATCGATACCTTCATCGTAGGATACGAGATTGACTTTAAAATTGTATTCAGAAGTCAGTTTCGTGATGAGATTAGAAGCTTCAACACTTTGGTCCTCATCAATCACAGCAATCGTCGCCACATATGAGCCACCCATGGAGTTTCCAAATAAGCCGGCAAAGATCAAACTCATCGCAATCATGATGATATAAAGCGTTCGGTTGTCTTTCATCAACCTGATTTTAAGCTTTAACAGTGCCTTCATAGGACGACGCCTCCTTCCTTTTTATGATGATGGCTGCAACTATGGAGAAAAATATCGCAATCGCGCAAAGTAATCCATAATAAAATGCGAGTTTATTCCATCCTGCATCTTGGAATGTATTGATAAATAGATCCAAGACGATGCCGTTTAGTGCAAAATACTTGAGTGTCATGAAAATGCTAGGTAACACCTCGAGAGGAATATAACTGCCACCAACGAGTGCAAAGATGTGAATCAACAAGTTTTCGAAAATATTTGCAACTCTGTAGTTTTCAGCTGTCAAGGTAATGGCACTTATAAAGATACCTAACCCGCTGACTGCGATTGCCGAGAATATAATACCCACAATAATCTTAATTGGATTCTCCCATGCGACGCCCAAAACAAAGGTTGAAAATAAGATGAGAATCCCCATTTGTAGAAAACACAGTGTAACAGTCATTAGGAATTTGGCGGTTAGTACACGTCCATAATGGACACCTGCTACAACACCTCGATCTAAAGTAAGCATTTTCTTTTCATTTAATAATTCGCGACCCATATAGCCAGCTGAATAGAGGATGAACATCGCCATCATCGCGATTGAATAATACGTAAAGCTCGTGATCAAACGCTTGCCAGCTATCGTACGCGTCGAAACATGTGACTGCGTCGCTTCTTCGATATTCTGTGACATGACGGCCTGCATATTTCCAAAAAGCGTTTCCATATCCAGGTACGTTGATCCCACTTCGAGATAGACGTTTTTGTTCACGATACGCTTATTGAGCGTATCGAAATAGCTGTCGAAGATGCTCTTGACGATTTGACTGGAATAATTATAATCAGGATGCTTGACCATTTGAATGTCAATTGGGTTGCGATTTGGTAGTAAAAAATTGACATACTGATCATAGATGAATCCTTCAGGCAAGGTAACGACGATGGTGACCGCTTCTTCATCAAGTGCCGCTGCAGCCTCTGCTTCTGTCATGACCGATACTTTCATGATGCTTTTTAAATCCTCGTGTCCCAGAAAATCTTCAAAAAACATCGCCTCTAAATCTAATGTTTCTTTGATGGCGTTAAGGTCTAGTGCGTCTTGCTCCGCACCCATTGTCTGAGTCGCGGTTTTTACGAATTCGGACATCTCCGACTCAAAGTCATATTGCTTGACGACCGCTACAGATATAGCCTCCATGCGGCCTGGCTCACCAAAAGATCCTGAAAGCGCAAAACTTAATATCGCAGTCAAAATGATCGGCATGAGTATAAAAGTCATGAGGCCTTTTTTATCAGACAAGAGCACTTTGACGTCTTTCAAATAAAGTTTGAACAGCATAGCACCCTCCTAGTCTCTCAGACCTCTTCCTGTAAGTTTTAAGAATACCTGCTCGAGATTTGGTTTAGTAACATCAAAGGAAACAAGACCGATCTCCATTTCCATGATTCCTCGAATGATTTCCTTTTGGCTGTTGCCATTCCCGCCCGCTAAGATAACCATTTCATCATCCTCAACAGCCGTTACAGCCATTACGTTTTTAATCTGTTTGAACTGGTCGATTCGGTTTTTAACATTGTCATCAAATTTAAGGTGAATTGAAGTGTGGCTGTCGGACTGATCAATCAATGCTTCTTGCGTGCCAGACGCTATAATTTTGCCATGGTCCATGATATAGACGTTCTGACAAATGGCTTCGACTTCCTCCATGTAGTGACTTGTATATATGACTGTCATGCCCTGCTCATTGAGTAATTTGACTGTTTCTAGGATGTGGTTGCGCGACTGCGGGTCAATACCAACAGTTGGTTCGTCCATGATGATGATTTTTGGATTGTGTAATAGCGCGACACCGATGTTGATGCGGCGTTTCATACCGCCTGAATAATGCTCGACTTTGTCTTTTAATCGATCGTTGATGCCGATGATTTCAGACACTTTTTCAATGCGTTTTTTTAGCTCAGCACCAGATAGACCATAGAGCCCACCGAAGTATTTCAAATTTTCATAGCCACTGAGTGTTTGATATAGTGCAATCTCCTGAGGCACATAACCGAGATGTGGTTTGATCCATTTTGGCTCCTTGATAATGTCTTTGCCTTCGAAAAACAGCTTGCCCGATGTTGGCTTATAAAGCGTTGAAATCATAGAGATTGTCGTCGATTTGCCAGCGCCATTTGGACCGAGGAGACCGACGATTTGACCTGTAGGGATTTCTAAATTGATACCATCTACCGCTTGGATATTTCCAAAGCTCTTTTTTAAATTTTCTGCAACGATAATCATGGGGTCACACTCCATTCATTTAAATTTTCTATTGGTTTGATCTCAGCATTCTCTAGGATGCTAAAATCTAATTCTTGCTCTCTTTCAATATCCCACCTGGTCGTATGAATGCTGATGGTCTGAGTATCAAATAAATTGTTAAACGTCTCACTCGTTGCATATTTCAGTTCGAGCGTAACCATCTCATCAATAATATAGCCGTCAAGATCTACAAAGGCGGTTTCTTCGTATCGCGTTATTGTCATGGAATTGAAGATTGCATCGACGATGGTTTCAAAATCATTTTCGGTCATAACATTCTCACCTTCAGAATATTGCATGTCCTTCAAATAAGTGAAAAGCGTCTCCTTGTTCGCGAGAATTTCTTCTCTCAATTGCCTTAGGAAGCTATCTAGTTGTGCGGATGTTGGCTTGACTGAAAATTTGGTCGCTTTGACTTCGCCATCATCATTTGTAATAATCGTTTTTTCGCCAATGAAAATGTTCTCCGCTTTCAGCATCGAGGACCAACTGAGACCCATGCCTTTAAAGAAAGTGGATAAATCTTCAGGTTCTTCTGAAAACCCTTTAAAGGCTTCACCAACGGCATAAATGTCACCCATAAATGGCAGCTTTAAAAAGATTTCTGATGGTCCTTTCATGAACACTTTAAAATCCATTCCGAGTGTGTTGCTAAAATAGAAGACATCATAAATGCTCTGGCTATCTTCGTGATTGAACCTATCTTCTAAGGTTACTTTTACGAGTTCAAGTTGCCTGAATGCCTCTGCATCTTCTTTATCAACCTTTTGAAGTAATGCTTCATTGAACGTGCTCTGCACGACGACTTCGACTTTGTCCACGCCACTCTGAATGTCTTCCGTCTTTTTGACGGCATCTAGATAAGTTGCATAATCTTCGCCGCCCATACAGCCTGTTAAGATGGCCATAAAAATGATGCCTATTAAGACGACTGATAGAATGCATTTTGCTTTATATAGATTCATTTGTTTCACCCCTTACACATAAGAACGACATAATTGCTTGCTTTATATAGAAAGTATAGTTGATAAGTCGGTTAGTCGTATCTGACTATTCGCCAATATTTTTGCCCTTTACCCATGACTTTTGTCATAAAAAAAAGGTGTGCGCTCTGTTAGCCCATCACCTTAAATCTAATTTATATTCTTTATAAATCGCTTTTGATCATGATGATCGCAAGCTGCGTACGATCGCGGAGCTCGAGCTTCTCAAGTATACGCGTCAAATGATTTTTGACAGTGCCTTCCGATACGAAAAGACTGTTTGCAATTTCTTTATTGCTTAGTCCCTGTGCGATTGCCCTTGATATGTCCAGCTCACGCGTCGTCAATTTTCCAAGGATGTCGTCGCGCTGAGAGCCCTCTGATGACTTCAAATGCTTGAGAAGTTTTGATGCGACGAGCGGTTCAATAATGGTGCCGCCGTGCATCGCCTTGCGTATCGCATCCACGATTGCTTCCGGTGTGGTATCCTTTAACAGATAACCACTTGCCCCGTGTTTTAATGATTCAAAGATTTCATCGTCCTCCATAAAAGTCGTCAAAATAATGATATTGACAGACGGATGCGCTTTCTTAATTTTTTCTGTGGCTTCCACGCCGTTCATCTCGGGCATGCGTATATCCATCAAGATGACATCTGGCTTGTTCTCAGATGTCTTAAAAAGTGCTTCTGAACCATTTGATGCGGTCCAAGCGATCGACATGTCTCCTTGACTGTTGACGATCATGCTGAGTCCTTGTAATAACAAAGCTTGATCATCAACAACTGCAACTTTGATCATATGGGTCCTCCAAATTTTATCTGCTAAACGATTTGATGGTGATAAGGCATCGTGATTGTCGTTCTAAAACCGTTTTCGTCACAATCAAATTGAGTCTGTCCATTGAAGCGTTTAATTCGCTCTTCGATGAAACCTAAACCGTTCCCTTTCGTAAAACCATTTTCACAACCACCATCATCTTGTATCTTGAGAAGAATACGTTGATCTTCCAGTGATTGAAATGAAACCCATACTTTTTTAGCATGACTATGTTTCGCTGTGTTGGTGATGGCTTCAAGAACTGTTCTATAAAGAACCTCACTCATTTCTTCATCGATCAGTTCATCGAACAACTCATATGAAAAAGTGACGACGATGCCCGTCTGAATTTGAAACTTATACAGTTTTTTTGATAAGGCGTCATAGAGGTTGTCGTGTATGATGATGTCCTTGTGGTTGCTGACAAGTTCTCGCATAGCCCTCAGGATTTCACGTGACTGGTTCACGGAAAGCTGAATGTCACTTTTTAGCGTTTCTGCTGTTTTTGTCTCTGCAGATAACTTGAGAATCTCAAGTGACATGATCAGTCCTGTGAGTTCATGTCCCAAGGTATCATGCAAGTCTCTTGCAAACTGTGACCGTTCTTTTAATCGAGTAAGTCTAGCTACTTCAAGATTTGCAGATTCGAGCGATTCTTTTGAGAGTTGCAGGGTCTCATTGGTCTCCTGCAAGATTTCATTTTGTTCAGTTAGCGTTTTATTGAGCTTGTCTACTTGTTCTTTTTTTAATAAATAGGATTTGTAGGTAAAAAGCACGCCACTAAAAAGGATGAAGACGCTTTCAATAAAAACCGTCTGTGACAACGATTGATACGTCATGCCATATTCCAAAGATTGATAAAAACTCAATCCTGCACCAGTGAACGTAAGTGCGCTGATTGCCAATCCTCTCGACAAAGGCTGAAAAAGGGCGGCTTCAGCAAGAATCCATAGATTGAGGAGCATAAACAAATAATTGATGTTAAACCGCGAATAGTAATTGAGCGCAAAGACGACCGCGATATCTACAAGCAAAGTTAAGCCGAGTCGATGTTGCGCTTTACCGCGTATAAATGGCAATGCGATAAATGCAATCATAAGCCCAACTAATAAGTTGCTTCTACTTTGAACGGCCATCTCAAAATTCATGGCAATCAAAAAAGTCACTAAAGAGGCAACAGCCCTCAGTGCATTATATTTCATAAAAACACTCCCTTAATAAAGGTTTAGTAACATCGCTGGTTGTGTTTGTCCTGCTATGAGGAGATAGGCAATGCCAAGTACCACAAGTCCCGCCAAGATGGCGAGCCCAATCTTAATTGGACTTTTGGGATATGCGCCCTGAACAGTGCCCGTTTGACCATTGATCATAAAGTTATACGTCTTTCCTTTATATAGATAACTTGAAATCCACAGTGGTAAGAGCACGTGTTTGAAATTCAGGTCATCATAATGACTCTGGACATCGAGCATGCGAATGGTATCACCACCAACTTCAGCAGTGATTTCCGATTCTAGTATTCGATCTATGATGCTCTTTCCAGTCGTCCACCCCTCTTCAAGTGGAATGCTATAACGTTCAGCAAAGAAGCCCGATAAAAAGTCCGATTTATAGGACACAAGTGCATCGAGATGGAAATCATCCACTTTATCCAGCACGTCGCGATCCACTTTAGAGGATGCGCCGACGAGGACATCGTCAAAAAAGCGTTCGTAATTGCCATTGACATGTATCCATCTAGTATGACGTTCCTGATAGGTTTCTGTCTTACCGTTCACCGTCCGTGTCTTCGTCACATAGTAGTAATCGCCGCGCTCTGCAGTATACCGGTTGAATGTCTGCGTATCGAACGTCCAATATGGCACGTAAGTGCCTAAAATGCGATCGTTTTTGTAGGATGATTTGAGCTTGTTTGGTGCAAACCAGCGTTTTCCAATCCAAACCTTAAACCTCTCACCTGCTGATTTCTCTGTGATTTCAAAAGGTATCAGATAGCCAGGTGGTATGGTTTTTTCGGTTTCGTGTTCGCTGACGTGTGAAGACCCACAGTAATTGCAGAATCGCGCACTTGTATGCGCTTCGAATATTAGCTCTGCACCACAATTTTTACAGACCACCGATTTTATATCATCATCTGACCAGGATCTTGCCCCCTCACTAAGTGCAGCTTCAAAAGAGTTTTCAACAATCTCTACTTGCTCTTTTTCCACAGCCTGAGTCGTGCCACAGTAGGTGCATTTTAGTTGGCCAATCTCTGGGTCATAACTCATTTTCCCGCCACATGAGGGGCACATATTAACCTTAGTCTGATTATTATCTGTTTTCATTGACCGCACCACAATGAGGACAGAACTTTGGATTGCCTTCAATTGGTTCATGGCAGCTTGCACACTCAGTTGAAATAGTTTGTCTGCCGCCACATTCTGGACAAAACTTTGGATTTCCCTTAAGCTCAGCTTGACAATGCATGCATTTTTTAACCATAGGCCCACCGCATTCAGGGCAGAATTTTACGCCTTCATCTACTGAGGCTTGGCAACTTGGACAAGTTACGTTGTTTTTCTTAGTCGCATCTGGAGTTGCATTGCGTGAATTGCTTGCATTTCCAGCATCATCACGCATGGCATTTGCCATCATATTGCCAAGGCCCATACCTGCACCGACGCCTGCTCCCATGCTCGCCATTCCGCCACCTTCGTTTTGTGCAGCGTCACGAAGTGCTTCTGCCGCTTGGAATTTCATATATTGATTTAGGTCACCTAGGGCGCCCATTTGCGTTCTCTTGTCAATCGCTTGTTCTACCGATTCTGGAAGAGAGATGTTTTCGATTGCAAAATCGGACACGACGAGGCCATATACACCAAAGCGTTCTCCTAATCCTTGAAGCGTCAGTTTACCAAGTTCATCATATTGTGTTACCAGATCAATGGCTGGGATTTTCGCTTCCCCAAGTAGGTCAGATACAGTGGATACAATGAGACTCTTGAGGTGTTCATTGATTTGATCCACAGTATAGAATTTATTGGAACCAAAGACTTCCTTTAAAAAGACAATGGGATCGCCTACTCTAAACGAATAGACACCGAATCCTCTAAGTCTCAAAATGCCAAATTCAGCATCGCGCATCATAATCGGATTGGTCGTCCCCCATTTTTGGTTGACAAACTGTTTAGTATTGACGAAATAGACATCTGTCTTAAAATGATTTTCAAAGAGGAACTTCCAGTTCGAAAGCGATGTTAGTATTGGCATCGTATCTGTATGAAGTGTATATTTACCAGGCTGATAAACGTCGGCAATTTGACCTTGGTAGACGAATATTGCCACTTGAGATGGTCTGACGATTAACTGTGCATTTTCCTTGATTTGTTGCTTATCCGTCATCGGAAACTTATAGACCATCGTATCTTGACTCTCATCTTCCCAATGGACAACCTCTAGAAATTCACCTTTTATAAAATTGAATAAACCCATCTTTATTTACCTCCATATCGTATATTTTGTGGCGCTTTCACGTGATATAATACTTGAGGAAATTGCATAATTCCAATTTCATAATACCTCTCACATGAATACAGCGTGAATAAGCCATTGTTGCTGTGTGAAAATATGTTGTGCGACTTATTAGGTAATTATGCAGTTTCCATACTTATTTTACCATCATTGCGAAAAAAAACACATGTCATATTGGAAAATCTGTTTATAAACAAATTATTCTTAATTATAAACAATTTATAAAAGCCCTTGAATGGAAAATCTGTATCGCATATACTTTGATTGACTTTAAACGAAGTGACAAAAACAACTTTAGGTTAATGATCGCATTTATTATAGGATAGCAAATAAAAAGAGATAAGCAAAAATTAGGAGGCATCATATGAGTTTTGAAAAAGTAAAATCAATTTTAGTTGAAGAGTTGGATTTAGATGCAGAAAAAGTAACACTTGAAAGCAATATCAAAGAAGATCTTGGCGCAGATTCACTCGATATGGTAGATTTAATCATGTCAATCGAAGATGAATTTGAGATTAAAGTTGCAGAAAGTGATGCAGCATCTATTAAAACTGTAGGCGATATCGTAAGCTACATCGAACAACAGCAAGCATAATAATGGAAATTGCATAATTACCGAATAAGTTTCAAAATCAACTTTATATTATGCAATTATGACCTTTTCACGCCAACTTCATGTGAGCGCTACAACAAATCGGAATTATGCAGTTTACTAAATATATCATTCACCCACATGAGAAAATCCTCGGCATGCGCCTTGGATTTTCTTCGGTAGTAGGAAAAATAAACTTTTTATAAACTTTGGAGGCTTTGATGACTAAAACGACTCTCACTACCTTACTCGATATAGAATATCCCATCATACAAGGTGGTATGGCTTGGATATCAGACGCTGACCTAGCTGCAGCCGTATCAAATGCTGGAGGACTTGGCGTCATCGCAGGCGGAAATGCCGAAAGACATTTCGTAGAAATACAAATCGACAAGATGAAACATCTGACTAACAAACCTTATGCACTTAACGTCATGTTGCTCAGTCCTTTTGCGGACGACATCATCGACCTAGCGATCGAAAAAAAGGTCCCTATCGTCATAACTGGCGCAGGCAGTCCTGGAAAATATATAGAACGACTTAAAGAAGCAGGCATCAAAATTATACCTGTCGTTCCCTCAGTAGCACTTGCTAGAAGAATGGAAGGCCTCGGCGTAGATGCACTCATCGCTGAAGGCACTGAAGCAGGTGGACACATCGGCGAACTCACGACGATGGCGCTCGTCCCACAAGTCATCGATGCGGTTAGCATCCCAGTTGTTGCAGCTGGCGGCATAGCCGATGGTCGTGGTGCAGCAGCGGCATTTATGCTTGGTGCATGTGGCATCCAAGTGGGTACAAGATTCTTAGTAGCGACAGAATGTAATGTGCATCGCAACTACAAAGATATGATCTTAGATGCAAAAGATACCTCAGCCGTCGTTTCAGGCAGACCAACAGGTCATCCAGTGCGCATCCTAAAAAACAAACTCTACCGTCAATATTGTGAACTTGAGAAAAACGGTGCTTCTCCAGAAGAACTTGAAGCGCTCGGTGCAGGATCACTTAGGAAAGCAGTCGTTGAAGGCGACGTAACGTACGGTTCAGTCATGGCTGGCCAAGTCGCTGGTCTCGTAAAAAAAGAGCAACCTGCTCATGAAATCGTACAAGAAATATTTTCAGAATGTGAAGCAATCATCTTAAAACAATTTCAATGGATCGCTGGTAAATAGGAGGACTCTATGAAAATCGGATATATATTCGCTGGACAAGGCGCACAAAAACAAGGTATGGGAGAAGATTTCTATAAAAACTTCGAATCTTCAAAAGCTGTTTTCGATCAAGCAAACCTCGCGTTAGGTTATGACTTAAAAAGCTTAGTTTTCAATGGCCCACAGGAATCACTCAACGAAACAGAAAAGACGCAACCCGCTATTCTAACGACGTCAATCGCGATGCTAAAGGCTTTTGAATCACTCGTAGACGTTAAACCAGCCGCTTGTGCGGGCTTATCACTTGGGGAATACTCAGCACACGTTTGCTCAGGATCTATCGTCTTCACAGATGCCGTTCAACTTGTAAAAAAACGTGGTGCCTTTATGCAAGATGCCGTTCCACTAGGTGTTGGTGGTATGACCGCGCTTATGGGTTTATCGCCTGAAGAGGCAGAACAAGTTGTTGAGCAAGCATCAGCGCACGGTACTGTAGAAATATGTAATTACAACGCACCAAATCAAATCGTCATCGGCGGTCACTTATCCGCACTTGAGATGGCACATGAAATCGCAAAAGACAAAGGCGCTAAAAGAGTGATTCCACTACCAGTAAGCGCCCCTTTCCATACATCACTGTTAAAACCTGCTGAGGACAATTTGTCACTGGCACTTGAAGGCGTCAATTTTCATCCAATGAAAGTCCCTGTTATCACGAATGTAAACGGCAGAATCGTCTCAAGCGAAGCAGAAATCCCAATGTACCTTTCTAAGCAAGTGACGCATTCCGTAAGATGGATTGACTGTATTGAATCCATGAAACACATGGGTATTGATACACTGGTAGAATTCGGACCGGGTAACGCCCTTTCATCATTTGTTTCAAAAATCGACAAATCCATCAAAGTATTATCCATCTATGATTTAGAATCATTATACAAATCAGTCGATGCCATTAAAAATCAAAATACGCTCGAAGAAGCAATTTAGGAGGCACTATGAAAGTAGCAATCGTGACTGGTGCTGGTCGTGGTATCGGTAGAACTATCGCAGCAAGCCTTTCCAAAGCCGGTTACAAACTGGTATTAAATTATCGCTCAAACGTCGCTGAACTCGAAGCATTTGTTCAGGAAATCGGCGCAACGGCCGTCCTCGTACAGGGTGATATCAGCAATTTTGACGATGCCGAAAAACTCGTTGCAGCAGCTGTTGAAAATTATGGTCGTCTGGACTTACTTGTAAACAACGCGGGCATCACTAAGGACGTCCTTCTTGTGAGAATGTCTGAAGATGATTTTGATAGCGTCAATACGACGAATCTTAAAGGCACATTCAATTGTTCAAAACACGCTGCAAAAGTCATGTTCAAACAACGCAGCGGTTCAATCATCAACATATCCTCAGTCGTCGGCATCATGGGTAACATCGGCCAGTCCAATTATGCCGCTTCAAAAGCGGGCGTGATTGGTTTTACTAAAGCTGTTGCACGCGAACTTGCACCTAGAGGCGTTAGAGTCAATGCTGTGGCACCTGGTTTCATTGCAACCGCTATGACGGAAGTGATTCCTGAAGAAGCGAAAAAAGCCATGCTACAAAATATCCCAATGGGAAAATTCGGCGAGCCAGAAGACGTCGCAAACGTCGTTCTATTCCTCGCTTCTGATGAAGCAAAATACATCACAGGTCAAGTCATTTCAGTCAATGGCGGCATGGCAATGTAACCCTGTCAGTCTAATTTTAGGAGGCATTTATATGAATCATCGCGTTGTGGTAACAGGTATTGGCATCGTTTCACCTATCGGTAGCGGTGTAGAGACATTTTGGGAAAGCATCCAAGCGGGTAAATGTGGTATCAGCCTTATTGAGTCGTTTGATACAACACCCTTCAAAGTAAAAGTTGCTGGCGAGATCAAAGATTATGATCCGACACAGACCATCAATAAAAAAGAATCAAAGCGTATGGACAGATTCACACAATTTGCCATCACAGCTTCAAAGTTCGCTGTAGCAGATTCTAACCTGACAATAGATGCAGACAATGCAGAGCGTATCGGCGTTTACCTTGGTAACGGCATCGGCGGTCTCATCACGATTGAAGAAACCGCAGAAAAAATGATGACAAAGGGTAATGACAGAATTTCACCATTCTTCATTCCAATGTCTATCTCAAACTTGGCTGCCGGCAACGTCTCTATCGAACTCGGCATTAAAGGCTCTTGCCTTACTTACAATACGGCTTGTGCATCCAGTGCAAGTGCAATCGGTGAAGCGTTTAAAGATCTTCGTTGCGGCTATCACGACGTCATTTTGGCTGGTGGTACTGAAGCGTCTATCTCACAACTCGGCATCGGCGGCTTCCAAGCAATGACGGCGCTTTGTGAATCACATGATCCAATGCGTGCATCCATCCCGTTTGACAAAGACAGAAGTGGTTTTGTCATGGCTGAAGGTGCTGCAATGCTCGTCCTCGAAACACTTGAGCACGCGACAGCGCGTGGTGCAAAGATCTATGCCGAACTCGTAGGTTACGGTACGACAAGTGACTCTCACCATATAACAACACCAGCTCCAGGTGGCGAAGGTGGCGCGCGCGCTATGAAAATGGCGTTAAAAGACGCTGGTATACAAGCAACTGATGTTGGCTATATCAACGCACATGGAACAAGCACGCCATACAACGACATCTTCGAAACGGCTGCTATTAAGACGACATTCGGCGATTATGCTTATAAAGTGCCTGTTTCTTCGACTAAATCGATGACAGGCCATCTTCTCGGCGCTGCAGGCGGTATCGAATCAGCAGTCTGTGCCTTATCATGCAGAGACAATTACATCCCTGCAACGATTAACTTCACCGAAGCAGATCCTCTTTGTGACCTCGACTACGTGCCAAACCAAGGCAGAAGCCAAGAAGTCAACTATGCCCTCACCAACTCATTGGGTTTTGGTGGTCACAACGCATCACTTATCTTTGCAAAATACAAAGGTTAGGAGCAAAATCCTATGATACTCAATAGCAATCAGATCCAAGAAATTATCCCTCACCGCTATCCGTTTCTACTGGTCGACCAAATCACGGCGATTGACGAAGGTGTTAGCGCAACGGGTATTAAAAATGTCACTGCCAATGAATACTTCTTTTTAGGTCATTTTCCACAGGAGCATGTTATGCCTGGCGTTTTGATCGTCGAGGCACTCGCTCAAGTCGGTGCGATCACCATCTTGAAAAAAGAAGAGAACAAAGGTAAAATAGCGTATTTCGCGGCGATCAACGACTGTAAATTCAGACGTAAAGTCATCCCTGGAGATACGCTCACGCTCACCGTTGAAATCATCAAATCTAGAGCAAACTTCGGCGTAGGTAAAGCCGTCGCACGTGTCGGTGATGCCGTCGCTTGTGAATGTGAACTCTCTTTTATGATTGGTTAGAATTCTCCTTAATACTTCCCGTGATCGATACACAGCCTATATGACTGCCTATCTTTCGCGGGACTTTTTTTGTTTCAATTGGTCATTGCTGTTAGGAAATTATGCATTTCCCTTATATCTTTACATTTTCGTAACATCATGATATACTTTTGCGAAATTGAATGGAGGTTGTCACATGGAATCACTCAATAACTTTAATAAAATTGTCATTAAAATTGGCTCATCTTCATTGACACATGAAAGCGGGCTACTCGATTTATGGAAGATGGAAAGCTTAGTTAAGCAAATCGCGAACTTATATAATAGTGGCAAATCGATTATCGTTGTCTCTTCCGGTGCGATCGCTGCGGGTATTGGCAAGATGAAGCTCTCAGAAAGGCCAAAGAGCATGCCAGAAAAGCAAGCGGCTGCAGCTGTAGGACAAAGCACTCTCATGCATATGTATGAAAAATTCTTTTCCGAATTCGGAATCACTGTAGCACAAGTGCTACTCACGAGAGAAGATATGTATGAACCAACGAGGCGTGCACATTGTATCAATGCCCTAGACGCTTTGATTAAACACAGAATCATCTCCATAGTCAACGAAAATGACGTGGTTGCCATCGACGAAATCAAAGTAGGCGATAATGACTCACTATCGGCTGAAGTTTGTAAAATGATTGATTTTGAAAACTTAATTATTTTATCAGACATAAATGGGGTATATAATAAAGATCCTAGAAAATACACCGATGCTTACTTGATTCGTGAAATTAGGGATTTAGAAACCATGAATACCATCGATGCCGGTGATGCTGGTTCAGCTATAGGAACAGGTGGCATGCAGACGAAACTCAGTGCAGCCCGTCTACTAGAAGGGGCAAATAAAACCATGTTCATCGTAAATAGCGGTGTGCCTAATGTGTTAAACGAAATGGCAAGCGGTCAAGTACATGGCACTTTTTTTGATTTTCGTAAGTGATTCATCCATTTCCTAAACTCGTACAACATTCTATTTATATATGGAAATTGCATAATCACCTTTTAAGTTGCAAAATTCTGTTTATCGAATTTGACAATGGCTCAATCAAGCCGTTTTGGCAAATGAAATTCATACAATATGGAATTATGCAATTTCCTCATATGTCAATTGACGACAATCCATAACTTAAATTTTCAAGGAGTGACCATGCAAGATTATTCGTTAGAAATAAAACAAATGGGTATAAAAGCGAAAGAAGCCGCTAGATACTTAAGAACCAGAACAACAAAGGAAAAAAATGATCTCTTGACTGAAATTGCGACACAGCTCTCAAACGCTAAAGGAGACATTATTTCTGCAAATAGTGCAGATGTTGCCGATGCGCGAGCAAATGGTTTAAAAGAGTCAATGATTGAACGCCTTCAACTGACCGAAAATCGATTTGATGAAATGATAGAAGGCCTTCTTCAAGTAGTCTCTCTTGCAGATCCTATTGGCGGAATCGATAAAATGTGGCTTAATGATGCTGGACTAACAATTGGCACCAAACGCGTCCCACTTGGTGTTATTGCCATGATTTATGAATCTAGACCCAATGTAACTATTGACGCCTCCGCTCTTTGTTTGAAAACGGGCAATGCCGTCATTTTAAAAGGAGGCTCCGATGCATTTCTAACCAATCAATCTCTATTAAATGCGATTGTAAATGCATTACAAATTTGTGGCTTCCCAGAGGGTTCAGTACAACTTGTAGGTACGACGGATCGTGACTTTACAAAGCAGCTGCTCACGGCTAAACAGTATATCGATTGTGTCATCCCAAGAGGTGGTGCTGGTTTGATTCAATTTGTATCCGAAAATTCTAGAATTCCGATGATTGAAACTGGCATCGGCAATTGTCATATCTACGTCGATTCAGATTATGACGTTTCTAAAGCAATCGCCATCATCAAAAATGCCAAAATTCAAAGACCCGGTGCATGCAATGCTGTTGAAACGGTTTTGATTCATAGCGCAAACGCACCTGACGTACTGGAAGCACTCATCAATGAAATGGCAGAATGTGGCGTCTCTCTCGCACTATGTGAAAGAAGTCAACACGAAGCGACTTTACTAGGTTTAGACACAAGGCACTGCAGTTTGGCCACTGAAGAAGATTGGATGAAAGAATATCTGGATTATAAGTTGGCCGTCAAAATTGTCGATACTATCGAATCGGCAGTCGATCACATCGAAACGTATAGTAGCGGTCATTCAGAAGCCATCTTAACTGAATCATATGATTTAGCTCAATACTTTCTAAACAATGTAGATTCTGCCGCCGTATATGTCAATGCCTCAACACGTTTCACCGATGGCAATCAATTTGGCTTTGGCGCTGAAATAGGTATCAGTACACAGAAACTTCATGCAAGAGGACCAATGGGCTTATTTGCTTTAACTACAACGAAATACATCGTATATGGCAATGGACAAATTAGAAATTAGCACAATCTGTCATTTTCTTATATTGCATTTATAAAGATGTCATTTTATAATGAATTAAGGAATATGCATAATTCCAATATAAAAATTTTCCTCACTTGAAAATTTTGTGATTAGGCTATTACCTTAATATATGAAAGTAGATTTTGAAACTTGTTAGGTAATTATGCATTTTCCATAGTTAAGGAGCGTGATTGACAAATGAAAGACAATAATCATAAAATTAAAAGCATCTTGAAGCAAGTAATGATTTTTAACGATTTTTACGAAGAGGTCATCCAATCGAGCATTGTAAAAAATCAAGACACAGCAGTCAGTAAACTTGAGTTCAAGTTGCTTCACACCGTGTATCGTCATGAGCGACTCATGATTTCGGAAGTCTCCGAAATTTTGAATATCTCCTTGCCTAACTGTAGCCGATACGTGAAGACTGCAATTGAAGATGGCTATATCCAAAAAAAAATAGACCTAGAAGATAAGCGCGTTTATTACATCTCACTTACAGCAAAAGGCAAAAATATCGTGGAGACAACGCTCGGTAGTTTCAGTGAAGAAATGTCGAACCAACTTTTAGATCTAGACTTTAAAACACTTGAGAAACTCGATCAAACGTTTTCAAATCTAAACAGCCTCTTGTCTGAGACGCTATTCAATGCACCCAATTCAAGACATAATTAAGGAAATTGCCCCACTAAAAAAACTCGGAGATGCCGTCATATGATTGCAAATCCGAGTTTATTTTTTTTATTTCATCTTACTTGAGGAAATTGCATAATTCCAATTTGAAGATATTTCTTACATTTTAATAACGTAAAAAAGCCATTGTTGCCGTTTTAAATTATGATTTTGTGACTTATTAGGTAATTACGCATTTTCCTTACTTAATAAATTGATCTGTAGAAAGTTCAGAAAAACTGAAATCAGATGTAGTCAGTGCGCGATCTTTCATCCAACTTTGTACCGTACCAAACGTCACTTCATCCGCCACTTGCGCCTTACTGAGCTCTGGGAAATCAAATGATTCTGCCAAGCTTGGTGGAAAACCCAATTGATCGGTTAGCAACTGAATATAGTTCTTTTGATCTGTGTTGTTAAGATAGTCGACACCTTGATTATAGCCTTCATACAATTTTTCTATCGCATCGCTTTTTTCATCAATAGCGTTCTCAGTCATGATAAAAATTCCAGGTTGTAAACCGAGGTCTAGAGTACCCATCATTGCATCACCACCATTTAGAACGGCTGCAGATGCCAATGGTTCAGGAAGTGTCGCCGCATCAAGTTCACCTGCACCAAGCATTTCAAGTCTTACAGGCATTTGTGGAATGGCAACCGTGGATACTTTTTCTAAAATCCCTGCATCTGAAGCAATTTGGTCAGTCACAAAATCGATAACCGTATTTGCAGAGATGCCCACATCGATTTTATCGAGTGCTTCTACACCACTTTTATCAAGTGCTGGTGTAGAAACCATAACGTAGCTACCATAAGTCTGTGATGTGATCTTTGCATCAAATGCCGCATCATTGTAAAAAATGATTGTGAGCATATCCGCCATAGCACCATCTAAATTGCCCGTTTGCATCGCTGTATCACGATCCGTAGCGCTCTTAAATACCGTAATCTCGACATCGAGTCCAAGTTTTTCAAAATAGCCATTTTCTTTGGCGATTATATAGGGCGCTGCGCCGATATCCGACATGACGCCAATTTTTAAACTTTGTGGTGTCTCATCTTTTGCACAGCCTGATGCAATCAGTGCCACCGTGAGCATCATCAGCATTAAAACTAGTAAATTCTTCTTCATATTGCCTCCTCTTTAACTCAATAATGCTAACATATATTATATTGTGCGTCAAGACGTGCCAAATTGACATAATGGCCATAAATGTCTATAATCTAAGGTGTTATTTTGGAAATTGCAATAAGGAGGATGGTATGCCCTATAAAGACTTAACAAGCTTTTTGAAAGCTTTGAAAACTAGAAATTTGCTCACCGAAATCAATGTGGAAGTAGATCCCGAACTCGAGATAACAGAAATCGCGGACCGCATCTCAAAGGTTTACGGTAACGCACTACAATTCAACAACGTAAAAGGCTCAAAATTTCCACTGGTCATCAACGCCATGGGCACTTATGAGCGCCTCAATCTAGGTCTAGGGGTCAAAAGCCTCGATGATATCGCACACCAAATTGAGGACTTCATGAATATGAGCACCTATGCGACGCTCATAGGTAAGATCAAAGCGATTCCAAAACTCGCCCCACTTCCATTCATTTTTCCTAGAAAGGTCAAATCAGCACCGTGTCAGGAAGTTGTCACCGAGCCTGATTTAAATGCACTGCCGATCATCAAATGTTGGCCAGATGACGGTGGCAAATACATCACGTTGCCACTCGTTTTCACCAGAGACCCAGAAACCGGCCAACAAAACGTCGGTATGTATCGCCTTCAGGTCTATGATGAAAAAACGACGGGTATGCATTGGCACCTACACAAAGACGGAAAAGAAATCTACGAAAAATATAGACGCCTCGGCAAAAAAATGCCCGTAGCTGTGGCGCTTGGCTGCGACCCTACTATCATATACGCCGCAACTGCGCCACTACCTAAGATGATCGATGAGATGATCTTCGCAGGTTACCTTAAAAAGAAGCCCGTAGAACTCGTGAAGTGTATCACAAGCGAAATTTGCGTGCCTGCACAGGCCGAGTTTATTCTGGAGGGTTATGTCGACCTCGATGAGAAACGCCTTGAGGGACCGTTTGGCGACCATACAGGCTACTATTCTCTAGCGGATATGTATCCAGTGTTCCACCTCGAGAAAATGACCCATAGAAAAGAAGCGATTTATCCAACGACAATCGTCGGCAAACCACCTATGGAGGACTGTTATCTTGGCAAAGCCACAGAGCGCATCTTCTTGCCACTTATGAAAATCACGACACCTGAAATCATCGATATGGAAATGCCGCTTGAAGGCGTCTTCCACAACTGTGCCATAGTCTCAATCAAAAAAGCATTTCCACGACATGCGAACAAAGTGCTTTATGCGCTTTGGGGACTCGGCCAAATGATGTATACGAAAATGATTATCGTCGTTGACGAAAGTGTAAATGTACATGACTATATGGCTGTTGCACGCGCGATTCAAAGCAATGTCATCGATCCAAGTCATCTTCTCATAACGGAGGGACCTCTCGACGCACTTGATCACGCTTCAAACAGAGCGTTCCAAGGCTTTAGACTAGGCATCGATGCAACGGTAAAACGTCCCGTTGAGATTGACGACACTTACAATGTGCCAGTTATGGATATCCACCCGCTTGATGACCTAAGCGTTATACGCGTTAGTAAAAATATTGCCGAAACAACAGTTAAAGATACATTGCTTGCGTTATCCAAAGACCCGTCGCACAAAGCGCGCATCGTCATCGCTGTGGATGATTGGGTCGATGCAGCCAATTTATCCACAGTATCCTGGAAAGTATTTAATAACATTGATCCAGATCGTGATATGGTTATCGAAAAATGTATGGATGGCCGTTTGTTCATCGGCATCGATGCGACGAAAAAAGGGCCAAGCGATGGTTTGATGCGCCCTTGGCCAGATGATATCGAGATGTCAGATGCCATTAAAAATATAGTGACAAAGCGATGGTCTGAATATGGGCTTGATTAGCAGTAAATTTAGTAAATTGGCATCAAAAATCAACACGTACGGCGAGCTCGTCATGTTCTCACACACTTTGTTTTCTCTGCCCTTTGCACTCATTGCGCTCTTCATTGCAGCGGACGGCCTTCCAGAGCTAAAGCTCTTCTTTTGGATCATGGTTTGTTTGTTTGCTGGACGCAATGGTGCCAACGCACTCAATCGTTTTGTGGATCAAAAGTACGATGCTCTGAATCCTAGAACGCAAACGCGTCATATGCCTCAGGGAAAGGTCAAATCCTATGAAGTGCTTTGGATCACTGGACTTTGTTATATACTGTTCGTCTCTGCCGCTTATCAGATCAATACGATCTGCTTTATCCTATCACCAGTTGCCCTAGCTCTTTTTACGCTGTACAGTTTCACAAAGCGGTTCACATGGCTCTGCCATTTGGTACTCGGCGTCACATGTGCGGGTGCCCCTGTTGGCGCTTGGCTTGCAGTCACAGGATCATTCGACTGGATTCCTCTGATGCTCGGTGCCATCGTCACGCTCTGGGTAGCGGGTTTTGACATTGTTTACGGCACCCAAGATATCGAGTTTGACCGTAAGACGGGACTCTTCTCCATTCCCGCTCGATTTGGACTCAACGGTGCTTTATTGATTGCCAAAACGTTTCACGGGTTCATGTGGCTCTTATTGATCGGTGTTGGCATCTTCGCAGAGCTCGGCGTCATCTACTACATCGGCGTTGCCCTCTGTGCGGTACTCCTCGCAATCGAACACGGCATCATCGAACCCGGCCATCGCGTCAAAATGAATTTTGCGGCTTATCATATCAATCAACTGATCTCCATGCAGCTGCTCATCACCACATCTCTTGATATTTTTTTGAGATAAGTTTATATACGTTACGATTCTTGGCATATTCACTTATATTTAGATAGAAAGGAATTCCTATGAAACGCATACTTGTGGGACTCACCGGTGCAAGCGGCAGTGTTCTTGCATATACTGTCGTGAAATTGCTACTTGAGAATGGACATGAAGTACACTTCGTTGCATCTAAGCTTGGGGAGCGCGTCATGGCTTACGAACTCGATCGAGACTATGCCGATGTCCTCTCAGAATTTGAAACCTTTTCACATTTTGTGCACCACGACAACGACAATCTATTTGCGAGCATCGCCAGTGGGTCCTATCCTGTGGATGCCATGGTCATCGTGCCTTGTAGCATGGGGACACTCGGTAAAATCGCAGGTGGCATCGCAGACAGTCTGATATGTAGAGCGGCTGATGTGGCACTGAAAGAAAGACGTGCGCTCGTCTTGGTGACGCGCGAAACACCACTTAACGGCATTCATCTTGAGAACATGCTAAAACTCACGCGTTACGGCGCGACGATATTGCCGCCCGTCCCTGCGTATTACAGCAAACCTAAAACTGTACAAGATATTGTGAATCAAACGGCAGCGCGCATTCTCGGCACATTAGGCATCGCTTCAGAGGAACAGGTCGTTTGGAATGGAGAAATTTGATGACGCATCAGGCATCGGTCGCACTTAAAACCGTCAATATTCAGTATGACGCCGAACATATCATAAAGGACTTGAGCTTATCGTTTGAACAAGGCAAGTCCTACACCATCATTGGGCCATCCGGCTGCGGCAAAACAACTCTGCTCTATGCCATAGCAGGTCTAAAGCCTATGCTTTCTGGGTCAATTGAATTCATGCCACCTGATGCACAGAGCCACATTGCCATGGTCCTTCAGGAATATGGCCTGTTTCCTTGGAAGACCGTGTGGCAAAACATCACACTCGGTCTCGTCATCCGCGATAAGGTACTCAGTGCTGAAGCAAAGACAAATGCTGAGAAAATCGCTAATGATCTGGGACTTGAGGCGCATCTAGACAAATTCCCGCAACAGCTTAGTGGCGGTCAAAAGCAACGCGTTGCCATCGCAAGAGCTTGGCTTTTGTCACCACAAATCATGCTCATGGACGAGCCTTTTTCCGCACTCGATACCATCACGCGCGAAACGCTTCAAAATACCATCATTGAACTCATCGCCAAGCGCCAACTTACATGGATCACTGTAACACACAACATCGAAGAAGCTGTCTTTCTTGGCTCAGAAGTCCTGTTGATGGCACAAAAAAGTGGTGGCATCGTAAAGCGATTTACGAACCCATACTTTGGCGATCCTCTGCTGCGTGAAAAACCGGAATTTTATGCGCTATGTGTGGACATAAGAAAAGCCATGCAGGAGGTGCACGATGAAACGTAACTTGTACGCTCTGATCATCATAGGCATCGTCTGGTATGGCCTTCATTTCTTCGTCGATCCTAGGTTGATCCCAGCACCGCATATGGCATTACTTGCACTTGTTGACAATTGGGACGGTATCGCCCTTCATGTTCTTTCCAGTTTGTATCGCATACTCGTGGCGATCTTTGCCACTTTAATAGTCGGTGTGCCGCTCGGCATACTCATTGCAACGCACCCACGCGTGGATCGATTGGTATCACCTCTGATATACGCCTTGTACCCCGTGCCTAAAATAGCGCTTTTACCGATTCTCATGTTGTTTTTTGGACTTGGCGATCTATCGAAAATCATCCTCGTCGGACTGATTATTCTGTTTCAAATACTGGTCAGCACGCGCGATGGGGTAAAAGCGATAAATCCAAGCTATTATATTTCTATGAGAACACTTGGTGCGACTAAATGGCAAATATATAGACATATGATCATTCCCGCCACGGTTCCGAACCTCTTGACGTCGCTAAGGCTCAGCATCGGAACGTCAATCTCCGTCCTGTTTTTCGCCGAAAATTTCGCCACGCGATACGGCATTGGCTACTTCATCATGGACAGCTGGCTAAAGCTTGACTACAAGGGTATGTTTGCCGGGATCATCGCCATCAGTTTGATGGGTGTATGCCTCTTTGGCATCATAGACCTCTTGGATAAGCGCTTTTGTGGGTGGCAGCGTAGTTAGGCGACTAAATACTGTTTAATCCTGTCGCAGTTTACAAAACACTCACAGTTATCTTGAAATTTCAAAGAGAAATTAACTGATTACTTGGCTGAGTACTTGATCAAGTGCTTGGAGCATCTCATCTATATCTTTTTCCGATAACACGAGCGGGGGTTGAAAAGCCAGCACATTACGGTTCATGCCGTTTTTGCCGACAATAAACCCGCGCTCTTTCATTTCTTCTAAGATGGTATCCACAATTTGTCCGCCTTCCTCAGCACTAAAAACCATGCCAAGCATAAGTCCCATACCCCTCACTTCTTGAACAAATACATACTTTTCACAAAGTGCTTCTAGGCCTTTGCGAAGTTTGTCGCCAAGTTCACGACTACGCGCGACTAAATGATGCGATTCAATATAACCCAGTACCGCAAGCCCAGCCGTCGTGGAAATCGGGTTGCCACCCAGTGTGGAAGCTGAAGGCTTGTTAAACGATAAAGCCACTTCAGGTCTTGCACTGAATGCGCCAATTGGTGTGCCATTTCCAAGGGCTTTCGCATAGGTGATGATATCCGGAACGACGCCAAATTGCTCAATGGCGAAAAATGACCCCGTTCTAGCAAATCCAGTCTGCACTTCATCGACGATTAATAAAACGCCATAGGCTTCAAGGCGTGCTTTGAGTTTTACAAAAAAATCTAGGGGTGGCGTATTCATCCCCCCATTGCCTTGGATTGGTTCCACAATACATGCTGCGATAGTATCGCCATGTTCTTTGAGGATTGCGTCCAGGCTTTCAAGCGAGGCTTCAGAGGAAGTCTCTAAAGTCATGCCCTCTTGCACAAATCCCTTTGCAAAATAGACATCGGGATCGAGGAATGGATCAATACGCCACATTGGAATCCCAGTCACACTCATCGTCAGGAAAGATCTGCCGTGGAGGCCGCCCTCAAAGGCGATAAAGCCTTTTTTTTGCGTGTGCATTCTGGCAAGTAGCAATGCGCCTTCGTTGGCTTCCGTGCCACTATTGCAGAAAAACGTGTTCTTGATATCGCCAGGCAATACATCAGCCAGTTTTTCCGCTAGGTTCACCATAGGCTGTGTCAAATAGATGATGGACGTATGCTGAAGCTTATATAGCTGCGCTTCGATAGACTTTTGTATTTCAGGGTTGCTATGCCCACAATTGAGAACGGTGACACCTGCAAAAAAATCCACATAGCGTTTGCCATCTTGATCATACAGATATTGCATGTCCCCTTTCACGATGTGTGGCGGGTTTTTATAAAAGTGCATTGAATTCGGATAGAAAAATTCTTTCTTTTTTTCGATGATTTCTCCCGGTGTCAATAATTTATGTGCTTTATTCATACATATCATCTCCTATCAGCTTTCTCACTTAATACGAAATAGCGTCTATTATTGATTTTAATCTAAAAACGAATCGCACCCAGTGTGTAACTGCCTTCTGGCAGATGCGTCTTTAGCTGATCCCAAGTCGCATCTTTATTCTCAATCGCGAATTTATGTGCTTTGATGGCCATCCTAAGAGCGTCAGCTGACATCAACTGCGCTTCAATGCGCGCGTTTGCGTTAGAAAAACGATTGATAAAGGGTAGCAACGTCATCGTCTTTTGCATCAAAAAATGGCATTTTCCGTGGACATCTCGTTTGATGAGATATGGCCCCGCTTCATTCTCAAAGATGAGCTGATCTTCCACGGACACTTGATGCACCTCGTACAGATCGTGTGATAGGTACATGCCAGCCATCCTGCCATGCGTGATGACTTCAAATGGCGCGCTATCTTCTAGAAGTGCCTTCAAAGATTGAGCAGGCAGTTCGATGGAAGGCGTGAGCTCACTTAACCCCTCACTCAGGTAGAATGCTGCTGCGTGTTTATTGAAGAGGTTCAGAGAATAGTCGCCAACCATTTTAAGTCCGAATTTCTTAAAGGCTTCAATGGCACCGAGGTTTGTGACAAGAAGGCCATCTATGCCTTGTAGTTTGCTAAGCCATGCGTCATAACGGTCAAACTGTACAGCGTCCATCATCTTTGGTGTGGTGACAAACAGCTGCGTGTTGCCTTTCCTGTCGACAAGCTTTTGAATATCTTGAATCGTAAAAGGTCGCTTCGGTTCAAAGACATCTGCAGCGAGATAGATTCTATTTACGCCTTCTTCAAGTGCCACGAGTGCTTGCTCCATATCCTCAACTCTGACCGATAGCTTAATGCTATTTTTGTGTGCTGGGTTTGCATTAAAAATGGCTTGTATGTCCTCTATTTGATTTGGGTCGACATCACTTTCCACCGTTGGCGTGCTGAACATTTTTCCAGTGGAATAAAACTTTCCAGTCCCCTCATAGCGCGCGTTGATGTTAAATGCGCCTGGATTGCCAAACGCATAGGCGGTTGATAAGTCCCTCTTCCTGTTTTCAAAGATCCAAGCCTCTTGTTCCTTATGATCATAGCCAACCGGATCGTCGATGTAGCGGTCGAAAACCTCGCCATATCGGTTGATGAGGTTGACGATAAATTCTTTTTCGCGCATTCTGCCTTCTATTTTATAAGATGTGATCCCTGCGTGTATCATCTCCGGTAAATGGGCAATCATCGACATATCCTTCACCGCGAGCGGATAAGAGCGAGTCCCTTCTCTATCGAACCACCAGCGGCATGGTTTGAGGCATTTGCCACGGTTGCTGCTCATTCCAAATAGCATCGAGCTATAGTAACACTGTGCGCCATGCGCCACGCACATATCACCATGTGTGAAATACTCGAGTTCTACATTTGAATGGGTGTGGAAATAATGTGCCTCGGCAAGCGTCGCTTCACGCGATAACACCACGCGCTTCACACCATGTCTTTCAAGTGCTTTTATCATCTCGAGGTTATGGACGTTCATCATGACAGATGCGTGGATTTCCAAATCAGATTTCAGCGCCTTGGTGCGCTCGAGCACAGCAAAATCTTGGACTATGATGCCAGTCGGTTTGATTTCAGATAAAAAATGAAGGTATTCACTCACTTCACTGGATTCTTTCTCATCGAGCAAGTTGTTAACAGTGATATAGGTCGCCTTACCCCGTTCGTTGGCGAGATAGATGGCTTCTTTAAGTTCATCATCGCTAAAGTTGTAGCCTTTTCTGATCATACGCATGTTCATACGTTGGCCACCAAAATAGATGGCGTCGCAACTGCTGTCCACAATACCTTTAAATATTTCAAGATTACCAGCGGGTGCTAGCAGCTCTATTTTTTGATCTTTAAATTTTCTCATGTTGAAACGTTCTCCTCATAATCAATACAACTCTTAATTGCCTTAAGTCGTCAATTTTATACCATACAAAATCATTTTACACCCCACAGATATTTTAGACAACCTCGGGATATGGTATTGACTTGCAAATGAAAAAAGTTTAAAATTGAGGTATCATATGAATACTTGTTCATATGTTCATTCCAAAACTCGTTTCAAAAACTATAAATAGGGGTATTTAATATGGAGAAAACAATTTTAAACTTGGACGGTCTAGGATGTGCACATTGTGCCACCAAAATAGAAGCGCGTTCAAAAGACATCGAGGGCATCCATAACGTCATATTGGATTTTTCTAGATCGAGGTTAACCTTTGAACATGATGGCGAAGATACAGAGGCTTTGATCAAACAAATCACACAAATCGTCACAACACTTGAACCGGATGTTAAAGTAACGGCAAATCGCTCTGATGCACGTCATGCACATCATCAGGATGACGATAAAGCGCATTCACCTCATGACTTCAAAGCACTGGCGCGACTTGGCATTAGCCTTTTACTCTTTGTTATAGGCATACTATTTAAAGATCAATTGTCCGTGCATTTGACAGTGCTCGCTGCCGCATATGTGCTTTCGGGACATAAAGTACTCCTACGATCTTTTCGAAATATAAGACGCGGTGAAATATTCGACGAGAATTTCCTTATGTCCATCGCGACATTTGGTGCTATCGCCATAGGTGAATACCCAGAAGCAGTCGCTGTTATGATTTTTTATGAAATTGGCGAATATTTTCAGGACCTTGCAGTCAATCGTTCCAAACATGCAATCAGTTCTCTACTCAACATTAGACCTGATGAAGCTTCCGTTTTCAGAGGTGGCTTTTGGATAACTGTTTCGCCTGAAGAAGTTAAAGTCGATGACCTCATACTTGTCAAGCCAGGTGAACGCATTCCACTTGACGGCATCATCTCAGAAGGCACGTCCAATCTAGACACCTCCGCTCTGACTGGAGAGTCACTCCCTCAATATTTTGATGAAGGCATGAGCGTCTTAAGTGGTAGTGTTGTTCTAAATGGTATTTTGAAAATTAAAGTCACTTCCATTTTTGCAGAATCTACCGTTGCTAGGATTTTGGCTCTTGTGGAAAATGCAACTTCAAACAAAGCACCAACTGAAAATTTCATCACTAAATTCGCGCGTTACTATACGCCGATTGTCGTAGCCTTTGCTGCAGGGCTTGTTATCATCCCTACACTTATATATGGAACCGCTTCTTTTAACGAATGGCTATACAGAGGCTTGATTTTTTTAGTTATTTCTTGTCCTTGTGCACTCGTCGTTTCAGTACCTCTTGGCTTCTTTAGCGGAATCGGCAACGCATCGCGCAACGGCATCTTGGTAAAGGGCAGCAACTACCTAGAAGCACTGCAACAAGTGGACACTGTCATCTTTGACAAGACGGGCACACTCACTGAAGGCGTGTTTGAAGTCTATCAAACGCACCTTGCGCCTGCTCAGCTTGACGATAATTTGCTCATAACGATCGCTACCCTAGCAGAATTCCATTCGAATCACCCGATTGCTAAATCAATCGTCAATTATTCAGATCACATCGTCAACTTGGATGATATCATCTCACTCGAAGAGTTCAGTGGTCAAGGCGTCGTCGTGAAGTCCACATTAGGGACCATCGTTGCGGGCAATATCAAATTGATGACGTCACAAAATATTCCTGTAACACCTATTGAAACACCTTATACACAAATCTATGTCGCACTAAATGGTTCTTATGTCGGCGCATTTGATATCCGCGATCGTATTAAAAATGATGCCAAGTCAGCGATACAATCCCTTAAAGAAAGTGGCTATAAAGTCATGATGTTGACAGGCGATCGAAAAGCCGCTGCCCAGTCCGTTGGTGTGGAACTTGGTATAGATGACGTTTATAGTGAGCTTCTTCCAACCGATAAATACGATGTGGTTATGCGTAGAATTGATGCAGGCCACAAAGTCGCATTTGTCGGCGATGGCATCAACGACGCGCCAGTACTAGCTGGTGCGACAGTGGGTATCTCGATGGGGGCTATCGGCAGTGATGCGGCTATTGAAGCATCTGATGTCGTGCTTATGACTGATGAACCTTCTAAAATCGTACATGCTATAAAAATCTCTAAAAAGACAAAGCAAATTGTCACGCAAAATATTGTCTTTGCACTTGGTGCAAAAGTTATCATAATGGCACTTGGCACAGTTGGCCTAAGTTCTATGTGGATGGCAATCTTTGCAGATGTTGGCGTAGCGCTTATCGCCGTATTAAATGCGACACGTGCCCTTCATTACAAACCTTAATTATTCAAAACTATCCACTTGGCATTCACGGCAATAAAACACAGAATTATTCTCAGTCCATTATTTACAAAAAACTTTGCATGCTACAAAATAAGCCATTTTACGGACTTTCCATAAAATGGCTTATTATTTTTTGTTTGTTAAAAAAGGTTATTTTGTTTAATATATTAAACTAAAAGTGTGACAAACAACCCCGCTAAAAAAAAAATAAAAAACACCGTTTAAACACTAGTAATTTCATGATTTTGTGCTATAATTGTACTTGTGCTAAAAACAGTATTAGTATACTTGCAGGTTAATATTTTAAGTATTATCTAGCTGTTTCAATTATTTAGAGAATTCATTTTATTTAGTTTGAGGAGGGCCTGTCTTGAAGGGTTATAAGAAAATAAAACTACACGGTTTTAACAATTTGACGAAGACATTGAGCTTTAATATCTACGACATTTGTTACACGCGTACAACTGAAGATAGACAAAAGTACATCGAGTATATCGACGAACAATATAACTCTGAACGTCTTACAAACATCCTACAAGATGTTACTAAGATGATCGGCGCGCATGTTTTGAACGTCGCCAAACAAGATTACGAACCACAAGGGGCCAGCGTGACCATCCTCATTTCTGAAGAAGAAGTTCCAGATGATGCAATGGATACGTCTTGCAATAAAGGCATCCTTGTAAATGTGCCACAGCATGTCGTTGGACATCTCGACAAGAGCCATTTGACGGTACACACATACCCTGAATATCATCCAGACAATGGACTTAGTACTTTCAGAGTGGATATCGACGTTTCAACTTGCGGTCAAATTTCACCACTTAAAGCGCTTAATTATCTGATTGACAGCTTTGATTCAGACATCATCACCATCGATTACCGCGTTCGCGGCTTTACGCGTGATGCTTCTGGTCAAAAGCTATTTATCGATCACAATATCAACTCTATCCAAAATTATATAGCAAAACGTACACTTAATAAATATCAACTCATTGATGTCAATGTCTACCAAGAAAATATCTTCCATACGAAGATGATGCTCAAGGACTTTGTTATTAACAATTATCTCTTTGAAGTTAGCAAAGATGATTTGACTCAAAAGGAACAACGCGACATCACAGCAAAACTCAAAAAAGAAATGACTGAAATATACTATGGAAGAAACATTGGCAAAGCTTAGGCGATGTCAATGTTTCCTCTTTATAGCTAATTATAGTGTAAGATAGGAGACGTTTGATGTTAGATCATTCTAAAACACCCGTTTTTACTGCGATGAAAGCCTATCGCGAAAGAAACGTCATACCCTTCGACGTTCCAGGACATAAACACGGCCGCGGTCTAAAAGAGTATAAAGACTATTTTGGGGACGCCATGTTAGAGCTGGACGTAAATTCCATGAAGCCGCTAGACTTTCTTGGAAATCCAATCAGCGTGATCAAGGAATCCGAAGATCTGTTGGCAGATGCCTTTGGTGCAGACCAAGGTTATTTCATTGTTAACGGTACCTCTTTTGCCGTACAGGTGATGATCATGGCCGCTGTTGGCGAAGATGAAAAAATAATACTCCCTAGAAATGTCCACAAATCTGCCATCAACTCACTCATCCTCTGCGGTGCAGAGCCTGTCTATATGGCACCAGAAATCGATAGTGAAATGGGCGTTTCTCACAATGTCACGTTAGAATCACTTGAAAAAGCATACCAAGAACATCCAGAATCAAAAGCCGTCTTCATCATAAATCCAACGTATTACGGCGCTACTTGTGATCTTGAAGCCATCGTATCATTTTGTCATGCGCGTAACATGCTCGTGTTAGTGGATGAAGCACATGGCACACACTTTCATTTCAACGACAAATTTCCGATGAGCGGCATGCAGGCCGGTGCGGACATGTCCGCTGTAAGCCTTCATAAAACTGGCGGTTCGCTCACACAAAGTTCGGCACTTCTCGTCAACACCCGAAAAATGGATGGCCGTTATGTACGCAAAGTCATCAACATGATGCAAACGACTAGCCCTTCCTATTTGCTCATGGGCTCTCTGGATGTGGCTAGAAAGATGCTCGCTACAGAAGGCAAAGCCATCTTGGACCACGTGATTGAAGTATCACGTTATGCACGCGAGAAAATCAATGCGATTCCTGGCTGTTATTCTATCGGTGAAGAGGCGATTGGTCGCCCTGGTGTTCATGGATTCGATCCAACAAAACTCAGCGTCACGACGCGTGATATGGGTCTAAATGGCATGGAACTCTACGACATGCTACGCGATGAATACAATATTCAGATGGAGACGGGCGATGTCTATAACTCACTTGCCATATTAAGCGTTGGCGACGATTACGACAATGTCGAAAAACTCATAGAAGCACTAGAAGATATCAGCACGCGGTTTCATGGTGAAAGACTCGATTATTTGAAAATCGATTTACACTATCCAGAAGTTGTCATCACTCCGCGCGATGCATTTTACGCTGAAAAAGAAATGGTAGCACTTGATGATACACTTGGTAGAATCAGCGGCGAATCACTCATGAGTTATCCACCTGGTATTCCTGTCGTCAGCTACGGCGAGCGCATCAATGAATCGGTACTCGCTCAAATCAAATTATTTAAATCGTCACACGGTATTATTACCGGTATGGAAGACCCTGAAGCTGACTTCATCAAAGTTATCAAGGAATAGCAATATCACATAAATGATTGACTAAGCATTTGCAGGTTATATATAAACTATTGAAGAAATTGCTTAATTACAATGCAATTTCCATTATTATGAATTTTGGAGGCTACCAATGGAATTATGGTACACGGAAAAACATACCGACACGGTTGATTTTTCAATAAAAGTTAAAAAACACATCTATTCTGAAGAAAGTGCGTTCCAAACAATCGATTTTTTTGAATCAGAAGAGTTTGGTACATTCTTTACACTCGACGGTCTCATGATGGTCAATGAAAAAGACGAATTCGTTTATCACGACATGATCACACACGTTGCTATGGCGACGAACCCTGACATCAAGCGCGTACTTGTCATCGGCGGTGGCGACGGTGGTACAGTGCGTGAACTCACTAGATACAAGCACATTGAGAAAATCGACATGGTTGAGATCGACGAGATGGTCGTAAGAGCCTGTGAGAAATATTTACCGATTACTTCTTCTAAACTTGACGACCCACGTGTGACGCTTTACTTTGAAGATGGTTTGGCTTTTATCCACGGCAAAGTGGACCAATATGACTTAATCCTCGTAGATAGCACAGACCCAATCGGTCCTGGCGAAGGTCTCTTCTCAGAAGCATTCTACAATGATTGCTATGCAGCACTATCAGACAAAGGCATCTTGATCAACCAACACGAAAGCCCATACTATGCAAACTACGCACGTGAAATGAAGCGTTCACACTCTAAAATCAAAAAGATTTTCCCAGTAAGCCGCGTTTATCAATTCCACATGCCAACGTATCCATCTGGACACTGGTTATTTGGCTTTGCATCAAAAGCTTTTGATCCAATCGCAGATTTCAAGCCAGAAGCTTGGAAAGCATTTGGCCTAGATACAAAATACTACAACACAGAGTTACATTTAGGTTGTTTTGCCCTCCCAACTTTTGTTAAGAAACTTCTCGAGGAGTAAACCATGCATTCAAATATTCATACATTTATAGGCTGTGACACTGATTTTGACGAAGCAGATCTCGTCATCTTTGGTGCACCATTTGATTCGACGACTTCCTTTAGACCGGGTACGCGTTTCGCTGCTGATTATATCCGCATGGATTCTTTCGGACTCGAAACCTATAGTCCTTATCTAGACAAGGATTTGGCTGACTATTCACTTACGGACATCGGCAACCTTGACTTACCTTTTGGTAATGCTGCAAAGTCATTAGATATGATAGAAGAAACAGCTGCCACCATTTTGGCTGCGGATAAAATACCGTTCCTAATCGGTGGTGAGCACCTCGTTTCACTTGGTACGATTAGAGCCGCTTACAAAAAACACCCCAACCTCAAATTAATTCACTTTGATGCACACACGGATTTGCGTGACCACTACATGGGCGAACCACTCTCCCATGCTGCTGTCATTAGACGTGCTTGGGACTTTATGGGCGATGGCACCATCTATCAATTTTGTATTCGTTCTGGTGAAAAAGCTGAGTTCGAATGGGCAAAAACGCACACACATCTTGAAAAGTTCACATATGATACTTTAAAATCAGTCGTTGATTCACTTGGCACTGAAGACCCGATCTATGTGACCATTGATCTTGACGTATTTGATCCTGCCATCTTCTCCGGTACAGGCACTCCTGAACCAGGTGGTATCTTCTTTAAAGACATGATCGATATCCTAAAGACGTTATCACCACTCAATATCATTGGTGCAGACGTCGTGGAACTTTCACCACACTACGATCAAACCGGTGTCAGTACAGCAACCGCATGTAAAGTGATCAGAGAGTTGATGCTTACGATTTTATAATGCATTTAAGTCAATAAAATAACCCCCAAGATGTGCACATAATGTGCATTTTGGGGGTTTGTTTTTATAATAAACTATTTTTCTAAATTGTCAAAATCCGATTTTGTAAGCACCTTTCCGAAAAAGATACAAGCGCCATAAATGGCTACTGCCACGAAGATAGAAACTAACAAGTCTAAACGCATTGGTAATATACCTTCTAGGGCTTTGAATAAACCAAGTGCCGTTAAGATCATTAGACCGTTCGCTGCAAATGTCAAAGCAATTTTGATAAGAATACGTTTTGATGGCTTAAATAAACGATATACCAATGTAAGATTTAGCATTGCTGCCACTGCATAAGCGAATAATGTGGAATAAGCGGCGCCGTCAATCCCAATGCTCGGTATGCCAATCAAGATATAAGCCATTACAACTTTGATAACGGCACCTATAAATAAGTGCATCACTGGGCGCTTATATTGGTTGATGCCTTGTAAGATACTCGTCGTTGCTAGGTAGACAGACAAGAATGCGATGGACAGGCCTAAAATAGCGAGTACAGAAGCGGCATCCACAGCAATTTCAGCTTTGGAAGGATATAAAAACAATAAGATTTGCTCTGAAAATGCGGCAATGCCAAGTCCCATCGGCAAGCCCAATACGACTGACAACAGGACACCAAAGTTAATCTGATGGTCTATCGCAGTATTTTTTTGTGTATAACTCTTTGTAATCATAGGCAACAAACTAACTTGAAGTGCTGAAAACACAACTTGTGAGATGTTGATAATCGGGCTAGAATAAAATGAAATGTAAGAAAAGAGAATTGCAGCCGTGCTCACGAGACCGATGTCTCTCAGTCTCCAAACGACGAGTGTGCCATCTATGATGGATAAAAGCGGCATAATCGATGCACCTAAAGCGATCGGTACGACGAGTTTCAAAATTTGCTTTGTAACAGGTTTAAAGCTACCCTTTGTCTTGGTGTGATTCTTGTAGTATTTTTTATGTCTGCTAACGACGTAACCCCAACTGATAATCGCGCCAAATAGTGCGCCAGAAGTGCCTGCTGCGGCGATGAAGTCGTCACCCATAGCAAAACCAGCCAATGTAGCGACAAGTGCAAGACCGAGGATTACGCGACCAAGTTGTTCGAGTAGCTGAGAAATCCCGTATATTTCAAGGCGCTGTGTCCCTTGGAAGAACCCTCTATACGCGGCATTTAATGCGACAAAATAAGAGGCGATACCGAGTACATAAAACGAATATCTACTTTCAGGGTAACCAAGTGCATTGGATATGATACTTGCAAAGCCAATTAAAAACAACATCGTCACAACACCGAAGATCTGCAGCAATCGTCTCGATACGTTGAGAACATCATTTTGTAGCTGTATGTCGTCATTTGCACCGGCCTCTGCAGTGATCTTAGCAATAACCGCCGGTATAGCCGTTGAGGAAATGACAATCAAGATATTGTACCAAGGATAAGCCAATGAATAATAAGCGACTGCGTCTTCAGACATAAACAGTGCGAGTGGTACTCTATAGATGGCGCCGATTAATTTTATGATTAATCCTATTAGGCCTAAAATGCCTAAATTTTTTGCAAATTTATTCTTCATAATCCCTCGTCTTCAATTTCCTATTAGTTTTAACCAATTTCTATTATAAACGATTCAACGCATAATGAACAGTTCTCATCGTCATTACAATAGAAAAAAGCTTGATTTTCACCAAGCTTTTAAGCAATTAATCTTGTAAATGGAGCGATTCATCTCCATTTATTTTTTTAGTGGTTTGAACCATCTGACTTATCGGAATTATTGTCATTATTCTCAAAGTTATCATTGTTATTGCCACGCTCATCATCATAACTTTTGCTATTGTTATTATCTAAAAAATTGTTGTTCTTTACATTGTTTTCAATATTATCGATGCCATAATTATATCTTATTTCATTTTCTCTATGTTTACCCTTGTTATTTTTATAGTTGGAATTATCCTTATTGTTGTCATAAGGCTTATCAGTTATGTTGTTGTTACTGTTATCATTGCTGTTATCATTGCTGTTATCATTGCTGTCATCATTGCTGTCATCATTGCTGTTGCTGTTATTGTTGCTGTTTTCATAATTAACTTCGTTGTTGTTTTTGTCGCTATTATTGTTTCTGTTATTATCGTTGTAATTCCGATCATCTTTATCGTCGTGGTTACCAAAATCATCGTCTTTATCTTTTCCTTTATCTTTGTTTGTATCATTGTTTTTGTCTCTATCATTGCCATTCTTATTGCCATTGACGTTATCGCCTAACCCATTTTCCGTCGTGTCCTCAGGTGTGGTGGCACTGTCATTATTTGTCTTTATCCGCATACCATCTTCGACGATGGCATAAGACTTGACGGCATCAGAATGGTTATCTTTTTCATATTGACCAATAGACAAATGTTCTTTTTCAGCTGCTTTAATATTATTTGCATTAGAAGCCACAGCATTGATTATGATATTTTCTTCTCCAAAAATACTATAATCCACATCACTAAGTACCGCATCAATAAGCATATTGACATCATTGTTTAACTGTAACGTGTTCTTATCATTTTTTGAGGGTTTATAAATAGCTGCTGCTATTAGAATTTCATTTTGATCTGATTTCAGATATTCCATCTCAGAGGCAAGCGTAAACAACTCTGTTATAACACTAGAGGCTGATTTATTCTTGATAAAATCATATTCTGACAAAAGCTTTTTACCCTCATTATTCATGCTTTTTATTTTGACGACACTATAATCTGCGTCAATGAACAATTGGATACTTGGATTGATATCCACTGAGATAACAGCATAAGACATCGGTGCAAAACTCTGAGTGAAGAGGATCATGATTAATAAAACCATGACACCTGTAACTTGAAGCAATCTTTTATTAAACATAGACAGATTGAATGATTTGGAAGGTTTTGTTTTCGTATAGAGATCCTGATCTGTGATATATATGCCACCACCGACAAGCATATCCCCTTTCCGGATAACTCTTTTGAATGCACCGCCGTCAGTAAGTACAACTGCGTAATCTGCATTTAAATCTACAATTTTAACTTTTTGAATGTCCATTTTCATCACCCTTTAATGTTTCTAATATCCACGATTGCAAACTGCTTAACTCTTCGTGAAATATGATTGTCACTGTCAAAATATATTGTCGATGTAAATATACAAAGCGTCTAGTCGATTTAACGGCCTTTAAAATTTCACTTACCGGTAGTTTGAACGTACGATATATTTCATCCATGATTCGTTTTATTTTTGAAACTTCAATACCTACACCAATCGCTCTGACGCGCGTGTCGTAATGGTGTGGGCTAATCTCAACTAAATCGTCAAAACTCAAATCAAATTTTTTAAGTTGGTGTGAAAGTTCGACAATTTCAAGTCTTAAGTCATCGTCTTTCATAGGTGCCGGGATTTCATCATCGAGAGCTTCATGCCCATAATGCTTCTTTTGCCCCCTATGGTAATCGATCAATTTGTTCTTAATAACAGTCGTCGCATACGTCTCAAACTTACTTTGATCTGGTTTATATGAATCAATTGCACTATTGAAAGCTTCAAGTGCAATACTAAACTCCTCATCATTTTCGATAGAAATGTATCTGCCGATTGCCGATGAGGTCGTATATATAATAAATGGAAAATGTTCTTTTATAAATGAATCCCTAAGCAGGGAATCGGTTTTAGCTTCGAAAATAGTGACTGTATCCATGTTATTGGCCTCCAACTATATTATAACACTGTAGAGAATGCCAATAAAAGTCATTATCATTACAAACAATTTCATAAAATCTTCTCTTTTTTCATAGAATTCCGATTCTCGTTATTATATACGTATCCAAGATTACTTTTCTGTGACAAAAAACAGTGGTTATCAAATATAATCAAAATATTTGATAACCACTGTTTTTATTTGCCTGTGATTTCTTCCGTGATTTCTTCCGTGATTTCTTTGATAATTTTTTCGATGGGGCTTGATATCTTAAGCCAAATCTCATTTGCCTTCACAGCCTGTGCAACAAGCATGTTGATACCATTTGTACCCGCTATACCTAATTCACGCCCCTGTGCCAACAGAGGTGTGATAGATGGGTTATAATTCAGATCGAAAATGAACCCATGTCTTCTCAATGCCTCATTTTCAATAGCTTCAGTCACCTCAATAACTTTTTGACCCACTGGTGTACAATTTACTAACAACTCAGAATCAATGGTTTGACTGTTGAAAGTAGCATAATTAATACAACTATGTTTTTCAAATTTCAATTTTGCGTTTAAAGGGTTTCTCGATACTATGACTATCTCTTCAAATCCCAAATCTTCGAGTGCAATAACTGCCATTTTTGCAGCACCACCCGTTCCAAGAACAACTGCTCGATGACGCGTTTCAAAATCCATTTCGCCGATACTCATCATAAAGCCAAAATAATCTGTGTTATAACCTGTGAATGATCCGTTGTCGTTGATGACAGTGTTGACCGCGCCTATACGCGCCGCAACGGGATCAATATCATCGAGTTGCTTGAAAATCAATTCCTTATAGGGTGTTGTCACATTGAACCCGTCCAATCTTTTGAGTCTAGCACGTGTTAGTTCACTTTCAAAAGATTCTAAAGGTATTTCAACCAGTTCATAGGTGGCTTTTATACCCATTTTTTTGTATATTCTCTGATGAATTTCAGGTGATAAACTATAAGATAACGTTTCTCCGAGCAGACCAAATCGCTTATTCATAGAAATGACCACCCTGTTCTTTGAGCATCATATCAAGAAGGACAATTGCCGTCACCGCTTTAACGATAGGGACTGCACGTAGGGCTACACATGGATCATGCCGACCTGTAATTTCTAACTTGGTCATCTCAGACTTTTCAAAATCCAGCGTTTCTTGTGACAACGGTATCGATGATGTTGGTTTGAAAACACATTTAAAGAGAAGTGGCATTCCATTTGTAAGGCCACCATTTATGCCACCATTGTGATTGGCATTTGTCTTGATGTTTCCTTGATGGTCCAAAACAAAGGCATCAATCACTTCACTACCTCTTTTTTTGGAAAAATCAAAACCATCTCCAAAGCTAACGCCTTTTACAGCGGGTATGCCAAAGACGGCATATGAAAGTTGACTTTCTACGGTGTCAAAAAATGGTGCCCCTAGCCCAACAGGCAAGCCGAATACAGCCACTTCTATCGTCGCACCTACGGAGTCGCCTGCTTTTTTTGCGGCTTCTACTTCGGCAATTAGCGATGCACTATGCGATTCAAAAATATTATAAGGTGCTAAGTTAAGCGCTTCAAGTTCTTCATCATAGTGTGAAAACACGCTTAGCGTCTTACTAGACGCGATTCCAATACTAGCGATATGTCCAGCAATTTTGATGCCGCGCGATGATAGAATTTGTTCAGCAATAGCCCCTGCAAATACTAGTGGCGCTGTAAGTCTAGCTGAAAAATGTCCCCCACCTCTTGGGTCAGAAGCACCTTGCGATTTGATAAATCCAGTATAATCTGCATGGCCTGGTCTAAAGACTTTTTTGTGCACATCATAATCTTCGGATTTTTTGTCTGCGTTTTGAAACTGTACACAGAGCGGTGTTCCCGTTGTTTTTCCATCATACACACCACTGACGATTTCAAAACGGTCTTGTTCTTGTCTACCTGTCGTCAATGCACTTTGCCCTGGCCTTCGTTGCATCAACCTATGTTCAATCATAGCTACATCAAGCTTGATATTTGGTGGCAACCCATCAATCACACAACCTACAGCTGAACCGTGAGATTCACCGAATAACGATATGACCATTTGTTTTCCTATACTACTCGACATCTATAATACCTCCTAGCTCCTGATAAACCGTCCAAAATTCGGGGTATGACTTACTGACACAATCAGCCCCGTAGATCTTTGTCGTACCATCAGCCCGTGTTGCAGCGACGGCAAGAGCCATTGCAATTCTATGATCGTTCCATGCCTCAACATTGGTACCACTTAGTTGTTCAACACCTTCAAACGTCAAACCATCAACTTGTTCAGTCACTTTTGCACCCATCTTGATTAGTTCAGTTGCTATTGCCTTTAGTCGATCCGACTCTTTAAATCGTAACCTACCAGCATTGATAATGGTTGTATTTCCAGGCGTTAGCGCACATAAAACCGCTAAGATCGGCACCAAATCAGGACACTGTGAAACGTCAATCGGTTGATTGGTATTAGTTCTAGCTAACACATCTAAAATAGCACGATCCGCTTGCTTTGAGTGTTCATCGAGTCCAGTTACATGTATCGCATTTCCAATATGTGAAGCGACGAGCCAGAAAGCTGCTTGAGAAAAATCGCCTTCTATGGTCAAGTTACAACCACAATATTTTTGATTACCTTTTATGTGGTATTCGAGATCTGAATACTTAGCTATGTCTATACTGAAAGACTTTAGGCATGCTGTGGTCAGTTCTATATAATCTTTAGATTCTAGCGGTGGTACGATTTTTAGACTTGAAGCACCATCAAGTAACGGCAGAATAAACATAAGACCACTGATGAATTGAGAGCTCACATTTCCAACGAGTGTAAATTCATCGGGTTTTAAACGCCCCTCAATAGTTAATGGCAATCCACCAAGATGCGTTTCATATTTAATCTTTTGATTATCAAAAATACTATAATATGGCTGAAAAGGACGCTCCGACAATCTGCGAGATCCTTTAAAGACAACAGGCCCCTCATGAAGGTGAAAAAGTGGTATCAAAAAACGCGCTGTGGAACCGGATTCATTACAGTTTATGATCGTTTCATTTGTTGTATTATAATTGTGTTTCAAATCTCTTATTGAAGGATTTATTATACGCAGACGATGTCTTTTACTAATATTTTCTTTTGATTCATTAGCATTTAATGATAAGTCTTCTATCACAGCGCCAAATTGCTTCATCGCCTCAAGTGTGGCAACCACATCATCTGACAGTGCTATGTTATCTAAAATTGATGGTGTCTCTGAAAGACCAGCACAAATTACGGCGCGATGACTTATGCTTTTAGAAGGTGGGGCAAGGACAACGCCACTCAATTTAGCGGGTGTTATGACAACATCAAAGTTTCGAGTTTGCATATAAACCTCCTGCAAATATTGAAATGGCACTATCAACAGGACCTTTTGTCATCTCTAGTGCACCGATGCGTTTTAAGCCAATCCAGGTAATCATAATACCGCTCGATTTTTTATCGACTTGAACGGCTTCTAAAATACTGCGAATAGCAAGATGATCTTTTCCCGATTTATCTTCAAGGCAAATTGGCAAATCGAATTTTTTAATCAGTAGGATAATACGTTTGAAGGCTTGCATCGGTAGATCGCCTTTTTCTTGAGCGATTCTAGCCATAGCAGCCATACCTATTGCGACGCTTTCTCCATGCAAATATTTTTCATAGCTATAATAGTGTTCAATTGCGTGTCCAATCGTATGGCCAAAGTTCAAGAAATTGCGTATACTGAGGTCTTTTTCATCTACCATAACGAGATTGGCTTTAATTGCACAACAACTAGCAATGATGTCTTCAATATGATTATTCACATCTGACTGATCATAGTGTTCTAGTTTGTTGAAAAGTACTTCATCAAAGCCCAATCCATATTTGATAACTTCTGCCATACCATTTGAAAACTCCCTTGTAGGAAGGGTCTCAAGAAATTCAGGATCGATATAAACAGCCTCTGGTTGATAGAAGGCACCGGCCAAATTCTTTCCAGCATCTAAATTGATACCTACTTTTCCACCGATACTACTATCTACCATGGCTAAAAGTGTCGTTGGAATTTGAATCCACTTTATGCCCCTCTTATAAGTTGCTGCGACAAATCCAGCGAGGTCACCCACAACGCCACCGCCTAGTGCAATAATCACACCAGCTCGAGTTATTCCCATAGATGCCATCTCATTCATGACGTTTTCATAAGTTCCAACACTTTTGGAAGCTTCGCCAGCTGGAATTTTAATGAGATTGAACCCTTCAAATAGAACACCATATATCGTATGGATATTTTGATCCGTTAGGATGACATAATCATCATTGGTACACAGTGTCTCCAAAAGCCTTCTTTGTACACTGCTTTTTTCTATGTGGATGTCATAAGACTTATCTTCGAGTTTCAATGTTAATGCTTTCATAATTGTCTTGCTCCATTTGTTTTTAAATAGTTTATAAATTTCGCGAATAGGATTACCTTTAAGCCGTCATCTCTATTATATCACCATATGAAACGCACTCACTTAAAATTTCATTATTCTAAATAAAAACCCTATAATGCAGGTTATATGGCTGCTTTATAGGGTACTTTGTCTTCTAGTCCGAAGAGCTTGACTATCTGTTTTGCAACAGCATCGTCGTAATTGTTTCCGATGATTTCGTGCTTTGGTAGCTTCTCTTTCAATAAACGGTTTGCATTGCCCATCAAATACCCTTTACCCACGACTTGCAACATTTCAAGATCATTGAGTCCATCGCCAAATGCGATCACTTCGTGTGCTTGAAGATTAAAATACTTGATTGTCTCTAAGATTGCAGCGCCTTTGTTGACACCTTTTGGCATGACTTCGAGACACTCTGGCATGGAAAAAGTCACATCAACTGTATCACCGTGCTTCGCTCGAATCTGATCTGCAATGCCCATGAGTTTCAATTGATCAAATGCGGTAAAGAAAATCTTATTGATTGGCTTGTCAAGATAATCCGAAAATTGACACAGGGTATACCGAAACCCGCCCTCTTCGTAATAAGCATCAAATACTTTATCCGACTCTTCCATCAACCAATGGTCACCTTGATAAAGATTCTTGAAAACGCCCTTCTCTACTTCAATTTTAAGGATGTCCTCAATAATGGATCTAGGGATAATCGCTTGATAAATCAACTCACCTTCGTGATTCGATACCGTTGCACCGTTTGCAGTGATCAAGTACGATTCTACGCCGAGTTTTTCTTTAATTTGGCTCGCATCGCGATGGTGCCTACCCGTTGCAATCATGAAATGGACACCTTCTTGCTCCAGTAACCTGACGACAGATTTGCTGTATTCACTTAGTGTGTGCTCTGCATTTAGCAAAGTACCGTCTAAATCGGATATGACCGCTTTTATTTTGTGTGTGTTGTTAATCATAGTGCTCTTACCATACATAAGTCACCTCCATTTGACCATTATACGCCAAAATGAAGGGTTTATCAATTTGAGGCATGTTGCATTTTTGTAAACAAACCATGTCGCTTATTCGTAAAATTCAAGGTCTTCGTCTGCTTGATTCAAAGCGTTATTTGCCTCTGGCCCAATCCAATCTTCCAAGGTAAATAAGATTTTGTTAATATTTTCACATTTATTGTTCAACAAAAAGAGTTCTTCGTCAAATTCATCCATACCATCAAAGTTTAAGGATGTAAGGCATTCTTCTTTCCAAACCTGTAGTTCTTTGATATCTCTCATTTTTGTAGTCTCCCTTCAGTAATGCCAGGTCAAAATAACCTGATTTACAATATGTTAATACTTTAACATTCTATACATCTATCATAACATAGTCACTCTTAAAAAAAAAGCAAAAACAAAAAAATCGCCGATGCTTTAATTAGTAAAGCCCTCGGCGATTTTTATCCCTATTTACGAAATCATATAATTTCCTTTATTAATTTCTATCTCTCAACTTTGGAAGACTGAATGGTTTAACAATATAATCTTGAAATTAACCTAAGAATTGAACAAGATCTTCTTCTACAGTGCCGATGCCATTGATGCCAAATGTGTTGACGAGAACGTTTGCTACATTAGGTGACAAGAACGCTGGAAGTGTTGGTCCGAGCTTGATATTTTTTACGCCGAGTGATAAGAGGGCCAAGAGTACGATGACTGCTTTTTGCTCATACCAAGCGATGTTGTAAGAGATCGGTAGTTCATTGATATCGTTGAGTTCGAAGACTTCTTTAAGCTTAAGTGCGATGACTGCAAGTGAGTAAGAGTCATTACATTGACCTGCGTCAAGTACTCTTGGGATGCCGCCGATATCGCCAAGGCCAAGCTTGTTGTATCTGTATTTTGCACAGCCAGCCGTTAAAATCACTGTATCTGATGGCAATTCTTTTGCAAAATCTGTGTAGTAATCTCTTGATTTCATACGGCCATCACAACCCGCCATAACGAAGAACTGCTTGATTGCCCCAGTTTTTACTGCATCAACCACTTTGTCTGCAAGCGCAAGCACTTGATTGTGTGCGAAACCGCCAACGATTGTACCTGTTTCGATCTCTGTCGGCGATGGCAATGTTTTAGCATGCGCAATCACTTCACTGAAATCTTTTGCAGCGCCATTCACTCTGTTTGGAATGTGTTTGAAGCCTGTAAAGCCTGATGAACCAGTTGTATAAACTCTGTCTTTGTAGCTAGTAAGTGGTGGTACGATACAGTTGGTCGTGAACACGATTGGTCCATTGAACGACTCGAATTCTTCTTTTTGTTTCCACCAAGCGTTACCGTAGTTGCCTGCAAAGTGATCGTATTTTTTAAACGCTGGGTAATAATGTGCAGGAAGCATTTCGCTATGTGTATAAACGTCTACGCCTGTACCAGCTGTTTGAGCAAGAAGCTCTTCCATATCTTTAAGGTCGTGACCGCTGATGAGGATTGCTGGATTGTTTCTAACGCCGATGTTGACTTCTGTGATTTCTGGATTGCCGTAAGCACTTGTGTGTGCGCCGTCGAGAAGTGCCATTACGCTTACGCCGAATTTACCTGTTTCAAGTGTCAATGCCACGAGTTCATCTGCTGATAAACCGTCATTGATCGTTGCAAGCAATGCTTTTTCGATGAATTCGATGATCGCCTTATCATGTTTGCCGAGGTTCGCTGCATGCTCAGCGTATGCTGCCATACCTTTTAATCCGTAAATAATAAGTTCTCTAAGGCTTCTTACATCTTCATTTTCAGTTGCAAGAACGCCGATTTGTGGCTCCACTGATTTTGCTTCAAACTGCGATATATCGCCAGTCCATGTTGCTGATTCGTGATAAGATTTCGCTTCGAGTTTGCCAGCTGCCTCAAGAGCCTTTCTGATAGCCTCTCTCGTTGCGATTGCGCCTTCGATTTTAGAAGAGATCGCAATAGGATCGAAGTTTGCATTTGTAATTGTTGCAAATAAACCGTCTAATATCACATGATCTGCTTCTTCTTTATTTAATCCCGCTTTTCTAGCTTGTTGGTTAAACTCAGAAACACCTTTTAATGTGAAGATCAGTAAATCTTGTAAATTTGCGACGTCATCTGTTTTACCACATACTCCGATTTTGTTGCAGCCTTTACCGCCTGCTGCTTCTTGACACTGAAAACAAAACATGCTCATAATGATTCTCCTTTTACCCCTAAAGTATTTTATTTATGGAATTTGCATAATTACCTAAGGAAATTGCATAATTACCTAATAAGTCACAAAATCATATTTCTACATGGCAACAATGTCTTATCTACGTCATTCTCATGATAGAAATATTGTAAAATTGAAATTATGCAATTTCCTCACCTATTAAGTTGCGAAATCCCATTTCTCGAATTTGACAATGGCTCACTCACGACGTTTTCATAAATGAGATTCATTCAAATTGGAATTATGCAATTTCCTTACTTATTATTTTCGTGTTAATTTCGCGCCATATTCAGTTGCTTTGGCGTTACTACTTTCTCATCTTAACCGAAGCGCAATTTTTAATCGGTAACATGTGTTACGTTTTATCGAAAATCAAATTATTTATGTCATTACAACTTGTTCGGGTTTTTAACAAACTAGATTAACCATAAGCATTCATTTTTCGTCATATTTAGAAAATTCAGAAGATTATCAAATACAAGTGTGATATTGTTAAATATGTATGGAAATTGCATAATTACCTTTTAAGTTGCAAAATTCCGTTTATCGAATTTGAAAATGGCTCTAACAAGCCGTTATGATAAATGAAAATCATTAAATTGGAATTATGCAATTTCCTCAAGTAAATTGAAGTTATGCATTACATCTCAAATCAATCATTGAAATGGAGAACGACTTATGATGAATGAATTCACAATGACCCGTTTGGTCAAGTCCGAAGACCTCAACCACCACGGAACACTATTTGCAGGAAGAATGGCAGAATGGTTTGTCGAAGGCTGTTTTATCGCTGCAGCAACATTACATGGCAATCCTGAAGAGATTGTCTGTGTAAAACTTCACGGGATGAAATTCAGCAAGCCAGCTAAAAAAGGACAAATCATCAAATTGACGACAAAAGCTGTCAAAGTCGGCAAGACAAGTATCACCGTCTATGGCAACGTCACAGACGTGAACGGCACAAACAGCTCTGTTGATGGATTTATCACGTTTGTTTGTATCGATGAGGATGGCAATAAAAAAGCGCACAACCTCACTTTACCTATGCCAGTTGATGCTGAAGGTATTAGGTTGCTCGAGTTTGCTAATGCACTCAGCTAGTATTGAAAAATAAGACCTGCTCACTGTATCATGACTACAGTGGCAGGTCTTTTGATTTTCATATATTGATGCGTAATACAAGCATAAACTTACATAAAGTACTACAGACGCATGATCTGTGCCGCTGCAAATGCTGCGCCAAATCCATTGTCGATATTTACTACGGTGACACCTGAAGCGCAGCTATTTAACATGGTAAGAAGCGCACTAAGTCCACCAAAGCTAGCACCATACCCTATACTGGTCGGAACAGCAATCAACGGTTTATCAACTAAACCTCCGAGGACACTGGCAAGAGCCCCTTCCATACCCGCAACCACGATGACGACTTTCGCACCTCTTATGATGTCGAGCTTTGAAAATAACCTGTGTATGCCAGCCACGCCGACATCGACAACTTTTTCAGCTCTAAAACCAAGCGCAGAAATCGTTTCATAAGCTTCTTCCACAACTGGAAGATCCGATGTGCCTGCCGCAACGATAACGACGTAATCATCAGGTATAATGTGAGCCGAATTTGAAACCGTTATGACGCGTCCCAGCTTGTTGTATTTGGCATTTGCACAAACTTCTGAAACAGCAATATAGACGGATTCAGAAGCGCGTGTAGCAAGGATATTGGCGCCTCGTTCATTCATGTGTGTGACAATGCCCACGATTTGATCAATGGTTTTTCCTTCGCAATAAATGACTTCTGGGTGCCCTGTGCGATGCGCCCTGTGGTGATCGATCATCGCGTAGCCAAGATCGCCATAGGGTAGTGTTTCGAGTTCCTTAGATGCATTTTGAACCGACAGTTCGCCGCTAGCCACTTTTGCAAGCAAAGCTTCTATTTCACTTGATTTCACGTTTATACAACTCCTTTGTTGAAACTACCCATAGTATAGCCTTCCAAATCCACCGTAACGTGCTCAAAGCCGATTCGTTTGAGCTCTGCAGCGATTTCAGACATAATTGTCACATCAAAAATCTTTGGCAGTTCATTTTTTTCAATCTCAATGCGTGCGATGTCTTCATGTTTTCTTACGCGTACCGCTCTTATACCGCGACCGATCAAGTATGATTCCGCGGCTTCAATCTTTCGTAGATCTTCCATATCCACCATCGTACCGTAAGGCAAGCGCGTTAAAAGACACGCATAAGGTGGTTTGTCCCATGTTTCAAGGGCAAGCATTTTTGACCATTGTCTGATTTCATCTTTTGTCACGTCACATTCGAGAAGCGGACTTTGAATGTCGAGTTCTGAAAGTGCTCTCATGCCTGGTCTATAATCCTTTGTGTCATCGGCGTTTGAGCCATCAGCAACAATCGAGATCCCCATCTGCTTCGCATTTGCTTTTATCGTAGAAAAAACTTTGCCCTTACATAGATAACAGCGGTCTTTCGGATTGTGCGTGATCTCCTCTGGAATGCCCACTTCGATAAAGAGATGCTTAATGCCATATCTATCCGTCAATTCCTTAGCTTCTTCAATTTCCCAGTTGGCGATATACGGCGAATTGACCGTTATAGCGAGTGCATTTTGTCCGAGCAGGTCACTTGCCACCTTGATTAGAAAGGTGCTATCCACCCCACCTGAAAATGCCACTGCAAGTTTTTTATAAGATTCTATTTTAGTACAAAGCGAATCGAATTTTGGAAACTGTGCTCTCAACGCTTCAACTGTGATGATTTCCGTATTATTTGGTTCAGTTCTCATTTGACATCCTTTCTGCAATACATGCAATTACCTTCAATGAGGCAATTTAATCATTCTTTATGGCCACTAATCTGACTTAATATGTCCTGATAAACGTGCTTGACTGGCAAGCCTGACTCGATGGCAAACTTTTTTATCTGTTCGTATTCTGGTTTAACGTTGACACAAGATCCTTCAAAATAGGCCTTTTTCAGTGAAATCGGACCATATGATGTTTCTACGACGACATATTTTCGCTCTATTTTGACTTTTTCAACTGGGTACATGCGCATGCCAATTGAAGTGGTTTCACTAAAGACTATGGTCTGAAGTGCTTTGATATCTTTTTGCTTTGCAAGGATCGTCAACTTGATAGCCGGTCTGCCCTTTTTCATGATGATCGGCGTCTTATAGACATCCAGTGCGCCAGATTCAAAGAGCTTTTCCTCCGCATAGACGAGAAGTTCGGAACTCATATCGTCGATATTGGTTTCTAGAATCCATTGTGACGTTTCCTGTGTATCCTTGGATGCATGGTCGTTCACATGTGCCTCATCACTAAGTTCCACCATCATGACGCGAACCAAATTTGGAATATCGAGGTTCCTAGAGCCAAGCCCATAACCGATATTTATAATTTTAAACGCTTTCTCGTCGGTGAATTGCGTTACATAAGCCTTCAATAACGCTGCACCTGTTGGCGTGGTCTGTTCGAATTTTTTAACATCGCTTTTTATAGGCACGCCACGTAATATTTCTGCTGTAGCTGGTGCTGGTATTGGCATCAAGCCATGAGCACAGCGTACAAAGCCGCTGCCAACTTCTACAGTTGAAGCGAGCACAGTTGTGACATCAAGTAGTTCAAGGCAAATTGCCGCCCCAACGACGTCTACAATGGAGTCAATTGCACCGACTTCATGAAAGTGAACCTCATCTACAGATTTGCCATGTATTTTTGCCTCAGCTTCCGCAATGATTTGAAATACTTTGATGCTATCAGATTTAACGCGTTCAGATAACGCACTCGATGTGATGATACCCTTTATATCTTTAAAATCTCGCAATTTCTCGTGATCATGATGGTTATGGTCATCATGTTTGTGATCGTTGTCATGCATGAGGTCGTGGTCGTGATCATGGTCGTGGTCGTGATCATGGTCGTGCTTGTGGTCATGGTCGTGCTTGTGGTCATGGTCGTGCTTGTGGTCATGGTCGTGCTCGTGATTATTCTTATCGATGACATCAATTTTGGTGCCAAATATGCCGTGTTTGTCAGCTCGCGACTTTGTGAGTTCAAATTCGCAGTCCAAACACAACTTGGAGAGCTCAAGACGTAACTTATCAAAATCAACGCCAAGGTCTATCATAGCACCTAAGTTCATATCGCCACTTAGACCTGCGAAGCAATCATAATATAAAGCTTTCATCGTTCCTCCCATTCAATCAATAGTAAACTTCTTCCAATATCAACCCTTTAGCAGGTGCCGTTTCTCCCGCGAGTTCTCGGTTATTACTCTGAAATACGGCTTCGACTGAGGATATGTCACGTTTGCCAAGTCCAATTTCTATCATTGTGCCAACGATGATGCGAACCATGTTATACAAAAATCCGTCCCCGGTAAACTCGATTTTCAATAGGTGTCCGTCTGTGATAAACGCGATATTCTCAATCGTTCTAACGGTTGATTTTTTAGTCTTATCTGTTGAGAAGCCTTTGAAATCGTGTGTGCCAATAAAGAGACGCGATGCAATCTTCATCGCTTCTAAATCAAGGGATTTTCCCTCAAGGTCAAATACGTAGTGTCGCTCAAAAACAGGTGGATGCACCGCTGTCCAGATTTGATAGACGTATGTTTTTCTCTGGGCATTAAATCGTGCGTGAAAGGTATCACTAGAGGCTGTCAACGATGTAATGACGATATCCTCAGGAAGATACTGGTTCATTTCATGCATCATCACGTCGGCAGCCATATTGCTTTGCGTCTTAAAACTCGCGAACTGCTTTCTGGCGTGTACGCCAGCATCAGTTCTACCAGACCCTTGAATTTCGATAGACTCGCCCAATAGTCGCGTCAAAACGGTTTCAATTTTGCTCTGAATGGTGGCTTCAGTCGTCTTTAACCTTTGCCAGCCTTTGTAGCGCGTACCTTCATATTGTATTTCCATTTTATAAGTTATCATGTATTCTCCAGTATATAAGCGGAAATGATTCGATTTCCAATAAATAAAATAAAAGCCGACGGTAACGTCAGCTTCAATATCTTTACTATTTCGAGTCCCTAAATTAGTATATCAAAAAACAGTAGTTTTCGAAAGAACGAGTTTTCCCTATCTAGATGCAAATATATAATCTTCCACAGATCTTAAATACTCGATATCCTCGTCATCCAAACTCTTGTATAAATTTTGGCGATAATGATGGCTCAAAGTTTCTTGCGCACTCACGCCTTTGATTTTAAGATCGTCCCAATGAACTTTCTTCTTTTTATAATATAAGTCAAAATCGACGATGCGCTCGCCATTTTCCATATACTCAAGTGCAAGTAGTATTTTTTTGACTTCGATCGGTTCAAGATACGTATATAAATTCAACTTGTAGACGCCAGTTGTTGAGAAAAAACGACCTGTTTCCTCACTCCAGCCCTCTTTTAAAACCATACCAGCTCCAAGGCAATCCAGTGTATAGATTAGTCGATCATAATGGGTTTTATAATCCTCATACTTATCACGAATATGAATGGTCAAATCAAACCAATCTTTATTTTCGGTATTGCGATTGATATACTTGAGCGCATGATGGTCAAGCATGTTGATTATAGTAGAAAAATGATCTGTAGTGTAAACTGCTTTGGTAAAAAAATCTGAGAACTCCAATTTTTTATTGATATTGGCTTTTGTGAAAAAGATTACAGTTCCATCCGAATGTGTGCTGAGGATCGTCTTTGTCGGTTCAATTGCCGCTTTAAAGTCCTCTGCAATATCATCTACGGTCTTTTCAACACTTCCAATAACTTTCATGATGATAATCCTTGGTGCGCGACGCACATAGGTAATAAGACTTGAGCCATTTGAATTGAGTGCCTTCATCAAAAATGATTGACAACTTTCCTCCAAAATAACGCAACTTTCGATTTCAAATTGTGTAATGTTTTCTTTTGCATTTTTAGTAATATAAATTAATGTTTGCTGATAGGTCATCACAGATACGATATCTTCAAATGTCTTTACTGATTCAGGAATCTTAAAGTGATCAAAATGGGACATCAAAAAACTTCTGAATAAAGCCTCTTCTTTAGGTTCAACGATTAACATGCGAGGTCCACTGCGTACAAAAGACATAGTTGTTAGGCTCCTTCTAAATAATTAAGCCCCAAAACAAAGGTCAATCCTTGTGCTTTGGGGAATTCTGTTTATAGCATTTATCGATTCAAAAAAATCAATTATCTATAGTTTAATCCTTTTTATACAAAAATCAAGTTGTTGTTGCATTTATACCCTTTATTTTTAAGATAACACCACTTCTCAATTTCAAATAAAGGTATATACTATAATTATCTGAATACTCAAACTATTCGGAAGATTTTCGTGTCAAAATTTGGTTTAGAATAAGGAAAGGAAGGTCTATATGTCAGATATTTTTAGTCTAGAGCATGCTGATGAAAAATTGAAAGCGCTAGATGCCTTTATCAAAACACAAGACACACAAGAGGAAGCGCTTATATCAATTCTTCACAAAGCTCAAGAAATTTTTGGCTTTCTGCCAAGTGAGCTTCAACTTTATGTAGCGAGAAAACTGAATATACCAGCGGCAAAAGTTTATGGTGTTGTGAGTTTTTACTCGTATTTCACACAGGAAAAACGCGGTGAATTTACTATCAGTGTTTGTCTTGGTACAGCTTGCTTTGTAAAGGGCATCGAAAAAGTAATGCATGAATTTTCCGAGCAACTAGGTGTTAAATCGGGCGGGAGTACACCTGATGGACTGTTTTCTTTAAAAGACGTCCGTTGCATCGGCGCATGTGGCCTTGCTCCAGTAGTCATGATCAATGATAAAGTATATGGTCATGTTAAACCCGGTGATGTGAGTAAAATACTCGCCGATTACAGAGCAATGGAAGGGAGTGAGTCATAATGTCAGTCAAGTCCTTAGAAGAACTCAAAAGAATAAGAGAAGATCACATCAAGAAGGTCAAATTGAGAGAGTCTGGCGAATCAGAGGATCAAACGATAGAAATACTCGTTGGGATGGCGACCTGCGGTATTGCAGCTGGTAGCAGAGAAGTCATGAATGAGCTCGTGGCTCAAATAACCGAAAATGGCATTGACCACATCAAAGTTATACAAGTTGGTTGCATGGGTTATTGTCACAGTGAACCAACAGTCCAAGTCAATATGCCTGGACACGAACCTACTATTTATGGCAATGTCGATAAAGCATTTGTTGCTGATATTCTCAATAAGCACATTAAAAATGGCGAGATCTTAGATGATCACGTGCTTATTAAGACATATCACAGCGCTTTATAAGGAGGTCGGGGTATGACTACACAAAGAACGCATATTATGGTATGTGGCGGTACGGGTTGCGTTTCGGCGCAAAGTATGGAAATCCTTGAAAAATTCAAAAGTGAGCTAATGACTGCTGGTTATAGTGATGAAGTTTCCGTGATTAAAACAGGTTGCTTTGGTTTTTGTGGGCAAGGGCCTATCGTCAAAATACATCCTGATAATGTCTTTTATGTTCAGGTCGGATTGACTGATGTCTGGGAAATCGTCAACGAACACATCATCAAAGGGCGCGTCGTTGAACGTCTACTCTATAAGGAGCCAGATACAGATAAAACATTGCCAAAACACGATGAAATGAATTTTTACAAAAAACAATACCGCATAGCATTACGCAATTGCGGTCTTATAAATCCTGAAGATATCAACGAGTATATCGCATTCAGCGGCTATGAAGCACTTGGTCAAGCGATTTCAAATTCAACACCTGAACAAGTGATCGAGACAGTCAAGGCTAGCGGTTTACGTGGTCGTGGTGGTGGTGGCTTCTCAACAGGCCTAAAGTGGGAACTCACTAGAAAATCTATATCCGATCAAAAATATATCATCTGTAACGCTGATGAAGGTGATCCAGGTGCCTTTATGGACCGATCTATCCTCGAAGGCGATCCACACTCTGTGCTTGAAGCAATGGCGATTGCAGGTTATGCAATCGGCGCATCTGAAGGTATCATCTACATCAGAGCAGAATACCCACTTGCTATCAAGAGACTAGAAGTAGCCATGGAACAAGCAAAAGAATATGGGCTATTGGGCAAACAGATTTTCGGTTCCAACTTTAGTTTCGATATAAAAATCAAACTTGGTGCTGGCGCTTTTGTCTGTGGTGAAGAAACAGCTCTCATTCATTCCGTCGAGGGAAAACGTGGCGAACCTACCAAAAAACCACCTTATCCAGCCGTTGAAGGCTATAATGGTAAACCAACTAGTGTTAACAATGTTGAAACTTTGGCCAATGTCGCACCCATTTTAATTAAGGGCTCAGAATGGTTCAGTTCAATTGGAACGGAAAAATCTAAAGGGACAAAAGTCTTTGCACTAGCTGGAAAGATCAATAATGTGGGCCTTGTAGAAGTACCTATGGGCACGACACTAAGGGAAATCATCTACGACATTGGCGGTGGCATTACAGATGGTAAAAAATTTAAAGCCGTTCAAACGGGTGGTCCATCTGGTGGCGTTATCACAGTAGCAGATCTCGATACTCCGATTGATTACGACAGCCTCAGAAACATCGGCTCAATGATGGGCTCTGGTGGTATGATCGTCATGGACGAAGATGATTGTATGGTTAATATTGCAAAATTCTACTTGGAGTTTACTCAAGATGAATCCTGTGGCAAGTGTACCCCATGTCGACTCGGTACAAAGCGCATGTTTGAAATTCTCGACCGCATCACTAAAGGTGAAGGCACGATGGAAGATATAACCAAGTTACGCACTTTGGGTAAAAGTGTCAAAGAGAGCGCCTTATGTGGACTTGGCCAAACAGCTCCAAATCCGATTTTGAGCACACTTAACTATTTTTATGATGAATACCTTGCGCACATCAACGACAAACATTGTCCAGCTGGCGCTTGTAAAGCACTTGTCAAATACAGCATCATTGAAGAAAACTGTATCGGTTGTACAGCGTGTGCACGCGTATGTCCTGTTAATTGTATTTCAGGCGCACCGAAACAAAAACACATTATCGACCAATCGAAGTGTATTGCTTGTGGCGCATGTTTCACGGCATGCAAATTCCAAGCCGTCATGAAACCGTAAAGGGGGTATTCTAATGAAAACAATCAATATAAGAATCAACGACATGCCCTTACAAGTTCCAGAGGGCACGACGATACTTGAAGCGTCAAAACTTGTCAGTTTAAATATTCCAACGCTCTGCCATATGGACCTAAAAGGTTTTGGTATCGTAAACCAGAGTGCATCCTGTCGTGTTTGTGTCGTCGAAGTTGAAGGTAGAGCACCACTTGCACCATCATGTTCCGAACTTTGTACAGAAGGTATGGTAATACGAACAGATAGCATCCGCGCCATCTCAGCGCGTCGAACAGCCGTCGAATTATTGCTTTCCAACCATCCATTTGATTGCCTCTTATGTCCAAAGAATCTAGAATGCGAGCTACAAGCACTTGCTCAAGAACTTGGCATCAGGGAAATCAGATACGCTGGCGAGAAAATGAATCATCCAAAAGACACTTCATCCTATGCACTTGTAAAAGATCCAAACAAATGCGTTATGTGTCGACGTTGTGAAACCATGTGCAACGACGTTCAAACATGTGGCATCCTCTCTGCAGTCAACAGGGGCTTCAATGTATTTGTAGGCCCAGCCTTTAATCTCGATATGATAGATACATCATGTACGTACTGCGGTCAGTGTGTAGCGGTTTGTCCTACTGCCGCACTTACTGAAGTCAATAACACACATGCTGTATGGGAAGCCATAGCAGACCCTAAAAAACACGTCGTCGTCCAAGTAGCACCTGCTGTGCGCGTCGCTATCGGCGAAATGTTTGGTATGGAACCCGGTACAATATCGACCGGAAAGCTCGTCAGCGCGCTTCGCGGACTCGATTTTAATGCAATATTTGACACCGATTTTGGTGCTGACCTCACAATCATGGAAGAAGCTTCTGAATTAATTCACAGAATTCAAAATGGCGGTGTTCTTCCAATGTTGACAAGTTGCTGTCCAGCTTGGGTTAACTTTTTTGAACATCAATTCCCCGACATGTTAGATATCCCATCGACATGTAAATCACCACAAATTATGATGGGTGCTGTCATCAAAACATACTATGCTGAAAAGATGAATCTGAAACCTGAAGACATTGTCGTTGTCTCTGTTATGCCATGTTTAGCAAAAAAAGCAGAATCTGCTAGAAAAGAGCTATCTCATGACCATCTTAACAACGTCGATATCGTCATCACAACTAGAGAGCTCGGTTTGATGCTGAAAGAAGCTGGTATCAACTTTGCTGGTCTTCCTGATGGCGAGTTTGATCAACTACTAGGAGAGAGTACTGGTGCCTCTGTCATATTTGGTACGACTGGTGGTGTAATCGAAGCTGCAGTAAGAACCGCTTATGACTGGATCACTGGTGAAACACTTGAAAAAGTAGATTTTCAACAGCTTAGAGGACTTGAAGGCATACGTTCTGCCACAGTGAAAATTGGCGATTTAAACCTTCGCATCGGTATCGCCCATGGCCTTGGCAATGCGAGAAAGTTGCTAGATGATATCAAAGCCGGCATTTCTCAATTCGATGCTATCGAAATCATGGCATGTCCAGGTGGTTGTATCGGTGGTGGTGGTCAACCATATCACCATGGTGATATGGATATTATCAGGAAACGACAAGCGGCTATTTACCAAGAAGATAAGGGCAAAGTCCTAAGAAAATCTCATGACAATCCATATATCAAGCAGATTTATGAAGAATTCTTAGAGAAACCAAATAGCCACAAGGCGCATCACTTATTGCATACCCACTACACACCTAAAGAAAAGATATAACTCAGATTAATTAAGTAAGCCCCCGATTATCGAACTGTGTCACTTAAGTACACAGCAAGTCGATACGGGGGCTTTTCTTATGCGATTGGAATGTAGATATCTATGATGCCACTTTGTTGAAATCGTTCGTCGTATAGTTCAAACGTCATGCCATTTAATGGCTTCAACTGATTTTCCGGGATTCCCTTTTGATAGATTTCGTCCCAAAAAAGACCAATTTTAGAAATACTGTCTTTAAAAGTAAAAACGGCATACTTTCCACCTGGAATCTCTTGAAGCGACATGCCACTCGGTATCTCAGTGGCCTTGTCATCTCCAGACACGATGCCTATACCCGACATATATGAAAATGCACCACCTTCTTGATACCCATAGCAAAGGCCATAAAATTTGGATACATCTGGATTAGATACCTCTTTGTACCTTACGTTAAACACTTCCCACATAGTGGGAATTTCTCCGCCTTCACCTTTGCCTTGGTAGACCATACCAATGACTTTTGCTGGTTTTAACTCAACTACTTTACAGTTCATAAGTGCCTCCTTAAAGTTACGAATCGTTTAGGTTGACTCTATACTATCAAGGACTTGTTGACATCTATATGTCAGTCAAAGAGATACAATTTCCTCATTAAACACATTATTTTTTTTCATAGTTTGAAATAATATGCTTCGCTTTATTTAAGATGGCTTTAACTAAAGGCCTAGGTGACAAAATAACGATTTGATCTCCATGATTGAACAGCTGCGAGATGGCAATACTCTCGGCAATCATATCGTACGTGTAATAGCCATCACTAGTCATCTCAAGCAGTTTATATCCATTGAAATGAGTGAGATACACCTCATTACACTTGATTGTTACAGGATAATGCGCACGTTTTATCGAAACAACACTTGACTTATCTGCTGTATTTTCGATAGTTTCTGATACAACTTGAACCGCTTGTTTCGTCGCCTGCAAACGAAAATTACCAGTTGTATTCTCCCAAAATGTCTTTAGATTAAATGTATCATCTTCAGGATAACTGTCTTCAGATAATACTAACTTTGATATTTTATCGATATTGAACACTCTATGTTCAATTCTACGTTCACAGTAGCCAACGAGATAAGATTGATTTGCCTTTTTCACGATACCAAGAGGCCAAATGATACGATCTGCAGAAAACCCGCCTGAACTCGTGTAATCTATAATCAACTTCTTTTTATGAAGTATCCCTTGCTGTATTGTCAACAGTCGCTCTTCTAAGCAAGATACCTTACCATACCAAGAAACGCGATCTACAAGTGTAGAGCGCGTCAAGTGATCAAAAACATTTTGAGCCTCAGGTGGTAATTGGCTTCTTATTTTGAGCGATATATTTTCTGTATGTTGATCATCCGCATCTCGAAAGGCAAACTGTCTGGCCAATTGGATGAGTTCATGCTCATCCATGGCACTTAACCGAAGGCGTTTGGAATACATAAGCGAGATGCCGCCACCTTTTCCACTTTCAGTCACGATCCCATAGCCAGCTTCTGATAACACATCTAAGTCTCTATATATGGTGCGTACCGATACTTCAAAATGCGTTGCCAATGCTTTTGCGGTCATCACGTGATTGTTCTCAAGCATTAACAATATGCCCAACAAACGGTAGTGTTTCATAGTCTACTTTTCCCTTTTGATCGTATTCAATACAATGCCTAAAATGGCGATTAATACGCTGGCAAAAAAACCAAATCCCAGTATCATAACTTGGAAAAACAGTTCTCTCATATCTTTGTTGAGGTTTGCTAGAATCATAAAAAACATCAAAAGTCCCAATGTCGCGATAAAGTGAATCTTATGAATAAGGACAGCTTTTGGGTGCCTCATGCCACTTAATACAATACCCACAACACCAATAATAGGCAGTAGGATAATCAAATAGCCGAGATATATAAACTTCGAAATAAGCGGAAACCCATATGCTTCACCAAGCAAAGATACGGTTGGTGCTGCAAAGTGAATGCCTTGAACTATTTTTAGTCCTGACAGTTTCGTTTCTGATACAGCAAACATTTTAAAATCAGGGTTAAGAGAAAACCAAGGAATAAAAAAAGTTAAGACGAGTAATAAGCTTAAAACCATGTTGATGGTTTGTTTGTATTTGTTTAGACTTTGATAGAAATTCATAGTTGGTCTCCTCGTATAAATATTTCATTGCTTTACCCTAACTATTATACCACCTTTTTTTAGATTTTAAATGCTTTCAAAATCTGATAAGATGTTACTAGAAGATTTTAGAGGCATTTAAAAATTTCCTAAGAGGAGTTTGACATGAGTGAGAAAAAAAATAAACTTATAGAGTCGCTAAAAAATTACGAAGAAATTCTTTGGATTAATCCAAAGAAGCTTCCATTTGAGACCGCTATCCAGAAAATATATCAGGAACACCCACAGGTACCTACACTCAAAGACATCGAAGAAGCTGATCGCCGTTTGAGACGGTTTGCACCAGCCTTTCAAATTCTCTTTCCTGAAACAGTACGTACACAAGGCATCATAGAATCGGAACTTCGCACGATTGAGAAATTTCAAAATGGCATCATCACTTTTGTCGGTGGACGTACTTTAGGTGACTGGTCTGTCAAGCTGGACAGTCATCTTGATATCGCCGGATCTATCAAGGCACGCGGTGGTGTATACGAGGTCGTAAAATTTGCTGAAAAACTTGCACTTGATGCCGAACTTATTGACGCTCAGTCCTCTTACGACATTTTGACTGGCGCTACCGCAAAATCACTCTTTTCAAAGTATAACATCGTCGTTGGTTCAACTGGAAATCTCGGTCTCAGTATTGGCATTGTTGGAAAGGCGCTTGGTTTCCAAGTGACGGTTCACATGTCTCAAGATGCAAAACCGTGGAAAATAAAAATGCTTCGCGACAAAGGTGCCAACGTCATCCTTCACGAAGCCGATTATTCAGTTGCTGTGGCAGAAGGGCGTTTGAGTGCTGAAAAAGATCCGTACAGCTACTTTATTGATGACGAAAACTCCATCGGCCTTTTTACCGGATATGCCGTTGCTGCACTGCGCTTAAAAGATCAGCTAGAAGCATCTGGAAAGCTTGTCGATAGTGATCATCCGCTATTTGTTTATCTCCCTTGCGGTGTCGGTGGCGCACCAGGCGGTATCGCTTTTGGACTAAAACTCATCTTTAAAGATGCCGTTAAACTATTCTTTGCAGAACCAACACATGCCCCGTGTATGCTCCTTGGTATGGCGACCGAAAAATACGATGCCATCAGTGTAAACGATATAGGCATCGACAACATAACCGATGCAGATGGACTTGCCGTGGGAAGAGCCTCAGGTTTTGTGGGACAAGTCGTCGCACCACTCTTAGACGGCATCTACACAATCTCCGATGACAGAATGTATTGGCTTCTCTATATGCTCTCAATATCAGATGATATCAAGTTGGAACCTTCAGCACTAGCTGGATTCGCTGGCCCAATATGGCTTTTCTATAAAAGTGAAGGCTTTGCCTATTTGCAATCGAACGGTTTACTTGAAAAAATGAAGGATGCCCTGCATATCTCTTGGGCAACGGGCGGTGGCCTCGTACCTGAAGACGTCATGAAGACATTTATTGAAAAAGGAAAATCTATCAAAATAGAGTTTTAATTGAGGAAATTGCATAATTCCAATTTGAATGATTTTCATTTATCATAACGGCTTGATAGAGCCATTTTCAAATTCGATAAACGGAATTTTGCAACTTAAAAGGTAAATATGCAATTTCCATAATTATGAAAATCACTAAAAAAACAAGGACTTCATCCACACACAGATAATAACTGTGCACGGTTGAAGTCCTATTTTTTAATTGAAACTATGCCTCAACTTTGATCTTGACCTTATCATTTTCCATGACGGCCTTGAGCAAGTTGCCCTCTTTAATCAGTTTTCGAATATAAAGCTCTGCGATCTCGTCTTCAATCAATTTTTGAATGGTTCTTCTGAGTGGTCTAGCTCCGTATTTTTCATCGAAACCTTGCGAAAGAATAAGTGCTTTAACTTCCTCAGAAACTTCGAGTGTCATTTTCTTTTCTTTCACTTCGCCTGAGACTTCGTTTAACTGAAGCTCTATGATTTGTTTAAGTTCGTTTTCAATCAGTGCTTTAAAGACGACGATATCGTCGATTCTATTTAAGAACTCTGGTCTAAACGTCTCTCTGAGCATTTCTCTAATCTTGTTGTCAATTTTGAGGTCTGATTCGCTACCGAAACCGATTCCAGTAGATTTGAGGTTCGTACCTACGTTGGATGTCATGATGATGACCGTATTTTCAAAGAATACTGTTCTGCCTTGTCCATCTGTCAATCTACCATCCTCCAAAATCTGGAGCAGAATATTGAAAATATCGCTATGTGCCTTTTCAATTTCGTCGAGAAGGATTACAGCATATGGCTTTCTACGGACCTTTTCAGTCAACTGACCACCTTGTTCATAGCCAACATATCCTGGAGGCGCACCAATCAATTTTGAAACGGTGTGTTTCTCCATATATTCGGACATATCGACGCGAATGATGGCGTCTTCCGTGCCAAAAAGCTCTTCAGCGAGTGCTTTTGCGAGTTCTGTTTTACCAACGCCCGTTGGTCCAACAAAAATAAACGAAGCCGGTTTGCGTTTTTTTCTAAATCCAGAACGATTTCTTCTAACCGCTTTGGATATCGCTTCAATAGCGGTTTGCTGTCCTATAACGCGCTTATGCAATCTGTTTTCAAGTTCAATCAACTTCTCTGCTTCTTCTTCAGTGATGCGCTTTACAGGGATTTTAGTCCATGCCTCGATGACATAGGCAACATCTTCAACGGTTAAATGAACATGTCCACTTGAACTTTCAAGTTTTTCAATCTTCTCACTCAACCTCAATGATTCGGCCCTTAATTCTGCTGCCTTCTCAAAATCTTGTGCTTCTGTCGCATCTGCGCGTTGGCTTTCAATCTTTTGAAGCTCTTCTTCAAGTGCCTTTACTTCAACGAGACCATGGTTTTTAAGATTTGCTCTAGAACCTGCTTCGTCGATGACGTCGATCGCCTTATCAGGTAAGAATCTATCTGTGATATACCTTGCAGACATCTTAACCGCAGCATCTATAATATCTTCTTCTATAATCACTTTATGGAAATCTTCATAATAATCTTTGATGCCCATCAAAATCTCAATACTGTCTTCAACACTTGGTTCATCTACGATGACCGGTTGAAAACGTCGTTCAAGTGCCGCATCTTTTTCAATGTGTTGTCGATACTCATCAAGCGTTGTCGCACCGATAATTTGCACTTCACCTCTTGCAAGTGCTGGCTTCAGTATGTTTGCTGCATTCATGACACCACCGTGTACTTCGCCTGCTCCCATGATGTTGTGCACTTCATCAATAACGAGTATGATGTTGCCATGTTTTGTCGCTTCATTGATAATCGCTTTCATACGCCCTTCAAACTGCCCTCTAAATTGAGTGCCTGCTACGATTGCGGTCATATCAAGGAGATAAATCTCAGTATCAAGCAATTTTTCTGGGACTTGCTTTGCTACAATCCTTACTGCTAAACCTTCAGCAATAGCCGTTTTACCGACGCCTGGTTCACCAAGTAGAAGCGGATTGTTCTTGTTTCTTCGATTGAGAATTTGAACCACTCGGTCGATTTCTCGATTTCTGCCGATGATGCGATCAATTTCACCATTTTGTGCTTTTTCTATTAGATTTGAGCCATACTTGCTCAAAGTTTTAAGCTTTAGTTTCTTGCTTTTCTTTTTTTGCCCAAAGTGATCATGATCTTGACCGTCTTCATCCTCTTCATCTTCATCGAGTTCATATGCGTCGTCTAGTGATTCATCATCATAAGCCTCTACATCAGCATCTTCATCTTCATCATCAAAGGACTCTTGATCAAAATTCATAAGATGCAAGAGCGGATTGTCTTCATCGCCAGCTGCCTTATCAAATAGCTTATTCATTTGTTTGGATAAATTATCCATTTCTTCTGGACTCAAATTGATTTGATTCATTATTTCATCCATGACGGGATACCCTTTTTTTTGTGCACATTCAAGGCATAGATCGACATACTCTGTCTTTCCATTCTCAATCTTGGCAGTCCGCATCATAGCTACATTTTTTTTACATTCTGAACATTTTTTCATCTGTCACACTCACCTTAATTTTCGTAGTAATTGCCTAGGATAACCCTTATGGAAATTGCATAATTACCTTTTAAGTTGCTAAAATTTGTATATAGAATTCGACAATGGCTCAATCAAGCCGTTTTGATAAAAGAAATTCATTAAATTTGGAATTATGCATTTTACTAAATACCATTATAACCCAAGCATTCTAATAAATAATACACAAATTGTTAAATTTTTTATGAATAATCCTAAGATTGTTGTAATATTCAGTCAAATTGTTTAAACTGACATAGAAAGAAACATATTGGTGTAACTTAATTAGGAGGGCATATGGATCAGCATTTAAAAAAAGTCACCCACGAAAAAGTGAAACGCATTCTCACTAATCTCGAAAAAAACAATATGAATGGTTACTTTGTACCCGATATTGAGGCACTTAAAGCACTTTTACAAACACTCGTACCTGCAAAATCAACGATTGCTGTAGGTGGCTCTCAAACGCTTACAGAAACGGGTGTGCTCGACTGGATCCGTTCCAATGATTACCATTTTTATGACCGCTATGCACCGGGCTTAACGCCACAAGAGATAAAGGAAATCCATAGACAGGCTTTTTCAGTTGATGCCTATTTTATGAGCACGAACGCAATCACTGAAAATGGTGAGCTCTATAATGTGGATGGTTCTGGAAACCGCGTTGCCGCCCTTGCGTTTGGACCAGAGAAGGTCATCGTCATTGCAGGTATCAATAAAATCGTTAAAGATATCGACGATGCAATCACAAGAAATCGAGAAGTTTCTGCCCCTGCTAACAGCGTTCGATTGAATATGGGCACACCGTGTACATTTACAGGAAGCTGCTCTGATTGCAAAAGTGCTGGTAGAATTTGTTGCACTTATTCTGTCATCGCTTATCAACGCGACAAATCGCGTGTTCACGTCATATTGATCGACGAGAACTATGGGTATTAGAAAAGAGTTGCCAATTAAAAAAGCTCTTACACAGTGATGACACATCAACTGGTAAGAGCTCTATTTTTTTTGTTATTACTCTAAGCCGTTCTTTAAATCTTCCGCTTTCATTACGCGTTCTACGATCACGCAATCGCCTTCCCAGTAAAGGATCATCGCCATAGGTCCTGTCACAAGCAGACAAGCTTCATCTGATTCTGTATTGATTCTGTCTAAGTTTTCAGCTACCGCTTTAAAAATAGCCTCTTCAGAAAATGGCAAATCTTCAGTTTGTTCAATTTGAACTTTTAATATATTCTCAGTCATAATTCCTCCTCAAACCTCTTGTCCTTATTTTACATCAAATTTTGTCCATTGAATAGTCGGTGTTCTTAAGTTTTGAATATTTTTTGACTTTCAACCATTCAACACCTTTGATTAAACTAAGCGTCACCAGACACATGATCACAGTGAGGATGACGGATTTCCTGAGTAAGAGAAAATGAAATAGAGCAAGAACACCACATATACCCATAAATCCAAAGGTCATAGCAAGGTTCTTATTTCCCGTTGTACCAAATGGTTTTGAGAAAGGTAACTCAACTGGAAACAAATTGACACGTATCGACAAAACCAGTACACTCGCTATATTGATAAAAATAAGGTCTGGTATCACAGACGTACCACAAAGAAAACCATACAGTGTACTTAATATTAGCATAGCGGGCATTACATATTTGATATAGTAGGCTTTCATTGCACCTTTTAAGACAACGTGCCTGTTGGCAATTGGAAAACTATCATAAATAAACGCAGCTTCATAGTTTTCACTAAACTGAAGGAATTCAAAGTTTGTTACAAAGAACATCATTGCAAGATAGAGAGAGAGGTAAACATCGGTTCCATTCAAACTTTGAATTCCCTCCATTAGGCTGCCTTTATCTTGTAAAAAGGGCAGTATAATAATGAGTGGAAAAATGAAACTCATCGTATGGTTTGGATAAATCATGAGTTTAAGGCGTCTATCTCTACTTAGGTTATAATCCGTAAACCGCATAAAAGCACGTTCAACATTATCTTTTGAAATGAGCTGGTAAAGGCGTTCTTTTAGTCGGGTAATAATGCTGTTTTTATCAACAAATACGCCATCTTCAATTTGAAGTTTAGACAAATAACTTTCAAACTTCGGCATAATCGTCTTGATCAAAATTGCGCCCATGATTATCGGTACAAAGATACTTAAAAGTGCCATCGCAACAAAATGAACCGTAAAGTCTTGTTCAACAATCACTTTGAATAGCCCCCCAAACCATGCAGATGGCAATAAATAAGTCCACCATTTAATGTCAATATTTAGGGTCATTGTTGCCTCAGCAAATTCAAAAACACGTCCCATTAGTTGGTAAGCGATGATTGTCACTACCGATAGGACTATTTGGAAGGTATTAATAATATCTTTTAATTTTTCACCATTGAAGCGGTTTAGTAATACACTATATAAAATCGTGGCCAAAAAAATAATGAAGAAACAAAGGAAAACCATCATAACGAGATAACTTAGTAGAAAAAGAAAGCCGTGTTTTATGACGCCTATGACAATACTGGCAAGATTAAGTGCCAAGAATAACAAAATCATATAATAAGCAATATGGATAATCCGCGCAGTGTTCATCGTTCGATTGTCAACTGGCTTGGTCATGATAATGTTCTTATCCCGTACATCAAGTAACACACTGGAAAAATCAGATATCATATACATAACCATAAAGAAAAAGTCCATGGACACAATAGTCGTTACTTTAAAAAATAAGTCTAGTGGTAAAAACATAATGAACCCTAAAAATAGACCCACAAAAGCCTGCATCAACAAATTCGCTTTCATCCCCTGTAGTTTTCCAGGTTTTGTATTCGATGACATAGACATATTGGACACTGTTTTTCGATCATCCAAAGTCAATTTGAGCTTTAAGATGGTTACCAATGTATCAAAATCAATCCCAGCTTTTCTGAATACCCATTCAAATTTAGAAATGATTTTTATTAAAAGAAAATTCGACGTCATAATTAGCCCTCCACGATTCGCACAAACTCTGAAGCAATCTCATCGTGTTTGCTAAATCCTGTCAGTTGGTTAAATATTTCTTGAAGGGTGCCTTCGTTACTCGATTCTTTTAAAGCGGCAAAATTGCCATCCGCTACTATAACACCATCATTTAACACGATTATGCGGTCGCTGATAACTTCAACCACTTCCATGATATGAGAAGAATAGAAAATCGTCTTGCCATGTTCGGCTAACTTTTTCATGACTTCTTTAAAGACCATAACGCTATTGGCATCGAGACCTGTGATCGGCTCATCAAAAAAGAGAATGTCCGGGTTGTGAATCAAACTCGCTATAATCATAAGTTTCTGTTTCATACCTTTAGAATAGGAAGAAATCCTATTATATAGCGCCTCTTTGATACCAAATATCTCAAATAGTTGATCGGATTTCTCTTTAACAGATTCCCGCTCAAGCTTATAAAGTTCACCAACGAAAGCCATATATTCAAACCCAGATAAGCTTTCATAAATCGTTGCGATCTCTGGTACATAACCAATATGTCGTTTGTAGGATAACGGGTTCATTTTGATATCCTCACCAAATATTTCTACTAAACCTTCATACTGATCTACCATGCCAAGCATAATTTTTACGGTTGTACTCTTGCCTGCACCGTTGGGTCCTATGTAGCCGATGATTTGACCTGGTAAAACTTCTAAATCAACGCCTTTTAATACATAATCACCGTCCACTTTATATCTCATTTTCAAATCCTTTAACTTAATAACGTGATTCATATAACCCCCTAATCAATCTATTTGTAGCTCCAATGGACGTTTCAGTCCCTTAACTTCTATTACCAGTCTAGCATTCAATTCATAAAGGAAATGGTGAATTTGATTAAAAAATGCTTAAATTTGAAAATTGCATAATTACCTTTTAAGTGGCACCATCTATATAAAGAATCGATATAATTTTCGGCGCAAAAAAACCCTTGAATGCTATCCAATAATAGACACTCAAGGGTTTTATGAATCAATTATTATTTTTTAAATATGCCAAGCGGTTTTCCAACTGGAAGGAATGTTCTTCCAAATGTGTGATTGATTACATTTGCTGCTGAACCGTAGAAACCTACAATCGCAATAGCAAACTCACTCCATGCAGCCAATGTATGACCAGCCTCGATACCCCAAATAACGGACAATGATAATCCTATAAATAGTAAATCAATAAGGACGAATATAATCATAAGAACTTTATTTGTTTCAAGTGATGCTAAAGTCATAAACAATGAGAAGATCAAATAGCCTAAAAATGCAAAACCAAGTTGTGAAATGTCTGCATTTTGTGCCATACCTTCACCGAAGACGCCATTGGTGATCATCCATGTCATTGCAACGCCCAACCAGAAAAATGCATAAGCACCGAATGCTGTCGCACCAAATACATTGCCTTTTTTAGCATCGTTTACACATGCATAAATTTGCGTACATGCGCCTAAGAATATCGCCCAAGGTACGAGCAATGAAGTGCCTTCTGTCCAACCTAGTTTTTGAGTTGATGCAACGAAGGTAATCATTGCGAGACCGAAAAGGCCAAGAGCAGACGGGTCTGCCGTATAAATTTTTCTTTCATTTTGATCCACTTATATATCCTCCCACTGATAAATCTTTCACTATTTTTATAGCCCAACATAGATTATCATAAAAAATTATTTGAATCAAGCAAAATCATCGTAAATAATGGTCGCAAATCCCGTTCCTCAGGGTATAATAGTCAGTAAGGAAAAATCATGGAGGTTTATATGAATATTGCTGCATTTTTAGACATTGACGGGACACTATACCGCAATTCATTGATGATAGAACACTTTAAAAAAATGGTGAAATACGAGATCGTCGATCCCGGACTATGGCATTCGAGTTTAAAAGCGCCTTTTGACGAATGGCGGAAACGCATGGGCGAATATGATCACTACATGCTAGAGCTCGTTCAGATCTATTATGAGGCACTTAAAGGCAGACGAGCCGCAGATCTAGAGTTCATCTCAAATCAAGTAATCGCACTAAATGGTGATATCGTCTACAAGTACACACGTAGTAGAATTCTATGGCATCAGCTTCAAGGGCATAAAGTTTTCTTCATCTCGGGTAGTCCGGATTTTCTAGTTTCTAAGATGGCCGAGAAATATAATATCGACGGTTATAGAGGCACTGGGTACATCACCAATTTTGAAGGAAAATTTACAGGTGACGTTATCCCGATGTGGGATTCTGAAAGTAAAAATAACGCCATCGATGAATTCGTGAAAGATTATGACATCGATTTATCTAAAAGTTATGCCTACGGTGATACAAACGGTGACTTTTCTATGCTAAGCAGAGTTGGACATCCTGTGGCGATCAATCCTGCTAAAGAATTACTACTTAATATCAAAGCCACACCGGCACTTGTAGAAAAAGCGGTAATCATCGTCGAGCGTAAAGATCTTATCTATGAACTCGATGCAAGCGTTAAAATCATCAGTGAAGATCAACTTCATCTATAAATATGGAAATTGCATAATTACCTAATAGGTTACGAACTCAATTTTACACATGACAGCAATGGCTTATTTACGCATTTTCATGTGAGTTATATTTATAAATTGGAATTATACAATTTCCTCAAAAAAATAATAGTGTGAATCGACTTATTTCTTGAGTCGATTCACACTTTTTATTTGTCATAATTTCAGATATTAATATCGTTCAATTGCTAAGGAGTCACTTTAGGATGTTTCAACGCAACTTCATAGACGTCTTCACGCGTATGTTTAAGAAGGGGTAACTGCTCTCTAATCTGCTTGACTTCATTGAAGTCAATATCACCGAGGAGATAGCCTTCAGAATCATCAAGCCTCCCAACAATATCTCCCCATGGGTCGACGACGATGGAATTCCCGTATGAAATATAAGCAAGTGAATAATCTCTAGCAGGTGCACAACCAACTGTAAACACTTGATTGTCTACAGCGCGCATTCTAAATAACAGTTCCCAGTGTGCAGGACCCGTATTCATATTGAAGGCTGCTGGATAGATGATCATCCTTGCGCCTTGATCGACCATAATTCTGGCGAGCTCAGGGAATCTGATGTCATAACATATTGCGACACCTATTTTGCCATATTCAGTATCAATCACCGTTGGCGAATCCCCTGCTTGAAGTGATTCAGATTCATTGAAATACTGACCATTCTCAATATCGATATCAAGTAGATGAATTTTTCTATGTTTGCCGATTTGCTCGCCATCAGGATTGAATATAAACGATGTATTGTAAACATTGGTACCATCCGTTTCTGGTATAGAACCAGAAATTAGGTATATTTTTTTCTCTTTTGCCACTTGGCTTAGCTTTTGCCATGTTTCGCCACCTTCAGGTTCCGCATAGCTTGGAAAGCGATGTGTCTCATATGGACAGTTGAACATTTCCGGCAGGACGACTAGATTGGCCCCTTGATCCGCCAAAAATTCGATGTTATCAATGGCCTTTTTTACAGAAACGGACTTGTCGCGATTCGTCATCATTTGAACCAGCCCAATTTTTAGTTTATCCTTCAATTTCCATCACCTCTTTATAGATTGCCTTTGAAATCGTTAAAATATCTGTCTGGGTTTCTATTCGATCTTTCAATGCGATTTGATCAGTCTCACTGTATTTGATGTGCTCTGTCAACGGTATGCGCAAATTGTTAAAGATGAGCTTAAGTGTAATCTCTGTGCCAATAAACTGATTAGGATATGGGTTTGCGCCACCGACGGAAACAATATAGCCCATCTTACTAAAAATGTCAAGTGAATCGGCAAATGGTTTATTATGCGCAAAGTCACACAAGAAAATCATCTGACAACGGTCAACCAGCGTTTTTAGTTTGCTCGTGACACCGTTAAAATACACGGGCGTCGCAATGATCATGATATCCGCTTGCTTCATTGTCTGATAGACCTGCGTCATATCGTCATCATGTACACACTTTCCCCAATTGTTTTTACAATAATTGCAATCAATACACGGCTTGATCGTAAGCTTATTCACATCCACTGTTGTACATGGCACATTCATTTCAGCTAATTTGCTTGACATCGTGTCAACCCAATAGGCCGTATTTGCATTTGAACGATGGCTTCCCATCACCAAGACAACCTTTTTCATCATTATAGTTACTTCCTATCATTTGTCATATTGACCAATTCTTTGAGTTGCCTACACAGTTCAGGTGCACCTGCGACAAGATTGTATTTGCCATCGTAGATGTCATAAGTACATTGGCCACCAGCCTCTGTGATTATGAGTGCACCTGCTGCCATGTCCCACCAACCTAATCGCAATTCCCAGTAAGCATCATAAACGCCCGACGCGACTAAGCATAGATCATAGGCGGCAGCGCCAAGACGTCTAATCCCCTTTACTTTTGGGATCATGAGCGCAACATTTTCTGAATTGTTGTTTGCTGCAGTTGCACGGTCATAAGGGAATCCTGTTCCTATTACCGATTCTCTCAACAATACTTTGCTAGAAGCGTTGAGTCTACGCTCACCCCGGTAAGCACCTTTACCTTGCTCTGCGATATAAAGTTCGTCGAGCATCGGGATATAAACAACACCAAATACGGGCTGATTGCCCTGCCATCTTGCAATTGATACCGCAAAGATGGGATGTCCTATTGAAAAATTTGTCGTTCCATCCAACGGATCGATAATCCAAGTATACCCTGAATTCGATTCTATTGGTTGGAAGCCACGTTCTTCAGAAAGGATAGCATCGTTTGGAAACAAGGCGTGTAAGCCTTCTACGATGAGATGGTCGCATGCCATATCCACTTCGGTAAGCATGTCGACATCAGTACTTTTCGTCGTTATTTTAAATCCATCTGTTCTGAAATATGACTTTTGTAGTCTACCGGCTTCTTTTGCAAGCTCGATTACCGCGTCATAGATTTTGTCAATTGTCTTCATGTCATCATCCATTCTAATTTAATATAGGCATAAATATTATCTTCATTGTTCCTCTAAATTCGTCTTTCCAGTTTTATGTTCAATCTCTATGGCAATCATTGCTGTTTTCATAAAGTCAGAGCTTACATATTTTAGGCCACTCACTTCAAAATCGGGTGAATATTTATAGATGAACTTTTTTAATAGTCTGATTTTTTCCTCTGCATCTTCTATTATGTGCGCTTTGCCAAAGCAAACGACACTTTCAAAATCACTTGAAAATCGCTTTGCGACGATTGAGTGTCTTCCTACTATCGTAAAAGAAACTTTTTCATAAGCATTTATGGCATCCAGTTTTGCCCCTTCAGTTGCACAGTGAACATAAATGTGTGTCTCGTCAGAAACGTAATTGACTGGTACTGCATAAGGGTAACCATTTGTATCAAGTACAGCTAATTCACCATACTCTCCATTTTTTATGAGTGCATCCACATGGTTTTGTGTCATCGCTTTCTTATCCCTACGCATTGGTCTAAACATCATTTACCTCCTCATGGTATTAAACTTTCCTATTAAACTATACACCGATTAGGCTTCCTTGTGAACGCCATTTTTTAACATTTTGTAATCTCGCTAAGAAATATGTTTAGAGATGCATCAATTAGGTTACTTATATATAGAAATGTAAACAATTTGGAGGGTCAATATGAGAGAACAAATAACAATGGGCGGTAACCCCGTTAAATTAATGGGTGAAGAAATCAAAGTCGGTGCAAAAGCACCTATGTTTCATGCTGTTAAACCAGATATGTCGCCATTCGATTTTTCGGAACTCGATGGAAAAATAAAAATCATCAGTGTCGTACCATCCATAGATACGAGAATCTGTGAGTTTCAAACGATACGTTTTAATGAAGAAGCAACAAAAAATCCAAACGTGGTCGTCTTGACTATAAGCGTGGATCTACCCTTTGCTCAGAAGAGATTCTGTGTAGCCAACAGCATTGAAAACTCCATCGTCGTATCCGATTATCAAGACCTTGATTTTGGTTTGAAATACGGTTATGCCATCGAAGGGCTTCGCCTCTTATCTAGAGGCATCGTTGTCGTTGATGACAAAAACGAAGTGCGTTTTGTTGAGTATGTCAAAGAAGTCGGTTCACATCCAGACTACGACAAAGTTTTAGAATTTGTTGCCTCTATGGCATAACAAATCCACTAGGCATAGTAATAGTAAAGATAAATAAAAGCATCCCATCAGTCTGGTTTATACCAAACTATTGAGATGCTTTTTTTTGTTATGCAGATTCCTCACCTAAATAAAAACATCGGTACGAGAATAGGTACAAGTGTTGATAAAATAAGGCCTGTTGAAAATGATAGGATAGCTGTCTCACTACTCGTGTTTCTTGAGATAATGGGCAATGTTGTGTCCATCGCTGTCGCTCCTGCTGGTGCGATCGCTTCGATAAAGCCAATACGTGTAGCAATGATTGGAATAAGCGCAATTGCAAACACTTCACGCATGACGTTCGTCAAAAACGCCAAAACCGATAACTCTGAAGAATAAGGTGCAATGATGATAGAAGACAACGTATACCAACCAAGTCCGGAACCAATAGCACCCGATTCGTTGAGTGGGTAGCCTAATAAATAACCCATCGCTATAGCACCAATCAAACTTCCCACAGCGACACCAATAGGTACGATGAAAAAGAGCGCACCTGTGCGTTTGATGTCCTGAAATACATTTTTGTTTTTTCCGATGTCAATACCGACAAAGAAAAGTAGAAGACATAACCCTATGGTGAGCATAGTATCTGTAGCACCATACCACTCAGTAGGTACAAAGAAACCGACGACTGTGCCGATGACGACCGCTAGAATAATTTTAAATGTCATTGGCACTACCTCTTTTCTTATTGAAGATTTTAAGTAAAATATGAACGACGCCAACACTTCCGATTATTGTGAAGAGGGCAAACAAAATGGCATGTAGACCGATTTGAGCAAATGCCTTAAGCACACGATCATCCATCCCGATGCGAAGACCCATGATAAAGAGCAGTGCGAACAAACAAGCTAGCTGCAATTTGTCGATTTTGTTCATGAGCTGACTGTGAATTAAGCCTTTGTAGCTTAGAATGCCTCCAACGATTAGAAGGCTAAGATAAAGTAAAATACTACTCATTTTCAACGTCCTTTATTGGCACTAAGCCTTTGTATTCCAACTCCCCGGTTGGTTTCAACAATACTTTTATTGGGTGTATCTCTACACCTTTTTCCAACGCTCTATAGAACGCGTCATAAAATTTTGGATCTGTATCCCGTTTTGGGACGAATAACTCTGCATCACTGAGAACAAGTAACAATACACCTGCACGGTCACCAGCCTCCTTAATAAGCATTAGTTCTTCCAAGTGTCGAGTGCCCCTTACTGTTGGTGCATCAGGGAACTTGGCCACACCGTCTTCAGAAAGTGAACACCCCTTAACTTCGACCCAAATCGTTTCGCTAGTTGAAAGGTCATTTACTTTATCCTCTTGATGCGATACGTGCAGAATATCAGGTCTCTTCTCAACTTGAGCTAAAAAATCGATTCTTGAATGCCCGTATTTCGCCTCGGCTTTAAGGGCTGAAAAAGTGCCAAATGGATTTAAGTCAGAATCCCTCAATATCGCTTCAGCTATATAACGATGATAGCCAGAATGTACGAGGACATATTCATTCATCTTTTGGGCTGCGATCATATCCCACTGCGTTTTACGTTTGTCACCAGGAACATATTTAACTAGGCACTTGTTTTGAGGATAAAGAAGCTCTTTAAGTCGACCCGGATCATGGACATGTACCACTACCACCTCACCATCGATCATTACATTTGCCAAATATCGATTAGGTCGGTCTATAAACACGCCTTCTCTCAAATTATCAATTTTTATTAAGTCCATCTGATAATCTCCTCATCGTTCACATATTAAGGCATTACGAAAGCATTTGATTCTGCAATTTGCTTGCCTTCACTGTCGAACAGCTTTGCTATAACTGTATCACCAGAAGATAGAGGCCTTTCAACGACAATTTCAGTATCAGTTATGAACTTGAACGCCACCTCTGACTCCCCGACCATGATTTTCATGCCTTGATAGAAATTACTTCCAAAGAGCGTTGCAGTAACACCTTCGGCTGCTGCTGAATCGATGTTTATTTCTGTTATCGTTTTATTGTATGCGGTGTTATTTTCCACAAGCCATGGTTTTAAGCTATCTGTATCCTTAAGTTTATCAAATATAGACACATAAAGTGATTTGATGTTCATGAATTGTGGAGAATCCTTCTCAACTTTTGTGCCGTTGTTATCATATCCAAAATCTCTAAAATAGAGTGGCATTTTTTCACGTGCAATAGTAAGTACTTTCAGATAATCAGGCATATCAACCTGTGCTTCTTCCAAAATCTTGCTTGTTATAAATGAAGCGTTCATCGTTGGCAGTTCTTCAGAGGTATCATCAAAGTTCGACCAAATGATATAAGGCACTGCCATCATTTTCAAATCATTTTGTAGTGCATAGTTGTCTTCATCACCAACATAATCCACTTCACGATACGTTTGATAGTCTTCACCTAACATTGGTAAGTGATCGCCGAAAAACATGAGAACTGTGGGTTCTTCACTATCTCTTAGATAGTCGACGAGTCTTTCAAGTTCAACGTCTGCCATGTAAAGGCCTTGAACATAATTTGACAGAAAATAACGCGTTGAATCAGTGAGTTTTGTCTTGATGTCGATATCGAACTGGTCTGAAGTAAAACGATGATTGCCATAAGGACCATGATTTTGCATGGTCACAGTAAAATTGAATAGTGGTGCATCTGTTGTTTCAATGGCATCAATAATCAAGTCAGTCGTATATCGATCCGACATATAGGCACCTATGATCTCTGGGTCATTCATGTATTCGATCGTCTTAAACGTATCAAAACCTAGATGTTCATACACTGCTGTTCTATTGTAATACCATGATTGGTATGGATGAATCCCAGTTGCCTCATAACCCTGGTTTTTAAAGATAGATGCAAGCGATACCATCGGTTGATTAATTTCATTTGGATAAACCATATACCAGTCATTGGAATAATTTTTTAACGTCATACCCGTCAATATCTCATATTCAGTATTTGACGTACCACCCCCAACTACAGGCACATAGAGTTCACCATAGCGGCTTTCTTTACGTAGTGCCTCAAAGTTTGGAATGGGATTTTTATTATAATTCACATCAAGCTTGTTAACATCCCAAAATGCTTCGCTTTGTATCACGATTACATTAGGCTTTTTTTTCAACGTTTTCTCATGTGTCCTACTATTGTATTCTGCGATGTATTGGTCGTATAAGTTCCCCGCTGTTTCCAGTTGTTCTTCATTGAGAACGACTTGCTCTCGGGTGTTATTTGAAAGGGAATATATAAAACCCGTCTTAGAAATGTCGATGTCAGCTGCGTTGATGTTTTGGCCTATGGACAATATCCCAATACTAACAAGTGACAATGTGAATGCTGCAAGGCGATGTTTATGAAGGGTGCTTCTCTTAAAGTATTTGAATAGTAAGAATCCTAGACCTATTGCAACTACTATGCCAAGGCCTATCATAATCATCGTTTTTAAATTAAAAATCTCTGGTAGCAATATCAGCACTTCTTTGACCAAAAATATATCGTCATAAAGAAGCGGGACATTTCTAAGTGCAAATTTACCTATATTAATAAAGCTCAGTATCGCGGTTAATGTGCCCACTATGAGTGTCACCCAGACGATTCGCTTCGTCAATATAAGTAAAACCCCTGAAATAGCCATCAGCGTAAAAAGGTTCAGAGAAAATAGAAAAGGCGCGTCTGCGATCCATTTCACGGTATCGCCTAAGCTTTTTCTAAATAGTGCTTCCATGATGAATAGGATTAGCACATACACAGACATCATCTTGAGCATTGGGATGCCATTCAGTTGCCATGATTCTATTAAGCTCAATTTTTTATCATTTACATTTGATGTCGCTAATTTACTATTTTTCAACATGAACTCCTTCCAATTCCTTTACATATTTAACATATTGCAGAATGTCGTACTTTCTTTCAAGTCCAGCGGCATTCATGTATCTACATTTTCCAAATATTGCACGTTCTTTCCATGGCCTATCATGTTTGCCAAAGCACCAAGCGATACCCGCATAGCCGTTTGGATCTCTTCCATCGAGTTCATATTTATCATTGAGGTAACACAGAATTTCATAAGCTCGTTCTGGACTTTCTGTCCATTCAATAACTTTTTTCCCCCAGTACATGCGCATGGTGCCATGCATATGACCGGTTAGTGTCATCTCTTTTTGTGCTGCGTTCCAGTAAGGATCATGCGTATTTCCATTTTCTAATGTGTCTAAATCATACAAATAAGGTCTTATATCAGATTGGTGGCTCTTTAGTGTCTCAAAAGCCCAACTTGGAAGCGTTTTGCTGAGGTCAAATACGTCTGACGCGCCATAGTAGATATAATTGTAAGCGAGCTCTCTGCGAACGATTAACTGTTCTATAAACGCGTCTGCTTTAATGCCCGACGCACGGATTAAACGAGCAATTGTTACTGGTGACAGTTGTCCAAAATGAAGATAAGGGCTCAACATAGAACTGCCATGTAACGACGGGTCTGATTGATTATGTTCATAGCGTTCTAAACCATCTTGGATGAAGGCCTTTAAAAGACGCATTGCTTCTCTCTCGCCACCAATAAAGACTGGACTGGGTTTAACGGCATCCAACATGGGTAAATGTAATTCTATAAATCGTTCGACATTGTGGATTTTAAGTGATTCTATTGGTTTCAAATGTCCTATTATATTTCCGATTTTTAGTTGGTTCCCTTCAAGGTCTTCTCCTTGATCGATATACGCGTCAATCTGTCTCATAATAGAGGGTCTAATAGCATAGGCCGCATAAGCTTCTTTGCTATAAGCGCGTTCTATTGGTAGGACGAGATTTGTTTCAACATTATAGACATCTTTTTTAAGTAATCGAGACGTTTCTCTCCGAATCATGCGTTCATAGACACTATAACCATTATCAAAGACAACTAATTTGGCGGATTGTCCCAATTCCACTATTTCAGTAGTTGGATCCCCCAGTCTAATGACAAATTTTATATTTTTAGACTTAAAATCTTCTTGAAGCTCTGCGATACCTTGAAGCATAAATGTAAAATGTCTCAGATTCGCTTGTGGAAAATTTGGCATGATGACAAACGCAACAACAAGTGGACATGCATATTTATTGGCCATTCGTATGGCGAATTCTAGGGCATGGTTATCACCGGTACGCTGCGCAGACTGCATCCAATAGAGAATATAATCCCCGTTTAAGTTGATACCACCATCGTTTATTTTGGAGATTCTATCTTCAGAAATCATGAAATGCCTCATTTCGAAATAAAAAAATTGCATATAATTGGCAACAGCACATCTAAAGTGCTACAATAGAAGAGGCGTGTCTAAGTGGACATTAAAATTAAGTCAGATAGCGAATCGTGAAAGATAGGCATTAATATACGGACCAATTATATCAACAATCGGTAATTGAAGTCAACAGACGCTTTGTTAACTTAAGGAAATTGCATAATTCCCATTTTATGATATTTCTCACATAAAAAGGCGTATATAAGCCATTGTGAAAATATGATTTTGTGACTTGTTAGGTAATTATGCAATTTCCATCCTTAATGAACACGTGAATTCGCAAGGAGGAAACATGAATTTTTTCAAACCAAAGTTTTTTACCACTATCAAAAGTTACTCTAAAGAGCAATTTTTTGGTGACCTCACGGCGGGTATTATCGTAGCGATTATTGCACTTCCACTATCTATCGCACTTGCTATCGCATCCGGTGTTTCACCTGAAAAAGGGATGCATACAGCTATTATAGCAGGTTTTTTAATTTCTTTCCTCGGTGGTAGCCGGGTCCAAATTGGTGGACCTACCGGTGCTTTCATGGTTATCGTTTATGGCATTGTCACGGAATATGGCATAGACGGCTTGATAATGGCTACTATGATGGGCGGCTTTATCATGGTGCTTATGGGTGTCTTTAAGCTCGGTGGCGTCATTAAATTTATTCCTCACCCCATCACGACAGGTTTTACAAGCGGTATTGCCATCACCATATTTTCCTCGCAGATCAAGGATTTTTTCGGTCTAGATATTGGCAATGTACCTGCAGAATTTCTTGAAAAATGGAAGCTTTATCTTGAATCTTTCGGTACGATTGATATGACTGCAATGCTTATAGGGCTTCTAGCACTTGCGATCATCGTCTTTTGGCCAAAAGATAAAATCAAAATACCTGGCTCTTTGATTGCACTTATTGTAACCACTTTAATTGTTCAACTGGGTCATCTCGATATAATGACAATAGGCTCAAAGTTCGGTGAATTATCTTCCGCATTACCAATACCATCTCTACCTGCTTTTAGTATAGAGAAGATGAGGCACTTGATAGCACCTGCTATGACGATCGCTATTCTTGGCTCAATAGAATCCTTGTTGTCAGCAGTTGTCGCAGATGGTATGATTGGTGGCAGACACCGTTCAAATACTGAACTTATCGCGCAAGGTATCGCCAATATGACTTCTGGTTTATTTGGTGGTATCCCTGCTACCGGTGCCATCGCACGTACAGTGGCAAATATCAACAATGGCGGCCGTACACCAGTCGCTGGAATGGTACATGCAGTTGTACTGCTTTTGATTTTATTGATCTTTATGCCATTGGCACAAATGATTCCTTTATCAGCACTCGCTGCGATATTGTTCGTCGTCGCTTACAACATGAGTGAATGGCGCGAATTTATATCGCTTCTCAAGTCACCAAAAAGCGATATCGCCGTCTTACTTATTACATTCTTTATCACCATACTCGTTGACCTTATCATGGCAATAGAAGTCGGTATGGTTCTTGCAGCGCTTCTCTTCATGAAACGCATGGCTGATGTCACACAGGTCAGTGAACTTACGAGAGATACCGCTGAAGAAGACGATAGTTTTACCCCTTCATTTGATCGATCAATCATACAAAGATTGCCAAAGCACATACAAGTATACGAAATCAACGGTCCGATGTTCTTTGGTGCCGCAGACAAGTTCCTTGAGGTCATCAATGAAGTCAATGGCAAAACTCAAACTGTCATCTTAAGAATGAGAAATGTGCCTGCAATGGATGCGACCGCAGTACACGCACTCAAACGATTCATCAAGTCATGCCATAAATACAAAATCAAAATTCTATTATCCGGACTAAAACAACAACCATATGATGTTTTAGAAAAAGCAGGTGTAGTTGCTGTTATTGGCGTCGATAATATATTCGAATTGTTCGAGAACGCATTAACTTATGCAGAAACTTATCACTATCAACTTTCTGGTGAAGCTAATCCAGATACCCAAAATAAGGAGTAATTATGTATGAAGTAAAACTCCACGAGAAACACGTGGAAAAGTATAAAAAGCTATATCCTCTAATTTTCAAAGAGGCAATCATTGGGTTCCAGTTGCTTGAAACATCTGGCATTGAAGAAGGAACACTTCTCAAACTTGTCGATGAAAAAGGGCGTTATGTTGCTACGGGATATCTCGGCAGACAAAACAAGGGTCTCGGTTGGGTATTAACTCGCAACGAAAAAGAAAAAATCGACATGATGTTTTTCCAAAGAAAAATATATCAAGCTATCGAAAAAAGACTCGGGCTCTTTAACAACCCAAAAACCACCGCTTTTAGAGTCTTTAATGGCGAGGGTGATGGCATCGGTGGATTGACCATCGATTTCTTCAACGGTTATTACCTCATCAACTGGTATAGTCAAGGCATCTATACTTTTAAAGATCAAATCGTTGATGCCCTAAAAAAATCAGTCGAGTTTGACGGTATTTACGAAAAACTCAGATTTGAAGGCATCACACCAGTAAATCCAGATGGATTCATCATTGGTACACCTGCAACATTCCCTATCGTCATCAAGGAGAACGGAGTCAATCTTTCTATTTTCTTTGACGAAGGTGCCATGGTTGGTTTGTTTCTCGACCAACGTGAAGTCAGACGAACCATTCGCTTTCAATATGCCAAGGGCAAAGCTGTACTCAATACATTTTCTTATACGGGAGCATTTTCAGTATTTGCCGCACTAGGTGGTGCAAAGACTACGACGAGTGTTGATCTGGCAAACCGCAGTATGGAACACACTCAAAAGAACTTTGAACTGAATAATGTTTCGCTTGAGAATCACCAAATCCTCGTTGAAGACGTATTTCATTATTTTAAATTTGCACTAAAAAAAGGCCTTAGCTACGATTTACTCATTTTAGATCCGCCTAGTTATGCTAAATCAAAGGACTTCACATTCAGTGCTGAAAAAGATTATCCATCATTACTGGCAGAAGCCGTTCGAATCACTAGAAATAACGGTGTCATCGTCGCATCTAACAACTCAAGTACTATCTCACTTGATAAGTTCAAACAAATTATCGGTCGCGGTTTTAACGAGGCTGGTGCGCGATTTGAATTGTTAGAAATGCATCAGTTGCCTAAAGATTTCAGAACACACCATTTATATGAAGAAAGCAACTACTTAAAAGTCGCTTTTATAAAAGTCCTAAAATAGTTATGGAAATTGGAAGTATGCAATTTCCTCAGTACTTAATATGTAAAGTGGTTTCACAAAAAAATAGAGACAGTGTCTGCCTACCGTTTAAGAGCGTTAAGCTGCACTGTCTTTTCATTTATGGAAATTACTTCATTAGAATTAAAAATGAATGCCATTTTCGTAATAAGCACTTGGTTCCAATTCGTTAAAGTACACACAAACATCTGAGTACCCAAGTTCTAAGATATACTGCGTTATAACTCTAGCCACTTCCGATTGTTGGTCACTTGATCTTTTGAACCAGTTGATGGTGACAAATGGATAGCCACCAGAATTCTCTTCACCATTCGATATAAAAAGAGTCGGTGTCCATTCTGTGGTAAATTGATCAGGTGGACAATTCACAATTTTAGATATCTCTTGAATAATAGGCTGTTCGATTTTTTTTACCTCTTCTACTTCAATGGCTTTATATACGATATGTGGCATATGGCCTCCAACTTGATTTTATGTAAAAAATGTTATCACATCATTTTCAAGTGGTCAATCCTCTCAATATAGATTAGTGGAAATTGCATAATTCAATAAACTATATTAAAATATAGGGGTACTCAATTACAGTCAACCATTTATGACTATAGAAAGGCGCTTTCATGAATCGAATGATACAAATAACCGTGATGACCCTATTTCTCTTATTAATCTTATCATCGTGCACTGCCAATTATGATAGTTTGGAAGTGGCCATTCGGCCAGAGGTTCTTAAAAATACAGATGATGTACGAAGTCCTGAACTTGGCATCTACTCTATTATTGAAGAGGAAGAAGATCAAACGATCGCCGTACATTATCCGATAACAGGCCACAAGAAGATAGATGCCATCTTATCCGAATTTGCACTCAACCGAGTTGAACTTTTCCGTCAGGAAACTGCAAATATACAATTGGCCAACGAAGAAGTTTGGCCTTATGAACTTCATATCGGTTATGAAATCATCTATGAGACATCACGTCACCTGTCATTAATTTTTAAAGAAAGTAAATATCTCGGCGGCGCACAATCTAGTTCCTCTATTTATACGTATAATTTCAACTTGGATCAAGGTCGTCAGCTTTCACTTAAAGACTTGTTTAAAGGATCCTCAGCTTATTTAGAGATACTCTCTCAATATATTCGGGAATCACTTATCGAAAACCACACACTAAATATCACTCTCGATGATGCTTGGGTTATAAAAGGCAGTCAGCCACTTGAATCCAATTTCAAACATTTTGTGATTAAAGAAAATAGCCTTATCATCTTATTTGAAAAATATCAGATTGGCCCAGCGTTCATAGGGGAACCCTTTCTTGAAATTCCATTTGAGGTCTTCACAGCCCATATTGAGTTAAAAGAGGTCACATTGAATGAACCAACCACAGAGATGACTTCTTCTGAAACAGCTGAAATTCAAGTTACGGTAGAACCATCAACTGAAGAAACAATCGAAACGACAACTTCTGAAACGATTTCAACTGATGAAAAAGTAATTGTTCCTGAATTAAACCGCAAAAAAATTGCGATTACCTTTGAGGATGGACCACATCCTATTTACACACCTCTAATATTGGATACGCTTAAATCACGCAACAAGGTGGCTACATTCTTTGTCATGGGTAATCGAGCCAATGAATACCAGAACCTCACAAAACGCATCTATGATGAAGGACACCTTCTTGGTAACCATTCATGGAGTCATTCGCAGCTGACGCGACTTAGCAATGAAGATATTCTCTATCAAATCAATCAGACCAATGAAACGATATCACAGCTTACTGGGTTTAAACCTTTTATATATCGTCCACCGTATGGTATTTACAATGAAAATGTCATTTCAACAGCCAATATGCCGGCCATACTGTGGTCGATAGATCCACTTGATTTGAAATTTGAAGATTCTTCCTATATCACAAACTACGTCTTGGATCATGCTTTTGATGGCGCTATTATTTTACTGCGCGATACCAATCCAAATACAACACAAGCGCTTAGCGCAATCATAGATGGCCTTATAATGGATGGGTTTGAGATCGTCACAGTAGACGAACTACTTGAGATAGATGCTGAAAATAGTGCCTCTTATGTACGCATCTTCTCTAGGGGGACAGAGATTAAGTAAATATGGAAAATAAATAACGCTCGAAGGTTAACACCTTCGAGCGTTTTGTATTTTTGACTATGCGGCTCTTTTACTTCGATTATTGTTGTGGCTTAACCGTCTTAACGCGTTTTTTGTCTCTATCTCTTGACGCTTCGCTTCTGCCTTCACTACGGTATGAATCGCTGCGATTTGAATCACCACGGCTAGATCCGCCCTCTTTGCTGTAAGTTGACTTACGCTTAGCTGGCGCGCCGCTACCTTCTTGAGCACCATACTTAGATGGGCCTTTTGGTTTTCCCTTACCATCTTTAGCAGGTTCAATCGATATTGGTTTGCCTTTGATCATACGCTTGTCCATTTTTTCCATGACGCGATCGACATGGCTTTCTGGAATTTCAACGAAAGTAAAGCTGTCAAATATATCGACACTACCAATCAATCTACCTTCGATACCCGCTTCATTTGCGATCGCACCGACGATGTCTCTCGGTTTAACGTTGTGGTTGTTGCCGACATTGATGTGCATACGAATCATGCCTGCGCTTGATCTAGATTTTGGTTTTCCGCTCTTAGAACGATCGCCGCCTCTATCATAGCCTCTGTCGCCACCTCTATCAGATCCTCTATCAGATGATCTTGAAGGTGCTTTTGAGTTATCAACAGAATCAATCTCTTTCACGTTTTCAAGCTCAAGTTCCATTTGGAATAAAGCTGCAGCAATCTCAAGTGGTGAATATGAGTTTTCAGCAAATTCTTCAATAAATTGAAGGAACTTACGGTCAATACCTGCTTCAATACGCTCTTTGATCTTGTTCATGAAAAGTTCTTGCTTCATCGCTGCGATATCGCTGATCTTTGGAATTGGATGCGGCTTGATATCAGATTTTGTATAACGCATGATGCTTCTAAGAAGGTGGAAATCTCTAGAAGTGATAAATGTAAATGAAATACCTTCTTTACCAGCACGGCCAGTTCTGCCGATACGGTGAACATAGTATTCTTCATGCGTTGGCATGTCGTAGTTGAATACAGCTTCAACATTGTCAATATCAAGGCCACGTGCTGCAACGTCTGTTGCAATAAGGATCTCGATATCGCCGCGCTTGAATTTGCTGATAACGTTCATTCTAAGTGTTTGCTTCATGTCGCCATGAATCTTGTCACACATATAACCACGTGCTTGAAGCATGTCAGTCACTTCGTCAACGCGTTTTTTCGTGTTACAGAAGACGATAGAGAGTTTGTAGTTATAAATGTCGATGAGACGCGTTAAAATCTCCATTTTGTCGCGATCTTTCATCTCGAGATAAACTTGCTCGATATTTGGCGCAGACAGTTGTGTGTGCGTTACTTTTAATATTTGTGGGTCTTTTTGATATTTGTTGATGATGTTTAAAATCTCTTTTGGCATCGTCGCAGAGAAAAGCATCGTCTGAATCGGGTGATCCACTTCTTGAATGACAAGTTCAATATCTTCTCTGAAGCCCATGTTGAGCATTTCATCCGCTTCATCAAGAATGAGCATTTGAAGATTTGCCATCTTAAGCGTTTTACGTCTCAAGTGATCTAGAACGCGACCTGGTGTACCTATAATAACTTGCGCGCCAGATTTGATGCCTCTAATTTGTCTTTCAATGTCTTGACCACCGTAAATTGGAAGGATATGAAGGCCTTTCATATACTTGCCGATGCGGTTGACTTCTTCAGAGATTTGTACAGCGAGTTCACGTGTAGGACACAGAACCAAAGCTTGTACATTTCTGTTGTTTAAGTCGATCTTTTCTAACATAGGAATGGTAAACGCTGCCGTTTTTCCTGTTCCCGTTTGCGCCTGTCCTACAAGGTCCTTACCCGATAATGCCACGGGTATAGCCATTGCTTGTATAGGCGTTGTTTCCTCAAAGCCCATATCTTCAACAGCTTTCAAAATTTCTTTTGAGCAGTTTAATTCACTAAATAACATTTTTTCCATTAATTATAATTCCTCTCATAAATATATCTTAAACAAGGATGGGATCGATGCCCAATATCTTGTATAGTTCAGTTAGATTTTGAAATTATGAAATTCCCATAGGTCTCTATCAAACAGTTTATTATATCACAGAACCTTAAAACTACCTATTATTATTTCGACACAATTAGTCTACTATACACGTTTACAACTCAAATTGCAAGTCGTTTTTTCTAGTAGAAACTAAACAACTACAGGTGTCCATCCATGTACTAGTCCGTTATTGACATTTATTATCGCATTATAATAATTTGTAATAGATCAAGTCATCAATGTACGTTTTTGTAACCTCATCATATTCGTGCATAACGACGCGACCACTTAAAGTGAATCCGGATTTTTCAATGGTGGCGATTGAAGCTCGATTCCAAGAGTAAATATAGGTGCGCGCGATTAAAATGCCTTCCTCTTTAAGAGCTTCGAGAGTGAATAACGTCAAACTGTATGCGATATTCATTTTTCTGTAATCAGGATGTGTCGCTGCCGCCAGATAAACGCTATGTGATTTGTTGTCTTTGCCACGGGTAGCTTTTAAGAGACCCCTGAGCTTACCATCGTCGCCAAAATCACCAAAGACTGAAACCAATGGGTCCGATAACCACTCGTTGATTTGACTGCGATCCTTAATGTCCGCAAAACTCATTCTGGCATTATCTTCTCGAAGTAAATGACAAAGTGCATAGATGGCATCTAGATCCATTTCGCTAATTTTTCTCATGAAATGCTCCTCAATTGAATTGTATTATGCATTTAAAGACTTACCTAGTTCAAATGCCTTTATATTCTCATCGACAAATTTTTCAGGTACAGTCTCGCGGATCACAGCTTCCCATATATCATTGGAAATATCTAGCTGACTTGCAAGTAGGCCCATCATCATGACGTTGGTTACTTTCACTGTTCCAAGCTTAATACTGAGTGTATGAATGTCGTGCTTCACGAAATCAATATCTGGTCTAATATGATTTTCCAAATCGTGGGGGTATTCAGCTTGCTCCGCTATAGCGAATACTGGATAAATCTCAGATGTACTGGCAAATAATCTACCGCCAGTTTTAAGGAATCCTTGCCACCTTAAACCTTCAAGTGGTTCAAGCGCTAATATATAATCCGCTTCACCTTTTCTGATATTTGGAGAATGTACTTTTTGGCCAAGTCTTACGCTGCCCCATACTTTACCCCCGCGTTGAGACAGACCGACGACATCGTTGCTCTTAACGTCATATCCCGCACGGTGCCCTGCTTCGCAAAGCATATCGGTCAGCAGTACGAGGCCTTGTCCACCAACGCCTGCTAATATAATGTTAACGGTACCGTTGTTATGAATACTACTATTCTCATCGTGTCTATTCATGGCTAATTACCTCTCTTCTCTTTATGGCACTTACAGGGCAAACTTGAGAGCAAACAGAACAGCCAACACACATAGATGGGTCTATAGACGATTTTAGTTTCTCAATCCCCTCATAAGCTTTCATGTGAATCGGTGGGCAGTTTGTTTTAACACAGGTTCTACAGCCGATACAAATCTTAGGGTCCACATAGAAATTTGGCGATTTAATTTTAAATCTAAGTGCACAAGGACGCGTCGTAATCACGATACTAAGTCCCTCGTGTTTGATTTCTTCATCAATTGTTTTCTTCGCTTCTTTATAGTCAAATTGATCGACGACGCGAATGCGTTCGAACCCCATGGTTTCTATGAGTTTAATCATGTCGACGTGCATGTCGCTTCCATCATTATATGCCGACGAACTGGCATTTGACTGTCCGCCTGTCATGGCAGTCGTGCCGTTATTGAGAATGATGACGGTCATATTGTCCGTTGGATCGTATTGATGCAACAAATTTATGAGACCTGTCATACCAGAGTGATAAAATGTACCATCACCAATTATGGAAACGAGAGGATCGTTGTTACCCGCAAGTCTTTGAGCTTTTTTCATGCCTTTAATCATACCCAGTGAAGCGCCCATGCTGATGATAGAATCTAATACTTCCAGTGGATAAAGTATGCCCATTGAATAGCAGCCAATATCGCCGACGACTATGTTTTTTGATTTTTTAAGTATGTCGAAAACAGGTCTGTGAGGGCATCCAGAACAGAACATAGGCAATCTGCCCATAGCGTCCAAATCTTCTTTAATCTGTGGACCACCTGAAAGTGCTACGCCAGCTTCTATTAGACCTTTCTCAATATCAGCGACATCAAGTTCTCCTGTAAATGAAAAATATTTTTTACCTTCACAGCTAATATCGGCTAACTTGAGCTGATCTTCAATAAAGGGCATCATCTCTTCGACGACGACAACTTGTTTATACGCTTTTGAAAGCTCACGTATGTGTGCCATCGGTAGTGGAAACACGATGCCGAGTTTATAGATACTAACAGGGGCATTTAGCTCTTTTAGATTTTGATAAGGTAGACCTGAGGTGACAACTAGCATGTCCGCGCCTTCATATGGTTCGTATTGATTGACACCGAGCCCCTCGAGATCCTTTTCTAGGTTTTCTATGCGGGTTTTCATATGATATTGCTTGTCAAACGTGTTTGGAGGTATCATGCCGTAATCCGAAGGGCTTTTCTCAAAACCTGCAATTGGCATTTCTATACGCGAGGACCACTCAACTTGCGTTCTACTGTGGCATATTCTCGATGTAATGCGCAACATTACAGGTGTTTCATAGCGTTCGCTAATTTGAAGTCCGATTTTTGTATAGTCCTTTGCCTCTTGTGAATCCGATGGATCAAAGATAGGCATGTTAGCAAATTTAGCTAAAATACGGTTGTCTTGTTCATTTTGTGAACTGGCCATACCTGGATCATCTCCAGACATCAATAAAAAGCCACCTTTCGTCCGCGTTTCTGTGAATGTCATCAAAGGATCCGCAGCCACATTTACGCCAACGTGTTTCATGGATACCATACTCCTTGCACCAGCCATGGAACTTCCAATACAAACTTCAAGCGCTACTTTTTCATTGACCGAAAACTCAGCGTATATTTCAGGATAGTTTTGTTTAATGGTCTCTAACATCTCAACTGTTGGAGATCCAGGATAACTTGCGGCTACATGACCACCTGCTTCATAAAAGCCTCTCGCCACAGCTTGGTTTCCCGTCATCATCTTAATCGTTTTCACCTTAATGCCCCCTCTAAGTTCGTTTAAAAAAATCGTTTAGGTTAAAAAAATGTTCAAGTAGGAGTGCAGTACGCACTGAAACATCTTCATTATCAAGGATCAGCTTCGCCATATTGCGATCCACGAACATGATTTCTGCTGCCTCGTTATCGTTTTGAAATGCCGTAGATGGATTTCCAGAGTAATAACCATAAGCGACCTCTACGCGTTCGTTTGTGATCCCAACTGATGCATATCTTGGCGGTGCTTTCGCCACAAATTCAAAATTCATCCCCGTCTCTTCTTTGAATTCACGTTTACTAGTCACTTCTAGTGCCTCATCGCCATCGGATAACCCCGCAGGTAGCATATAGATATCATGACCCGCTGAGACTCTGAACTCCCTTAATAACACGACATGTGTTTTCTCTCGATTGGTTGCAAAGATCATGGTACCATCGCTAAATCTTTCATCTTCAAAAATTTCAGCGTTCAATCGATCAATGTTATGTCGAGAAACGAGTTCCCAAATTCGAGGTGATCCTTTTTTATCCCTATATTTAATTTCAAATGCGTGAAGATAATTTAATTTATCAATGGCTGTTATTTGTGTTACTTCCATGGCTTGTTCTGTGGTCGTGTTTTTGAGATTTTTTTCATCCATAGGGGCACCTCATAAATTTAACATTTTATTTTTGCCTTTTTACATGCTTTTATTATATAATATCAAAGGATTGTAAAGTGAGGAAACACGTAAATATCGTGGTTTTTTATAGAAAGGGCGTAAAATGAGCATTTTAACGGTTAAAAATTTGAGTCATGGTTTTGGCGATCGCGCCATTTTCAACAACGTATCATTTAGACTCTTAAAAGGTGAGCATATCGGACTTATCGGCGCAAACGGCGAAGGCAAATCGACATTCATGAACATCATCACGCATAAACTCGAACCTGACGAGGGCATCGTAGACTGGTCGAAACGCGTTCGTTCAGGCTATTTAGACCAACATACAGCACTAGAAAAAGGGACGCCAATCAAATCGGTACTTGAAGACGCATTCAAATATTTGTTCGATCTTGAAGCGGAAATGAACGATATGTATATGCGTATGGGCGACGTCACGCCCGAAGAACTCGATGTTCTCATGGACGATGTCGGTACCATCCAAGATATTCTAAATCACAACGACTTTTACATCATCGATGCAAAAGTTAACGATGTTGCACGTGGTTTGGGCCTGCTGGATGTTGGACTCGACAAAACAGTAGACAGCTTAAGTGGTGGCCAAAGAACAAAAGTGCTTCTCGCAAAACTACTACTAGAAAAGCCAGATATTCTATTGCTAGATGAGCCAACCAATTACCTCGATGAGGAGCATATCGAATGGCTTAAAAAATACCTACTCGATTATGAAAATGCATTCATTCTCATTTCACATGATATCACTTTCCTGAATAGCGTTGTCAACTTGATTTATCACATGGATAATAAAGAACTCAATCGATATGTCGGCGATTACGAAAATTTCCAGCGTATCTACGAAGCGAAGAAAAAACAAGTGGAATCTGCTTATAAACAGCAACAACAAGAGATTAACGATCTCGAGGATTTTGTAAATCGAAATAAAGCGCGTGTTGCTACGAGAAACATGGCGATGTCGCGTCAAAAGAAGCTCGACAAGATGGATCGCATCGAGCTCGTCAGAGAAAAACCGAAGCCAGAATTCAACTTCAAAATAGCTAGAACATCTGGCAAATTGATCTTTCAAACCAAGGATTTAGTCATTGGCTATGAAGAGGAACTCTGTCGTCCTATGAGTCTAAAGCTTGAGCGTGGCCAGAAAATCGCAATTACAGGCGCTAACGGCCTTGGAAAGACGACATTACTAAGAAGCGTTCTCGGTGAAATCAAGAGCCTCTCGGGTTCAGTTGAAACAGGTGAGTTTTTGCACATCGGTTACTTTGAACAAGAGATCAAAGATGCAAATTACAACACGTGTATCGAAGAATTTTGGCAGGATTTCCAATCCTATTCGCAATATGAAGTGCGATCAGCCCTTGCGAAATGTGGTTTGACGAATCAACATATCGAAAGTAAGGTCCTCGTTCTTAGTGGTGGTGAGCAAGCGAAAGTTAGACTATGTAAGCTCATCAACAAAGAAACAAACTTCTTAGTTCTGGATGAGCCGACAAACCATTTGGACGTCGAAGCAAAAGCAGAGCTTAAACGTGCACTTCAAGCTTTTAAAGGCACAATTTTACTCATCTCCCACGAACCAGAATTCTATCGCGATATCGTAACGGATGTTTGGAATCTTGAAGAATGGACCAATAAAATTATATAACACTTCAACTTATAGAAGAGAATCCAACTAGCGGATTCTCTTCTTTTTTTACACATTTTGATGCTACGTCCTTTTTATACTTGGAATCGACCGATTACTTTCGTCAAGTTGTCCGCTATATTTTTAACATCCGAAGAGTTCTCTTGAATCTTTCTCATAAGTTCTGCCTGAGTGTCCATCGTTGCCGCAATTTCTTCTGCAGCTGCTGCATTTTCTTCAGTAATCGCTGAGATGCCGTGAATCGCACTGGTAGCATTGTCCTTATTTTGATTGACATTTTGGATGCTTTGACCGATTAAATCAAGTTGTTTTAAAGTATCTTGTATTGAACTCCCAATTGCACCAAAGGCATTTTCCACTTTCCCAAAAACCAAAGCAGATACTTTGATGGCATCATTTGACGAGGACATATTGGACTCTGTCGCTTCGATTTCTGATAAAATCTCGTTGATAATCTTATCAATTTGCGTCGTAGATTTCGAGGTCGCCTCTGCAAGTTTTCTAATCTCATCAGCTACAACAGAAAAACCTCTACCCGCTTCGCCAGCACGCGCTGCCTCAATCGCTGCGTTAAGAGCAAGTAAATTAGTTTGTTCTGCAATTTGTTGAATAGTACTTGTAATTTCAACTATGGAAGATGATTTTACCGTCAATGTTGAAACGTTTTCACTCAATCTTTCATTTGCAAGGGTTGTAACCTTGAATTTCTCGCCGAGTTCCACTAATTCTTTAACGCCAACTGCGTTGCTTTCCGAAACCGCAGCTGTATAGTTTTTTAACTTTTGGGCGATATTGACTGTGGATTCAATTTCGCTAGCTAAAGACACCATCTTATCTGAAGCGAGCTGTGCATCTTCAGCTTGGGAAGATGCGCCCATCGCAAAGTCAGCTACGGTCTGAGTTACGGCGTCTATGCCCTCTCGGCCATAACCCACCACTTGTTTCAAGACATCAGAAGACTGATCAAGATGTGAGGCATCGCTCCTTAATTCTTCAACCAAAGTTCTAAGAACACTTCTGAGATTTCCAACTGAGTTGGCGATGATGCCCGTCTCGTCTTTGTACTTCAATAAATAATCGTAAGTGTCATCATTGGTTATATTCAGATTTGATGTTTTGTTGAGTACATCGGACAATTTCAAAATCGGATTTGATATGGAATTGCTGAATATAAAAGCCAGGATGATACTGACCATTAGTGCGATGAGAATTGCAATTGCTAAAAAAAGATAAGCACTCATGATTTCCGATTGCATGGTCTCCTCTTCTGCCAGAATCGTCGCATCGATGTCATCAACGTAGTTGCCCGTACCTATAATCCATCCAAATGGTTCATACAATTTGACAAATGCACGTTTTGGCAATGCTTCCTCTTCATTTGGTTTAGGGAAATAATACTCGTAATATCCTTCGCCATCTTTTTTCACAATTTCTATAAAGCTTTGAACGATCTTGTTGCCAAAATGATCTACCATTTCATAGCGACTTGTACCTTCTACATCTTCTTTGCCAAGAAGTACAACGTTCATGCCCTCAATTGTATCCGCCCAGAAATAGCCACTTTCGCCATACTTGGCATTTCGGATGACGTCTGCTGCAATCGTTTCAGCTTCACTCTTGTTAATAATACCTTTATTCATTTGATTGCTGATGCCATCAAGCTGACTGACTACTATTTCAACTTGATGTTTGATGTTTGAATCATACCCCACTCTAAGCTGTGTTTCCATTTGATCGATACGATCGCTGTTGGTCTTGTAGATCATGTATTGCGATACACCCCCAATTATCAATGCCGCAATAAACACGCTGACCATCATCAAAAGTATGATCTTGGTTCTAATACGCTTCATAAACTTTCCCCCTTATTTTGGTAACCACGGTATAAATTTGTTTGTTCTATTTGCATACTCTTCAAAGCCAGGTCGCCCAACCATAGCTTTTTCAAGTAACGGAACCCCCGAGACAAAGACCAATAAAAAAGTGATTGCGATTGGACTGATAATACTTATGAGAGATGCGCCAGCCGATAATGCGATGATAAAAATGCCCCACCACATGACCGCCTCTCCAAAGTAGTTGGGATGTCTTGTATATGCCCATAATCCAGTCGTCATCAGCTTACCTTTATTATCGGTATTTTGTTTAAATGCTCTTAGCTGTGCATCGCCAACCACTTCAAAAAAATATCCAATGAGCCAGATGGAAGCACCAATCAGTGTCCAGACAGTAACGGATTGATTAGCCTGTTGATGGGTCAATACCACTGGAAAGGCGATGAGCATCATCAGTGCACCTTGTAGCATATAAACTTGAAAAAAACTTCGTATAACGACCGTCTTTCCCCAGTCCTTTCTCCACTGAGCATACCTAAAGTCCTCTGGTTTACCAAAGTTGCGTTTCATAATATGATAAAAAAGTCTCAGTCCCCATAGCGCAACCAAAAGTGTTATAAGTAACGATATCGGTCCATAGTTGCCGAGCCTGAACATGGAATAGACGGCTATCAAAACAAAGCCTATCCCCCAAGCTTGATCGACGATACTATTGTTTTTGATTGCTGTTCCCAAAATAAAAAATGCAAAAAAGTAGATGAAGACTACCAATAACGTTTCCAAAATCATACAAATTACCTCCTAGTGAGTGCGATAGCTACTGATCCAATACCTGCATGAATCGTCGTTATCGCCGAAATATCAGTGACTATTTTAGGTGCGAATCCTAACAATGCCTCAAAAGTCGCACAATATTGCTCTGCAAGTTTTGGATTGTTTGCATGAACGATAGCATAGTGTTCAATACCTTCTGAATCATATATTTTCTTAACTTTATTAAAAATTTTACGATCGATTGCTTTTCTAGAGAAAGCTAGGCCAAATGCAGCACCTTTACCGTCCTTGTTAAGTGTCATAATCGGTTTTGCACCGAGCTTTATTAAGAAATTCCCGATTTTATTGGGAACACGTCCACTTTTCACAGCATATTCGAACGTATCTAAACTGACATAAATCGACGTCTTTTGTATCGCATCTAACGTTTTTCTTGAAATATTATCAAGAGTCTCACCGCTGTTCGCCATTTTAGCCGCATTATAAACAATTAGCCCCTGAGCACCAGAATTGAGTTTCGAATCGATAAGCGTAATCCGTTTCCCTTGTTCGCCAAGCTCATCAATGGCACGCCTATAACTTTCGTGCGTCCCACTAAGTGCACTTGCAACACTTATGGCAACTATATGTTCATAATGATCGAGTAGCCATTCCAGCTTTGCTTTTACTTGTTTAACATCCGGTTGTGAGCTAGAAGGATACGCGTGACTTTTGTCCAGAATAGCTTGTATATTCTCCATAGTAACTGTGCATTTGTCTAAATAGATGCTTTCATCCACTATAAGTGGTAGTGACAACATATGTACTTGTTCTTGTATACGTTGCGCATCAGACATATCCGCGATAGAATCGGTCAAAATGGCAATCTTTGATTTTGGTCCGCGTTCAACTTCAGTTTGTAAAAGCATGTCGTCCACTTTAGATTTGTTTACCTTGTAACTATTCTCTACAAGTGTTTGCGTCACAAGATCTGGCCGATTGGTATGAATATGGACTTTTACGATGCGTTGATTGCCAGTGATTATCATAGAGTCGCCATATGGCGCAATTAAAGCGTCAATGTGTGCTTTGTGATCAACGGAATCATGTAGCAAGACTTCTGTGCAATATCTAAAGCTCGGATCATGTTGGTGCGATAAATCAAATGGATCGTTTGCATCAAATTGGGCATTTGCATCGATTGAATTAGGCATAACATGACTGTTAGTTAGTGCTTGTTTATCTGTTTGAGTCCACTCCTCTTGATGCGGGTGACTACCCGAAAACAACTTGCCAAACCCGCTGAGGAACATGACAAAACCCTTGGCACCAGAATCGACAACTCTATTTTTTCTTAGTATCTCCAGCATGTCTGGTGTTTCCTCCAAGGTCTGTTTCGCTTTTTCATAGGCAGCTTCAAATAAATCCCCAAAACCAAGGTGTTTGTCATGATAGTTTGCAATATAGTTTGCCCATTCTCTGATTACAGTGAGCATAGTACCTTCAACAGGCATTGAAACTGCCGAATAGGCCGCTTCAACTGCAAACGTCGCACTACTGCTAAATTGTTCTAAATTAAGTGATTTCAGTTGTCCACATGCTTCGGAGAATCCGTTAATAAAGCTCGCAAAGATAATGCCCGAGTTGCCCCTCGCATTTTCAAAGGCAGCGTTGGACATGGAATTAATTACAACGTGAAAGTCTTCCGTCACCGTCGCTTCATTGACTATGGAACTCATCGTGATTGCCAAGTTCGTACCTGTATCACCGTCTCTAACTGGAAAGACATTGATGGCGTTTAGGTTGTCCTTATTCTTTTGTACTTCTTCAGCACCCGATTTAAAATAACTATAGAAGTCAACACCGTTGATTTCTGTATGCTTCATAATATTGCCCCCAGCTTCATTATATTTGGATATTCATATTTGTACCCCAAAATGCTGATTTTAACATAAACTTATATAATATTGTGATAGGATTTTTCAACACATTTTGATATGATGTTATTATATAAGGAAATTGCATAATTACCGAATACGTTACAAAATAGTGTTTTCAAGGAGGTAGCGATGAAAGATTACAACATCTTCGATATCATTGGACCCATCATGATTGGTCCATCCAGTTCTCATACAGCTGGCGCTTGTAGAATCGGCTACACCGCCCAAAGTATCATAAAAGCACCCATTACAGAAGTCGTTTTTACACTCTATGGTTCTTTTGCAAAAACGTATAAAGGCCACGGAACAGACATCGCGCTACTAGGTGGTTTTCTTGGTTTAAAACCAGATGACGAACGCATCGTAGACGCATTTAAAATCGCTGAAAATCGTGGCTTAAATTATAGATTCGAGATTTCTGAAGACGAGACCGCTCATCCAAATACTGTTCTAATATCAGCCAAAACCAACCGTTTAGAACTCTGGGAAATCGTTGGGATTTCAATCGGTGGTGGCAAAATGATCATCAAAGCGATAAACGGAATCGACGTCCAGTTTTCTGGCGATTACAACACGCTTGTCACACATCATAAGGATAGCACAGGCATGTTATCTAAGATTTCAACGATTTTATCTGAATATCGCATCAACATCGCCTTTATGAAGTTATACCGTGAGGAAAAAGGACAAATGGCCATCGGCATTATCGAGACGGATGAGCGCATTGAAGGCATCGTTATCGAAGAGCTCATGAAAGTCAGTGGTATGATCAACGTCAATTTGATAGAAAAAGTATACGATTAGGAGGGCCTTATGAAGTTCGCATACGGATATGAAATTATTGATTATTGCAATGCAAACCAACGCACATTACACGAGGTCTCCCTTGCATTTGAAATAGAAAAAACAGGCCGTAGCTATGGTTTTATTAGAGACTATCTGAAGCAAGTGCTCAAAGTCATGAACAACGCCGTACAAGCGGGTATCAATGACACAGAGGATAAAATAAAGGGAAAAATCATCGGCAATGACAGTGTCCTTATGAAAAAGCGCATTGATACCTCGCGCACCGTATGCGGTGAGACGATCGCCAAAGCGGTAGCGTATGCACTCAGCACGATGGAAGTGAACGCTTCCATGGGTAAGGTGGTGGCTTCTCCCACGGCAGGATCATGTGGCGTTTTGCCCGCTGTATTGATGACTACAAAAGAGCGCTTCAATCTCACTGAAGAAGATTTGCTTGAAGGGCTCCTTGCTGCAAATATGATAGGGACCATCGTCGCGAGAAACGCGACGATAGCAGGCGCCGAAGGCGGCTGTCAAGCAGAAGTCGGAACGGCTTCTGCGATGGCGTCCGGTGCGGTGGTACACATGATGGGTGGGACACCTGAACAGGTATTCAATGCAGCTGCTATGTGTTTTAAGAATCTACTCGGACTCGTTTGCGACCCAATAGCAGGTCTCGTTGAGAGCCCTTGCGCCAAAAGAAACGGCATGGGTGCCGCCAATGCCCTGATGTGCGCCGAAATGTCCCTAGCTGGCATCAAGAGCGTCATCCCCTTCGACGAAGTCGTAGAAGCTATGTATCGGATTGGTAAGTCTCTGCCACCTTCACTGAGAGAGACTTCACTTGGTGGCCTTGCAACGACAAAAACAGGCATCCAAATCAACACCGAACTCTTTGGGCAAAAAAAATAAGAACCAATAAAAAATAGAAAAAGCCAAATCCCATTTATAAAATATAATTAGGGATTTGGCTTTTTAAATTCACAGTTTTTCAAAATCAAATGCTATCAATCCAATTTGATATGACAATAGCCACCTGGATTTTTCTTTAAGTAGTCTTGATGGTATTCTTCAGCTGGATAATAATAATTTACAGGTTCAATTTCTGTGACAATTGTCTTCTCATATTTGAGTTGTTCTGCTGCCTTTGATGCTTCGATCACCGGAACATCTTCTGCATCATAATAATAAACACCAGTACGGTATTGAGAGCCAATATCGCCACCTTGTCGGTTGAGTAGTGTAGGATCGATGACTTTCCAAAGATAGGCGAGCAATGTGTCAAGTGTGATACGCTCCGGATCATACTCGATATAGAGCACTTCCGCATGGCCCGATGTATTTGAACAGACTTCTTTATAAGTTGGTTCAAGTGTATGGCCGTTTGCATAGCCAACTTCTGTTTTAAGAACGCCGTCGTAGCGTTTGAAATAGGCTTCCATACCCCAGAAGCAACCACCGCCTAGTACAATTTTCTTCATGCTTTCACCTCACTGAGAATTAATGTTGTTTGATTTGAGTTGCATAATCAGTCTGCCTCAAGTGGACGTAAAAAAGCTCTGGCTGGCAGGCCCTCTACACCAACTATTTTAAGCGGTACACATATAAAATTATACCTTCCCGCCTTTATTTCTGCAAGTGCCAAACCTTCGATTATATAGATGCCAGCGCCTAATAAAATATTATGCGTGGGATGTAAAGGGGCATTGCGCTCGATGCCGAGTGCATCGATGCCGACAGCTTTTACACCACATTCTTTAAGATACTGTGCCCCTCTAGCATTTAAAAAGTCATACTCAAAATTGAAGGCCGTATCAAAGGAATTTTTCGTCTTTATGAGGACGATATCACCTTTGTTAAACGTATATTGCTTCAAAAAAACGTCATCCACTTCATGTGCCAAGTTACTGCTGTAGTCAACAACAACGCATACACCATTGACACTGCTTAATTCAAAATCATCGGACGTATGCCCATCCTTTATTATGTGCTTTGGCATATCGATGTGCGTACCCGTGTGTAAATCCATACAGATGCTGCTTTCATGATGCCCATCTACTTCATGCGTCGCTCGTACGATGAATTGCGGCTTCTTTTCTTCTTTGTTTTTATAGACCATAATACTTGGCGAAATCGCCATTGAAATATCTATCCAATCGTTCATAAAGACCTCTCAATTCCCCATTTTTCATCTACTACTTTCATGATTTCTTCCTCTGTCTTATAAATATAGAGCGGTTCAAAGCGCTTGACATGACTGACAGAATCGATAATGCGCCAAGAGCTCTCTATCTCATCCCATCTGGTAAAAAGTGCGGAATCGTCGTGTATGACATCCGAGATAAGTTTTTCATAGGCTTCAGCTGAATTGCCTACAATATTGCACATGTGGCAATAATCGAGCTTCATGGGCATTGTATAGGCTTGAAGACCAGGCGCTTTGCCATTGAACTGAAGAACGATTCCCTCACGTGGAAAAATTTCTATTTTTAACATGTTCTTTTCTGGACGTCCTTTCTCAAAGAAACAATCTGAGTCTTTAAACGTCACAACGATTTCAGCGAGCTTATTCGACATTTTTTTGCCAGTAATCAAATAAAATGGCGTGTTGCGCCAACGCTGTGTTTTTATATAGGCTTTTAGAGCCACAAAAGTCTCGGTCTTTGAATCATCTGGAATATCCTTTTCACTTAGGTAACCATCGTATTGACCGAAGATGATTTCGTCGCCTATTTGAAGGTTTTCAAATACTTTGACCTTCTCGTTTTTAATCAAAGTGTCATTGAGTCCCATCGGCGAGTCCATCGCAACGAGTGCAAGTGTCTGGAAAAGATGGTTTTGCACCATATCCTTAAGTGCGCCAGAACGGTCGTAATAGCCACCGCGCTGTTTAACTGTTTCTGATTCAAGTGCAACTATGCGTATGCTCTCAATATTTTCATGATTCCAGATGCTCTCAAATATTTTGTTGGCAAAACGCACTGTCAATATATTTTGTAGCATTTCTTTTCCAAGATAATGATCGATTCTATATACTTGAGATTCCTCTATGGATTCTAAAAGCAACTTATTATATGCTTTTGCCGTTTCCAAATCTTCTCCAAAGGGTTTTTCAAAGACTATTTTCGACCTCATATCGCCGCGAATGATCATTTGTTGTTCAATCAGTGCATGGGCTATGATTGGAAAATAATGCGGCGCAGTCGCTAAATAGAATATTTTTTCACCATAAACTGGTAAGTTGAGGTTTTCGACATAGATCTTAAAAGCCTCAAAGCCCGCCTCAATTGAAAAGTCCATAGAATAGTAGTGGACATTTTCTGCAAACAAAGACCACCTTGGATATTGACCTTCTATCTTGTTACGGATTTCTCCTACGAAGACTGCGGTCTCATAAGATCTCCTGCCTATACAAACGATCGTAAACGGTTCTATCAATTGTTCTTCTTCATATAATCTATAGAGTGCGGGAATCAGTTTCTTAGTCGTCAAATCTCCGGTTGCTCCAAATATTGTAATTAGCATATTTAACCCCTAATTTTAAGACTTATAGACCTTATGTCCGCCAAATTGGTTGCGTAGTGCCGCAACAGCTTTTTCGCTGAATCGTGCATCATCTTTAGACTTATAACGTGCAAATAACGACTGCGTGATAACCGGCGCCGATACTTTAAGCCTAATTGCCTCTTCAAGTGTCCAGTCCGCTTCCCCAGATGCATCAACTCTTCCTATGATTCCGTCAAGGTTTGCATCTTCTCTAAAAGCCTCATGCATCAGTCTCATAAGGAGACCTTCTATGATAGATCCATTGCTCCAAACTTTTGAGACGCGTTCAAAATCCAGATCATACTGGGAAGCTTTCAAGATGTCAAATCCCTCACCAATCGCTTGCATCATGCCATATTCTATGCCATTGTGGATCATCTTCACATAATGGCCACTTCCAGATGCACCAAAATATCCGTACCCATCTTCAATCGAGATTTTTTCCAATATTGGTTCAATATAGTCAACTGCTTCTCGGTCACCACCGACCATCAAACAAGCACCGTTTCTTGCGCCACTAATTCCACCGCTCGTTCCAACATCCACATAATCTATGCCGATAAGCTTAAGCTTTTCATAACGTGCAACCGTCTCTTTATAATACGAGTTTCCACCATCGATGATAATATCAGAAGATTTAAGCAATGGAATTAAAGAATCAATCATTTCATCCACTGGCGCTCCTGATGGTACCATCAACCAAATCACTCTACGCTCATCACCAAATGCTTTGACTAGGGCTTCAATATCATAAACACCCTTGACGCCCTCTTTATTAATGTCATCTACTTTATCATGGGAACGATTCGTCGCAATCACTTCTATCCCGCAATCTTTCATGTTTAGTGCCAATGCGTATCCCATTTTACCTAATCCGATTAATCCTATCTTCATCTCGACTCGCCTCCATTAAATTCATTTATGCAATTTCATAAGTATTTACCCAAGTATAACCAATAAAAAACGCACTTAGAAATAAATTTCTAAATGCGTATCTATGTTGCGGTTCATCGTATCAATGCGTTTACTTCAATACAGCCTTGCATAACATCGATATTGAGTGGCAGTTGTGGCCCCGTCTCTCCGTCTAAATCCGAAGTAATATCCTCTTCACAGGATACAGACACGTGCTTGGCTTGTACATACTGGATATAATCACTCTTTGGATGCTCACCGTTCCACACTTGGATCAACAAAGGCATAAGCTCAAGGATTGGTGATTTTTTAAATACGAGTACGTCCAATAGCCCATCGGCAATATCTGAATAAGGTGCCAGTTTTCTAAAGCCTCCAGCAGAACGGCCATTCATAATTAGAACAAAATAGATCTGTTCTTCAAGAACCAAATCGTCGACCTTGATCGTCGCATGAAACGCTCTGAGTTTCGGAATTTCTTCGATGCCTTTAATATAATAAGCCAAAACACCGAGGACGTTTTTAGTCTGTTCGTTGACGCGTTGGCTGATGTCTACGAGATTGCCAAAGCTTGCAACGTTGATAAAATATTCATCATTGACTTTACCTAGATCACATGGCACATAAGAATCTGTCAACGCCACATCAGTCATCCCTTCAATATCTTTCGGTATTTCAAAATATTGTGCAAAGTCGTTTGCCGTTCCAGATGGAAAAATTGCGATTGGGCATTTGATACCTAGCCGCATCATCAAATTGACGACTTGATGCACTGTGCCATCGCCACCAGAAATGATGATTTTTTTGTAGGTTGAGAAATCGAGCTTATTCATGTAATCTTCTAACAGGCTCATGTCTTTCATTCTATAAGGAATAACTTGCATCCCTTCATTTTGAAAACGCTCGATGACATAGTCAAGTTGCGCTTGAAAACTTCTTGAGCCGGATTTAGGGTTGTATAATAATAGTACCTTCATCGATTGACCTCTTCAATTTTTTCAACGTGATATATTTGTTCGACAATTTCAAATCCTAAACTTTTATAGAGCGCACCTGCAACAGGTGAGTCATATTGTAGATATAGCGTCTTTTTTTCAATTAAAATCAACTGATTACATAACTGTTGAAAACATGCGCGTCCATAACCTTTGCCCTGTGAATCTAACCGTGTCGCAACACCTACGATAATCGCTGAATCCACTGATTCATAATCCGATTGAGAGACAGTGATCATTTTGCCATTTATAAATCCACCCGTTGCACGACCACGTCCAGATTTCAGTTTTTCCACCATGTAATCATAACTGGCAAAACCTTTAAATACTTCTAAATATATATCAATAACGTCATCAAGATCGTCGATGGTCAAATCTTTTAATATCAAATCTTCAAATTTTAAGTCTTCATTGTCATGCTGCACACTTTTATCACTAGGTTGATACTTTTCTGGTGAACAACTGGCAATAAATGCCCCCTCATGAACGCGTGTCTCAACTTCCATGCCTTGAATAAGCCTCTTAAATGGCGTTGTTACGTACGCTTGTTTCCAAGGAATTTTACTAAGTAAATACGCTAACTTTTCTCTATAGTTTTCAATATAAAGCCCCGGTTCACATATGATTTGCACGATGCCCGTTTTTCTTAAGAAAACGCCAATAATTGGTTTGCCATCTTCCTTGAACTGCCATACGGCCGCATAACTTTGATGATTGTTGATTGAATAGCAGACAAAATAATTTCTCGCAGTATCCGTTAAAGCGAGCGAATACAAATCTTCCGCTTCTACGCGTTCGAATGTCATATTATCCCTCTGACTTCATATTTTTTATTGCTTCAAAACCTGCCTTTATTGAGTCAATCTGTTTTTTAAACGCTGTAGGCAAAGCCTTTTCGTTTAACCTTTCTAGAGTTGTCCACTCACAAATGGGAAATTCAATTGAAATCTTATCATTTACATAGAAAAAATACAAGATGGGTTTCCATTTAAGATGTGTAAAAATATGCGTCTTGCCCAAATGCTTGTACATGTACTTTCCATTTATCCCATAATTTTCTTCAAGCCATCTAGCAATTTGAATCGTCCCAGTGCTTTGATTGTCGCATTCAACACTTGGAAACCCCCATAAATTAGCGAGTAGACCATTATTTGAATTTTTTGTAATTAATATTGACTCCCCATTAAATACGATACAAATACCCAGATCAACTTCGCGTTTTAACGGTTTTGGTGGTTTGTTAGGAAACTTATCGACGGCGTTGATCTTATAAGCCAAACAAGTATCTGAGAGTGGACATGCGTTACAATTTGCTTTTCTCGGTGTGCAAACTGTTGCACCAAGTTCCATGAGTGCTTGATTGAAGTCGCCAGGTCTCTCCGTCATTAGGCCCATTGTATAGGTTTTAAACACATGCATATGTTTTGGTTGGTTAATTGGCAAATCGATAAGATAGAGTCTTGATATGACCCTGAGAACATTGCCATCAATTGCAGGAACCCGCTCATCAAAGGCGATGCTCGCTATGGCACCTGCTGTATATGGCCCAATTCCAGGAAGCTTCTGTAAACTTTCCGAAGTACTTGGAAATTCGCCACTATAGTCATCTACTATGATGCGTGCACACCTTATTAAATTCTTTGCCCGTGAATAGTAGCCCAGTCCTTCCCATAATTTGAAAACATCTGATTCTTCAGCTTTTGATAAAGCGAAAACATCAGGATACTTCGTAATAAATCTATTAAAATAATCGACGACCGTGACCACTTGCGTTTGCTGAAGCATGATTTCAGAAATCCACACTTTATATGGCACTGTATCATCGCGCCATGGCAACTCACGCTTGACAACGTCGTACCAATCCAGTAATGCTTTTGACATGTAAACTCCTATTCGATCATTAGATCGCTATTTGATGAAACTATTGTTACCGCCTTTTATCTTTGCTTTTTTTAGATGCTCATGTGCGCGATCAAACAGTTTTTGAAGGTCGTCATTTTGACGAGCGAGTGTACCACCAATGGAAACTGAAAAATCAATAGTCTTGAATGATGTGTTTCTAAGTACACTAGCTTCAGAGATAACTCTGATTTTATCGCAAACCATTGTAAATTCTTCTTTTGAGAGATTCACGAAGCAAAAAATGAAGGCATCATTGTCCCAACGTCCTATAACTTCGGCCGACTTAAAACAGTGCTTAAAACTTTCTGACAATAGTTTTAAAACTTCATCACCAATGTTAACACCATAAGTCAGGTTGATGCTTTCAAAATTATCAAGATCGACAAGAGCTATACTAAAGGGAATTTCTAGGGTATTTAAATCGTTTAATTTCGTAGTGATCATATCTTCAATCATCGTTCGATTTGGCAAATGCGTCAATGAGTCAATTAATGAATGATTCGCATTTTTTTCAATTGTATCAAGAGAACGATTTGATTCAGTATTTTCAATGAAAATATCCATCGACCCTGTTATTATTCCATTTTCCAAAATAGGAACTGTTCGCAAAATAACGGGTATTCTGTAACCGTTTTTATGCTGTATGTAGATAGCCATTTCTCTAACCTTGCCATCTATCATGGACTGACGCAATGGGCATCCATCTAAGCAAAGCATTCTACCATGAGTATCTATGTGATTTAATACATCATCATAGCACAATGTACCGATCGTTTCCTCAGAGGAAAAACCCGTTATCCGCTTCGCTCCAAGATTCCAAAAAGTGATTTTTCTATCTATGTCGACCATGATAACACCTTCAAATAAGGTGTCGAGAATCATTTGACATTCATTTATGGCCATGACAACCTCCTGTTCCTTCGGTATGTTTCATTTGTAGTATATACCCAAATTGATCATTTAAAGACAGTTATATCGCTAAAAATACTCATTTCAAAAAAAACTCACCTATCAAACTCATTTTATATTATAATAAAGTTATTCATAATAATAAATATCACGGAGCACTCTATGGAAAATCAACCTTATTATATATATCTCGTGTTCTCAAAGACCGGCACGTGGCTAGCAAGAACGCTTAAACACTTTTCTAAAACGAAGTATGTGCACACTTCAATTGGTTTTGAAGACACCTTTACTGAAATCTATTCTTTTGGTCGCAAACATGTAAACAATCCATTTTCAGGTGGGTTTGTAAAAGAAAATTTGTATGACGGCGTTTACAAAAAAAATAAATCTAGTGAATGTAAAATCTTTAAAATTCCTGTATCGGAAGAACAATATCTGGGACTTAAAAAGGATATTGAATTTTTCTACATAAATCGTGCAAAATACAGATATAATTTTTTGGGTTTATTTGGCATCTTATTTAACAGACCACTTAACAGAAAATATCACTATTTTTGCTCTCAATTTGTTTACACCATATTAAAAAGGCACAACCTTCTAGATATTGATAAACATCCAGAACTCGTGCAGACTATCGACCTCTTTGAAATAGAAAACAAATCACTTATTTATGAGGGTTTAATCATCGACATGAAAAGAAAAGACTCTATGGTGGCACAAAAATTAATCTAATAGCTAAAAAGCTTTGTTGCAAATGAACGTTAGTTCATTTGCAACAAAGCTTTTTTTATTTTATATCTGCGTTTTTGCGATTTCCTCTAAAAATACTTCAAGTGGTTGATTGCCAACAAATTCATATTGATCGTTAATTACGATTTTAGGTACACTAGAAACGTTGAATTTCTCTGAAAGATCGAAAAATGTTTGTGCTTCAACCATTTCAGCATTGATTAATGGACTTTCAAGTGCCAACTTATGCGCTTTCTGAACCGCTCCAGCACAGTGTGGACAACTCAGTGTAACAAACACTTTGATATTGACAGGCTTTTCAAGTGCTTTTAACTGTTCCATGAAGGGCTCTGGTAAAACGTCGCCCGTTCCTGAAACTTCAAGAATTGCAGGGATAAAAGAATTGATTTCATGACCTGCAGGAATACCATTGAATTTGATACCCAAGTACTCTTTTTGATCGTTGAGTAAGACGATACTGGGTACCATTTGAACATTATAAGCTTCTGCTCTTGTTTTATCTGCTTCAAAATCAAGTGCTTCAAGGTGAATTTTGTCACTCAGCGATTCAATTTCCTTCATGAATGCTAACGTATCCTCACAGGATTCACAGTCCTCTTGTTTAGTAAATACAGCCAATGTCACATCGCGTGTCATGCCATTAAATACTTCTTTTAGCTGCTCTTCTATTTGTTCATTAAAAAAACTCATTTTGTCCTCCTTATCGAGTATTCTTATAGAATATTCTTTTTAATTTTTTTATTTTAGTCGGTTGAGATAATCATTTGATGTAAGTGCCGCTTTCGCACCCTCACCTGCAGATATGATAATCTGCTTATACGGAACATCCGTTACATCACCCGCTGCAAAAATGCCTGGAACGGATGTCTCATTGAGCGCATTGACGACGATTTCACCACGGTTATTTAGCGTCACGATGTCTTTAATAAACTCGCTATTTGGAAGGTAACCGATCTCTACAAATAAGCCATTTGCTTCCAAGAATCTCGTTGAGCCAGTTTTCTTGTCTTTAATTTCAATACCGCTCATCAAACCTTGTCCTTTAACTTCAAGAATATCTGTTTCAAGCAACACAGTAACATTTTTGAAGGTGTGAAGCTTATCTATTACGATTTGATCGGCTCTAAGCGTACTTCTGTGTACAACAGTGACTGAGTTCACAATTTTTGCAAGATCAATGGCCGCTTCAATAGCAGAGTTACCTCCACCAGCCACGACGACATCGAGACCTTCGAATAACGGACCATCACATATAGCGCAATACGCAACACCTTTTCCTAAGAAGTCATCTTCCCCTTTGACACCAAGATGTCTTGGCTTACTACCTGTCGCAAGTATGACCGTCATCGTCTTAAGCGTTTCTCCTGTGCTTAGTTTTAAGTAAAAACCCTCTTCATTTTTTGTCACTGAAATAACATCTGCGTCTCTTAAAATAGGGACATTGAGTGTTGCAACGTGTTTATTGAATTCTAGAATTAAATCTGATCCCGTTTTAAATTCGAATCCAAGATAATTTTCAACAGATGTCGTGTCTATCACTTGACCGCCTACTTTTCTACCGACGATGCCGACATTCATACCTTTTCTTTTTGCATAAAGTGCTGCATTAAGGCCAGCTGGCCCTGCACCAACGATGATTAAATCGTATTTCAATGTCTTGTCGAAATCCACTGTTTTTTTGCTTGTATATTGCGGATTTAATTCTAGATTAAAACTCTTATCCATATCTTAGCCTCTCTTCACTGTTATTCGTCAGCTTATAGCATTCTATAAGCTTGCCTTAAGTATTTTACTCACTGTAGATTCCGATAAACCACCAAACAAATCGCCAAGTTCCTTTAGAGTAAGCAAAGACGCTTTTCGATACTCTAAAATTAAATCGTTGCGCGTACGCTTATTTTTAAGTAACGCATCAATAGTGACATTCTGACTTTGTGCCCTTTTTTCTAGCTTGGCATAGGCCTCATCCTTAGTTTTAAGGCATGGCATGCAAATCGCTTCAAATGGGTTTTCATCGTCGCAATTCATTGGGTCGCTATTGAAACAAGAACGCGTTGAACCGGTATCATTTGTTATTGTACCCTTATTTTTAGAATAGATGACTTCTGATTTAATGGATTCAAACGTGCAAACCGAATCAATCAGCTTGCTTTTATATCTATCTTTGAAAAGTGGCCCATCAAATCCCACATATATTGCATATGCAATATTAAGTGATTTCATCAACTTTGAAAGATCACTGCCATTTGCATGGATGATGATGTGATAAGCATTTGGCTCCTCAAGGCAGTATGCATACAGTTTGATGCCATATTTTTGTTTGGCTTCTTTTAGAAGCTCTAAAAATTTCATCCTATCTGCATCAGATTCGAACAAATTTCTCCGATCTGTGCTACTTTGTTGAATATGATAGACACCTTCTGGTGTTGCACCTCTTGCTTTTCTAGCCATAACTTCACCTATCTTTCCAGTTAAGTATAGCAGACGTCAAAAAAGTATTCAAGTACCGTCCCCGTAAATTCACAATTCATTTACATTTACGGGGAGGTACTCTATGTGCCTAGTATTTAAACCCATTAAAATGATAAAACCTTTTCTAGAAAGCGCTTTAGCTTATCACTATCTGGATGTTCAAGTATGCTAGGGGTGCCATGTTCTACAATTCTGCCTTCATCCATGAAGACGATATAATCCGCCACTTCTCTTGCAAAGCCGATTTCATGTGTCACTATGACAAAATCGATACGATCCTCTACGAGAAGTTTGATGGCATTGAGTACTTCATGAGTCAAAATTGGGTCAAGCGATGACGTCGGTTCGTCAAGCAGAATCAAATCTGGCTTGATTGAAAGCGCTCTAACGATGGATACCCTTTGGCCCTGCCCGCCGCTAATTTGATGAGGTTTCTTCTCAGCGTGTTCCAAAAGCCCAAATTGCTCTAAAAGCGCTGTGACTTCTGGCATGACTTCTGCCCTCTTTCTACCATGTACTTTTTCAAGAACAAGCAATATATTCTCTAGTACAGACAGATGAGGAAATAAGTTGTGATCTTGAAAGACGAACCCGATGCGCTTTCGATAAGATTCATCAGTAGACGCGTTCACGACGTGCCCATTGACTGAGATTTCTCCTGAATCAAACACTTCTAGACCGGCCATTTGTCTCAGCAACGTTGACTTACCACTGCCTGAAGCGCCAATAAGTGCTAATACTTTGACATCTGGAAGGTCAAGATCAATACTATCGAGAACCATCTTCCCAGAATAAGTTTTTTTGAGTTTGTTAAGCTTCAAATTCATGATTCACCTTGTAGTCGAATTTTTTTTCAAGATAACGGACCAATAAGATCAATGGAATCGTCAAGATCAAATACCCCACTGTTACGATAAAGAAGCCTTCTGGATAGCGAAAACTAATGGACTGAACGGTCTGAATCGCATTTAAAAATTCATCCGTTGACATGTAGGCAAGTAAGGCACTGCTCTTAATCGTCATAGCAAATTGACCTGCAAGTGGTGGTAAAATGGTCGTGACCACTTGTGGAAAAACGATGTACCTGTACGTTTGATACCTAGAAAATCCAAACATCTTAGCAGTCTGCCACTGATTGATATGAATTGATTCTATGGCCCCCTTATAAATATCTGCGATATAGGCACCGATGTAAAGGGACAAAGTAAGAGACCCTACCCAAAATTTTGAGTCCACATTAAATGCATTGCCAATATAATAATAAGCGATAATTGCGATTACCACCAAGGGTGTACCAAAGATGATCGTCTTGTGAATTTCTGCTAGATAGTGAAGCACTTTTATGTGAGATTCGTGCATGAGATAGAGCATGAGCCCGACGAAAAGCGCCAGTATCAAAGACACGGCGCTTATAGAAAGCGTGGTAAGCCATCCATTTAGGATTACTCTATAATATTGTTTGTAAACTGAAAAGTCGATTGTTTTTTCTAGCGCATTGGTGTAGACAAAATAGAACAATAGGCCATATAAACCAAGTGCCGCTAAAAAGCTGAGTGTTTTCTTCATTTTGTCCCCTTAACCTTGTAAGATGTCTTTGCAGAATGTCTGTGTAATATGTCTGTCTATGATTATAACCTTATCATATCATCAAGTAAACGCTTATAGCACCCATCACTAAAAGAAGAACTCTAATCCTAAATCTTCAAATTCTTTCATTTTATCAAGTAGGTATGTTTCACGAATGTCATCATAAGTACCATCTGTTTTTGCTTTTTCGATAAATTCATTTAACTGACCTTTCAGCACATCTTCCCCTTTTCTAAGGGCGATACCCCAACCTTTTGTGTTGGGAAGCGGCTCGAGTACAGCACGTGTCGTATCTGGATAGTTTTCGTTGTGTCTGATGATGGATATTGGATCGTAAATAAACACATCCGCTTTACCTTGCGCAACCTCTAAAACGGCACTTGCCTCTTCATCGATGTTTCGAATCTGAGCGAGTGGTGCATTTTCTGCTGCCCAAAGTGCACCGATAGTTCCCGTCTTTGATGCGATGATAACGTCTGGGTCGTTGAGATCCGCGGGTGATTGAACTTTAGAATCCTTATAAACGAGCATCATGAGCTGGCTGTTCGTATAAGGGTCTGAAAAATCGACTACTTCTTCTCTCGCTGGTGTGATCGTCATAGAAGAGATGATCACATCTATCATGCCCTCTTTAAGTGCAGGAACCAAACTTGTGTAATCCGTTTCGACGATCTCTATTTCTCTACCTAGATAAACGCCGAGTGCTTCTGCGAGCATCACAGATGCACCCGCTGGTTTACCCGTTTCATCTTTTGTTTCAAATGGTGGGTATTTGAGTTCCATGCCGACGCGCAACGCTTTATCCTCTTCAGAGTTTTGGCAACCCGTAAGTACAAAGACTGCAATTAGCATCAATAGAATTATTTTTCTCATAAAGCCTCCTGTTGTGAATTTCTATCAAACTGCAATTTGACCAAGATTTGGTCTTCTCCTATTTTATACCATTAAAGTGGCTAACAAAACACCTATCCAATTTTTTTACACTTTTATAGTGAAATAGTTTATAATTACTATGTATACGTCTATTTTTAGCCACTATACGAGAGGAGTGTATGCGGTTGAAGAACATACCAAACTTATTGACTGCCATCCGATTGATTCTTGTGCCCATTTTTCCTATCATATATTTTTCAAATTTGGAAAACGCCCATTATTTCGCACTTATTATTTTTATTATTGCTGGGTTCACAGATTTTCTCGATGGTTATATTGCAAGAAAGTATGATTTCATCACGCCGTTCGGAACCGCATTTGACCCATTAGCGGACAAACTGATGCTTCTGACAGCGCTGTTCTCACTCTATTTGGACCATTTTATCCCACTCTGGGTCTTGATCATCATGTTGGTCAAAGAATGTATCCTCATAGTGACGGGGATCTTCCTCTATACGCGTAAAGAAAAGGTCATCATTCCGGCCAACGTCTTTGGTAAACTGGCGACATTGGTCTTCAGTTTAGCCGTTGTTCTCTTGCTCATCACACCAAATACGGACTGGCTGCAGGTTTTGTTGATACTCGCGGTCGGCTTTAAGCTCATCGCCTTTTCATCTTACGTAAAAACCATCTTATTGCACAGACAACGCATTAATCAAACTAAGTAGAACGATTATGGAGGCAACAAATGACTATAAAAATTATCACAGACTCTTGCTGCGATCTGCCGCTGAGCTTTGTCGAGGACAATGTCGATCTACTCACCGTCTTAGGCATGCCTATTCAACTTGGTGGTAAAGAAATCATCGATGACCTTGGCAAGACTTTCGATCGATCTGAGTTTTACAGCATGCTCAGACAGGGTATTATGCCCATTACGTCTCAAGTCAACGCCTATCGATTCGAAGAGACATTTAGAGAGGCACTTTCAGAGGGCAAATCAGTTATCTATCTCGGATTAACTTCAGGCCTGAGTGGGACGATGAACTCAGCATCCATAGCGAAACAAATGGTACTCGATGACCTACCAGATGCACAAATACTGATCGTAGACACGCTTTCCGCATCGATTGGCCAAGGTACCATCATCGTGGAAGCCCTTAAACTTGCACGCTCTGGTCAGTCTATCAAACAAATTGCCACATGGGCAGAAGCCATCAAACTCAAAACGCACCACTGGTTTGGCGTCGACGACCTCAATTATCTTAGAAATGGCGGTCGCATCTCATCCACATCGGCTATGGTTGGCAATGTATTAAACGTCAAACCGACTCTTGGGGTCGATCACAACGGCAAACTCAAACCTTATGGCAACGTCAGAGGCCGCAAAAAATCCATCGCACACCTTGCTTCAAAGTTTGAAGCGCATTATTGCAATGTCAACGCGTCAACCGTCATCGTCGGACATGGAAACTGTCCAGAGGATGCTGAGCAGCTCACGGCATTGATTCGTCAAATGGCACCTGACATAGAGATTATCGTCAGTGAGCTTTCCATGACGATTGCATCGCACGTCGGTCCAAACATGATCGCCATTGCCTTTATTGGAGACGTAAGGGAGAATTAGAACACAACAAAAGTGAGCAGGGGTCTACACCACTCCCCTGCTTTTTTTAAAATCCGCACATCAATGAAGTCGTTTTATGGACTGAGTTCGAGGCGGTATCATCGTGGGATAGTTTCTTCGAAATTTATCTCGCTTTAAGAGGAAAAAGAGGCACTGTTGCCTTGGCTAACACCTTTAATGCACTCAGTTCCTCATCGCTCAGTGTGAGATCCTGTTGTTTCATGATGTCTACAGCCCATCTGAAATGTGAAATATCGCCAGGTGGCACGATGACATCTACCCCTCTAGAAAATGTATACTTCACCGCTTTACTTGCAAGATCAAAGCTTTCAATTGGATGGTACCACGCTTTTGGGTAATCAACGGCATCACTTTCCTGGCGTTCACTTAACACCATGGATTTGAGACCGATGATGCCCATTTTCTTTTCAAGCGCCTTTTTCAGCACAAAACTGCCATAATCATTTTTTAATAATGACACAAAGTTAAAAGGAAACATGATGGTATCAAAATCATAGCGCTCCATAAGCGCCAGTGCCGCTTCTGTGGAATGCGCTGAAAATCCGATATACTTGATAATCCCTTGTTCCTTTGCTTTGACATACGTCTCAAAGGCGCCATCTGGTCCGAATATCTTCTCTACGTCCGCTAAATTGTAAACCGCATGCAGCTGATACAAATCAAAATAGTCCGTTTGAAGGTTCTTCAAAGATTTTTCCAATAGAGCTTGTGAACCCTTTCGAGTCCGGTCTTCTGTCTTGCAAGCTAGAAAAATGTCTTTTCGCTTACCAATCAGCGCAGGTCCTAAACGCTCTTCCGCGTTTGAATAGGTAGGGGCAACATCAAAATAGTTGACGCCAGCATCTATAGCCTCCGCCACATAATTATTTGCATCCTTTTGACTTTCATCAGCGACAACAATACCACCGAATGCCACTTTAGAAAGATTAAAATCAAGTTTATCAATTTTCACCATTTGCATAAAATTACCTCCATGCCTCCATCTATACCCAAAATCCCATCACAGCCTATCATTTTAGGAAATTATGCAATTTCCATTTTTTTATACGAGTGCGATCTGCGATATATGTGTCAACTTCATTTAAGTTGGTATAATCAAAGTGTTGGCTGACTTAACTCTGTAAGAATCTAAAAGAAGCTTTGTGCAGCTTGAAGAAACGATAAAAGGAGAAAAAAATGACAAAAAGAATGAAAACAGCGCTCATCGGAGGCGCTTTACTTGGTATTGTTTGCGTAGTTGGCGCATATATCCGTTCAAATTTTACCGCTGAACCAGATTTTGTATTTTCTCTATGGTATAACCGCATTATCCTCGGTCTGGCTGTCGGCGCACCATGGGCTGCGACTGTTAGAAGCAAAGCTTTACTTCGTGGCGCCATGCTTGGAATTTTGGTTTCCTTTGCCTTCTATAGCTCAACTGGATTTCAGGATCCAATCAGTTTTGTAGCTGGGCTATTTTATGGCGTGATACTTGAATGGTGGCTCAGTCGATCAGATAAGAAATTGGAGGCTTAACAGCTAAGTATATTATTAGTGTGACATATTAAAAAAAGTGATCAAAGTTGACAGTCTTGGGCAAATCCCAGGACTGAGCTTGATCACTTTTTTGTATAATTTAACGATTAATGAAAATAAATTATCATTTATCGTTAATTTGTTGTTGTAATTCATTAATCTCCATGCTATCATAATCCTATCAAGCACACTCGACGTGCGACAAGGAGACCTAGTATGGATTATTATAAGAAATTCATCGGCAAGGCAAATTTCATGAAAATTATTTGTGCGCTAATATTAATTGTACTTGTAGCCCGCTTAATTATGATTTTGGGAGTCGCTGTCTACGAATTGAGTCCACAAGCGATGGATGACAACCATATTGTGACCATCGAAGGCAATTACACAAAATTTGTTAATTCGGACTTGCGATTTATCCGCTTACGGTTAGGCAACGAAATCATTAATCCCAAAACTGATTTTCCAAAATCCTTACCTAGCACTTTTTCGGGCCTCTATTTCATTAGCGCATTGATGCAATTGCCAATCATTTTGATATTCTGGTGGTCATACGGTATTTTTAAAGAACTTACTATCGGTAGAACGCCTTTTGTTGCATCCATATTTCAAAAAATAAAAAAAATCGGAATAATAGCCATTTTATTTGGCGCATTATTCGCGATTGTCTATAGTATCCTACTTCAAGTATTTGTCATAGGCTTTACTGGCTTTACCAATCCAATCAATTTCTACCTGATATTGATCGGAATCATTTTGTTGATTGTATCTGAAGTGTTAGAATATGGACAACGGCTTCAATCAGAAATCGACGAGACCCTATAAAGGAGACAAACATGGCAATCATTTTAAGACTCGACCGCGTGATGGCGGATCGTAAGATGTCTCTCCTCAGCCTAAGCAACGCTGTAGGCATATCCAATGTCAATTTATCCAATATGAAAACAGGCAAAATCAAAGCAATCCGCTTTTCGACGCTTAATGAAATCTGCAAAGTCCTCAAGTGCCAACCAGGCGATATCTTGGAATACGTCGAGGGTGATGAAAATGACGAGACTGAAGATAGTGAAATTATCGTCGAATAAAAATCAAAACGAATCCTTAAACTTCGCAAAGAACTGTTGATAAGTACGCACACTCTCCAGCTCTGTCCACTTTTTGACATCGACTGGCGTCTCATCTAAATCATAGATCTTAGCCCCTCTCATGGCGAGCAAAAATGGCGAATGCGTTGAGATGACGAACTGACACTGCTCATATTGCACGCATTCTTCGAGGTAAGCCACAAGCTCTATCTGCTTCTGTGCAGATAGACTGTTTTCCGGCTCATCTAAAAGATAAAGCCCACTGTTTTTGATACTTTCCGTGAAATAGGCAAAGGCACTCTCACCATTAGAATTCCCCTTAACGTTGCCCATCAGATTTGCTCTGACGTACTTGGATTGCGTTTTACTCCGCGATTGATTGACTTTCTTCAGCTGGTGATAATCCTCTAAAGACTGTAACTTAAACGTACTATACTTTGCCTCCAAATAATCTACAAATAAGTCTTCGCGCTTCAAATCAATCCCTTCATTGAGCGCCCTAAGGTTCAACATATAATTGAACACATCATCACTGGTGATGATTTTACTATCCGCAGGCAATGGTCCCACCGGGCTCGCATCACATAGTGCAATATAATCACCAAAAAAGCTCGATCGATTGTACATGGATTCCCGGTTCATCTTCAGTTTCTCAGCGATGATATTGAGCACAGTAGTTTTACCGGACCCATTGCCGCCATAGAGTATGGTGATCGGTTCAAAATCAAGTCTATTCAGTCCCTTTCGGGGCAATACCTGAAAGGGATAAAAATTGTCATAACATCGCCTTTTGATGGATAAAAAGAAATCAAACTCCCTTTCATCGTTTGGAAAGATAAACTTATCTATAAAAGTCATCAGATCACCTCGAATTACATAAAATCAATCATACACTTATTATATCACTATGTAAAAAGCCTATCAAATTCGATAGGCTTTCATTTCATTCCCTGATATTCTCTTTAAGCTTCTGGTTATGCGCATACACTTGGTAGAAAAAATAGGTATAGAGTGAAATAAGGGCTACATATATATAAATTAGTGGTTTAAGGACATCGTTATTCACAGCTAACAATATGGCGAATATAACCAAAAGCACCGCAAATATCGGAAGTAGTAATTTTATTAATCTATTGTTTCTTTCAATAAGCGATTGCGTGTCCGTAAAAATCTCTGGTCTTTCGCCTTCATAAGGCTTCATCCACAAATACCAACCATTGCCTCCCGTCCACTTTATGCACCAACCAGCATCCTTATAAATGCTAAAATACTCATCATCAGGGAACTGTTGGTAGTCTACACAGTAGCTCACTTTTTGCGCATCACCCTTTTGAAATCTAAACCGCACACCCATCCAATCCATTTGATATAAATTCCAGCCATTTGATTCCATGTTTTCAAGCATTTTTTCCATATTCGTTGGACTCCAGCCCCACCACCAAAACACTCTTGTCGTTATATTGTTCATAACGTACCTCCTATTTCTCGTCGTCCCATATCAACGAGTTCCTGTAATCTTTCAATTTCAAGTTCCAATACAGCTCGACCTTTATCACTTAATTTATAGATTTTTTTTCTGTCTTCTTCTCTATCTTGAATAATCAACTGCTCGTTTTCCAGTTTTGAAAGTGTGCCATACATAGTACCAGGGCCGATTTTAATGCGACCCTTTGTTGTCTCTTCCACATACTGCATGATTCCATAACCATGTCTTGCCACTCTCAAACTCAGTAAAATACAGTATGCCGACTCTGTCATAGGTAGATATTTGCTGATTGATGTCATTTTTTCCATTTGTGCCTCCTTACCCATAGTATATCAAGGTGCGATATACTTTAATTTATTATATCGCGCCTTGATACATCACGTCAAGATATAGTTTTGCAAAAAAAGATCGTTAGGAAATCAAAGGTCTGTTTTGGTATAGAACGGTTATAAATAAAATCGGAATTTTCATTTTTTCGAAGCGCTTTTATAATGGTAATAAAGGAGGTATGTAATTATGCCAATACAATTTAGACACTATTCGAAAGATGCCGGAATAACAGACGATTATCATAAAGTGAGAACTTTTTTCTTGAATTTAGGGTATGCAGAGTTTACATTCGCTAGATGGGACTGGATGATTACCCATGGGGCACTGGACAAAAGTGCTTTAGAGAAAATAGGTCTATGGGAAATTGGCAATCAAATTATTGGCATTGCAACCTATGACACAAAATTGGGAAATGCTTATTGTCTGGCATTACCAGAATATGCAGATTTGAAAAATGAGATGTTGTCATATGCAAACGAAAACCTAATAGGCACTGACCTCTTTGCAGTTGTGATCTCTGATACAGATCAACACTTTCAAGATACGGCAGCTAGACTTGGATTTGTTGCAACTGAGCAAAGTGAAATCGATTCAATTTTTCATATTGAAAATACATCAACTGAGTATCAATTACCTGAGGGATTTTGCATCACATCTATGGAAGAAACTTATAATCTCTATCAATACAAAAGGGTTCTGTGGAAAGGATTCAACCACGAAATCAATGGCGGAGGAGAATTTATATTTTCTGAAGAAGCAGAAGTGGCCGCAAATGCAGAAATGAATCGGCCCAATGTTGACTTGAACATCAAAGTAGCCGTGGTTGCACCGGATGGTAATTTTGTATCCTATTGTGGCATGTGGTATGACGCTACGGCTGGATTTGCAGTTGTTGAACCCGTAGCAACGGATCCAGAGTATAGGAAAATGGGTTTGGGTAAGGCGGCAGTTCTCGAAGGTATTAGACGGGTTGGCGCACTGGGTGCTAAGACGGTGCTTGTTGGTTCGTCACAGCAATTTTATTATAGTATTGGGTTTAAACCTTATTCGAAGGCATCTGAATGGATCTCATTTCATATACAAAAAAACGAATGAAATCTTTACAACACGAATGAAATCTTTACAAATAGTAAAAATCATTTTATAATCAATTCAAAGATTTATCAATTGTATAACAAGTCGACTCAAAACTGGCGGAAAAGTGGAGCTTACCACGAGGGATTGAGACATATGACTTTTAGCCGACCGCCTGGGCATTAACTTTGCCTAGGTGTGTCGGCTTTTTATTTTTTGAAGGTATTTGAAAGATAAAGGGGTCACACCAGGCATCACTGACAGAGATGACTGGGAGGATGAATGATGCAAACGAACATAAATTTAGAATCAAATGCGCATGCGTGGCGTACGTATAAAGGTGAAAAGTGGCGTGAGTCGATCGACTTGAGCGATTTTATCAAAGCAAATATGACGCCATATCTAGGAGATGCTTCATTTTTAAGCAACGCTACAGCACGCACAGAGAAAATATTGGCGCACGTCTCAGCACTCAAAGCCAAAGAAGATGCAAACGGCGGGGTGCTCGATATTGATACCAAGCGGGTATCTTCGCTTTTATCCTACGCTCCGGGTTACATCGATAGGGAAAATGAGCTGATAGTCGGCCTACAGACAGATGCACCTCTAAAACGCGGCGTTAATCCTTTTGGTGGGATTCGTATGGCTAGACAAGCGTGTGAGGCTTATGGTTATAAATTATCTGACAAAGTTGAGGAACACTTCGCTTTCAAAACGACGCACAACGAAGGCGTCTTTAGAGTGTACTCAGACGAAATCAAGAAGCTTAGAGCTGCTGGCATCTTGACAGGACTACCCGATGCCTATGGCAGAGGACGCATTATCGGCGATTATCGACGGATTTCTCTATATGGCATCGATCGACTGATAGAAGATAAGAAAAAAGACAAACACTTAAAGATGAATAGGCCGATGCTTGCCGACACGATTCAATTGATCGAAGAGGTCGACAAACAATTGGATTTTTTAGATAAGCTTAAAGAGATGGCGATGGCTTACGGCGACGACATCTCAAAACCAGCCTCTAGTGCGAGAGAGGCGATTCAATGGCTGTACTATGGCTATTTAGCGGCTATAAAAGAACAAAATGGCGCGGCGATGTCCCTTGGCCGCGTAGGGAGTTACTTAGACATTTATATAACGAGAGATATAGAAGAAGGCATCTTGGATGAAGCGTTGGCTCAGGAACTCGTCGATGATTTCGTCATCAAACTAAGACTTGCGAGACAACTGAGAACGCCTGAGTATAATGGCCTTTTTGCGGGTGATCCGCTTTGGATTACCGAAAGTATCGGTGGCATGTCGGTCGATGGCACGACGCAAGTGACCAAAACCGCTTTCCGTTTTTTACACACGCTTGACAACTTAGGACCTGCCCCAGAGCCCAACATGACCGTCCTTTGGTCTCAAAATCTGCCAGAGCCATTTAAAGCATATTGTGCATTAATGTCCATAAAAACCGATGCCATTCAATATGAAAACGACGACCTGATGCGACCGCTTTATGGCGACGATTATGCCATCGCATGCTGCGTTTCTGCGATGCGCGTCGGCAAAGAAATGCAATTTTTCGGAGCAAGATGTAACCTTGCAAAGACTTTATTGCTGTCAATAAACGGCGGCAGAGACGAGATGACTGGAACGCTTATTGCACCAGAAAGCCCAGTCATGCAAGTGGACAAAAGCACGGGTGCGCTTCCCTATCACAAAGTGATGGAAAGATTTGATGTCATGCTGGATTGGATTTGCGAAAAGTATGTAAATACCATGAATATCATCCATTATATGCACGACAAATACGCCTATGAGAAGACGCAAATGGCGCTACACGATACGGATGTCCACCGATATATGGCATTTGGCATCGCTGGCTTAAGCGTCGTTGCCGACTCGCTTTCCGCAATTAAATATGCGCGTGTAAAACCGGTTTATGACACGGGTGGCATCATCATCGATTTTGAAATCGAAGGCGATTTTCCCAAGTATGGCAATGACGACGATCGCGTCGATGACATCGCAGTCGATTTGACAGAGCGTTTCATCACAAAGCTTAAGAAACATAAAACCTATCGCGATGCTGAGCATACATTGTCGGTGTTGACGATAACGTCCAATGTCGTCTACGGCAAAAAGACGGGCAGCACACCTGATGGTAGACGCAAAGGTGAGCCGTTTGCGCCAGGTGCGAATCCAATGCACAATCGTGAATCTGGTGGTGCCCTCGCGTCGTTAAACTCGGTGGCCAAGCTACCGTTTGACTCTTGCAGAGACGGAATCTCTTGTACGTTTTCCATCAATCCTGAGTCGTTAGGCGCTACTGCTCAGGTGCAAATCCAAAATGCCGTTAACATTCTCGATGGTTATTTTGGTCAAGGGGCACACCATCTCAACGTCAACGTCCTCAGTAGGGAAAAACTCATAGATGCCATGCATGCCCCTGAAAAGTATCCGAATCTAACGATACGCGTTTCAGGATATGCGGTCAATTTCCATCGCTTGAGTCAGACACAGCAGCTTGAAGTCATCAACAGAACCTATCACGAGAGGTTATAGCGATGCTGGAAATCTATAAAATCGAGACACTTGGCGCTTTAGATGGTCCTGGGATTCGGACAGTTGTCTTTCTTCAAGGCTGTCCGATGCGGTGTGGCTACTGTCACAATGCAGATTCATGGTATTCAGGTGATGGAAAATTGATGGCTATTGATGACGTTTTTCGAAGCATAATAAGGCATAAACCCTATTACAAAAACACTGGCGGCGTAACGTTTTCAGGGGGTGAACCATTGCTACAAGCGGAAAAACTATTGCCGTTAATCCATAGGCTACACGCTGCTGGCATTCACGTTGCGCTGGATTCCTCAGGATGTCTCGTAAGTGAGGCAGGGTATCAACTACTAAAAGCTGTAGATTTAGTCATCCTCGATATAAAGGCCAATGACGACACAGGTTACCGAAAGCTGACGCGACACGGGATAGAGAACCCACTTCAGACACTAGCCTACCTAAATCACATTCAAAAGCCGTACTGGATTCGGCAGGTGATACTGAAAGGAATCAACGATGGCGTGGAAAGTTTGATTCAACTGGAAGCGTTGACCCTAGGCAAAACGCGTGAAAAGCTGGAGGTGCTACCGTATCACGAGATGGGTGCCCCTAAATGGAAAGATAATCAATTGCACTATAAAGGTCACTTCGAAGTGCCAGATGCGGATTCGATGCGTTCGCTTTACAATTGGCTTGAAATCAACAACGACGGAAGTATCAGAGAGTGATCTCAAGACGAAAATCTTGATGCGCGTTATGTAAAATTAAAAGAGCAATTATCCCCCATATGTGCGGATAGTTGCTCTTTTAAATTGTGTCGCCATTAATGTCATTAATTGCGCTTTATTTTTTTAATAGTCATTTCAGCTTTTGCCAAATCAATTTTGGCGGTATCTTCAATTCTATACTCTTTCAGGACGCTTTCAATTAAAGAGGAAGTTTGTACGATATAACTCATGGTTTAACTAGTTTTCAGCATGGAAACTTCCGTTGGTGGACTTGGTACTGTTTTACTGTTTTACTATAGACTTGTTAGGCTATTTCAAGTTTTAAGATACCATCAAATTCTTGTAAGTTCTTTTTGTCTCCACCGTGTATGACAATTAGAAGCATTCTTTTTTCAACGTTTGTAAGATACTGGATTAACTTTTCTCTACTACTTTGGTCTAAGGCTGATAACGGTTCATCAAATAGCAATAAGTCACTGTCTTTATACAAGGCTCTTGCAATCATTATTTTCTGCTTTTCACCCCCGCTTAGATTTGCTTGATTTTCAGTAATTAACAAATTATCATCTAATTTTTCGAGGGCCAACATACTAAGAATATCATTATATTTAGTCTTATTAAAAGATGATTGTAATATAATATTATTTTTTATTGTGTCTTCAAACAACACTACATTTTGTGATACATAAGAAACTTTAGTTAGTAAGCTACTCTCATCGATATTTTTTAATTCACAGTCGTTAATTAGGATTTGACCACTATAACTGTAGTCACTGCAAGTTAAAATGTTTATTAGCGTAGATTTACCTGATCCGTTATCCCCAACTATTGCGATTTTTTTCCCAGAGGTTGTTTTATAACTAATGTTTTTATTAATTGGTTTCTGCTCAATTAGCGAGGAATAATTACAGAGTTCTATTGAGTTGATTGTTTGTAACTCTCTTTTTTCTGTTTTGGGGTTATTATTACTATTGATGATATTCATTAATTTTAGACGAATTTCTTCTGTCTTTTTGAATTTAGATATAACTCTTGAAAATGAATAAACGGGGAGAGTGATTGCTTCTGCGGATGCTACAATGGCAATAATTGAACCTATAACCATTTGTCCATTTAAAACTAAGAATACACTTAAAACATACATACCCACTTGAATTAATGTGGAAGTGCTTTGATTTATGACTTCTACTAAATCTTCACTAAATGTTATCGCAAATAGTTTATCAGAGCTTTCTCTAGAAATTAAACCAAAATCAATCTCAAATTTATTTGACATATTGAAAATTTTAATTTGTTTTAAATTTGGAATAGCTTCATTTACTTTTTTTAGTATAGATGAAACAGATTCATTGAATTGGGTTTGTTTTTTTGACAATGAGCGAACGATTTGTTTTAATACAACAAGTGAAGATATTGAAATAACAACTAGATAAACTAGCATGTAGAGATTGATGTTGCCTATAATAAAAGCTGCCGAAATAAACGAAATAGCAAAATAAAGTATATTAATTACACCTTGTATAAAGGTTTCACAAATCAAAGGAATATCGTTAGTAAATATTATTCCATAATCCGAAGCACTGGCATGATTATTTTTGGATATTAATTGTTTATAAATTTCTTTGTTTAAGACATCTCTTGAATTTGTCATGAATTTATCTAAAAAAAATTCAGAAAAATAGCTAGATGTAAAATAATAAAATAAATACGAAGCGTTGACTAAGATGAACTGCGTAAACATCATTGATTCCGTCTTGTTAGCAACTGATATGTCGTATAGAATAACAAGTGATAATATAGATTTATTTAAAGCAAATAAACATAATGTTACAAAGCCTATGATAACGTTAATTTTATCTTTCTTTATCAAATATAATAACACAAGTCACCTCCTCATTTTTAATCTATGACATTTCTTATCAATCACGTTTTCAAATGTTCCATTGTGATATTCTTTATTTGAAAAACATCCACCATTACAAAATATACTGTAATTACAGTTATTGCACATTTCGTTTGAAACTTTATAATTTCTTAAAGATTCAAAGGCTTGATGATTCCAAATTTCTTCAAAAGATTTTTCGTCTGCATTTTCAACATATAAGCCTTTTTCATAAAGTAGCATGCATGATACCGCAGAAAAGTTGACAGTTATATCTAATTTTGCTTGAGCGGCTTCACAACCATAAATCAATTTTTCGTATTCGCTCAAGGTAATAGTTTCTTCCTCATAGTATGCAGAATAGAACATACAGCCTTCAATCGCAAAATTAACAGCATGTGTTTTTCCATTTTGGCTCAAATAGTCATTTATATATGTGTTCAATGACTTCAAAGAATCTTTCGATGGGCTTACAATACTCTTGTTTCCGATATCAGAATAAATTGCAACAGAATAACGTGGAATATTCATTTCTAATGCGAATTTAAGAATGCTTAAAATTTGATCTTTGCTTTGAGATGAATACACTGTATTGAGCCTCACCACTATATCATGTTTCTTCGCTAGTTTTATTTTTTCCATGATAACATTAAAATTAACACCTGTAAGCTCTTGGTTCATTTTATCTAATGATTGAATCGAAAAAACTAAAGCTAAATATTTTAATTCGCTTAATTGTGCTAATGTTTTTTCATCAATATTTATACCATTTGTGGTCACAACGTAATGAACTCTTTTTTTCTCTATATATTTACAAATTTCTAAGAACTGAGGGTGTAATAATGGTTCTCCACCTAAAATTGAAATACTTTGAATACCATTGTCAACGAATTTATCAATGATTTTTTTAGTTTTTTCCAAGTCAATAAAACTACTCTCATCTAATTGTTTGTTCATAAAGCAAAATTCACATCTCAGTTGACATGTGTTTGTAATATAAAGGCTAATCTCAATCGGACTACTTAAATATGTTATACTCATTATATTTTTCAACATTTCATTTGAAAATGCGGTTTTATCACCTGAACATTTCCATTTTGTTGGAATTTCAAACGTGCTTTTAATTGCAAAATTCACGGTCTCAGAATCAATTTCAACTTTTTCTCCTAGTAATTTTTTTGTGTCGTTCACACTTTCATCTATATCACCACTGTGATAGTAAAACCATAGAAAAAACATACTTTGTATATCTAGTTCCCATGTTTCTAGTCTCTCTCTACAAATTAATAATCCGCCAAAAAATTCTGGTCTTAAAAAATAATTATTACTCATTAGTTATTGCTGAAAAAAGTCGTAAAAGAGCCTTGAGCTATAACTCAAGGCTCTTTGTTTTATTGTGTTTTTTTCCAACCATCGCCTTTCGCGAAACGTGACTGACTTATTGTTCCGAAAGCAATTGTAGATGTACCAACTTTTTTCATGCTTTTCCTCCTTTTTAATTTATTTAATTAGCTTGTTGCAGAACTCTGCAACCATTGAAACAACTTGCTTTTGTTTATAGAAAAAGCATGTTCCCCTCTATTTTGGGGTATGAATGGGTACGAACATGTTGATAACTCATACCTCAAAAAAAAAAGAAGGTAATAATGCTAATTTCTGTTTCTAATCAGTTTTCCCTGTTTGATCTTGACTTTGAGCTTTATGAACTGACAGCTAAAAAATCAGATCAACTTTTTTCTCTTTTTTATCAGTTTACAAATATGGATGATAACATACTGGCATCTTTCCATAACGCATATTACTCTGATGTTGGTAAAAAACTGAGATTTTCCACTTGATGGTATGCTCAAAGCACTTGTATTTTCAATCTGCTTGGTCTACCTACCGTTTCTACTATCTTATACATTCAACTAACCCTTAGGTATTGACATACCTATATATATTGGTAAATCACCACCAGCAACCTTTATTTCAATACTAGATGATTTAAAAGTTTGATTTAGTTCTCCAAAGTTCAGAATAAGTACAAAACTCACTATTATTGCAATTCCACCAAGTTTTAAAGATTTCTTCATTTTCTCCTCCAATTAAAAAGGTTAGACATCGTTCATTTCTTATTATAGAATCATATTAGTATAAGGAGGACTTAATTGATGTTGGGAAAAGACATATCTATTAACAAAACCAACTCTCATCTGGGAATTGGAAATACATTAAGAAACGTTAGAAAGTCATTGAATTATTCACTATCTCAAGTTTCTGAATTGACGGGAATAGCTGAAGAAACCATAAGGAGAGCTGAACTTGATCAATTTGAACCCAAAATATCCACACTGGAACTTCTATCTGACTTTTACAGACTTGATTTAATTGAATTGATTGCTCGAAAAAGAAGTGACAACAGTATTTTTTCTGATGGACTTATTTCCAAAATTAACGATATAATCAATAAATCTGATTTAAACCTATTAAAGCAATATGCTGAAGATTTACTTCTGGATTTCGATGTTGTTTCTAGCAATACGAAAACTGCATACACAACATTTTTAAATGCCTTAAAGTATATTAAATATGAACCTATCAATGGACAAAAAGATACAATTTCAAATTTAGAAAGTATTTTACTCGAAATTTCACCGAATATTCTAAACAAAACTAAACTTACTTATCCGTTTCCACTTGAAATGAATTTAATCATTTTACTTGCAATCACGTATAGACAAAATAATGATTATAACAAATCAATTGAATTACTTCAGACATCAATCCATAGAGTTCAAAATATGCCATTGATCAACAGTCGCTTTTCCGATTATTTAGCCTCTTGTTATTTGAATCTTGCTAATACATACCATTCAATGGGTGATAATGAAGCTGTGGTGTCAACAGTTGACCAATGCCTAAATAACGATAAAGTCAACTATACAAGAATTGCATTATCCCATTTGATTTTTCGAAAAGGACTCGCACTTTACTTAATGAATGAGCCAAATGGAAAATCACTTTTATATACTTCACTATCTTTAATGGATTCAAATGTTCAAATCCAAATGAATACTGTACTTAGAGAAAATTATGATTTAGATTTGAGTTATACAATCTGAGCATACAAAAAGTGACCCAATCAACAATCAAGGTTGTTCAAAACCTCAAAGTTGACTGGATCACTTTTTTATTTATTTTTCTATCTCTTACCCACTAATAAGCTTTCGCCATATAAACCATATACTTAGCTGGTTCGCCACAGAAAATGGGCTGAATCACTTTTTGTCACTTAAATTATTTCGAATTTGATCCTCAGCAATTATTATGTCTTTATCATTCCCATTTATATAATCAAAAATGTCATAACTTGATAAATAATCAGGATAAATTGCATCCAAATACGATTTTACGCCGTCATATTCACTGTAATACTTCTTAGATATTGCATAAAAAATATCTGAATTGTTAAGTTCGAAAAATTCAGAATCTCCATTGCATGGAATTGTGCCACCTGTGGGTTGACCAATTATTACACCATTATAAAAAGATTTCATATTGCAAGCAAAATCAACAGCAGCTGAGAAAGTTTTATGATCTACTAGTACCAATACGTTTACTTCATTATTAGGTGTTTCATTTTGCCTATATAGATATCGATTATATGCATCTAGCCTTGTTCTTAAATAATCCACTACTTCAGTTGTACCACCTACATTTCCTCTAAGGTCAATGACTAAGTTTGACAATTTATTTTCATTAAACAAACTAAAAACTTCATCCGTTACTTGTGTATATTCAGATGTATACATGCAACTACGAATCTCAAACAATATGTAACCAATGTCGCTATTAACTTTATAGTTATAGTTTGAGGACTTTGATAAAACAAAGTTCACATTATCTGGTCTATCGTATAATATTTCATTTCTTTCATGATCATTATATTGTCTGTCAATGAAGTCCTTTTTATACAAAGTTATGCTACGGTTTTTTTCATTTGACTGATAGATTATTTTCAAACCTCCAAGAAAAGATTTTCGACCACCCAGTTCAATTATTTTGTTAACTTCGATAAAAATTTCTTCAAAACATTCTCGCTTCCAAAAAATGTTTTCAGAAGAATATTGTAATGAATAATAATTATAAATGTCTTCAATTTTAATGCCACCAATACTGATGATTTTATCTCCAGGTTTTATATCGGAAACACTATTCAAAGCAAAGTACTCATTATCAATAAATTTGAGTATGAGTGGTATTGTTGGACCACTTTTTTCAGGTACCACAGACGTGTGTGCATCATTCAACTCAGCCATTTTATTTGCGAGAATTACACTAAATTCTGAAACCGACTTTTCTTCTGTAATAGTGTCGTTGAGCTCTATAAAAAAAGTATTGTATTGATTTTCTTTTTTTGAATCTGGGTGAAATCGTGTGAAATCATTTTTCAATTGTATAATATCTGCTTTCATTTCTTCTTCAGATAAAACAATTTCATTCTCTACGTTAAATGGTATTTTAGTTTGTAAAATCATAATCATAGCCGCTATTCCTAGCAGACCAAATAGTATGCGTTCTTTTTTTACCATATTATTTCTCCAATTATATTCTAGAGTATTTTAATATTTTATAGTAAAAGCATATATTTCATATCGATAAAACAGCATCAATATATTTACTAACGCGTCGATCATGTGATATTAATATTATTATTTTATTTTTCTTTATTAGATTCAATTCGGATAAAAACATTTCTACGGAATCGTCATCAAGATTGGCAGTCGGTTCATCAAATATCATTAAATTACCATCTTTAATAAAAGATCGAACGATTCCGAGTTTGAGTCGTTCTCCACCAGAAAAGTGTCTACAATTAAGCGAACAAATATCATTGGAAATTTGAGTTAAGTATTTAGAATTATCAATTTTGCTTTGAATTGTTTCAGTCAATTGTAAATCTGCTCTTTCAAATAAATTGTCTTCATAATAATCAGCTAAAATCGTTGGTGGTTGTTCCATAAAACTAACCAAATTGCTTCGCAAATGAACTTTATTTAATTCAGTCATATCAATATTATTAAACTGAATTTTACCTTTTGCAACAGGTAACAAACCAATTAAAGTATCAATCAAAGTAGATTTTCCTTTTCCATTTTCTCCTTGTATACAATATATATTGTTCGTAACAAATTCGAAATTAATAAAATCTGAAGTTCCATAAATTAAATGTACTTCTTCGACTTTGATGGATTCCACCATTTTGAGAATCTCTTTTCCATCTTTGTCTTTTTCTTGATTCATAAATGACTTAATTCTAGAACTGCATGCCGTGAAGTCATACATTTGTTTTGTAAATGATACAAAATATGCAATTTGAGAGTTAATCAACAAAAAATAAGAATTGATAATAATAAATGAACCAATAGACATTTGATTTCTACTAATAAGAAAGCCACTAAAAGTAAGTAAAACCAAAGTTGCAAACTGATTAATGTAAAATGAAAAATTAGAAAATAAGTAAGATAATTTTGAATAGTTTAGTATAGATACAAAAAAATTCTCGAATTCTTTCAATGTTTTTTTTTCATACCAATCTGAGAGTAGATTAATTTTTGTAAATTTTATATTTTTTACTCTCTCTGTTGTTATACCAAAGTACTTACTCTGAGCATTTCTATAAGTATTATTTTCGAGAACAACTTTCTTACCCATACTTTTTGTGAAGATTATATTGATTATTGATATACAAGCTACAAACATTCCTAATATCAAACTTATATTTAATATATAAATTACCAAATAAATTAAAAAGACAATTCGAATCATTAAATTCGTTAAACAATTCATTAGAAAAGCTATAATATCATTACAATCATTACTAATTAGATTGTTTAATTCACTTGCCTCTCTTTCATTAATAAATGATAATGGTAGAGATTCGATAGTTTTAATTACGCAATGATAATATTGAACCATAAGTATATTACTTAATTTCACCCTACACATATTTTCATTGTAATTGGAAATTGCAAGTAAAATTGAAAGCACAGTAAATAGTATTCCGAAAATTAAAATTCCATTTTCTTTAAAATTTCCTCCATATAGAGAATCTATGAACTTTCCCATTAATCTTGGGATAGATGCAGTTAAAACCACTCCAATTGCTGTAAATAGAAACAGCAATATAATTTTAGAACAACTTCTTATAATTAATTCATAATTAAACTTAAACATATAAACACCCCAAAAAACAAATGGTGAGAAGATTTACCCTCCTCTCACCGCTTTTATTTAACCCCTAGTAAATACACCCGTACAACTTCTATTAATTGGTGGAAAGTAAGATGAACATTGCGTATCACATTGTCCACATGGTTCCCACATAGGAACAATTCCTCCTAGAATAATATCCATTTTTTCACCTCCTTTCATTAGAATCTATTTTTGAATTTGTAAAATAATCATAGATTACTTTTAATTCCTCAACATAATTATAAACTTGACTCTCACACTCATTATTATTTCCAAATATATTTCGATGAGGACACCCTGTATTACATAAAGGTAATAAATTGCACTCTTTGCATCGATTATTATGTTCATACATTATCCACTTTACATATAAAGCATTATTTGTGATTCCTTCAATTACGTTCCCAACCATAAATTTTGGTACCCCAACAACACTCCAACAATTATACAAATTACCGTTTGGATCAATTATATAATTTCCAACATGAGTAGCACCACAGTTGGAAGAATATGATGGAGGTCTAAAAACTAAATTGGGAGAGTGATTATACTCTTTAACCATTTTCTTCTTTAAATCATGATTAATTTTAGAGAATTCTTCTTGATTAAAACAACGAGTGACGTCAATCTTGCATGCATCTGTAGTTTTTTCAACAGGAGCAAAATAATAATCAACATTTTCATTGAAACAACAATCTTGTTCGAAATAGTCAATTAAGCTAGTGATATTATCGCTATTTTCACTATCAATATTCACTCTTATTGAAACTCTAAAATGATTCATTGCGCTACGAATATTGTTAATAATTGTATGAAAATTGTCTGTACCATTTTTTAAGTACCGTCTTTTGTTATGAACCTCTTCAGTTCCGTCAATTGTAACTTGAACAAAATTTATCTGACTATTTTCCAATAATCTTAGTTGATTTTCATCATTTAAATAAATACCATTAGTTATTAATCCTGCACTATATGTGAGGTTGTTTTCATTTGATATATCAATAAATTTTTTTGATAAATTAATAATTGTATCCATTGCTAGCAATGGTTCTCCTCCATACCATGTAACATGAAAATTAGTTGGCCTATTTCTATTTATATAATTTTGTGCAAATTTAACGATATTTTCTTCAGTTTCACTTGACATGTACATCTTTTCATTTTTTTTGTCTTCATAACAATACTTGCATCTCATATTACAATCTAATGTTGGAGCTATTACAAGTGATAAATTCATTGTGTTGAATCTATTAGCCCTGTGAAGATATTGAATATTTACTTTTTCATTTTCAACTTCATTTACTAAAAAGCCATTTTGCTTTATTGTCTTAAAATGCTCTATTTCTTCTACATTCAACAAATTTTCATCAATAACCTTTTTACTATACATAGATTCAACTATTTCTTTATTTAAAACTCCTAATGATGAAGAGAGTGTATTGTACAACAACAAACTCCCATCTGGATTTTTAGAAATTTCAATATTATAATATGACCATTTAAACATATTAACCTTGTATGATTATTCTATAAAGAAAAATCATACTCTCCTTTCTTTTTTCATTGTGTATATTATAGACTCAGATCTGTGGACTTTTAATTTTTCCCTGTAGCTAGACTAATAGACGGAGTGTATTGCCACTGTTTTATCAGAATCATTTATAGTTGGATGTGCCTTTTGAGTTCTCATATCAGTCAAGTCTATGATGGTGAAACTAGGTGGATTATTACAGTGTCAATAAGAGGAAAGGAGATCACAAAATGATTTACGTTGGCGTCGATATTGCCAAGAAAACTCACTTTGCCGCTGCCCTATCTTCAGACGGTGAAGTCCTACTGGAGCCCTTTGAATTTTGTAATGACTTTGATGGCTTTTCTAAGCTGCTCTCAAACTTTGGTCCTTTCGAGAAAAGCAGCCTCATCATTGGTCTTGAATCAACGGCTCATTATGGCAACAATCTTGTTCACTACCTCTTTACAAACGATTATAACGTCTGTGTTATCAATCCCATTCAGACTTCTGTAATGCGAAAAAACAATATTCGCAAGACGAAAACAGATAAGGTTGATGCAATACTGATCGCTAAGACATTAATGATGAACCACTTCAGACTTGTAACGTACCAAGATAATGAATTATTGAAGCTCAAGGTGCTCTGTCGTACTAGACAGAAACTTATCAAAGCACGTACCACAGTTAGAATTAAATTAACTACTTACATCGAGCAGATCTTTCGCACTTCACTTAATAAAAGATATGCCATATAACACTATGCTTGAGATTCTCTATAGAAGTTGTCCATTCTACAAAGAATTTCAACTTAAGAAAGGTCATAAAACAATAAAAACAATGTATAAGATGTAAGAATTTATTGCGAGACTGTCACTCTCGATGAACTGATAAGGCAACTTAAAACGGCTGAAATTTCGTCAGCATCGAGAAAAAAGTTTGTCCTGTTAAATACTAATAATCAGTAACAAACACCTTCGCAACCATAGATTTCAGTTCACAGGCTATAAATCTTCTTCAATATTTATAATCACATTTGTATCCAAATTTTTAATAATTGTCACAAGTTTGCTCCCTGTAACATTTGGATTTTTTGTTGCCATAACTAGCCAATTATCAACAATTGTAAATGTTCTTACGTTTAAATCTTCAGAAATCAATATAGAACTAATACCATTGTCTAAAAAAACTTGCCCATCACCATTGTTGAACACGAGAAAATCTTTATAAAAATTGAACTGCATCATTTCAGATACATTTGTAAATGAGTTTATTGATTCTATAGTTCCTCCTGATAAATCTAGCAAATGCGGTCCTGCATTTTCCATGATCACATAGTTTCCACTGACGCCATATGGCAAAAAGTATCCCTTAAAAACTTCTTCAACAAGACTATCGTATATAATCATCTTATTCAAAGTAAACTCTCCGCCCATTATACTAAAGTATATATCTTTCCCATCTGAACAAATATTAGTTAGATCATCAGATGAATATATTGTTAGTGGCTTTATCATTTCATTCAATGGCAGTTTAATGAGTTCTCTACTAAAGTTTTCGAGTTTATTAATGAAATACATTGAATCATCAATAAACAAGTAGTCACTTACATGATAATCATTAAATGTGACAATATCACCTATGTCTGTATTAAAAGATTTCAATAGAGAATTTTCACTAACATCAATAAAGTATAAATTCTCCTTATAAGATTTAAAAAATCTCCCTGGATTATCATACACCTTTTCTATCTCTGAACCTTCTGTATTCATTCTGAAAATACTGCCTGAAGAACTTATAGTACTTTCGCTATCAATATCTGTAAAATAAATATAGCCATTATGCTTTATTGCTATAGACCCTCTGTGGTGGTATATACTATTTACAAGTTCCTCTGTGATTTTAATTTTCCATTCGTTCTTGTAATTATAGTCAAATGGAATTGTTTCTTTACTATTCTCTGAATTTTTTTCAGATATCTCAGTTTTCTCTTTTGTACACGATGAAAATAACACTAAAGACAATATCATAAAAAACCACAAAACTATTTTTATATTTTTTGCATATATATGAGACAACATGTTTTTTACCTCCCTACTTGGTATACTGACTCATGAAATATTGATTTTTTGTACTCTATAACAAATATAAGGTGTCGATTTTTACACCTTATATTTGTTATAGAGTTTATTTTAGTATCTTTAATATTTCCATTAACTTTTTACTTTGGTTTACCGTTAACCCACAATCTTCATTTTCAAGCACTTTGCGTTCGTCAATGAATATTTGAGCCACTCGCTCATAAATTTTTGAGCCACAAGTGCTCATGAATTTTTGAGCCAATTGCTCAACTTATTTAGTTTTTAATGATGATCTGCCAAGATTGTCTTTAGTATTGAGATTAAGGA
>JBGSJR010000018.1:0-142762 GCA_041741755.1 Acidaminobacteraceae bacterium | reverse complement strand
TCGTCGCTCTGTGTGACAGCTTTTAAATTATATCAAATCATTATTGCTTTGTCAACATTCTTTTTTCATAATGTTTTCTGCCATTCGGCGGCAATTGCTTGCCCTCGTTAGGCGACTTGATTATCTTACACTAACTCGTATGCCACCGTCAACCCTTAAATCGCTATTTGTTATTAACTAATTGTAATATTCATATAAACTAATACGGTTTCTATTTTATAGATACCATTTCTATTATATAATGTATTTAATATTACCCGCATCTACGATTATTGGAGGACTTATGAAACGCGTATTTTCAGGCGTACAGCCTACGGGCCAAATACATTTGGGCAACTACATTACTATGAAGAACTTCGTGAAGCAACAAGATGATAAAGACTGTCTCTATTGCGTCGTCGATATGCATTCCATCACATTACCACAGGATCCAATCAAATTAAAGAAGAGCATCATTGAACTAGCTGCTTTATACGTTGCAATTGGACTTGATCCAAAAAAGGTAACTTTATTTATTCAGTCTCAAGTTTCTGCACATGCCGAACTTGCTTGGATTCTAAATTGCTTCTCTTATATGGGTGAATTAAGTCGCATGACACAATTTAAAGACAAATCGGAAGGTAAAGATGTTGTAACAACGGGCCTTTTTACTTATCCAGTCTTGATGGCTGCTGATATTCTACTTTATGATACGAACTATGTGCCTGTTGGTAACGATCAAAAGCAACACCTAGAACTCACTAGAGATATTGCTACCCGTTTTAACAATCGCTTCGGCAATACGTTTGTCGTGCCGGAACCTATGATTGCCAAGGTTGAAGATGGCGCTCGCATCATGTCACTTGATGATCCGATTCAGAAGATGAGTAAGAGCAATCCAAATGAAAATTCAAAAATCACATTGCTCGATTCACCTGCACTTGTGAAGAAATCTATTATGCGAGCAACGACAGATAGTGACGCCCTCATCAAATACGACCTTGAAAACAAACCAGGAGTCAGCAACCTATTGACGATCTATTCGCAATTTACACCTTATTCGATTCCAGAATTAGAATCTAAGTATGCTGGATTAGGATATGGCGCTCTTAAGAAAGATCTTGTTGATGTGGTCAATGACGAACTATTGAAAGTTCAAACAGAATTTGATCGCGTCATGAACAGTGGTGAAATATATGATATTTTGAAACAAGGCCGTGAACGTGCTGATAAAATTTCTTCAGAAGTACTAGATCGCGTCAAAAGAACAGTTGGATTTGTAACCTACTAAGTAATAGTTTATAAAAGTATTAAGTTAAAAAAAGCAGGTATTCGATTTTTTCGAATAACCTGCTTTTATTTTTATCAAAATGTACCCTCTTCATCACACAATTTCTTCAAGTCATTTAAAAGTTCTATGACCTGTAATTCACTAACTGGTTTACTAAAAAGATAGCCCTGAACAAAATCTACATTTAATTTTTTTGATCTATCTAGATATAAGTTAGTTTCAATGCCCTCAGCGACGACATCAATATCGGTTTTATGAGCAAAATCTACAATAGAATCCAAAAGAGTAAACACATGTTCGTTTGAAATTGAGTCTTTCATGATCGCTTTATCAATTTTGATACCATTTAACGGCAACCTAATTAAATTTTTAAATGATGAATAGCCCGTACCAAAATCATCTAGTGAGATGCCAACTTGATGGTTTCTCAAATAAAATAATTTTGCGATAATATTTTCGTTAGATTCTAGCATCATACTTTCAGTAATCTCTAATCTAATAAGATGTTTGGATATATCATACTTACTGATGATAGCAAGCACTTGATTTGCAAAATGTTCTTCCATCAATTGAATCACAGAAATATTGATGGACATAGTAAACTCAGCATTCATCTGGTGATTCAATTTTGCTAGAAATGCACATGCTTTTTCTAGAACAATTGATCCAATATCTATGATTAAGCCTGTCTTTTCTGCAATTGGGATGAAACTATCCGGCAAAATGAACCCTAACGATTTAGAATTCCAACGTACTAACGCTTCAAAGCCTTTAACATTTTTATCTTTAATAGACATAATTGGTTGATAGTATACTTCAAATTCGTCCTCTTCAATACCTGAACGCATATGATTTTCAATTTTCATTTCATTTAGCACATTTTGTAAGATTTCTGTATTAAAGTAATGATAACTTTTTTTTGTGATACGTCGGGCATGATACATAGCAATATCGGCGTTTTGAATAAGTTGTTCAACCTTGCTACCATCATTTGGATATATAGTGATACCGATACTCGCCGTTATTTTAATTATTTTATTTGATATATTGAATGGCGCTTCAATAATTTTACAAAGTAAATTTGTGAAAATTGATATTTCATCTCTCTCAACTAAGTCCTCAGCTAAGATAACAAATTCATTACCACTAAATCTTGCTACAATATTTTTTTCTAAATCTGTAACCACAGTCAGCAATCTGTTTGAAAATTGTTTTAATATTTCATCACCGACTGTGTGACCGTAGATGTCATTGATATACTTGAAATTATCAATATCTAATAACAAGAGTGTTCCAGAGCCGTCCTTATTCAGATGTTCAGTGAATTTTTCCTCAAAGTATCTTCGATTATAGAGTTTTGTCAAAGTATCTTTATAGGCCATATCATGAATTTTGAACTCATATTCTTTTCTGGAACTAATATTTTGATGGGAACCAGACATACTGATGTACTGATCATCTTCATATCTTGCGATACCCACCGCTTCTATCCATATATAATCACCATGTTTATCCAGTACCCGATAAATAATCCTATGATTATCAATTTTTCCAGTAGCAAAAAGATTCATCCTTTTTTCGAAGTTTGCTCGATCGTCAGGATGAATAAGATTCGTCCACGTATCAAGCGTTGAGTGCTCCAAATCAATATCGAACATTGTATACCAATTGGGCGTCAAATAATGAAACTGACCATTGATATCAAGATCCCAAAGTCCTTCTTCAGATGCTTCAAAAATCGATTTATATCTTTGTTCACTTTTGAGAATATATTCTTTATTCTCAAACAGTAAATCATATTGTTCTTGAAGGGTCTCTTCAGAGGCATAAAGCTCTTCATAAAGTGCCTGCATTTCGAAGTTTTTTTCATTGATACTCACGATCATTGCATTAAAACCATCAATCAATACTTTGATTTCCGAATCGTTTACTTCAATATCACACTTTTCGTAGTAATGGTCTTCTTCAACATGTTCCATAACTTTAACGAGCTTCAATATGGGATCAATAATACTATCTGAATATTTAATTGAAAATCTTTCAGCAAAAAGGATAACAACTGCAGCAATTAAGAATATCAAAATAAACATGATCAATATGGCACTTATTATTTCACTCTTACTGATTGAAACGATAATTAACATACCAGCATTATTCAAATGCTTAGTATAATAGATAAACTGTGAATCATCACTGACCGGTTTTTGAATGAGAGTAGCAATTGTAGATTTATTGGTTTTTAACTTATCCCAATTTTTTGCAAGATCATTGCTATTATTTGTTGCCAAAATAACACCAGAATCATTGACAATAGTTACATAACCCTCCGATCCAATTTTTGACTCACTAACTAGTTTCGTAATTTCAGACAATAAAATATCCACGCCTATTACCATGTCGTCATCAACATATTTGGATGCAGTTATAGTAAACTCACCTGTCCCATGATCAATATAGGGCTCAGTCCAATTTACAGTACCTTTCTCATCCAATGAGTTGTTATACCATGGTCTTGTGCGTGGATCATAATCATCTGAAACAAATCTTTTGGGAAACAAATAAAACGTGCCATCTTTTTTTCCGATGAACAGCGTACTTGAGTTTCTAAATACATTTTTAAATGTCGATAGTGTTTCGTTATAATAAATATCAGAATTAATATTTTGTGGCAACACTAGGTAGTTTTTTAATGAGATCAAACTTCTTTGTGTGTGCTGTAAAGTCATTTCCATTAGATTGCTCGTTAAATTAATAACAGAATTGGCTTCGTGTTCATATTTTTCACTGATTTGATTGTATGAAAACGCGAAAAAAAGAATGCTTGAGAACAAAGCAAAGGTTAAAATGATCGTCGTTATTAATATTCTGTATTTATTTTTTATTCCGCTTTTAATAGACATTCATTCACCAAAATTATATTTCATTAAGCTTCACAAGCTCTTTTCTAAATTTCTTAATTATTTTCTTCTCCATACGTGACACAGTCATTTGTGAGACATTGAGTTCATCTGCTACTTGAATCTGTGTTTTGTTTTCAAAGAAACGGTCATTAACAATCTTAATCTCAACTTCATTTAGTTTCTTTAGGCACATATTAATAAAGTCGCGATTCTCGATAATATCAAAATACTTATCGTCACGTCCAATTATGTCTTGAAGTTGAATATCTTTATCATCACCTGACGCATCATACGTCAAATCTAAAGATTTTGGCGTATAAACTTGTGAAGCTTCCATCGCTTCGATAACTTCCTCTTCTGTTACATTTAAATACGTTGCGATATCATTGACTTTTGGAATACGTTGAAGGTCCTGCTGCAATTTAGATTTTGCCTGATTAATTTTTTTAGAAAGTTCTTGGATCCTTCTAGGTACACGAACGGACCAGCCTTTATCTCTAAAATATTTTTTTATTTCTCCAATGATTGTTGGTGTGGCAAAACTTGAAAACTCAAAACCGCGATCGACATCATATCTTTCAATGGCATAAATCAAACCTAAAGAGGCCACTTGATAAATGTCCTCATACTCAATGCCTTTATTGATGTATTTTTTTGCCAAAATTTCCGTAATATACATATGACGCTTGATAAGTTCATTTCGAATGGCAAGGTCTCGATTATTTTTATATAGATAAAATAGTTCTTTAGTACCTAGCGCCAAAAATTCATTGTTACTAGAACTTTCATCCCTTATTATCGTTTGCTTTTTTTTCATGAACATCAGCCCCTAACCTAAGAAGAACATTTATTCAACGATCTTACTCATTATAATTTTTGTGCCGCTACCTTCACTTGTTTCAATTTCTACAGTGTCCATTAGTGATTTGATTATAAAAAGTCCAAGACCATTTTCTTGTAAATCTTCCGCACTTGGTTTTTTGTAATTATCTAAACTGAATCCCTTACCATAGTCGACAACTTCTATAATCAGTTTGTCTGCTTTATTGATGAACTCCAATTTGTAAGTTTCATCTGAACCCGAATGCAATATAGCATTATTGCATGCCTCACCCACAGCTAATTTAATGTCTTCAATTATTTCAATATCAAACCCCATTTGATTTGCAACAAAGGATGCCGCTAACCTTGCAATACTAACGTATTCAGGTTTACTTGGCAAAGACATATTAATAGATTCCCTCATTTCCTATTCCACCTTTTCTATTAATTATGGAAATTGTATTATAGTTCACACCATAATTAAACAATTTCATCAATTACGAATTGAAAATATACGATCTAATCCAGTTAATGTAAATATCTTTAAAATACTAGGTTTAAGTTTTTCGAAATGAACTGTGTTGTTATGAATTTTTACGTTTTTATAAAAGCTTATTAATACGCCTAATCCAGTGCTATCGATGTATTCAAGATTTTCACACTTGAAAACAAAATCAGATTGTTTCTTGTCATTGAGCTGAATGAGCTCTTCCTTGAGAATCGATTTCGAATTGATATCAACCTCTCCTATTAGTTCTACTTCCCAACTTTTTGCTAACTCATTATAATTGGTGTTCAATCTTAAAGACATTAAAATTTTCCCCCTTTGTTTATATATGGAAGTTTCATGATTTCCTAAAATAGCTGAGATGAAATACATAACCATGAAGATATTATACACTAAAAAGACTCTATGGATATAAAAATTTGGAAATTGAATCAAGCGTACTTATAATATCAATTTCCAAATTCAACAAAATCTATTTTATATTTAGTTGGAAATTGCATAATTCCAATTTGAAGAAATTCATCACATAAAAATAACGTTAACAGGCCATTGCTGCAATGTTAAACTATGATTTTGTGACTTTTTAGGTAATTATACAATTTCCATCGTTGTTATTCTTCATCTACGTCATCATCAACATCATCTAAGATTTCATCTTCCAAATCTTCTTCAAATTCATCTTCGATGAAGTCTACAATTGTTGTTTCAAGTTTAGGTTTTTCAATCATCGTCACCTCAATATCTGAATCTTCTGCTTCAGACTCAGCTATTTTTGCAATTGAAACTAAACGCGTTTCTTCGTTAACTTTCATAACCCTAACACCAGAAGTGATTCTACCAGTGACAGATACATCACCTACTCTAATACGAATGAGTACACCACTGTCATTAATAATCATGAGGTCATCTGAATCTTCAACAACTAATGCACCTATAATATTACCGGTCTTGCTGTTGAGATTGTATGTGATTATACCTTTACCACCACGCGTTTGTTGTCTGTATTCTTTCATTGGGGTTCTTTTACCATACCCATTTTCAGACACAATCAACAATTTGGCCCCTTCTTTAACAACTTCCATCTCAATAACCACATCACTAGCCGCCAAATTTATTGCTCTAACGCCAGTAGCTGTTCTACCCATCGCTCTAACATCGTCCTCATGGAATCTGATAGATTTGCCTTTTCTCGTAACGACAATGAGTTCATCTGATCCATTTGTACGTTTTACGGCAATAAGTTCATCATTTTCCTTAAGATTGATCGCAATAAGACCTGTCTTTCTTGATGTATCAAATTGATCAAGTGTGGTTTTTTTGATGACGCCATGTTTTGTACAAAGTGTCAAGAAGCCGTCATCGAAGTTTTTGATTGGAACTACTGCGTTAATTTTTTCTTCAGATTCCAATGGTAGAAGGTTGACTATAGCTGAACCTTTAGAAATTCTTGAGCCATCAGGTATCATATAGGCTTTCATGCGATACACTTTTCCAAAATTCGTAAAGAATAATAGATAATCATGTGTCGATGTCGTAAAAATGTGTTTAACAAAATCTTCTTCTCTCGTTGATAGACCTGTTTTACCACGTCCGCCTCTTTTTTGTGAGACGTACTCACCCGTAGAAACGCGCTTGATATAGCCCGCATGTGTCAACGTAATAATGACTTCGTCTTCCTCAATTAGGTCTTCATAATCTATTTCATCTGGATTGATGCTGATATCCGTCTTTCTCTCATCACCATACGCTTTTTTGATTCGAAGTAAATCTTCCTTGATGATGTTGAGGAGTAGTTGATCATCATCTAAAAGTTCAAGCAGATAGTTGATGACTTTTAATAATTCTTGATACTCATTCTCAATTTTTTCTCTTTCCAAACCTTGAAGTCTTCTAAGTCTCATATCGACGATTGCTTTGGCTTGAATTTCAGATAATTCGAATTGTGCCATCAATTTTGCTTCAGCGTTATTATATGAAGATCTGATAATGCGGATAATCTCATCTATGTTGTCAATTGCAATGCGCAGACCCTCTAAAATGTGTGCACGTTCTCTTGCTTTTTTCAAATCATAAATAACACGTCTTCTCTCGACAACTTTTTGGTGATCTAAATAGGCATCAAGCATTTCCTTTAGGTTCATAACCTTTGGTTCGCCGTTGTTAAGGGCAAGCATGATGATGCTATATGAAACTTGAAGTTGACTGTTTTTATAAAGTTGATTCACCATGATGTTGGCATTGACGTCTTTTCTAAGCTCTATGACGATGCGTATGCCATTACGATTACTTTCATCTCTTAGATCTGTGATGCCTTCGAGCCTCTTGTTTTTCACAAGCTCTGCGATACCTTCGATCATTCTAGATTTGTTAACTTGATAAGGAATTTCTGTAACGATGATGCGCGATTTACCATTTTTCATCTCTTCAATTTCCGTTTTAGATCTTAAAATGACGCGACCACGGCCAGTTCTATAAGCGCGCTTAATGCCTTCAACACCCATGATTTCAGCACCAGTAGGAAAATCTGGACCCTTGACGCATTCCATGAGTTCGTAAATATCAGTTTCAGGCTCTTCAATAATCTTGATAACGCCATCAATAATCTCATTTAGATTATGTGGTGGAATGGATGTTGCCATACCGACTGCGATACCGTTTGATCCGTTGACAAGTAAATTTGGAAATCTACCTGGTAAAACAACTGGTTCTCTTTCAGACTCATCAAAATTCGGTTTAAAATCTACAGTTTCTTTGTCGATGTCTTTTAGTAATTCACCAGAAAGTCTAGTCATTCTCGCTTCGGTATAACGCATCGCTGCAGCACCGTCGCCATCAATGGATCCAAAGTTTCCATGGCCATCGATGAGTAAATATCTCATAGAAAAATCTTGAGCAAATCTTACAAGAGCGCCGTAGATGGACGAGTCACCATGTGGATGGTACTTACCCATGACTTCACCGACGATACGCGCCGATTTTCTATGCTGTCTATCGTGTGTAAAATTAAGTTCACTCATAGCATAAAGTATTCTTCTATGCACAGGCTTTAGGCCGTCACGCACGTCTGGAAGCGCTCGGCTTACAATAACGCTCATAGCATAAGCCATATACGATTTTTTCATCTCGTCCATGACATCAACCATGAGGATCGTCTGATTCATATTCATGGTTTCATTGACATCGTCTGAAGAATCTTCATATGATGTTTCGATGATCTCATCATCGAGATCTTCATTATTTTTTTGATCATCACTCAAAGGTCGTTCCTCCTAGATATCGATATTCTTCACATATTTTGCATTGGCTTCAATAAATTCTCGTCTCGGTTCTACTTTTTCACCCATAAGTGTTGAGAATACCAAGTCAGCTTCTATGGCATCATCTACAGTAACATTCATAATGGTTCTTACAGAAGGGTCCATCGTCGTCGTCCATAGTTGTTCGGCATTCATTTCACCAAGACCTTTGTATCTTTGGATAGTGATACCTTGTCTGCCAATTTCGTTGAGTAAATTGTTCATTTCTTTATCTGAATAAAGATAATAAATACTTTTTCCTTTTTTCACTTTGTATAGCGGTGGAATTGCAACATAGATATGACCTTGTTCAATCAGCGGTCTCATAAATCTGAAGAAGAACGTTAAAAGTAATGTTCTAATATGCGCACCATCGACGTCGGCATCAGTCATAATGAATATTTTATCATATCTTAGTTTTGTAACATCAAATTCATCACCAATACCACAACCAAAAGCAGTGATCATCGCTCTAATTTCAGTTGAACTGAATATTTTTGAAAAATTTGCCTTTTCAACGTTCATAATTTTACCACGAAGAGGTAAAATCGCTTGAATGTTTCTATCGCGACCAAGTTTAGCAGAACCACCTGCAGAGTCTCCTTCGACAATATATATTTCACATTTTGAAGGATCTCTTTCTGAACAGTCAGCGAGCTTGCCAGGAAGTGTCATGCCATCTAAGGCACCTTTACGTCTGGTCAATTCTCTCGCTTTTCTTGCAGCTTCACGCGCTTTAGCAGACGTCAAACACTTATCGATGATGACTTTTGCTTGAATAGGGTTTTCCTCTAAATAAGATTCGAGCATGTCAGACATAGCAGTTTCAACGATACCTCTAATCTCACTGTTTCCAAGTTTCGTTTTTGTCTGACCTTCAAATTGAGGATCTTCAAGTTTAACAGATACAATAGCTGTCATACCCTCTCTAACGTCTTCACCTGTGAGGTTTTCATCTTTTTCTTTGATAATGCCTTTTTTTCTACCATAGTCATTGATTAGGCGTGTTAGTGCCGATCTAAATCCAATAAGGTGTGTGCCACCTTCATGAGTACCTATATTATTTGCATAAGAAAATACATTTTCAGAATAGCCATCCGTATATTGAAACGCAATTTCTACTGTAGTATTTGGATTGATTTGTTCCGCATACACGACATCATCGTGAATTGGCGTACGGTTTACATTGAGGTACTGAACAAATTCCTTAATACCGCCTTCGTAGAAAAATCTTGATGTTTTTAAAGAATCTAAGCGGTTATCAACTAAATATATTTCGACACCTTTATTCAAAAATGCAAGTTCTCTAACTCTTGATTCTATTGTTACAAAATCGTACTCAAGGGTTTCAAATATCAAATGATCAGCTCTAAACGTCGTCTTCGTACCTGTGATTTTGTCGTTTTCAAGTTCTCCGATCACATGTAATTTTTCAACCGTTGCACCTCTCTCAAAGCCAATTTTGTAAATTTTACCGTTTCTTTTAACTTCGACTTCAAAGTTTTCTGAAAGGGCATTAACAACTGAAGCACCAACGCCGTGAAGACCACCTGATACCTTATAGCCACCACCGCCAAACTTACCGCCGGCATGTAAAACTGTATGGATGACTTCAACAGCTGGAATCCCCATCTTTTGATGCATATCGATCGGCATCCCTCTACCATCATCTTCGACAACGATAATATTTTCAGGTTCAATTGTAACTGTAATTTTTTTACAGTGACCAGCCAATGCTTCATCTATACTGTTATCCACGATTTCATAAACCAAATGGTGAAGGCCACGTGCACTCGTCGTTCCAATATACATACCAGGTCTTTTTCTGACTGCTTCGAGTCCTTCCAAAACCTGTATTTGATCAGCATTATATGCTTGATTTGACATTTCTAACCTCCTAATGGCTTAGAACACTTCCATTTTTTATTTTAATAATCTTTGATGCATTGATATAGTCATCTAATAGATTTTTGACATCTGTTGTTGTGATAATCGTTTGAACGTCTTTCAGAGTATATATAAGATCTTTTTGCCTATTGACGTCAAGTTCACTCATGACGTCATCTAAAAGCAGGATTGGATATTCACCGACATCTTTTTTTATAATTTCTATTTCAGAAAGTTTAAGTGAAAGTGCAGCCGTTCTTTGTTGCCCTTGCGAGCCAAACGCTTTTAAATTGATTCCATTGATACAAATGTCCATGTCATCCCTATGTGGACCGACGGACGTAAAACCCCTTCTAACGTCCATATCAAGGTTTTTTTTAAGCATTAAAATTAACTCACTCTTGATTGTATCATAATTTTGCATATTCTTCACAGAGGATAAATAGTCAATACTTAAATGTTCAACATTTTTTGTGACATCCGCATGGATGCGATGGCTGATTTCATTTAGATCCTCGATGAATTTTTGACGCCTTACGATAATTCGCGTGCCTTTATCAGCAAGTTGTTCATCCCAAATATCGACCATGTCTTTAAACTCTGGTTTGTATACTATTTTTTTTAGAAGCTCATTGCGTTGAATCAAGATACGGTTGTATTCGATGATATCCGCACAGTATATCTTACTAATATGCGAGAGTTCTCTATTGAGAAATCGCCTACGCTCAACAGGACTTTCTTTAATGAGTTTTAAATCATCTGGATAAAATAAGATGATATTCACTGTACCAAGAAGTTCGGAAATTTTAGTTATATTGACACCATTGATCAAAAATTCTTTTTTTGACTTGTCATTAATACGATACTCAATATGTTCAAGTTGACCATTGTCTCTTTCAATTTCAACTTTCACACTGGTAAATTTTTCATCAAAATGAACCAACTCACTATCTTTATTTGTTCTAAAAGATTTTCCAAAACCAGAGACGTAGACAGCTTCAAGAAGATTGGTTTTACCTTGAGCGTTATCGCCTATGATTATATTGAGTTTTTTATCGAAAGACAATTTGATTTGATCGTAGTTTCGATAATTCTTGACCATAATGGATTTTATATACAAAATTAACCTCTTTGTACGATTTGAAGTTTGTGAATTTCAGGTTTTCCAAACTCAGCTTTAATAGTGACTTCAACAAGGTCATCAGTAACTATTTTTTTGCCTCTTTGTGTACAAAATGAGCCATTCACTTTTACACAGCCTTCTGCTATCAATATTTTAGCCATACCGCCAGAATCAGCAATTTCTGCAAATTTAAGCAGCTGGTCTAATTTGATAAATTCTGATTCTATTTCAATTTTTTTCATAAATCCTCCAATGGATTAAAGTGTTTATCTATTTTGAAATTCTACATGGTAATACGAGGTAGGTATAATTATCGTTGTCAATTGGTCTGATGATACATGGGCTTACATTATTTACGAATTCAAGGCGAATATCTTCGCTATCGATGATTTTAAGTGCATCTATCAAATATTTAGGATTAAAGCCTATTTCAAGATCTTGGCCTTCAAGTTTAATTTGTACTTTTTCAATTGAGCTGCCCATCTCTGAATTTGATGTAATTTTTATAAAATCGTCTTTGACTTCAATTTTAATAGCAACATTTTTATTTTCTCTAGCCATTAAAAATGAACGATCTATCGCCGTTAAAAACTGATCCGTATCTGTGATGGCCATAGATTTGAATTCATTTGGCAAAATCTGATTATAGTTGATAAACTCACCTGCGAGGAGTCTTGAATAGACTTTTAAATCACCTGTTGAAAACAAGACCTGTTTGTCATCAAATGAGATTCTTAAATCGCCTTTGCTTTCACTTTGAGACAACAATTTATTAATTTCATTAAGAGTGCGTCCTGGAACAACAGCCTTTTTGCTTAATTCTGTCTTTACTATAGCTTTCTTAATAGCCATTCTAAAGCCATCTATTGCTACCATATTGAATTTTCCATTTTCAATTTCTAGTAAAGCACCTGTAAGGATTGGACGGGACTCATCTTGAGAAATGGCAAAACTTGTTTGTCTGATCATATTTGCAAAGAGTTCCTTATCAATCATAAATGAATTACTGTCGTCAATCACTGGCAATTCAGGGTATTCATTACCTGGTAAGCCGACTATTTTAAAACTTGAATCACCACATAATATATCAACTACGTGATTGTCATTGATCGTAAAAGTAATCTCTTCGTTGGGTAATTTTCTTATGAGTTCAGAAAAGAGTCTTGCTGGTATAACAACGGAACCTTCTTCTAGTGTTATCGCATCCATAGTTGTTTCTATACTTAGGTTGAGATCATTACCAATTACCTTTAAAGCACCATTTGCAGCTTCGAAATAAATACCAGAGAGAATAGGGAGCGTCGTTTTACTTGAAACAGCTTTAGAAACCATATTGATAGCTGAAGAGAGAATGTTTTGCTGACATTTGAATTTCATGTTGAAGCCTCCTTTTAATCCGTAAATAATAAATAAAATATAATAAACAATATTAGTAATAGTAGTAGGGCCTGTTGATTTGTGGAAAAGGGATTTGAGCTATTGCAAATGAAAGAAAAACGATTAGAAAAATCTGTTGATTAAAAGTTGTGCGCAACCACAGTTATCAACAGTGGATAAAAGAATGATTTTCTAAAAGTTATCAACAGCTAAGGAATCAACATATGCACACTACTCACCTTTCATCTCTTTAACCATACTGTCGATTTTATTCTTGAGATCAAAATCAGAAAGCATCTCAGTGCTTATTTTCTCACATGCGTGAATAACTGTCGTATGATCTCTGCCACCAAATTCTTCACCAATCTTTGGCAGTGATAAATCTGTAAGTTCACGTGTAATATACATTGCAATTTGTCTAGGGTAAGCAATTTGTCTTGTTCTTTTTTTCGATTCAAAATCTTCTATCTTCATATTAAAGTATTCTGCAACTGTGGACTTAATAAAATCGACATCAATCTTGCGAGCTCTTGTCGTAGAAAAAATGTCTTTTAAGGCTTCATTGACGAGTGATATGTCAACCTCTCGCTTAGTTAAAGTAGAATAAGCAACCACTCTATTGAGTGCACCTTCAAGCTCTCTAATGTTTGATTTAATTTTAGAAGCGATCACTTCAAAGACTTCTCCAGGGATTTCTATGCGGTCTCGTTCAGATTTCTTCTTTAATATAGCGATTCTCGTTTCATAATCTGGTGGTTGTATATCTGTGATGAGTCCCCACTCAAATCTTGAACGCAATCTATCTTCTAATGTAGGAATTTCTTTAGGCGGTCGATCAGATGATACGATGATTTGTTTATTAGCCTCATAGAGTGCGTTAAATGTATGGAAAAATTCTTCCTGAGTTCTTTCTTTACCTGCAATAAATTGAATATCATCCACGAGTAAAACGTCGACGGTTCTATACTTATTTCTGAACTCTTCATTTTTGTCGTCTTTAATAGAGTTTATGAGCTCGTTTGTAAATTTTTCACTTGATACATAATAGACTTTAGAGTTTTTGTTCTGTGAGAGAATGTAATGGCCTATCGCATGCATTAAGTGTGTCTTACCAAGACCGACCCCACCGTATATAAACAGTGGATTGTATGATTTTGCTGGAGATTCAGCAACAGCAAGTGACGCAGCATGTGCAAATCTGTTGCTGTTACCAACGACGAATTCATTGAAGACATAGCGTGGGTTTAGATTGGTTGTCTCAAACAAATCGTTTGAATCATTTGTCTTTTGTTTATTAAGATCAAGCGTGTTTTCTTCAGGGATGATATATTTGATGATATAATCCTGGTTGGTGACATATTTAATAGTATTCTTGATGAGATCGTTATAGCGATTCTCTAAGATATTTCTATTAAGATTTCCTGATGTTTGAAGGATTAGTGTATTCCCTTCAATAGCAATTGGGATGACATTTTCGATCCAAGTGCTAAAACTTAGCGGCATCAATTCATTTCTCATGTTATTGCGCGCTTCGTCCCAAATTTCTACTAAACGATTATCCATGCATTATCCTCCTAAAAAGCTACTTTATCCACAATTCAAAAGTGAAATTGTTAATAAAGTATACTAAAAAAATCGATTTATTTTAAATAAATAACGGTTTATAAATATGTGGATAAAAAAGACACTTTTTAAGTTATCAACAGAAAACAGGTCAATTTATCAACAGTATACACAGCCATTTAATCAAAAAGTCAAAAAAAAAATGATAAATATCAACAAATTCATGTTATCCACATTTTCTCGTCGATGGAAAAATTAAATTGTGAGTACAAATCATTTTATCAAATTTTAAGTCAACTTTCAAACTTATCCACAAAAAATAGTGAATTATATTTTTGTGGATAAGTAAAAAATTAAAATGATGTTATAATTTATGTGGATGATTAGCCAAAATTATACACATTTCTGTTGATGAAATGTGTATAACTACTAGATATTACTTTTCACGATTTTAGTACAACTATATATAGTATTTTGGGACATCATAAAACCGTCAAATCTCTTTATTCGAATAACTTGACAGACTAAAGTGTTCAAGTTATAATATTTTAGCAGACTTATGAAAAAAAAATATGTTTATATATATGTATATGTAACGTGTGTAAGGAGGTGTCTGAAATGAAAAGAACTTATCAACCTAAGAAGAGACAAAGAAAAGTTGAACACGGTTTCCGCAAGAGAATGAAAACAAGCGCAGGCAGAAACGTGATTAAAGCAAGAAGAAGAAGAGGTAGAAAAAAATTATCTGCTTAATGGATTAAAAGACCGCAGTCAGTGGTCTTTTTTTGTAAGTAATGTTGTGGAGGCACGATGACTTTTGAAAGCTTAAAAAAACCTTCTGAATTTTCCAAAGTCTATAAACGTGGTAAATCGTACGCAGATAAAAATATTGTTATCTATTATATGCCCAATCAGCTAGGCGTGACACGCATTGGATTTTCGATTAGTAAAAAAGTAGGTAATGCAGTAGTAAGAAATAGAGTGAGGCGATTCATCAAAGAATCGTTACGAGTGAATTTTTCGAATTTCGGTAGCTACGATTTTGTATTTGTAGCAAGGGTACGTTCTAACCAAGTCGATTATCATGAAATAACAAGATCTCTTAAATACATATTTAAGAAGATTTCTATTTAGTGTGTTAGGGAAAGTGTATTCTTAAATGAAGACAATATTAATCATGTTAATAAAATTCTACAGAGCATTTATCTCACCTTTATTGGGTAGTAACTGTCGGTTTCATCCGACTTGTTCCCAATATTCGATGTCGGCGATTGAAAAGTATGGCGCGATTAAAGGCGTACGCTTAAGTGTTAAGCGAATTATGAAGTGCCATCCGTTTCATCCAGGTGGATATGACCCATTAGATTAGATTTAGGAGGGTATTGAATTGGATATTTTTGCGCAAATTTTTGGACGTTTACTGGGTTTAATGTATGGGGTAATTGGTGATTATGGTATAACGATCATAGTCTTTACACTCTTTACAAAACTTTTACTTATGCCATTTACAATAAAGCAGTTGAAATCTTCAAAAGCTATGGCAGCGATTCAACCAAAAATGAAGGAAATACAAGACAAATATAAAGACAATAAAGAAAAGCAAAATCAAATGCTTGTCGAATTATATAAAGAACACAAATACAACCCACTAAGTGGTTGTTTGCCACTTCTTATTCAGTTCCCTATCATCATAGGTTTATTTACGGCAATGAGACAACCTGGTGACTATGTATTTATTAATAATCCAGAACTACTTGCTCAAGCGACTCAAGATGCTTTTTTATGGATCAAAGATTTATCTAAACCTGATCTCATGAGTAATATCTTTAAGAGTGGTCCAGTTTGGTTTATCGCATTGCCTGGTTTGATGGCCTTTTTATCATCAGGTTTGACTCTCGTACAAATGTCTACTATGAATCAGCCTACAGGTGGTAATGACACAATGAACAAGCAAATGAAAATGATGCAGATTATTTTTCCAGTGATGATTTTATTTTGGGGAAAAACAATGTCAGCAGGTTTAATGCTCTACTGGACTGTCGGCAGTTTATTCCAAATCGTTCAGCAGTACATTATGAAACGACCAGCTAAGGGGGATGCCAACTAATGAAATTTGTTGAAAAGTCGGGAAAAAGTGTTGAGGAAGCTTTAAGATTAGCGCTTATTGAACTTGACGCAACTAGAGAACAAGTTGAGATTGAAGTTTTGGACGAAGGTTCAAAAGGTTTCTTAGGAATTGGTGCAAAAGAAACAAAAATTAGAGTATCAAAAAAAAATAGTGTAACAGATGTAGCACACACTTTTTTAAGTAGTTTACTTAAAGAGATGAATATCGCTGCGGAGATTGAAATAGTATTGGCACAAGACGCATTAAACATTAATATCATTGGTGAAGACATGGCAATATTGATAGGAAAACGTGGTCAAACACTTGATTCGCTTCAATATTTAGTAAGTTTGGTTGTCAATAAAGAACGTGATGATTATTTAAGAGTTGTTTTGGATACAGAAAATTATAGAGCTAAAAGAAAAGAGACATTAGAAGGACTCGCTGAGAAACTTGCTTCAAAAGTTAAAAAGTCCAGAAAAAATGTTATTCTTGAACCTATGAATCCTTATGAGAGACGCATCATCCATTCGGCCTTACAAAACAATCCAAATGTTAGCACAAAATCTGAAGGTGATGAGCCATACAGAAAAGTTGTTATCTATTACGACTATAAAAAGAATAAGACAAACTAATTCCAATAACCCAGTTAACCAACTGGGTTATATTTTAATTTAGGAGTATTATTATGTATACAGATACGATTGTTGCAATTTCAACCCCTATTGGTGAAGGTGCTATTGGTATCGTAAGATTGAGCGGTCCAGAAGCCTTCGAGATCGTTGATCACATGTTTGAACCTTATACCAAAGGTGAACAGAAAAATAAGCAGCTTGTCTATGGTCATATAATGAGTGGCGGTACAATTGTCGACGAAGTGATGGTCGCAAAAATGGTTTCTCCACATACTTACACGCGTGAAAATATCGTTGAAATCAATTGTCATGGAGGTATCATTCCATTACGTGAAATATTGAATTTAGCATTAAACAAAGGTGCTAGATTAGCTGAACGGGGTGAATTTACGCAGCGTGCATTTCTTAATGGTAGAATCGATTTAACTCAAGCTGAATCTGTCATGGACCTAATTAGTGCAAAGACAAAAAAAGGTTATGACTTGGCACTTAATCAGCTTGAAGGATATTTATCGAAGCGCATCAAGCTGTTAAGAAATAATCTTATGACTTTGATGGCACAAATAGAGGTAAGTATTGACTATCCTGAAGAGGATATTGAAGAAATAACCTATCAACAGATTCACGAAGATTTATTGAGCGTTGAAAATGATATTGAAATATTGCTAAAGAACGCACAAAATGGAAAAATTATTCGAGAGGGTTTGAAAACAGCAATCGTTGGAAAGCCAAATGTAGGAAAGTCTAGTTTAATGAATGCGCTTCTTAAGGATTCAAAAGCGATCGTTACAGAAATTGCAGGCACAACAAGAGATCTTATTGAAGAATTTATGAATATTGGTGGTATTCCTATTAAACTAATTGATACTGCTGGCATTCGTGATACAGAAGATATTGTAGAAAAAATTGGTGTTGAGCGCTCAAAAAATGTATTTAATGAAGCTGATCTCGTGATTTTTATGCTTAATGCATCTGAACCTTTGACAGAGGAAGATCTAAAAATAATGACATTAGTAAAGGACAGACACGCTATAGTACTTGTTAATAAGACTGATTTGGAATCTCAGATTGATGAAGATTTAATTAATAAAATTTTACATGATAAAAAAATTATTAGAACGTCTATGGAACTTGAAATTGGTATTAGCGAAGTGGAAAAAGCCATACAAGATATGGTTCTAAATAATGAAATAGCTATGAATGAAAGTGAAATCGTAAGCAATACAAGACATATTCATTTACTTGAAGTTGCCTATAAAAATGTATGCGATGCTAGAAAGGCTGTTGATAGTCGCCTCCCCTATGATTTTATTGAAGTGGATATTAAAGATGGCATTTTAAACTTAGGCATGATTACAGGTGAATCAGTTGAAAAGGATTTGTTAAATAATATATTTAGTAATTTTTGTCTAGGAAAATAAGGAGCAAATAAAATGGTTAGAACTTTTGATGCCGGCCACTATGATGTTATCGTTGTAGGCGCTGGTCATGCTGGATGTGAAGCGGCACTGGCAAGTGCACGAATGGGAATTAAGACTTTAATCTTGTCTATAAATTTGGATTCTATAGCGATGATGCCTTGCAATCCCTCAATAGGAGGTACTGGAAAAGGTCATTTGGTTAAGGAAATTGATGCTCTTGGTGGAGAAATGGGACTCAATATCGACAAATCTTTTCTTCAGAGCAAAATGCTGAATAGCAGTAAAGGACCGGCTGTACACTCATTACGTGCACAAGCGGATAAGAATCAATATCATAGAGAAATGAAACGCGTTATGGAAAATACCGATAACTTATTTATCAAGCAAGGTGAAGTTAAGCGAATTGTAATAGAAAATGGTCAATTAAAAGGCGTTATCACTCAAACAGGATCCTATTATCAAAGTGCTGTAATTGTACTTGCTACTGGTACTTATTTAGGTAGTACTATTTTTATTGGCGATGCGACTATTAAAAGCGGACCAAATGGTTTGGCAGCTTCCTATGATCTAGTAGAAGATATGAAAGCGCATAATATAGAGCTTAGACGATTTAAAACTGGAACTCCGGCACGTATTGATGCAAGAACTTTGGATTATGACGAGATGGATATTCAGTGGGGTGATAAAGATTATGAGATGTTTTCTTTCATGAATGATCATTTGCCACTTGAGGAATTACCATGTTGGTTAACCTATACAAATGATCAAACACATCAAGTGATATTAAGTAATCTTGATAAATCAGGAATGTTTACAGGAACGATTGAAGGTACTGGACCTAGGTATTGTCCATCGATAGAGACCAAGTTGGTTCGTTTTGCAGATAAGGAACGCCATCAGCTTTTTATTGAACCTGAAGGTCGTGATACGAACGAAATGTATGTTCAAGGCATGTCTACAAGTATGTCAGAAGATGTACAGTTGGCTTTTATGCGTACAATACCTGGTTTGAAACGATGTGAAATTATGCGACCTGCGTATGCTATTGAATATGAATGTATCGATCCGATGGATTTGACATTATCTCTTGAGTTTAAAAAGTTACCTGGACTATTTTCTGCGGGTCAGTTTAATGGTACTTCTGGATATGAAGAGGCTGCTGCACAAGGTCTAATTGCTGGTATAAATGCCGCGCTTCGCATTCAAGGAAAAGAACCTTTTATACTAGATCGGTCAGAAGCATATATTGGTGTTTTAATTGATGATCTCGTAACTAAAGGTACAGATGAACCGTATAGAATGATGACATCAAGGTCTGAATATAGACTTCTACTAAGACAGGATAATGCTGATTTGAGATTGACTCAAAAAGGTTATGAAATTGGACTTGTTAAAGAAGAAAGACTGGAACGATTTAAGAAAAAACAAGAGCAAATTGATAGTGAAATGATACGAGTAGCAACGACGAATTTACGCGCCGAATTACTAAATCCAATTCTCGATAATATGGGTATTCCTGTAGTCAGTCAAGGGATGAAAATGATTGATATGCTCAAGCGACCTGAGATTTATTATTCCGATTTAGAATCAATAGATGTTGCTAGACCTTTTGGAATATCTAAAGATGTTATCAAGCAAGTAGAAGTGACTTTGAAATATGAAGGTTATATAAAGAAGCAATTGCAACAAGTTGAAAAATTTAAAGCACTTGAAGATAAAAAAATTCCTGAAGGTGTGACCTATCAAAGTATAGAAAGCTTAAGACTTGAAGCAAGACAGAAACTTGATGCTATCAAACCGACTTCTATTGGGCAAGCATCACGGATTTCTGGTGTTTCTCCTGCAGATATATCTGTTCTACTTGTCTATCTTGAGCAATTCAGAAGAAGAGGGTGATGTTATGATGGAAATATTTACCAAGGCCGAACTGCAGTTGAGTACTTTACAACTTTCTAAATTTGAACGGTTTTATCAATTGCTCATCGAAGAGAACGAAAAATATAACTTGACGGCAATTACAGAAAAACAGGATGTTTATATCAAACATTTCATCGATTCTATACTCATCGAAAAATTGTCATTTAATTATGAAGACAAGCGAATGATCGATATAGGTACTGGGGCTGGCTTCCCTGCCCTACCTCTTAAGATTATGAACGAGTCTCTTAAAATTACTGGACTTGATGCCCTGAATAAACGAGTAAGTTTTATCGAAATGGTTTGCAAGGAATTAGGGTTCAATGATGTTGAATGCATACATGGTCGAGCAGAAGATTTTGGCCAGATGTCGAAATACAGAGAGAATTATGATTTTGCTGTATCAAGAGCGGTAGCAGAATTACGATTACTACTTGAACTTGTTATGCCTTTTGTTAAAGTTGGTGGTCACTTTTTAGCTTATAAAAGCTTGAAGACGAAGACTGAACTAGATGATGCACAAAATGCGCTTAAACTTATGAAATCTGAATTACTTGATATTGTTGAGTTTGAACTTCCAAATAACTATGGCACACGTGAAATTATGATTATTCAAAAAAATGGTAAAATTGACAATAAATATCCAAGAAAAGCAGGAACACCTAAACGATCTCCACTTTAATAGGTAGTAATTTTTATTTAACTTGCATGAAATATGCAAGTTTTTTTATTTGCTTTTTTTATAAGCAAATATCAAGTATAATGGAAATAGTATCAAACGTGGAGGCATTATGGGAAAAGCAATGGCTATATTCAATCAAAAAGGTGGTGTCGGAAAGACGACGACCGCTGTAAATTTTGCAGCAGCATTGGCTGAGAGGGGCAAGCGTGTTTTGTTGGTTGATAATGACCCACAAGGAAATTTATCAAGTGGCGTTGGTATCAACAAAAATGAACTGTCTTCTTCTATATATAATGTATTGATCAACGAAGTCACTATTGAAGAATGCATTATACCGACTCAATTCGACAATCTTTTCATAGTACCAGGTAGCGTTGAACTTGCTGGAGCAGAAATTGAATTAATCGAATTTGAAAATCGTGAATTCTTATTAAAGAAGCAACTTAGCAAAGTTAAGGATCAGTATGATTATATTATTATTGATTGCCCCCCTTCTCTTGGGCTTCTAACTATCAATGCACTAGTTGCAGTTGATAGTGTTATAATTCCAATCCAATGTGAGTATTATGCACTTGAAGGCGTCAGTCAACTCGTTAACACATTTAATCTAGTTAAAAAGAGTATAAATCCTAATTTAGAAATTCAAGGTGTTCTACTTAGTATGTTTGATGGAAGAACCAACCTATCTATTCAAGTGGTTGATGAAGTAAAGAAACATTTTAAGCACTTAGTATATGCAACGATTGTACCTAGAAATATTCGGTTAGCTGAAGCACCTAGTTTTGGATTGCCAATTATACATTATGATAGGAAATCAAAGGGTTCAGAAGCTTATTTAGATCTTGCAGATGAATTTCTTAGTCTAGAAGAGGAGGAATAATATGACTCTAAAGAAATCCGGTCTTGGAAGAGGACTTGGTGCGTTAATTCCCAATGAATCTATGGAAGCTTTTGAAAATAAAATAAACGAACACGGTGAATTAATACACGAAATCGATATTAACTTGATTATGCCAAATAAAGATCAACCGAGAAAAGTTTTTGATGTCGAAAAGATAGGTTCTTTAGGTGAATCTATTTCAGAGCATGGACTATTACAACCTATTGTACTTAAAAAAACGGGTGGTTTGTATGAAATTATTGCTGGTGAACGTAGATGGCGTGCATGTAAACAAATAGGATTGAAAAAGGTACCTTCAATTATTAAAGATGTTGATAGTTCAACAATCGCACAACTTGCATTAATTGAGAATCTACAACGGGAAGATTTAAATCCAATTGAGGAAGCTATGGCTTATCATCGCTTAATTGATGACTATCAAATTACTCAAGAAAAAATGAGCAAAATTGCTGGAAAGTCTCGTGTATATATAACAAATACGATGCGGTTGTTGAAACTGGATACTTATATTCAAGATGCTATTGTTAGCAAACATATATCTAGTGGTCATGGTCGTGCATTACTTGCACTTGATAGTGAGAAGAAAAGACGAATGGCTTATGATCGCATAGTAAACGATGCGCTTAGTGTTCGATCTACAGAAGACTTGATAAAAAACTTTGACAAATATTTTAAGGTAGTTGAAAGTAAAGCAAAACCTATACGGAATAAAGAGATAACTGCAATAGAAGATGAATTGTCAGTATTAATTGGAACAAAAGTTACGATTAAAGAGAAAAATGGAAAGGGAAAAATTGCGATTGATTTTTATGATATTGATGATTTAAATAGAATTATTGAATTATTGAATCAGACATGATGTTTTTATGAGATAATGTTTCACGTGAAACATTATCTTTTTTTAAGTCACACTTAATGTTTCACGTGAAACATAATAAAACGCTCAAATTCGCCCTGTAATCAATTATATTATCATTAGTCCTATGCCTCAAGAGTTTCATTAAGATTAAACAGAAACTAAAGACAAAATAAAACCCGTACAAAGCTTAAAATTACTAGTTGTAGTAAATCTACTTTTAAAGTACTTTCAAATTTATTCGAAAAAGTAAGTTCAGTAAATGTATTCACATATCAGAACATTTATTAAGTTACTTCTCATATAATGTGATAAAATAGAAACAAGAAAACCGAAACCAAGGAGCAAATATGATGACTTACGCGCAAAAACGCAAGCTATTATTTATAATAAATCCAATAGCAGGAAATGGCAAAACAATAGAATTGCTTCCAATGATCAAAGATAAAATGAAAGAGGTCGAAGATCAAATAGAATATCAAGTGCATGTATCTAATAATATAGGTGATATAACTGCGACTGTTCAGAAATATTTTGCAAATGGATTTGAAGAATTTGTTGGTATAGGTGGAGATGGATCACTTTCTGAAATTATTAATGGGTTCAAATTTCCATGTGATAGAATTCCGAGTATAGGTATGTTGCCAATGGGTACAGGTAATGATTTTGTTAAGAACATGCGCGATAAGAAAGATTTCGATCAAATTTTTAATGCGATCATAGGAAACCACAAAATACTAATTGATGTTGGCATCGTCAATAAATTCAACTTTATTAATGTGTGTTCTTTTGGAATAGATGGTCCAATTATAAAAGACATGGAGAAATACAAAAAGATACTTCCAGGTCAGGCTTCATACCTTTTTAGCACACTTAAGGCTGGCATTTCTTTTAAAGCTAATACAGTAAAAGTAATCGCGGATAATCAAGTATTTGATGGAAAAATGCTTTTAATTGCAGTTGGAAACGGAAAGTATTTTGGTGGTGGCATGAACATTTGTCCTGATGCAGACTTGAGCGATGGTTTACTTGAAGTTTGTCTAGTTAGAAATGTGAGTAAATTGAAATTTATAAAAGAAATTTCTAAAATTTATTCTGGTAGATTAAATGAGTTAAAAGAGGTTATATATTTAAAAGCTCAAAACATATCAATTCATGTTGAGAGTACTGATTACCTGATTAATGCAGATGGAAATTTAATGGGAAATACACCAGCGGCGTTAAGTTTATGTCCGAAAGGTGTATACTATTTCACAAATAATTAGTCATGGAGTTTTCAAAATTCTAGTATTATAATGTAAGTTTTAAAAGCAATTAAAGGGTATGAAAAACAAAAAAATATAGTATTTTCAAAATTATTGCCATATTTTGTAAAATAAATGACGTCCAGTTTTAGTTTTTTTTACAAAATGTATGTATAACTCTAAAATAGAACAAAGTTGAATGCAGGCTGAATTTGAGCCGAATTTGACAATTTCATGATTTTAAAAAAACAAGAGGTGCTTAATGACTAATGCAGCTGTCAAAGATGCCAAAGACACATATATTAAAACCGGCAGATTAAATAGAAACATTATTAGTAAGGAAATTTCAATTTCATGGTATAAATGCAAACTTCAAAATGTTAACCCAAGGGATGCAATTAAGCATACAGGAGAAAAACCATCAATTAACTTTGAGGCGAAATTTATAACATATATTGATAGTATCGTTCCACAATATTTTGATTATATTCTAGTCAATATGAGTTTGCAAAAGTGTAGTTCAAGAATGCAATTGACGCATTTGGATGAGATGGATACTATTGATGATTTAGCTATTGGCACCAATGGAGGCTATTTAGCCTACAAGACACAGTACAATCAACTTGTTTCTCTAGACGAGCATTACCTAGAATGTTTAAGTGGTTATTATTCCTATGGTATTATAGTATCAAATAGAGAAAGAATTCTAGGTGTTCTCATGCTTTTAAGTAGTGATAAACCCAATGAGTATGACATCGTAAAGATCAAAGATAAGTTAATGCAATATAATGATAAAGCTGAGCCATTATCATATGTAACATCAGGAGATGATATACCTGAGAAAGAAGTAAAACATTTTTTTGCTTATCCAGATTCTTATATGAAAGAATTTGAGTTGATAGTAAGTAAAATTAGTGATAATGCGTTGCCTTTACTTATAAGAGGAGATCAAGGATCAGGAAAATCAACATTAGCAAGATTTATGGCAGAAAAAGAAAATAGTCTTCCATATACCATATCTCTAAGTGACACACCCAAGATTATGCAAAAACAATATATAGAGTATGGGCTGTCTCAATTTGAAACAGTCATAATTGAATCGATTGAAAATGCTGAAGCTGAAGTTTTAGGACTGTTAACGGTTTACACAGAAGAACTTTTAACTGGAAAATATAGAGAAAAAGACAGTATTCGCAGATGCTCAAATCTAATAATGACAACTGCTTACACAGATTTCATTGGAGAAAAAAAAGCATTAAGTGAGCAGAAAATAAAGCAGCTGACTAAATTCACAAATAAACTAAAACTAAATACTGTTAACCTAGTTAACACTACCGCGTTTATAAGTCAAATGGACGTTCTAGTTGAGGTTATACTGATAAAAAACGGAGTGAGCGCCAGTGATACTTTTAAGACTAAATTAAGTGATTATATTCGGAATCATACTTTTAAAGAAGTTCAACACATGATTGAAATATCAATAGATAGAGCACAGTTTGATGATAGTGATCTGCTAGTAAATTTTCCAGTTTCTATTACAGATACAATATTAGATTTAGAAACATATGAGAAAGAATATATACTCAGAATCTACAAACTGCTAGACAATAATATGACAGCAACCGCTGGGATACTAAACATAGGTAGATCCACGCTGTATCGAAAGCTTGAGAAGTATCAAAATGAAACAGATTAGTTTGAATGGTTGTTAATTGTACAAATTCAAATTGACACACTAAAAAAAAAGTTCCAATATGAAACACTAATATGTGTTTCTAATTGGAGCTTTTTATTTAATAAGAACTATAAAATTCTTAATTATAGTGACTAATAAAAACGCTATAATTCATATAACCCCATAAGTCTTGTTTTTAAATGATTAGTACGTAAAACGGTAAACATTTACAACATTTATATTATTTTGTTTTTATGTGTAAGTACTCACTAAAATTAAAGTAAAAGGTTCATAACAATAGATAACTGAGTTAAAAATTTAAAATTTAGTTATGACAATGAAGTAAAAAATAGTATTTGAATTATTTTTCATTATTATGTAGAATTAGAATAACAGTTCAAACATTGCTTTTATGGGAATCATGTTATTTACAGTTAATTTACTGTTAACGCTTTGGGGGTGATATAATGTATAAAGTAAGTGAAGTAGCAGAATTGCTTGGTGTAGAAAAAACAGAGATCTTTGAAAAAATGATTACACATAAGTCACTACTTGACCCAAACATATCAAAAGTAGAAGGTGTGACCTATTTTGACGACAGAGGGTATGAAATACTAAAAACATTATTATCTAAACAACAAGAAGATCCTAATCAAAATGAAAGATATGATAATAGACCGATTAAGTCACTTTCAAAGTTTGAGAAGGAACGCGATATTCTATATGATAAAATTGACATTTTAAAAAACGAACTCTTTAATTTAGATTCTGAACTCGAACTAAAAGACGAGATGATTATCAAATATCAATTGAAACTAACTGAAGATGTTGAAAGTATTAACAAACTTCAGTTTTCTATTATGAAGAAATATGAGAAATTTGTGGAGTGAATTTATGTATCGAGTAATTGAAGTTGCTAGAATGCTAGGTGTCAGCAAAGTCACCATATATAAGAAAGTAAATAAGAATAAGAAGTCGCTCAAAAATCACATTCATACACGAAGTAATATCACTTATATAGATGATATTGGTGTAGAGCTTATCAAAGAAACCATAGAGGTTAGCTCAAATAATTTATTTGGTAATGGCAACGATACAGATGAACTTAAACGTGAATATTTAGAAGATTTATCGGATACTATGGACTATTTGAACCTTCAAATACAAATCAAAAAAAAGCAAGTTCAAAAAAAGGATGAAATCATTGAGGCATATAAAGGTATTATAAAAAGTAACAGAGGTAAACTACAATACTTAGAGAGTAAATTGAATCAAGTCAACTAAGTCCAACTGAACAAATCAAATCGAGTCTAATTAGGAGGATATAATCGTGGTACCTAAAAAATCTATTTTCGAGAGAATGGGGTTAATTGAACATAGTCAAAAGGAAGATGAGGTTTTCACTGAAGAAGAAATTATGGGTGAAACGTCACTTGATCAAGTTCCAGAACCAGAATATGTGCCAGATTTAACACACTTTGAGACAATATTAGATAAGCATATGGACACGCAAAATAATAATTCACACGAAGTACCTGTTATATCAGAAGCAACAGAATCCAATGAGGCACAAAAAATAAATCTTGAAGATGTTCCAAAAAACATAAGTGATAAATTGGATTTGATTATTGGCGCATATGAAAAAAATAAGATGCTTACTATTGATGAAATCTATAGAAATGCACATCTCGAATCTGAGCTTAAAAAGACGATCTTTATGACAGATGTTTATGTAAAGGCGATTCCAGAAAACTTGCCAGTAGATATTAAACGTGAGACGGTTTTAAATATCATGAATGTATCAAATATCAGTTTAGATGAATTGTTAAATGATGCATATAAAAGAATTGATTCATTAAACACAGTACTAGAAGAAACTGTATCAACAACGCAAGATGTATTTAATAGAAATGACGCAACGATTCGAGAACTTGAGAAGCGAATTGAGGATTTAAGAGAAATCAATAAAAATCGAAAGAAATTCCAAGAAGATCAGAATACGATGATTGAATATGAAATTCAGAAGATTATTAACCTGGTTGAATTTGTTAAACCTAAGAAGTAACCTATGACTGATTACAAGCTAACCAATAGAGGAAAGTTTGTATTAGGTCTTGTTATCCTATCGTTCGTCATCATGATTGTCTATTCAGGTAGTTATATTATCGATTATCTTAGCGCTGATAAGCTACAAGTTCATGATAGTACAGCTGAATCATCGGAAGAAACCGTAGCATCCGTTGAAGCAACTGTAGAATCAGAAGAAACGACAGAAGATGAGACTAATACAACAGAAACAACAGAAACAACAGAAACAACAGAAACAACAGAAGCGATTTATTCTTTACATGACTTAGAAGATCTTAAACAATTTAAGATAGTCATTTATTTTGAAAAAGATCAATCTGAGACTCAATTAACGGATGCAGATTTAGATTCAATTCGCGCAATGATGGATCAATACCCTTCAGAAAAACTTTCAATAGATGGACATGTGAATGGCTATCCCAATTACGAAACGGATAAAGCTTCAGATGTGTTAAGTCTTAAAAGAGCATTAAGTGTAAAAAAAGCTCTAATTGATTTGGGTATTGATAAAAAACTGATCAGCGTGTATAATTTGGGTTCGGAATACCCTTTATATAAAGATTTTGGCAATCAGTCAAAAAATGATCGCGTTGAAATCTACTTTCTCGATCATTATATAAAAGGCAGCCGAGGCAAGTAAGCACTCGTAGCTCAGTGGATAGAGCAATCGCCTCCTAAGCGATAGGTCGGAAGTTCAAGTCTTCTCGGGTGCGCCATATGTATTTTGACCCCACAGTCCTAAAGATTGTGGGGTTTCATTTACGAATTGAGGCAATTGCATAATCCCAAGTCCTATAATTATGAGGTTAATATGTCAAAAAATATAAAAACACATGAGTATTTTATGCATGAAGCATTATTAGAAGCTCAAAAGGCACTCGATTTCAAAGAAGTTCCTATAGGTGCAGTTGTTGTTAAAGATGGAATTATAATTGGAAGAGGCCATAATACTAGAGAATCAGAAGAGCTTTCAACGGCACATGCGGAGATAAATGCCATAAGGTCTGCATCGCTAAACATAGGCTCTTGGCGGTTGACAGGGTGCGAAGTATATGTTACAATTGAGCCCTGCCCTATGTGCGCAGGCGCACTATATCAATCGCGTGTTAGTAAAATATACTATGGCGCAGCAGATTATAAAGCGGGTGCTTGCGGCTCATTATTCAACCTCTTTGAAGTTGAAGGTCTGAACCATTATTGCGAAGTGAATTCAGGTATTCTTGAGAAAGAGTGTCAGACAATCATTAGCGATTTTTTTAAGTCTAGAAGGTTTAAAAGGTAGTTATAATATATTCTCTAAAAAAGTATGTAATTGGAGAGATGTCCGAGTTGGCTAAGGGGCACGCCTGGAAAGCGTGTAAGGCTGTCATGGCCCCGCGGGTTCGAGTCCCGCTCTCTCCGCCAATTATAAATATATGCCGTGCTAGACGGGGAGTTAGCGGTTCCTTGTAACCTGCAATCCGCTGTAGCAGGGTTGATGCTCAGATTGAGGACTTGTTTTGTAGGGTCTGCGCAAGTTAAGTGATGTTGATAATTGGGTCTTACGCAATAAATACTTGTGAACCCCGTCAGATCCGGAAGGAAGCAGCGGTAAGCGAGAACATTTATGTGCCGTAGGGTCGCCTGGTTTGAGTTAACTGGCTTGTTAACGCTTGTATTACATGCTCGAAACTGAGTGCACGGCGTAACTAAAGAATCATCTTCTACTTTCTTCAGTAGCAGATGATTTTTTATTTATGGCACCAATTTAATATTATGACGTTTTGTAGAGTCTTACTTTCAATTTGTTCAATAATCTAATATAATTTTAATATCTGGAATATTTATCTAATAGGAGTGGATATGCGCAAATCAAGAATAAATAGTTTTGAAAAACAACTTATTTATAAATCGATGGGTCATCTTTTCTTGTGTGTTCTGACTGCTATAGCAATAAGTATTTCATTTATTATTGGAGATGAATCTAAAAGAATCAGGACTTTTGAATGGATTAGTTCGGGTTGGATATCTATACTTTTGACAATATTGTTTACTCTACTTGCCGTAACTGTCGGTATTTTTTGGGTCATCTCAATCATTCGTGAAGATAAAAAAGTGATGTACTCAGCATTGGGAACGCATGCATCAAATTTTGAATTTGATGAATTTAACAAGTTAAATACCGTCTATTTAAAAAGAGTCAATGAGATTAAGACTCTAAAGAATGTTTATAATGAAAAAAAAGCGGCAGTTGCTGCCTCTAATATTGCTGTAAAGCAAATATATTACCAATATAGAAATGTAAATGAAAAAAATCAATTACTAGAAAATGAACTCAATCATCTAATTGATTTTTACAATAAAGTATCAGAAAAGTTGTCATCTCTCATTTGGATTGTTGATTATGATGGCAATATAATTTATTATAACGATTTAGTGGGAAAAAGTTTCAAATTTGATCAACAGGAACAACTGACAATTCACGATATACTTAAAATCAGCGATGAACAGTTTGACTTGTTTAGAAAGAGAGATTTTCAAAATATCCTTTTATATATGAAGACAGATAGTCCTGTGTCTGGAAAAAATATGCGATTATTCGATAATGAGAGTATTAAGTATATCCTTTTTGTTTCTGCTACTTCAAATCAAGAAAAAGTTATGAATCGAAGCTATTTGAAGAAAAGTAGAGACTTACATTTCATTAACGAAATCAGTAAGATAATCAGTGGACAGATTGCAATAGAAACAACACTACAAGACGCTATAGAAAAAATCGCTTTTTTAGGAAATTTTAATTCGTGTAGTATAAGACTTATAAATGATAAAGATGAATTGGAATTGAAGGCACGTAGTGGTTACAGCAATGAAATTATATTCAGTGAAAAAATGGCCACGACCAATTCACATATTGGATACGCTTTCAATGAAAATAAAATCATCACAATCAACAACACAGAAGATCTTCTTTTTGATGAACCAGGCGTAAAGAAAATCATAAAAAATCAGCGAAAAGTAGCCTTTATTCCATTGACAAATTACAATAAAAATTTAGGCGTCATGTCTATAGTCAGCGATTATGATTTTGATTCCGAAAGTATTATATTGCTTGAATCAATCTCTATTAACGTAACCATTGCACTTGAAAAAATATTGCTGTTTGAAAAACTTAAATCGAATTATTTTAAAACTGTTGAAGCTTTTGTTACAGCAACTGAGATAAAATCTGAACGCATTAACGGTCATTCAAGACGTGTGGCAGAAATCTGCAGAGTGATTGCCAACAAACTATATTTAAACGCTCAGGAAGTCGATGAAATCTATATGGCTGGACTTTTACATGACGTTGGAAAACTGGTGTTTTCGGACAATTCTATGGCGTACTATTTTGACAAGGATAACCATGGTGCTATTGGTCGGAAAATGGTTGAAAAAGTTGGCCTTACAAAAGACATTTTAGATGGTATTGAGCATCATCATTTGGATTATAATTTGATGAATTCTAGTTCAAGCGAGATCACGGAGCAGCCTTACTATGCACAGATTATAAGAATAGCAAGTGATTTTGACTTATATATGAATTATGAAACGACTAACATTGAAGCACCAAATTTTATCATAGATATGCGACCACTTGTCGGAAACGTTTATTCACCGCAATTTATGCGAATCATGGCAGATATATTGAGTAAAAAAGAAAATGTTCTACTAAAAATATATCAAAATGAGGATGAGGATGAAAAAAAGTTATTATAATAAAATCAGACTACTGGCGATAATCGTCATTTATATCCCCTCTTTATATATTGGTATTGAGTTGATGTATACATTCGGAAAAATTGCTAATATTGAAGTACAAGCATTGCATATCGCTTTATATATTGTACTGGATACTCTCTTAGCCATATTTTTCAGCAATAAAATCAGTGGTATTTTTGACGATGAAATTGAGAAGATTTATTCAAGGGATGGCGTATCTTATATTGATGCTTTCTATGAACAAAAAATTCTTAAACTGTCAAATGCCAACAATGCCATAGAAAAGCTCATTCTATCAATCAAGGAACAAGAGCAGTCGTCACATTATGATCTATTGGAATATAAAACACTTCATCAAAACGAGTTTGAAAAGAAATTTACTTTAGAAAATGCTATAACTATGCAAAATAAGATTGATAGTGCATTACTAGACTTGACAGCTCAATTTATAATTCGAATCGATCTGGATGGAACAATTTTGCAAATTAACAAAGCGTTCACAATGCGCTTGGGTTATACGGATTATGAGTTGATAGGCCAAGACCTCACCGATTATATAAAAAAAGATCAAAAGTTACCAATCAATGAAAACAATTCATGGCTACAAAAGATTATCAATTCTCAAGATGAACCAATTTTCTTATCAATGTTGATGAAAGCTTCAAATCCAAATGCTAGCGAATATATAAGCATAACTACAACACCACTAAATGATGGCACTTTTCTATGTGTTGGAAAAGCGATCAATGATGAAATTGCGCTTCAAAGTAATATACTGCGTAAGAATAGAGAACTTGAATATATCAATCAAATAAATGCTTCACTCATCAGCAACTGGGATATTGAAGCCCTGCTTGATAACATAATTAAAAGGATTGATTATCTCTTCAATATCAAGCTTGGCGGTATATATGTGCTCGATGATTCAAAAACATGGCAATTAAAATCATATGCATCAAAGTATTATGACTTTGAACAAATTTTGGCATTTGATTTGGCCCAATTGTTCACAGAAGACCTGTTAAAAAATCCATCTATAAAGACGATAGAATCAAGTATAGAGGATTTAAATTATCTGATTCTGTCACCACTCGAGGTCGATCAGGAAATTATTGCGATATTGGCTCTTGCAATGGGACAAGAGATGAATGCAAATGATATTAATATCATGAAAATGTTTAAGAATCAGGCATCAATGGTTATTCAACGTGCAATTATCTATGATGAACTTCGAAAGCAATACTTTGGAACGATTGAAGCTTTAGTAAATGTCATAGAAGCCAAAGATAAATACACAGAAGGACACTCGAGAAGAGTCTCAAGATTTGCTGTTGAAATCGCAAAAGAAATGGGCTATAGTAATGAAGAGATTGAGAATATTGAAATCGCTGGATTGTTGCACGATGTAGGAAAAATTGGTATCGATCAAAATATACTTGCTAAGCGTGGCCGATTGACAGATTATGAATATGAAATTATTAAGGAACATCCGACGAAGGGCGTACAAATTCTAGAGGCAATCAGTTTTGATGAAAAAATTAGAGATGGTATTTTATACCATCATCTCCGTTATGATTTAACGGGTTATCCTAAATCGAATATCGATAAACTGCCACTTTATGCGTGTATTATTGGTATAGCAGATGCATTTGATGCAATTACCTCTGCTAGATCGTATTCTAAAGCGCGTACGATGGATGATGCCCTTAAAGACATCATAAAATTTGAAGGCAAACAATTTGAGCCAGAGATGGTACGCGTGTTAACGAGAATCATCACTCAGAATCCTGAAAGACTTCAAAGCATTATTGATGATATTGAAGTGCAAACTTAGATTAAATAAGGAGATATTATGTCATATCAAGCTTTATATAGACAATGGAGGCCACAGGATTTTGATGAAATTATTGGTCAAAATCACATTATAATGCCACTAAAGAACCAAATTGTATCCAATAGTTATGGACATGCCTATATATTTTCAGGGACGCGAGGGACGGGTAAAACGTCGACTGCTAAAATATTTGCACGTGCAGTCAACTGTTTAAACAATACAGACGGTAATCCTTGTAATAAATGTGAAAACTGCTTGAGTATATTAGAAGATCAATTTATTGATGTTGTTGAAATGGATGCAGCATCAAATAATAGCGTCGATGATATAAGAGAACTTAGAGAGCACATTAAATTCGCGCCTTCAAAAGGAAAGTATAAAGTGTACATCATAGATGAGGTACATATGTTATCTCAAGGCGCTTTTAATGCCTTGCTAAAAACCCTTGAAGAACCCCCAGAATATGTTTTGTTTATTTTGGCTACTACTGAACTTCATAAAATACCAGCAACTATTTTATCGCGTTGTCAAAGATTCGATTTTAAGCGTGTTTCATATGATCAAATATTAACTAGACTGATTCATATTTGTACAAAACTTGAAATTTCTTATGATATTGAGGCTTTAAAACTCATCATTCAAAAGAGTGATGGAGCGGTTAGAGACACACTAAGCAGTCTAGATCAGTGCTTGAGCGTTAGCGAGCATAAACTTACAATATCTGATGTCGTTGAAATTCTCGGAGTCGTTGAGAAAACTCAAATATTAACTCTTGTTCAGTTCCTGGAATCAGTGCAACCAGCAGAAGTTCTGTTAACTGTTGACAACATCATAAAGCAGGGTAAAGATCTCAACCAATTTATTAGTGCGATGATTGAAGTGTATAGAGATATCCTGATTTTGACGATGGTAAAGGAAAATCACGCGACATTGATTGATGCTTCAACTGAGTATATAGAAAGTATAAACGATATAGCTGTTAACTTAACACCTAATCATCTATCACGTGCTCTAGATCATTTGATTGATTTGTCTAAAACACTTAAGTATGCACAAAATAAACGTGCACTTTTTGAAACAACCCTAGTAAAATTGATGTACCCTGAGACTGAATTGAGTTTAGGCAATTTGATTGAACGCGTAGAGCGCATCGAAAATAAGCTCGCAAGTGGGCATATTAATATATCAAACACTCAGGCAAATTCTCAAGATCAACTAAAACAGCATATGCAGCCGACTCAGTCAACTCAGTCAACTCAGTCAACTCAGCCGACTCAGCCGACTCAACCGACTCAACCGACTCAGGCAGTTGAAAAAAATGAAGCAAATTTAGTTGAAAGTTTTATAGAATTTACAGATCGTGAAATCACGCTTGAAGATGTTATAAAAGAATGGCAAGTTTTTATTGAAGCTGTTTCATCTGAAAAGAAGGGGCTTATTCCTGTACTTCAAGGTTCAAAACCAATCAAATTGAACAACAACCGATGTTTGGTTTTATTGTTGCCTGAGAGTAAAATGCTCATGCCATTATTGGGTTCAGCTTCAAATGCAGAATATCTTAATGCAAAAATTTCAAGTTTAGTGAAGAAATTATTGGTGTTGGAATATGATATAATTGATTCAAGTCAAGAAGTAGTAGATAAGGAAGCACAAATTAAGAACTATTTTAAGGATTTTAAAGATGTGCTTGAAATAAAATAACATACAATTTAGGAGGACGACCATGGCAAAGGGTAAAGGACCAATGATTCCTGGTAACATGAATAATATGATGAAACAAATCCAAAAGATGCAAAAAGATATGACAGATGCTCAAGAGAAACTAGAAGTAGAAACGTTTGAAGCAACTGCAGGTGGTGGCGCAATCAAAGTGACTGTCAATGGTAAAAAAGAACTTGTCAGTATTGAACTAAAACAAGAAATCGTCGATCCAGATGATGTTGAAATGTTGCAAGACCTAATACTTGTTGCAGTTAATGAAGCTCTAAAAACTGCAGAGGATACGATGTCCAAAACAATGAGCAAGTACACAAGTGGCATGAATATGCCAGGATTGTTTTAGGTGATGACAAATGTCTAAATTTATACCTGCAATCAGCAGGTTGATCGATGAATTTGCAAGGTTACCAGGCGTTGGTAAAAAAAGTGCTCAGCGTTTGGCATTTCATGTGATCAATATGGACCAGATGCAAGCGGTGAGTTTTGCTGAAGCAATACTGGATGTCAAGCGCAAAGTTAAATACTGCGAGCGATGTTTCAACATCACAGATCAAGAAATTTGTGACATATGCAATGACCAAAGACGCGATCAAGAACTAATCTGTGTTGTTGAAAGTCCGAGAGATTTGATTGCGATTGAAAATACAAAAGAATTCCATGGATATTATCACGTATTACATGGTGCCATTTCTCCCATGGAAGGCATTGGTCCAAATGAAATAAAAATTAAAGAACTCATCATCAGACTACAAGGCGATGAGACCAAAGAAATAATCATTGCAACAAATCCTTCTATCGAAGGTGAAGCGACTGCTATGTATATTTCAAAACTGTTAAAAGGTACGGATATTGTCGTGACCCGTTTGGCGCATGGTATTCCTGTGGGTGGCGATCTAGAATATGCCGACGAAATAACACTTGCTAAGGCAATAGAAGGCAGACGTGTGCTATAATATAGTTTAAAACCACATTTGAGCATTTCAAGTGTGGTTTTTTATTTTTTTGTTGTTTACATATATTTACAATTATGATATATTGTTTACATTATTTACCAATGAGGTGTGTGATGCATGTTCTTATCTATTACGACAGTTTACAAGAAGACTATTATCAGAAGCTCAAAGGCTATTATCCTGATATGGTCGAAATCAAAAACACTTATACGTTGCAGCAAGCATTTTATGAGAGTCATCATCCTATATTAGTGATTATCTCTCAGCCAACTAAGCAATTCTTGGACACATTATTAGCACTTAATTGGTTTCGAATCATCAGCTATATTGGCATCAGAGACATCAACCATTCAAAATTAACAGGTGTTTACTTTGAAGATGAGAGAGCTTTTAAACTAAAATTGGATCAGGCGATTGATGAACAAAATGATGAACGGCTTCATTCGTATATTAATCAATTTGAGGGTCTAGATGAAGAAGATCGCGCCTATTTAGAAGAAATCTCAGGCATGATGCTAAAGAAAAGACAAAGGCCATTTCATTCTTCAATACGCTTTAAAAAAAGAAAACTCGACTTAAAAAAAGGTTTAATTACGGTTATGGGTAGTCCAGAAATAGCTTCAGCAATTGCCAAATCAATTGCAAAACATACCAATGATAAAGTACTAGTAATCGATGGGGACTTGTTGAAACCGAGCATGGATCAGTATTTCGGAATAAATCGATTGCAGACTTCCATAAAAAGTCATTTGACTGGCAATGATAATACAGGAATCAATATTGCACTAGATACTATGGTCAAAGGCTTTGATCTTGAACAAGGTGTGCATGCCTTCACAAAATATGGTGGCCATAATATCCGAGTAATGCTTGGCAATTACAATCTTTACAATTACGAACACTATGATGAAAAGCAAGTAAAGTTATTGATTTCTAGATTGTATGGTTACTTTCACACTATAATCTTAAGTGTAGGTGAGAATCCATATGACAGCATAACTATGCTTGGTTTACATATGAGTAGCATTAACATAGTCTCCTGTAAAAATTCAATCGCCGATATAAGGTTTAAATACAATTTGTTAGAAGTTTTAAGTGTAAAACAAGGGCTGTCACAGAGTAAAAACCTCGTTATGACTTATGATGATCAAAGTCAAGGTAAAAAAGTCGGGACAGCGGTAATTAAGTATCTTTTTAGGAAAAGTTATATAGGTCATTATTCTCAAAAGCAGTTAATGTTTCCAAAATGGTTGGAAAGAATTTCTGAAAGGATGATTTTATGGGATTAATACAAAGCTTGAATGTGCCTTATGATGGAAAAATAATCTGTGATTTTCATACGAATAGTATGATCGTTTCTAAGATGCTCGATGAGATTATCATTGATTTTGCTGGGTTAATTGCAGATATAGAAGATCGGAAAGTGGATAAGTCAGTCTTGGACAAAGAAATCGAAAAACGCATCACATGTCAAAAGGGCATTTACGAACCGGAAGCAGTAAAAAAACTAATATTTGACACAATTTATGGGTATGGCTTACTGCAGCCCTTAATTAGTGATGCAAAAATCAGCGATATAGATATACCAAGATATGATTACATTTTAGTAAAACGAGAAGGACGGATAGAGAAAACACCTTTAGTATTTGAAAGTGAATCTGAGTTTGAAAGGTTCTGCAAGCTACTTATTATCAGACACGGGGGGATGATTAATGAAGTGGACAGCCATTGTCGCGTTAGTGATAAAATAAATCACTTAAGGGTTAATGTTTGTATACCACCTAGAAATATCAATGGCACCTCTTTAAATATAAGAAAACATGCCGCGCATTCTATGAGTTACTCCGAATTGATGCACGTCGGGTTCATAGACGAAAGGGCTTATGAAATAGTATCGGGGATTAATTTATCAAAATCCAATGTGCTCATTTGTGGCAAAGGTGCAGCGGGAAAGACGACTTTACTTAGAACTTTGATTGATACTGGGGATGACTATGAAAGAGTGTTGATATGTGAGACGGATGTTGAACTTTATCCACAGAAACAAAACGTTATTGTTCAAGCTATCAAAAAAAATGAGTATGGTGGTAAAGTCATGACTTTGTCTGATTTAGTACGAGAAGGTTTGACAATGAGTTTGGATACCTATTGCATTGGAGAAATAGTTGGGGGAGAAGCTTGGGATTTTATCAAAGCAGGCTATACAGATCATAGAGTTATGGCGACGATACATGCAAGCAGTGCACGCGATGCGTTGGACAGAATTTTGATGCTCATTGAAAATGAAACGCGTATTAAACAAACACAACTAATGCAGATGATTTCGATGAGTGTCGGCTATATCATCTACATTCAGGCATTTAAAATAACCGAAATAATTAAAGTCGACTATTATGATACAAATATTGCAGATTATATTACCGAGTGTGTCTATAGTAGGGTAGCTGTAAATGAGGCGCTGCAATGATGGTAGTGCTATTGCTAATACTCATAAATACGATTGTAATCATTTATGCGATTCAGGTATTAAACCATAGAGAAATAAATACAATCAAACTAAGATATCCACTAAATATCCACTCTTATCAGACGTATTTCAATTTTATTGACTTAATTGAAAAGCGTTACATCATACAAACCTTTTTAAGCGATAAAATAGTTATTCAAGACTTTTTAGCGCTGATGGCACTTTGGTGTTTGATGCTCGCAATTTTGTTCATCGTACTTGAAATGATGACAGTATTTGGATTCACGATATTGGTGTTACTGATGTCAGTACCTGTACTGCTGATGGAAAAATACATTGACCATGTGGATTTATCTATTGATAAAGGAATCTTCAATCTTCTTACTCAAATCAATGCACAAATGTTGAAGGCCGAGGATATTATGCATGCCCTTCAAGAGGCTGAAAAAACAATCGTCAATAAGCATATCTTAAAAATTGTGAATGTTTTTAATCGCACAATAAGATTAGGACTTCCGCCGACACAAGCCTTTTCTAGATTACAAAGGGTCACGCGAAATGAATATTTAAAGTACTTATTCACCAATATTGAAATTGTTTATTTGAGACGAGGTAATGTACAAGAACTAATGAGAGCCCTTGAAAACGAATATACATCGATTCAAATTGAAATTAACAAAAGGAAAGTGGCACTCGAACATGAAAAAAACATGATAGTGTTTAGTATAACCATGGTTGCATTAACTACTATAAAGATTGTTAAAGACAATGACTATATTATGACGTTTTATAGACATAACACGTTTCTAACAGCAATTTTAATATTATTTGTATTTATTGGTATTGGTTTTGTTATCAAGGCAAACCTAACGAAATATTGAGTGGAGGCATTGATGATCATAGCGTTAGTGGTGATTTTGATTAATTTGATTGCACTTTATTTATTGGCAAAAGAACTTTTTCTAAAAGTTGATGTCCAATTGTTAGTGTATAAAGTGGCCTTAAAAAAACCATTTCATAGGATGCACGTTAAACAGTCTCAAACCGAATTGACAAAGAATTTTTACCGGATGTATAAGTATATGTATTTACAGTCTGCCTCTGGTTCTAGACCCGAAGAACTTCTAAAGAGTCTATATAGAGTTGTCAGTGCAAAGAAGTTACGAAAATCGTTGCTTCAAATGTCAGTTATTATTTCTCAAAGCAACGATGTAAAAAAAGCGTTAAAGTATTTGAGACTTCAATTCAATCATGATGAGGGACTAATTCTAGTTGGTATACTTGAAAGTATTGCCATTAGTGGATTATCAAAAGAAGCGTTTTTAAGGCTAGACCATATGTTATTTCAAAAATACTTATCTCAGATGAGGAAAGATACAAGTCACATTAAAAGATTGTATTTCTATTCTGTTGTCTGTTTTGTTGCTGCGGCTTCAGGCGTATTATTTTTACCTTTGATTGATCAAATGCTCAAATCGGCCAATATAATATTTAAATGAGGCAATTCGAACGTGCCATAATTGCATGACAAAAAAACTATAAATAAAAAATATTTTTTTGGAGGAAAATATGAGGATCATGTCACTAGTTAAACAGAACGGCAAAACAGTAAAGATAAAAGATACAGTTCGAACGCTACTTCAATGTGAAAGAGGTGAGTTTGGTATGAGCGCCATAATTGGTATTGCTATAGGTCTTATCATAGCTGCTTTTATACTCATACCTGGGCTACAAACGTTTGCAAACACCATTATGTCTGATATGGAACTTTGGTGGGCTAATTCAATAAGTTCTCAGATCTTTCCCAACTGATATGGGTATTGATCAAACGGTAGTGATGGGTGTCGTATTGGTTATTTTACTCGCTTTGTTTGTCACCGCATTCGATTATGTCATACCTATGATTGTCAAATTTGAATTTGATGCAGTGTGTCGAGACTACGTCTTGCTGTCAGAATCACAAAATGGACTGTCAAACAATGATTATCAAAAAATGATTTATGAGATAGAGCAACTTGGTCTCGTGGACAATCGTGTTATATGCGGTAAAATTGGAGAGGTCAAACGAGGAGAGGTTCATGTTTTTGAAGTTGAAGGCATCTATAAACACAATAGGTTTACTTCTTTGTTCACAAGAACAGAAAAAGAAATTCAGTTTAGATTTAAACAAGATTACTTGGCGCGGAAAATCGTCATGTAATGAACAAGGTGCATCGGCAATAGGCCTAGTAATAACGACCTTTTTTATTTTTTTACTAATACTATTGCCGATGAATTTATTTGTCCAAGAACTGAATTTATTTCGCAGCATCAACCACAAGGTACAAATGGCGACAGAAATGGCTTGCTTTGATGCATTTATTTACTTGGAAGCGAATGCCTTGAGTGAGGAAACGCTCGTCTTAGATGGAAGAATTGCCGAGTTGTTTGATATCAATTTAAAGGCGCGAATTGCGAGAATGGATACAATCGATATTGATATTGAGAATCTAACAGTAGTATTTTTAACCAATCGTCATCCAAATCGACTACAAGTGAAATTTGAATTCCCGTATGATACGCAGTTTGTCCTAAAAGGACATTTAACGAAAAAAGTAGGCATTGAACTTAGCTATGAGTTGCCGCTGAACAATTGAAGGGAGATAGCATGAAAAAAATCATTATCATCATTTTATTGCTACTTTGTGGGGGGCTGATAACGGGATTTGAAATCAAACAAATCAATGTGGCACAGATGGATACTCGCGTGCCAATCGTGATTTTAAAAGAAACTCTTGAAGTTGGTTCAGTGTTATCAACTGATAACTTGGAAATTATAAATGTTGATGAGGCCTTAGCTGTTGAAAATACATTCTATAAAGTTGATGATGTCGTAGGAAAGACACTGGCAATCGCTCTGACAAAAGGCACTATTTTAAGTACGAGCATGATAACTGAGCAGACTTTTTTTACGCCGTCAAAAGGACATGCTTTAACGGCTTTGAAGCTAAGTCCTGAGTCGATCATGTGTTGGGAAGTAAATAACGGTGAAGTGGTAGAACTTGTACACGTGAGCCTAGATGGGGAACTAAGGCATATTGGAAAAGTAGTCGTGAAAGGTTATTATGATCAAGAGATGGTATCGGATAGCAACTATACAAGTTTGCCACTTTTTATACTGGTAGAAGGAGAGAGACACATAATCGATGAAATCATAAGATCGAGAGACAATGGAAGAATCGAAGTGACTAAAAGCCAGTGAAATTTGTTGTCTACTGGATATATACCTCAAAATTTTGATATAATAAAGTGTCCATGGAAATATTTATAGAAATGGACGTTTTCAAATCAAATATCAGGAGGTGCTTATGGATTATAGTCGACTTTCAAGAGAATCACTGATTCATGAAATCAAGCAACTTAATCTTGAAAATGAACGAATCAGATTAAAGAGCATTGGCAATCAGTTTAAAATACAGGATTGCTTAAATGACATCCAGGCACCAGCTTTCATTATAAATGCAGAATTTAAAGTTCTATGGGCAAATAACAATAGTTCGGATACTTATTTTGAATTGTTGGATAAGAAGTGTTATCAAGTATTTTTTGGCTTTGAAGATATTTGTCCAGGATGTTTGATGCAAGCATGTGCAACGTCCTTGAAACAAAAAGATCTTTTTGTAAATGGTACCTCTGTGCACTTCATTCCTATTATTAGAGAAGGAAAATTGCAAGGTGTACTTGAACTACAAAATCACTTGGAAGAAGCAAACCGTACGGGTACAAATTTAATCGAAAAAATTGAAACACTTGAAGGTCATCTTGAATCTGAAAAAAATAAGCATGAAAATTTAATCCATTTGATGCAGAATTTTTCCAAAGCTATGCGTGTGCCTCTTAGATCTTTCATTGGATTTTTTCAATTGCTCAATGAGAGCGACAACGAAACGCTTAAAAAAGATTATCTAGACATCTTGAAGCTCAATTCAGAAGTGCTTTATGAAACTTTTAATAAAGTGTTATTGTTTTCTAAGTATGAAAATGGTGAAATTGCTGGAAAAAGAGAGCCGTTCATTGTTCGTAGACTTGTTGATGAGACATTGGCACAAGTTTTATTGCCGAATATGACACAAAAGCAACCTGAATATCGTCTCGTAATGACAGAATCGTTGCCGGATATTTTGATTGGCGATGCGTTTCGATTTAAGTTACTGATTGCCTACTTGTTAGAGTTTGCGCAGCATATTTCAAATAGAGAATTTGTAGATGTGAAAGTGTCGGACATCTCTCAAACCTATTCAAAAGTTGTATTGAAACTATCTATTCAAACGAGTCTTCATGTCGAGAGCCGACAAAAATTTTTGGATTACTATGATGTCAATTTAAATAGTCAGTTTGAAAGTATTGAAGAATATTCACTTGGACTGGGTTTACATTTAGCAAAAAAAATTGTTGACGATTTAAACGGCACACTTGAAATATCTTCGGGTCTTGATGACACTTTTTATGTGGATATGACTTTAAACTATGATAAGGTCATACCATATGGTGAAGAGGATGTCATAATATATCAACATAAAAAGAAACTTTTGATAGCTGATTTTGAAAAACCTATGTTGTCTCTTGAGCTGTTAAAGAATTACGATGTCTATTTTGCACATACAGGTAGCGATGCTATCAATCAATATTTTGTAATAGAACCAGATTTGACAATTATCAATGTGTTAATTGAAAATTGTGATGGTTTTAAAGTGTTTGATGAGATAGAAAAACGTAGAAAACGAAGCACGCCAATAGTTGCCATTTCCAACAAACTTGTCGATAATGAGCGCGAGTTTCTCAGAGACTATGGGTTTGACGATTATTATCCAAAACCACTCAGTGACGAAAAGTTACAGAATATCGTTGAAAACTATTTTTAAAAAGTGTATTGTCAATATGATTGGGGGCGATTTTGCCTCCTTTTGTGCTATAATGGAATATAAATATAAAAATGAATGTGAAACAAAATATGGATGGTGAATTATGAAATTTCGTTGTATTGCAACGGCAGTATTTGGAATGGAAGCAATTTTGGGGCAAGAAATCAAAGACCTTGGTTATGAAAATGTCGTCGTTGAAAATGGTCGTGTTTTATTCGATGCGGATGAGATGGGCATTGCGAAAGCAAATCTATGGTTAAGAACTGCTGAACGCGTTTTTATCATGGTAGGTCAGTTTAAAGCGACCTCATTTGAACAGTTATTCGATAAAATTGCTATGCTTCCTTGGGAAGCTTATTTGCCTGTGGATGCAACTTTTCCAGTCAATGCAAAATCAGTAAAGTCTGCACTTTTTAGTCTTTCTGATATCCAGAGTATCAGCAAACGCGCAGTAGTGAAGCGATTGACAAGCGTATATAAAGTAGAGTGGTTCAAAGAAACAGCAGAAACCTATAGCATCTTAGTTGGCATTTTGAAAGATGAAGTAACTGTGAGTATTGATACATCAGGTACTGGTTTGCACAAACGCGGTTATAGAGAACAAGGAAACGAAGCGCCGTTGAAGGAAACTTTGGCTGCGGGTCTCTTGCTCGTCAGCAAATGGCAACCTAAAATCCATTTAATAGACCCATTTTGCGGTTCAGGTACTATCGTCATAGAAGCGGCTATGATCGCAAAGAATATCGCTCCAGGTTTGAATCGTCCATTTGATGCTGAGAAATGGCGACTTATCAATCCCCAGATTTGGGAAATGGCTAGAAGTCAGGCGAGAGAAGAAATCAAACAAGATATGGAATTGGTGTTGGAAGGTTACGACATCGATAAAAGATCGATCTCAATTGCTCAAAAAAATGCGCAACTTGCTGGTGTAGAAGATATTGTGCATTTTCAAGTTCGCGATGTAAAGGACTTTAGTACAAAGAACCAATATGGTTATATCATCTGCAATCCACCATATGGTGAGCGCTTGAACGAACTTCAAGAAGTAAAAAAATTATATCAGTTGATGGGGGATATTTTTGCCCCTTATAAGACTTGGTCAAAATACATCATTACATCGTATGAAGATTTTGAAAAAGCATTTGGTATACGTTCAACAAAAAACAGAAAATTATATAATGGTCGTATCAAGACTTATTTTTATCTCTATTTTGGAGAAAAACCACCAAAGCAGAGACGTGATATCGAGTCATAAGGTGAGGTTTTATGAAGAAAGGGCATGGTTTATCCTGGCTAATTTTATTACTTAGCATATTGTTTGTTATGCAATTTGAAAATATTGTGTCACAAGCATCAAAACTCGTGGATGAAAACTATAAAAGGTCCAACCAAGTATTTTTCAACCTCAATAATGATTTTGAGTATCGTGCGCAAATTTTTACGATAGAAGATGCTTTTTTAATCGTTGGCAGAACGTCTGTTCAATATATTTCAAGCGAAGGCCGAGTTCTATGGGAAAAAGATGTGTCTTCTCAAAATGTCAGTGTAGCTGCGGGTTTGGATTATTTTGTTCTCGCTGAAAAGAAAGCAGGAGATGTTTTCGTTATTAACCGAGACGGTGAGATCATAGCGAAGCGGTTTGCACTTGGTGCAATTGAATCCATTAAGAGTTTTGACGATTCCTATTTTGGAGTGCTTAAAGCAAACAATGAACTCATCTTAATTGATCAAAAGTTAAAAACAGTGTGTAGCACTGAGCTCCCCAAAGGAGTCATCATCGACTATGATGTGGATATCGATAAACAAAACATAGCAGTGGTACTGTTGGACCTAAGTAGAAAAGAATTTAATTCAAAACTCGTACTCGCTTCTTTTGGTGGTAGCATCACAAGTGGTAGCAACATATCTGGAGAAATTGCATACGATATGAAACTGTTTGAAAATCACATCGCTATATTGTCAGATACGGGAATTTTGTATTACGGCTTTGATGGGAAACTTGAAAACACTTTTGCATCTGATCAAATCATCAGCAGCTTTATACTGGAAGCACAGCCGTGGCTTTATCTGAAACAACAACAAACGGGAAATGTACCGATAGATGCAAAAGCAGACAAACTCGTACAGTTAAGTGGTGAAGGTAAAGTGTTAAATACATTTGAACCACCAATTGCTCCGATAGACGGCCTTAAGCTATTTGGAGAGAACTTAGTCGCTTTTAATACGGAGCGCGTCGTTATCGTCAACATGGCGGGTAAAGTCGTTGAAAGCTACATTGGAACTGAGAAGATAACTAATGTACACTTGCTGGGTGATAAGAGCTTTGCGATAGAATATATCAACCACTTGGATATCTATACGAGTAAATAAACGGAGGACTTCACATATGAACTGGACAGATATAGCTGTAATTGCTATATTGCTTAGTAGCATGTACTTTGGTTGGAAAAAGGGGTTTATCGTAGCTGCAATCGAATTTGTCAAATGGATAGCATCTATTATTATCGCAAGGCTATTCTATGTGAAATTTACAGATACTTTGCTTTCGATTTTTGGGAATCCAACAGATAAGATCAAAGAACATGTGAGAAACTACTTATTTGACATGCTCAAATTTGAGACGTCTACACCTCAACCACTTGGCCCTGTTGAGATGAATAGTGCCATTGAGACGCTTAAACTCCCTATGGATTTTGAAGAAAAAATCAGAATGGGATTAGCAGAAAAAATGATCAACTCCACCACAGGTTTTGTAGATGAAGCGACTGTTCACATGAGTGAGATGATCTTATATGGACTCGGTTTTCTTCTTTTAATTTTAATTTTGCTTTCATTGTTCAGTTTTGCACAAGTTATTGGAAAAGTCGTATCTAAATTGCCTCTTATTAAACAACTTAACAATGGCGGGGGACTGATTTTAGGATCTGTCATTGGCATCGTTAGTGTATATTTCATCATGGCGATGTTGACCTATCTACGCACTTTTGATTGGGCTCGGGATACACTCGTTGCCATAGAATCGTCGCAATTTGCGATTTATTTCTACAAGTACAACATCTTGCAATATGTCTTTAACCATATCCTATTAAAAGGACAGTTTAACTAAAGGAGCCTTGAAAATGGAAGTGAAAATTGATGCACGTGGACTAATATGTCCTAAGCCTGTTATAGAAACAAAAAAAGCTTTGGAAGGCATAAGAGAGGGCAATATCATCACAGTTGTCGACAATGCAGTCGCAAGAGACAATGTATCAAAGCTTGCAAAAAGTCTGAAACTGCATTTTAGTGTCACAGAAGCAGAAGGCAATTACGAAATTAGTATTTTTAAAGGGTCATATGCTCAGGCAGTTGAAGATATGGTCCAGAAAAGGCCGGATTTGGCAAACCTCGTCATCGTAGTGGGCAGGGATGTGCTAGGCGATGGGGAGAGAGAGCTTGGAGAGGTGCTCATCAAGAGTTACTTCTATGCGCTATCTGAATATGAGCCGTATCCTAAAGCGATTGTTTTTTTCAACTCTGGTGTATACTTACCGACTTCACATCCTCAGATTATTGAGTATTTAAAAAAGCTCTCGGATATGGGAACAGAGATTCACAGTTGTGGCACATGTTTGGATTATTATCATTTGAAAGAAATGTTGCAGGTGGGCACGATTTCAAACATGTACGCAATCGTCGAGCTGATGGCGGACGCTAACAATACCATCACATTATAGCTAGGAAAGGAACCACCACTTTATGTATTCTACTTACATGATCATCGCATTTAGCTCAACCCATCAAGCGATTCATTTTGAACGATTGCTCCTTCCTAAATATGCGATAGAACTCATTCCAACGCCTAGAGAAGTTAGTGCAAGTTGTGGTCTTTCGTTAAAATTTGAAACAGAGGATCTTCCTTCAATTTTGAAGGAACTTGAAGATGAAGATAAAACAGGTCTTCAACTGCTTGAATTTGTCATCCATGAAGGTGGTCAGAAGGTTGTCAATATGGGATGGGGGGCTTAAATATGCCATTAAAACTTGAAATAGGGGATAAAATCACGACAAAAAAACCGCATCCTTGCGGAAGTAATACCTTCGTCATAGTACGTGTCGGGATGGATTTTATCATCAAATGTGATAAATGTGAAAAAGAAATTTGGATCCCACGGGTCAAAATTGAGAAGCGCATCAAAGAGATCGTTAGAAATGGTGAGAAAATTCCAAAATAAAAAAGACTTGTCATGTTATATGACTAGTGATATAATTCTAATGTTGTAAGTGCGACAATCGTGTCGCTACTTCTCTGCCCTTAAACCACAGGGCCATTATGTCCACAGGGAGGTGTAAAAGATGAGAAAATACGAATCTATTTTTATTTTAAGACCATCGTTAGAAGAAGACAAAAGAATTGAAGCGATTGAGAAATTCAAAGCAATCATATCTGCAGATGGCGAAATAGAAAAAGTAGAAGAATGGGGTAACAGAAAATTAGCATACGAGATCGAAAAGATCAGAGATGGCTACTATGTTTTAGTTACATTTAAAGCAAACCCAACGCTTCCACTAGAACTCGAAAGAAATTTTAAAATTTCTGACGATGTTATCCGTTATATCGTCATCAATTTAGAAGACAAATAATTGACTATGGGGGCTCATTAATGAATAATGTAGTATTAATCGGGCGTTTGGTTAGAGACCCAGAACTCAGATTTGTACCCGGAAGCGGGATGGCAGTAGCCAACTTCACGATGGCAATCGATAAAGGATTGACTAGAGAGAAAAAACAAGAATTTGAAAGCCAAGGTAAACCTACGGCAGATTTTATTAGAATCGTCGTTTGGGGCAAACAGGCTGAAAATTGTTCTCAATATTTGGCAAAAGGAAAACTCGTTGCAATACAAGGCTCGATTCAAACGAGCTCATATAAAGCAACTACTGGCGAGACAAGGTATACAACTGAAGTCCTCGCAAATAGAGTTGAATTCCTCGAATGGGGAGAAAAAGCACCAGCATCAGGCGGTAAAAATGACGACTTTAGCTTCGGAGCGGGAAATTTTGAAGATTTTCAGTCCATTGAAGACGATGATGACGTTCCATTCTAATAGAAGGAGGGAAAACTAATGATTAAAAGACGTAGAAAAAGAAAAGGTTGTGCTTTCTGTCAAGATAAAGTAGAATCTATCGACTATAAAGATACAAAGAAACTCCAAAAGTATCTTACTGAAAGAGGCAAAATATTGCCAAGAAGAGTAACAGGTACTTGCGCGAAGCACCAAAGAATGGTTACAAGCGCAGTAAAAAGAGCAAGAATTATCGCGCTCTTACCATTTGTGAACGACTAAATAAGACGCTGCCTAACTGGGCAGCGTTTAATTTTTTTGATTCAAGGGATTAAAAAGTGTTCCAAATAGTGTATAATCAATAGTGATGAGAATATTTGCGGAGGTTTATCGTTTTGAGCAGAACTAGAGAGATTACAGAAGCAGGGTTGTTTTCGGCGCTTATAGCGGTCTTGATTACCGCGTCGTTTTATATACCCATTTTAGGCAGCATAATGGGGATGTTTTTACCGTTACCAGTCATCGTTCTCACCATGAAAAACAAGCCAGTATATACGATTGCATCTGGAGTCATTGCAATATTATTGGCCGGAATGGCAGTTTCGTTTATTAGCAGTATCGCCTTAGGTGGTATGGCATTAATCGTCGGATTCCCTATGGGACTCGCCATGAAATATAAAAAGAAGAATTTGTTGACATTGCTGATTGGTAGCATATGTGCAGCAGCTGGATTCTTCATTGTTTTTTCACTTGTAGAATTCACAACGGGCATCACACTTATGCAAACACTTGAAGAAAGCTTTAAGATGTCCATGGATATCCAGACTGGTTTGACGTCAGCGGTGGAAAGTTTAGGCGTGGATTCGCAGGCGTCACTTGTAGAAGCCCAAAAACTCATGGATAACATGTTATATCTCATGAAACTCGTCATGCCAGCTCTCATGATGATTATGGCCATGTTTTATTCAGCTGCCAACCTAATGCTTTCACACCAGATATTAAAAAGATTGAACATTGATCGTGTGCCACTTGGTACCTTTGATCAATTTAGATATCCAAAACACTTAGCGTATGGTAGTCTTGGGATGATGTTATTAGCTTTTCTACTTGGATACTTTGAAGTCGTGGACGCGCAGCTAATTACAGCTAATTTTGCCTATTTGTTCATGGTGCTCTTTTCAATTCAAGGAATGTCTCTCATTTACTATTGGATGAAAAAGAGAACTGGCAAAGCAAGTGGCATTGTGCTGATTATCTTGCTTGGATTTTTAGGATTCATTCAGTACATTGCATTTTTAGGATTTTTCGATGTTCTAATGGACATTAGAAAAATTGATATAAAGAAAAAAAGCGAATAGATTGAGCCATCGCTTCGCATTGAAATAAGAAACCATGAGGTTAACAAATGGGAAACAACAAGGTGAGCAATCCGTTTAAAGAGACAATGAACTTATATTTAGTGGTAATCGCGATACTCGTTATTGGCGTTGGCTACTATAATACCTTATTGGGGTTGTTGGGACTTTTGACGTTGATTAGTTTAATCGTCTACAATTGGTTATCCGATCGCAACAAATCCAGAAAATGGCGTAAATACGTTGAAGCACTATCAACAAACATAGATAGTGCAGCGCGGTATGCTGTTTTTAACCTGCCAGTACCATTGGTCGTCATCGATATTGATGGAAAAATCAATTGGTACAACTCAAAATTCACGGATATGATCTCTGAGAAAAGCGTCATCGGTAAGGGCATTATTTCGTTGATTCCTGCATTGACTTTAGATCAGTTCAAAAGTGGTGAACAACAGGAAGGTATCAAAATTGGCGACCGGACTTTCAATGTCTTCGCCAATATGGTCAACTTAGAAGATGAAACGCCACAAAATATGGTAATCATGCTTTATTGGTTTGACACGACCGATATCACACAACTTAAGATGAAGGTTGAAGAAGAAAAGCCGATACTTGCGCTCATAAACGTCGATAACTTTGAGGACGTCATGAACGAAACCAAGGAAGACAAAATTCCATTCGTTACTTCAGAGATAGAAAAACGCGTCAATTTATGGGCATCTCGTATGAACGCCATGATAAAGCGCTATTCAAAAGATAAATACATCGTTTTATTTGAATCCAAGTATCTTGTAAATCTAGAAGCTAAACGATTTTCTATCCTCGATGAAATCAGAGAGATAGATGTCGGTAACAAAATTCCTGTCACACTGAGTATTGGTATTGGTGTAAATGGAAAGACGCCAATCTCACTTGAAGAAGATGCTTATGCCTGTTTAGAGTTAGCTCTTGGACGTGGTGGCGATCAAGTTGTTATTCGCAAAAAAAATACATTTGAATTCTACGGTGGTAAAACAAAAGCCGTTGAAAAGCGCAACCGTGTAAAAGCAAGGGTTATTGCTCACGGTTTTAGAGCTTTAATAGATGAGAGTTCTAAAGTCATCATCATGGGGCATAAGTCACCTGATATGGACTCGTTCGGTTCAGCGCTTGGTGTTTATAGATGTGTCATCAATCGTGGAAAAGAAGCATTTATCGTACTCAATGAAGTAACTGAGGGGATTCAAACGCTCCATGCCACCATCAAAGACAAGGGCATCTATCAATTACTTAGTTCCGCTGAGGCAATCGAAGCTGTGGACGACAACACCCTTATTGTCGTAGTGGATACACATAAACCAAGTTTGACAGAATGTCCAGAACTTATAGAAGACAACGAACGGATTGTATTGATTGATCACCATAGACGCAGCACTGAATTTATTGATAAAGCGGTACTAAAATATATGGAGCCATATGCTTCAAGCACTTCTGAGCTTGTTGCCGAGATCTTTCAGTACATGGAAAACAAACCACACATCGAAAAAGAAGAAGCAGATGCACTTCTTGCAGGTATCACGGTTGATACGAAGAATTTTTCGATCAAGACAGGCGTCAGGACGTTTGATGCCGCCGCATATCTCCGAAGACAAGGTGCAGATACCACTAGAGTTAGGCAACTGTTTCAAGACGATCTTCAAACATTTATCGATAAGGCCGCCATTGTTGGTACTGCTATACGCTACACAGAGTCTATCGCAATTTCAACTTCCGATATTCAAAGTGATAGCATTCAACTTATAGCGGCGCAGGCAGCGGATGACCTCTTAGATATAAAAGGCATCAATACTTCTTTTGTCATCGCCAAAAAAATAGACGGCACTGTGTTTATCTCAGGGCGTTCTCTTGGCGATATCAACGTACAGGTCATCCTGGAGATGTTGGGCGGCGGCGGGCACCTAGAAATTGCTGGCGCACAGTTTAAGGATACGAATATTGAAGCCATCAAAGAAAAACTCATAGAAAGTATTGACCAATATTTTATGGAAGGGGTAACAAAATGAAAGTAATCTTATTACAAGACATAAAAGGGACGGGAAAAAAGGGCGACGTCATCAACGCAAGTGATGGCCACGCTAGAAATTACCTCATCCCAAGAGGCTTAGCCAAAGAAGCAACAGATGGTAACGTGAAGCTTTTAGAACATCAAAACGCATCAAAATTAAAGCGTGCAGAAGAAGAGCTCGCTGCAGCTAAACAACTCGCAGAAGATATCAGCAAGCTTGAAATCACTATAAAGACAAAAGCAGGAGAAGGTGGCAGGTTATTTGGTTCTATTACGAATAAAGACGTTGCAGACCTTATCAAAGAAAAACACAAACTCGACATCGATAAGAAAAAAATAGCGCTAGATCAGCCAATTAGAACACTTGGAACAACTAATGTGACGATTAAAGTATATCCAAAAGTGACTGCTCAAATCAAAGTTCATGTAATTGAGGGTTAAAGTGCGACGAAATTGTAATACGATTTACGCTTATTCATGTAAATATAAATAAAACGTAAAGTACATTGACACAAAAATAGGGTATCATTAAATAGACAACAGGGAATTGACATAAAAAATAGGAAGATCTTAGGATCTTCTTATTTTATAGGTTTAATTGTCAGAAAAATCAGATTACGAGGTGGCGACATGATACAATCTATCAAAAATGAAATCAAGAAAACGTTGGTTGGTAAAGATCACGCAGTTGACAGTATTATGATTGCGATGCTCTCAGGTGGGCATGTTCTCATAGAAGATTTGCCTGGACTTGGTAAAACGACATTGGCTAAGGCATTTGCAGGCGCTATGGATTGTACTTACCGAAGAATTCAATTTACACCAGACCTTATGCCATCCGACTTGATTGGTGTATCTATCTACTCTAAGGAGCAACAAAAATTCGTCTTTCATGAAGGACCTATATTCACAAATGTCTTGTTGGCAGATGAAATCAACCGGACGTCACCAAAGACACAATCCAGTTTGCTTGAAGCAATGGAAGAATCTCAAGTCACTATTGATGGTAAGACACTCATACTAGAAAAGCCATTTCTCGTTATCGCAACAGAAAACCCGATTGAACTTCAAGGCACATTTCCTCTTCCTGAAGCACAACTTGACCGTTTTATGATGCGTATTTCATTAGGATATCCCACGACAAATGAAGAAATTGACATTTTGACATTAAAGGAAACACCTGAAGGGATTAATCCAGTTATTACTCGAGAAGCACTAGAGAAGGCTATGATTGACATGGAAAAAGTTTATGTCGATACTGCCCTTAAAAATTACATCGTTAGACTTACAAAAGCGACACGCGAGCATGCGACTATTAAACTTGGTGCAAGTCCAAGAGCCTCAGTACACCTGTTTAATGGGGCAAAGGCTAAAGCTTATCTTGAAGGTAGAGATTTTGTCATCGCATCAGATATAAGCAGTTTGTTTGAATCAGTAATTGGCCACCGATTAATCCTTAAAGGCGAAGCGCTTTATCGAGGCGTCGGGCTAAAAGCGCTACTTCAAGAAATTGTCGATTCTGTTGAAGTTCCAAAAGTGATTCGTTAAAGCTAATGACTAGGGGGGAACGCTTATGACCAAAGGCTTTAAGCGGGTACTATATATTTTAATTGCCTTTTTACTTGTGGTAGCAGTACTTTCAGGTGGAAAGACACTTTACTATTTTCTGTTCACCACTGGAATCGTCTGGCTGAGCATGGGACTTATCTTGAGACACAATGAGCGAAATTTGTATATTCTTTATTACGCAAGTGAAAACATCATTCATTCCGGTGACGCGATTAATATCGATTATAAAATTTCGAATACGAGCGTTGTGCCTATTTTGCATGCCATCATCGATTTTAAACTCGACAAGCGAATGAATACTGAATCGAGTCTACGGGAGATTGCATATTTTGGAAATTTCGACAAAATCAACTTTTCAAAAGATATAATCTGCAAATATCGCGGCTATTATAAATTGGGGCAAGTAAAAGTTCAGATTTTCGATCCATTAATGCTTGATAAGCGCATCATCAATTTTAACAAGGAGATCGATATAACGGTCTATCCCAAAGTCGTGAAGCTGAAGGAAAAGCTCTTTCAGTCACAAGATTTTTACGGAACATTAAAGTCGAATATGCGCACCCTTGAAGATCGAACGAACCTAATCAATATTAGGCCATATGTACAGGGTGACCAACTTAAGAATATCCACTGGAAGCTCAGTGCGAAAAAAGAAGACCTGCAAACAAAAGAATTTGAACAAACAGTGAGTACAAAACTCGTTGTATTATTTAACGCTGGCGTTGAACCTACGCCTAATCTCGACGAAGAGGAGCATATGGTTTCTTTTAGTGTGTCGCTCGTCAAAGAAATGCTAGACGATGCCATACAGATCAAGTTGATGCTTAATAACGGTTTTGCTACGATATTAGAGGGGAACACTGCCGCTGACTTCCAACCTTTCCTAGAGACGTTTACAAGTCTAGAATACAACTGTGATGTACCATTCGCAAATTATGTAAATAGGGTTATTTCTGAATCCACCATTGAACAGAGCGGCGTTCAAAATACGCTTGTTCTCATCACCCAGAATATATCTAAGGCATTTCTTGATGCCCTTCAGCCAAGAGGACAAGTGTTGGATATATTCACGTTTACGCCGAAATCGGTTGAAATGAGAGAGTTACTTGCAATGCATTATGACCGGTCAATCCGTTATCACTACATTGATCAGATTATGGACGTGACATATGGACAATAAAGATAGATGGAAGTTATTTCCAAACAAAAAAGCTCAACTGATTGATTCCCCAAAAGAGCTACATTCTATTGATAGAAAATCCAAATTTGCCAAATGGCTTACCGGTTATTTGATTTATATAGCTATGATTTTAACAGCCAATCACTTTATCGAACTTGAGGTGGATGTCTTTGTCTTTGGAGCGATTACGTTAATCACTTATTTAGGCATCTATTTTATTAAAAGTTATCAATCGCTCTCAATCAAATTTTTTACAGTATTAATAGGCGTCATCCTCGTCATTTATGCGGTTGATTATGCGCTAGAGACTTATATGGGTCAAAACAGTCAAGATTTAATTCTTCAAAACGGGACACAAGTATTGAATCAAGCTGAGGGTAGAGCGGATACTTTAAAAAGACATGACGTAGTGATCGTACACGAACTTAGAGATTTTTTTGACTACAAAAATGCTATGCGATTTGGCAAATGGGTAGCCCTTGAACGGATAGAAAAACAGCTGATTAATGGTACTGATATACCAAGCAACAAAAAATATGAATTTTATTTTTTGATTGTCCTATCCCTTTTGATGTCTATATTACTCGGTTTGGTTTTCGAAGTTAAATTTTTCAAAGTGCTTTTGATGGTACCCATTTTATTATACGTTTGGCTGTGGTATCGGTTTATTGACCTACCTTGGATTATCACGGGTCTTTACTTTGGAGGTGTTGTGGCATTTTTCATCATGGACCATCATGAAAAGCTGTTGTTGGCCCATCCCGAATATAATACATCCTATTACCCAGCGCGAAAACTCATGCTCACAAGCGTCTTAACGGGACTAATTGTCATCCTTTTATCTGGCGCAATAACGCTTGCGTTTCCTATTAAACAAGTCAACTTCATCGTCGATATGATAACGCCTAATTTGTGGGGTGCGCGAAGTGGGTATTTAAACAATCAGTTAAATATGTATTCGCTCAAAGAAACAGCTTTCAGAGGTAGGTCTGAAATACTTGGTGGTCCAATAGGTCCAATCAATATAGAAGACCCGATTTTCTGGGTGAAGTTTGATCAAAAAATTTCGAAAGCCATATACTTGAAAACTTCGATTAAAGATCAATACGACGGACTCAAGTGGATGAACAACGGGACTGTCTATAAAAATGATTTTAAGTATTATCTTAGCGATCCAAGTAATATTGAGCTACTAAAGTCAGGTGCTTATGAAAAAATAAGTGGCGCCATAAAGATCAACAAAAAAGAAACGAAGACAGTGACGCTCTTTACGCCTATGGGGCTTTATGAAACAAACCTCGGCAACAAAAAAGTCTATGTTTCCGGTGAAAATGAAGCCTTTTATAAAGCGGGTTCCTTTGTTAAGTATCTAAAAGAGTATACGTTCAGTGCAACGGGACGCGACTTTTATAAAGCGCCAGAAGTCGATTATTTGCAGCTGTCTGACCGCATTGAAAAGCGTACAACAGAACTCGCATTGACTCTTGGTGGATTGCGAGGTACCGATTATGAGAAAATGACTGTCATCACAGAATTTTTATCACAAAATTATGTGTACAGTTTAACACCTGTAACCAATAGGGAACGTCGCGATTTCGTCTCAGGATTTCTCTTTGAGTATAAGAAGGGATATTGTACGTATTTTGCATCGGCATTAGCGATACTTGCGCGCATTAATGGCATTCCTTCGCGCTATGTAGAAGGGTTTAGAGTGGACCCAAACGAAGTAGATCCAGAAGGGGGCTATTCAAAAGTAACCGAACGCGATGCACATGCGTGGGCTGAAGTCTATCTAGACGGGTATGGCTGGGTCATCTTTGAAAGCACACCGACATACAGTGAAGCGGGAGCGACGTCAACGACTCCGACACTTGAAGAGCTAATTGGCAAGGACTCAGAAAGCGATGTAGAAGCACCTGAATATGGACAACTAGCAACTGAAGCACCTATAGATCTGGGCGACTTATTGACAGAAGGCGACGGTGGTAGAGGCGAAATGGGTGGTACTACGCAAAGTGATACGGTTGACACAAGCAGTCGGATGAGGACGACTATAATAATCGCATGTGCTTTAATCTTACTTATTATACTGATTATCCTCTCAAGATTACCGCTGACGTATCTGCGTAGACGAACATCACATGCTTATGCGATTAGAATCCTTTACTATCTTGCCTATTTGACAGCAGAATCAAAGGATTATACAAATAAAGAGCCAGAAGCTGTATTCATGCGCTCGGCATTCCCAAAAAACGAAGTCAATCTATGGCTTAAAATACTCTATGATCGCAAGGAGAAAGTGACATCAGACATGGTTTTAAAAGCAATTGATACGGCATCAAGCCATGTTGAGTCCGCAACGGAAGATTATAAATACAGGAAGGGAAAAATCGCCTACCTAAAACTTAGAGCATTAAAAATTGATAAGCTAATCCCATAGTTTATGCGCGATCTTTCGTGTATAATAGAACCAAAAGATCGTTAAGGAGAGCTTAATCAATGAACTTAAAAACGATGCCACATGATATCAACGCAGAACAAAGCGTTCTCGGCTCACTACTTCTCGATAGCGACTTGATCGGCGACGTTATGGATATCATCAGCTTTGATGAAGAATTTTATCATGAAGCACATAAAGAGATATTCAGAACCATCAAGAACCTGTTTTCCGAAGGTAAAATGGTGGACATGATTACCGTTTCTGACGAACTAGGCAAAAATCAACTCTTGCAAGTTATCGGTGGGTTTGAATATTTGTCGGAGCTATCAGACGTAGGTACTTTGATTCATAACGTCTCCAACCATGCGAAGATCGTCCATGAAAAATTTATGCTTAGAAGGCTGATTAGAGCCTCAACAGATATAGTGGAAAAGGGATACGATTCACACGATGTGGAACAGCTCATCGAAGAGGCGGAATCCAGCATTTTTGAGATTTCTCAAAACAGAGATAAAAAAGGGTTTCAGAACATATCTGATATCTTGCAAGTAACTTATGAAAAAATAGTACAGTTGCATGAGGATCCAAACGCGCTTACGGGTATACCTTCTGGCTTCGATGCCCTCGATGAGATGACAAATGGCCTACAACGTTCCGACCTCATATTGATCGCTGCACGTCCTTCTATGGGTAAAACGGCGTTTGCACTAAACCTTTGTCAGCACGCAGCAGTCAAAGAAAAGAAAAGTGTCGCCATATTCAGTCTAGAGATGGCTGCCGATCAGCTCGTTCAGCGTCTATTGAGTGCACAATCCCTCGTATCAATCAGTGATATCAGAACGGGTCATATTGAAGATGACGACTGGTTCAAGCTCGCTAGAAGCAGCGCACAACTCGGAGAGGCCAAAATATTTATCGATGATACACCAGGTATCACGGTAGCTGAGATTAGATCAAAATGCCGAAGACTAAAGACGAATCAAGGTCTAGACCTGATTATGATCGACTACCTCCAGCTGATGTCGGGTGGCGGCAAGCAAGAAAACAGACAACAGGAAATTTCGACGATCTCAAGATCTCTAAAGAGTATCGCTAGAGAAATGAACTGCCCTGTTATCGCGTTATCCCAGCTATCCAGAGCCTCAGAACTCAGAGCCGATCATAGGCCTATCTTATCAGACCTTCGTGAATCCGGAGCGATCGAGCAGGATGCCGACTTGGTCATGTTCCTCTACCGCGATGAGTATTATAACCCAGACACTGTAGATGAAAAGCTTAAGGGCATTGGTGAAATCATCATCGCGAAACAAAGAAACGGTGAAACTGGTAAAGTCTACCTTGCATGGCTCGGTAAATTTACGAAGTTTGCAAATACATCTCAGATGAGGTGACCTAGTTGGAATTAGTTTTTAGAAAATTCAAGAGGCAAGATACCTATGAATTTGGAAAATGGGGAAGCCATGACGATCCGAGATTTTTACAGTATAACTTTCCCTACGGGCATAAAGCCGAATTTGATGCATGGTACTTTTCTAAGCAAAAGTTGATCATGCGAAAAGTATATGGTTTGTTTTTGGACGATTACCCACTGGGGTTCATTACGCTTAAGAATATTAACTGGTTCGCGCGAAGGGCTGAACTTGGCGTCGCTATTGATCCCAACCATATGAGTGAAGGTTTTGGCACAGAGCTCATCAAACGGTTCTTAGCATATGTCTTTGAACACTATCCGATCGATGTCATGCAACTTAAGGTTTCACATTTTAATAGTCGCGCACAAAAGAGCTATTCTAAAATTGGATTTGTCAAAGTCAGTGAGATCGTAGAACCCTTTGAAGAACAAGGGTATAAAGATTTAGTCATCGCAAAGTACCCCGATCAATTCGATTTGGTTCATGGCGTTCTTTATACGACATTTCACGTGATGCAGTTCCATAGGGACCAGTTAAAACCAAAGTAGATAGTAAATAGTAAGCTAAACACATAAGACTCTCAAAATGGATTCATTTGATTTCCATTTTGTAGAGTCTTTTTTCTAAGCATTTTTTTGCTAAAATTCGCCTCTATAGCCCTAATTAGCTATAGATAATTCCTAGGAAATAGTCTATAATTGATTATAATGTATTTATCTTGTATTTTGTATTCATGAACTTGATGGCTTAACCGTTGAAAAAGTTATCCATCTTCATAGTTATAATGTAAGGAGAACGCGCGTAAATTTATGAAGAATAGCAGCGAAACGATAAAAATTAAAGCACGTGCAAAAATCAATCTGACGCTAGATGTTCTCGGTAGACGAGAAAATGGCTATCATGACGTCGAGATGATCATGCAGCAAATCAACTTATATGATATTGTCACTATCAGGGTTATTGATTCAAAAGAACTCGTACTGTCATGTTCTGATGCCTTCTTGCCAGTGGATGATAAGAATATCGCCTATAAAGCAGCTGAGCTCATGATAGAGACGTTTGACATTGCTTGCGGATTTGAAATACATATCGAGAAAAATATTCCTATCGCAGCAGGTCTAGCAGGTGGAAGCACCAACGCTGCAGCGGTCATCAAGGGTATTGATGCATTATGTCATCTAAATCTCGATCTAGAAATGATGCAAAGGTTAGGCTTTAAACTCGGTGCTGATGTACCATTTTGTTTTCTTGAAGGGTGTGCAGTCGCTAGAGGCTTAGGTGAAATATTGACACCGATAAAAGGCTTTGAACACGCATGGATGGTACTCGTTAAACCGAACTTTGGCGTATCGACAAAAGATGTTTACACAGGCTTAAAGTTAGAGGCGATCAAAGTGCATCCTAGGACTGACGATATGATTCTAGCACTGGAAAATCAGAATCGAAAAGCGATACTCTCTGGACTATCCAACGTGCTTGAAACAGTGACCTTGGAACTCTACCCAAAAGTGAGCGAAGTCAAAGCATTGCTGTGTAGTTATGGTGCTGATGGCGTTCTGATGAGTGGCAGTGGACCAACTGTCTACGGTGTGTTCGGAAGTTATGAACGCGCAAAAACCGCGCATAAAAAATTGAAAAAACTATATCCACAGAGCTATGTGGTATCAACATATAGCGGATAGTCGGTTAGATCGGAACCGTCAAGCATATACGGTTAAAAAACGTATGATTAATGAATGAAATTGGAGGGGGATATGAACGTGAATTTTGACAAATTAGAAATAAGAAATTACAAGCCACTTGGCGAGGTTGTGTTTGAATATTTAAGAAATGCAATACTAGCTGGAGAATTGAAGCCCGGCGAAAGACTCATGGAAGTGACGATAGCAGATCAACTTGGCGTCAGCCGTACACCTGTGAGAGAAGCAATCCGAAAACTGGAAAAAGAGAGCTTTGTGATCATGATACCTAGAAAAGGTGCCTACGTTGCGGATCTGACTAAAAAAGATATTATGGAAGTCCTAGAAATCAGAAAAGAACTCGAAGGTTTCGCAGCATTTCTCGCAGCAGAGAGAATGTCACTAAGTGAAAAAGAATCACTTGGTAAAGTCGTTGAGCACTTCAATGAATCGCTTTTAAATATGGATAAAAAAAATATGATTGAAAGCGATAACGCATTTCACTCTTTTATATTTGAAGCCACAAAAAATCAAAGGCTAATCAACATCATCTACGATCTACACGATCAGTTCCAACGCTTCAGGTTGATCTATTTCAACGAATTCAACAACTATAAAGAGATTCAGGCATCACACAACCGTATTTTTGATGCAATCCTTAAACAAGACGGTGCCAAAGCGCGTGCAGAAGCAGAAAATCACGTAGAAAGTATACGTGTACTCGTCAACAAATGGATTGTCGAATAATGAACGCACAAAAAAAATCTTATCAGATTCAGGTCATCTCGAAAATTGAGGACAGTAAGGGCGATATCAATGAAATGACGCTTTATACCGAAGCGACATACAAGCGCGCACATACGAAGTCATTTCTCATGTACGAAGAAACTGAAGTCAGTGGTATGGAGAATACAAAAACACTAATCTCTTTTGATGGAAAAATCGTACAAATAAAAAGGTTCGGCAACCTTAAAAGTCAGCTTGATATCGAAAAAGACGTGACGCATGAAAATCTTTATGCGACGCCTTATGGCACATTTATGATGAAAACCAAAGGCTTAGAGATCATGTGGAATGATAGTGACATTATCAATATTGAACTCAGCTATTTACTGGAAATTGAAAGCGATCAGGAAGAAATTTCGAAAGTGCATATCAAAATCGATGTAAAGAGGGATTAATATGTCATCTGGCTCACGTAAACAAGTATTTAAAGATAATACTAATTCTAGAAGTCAATTGAGACAACTCATGTGGTTTTCACTTTTGAGTAGTCTGTTGCCTGCGGCTGTGGTTTTTATAGGTAAGTATAGTACAATTGTAGAATTCTACATCGCATTTTTGGTTTATACGATTATCTTGATGTTTTTCGGCTATCTTTTTTTTCTGAGCTATGAAGCAAAAGTTACACGGGAGATGAAAGCCCTAGTAAAAAAAGAGGGAATCATAAGTGGTGAACTCGTTCTCATAAATACTGAGGAAAAACTTAAAAATATCTTATCATTGGAATTTGAACGCTGTTCGAATAAAGAAAGCGAGTCATCCATCATCTTTTTTGACGTCGATCACTTGGGAGAAATCAATAAAAAATACGGTTATAACGCCGGGGATCAAGTAATCATCGAAATCATACTCTCGACAAAGCGCTTTGTATCAGAATCTTCAACGCTTCATAGCTCTGGTGCGACTATAGCGAGAGTCAAAGGGGATACCTTCGCATTGCTCATGCCAAATATCACAGAAAAAAGTGCCTATAACGAAGCGGACAAATTAAAGCATATGATTGAGACACTTAGGCTTGGCATAGATGAAAGTATAACTTGCCGATTTGCAGTTCTCTCCATGAACCATTGGGTTTCAGAAGAAAAGTTCCTCGATTTGGCTTATGAAAAATTGAAGTTGGCAAAGGATTATGGTCAAGGTGTTATTATTTAGCAAGCGCCCAAAATTAAGCATATGCCGAATTTTGGGCAATTCTATATTAAGAAAGATTTCCGAGGTGAAAAATGCACCCTATTCTGACATTGGAACATGTAAAAATAATGCTCGAATACATCAGTGATGGTGTTCAAATTGTAGATGAAAGCGGCAATCTGATCTATTGTAACCGCAACTCCGCATTGCTTGATGATATCAATATCAACGAATCAATAGGTAAGCACATTACAGAGATTTATCCGTCATTGAAAGAAGATGAAAGCACGCTCTTAAAAGTACTGGCTACTAAGATGCCGATACTCAATAGGGAGCAAACCTATAGAACTTATAAAGGAAAAAACATTGCAACGATCAACAGCACATTGCCTATCATTAACGATGATAAAATAGAAGGTGCTATCGAAATTTCAAGGAATATTACAACTTATAAAGAGCTTACAGAAAAAGTAATCGATCTTCAATCTATGGCTAAGGGACCAGAAGCGTTTGAGAGTAAAATCATACGGACAGTGAACGACGGCTATCGATTTGAAGACATCATCACGACACATCCTGAGTTTAACCGTGTAAAGGCGGTTGCAATGAAAGCAGCGGGTACAGATATCGCCGTACTAATTTACGGAGAGACGGGCACTGGTAAGGAACTACTCACTCAGGCGATTCATAACAGCAGCCGTCGCAAAAGCAAACCTTTTATCGCTCAAAACTGTGCAGCACTACCAGGTTCACTTCTTGAAGGCATCTTATTCGGTACAGTAAAAGGTGGCTTCACAGGCGCAGTTGATCGACCTGGATTGTTTGAACTAGCCGATACGGGTACGCTATTTCTCGATGAGATTAACTCCATGCCTCAAGAGTTGCAAGCAAAATTGCTCAGAGTGCTACAAGATGGTAAGATACGACGCATTGGCGATACAAAAGAGCGGAAAGTCAATGTTAGAATCGTAGCGGCGACCAATATCGAACCTAACTTAGCTATCGATATGGGTCTCATCAGACGCGACTTATATTACCGCCTCAATACAGTAACACTTTGGATTCCAAAGCTTTCAGATCGAAAAGAAGACATCCCTCTTTTGACGAAGTTTTTTATCAAAAAGTACAACGCATTGCTCTATAGAGGCATCACCAAAGTGTCCGATGAAGTCATGCATCTTTTCTTAAACTACCCATGGGAAGGCAATGTTCGCGAGCTTGAACACGTCATAGAAGGTGCGGTCAATTTTGTCGATGGTGAGATTGTCGAGATTATCGATTTACCGTATAATCTTAAGAATTACTACGAGAAGCATCATGCGAAAGCCAATACATTTGACAATCTTGTGCAAGAGGATGGTTTAGTACAGTCACTTGAAGCCGTAGAAAAACAGATGATTGAAAAAGCGCTAAATGACAGTGATGGCAATACAGCAGGTGCTGCACGTATACTCAAGATACCAAGGCAGACACTTCAGTATAAGATGAAAAAGTTTGAATTAGAGTGATTAAACGCCCAAAAACGGGCGTTTTTTTATTTTAATAGGTCACGACCTTTAGCAAATGCACCTATAATTCGAAAGATTAATCAATTCTTGGCAGCTTGTGAAAGAAACCTCAAAAAAACAAAAATAAACAGCAAATGTAAAATTCGCTATAACCATTCATATTGAAGCATTCTTCAAGCGAAAACCACAAATCAAAAAATCGATTGACAAAACAATCACAATTTCAGGGGCACTTGGCATAGAACTTGCACCTTAATAACGTGGCAAGATTAATAACTTTGAAGGGCTTTATCCATAGGCTAAAGCTTACGATTTGGGAGGCAAGGTATGAAAAAGGGCGACAAATTTGGTACACACCGTGTTATTGAGCCATTGGGCATATTACCACAACCAGCTCAAGTAATTTCAAACGACATGGAAATCTATGACAATGAAATTCTTATCGATGTACAGACACTGAATATCGACTCGGCATCTTTTACGCAAATCAAGCAAGAAGCTGGCGGCGATCTTAACAAAATCAAAGAAATTATGATGAACATCGTTAAAACACAAGGCAAGCATAAAAATCCAGTAACGGGTTCAGGCGGCATGCTTATCGGAACCGTTGCACAAATTGGTGACGCGTTAATCGGTAAAACAGACCTTAAAGTCGGCGACAAAATCGCAACTCTTGTTTCACTTTCTTTAACACCACTTGTGATCGAAGAAATCTTAGAAATCAGAATCAATATCGACCAAGTCGACATCAAAGGTCAAGCGATCTTGTTCGAAAGCGGTCTTTATGCAAAGATTCCTTCTGATATCCCTGAAAATTTAGCATTATCTGTTCTTGACGTTGCAGGTGCGCCTGCTCAAACAGCGAAACTCGTAAAACCAGGCGATACAGTTTTGGTTATCGGCGGCGCTGGCAAATCGGGTATGCTCTGTTTATATGAAGCAAAAAAACGCGCAGGCGTTACAGGCAAAGTCATGTGTCTTCAGCACGATGACAAGGCAAAAGCGCGTGTTATGGATGCAGGCCTTGCAGATCACTTCATCGTGGCAGATGCCACTGACGCAGTCGAAGTACTCAGAAAAGTGGAAGAACTTACTGATGGCAAAATGTGCGACCTCGTCATCAACTGTGTCAACGTTCAAAATACAGAAATGTCTTCAATATTAGCAACAAAAGACGATGGTATCGTCTACTTCTTCAGTATGGCGACGAGCTTTACTAAAGCGGCACTCGGTGCTGAAGGCGTTGGCAAAGACGTTACGATGATCGTTGGCAACGGCTATACAAAAGGTCATGCAGAAATCACATTACAAATCATGAGAGAAAGTGCAGTTCTTAGAAAAATCTATGAGGAGCTTTACGCTTAGGAGGAGATCAATAATGAGACATTATACTGAAATCGAAATGTGGAAAGACGTAACACAAGCAGAGTGGGATTCATGGGAATGGCAAGTAAGAAACAGAATCACGACGCTTGAGCAACTTAAAAAAGTGTGTAACCTTACCGCTCAAGAAGAAGAAGGCGTTGTTAAATCGCTTGAAATTTTAAGAATGGGTATCACACCTTATTACGCACTTTTGATGGACAAAGACGATCCAAAATGTCCAATTAGAATGCAAGCTGTTCCAACAATCTACGAAACGTATAAGTGTTCAGCGGATATGGACGATCCACTTCATGAAGATCATGACTCACCGGTTCCTGGCATTACTCACAGATACCCAGATCGCGTTCTTTTCTTAGTGACAGATATGTGTTCAATGTACTGCCGTCACTGTACAAGAAGAAGATTCGCTGGTCACAACGACGGTGGCGTTCCAAGAGATCAAATCGACAAAGCAATTGAATATATCGCACAAACACCAGTTATCAGAGACGTTCTCTTATCAGGTGGCGACGTTCTTCTAATCTCTGACGATTTACTTGAGTACATCATCAAAAAATTAAGAGCGATTCCACATGTTGAAATCATCAGACTTGGTTCAAGAACACCTGTTGTTTGTCCACAAAGAATCACACCTGAACTCGTGAACATGCTCAAAAAATACCACCCAATCTGGTTAAACACACACTTCAACCACTCTAAAGAAGTAACGCCAGAAGCTAAAAAAGCATGTGCTTTGATGGCGGATGCAGGTATCCCACTTGGTAACCAATCCGTTCTTCTTAAAGGCATCAACGACAGCGTTCACATCATGAGAGACCTAGTACACGACCTCGTAATGATGCGCGTTAGACCATACTACATTTACCAATGTGACCTTTCAGTAGGTATTGAGCACTTTAGAACACCAGTTTCTAAAGGTATCGAGATCATCGAAGGTTTAAGAGGCCATACTTCTGGATACTGTGTCCCTACATTTGTCGTCGACGCACCAGGCGGCGGCGGTAAGATCCCAGTAATGCCACAATACATGATTTCTCAATCACCTGATAAAGTGGTTCTCAGAAACTATGAAGGCGTTATCACGACTTACGCGCAACCATCTTCTTACGACTTCGAAAAAGAAGGCGCTGTAGAAACGGAAGCTCAAAAAAATCACAAGTTATTTGGCGTTGGCGGTTTGTTACAAGGTAACAGAGTATCTATCGACCTTAAAGAACTTGAAAGAAATGCAAGATCACACCACGAAGAGTAAATAAAAGTTAAGCGTCGACAAAAACGTTTAACAAGTAAATATTTGTAATAGACAGATATAGAAAAGTCGCGCAAGCGATGGCAAGTATAAGGAATGATAAACCGAGAAATCGGTCATGACGGAGGCCCTGCATGGATTTGCTGAACCTATTTGAAAATGAATACAGAGTCATTTCCATAGTCGGTATGGCAAAAAATGCAGGGAAAACCGTCACACTCAATCATCTCATCGATGATATGGCTAATAGAAGTCTGTGCGTTGGATTGACGTCCATAGGGAGAGACGGGGAACGTCAGGACATCGTAACAAAGACCGATAAGCCACTGATTTATGTTCGCAAGCATTCGATCGTCGCTACCGCTGAAATGCTCTTTAACCTTTCAGAAGTTAAAATGGCCGTTCTGGAAGTTACGGCGCATCATACTGCAATGGGCAGAGTCATCATCGGACGGGCACTTGCCGATGGCTTTGTACAGGTTGGGGGACCAACCACCAATGCAGCGATTCGAAGTGTTGCGGAAAAAATGATAGGCTATGGTGCTGACTACGTTCTGGTGGACGGTGCACTTGATCGGACATCCTCCGCATCACCGGCGATTACAGATGCTTGCATCCTATCGACAGGGGCGGTAGTGAGCCGCGATATGATGAAAACCGTGGATCAAACGGCGTATCGTGCGTCATTATTTAACCTGAAAGCCTCAGTAGAGCCGTGCATCGACAGCCTATGGCAACAGGCGGAAACTTTGCGAAGACCAATATTGGTCGATGATAAGGGAAACGCAGTGCCACTACTTGACGTCGTCACAGCACTTAGTGCAGGTCGCATCATCGCTGAGGCGATTGATGAGAATACGCGGCTGCTGATCATCCCAGGGGCACTTGTCACACAGACAGTCATGGATGTCATACAGACCACGACGCATTACAAGAATCTCACATGGGTGATTGGCGATGCCACAAAAATTTTTATTGAACAAAAAGACTGGCTGTACTTGATGCGCATTGGTGTTAACATCACCGTGCGCCATGCCATCAAGCTACTCGCCATCACGGTCAATCCGTATGCCCCTGCTGGTTACTACTACGACTCGGAGCTTTTTAGAGAGGCGCTAACACAGAAGGTGAAGGAATTGCCGATTATAGATGTTATGGCGTGAGAGGTGAAAAAATGAAAGCCCTGTATCTAACCAAAAAGAATTTCGAGGATCTGGACCTTAATTTTATCTTTGAACGACTGAATTTGTCGTCGCCTTACGGCGATGCGGCAAAACGCGCCATAAAACCGTATTTAAAAGCGGATCAAACAGAGCTCCTAAAAGTCTATGACCGCACGGAAGCCACTTTGGCACTCCTTGAAAGACAGCGCTCAGGCATCTTGCAGCTCAAAGAGCAGATGAAAGCCGTCAAGCAACTCGATGTGACTTTTGATCGCATCGCTGAAGGTGAGACACTGTCCATCACAGAGCTATTTGAAGTGAAACAGCTTTCTATGGTTATGGAAAAAATACATGCATTGCTTAAAACCCTGCACTGGGAAGCTACAGTGAAGGACTTCATGCTCGATTCTACTGAGGCAGTCACGCAGCTACTCGATCCTGAAAACAGTGGCGTGAGCACATTTTACATCTACAGCGCCTATTCAAGCAGGTTAGCTGAGATTAGAAAGACACTCGATGCTGTAGAGATGATCACAAAAAGACAACTGAACGAAGCCATACAGACGCTTAAATCCGAAGACTATCCCATCATGCCAAACGGTGAACTGCGCGTGTCAGCAAGAGATCAATCCCTTATGACCCGCGTCAAATCAGATCCCCGCTTTGACTACAAATCGGATGTGCCAATGTATAGCCTTTTCATCGTCAAAGGTGATGAAATGCTAGGGCACCAGAAAGAGTCGCTCCTTTTAGAAGAAGAGGATGAAGAGCTAGAAGTTAGAAACAAATTGACGGAGACGTTAAAAACGCATTTAGACCTGCTGATGACCAACACAAAGCGCATCGGACAGATCGATTTGCTCATAGCAAAAGCACAATTTTCAAAAGCCTTTGGTTGCGTCAGACCGACGCTCACTGAAGAGCCCCAAGTCGAGATAGAAAAAGGCAGACACCTTAAAGTGGCAACGAGTTTGGAACGCTCTGGTAAGAAGTTTACACCAATAACCGTTTCCCTCAAGAAACCGGTGGCTTTGATAACAGGCGCAAACATGGGTGGCAAAACCGTGTCGCTGAAGCTCATAGGACAAGTTGTATCGCTCGCACAATACGGGTTTTTTGTACCGTGTGAGGCAGCCACTTTGCCGTTATTTGACTTCGTATTCGTCTCAGTGGGTGATTTTCAGTCGATAGATATGGGTCTGAGCACGTTTGGTGGCGAGATTGTAGAGATCCAGCAGGCGCTCAAACGCCAGCACGAATTTGGCCTCATTTTGATAGATGAACTTGCGAGAGGCACGAACCCTTTAGAGGGTTATGCCATCTCAAAAGCGTTGATCGAATACCTCAGCCGCCATCAATCGAGAGCGGTCATCACGACGCATTTTGATGGACTTACTGAAGTGGAAGGCACATCACATTATCAGGTAAATGGATTATCGGGAATTGATTTGGATTTGATTAGAGATAAGATTGAAGCGGAGGGTGCGGCTCTCCTGCACGAATACATGGACTATCAGCTCTCGGAAGTCAGCAGCCTAAAGGAAATTCCTAAGGAAGCGCTTCGCATCTCGGAGCTTATGGGACTAGATCTTGAAGTTGTAAATCGCGCAAAAGAAATAATGGGAGGATCACATGGCAAGTAAATTGAATTTAGATTTTAATGTCGTTGAAAGAGCGCGTAACTCAGCACGCATCATCGCTGCAGACACGCAAACATTCATCGACCGTCATACAACTGTCGCAGTTGAGCGTACAATCGTTAGATTGCTCGGCGTTGACGGTGTTGACGAAATAGAAAGACCTTTACCAAACGTCGTCGTAGACAACATCAAAAAAGGTGGCGGACTTTCAGAAGGCGCAGCATTTTGGTTAGGTAACGCAATGGTTGCCCTCGGCAAATCGCCACAAGAAATCGCAGAAGGCATCTCAAGAAACGAAATCGACCTTACCACAATTGCCGTTCAAGACGAAGCAAAAATCGCTGAAGCGATCGAAGTTGTTGCGAAAGCAACCACTGAACGTATCAGAGGCAACAGAGCGCAAAGAGATGAATTTTTAACAACACTTGGAGAAGGTCCAAAGCCTTACCTCTACGTAATCGTTGCAACAGGCAACATCTACGAAGACGTCCTTCAAGCACAAGCGGCTGCAAGACAAGGCGCTGATATCATCGCGGTTATCCGTACGACAGCTCAAAGCTTACTCGATTACGTGCCTTTTGGCGCGACGACAGAAGGCTTCGGCGGTACGTATGCGACACAAGAAAACTTTAGAATCATGAGACGTGCCCTCGACGAAGTCGGCGCAGAAGTGGGTAAATACATCCGCCTTTGCAACTACTGCTCAGGACTTTGTATGCCTGAGATCGCAGCCATGGGCGCGATTGAAAGACTTGACGTCATGTTAAATGACGCACTTTACGGCATCCTCTTTAGAGATATCAATATGCAGCGTACGCTTGTCGATCAATATTTCTCTAGAATCATCAATGGCTTTGCAGGTATTATTATCAACACAGGTGAAGATAACTACCTTACAACATCAGATGCGATTGAAGAAGCACATACGGTTCTTGCCTCACAATTCATCAATGAGCAATTTGCTTTATTTGCTGGGCTTCCAGAAGAGCAAATGGGTCTTGGCCATGCATTTGAGATGAATCCAGATACTGAAGATGGCTTCCTGCTTGAGCTTTCACAAGCGCAAATGGCGAGAGAAATCTTCCCGAACGCACCGCTCAAATACATGCCACCTACAAAATACATGACAGGTAACATCTTCAAAGGCCATATTCAAGATGCGCTTTTCAACGTGGTTTCCATCATGACGAACCAAGGGCTTCAACTGCTTGGTATGCCAACAGAAGCAATCCATACACCACTTTTACAAGATCGTGCACTTTCTATCGAAAATGCTAAATATATCTTCAACAACATGCGTCACTTTGGCGATGAAATCGAATTTAAAAAAGACGGCATCATCCAAACACGTGCGCAAGGTGTTCTTAAAGAAGCGGCTGACTTGCTTGCTGATATTGAAAAAATCGGCATCATGGCTACTATTGAGCAGGGAAAATTTGCCGATGTCACTCGTAAAATGGACGGCGGTAAAGGTCTTGACGGCGTCACGCAAAAGGGCAACCGTTACTTCAACCCATTTATTCCTATGATGCTTGGAGGTAAATAACATGAGCGTAGAAACCGGACTCGACTTAACCAAAGTAAAACCTTACGGTGATACAATGAATGACGGCATGATGCAGTTTTCATTTACATTGCCGATTCCTTTAAACGAAGAAAGCAAAGAAGCAGCGAAGCAACTCCTTATGAAAATGGGCATCGAGGAACCAGCAGTGGTTTCGGCTCAAGATCTTGGCGTTGGTTACACGTTCTTCATCATGTACGGCAAATCAACACACACGATTGACTATACGCAAATCGAAGTGCCAAAAGTTGACTCAGATGTCATGGACAAATACGCTGTAGAAGCATTCATCGAAGAAAACATCGGTCGCGATGTCGTCATCGTTGGGGCTTGTACAGGTACAGACGCCCACACAGTAGGCATCGATGCCATCATGAACATGAAGGGCTTCGACGGTCACTACGGCCTCGAGAGATACCACGGCATCAAAGCTTACAACCTCGGCGCACAAGTGCCGAATGAAGAGCTAATTGCTAAGGCGATTGAACTGAATGCCGATGCAGTCGTTATTTCGCAAGTCGTCACACAAAAAGATGTACACATCCCGAACATGACACAGCTTATCGAACTCATGGAATCAGAAGGCATCAGAGATAAGATGATCGTCTGTGCTGGTGGACCTAGAGTCTCTTACGAGCTTGCAAAAGAGCTCGGATACGACGCTGGTTTCGGTACGGGCACATACGCTGAAGACGTTGCATCATTTGTCGTTCAGGAGATTGTGGCTAGAAAGTCTAAGTAGGTATCGAATTTGAAATTGCAATTTCTCAGATAGCAGTTGTGCGAAACAATTCATATAACGTAACGCAAAAAGAAATGTGTCAGCCTTTCAGCTGACACATTTCTTTTTTTTATTTACCTAAATAACACTTACTTTCTAACTTACTTTTTTACTTACATTATTTTCTGCGTTTCAACCAGATACCTAAACCACTGATTAAGCCGCCGATTCCATAGAACAAGTCTGCTGGAAGCTGACCCGTTTGTGGCAATGCATCGGCAAGTGGTACTTCTTCTACTACAACTTCTTCAATAGGTGCTTCAGTTGCAGTTAAAGTGATATCTTCGACAATTTCGTCAAAGTTAACGAGTTGTGGTGCGCCAAGTGGTACTGGTTCTTCTGTTATAGCCACTGTTGTTGCTTCAGTAGCGGCTGGTGCTGTTGTTGCGAAAAAGACGACATCATCATCAGGATCATCTTCAGTTGTTGCAGCTGTAGTTGGTGCTGTTGTAGGTTCAGTTACTGGATCAGTTGGTGGCTCAGTAACTGGATCAGTTGGTGGTTCAGTAACTGGATCAGTTGGTGGTTCTGTCGTTTCAACTGGTCTGTAGAAATAGTTGACTTCAATTGGGTCAAGTCCATAGACACCTGTTGCATTTGTAGGTGTTGCAGTGAGTTCATAGTTTAAAATCACTGCAGGTGTCGTTACGTAAGGTGTTCCAATAGGACCATCCATGAATACAGGTAGTGCTAATGGTACTGAGTCACCATCTAAGAAATGAACATTAACTTTTGAAAGTGCTCTAAAGTGTGCTGTGAAGCACATATCCATTTCACCCATTTCCATAGTGATGATCGGTTTCGTAAATTTTGGATCTAAAACAACGAGTGGGTCGAAATTAGCTACCATAGCGCGGCCTATTTCAACTTCTTCTTTACAATATTCCCAAGACCAGTATAAGAACTCATAACCTGGCATTGGCGATGCAATCAATGTGAATTCTTCACCTTCCATATAGATACCTGATTGGTCTTCACCTTGGAACATAGCAGTTCCAGTGCCTTCAGGCTCTACAAAAAGATGTACTTCATGAGTAGGAATCGGTTCAAAGATCGCTTTGAAATATACATTGTCATAAGGCATGATAAAGGTATATTCTGCCTCATAAATACTATAATCTAAGCCTGGTGTTAACATCATTCTCAGGTCAGACATAAGTGGAGGAATAGACGATTCCCATTTAACAAATCGATAACCTGCAGCAGGTGTTGCAAGTATCGTTACTTCTTGAGTTGCATAGTATAAACCTTCAGTTGTTGCAGTACCACCACCAACTGGTTCAACCTCTAAATCAACTCTAAATGAAGGTAGAGCTTCAAAATTAGCCGTTGCTTCAATGTCACATCGACCTATAGTCAATGTCAAATCTGGATTAGTATAGTGTGGTGGTCGTGGTGGCATAAAAGCTTCTTCTTCTGTAAGAATTGTTGGTACAGGTCGGACATAGTCGATATCCCAATCAATAAATTTATAACCTGGTGTTGGAATTGCTTTTAAGACAACATCTGAGCCTTCATAATAATTTCCTGCACCAGTCACAGTACCACCTTGTGGTGGATTTGCGAAAGTCTTAACATTTCTAAGTGGTATAGCTTCAAAACATGCTGATAATTCCACATCTGCATTAGGCATTCTGAAATTAAATGATTTTGGCATATAGTAATCCATAGGTGGAATACGATCTCCATCAACATCTATAATCCATTTGACAAAACGGTATCCAGTATTAGGGATTGCAGATACAGGAACCATTTCATTTTTTTGGTATGAACCACTTCCAGTTACTGTACCCATGCCAGCTGAGTCTTCATCTACGTTAACATCAAGCTTATACACTCTGACAAAGTAAGCGGTGCAGTCAGTATCATACGCCATTTTAAACTCAATTGTTGGTGTTCCGTAAAGAATATCACCCAAACCATCGCCTTCATAATTAACAGCCCAGTGATCAAATTTAAAGCCTGGGTTTGGATTAGCAGTGAGGCTAATCGGTGTACCTAAATCATACTCGTCATCGGTTGTTCCAGTAATCGTACCACCATCATGTGGTGATTTATGAAGATCTAAGTCACGGTCGGGATCGAAGTTAAATTCTTCTGCAAATGCAGTCATTGTCGTACCAAACACGAGCATGGATATTAAAACAAACGCCAATAAAATTTTTGAATACCTCATTCATTTTCTCCTCTCTTTAAAGTGATAAAGAAAGGTCGGTTGCACTATAAGCTCAGCAGATTTCAAGTGCCCAAGTTAGAAATCTGTATCATAGCATCCCTCTTTAAAAACAGCAAAAACCTTAAAAACCCCAATACTTTTCTTAACTTAAGCACCCCCTCTGCACTACGCTTTTTAGTGTGATTAAACAACTAAAAAATTGTGAATTAGTTATCAAAATTTAACGTTTACATAATATATTTACCATAACTACTTTGAATAAAACAAAAAAAACGGTGTCACGCGTGACAAAGACTCAAATAGACTTGAAAAAGCAAATAAAAAAACTGAATAGCTCTAGGAATAATAAGGTATAATATAAGTATCAGTCGTAAAATGGAGGCCTTATGAAATTCATAAAAAAACAAAAATATATACTCACAACATTTGGGATATCGTTTCTCATCATGATGATCGGATTTATCGCACTTGGCCTGTATCCGTTCGGAAAAAGTCAAATCATGGTCATTGATAGTTGGCATCAATATTATCCATTCTTACAGGAACTTCACGAAAAACTTCAGCATGGCGATTCGCTCTTCTATTCCTGGAACATGGGACTAGGCTCAAACTTCTTGCTCGTTATGGCTTACTATGCCTTTAGCCCCATCTATTTACTCTCAGTTATCTTTCCAAGAGAATATCTCAGAGAATTTATGATGTTAGCCACAGCGATAAAAATTGCCCTTGCAGGGTCATTTTTCGCCATCTATTTGAGAGGCACTTTCAAAAAAGAAGACTATTCAATCGTGGGATTTGGACTATTCTATGCATTCTGCGGTTTTGCCATGGGCTATTATTGGAACATCATGTGGCTCGACGCGATGGCGCTATTACCACTGATTATGCTAGGTCTTAATAAAGTGGTCGACGGCAAAGGTTTTTCACTATACGTGATTGCACTAGCCGTTGCCGTAATTAGCAACTTTTATATTGGCTTTTTTATCTGTGAATTTATACTCATCTATTATTTCATTGTATACTTTACAAGAACATCGGGCTTTAATCTAAGCCATTTTGTCAAGAAAACACTGTTGATTGGTCTCTATTCCATCATAGCCGTTGGTTTGGCCGCCATAGTACTCTTACCGACGTTTAGGGGGCTTCAGTTATCACATGCAGTCAATGCAACGTTTCCAACCGAGTTCAAGACCTATTTTTCGATTTTAGAGATCCTCAACAACATGCTTGCTGGTGTTAGTCCAAGTGTGAAGAGCGGTCTACCAAATATATTTAGCAGCTTCCTTGCACTTTATTTACTTGGTGTTTTCTTTATTTCTAATGAGGTTAGCATCAAAGAAAAAGTGATGAGTTTTATACTGATTGCATTCTTTGTTCTCAGCTTCAACATCAACTATCTGAACTTTGTTTGGCATGGTTTTCATTTTCCAAATGAAGTGCCTTACCGATTTGCCTTTATATTTTCATTCTTGATACTCACTTGGGCATACAAGGGGTTAGAGAATCTTGAAACCCTTCCCAAAAAACAATTTTGGTTTATCAGTTTATCACTTTTAGGGTATCTATTAGTTAGTGAAAAACTGGATCTTAGCGACGTTGTTTTCTACGTAAGCTTAGGTGCGTTAGCACTTTATACGATTCTCATTCAAATGTATCGATATGAAGTCATAAGGAAAAAGGCCTTTGTGATTGGTCTATGCTTCATGATGTTAGCCGAATCGCTATTATCCGCTGTCATGGGAACCGGTACAACAGGTGCATCGACACGAGACAGTTACCCATATTTGGGAGATGAGATAAGTGCGGCAGTTGAGGGTATCTATGCAGCAGATGACGAAGCTTATCGTCTAGAAATGGTCAAATGGTATAGCACAAATGACCCTGCACTATACACCTACCGAGGTGTGTCCATGTTCTCATCAACCGTCAACTCAAAAATATCCATATTTACTCAGAAGCTTGGATTAGCTGCATCACCTGAAGCAAATCGCTATTTGTATGCTGCCTCGACACCGCTCGTTAACGGATTGCTTGGCGTTAAGTATTTCCTCGGAAGAGATCACGCTGGAACCGAACAAAATGAAGGGTATAGTTTGATGTCAAAGACCGAGAAGATATCTGTCTATAAGAACAACTTCCCTTTGCCACTTGGATTTGTCGTGGATGATATGGTTTATAACTGGAACAACACGCATAGAAGTCCGTTTTTAGTGCAAGAGGATTTTGTCAAAGCGGCGACGGGACAAGATGTCAAACTTTATGCGGATGTACCAATCACGAGTGAGAACTACGTCAATATGGAAAGCAAGGGTTTAGACAATATCCGATATTCCTATAGAAACATTGATAGCGGAAAAGTCGGCAATGCAACCGTTCTCATCAACGCACCAGAGAAGAAACAAATGTATCTATACATGTTTGCCAACCGATCATACAAAACAAAAGTAACCGTGCTAGAAAAGACCATAGAATATGAGACTAGACGTGGCCTTATCATAGATTTAGGTATCCTCGAACAGGGCACTGAAATCAAACTTGAGTTTGAAACACAGGCGGCTAAAGATGGTTATTATAACCTCCAAGCCGTGACATTTGACGCACAGGCCTATGCGCAGGTACACCAAGAACTTGCCGATGAACCTTTCCAGATTACGGAATTCAAGTCCTCTAAAATCGTCGGAACTGTAGATGCCAAACAAAGTGGCGTTATGTATACGTCGATTCCGTACGAACCGGGTTGGACGGTGAAAGTAGATGGTGTAAAAGTCGTCGTAGATCCGATACAAAATGCCATGATTGCTTTTCCAGTCAGCGCTGGGCGACATGATGTTATCATGACCTATGTGCCCGATGGTTTAGTCGTTGGTTTGTTAATTTCCATAGTGTCACTTTTAGGATTTATTGTACTTTATCTGCGTTTTGAAAGAAAGCCGCGTGATAAAAACACTAAAAACGACTTGAATAGTAAGACAGTCAAAACGTCTGATATAGCTGAAACGCACAAAGAAGAAAGTCACAATGTAGAAACGCAAAAAGCCGAAGCCGATACGGCTGAAAGCCCACACGTAGAGTAGGACTATAGTCAATAAATAAGGCACGTACGCATGATTTTATCCATCATGTACACGTGCCTTTTATTTTTACTTTTGTTGATGAGTGGATTTGCTTGACCCATCGACTCACCCATCGGCTCACCCATCGACTCATGTCCCATGAGTCGATTAGCCTGACCCCCTCACTCATACCTTCTTATCGATAATATACCGAGGTCTGCGCTTGATTTCCTCATAGATCCTAGAGATATACACCCCAATGATACCAAGAGACAGCATAATCATGGATCCCGTGATAAGGATGAGCAGGATGACAGTGGAAAAGCCACTGATGGCATGTCCAAAGAAGAAATTGTAGATGGTCTGAACGCCAACGACAAGGGCAAATATCAAGAACAAGAAGCCACTGAAGATAGTGAGATAAAGTGGCTTGCTTGTATAAGATAAAATGGCGTTAAGTGCTAAAAATACCAAACGTCCAAAGGAGAAGTGGCTCGTGCCGGTCTTGCGATCATCTACAGCAAATGGCATCTGAACGACTTTGAAGCCGACCCAGCTGACGATGCCCCTAAAGAATAGGTTGCGCTCGTGAAAACTGCGGAGGGTCTCGATGACGTGATGATTCATGAGTTTGAAATCAGAAGAATTGTCCATCTCAAGACCTGTAATCGTTCGGAGCATCTTATAAAAACCCTTAGCGATCAATTTGTACTTTAAAGTTTCATGGCCTCTGTTGGATTTGACGCCATCGATGATATCTGCGCCTTCTTTTTCCATGAGTAGTAACATATCTTTGATATATCTAGGTGGGTGTTGAAGGTCAGAATCCATCGTTAGATAAAGGTCCGCATCGATTGATTCAATACCTGCGCGAAGCGCGACTTCTTTACCAAAATTGCGCGCAAACTTGATGCCCTTAACTGAGTTATCTTCATCGGATAGTGCGGTGATGACACCCCATGTGTCGTCTCTAGAACCGTCGTCTACAAATAGAAATTGTGCGGTTATGCCGTCGTCAACCAATATGCGTTTGATAGCTTCAAAATTGGAGCGCAAGGCGCTTTCTTCGTTGTAAACGGGTATGATGAGAGCCAGTGTCTTATCTTTCAAGTAATCGCGCATAGTCACCTCGTAGTTATTCTTTGTATATGATAAATTTATAGATCAAAAAGTTCCAACAAACGACGCACGCCATCTTTAAGAATGGCGACAATAGCGGACTGATGCCAAGCACATCAGTGAAAAGCTGCATTAAAAAGATGTTTGAGACAACGAGATTGAAAAGAAAAAGCAGTCCATACTGAACAAACTGTTTTTTGATACTGCCTTTGGATTTAAACGACCATATGCGGTTGATGATAAATGAAAACCAGAACACCAAAGCATATACGATAACGCTGGCCAGGATATAGTGCAGTCCAACCCATTTGAATAGTAAAATATATAAGCCGTACTCGATCCCGAAGGCAGTAAAGCCCGTGACGAGATACCTTGATAACTGTTTAAATGTCGGCGTGGCTAACAACGCTTTTAACTGTGTCATGTGCACTCCTAATTAATGTTCTTTGTATTATTATAGTCTAAAATGCGACAAATAAAAAGACACAGTCGACTTTAGTTTTAATGTCATATCCGTACAGAAGACATTTGCGTGACAAGGCTGTGACATTATTAGGAAACGAAAATGGATACGAAAAAAGCGCTTCCGAAGAAGCGCTTTAAATTGATTATTTGTTAAAGAATGTTGTTGTTATTTTTTTCTCTTTAAGAATACGCCAGCAGCTGAGATCAAACCACCGATGCCATAGAAGACTTCAACAGGAACTTGACCTGTTTTAGGAAGTGCATCAGCAAGTGGAATTGCTTCTTTAACGATGATTTCTTCAATTTCTTCAGTTGCTTCAGTAGTTTCTAAAGCGACATTAGATTGGAATGAATCAAAATCAACGATTTTCGCTTCGCCAAGAGCGACTTCTTCAGGAAGAATGGTTTCAGTTGCTGCTTCTGTAGTAGGAATTACTGCATAGAATATGACATCATCTCTAGGGTCATCTTCTTCAGTTGTAGGTTGAACAACTTGTGTAGGTTCTTCTGATGGCGCTTCAGTTGGCGCTTGTGTTGGTGCTTCAGTTGGTGCTTGTGTTGGTGCTTCAGTAGGCGCTTGTGTTGGCGCTTCAGTTGGTGCTTCTGTTGGTTTTTCTGTAGGTTTTTCTGTAGGTTTTTCTGTTGGAATTTCAACAGGAACTACAGGCGTATAGAGATAAGTTACTTCTATATTAGATTGACCAAATGTACCCGAAGCGTTTCCTGGTGTATTTACAGTATATTTTGCAGAATCAAATGATGCTGGTGCTGTGTTGTAAGTTTGATTAGTATTATAATCTGGCGTATTAGTTGTTTCACCAAATGTTGAATTATCTGTAGTTAAAATGTGTTTAACAGTTAAAGTGTAAGTTGGTACTTGAGTAAATGTTGCAGTAGCATCCATGTTCTTAGTCATAGTTACTGTTACATCTTTATCAGAACCACTTGCATCTCCGGACCAACCACTAAATATCCATCCAGTTGCCGGAACAGCTTTAAGTTCTACAGTAGAATCTTTCAAATATGAAGCTGCATCTGGTGTTTTAGTGATACTGCCAGAACCAACAGTGTGTGTCGTTAATTCGTAAGAAACAGGTGTTTCAGTAAATACAGCGTGAATTGCTTTGTTAGATTCCATTTTAAGTGTTTCATTTTTATCAGTGCTAGTTAAATCACCAGTCCAGTGTGAGAACTCCCAACCTGAATCAGCGACTGCTTTAATAGCAACATCAGAGTCTTCTACAAAACTGCCACCACTTGGAGTAACAGAACCATTACCCTCTTTTGTTACTGTTAAAGTGAATTCATTTGGAGGAATTGGAGAGAAAGTTGCTGTAACCGACTTATTAGAATTCATTGTAATAGATTCAGAAGCAGTAGTTGATGATAAATCGCCACTCCAACCATCAAATTGAGTATTTATATTGTTTACGACAGCCGTCAAACTAACAACATCGTCTGGATTAAATTTAACTTTGATAGGATCTTGTGTAACCGAGCCATCGCCTATGATAGTAACTGTCAATGTATAGACTGGTGTAAATGTAGCGGTTACTTCTTTATTTTTATCCATTATAACAGTAGTATCTTCAGAAGTACCACTTGCATCGCCTAACCAACCCGCGAAGATATAGCCATCATCGGGAGTAGCTTGTAATGTGACACTATCGTCTCTTAAATAATCAGTAGCATCTGGTGTTTTAGTAACTGTACCAGAACCTATGACTTCAACATCCAAAGTATATCTTGGAATTTCTACAAATGTTGCTTTAACTGTTTTTGCAGCAGTCATGGTAACAGAACTTATACTGCTAGAATCTTTTATATCTCCAGACCAACCTGCAAATTCAAAACCAGTAGATGGCGTTGCTGTTAAAGGAACAACGGTGCCTTCATCATAATCATGATCACCTTCAAGTGGCGATACAGTACCTGAGCCTTCTACTTCAACGGTTAACTTGTGTTGTGGTACAGGAAGTACATTGATTGAAACTGTTGTTAAGTCACTTTTGTAAGTGCCAGCAAATTCGCCTGTACCAGCAAGTGTTAGTACTGATTTGTAAGTGAACGTTACTGGGCCAACAGTATTGTGATTAAACACAAAAGTACCGTCTGAATTTAGTACAAATCCAGAATATGGTGCATCAACAAGTTCATAAGTGAGTGTAGTTGTGTAGCCTGTTGAATCCATCACTAAAGTGTTTGTATCATTTGTAGCCACTGTGTCTGAGAGATCCTTATTTACGATAACGCTGTATGCGTCATTTGTAGCATATGGTCTAACTGGTACATTTGGTATAGGGAAAGTTAATGTTACGTTCGATGATCCATCAACAGGTGTGTAAACAAGTGTTGCAGATTCATTTGTATTAAGTACGCCATAGTAATTTGGTTTAGCTACTACTTGATAGGTTAAAACGGCATCGACATCATTGATGTTACCTTTGTTCCAAGTAATCGTTTTGCTTGCTGAATCATAAGTTACTTCAGCTGAACTTGCGTCTACATTATTAACTTTAAATGATCCAGGAACTAGATTAAATTCGGCAGGAATAACGTCAGTTACAATGCCGTTTGTGCCTGCATTTGCAACGAGTTCTCTAATGCTGTCATATATAGTATCAAGTGTGCTTGAATCAGTTGTTTCAAAATAACGTGCTTGATAGTTTTTTGGTGATGATGGATTAAGTGTAGCTTTCGCATTTTTTGTATCTTTTTTGCTCAAATCTTCAAGTAATCCGATGGTAAATACTTTTACACCATTAGCTTTAAGTGTTAAACCTTCAGATATAGTTCGATCTGTACCAGTAGATTCATAATTGCCTCCATCACCTGCAATGCCATCATAATTATGACTTGAGTTATAATTCTCCCAATCCCAACTTGAGAATATCCACCCATCATCGTAATTATATTGAAGTTTTACTTTATTTGCCCCGTCATCAACAACACGGTATAAGTCTCTATTAGAACTTTGTGTTAAATAATAAGTTGGCACACCATCAGACATAAAAACTACTGATTGATTTGCATCATCATTTCCAAAACGGCTTAACATCTTACTTGCTAACAACATACCAGCATGTGTATTTGTACCGCCACCTGCAGTCAAGTGTTCTATTGCGTAAACTGCTGTATCAATGTTTTTAGTAAACTCAGTTTGAACGGTAGCCGTTTTACTATAAGAAATCACTGAAACACGGTTTTCTGGATTGCCTTGAGTCAAGACTTTACTAGCAAAAGCTTTTGCAGCAACTTGCATGTCACTCAGCTTGTTTGAATTCATACTCCCAGAGGTATCTAAAACTACCACGACATCAAGAGGCTTATCACCAGGATTGCCATCAACACTAAGTGCCACTTCATAAGTTCTTGTATCTAAGTTAATTACTTTAGCCGTTTTATCGACTACGACTGGTGCTGTTGATGCCACAGAAACTACTGGAATAAGTCCAATAACTAAAACTGCGGTCAAAAATAACGATAATACTCTTTTTAATGATTTTCCCATTTTCTTCTTTCTCCTTCGCCAAATAGATTTACTTTGGCAGTCGGACGGTCGTGATATCGGCTTTTTTATTTTGCATTACCGAATACTTTAGACTCCAGACTTTGCGTCGCCAACTTTCGTTGGTTTTGCCCTTGCACTCTGATAGATACAAACGCTTAAATAGCGTTGATCAGTCGTTCGTTGTCCCACGTGCGTAAACTGTCTTCCGATTGTGCTTGTACCTGTACGGCACCATGAATCAAATTCATGAGTTCCAGCTCACTTCTAAAATGAACTTTTTTACCCGTGTCTAACCACTGGATGACACCTTGCCAGCTGTAGTTTTCCTGATGATGGATTGTGATTAAAAAATTACTACTTGAGTTGATTTGGTTCTGTCGGTCACCCTTTTTCATTTAAAAGCCTCCTTATATCGGAGATAGTCTCTAATCTATAGACAGTATATCTTTTGGCTGTGACATATCTTGGACAACCGTGTGACATAAGGCGCACAAGTGCGTTACATCTGCGTGACATGGTTATATTGTCAACTAGGTTATGTTCTCAATGATATATAGCAATACATTTAAATATATAACAACGCATAAATGGCTGCTATATACACCTTAAATCTGTAGAACCTGTATTAGTATGCATTAATAGTCACAAAAAAAATCAGCCCCTGTCCGGGACTGATAAATTAGTTATCGTTTAAATTTTGTTACATATCTCTTTGTGACTAAGTCAAAGGCACTTCAAGAGGCTGCGCAGCAAGGTGCTTGATCTGTGCGATGCGTATCGCATCGTTGTTTGGAAACGTATCAAGAATGCGTTTAAGTACTTTCTCCATGAGCGTTGAGTCAATCCCAGGTAGAAGAATCACAAATTGATTGTCCGTCCAAAGAGAAAACGTATCGCCTTTTCTGAGTTTTTCCATCAAGTGCTGTTTAAGGTGTGTGATGCGCAGATTTTCTTGGGATTGAGAATAACCCTTGATGGGCGTCACATTGATGACACCTATACTGAAACACGCGCCAGATCTCTGACTGCGTCTGCGCTCAAGTTCATAGATGGATTTGAAGACACTTGGTTCACAATAGAATGCGTTTTCGAATACGACGTTGGCTTCAAGCGTTTCATAAAGATCCGAATCACCTAAGATAGGTGCATTGGTTTGAAGGAGTCTTTTATAAAGTGTGCGCATCTCAGGAGAAGGTTTTAACCCCATCTCATGATAATAAAAACCAGTGATGTACTCATAATGCTCAAGCGCTTGCTTTTGCTGACCTTTATGCATCAAAGCTTCCATAAAGTGAATGTGGAAAGACTCTTCATAAATATCTATCTGGATTGCATTTTGACAAATCGTAACGATTTCATCATACAGTTGATCCGTTTTCATAATCTCAATTGCACTCAGCACTGTTTTCAAATAAAGTCTTCGATAATGATTCCGAATAGAAAAGACCCAATGTTGATCATAACAATCAGGCAGGTAATCACCATTATAGTAGGAAAGTGCTTCTCGATAATACTCGAGCGCTTTTTGTGGTGTTGCTTGACTGTACGAATCACCTTGCTTGATCAGATTTTCAAAGACATCAATATCAATTTGGATATCGATGTGATCATTCCATTTATAATACCCATTGGTAAATCGAATCGTATAATCAGTTTCTTCGGCATCGTCTTCGGATAAAGATTGTCTTAATCGATGCATTTGTCTTCTGAGCGTGCTTCGTGGATCGTTATAGGTTTCTGAAACCCAAAGCTGATCCATAAGTGATTCTGGTGTAAAAGAACGTTCGCGATGGGTCAACATGAACTTGTAGAGCTCCCAAAGTTTCTTTGAACCAGAAGAGGACATGACCAATGAATCGCCGTCTTTTATCACGTCGAAGCGTCCCAATGTATGTACGATAAATTTTGTGTTATTTACAAACGTATGTGCAGCCATCATTTTTTCGCCTCTTGGTTTGTTGTCTTTATATAACTTTTAGTCGTAAAAAGACCATTTTCTCAGTATATACCCAATTGTATTTGTATTATATCACCAATTTTTTCTAAATCAAAGAAGTTGTTTTGCCATGCAATGACATAAGCTAGAGTTTTTTACTATAGTTGATATAATTTTTATTATAGTTGCATTATTAGACGGAACCTAGATAAATTCAATAGTAGGATGTTTTAGTCTTAACAGAATATTCACAAAGGGGTCATATGCTATACACAACTGAACTTTATAATTAAAACAAGTTAAGCGATATACAGATTGTTTAACAGCAAACCCCAATAAATGAATTCCGAGTGGGCATCCCCCCAAATTTTCCCACTCAGAAATTCCCCCCTTCTTAACTTTTTGAATTAGACTTAAATTCTTACGAATTATAGTCTATTTTTTTTTGTTTTTTTTGCCTTGCACTCTTTATTCCAAAATCATCTCAGTAAAAGCAGCGACAAGTTCGGGATCGTATAGTATCCCTGAAAGTTCCTTAAGCTCAAGTAGTGCAAATTCAACAGATTTCCCCTTTTTATAGATTCGGTCTGTAATCATCGCATCAAAACTGTCGCAGATAGCTATGATGCGTGCTTCTCTAGAGATCTCGTCCGCTTTGAGTCCGTTTGGATAACCTGTGCCGTTGTACCGCTCATGATGTTCATATATGATAGAATATATATCTGAATTATAGTTTTCTAAGATCATATCCTTGGAATAGAGAACATGACGTTTGATTTCTTCGAATTCATCCTGTGTCAACTTGTCTGGTTTGTTCAATATCTCATCACAGATAAAAATCTTGCCGAGGTCGTGATAATAGGCGGCTTTTGTGATGTTGTTGAGCGCTTTTGATTGATAGCCCAATCGAAGAGCAAGGCGTTTGACGAGCTCATAGACGCGCTTGCTATGTTCACCTGTGTAGTGGTCCTTGTTTTGAATTTCAGTCAACAGTTTGCTTACTTTTTCGTTGAAGTTCTCTACTGACTTAAAAACATCGTAGTTCGTTGCATGAACGATGATGACCGTCTCTTCAAGTGATTTGAGCGTCTGGATCTCTTCTGTGTTTTTGAAGACGATGAGATCGCCTGCTATGACAGTGGATTTATCCTCAAAAACAAAACATGATCCTTTGAGTAAATAATAGGTTTTAAAAGCTTCCTCGGAAGGTAGCGGATCGATGTAGAGAATACGTTCAGGTGACATATGAATGATGGAAATTTGAAGGTTGTCATCGTGGTATTTTTTATCGATATGTGAGTTTTTTGATTTAATTTCGTACGTAGACTCAACTTCATTTGCTCGGATGATTTTATAACAAGCCATCAGGTCACCTCATTTTTGTCTTTAATATAGTTTTATATATGAAAATTGCTAAGTTTATACCCAACATTTGTTGCGAAATAGACATAATTTAAATTATTATACACAAATACTCAGAAAATTAAAAGCTAAAACACGAGTGCAACGATTGATTGTAGTGGTGGTAAAAATATTACAAAATGAAGACAAATACGGTATTTGAGATAAAGTAATTGTGCGATTTTACCGATACTCATTTTGAAGTGCATCATTCTGTGATGCTGTAATATGCTTGTAAAGTGGATTTAACCATAGCGCAATTTAATATTTGATATAATACAACTATATGTGAGGTGCATAAATGAAGAAAAAACTAGTTCTGTTATTAACGCTGATTACTATCCTTGGGTCGTTGCCAATAAACGGACTCATATCTTTTGCCATGATTGTTGGCAGTAAAGACACAAATGATATTATAGTAACGGATATCAAGTACGCCATCACACATAATGTATTCCAGATAGACTCTGGTTTTATTGAGATTTTTGGTTCGTATCTTAAAGATGTTGAGATACAACTTGAGAAAACAGGTCTAGGCTTTGTGACTATGGGAACGCGTTCCTTAAATACAGAGAGCTTTGTTAAATATACACTGACCAATTTAGAGGCGAAGGCTTTCACGGGGCGTATGCGCATCGGTGGCCAAACCATCAACTTAAATACAGGCTCATTTCCAAATATTCAAAGCTCAGATAAACAAACGATCAACAAAGATGAACCCAACAGCATCATCTTTACAGGTAACTACCTCAATGCCATCAACTCTGGGAACATATCGGGTACTTATGGGTCCGGATTGTCTTTCACGAGTCTTGGCACAACATTGGATCCATCAAAATTAACACTGACCAACGCTTCGAATCCTGGAGCCCTCGGCAACCAGAATATCGTCTTGAAAAAGTCTGAGACGACAACTGATCCGAAGATTGAAATCGAATACACCTACTTAAACGCCTTTAGAATTATTGAAAACTTAGGCCTCGGCGACGTGCGCATGTTCCCAAATACGGGCGCTAAGGGTGACCCAGCGACCGGCGTCAAAGGGGATGAAGTTTACTTCAGAGGCAATAACTTTTCGGACACAAGAGACTATCAAGTTTATTTCGTCAAAGCACTTGATGGTTCAGATAAATTTACAGAAGTCAACAAAGCGGAATTCGTATCCCTTGGCCTCAACGTCAACGGCCTTGAAGACGTACTCACCGTACGCGTGCCAAGCCACAAGGACTTCGCAAGGCGCAACTATTATGTCGTCATCACAGACGTTCAAAACGATCAGATTGTTGCTGAACAAGTGGTCAAAAGAATCGATGGTATCACCAATGACGAGTTTACGGTCATCCAAGCGGACTACAAACCGACGATTGTCAGCATTTACCCTGAAAAGGGCCCTGATACAGGTGGAAACGTGGAAGTCAAGGCGACAAACGTTCTAACGCTAAACATACCTGACTTAACGACTACCGGCAATATCATCACGAAAACAGGCGCTGAACAAGACGAGGTTCTAGTACTCAATTACGATGATGGCACGTATAAAGGCGAAGCGGTTACTATCGAACGCCGCATCAATATGCAGATTGGTAAAAAAGTCAAATTCTTAAAAATTGGTGGCGTGTTTCAAATCGTAAAAGCCTCCACAGACCAAATTATGGTTGTAACAGATAGCGTGAGCGATGCAGAAACAGCGCCATTTAAAGATGTCGTTGTAGAAATGCAAACCACACTCACCATTCAGGGTGGGGTGAACAACGGTAAAAAATATATCTTCAATCAAATTATTATGAAACCAAATGGCTATGAATTTGAACCGAGTACATTTACACCGATCATCAATTCAATTCTTCCAGCCGTTATTCAAATTCAAGATACGGCGACACTATATTCCATGATGAAAAATGAGACCTTGATTGCCATCAAAGGTGACAAATTCCTAGTGGATCGTTTTGTAGATGCAAATGGTACTGTTATAACTAGAAAACCAACCGTTCTGATCAAAAAAAATAACGACAATACCTTTAACGATCGTTACCAGCTAGGCTTCTTCCCAAATGAAGTTGCTACTATAGGCGGTGTGACCGTGCGCGGTATTATCAAATACAAAAGCAATGAACTGGATGCAGTAGAAAATGTTTTGACAGTTGACGGTAAACCAGTACAACTTGACATGACTATTTTAAATGCGGCAGGACAGGTTGTGGACGGTACAGCTGGCAATCAACTTGGTAACAAGATATTGATACGGATCCCAAATACGGCACTTATCGAAGATGGTGGCATCAAGCACATCCAAGTGACAAACCCGACGCGAAAATCAGCAAATTATGGTAAATCGAGCATCAAATCTGACTTTGTGGAATTTGTAAAAACGTCAGATATCCCAGTTATAGAATCGGTTAAACCGAATATCATCACAGTTTTAGGTGGCGAAAATATCGTCATCACAGGTTCTAACCTTCAAAACGGATTGAAGCTCTATTTAGATGGCGAAGAAATCACGAGTTTTACGAGAGAACTCGATACGACAGGTAATAAGATCCTCGTCAAGTTCAAAGCACCTCCTGGTAGAGAAGGAACGACACAGCTCCAGATACTCAACCCGAGTGGTGGCCTTGCGGTCAGTGATTTTACGTATGTTAAAACATTTAACAAGGACCCGATCTTTAAAAACTTTACACCAACGCTTGGTACCTATGGTACTTTAGTCGTCGTCAACGGAGATAACTTCCTGAAGCCTGATCCGACAGCCGTGACAGAACGTGGGATCGACGCTTATAGACTCATTGGTTCGAGAATTATCATGGACGGCAAAGAAGTTAACAGTTACACAAGAGACTCAGTTGGAAATATCGAATTTGGTAAATATATATCACCAGCAGAAGACGTTCTTATCACAGTAGAAGCTGGCAAAGCCGTTTATTCAACCTTTTATAAGAATACCTACGTTGTAGAGACTAGCCCGAAGGCAGGTGCCATCGCGACGCTTACAAACGATGCGATGAACAATCCAGCGATTGCTACGTCCACAGAAACCTATGCTATAAGGTATGAAAGTGGCGTTTACCGCGCTTACAACAGCAACGGTGTCCTCGTTGGACCAGTGACCATTAACTACGCAGCGGGCAAAACGACGATCACTATCTCTGGTGGCCCAACATTTGAAGCGACTATGAACAACCAACTTGTTCGAATCGGACTTAGTGAAGAAGGCGAGAAAAAAGTCTACTTAGCGGATTATGTAGATTCTGTGACGCTTAAAACGGAAGACAGCGTGCGATATACCTTGTCTTATAATTTTGCTGGTCAAGCCATACTCACAAATGGTAGAGATGAAACATATACCCTTCAGTATGAGGCGACAGACAAAGTCATCGCCGTGAACGCACTTGGGTTTAAGAAAAACGTAATCGTCAACGACGCAGGTATCGAATTAGATGGCGTGCAACTGGACATGATCACCCCTTACACAGTCAATTTGTCGACAAATGCCATTGAAGGCAATCAGTCGCGTGTCCTTTCTAAAAATCAAATCATATTCACTGTCCCATATTTGACGACGGGTAAAGGTTACAAAGACCTGACAGTTGTCAATCCAGATACAAAAACAGCAAGCAAAACGGGTGAAAGTGGGTTCTATTATATATCACAGTCAACATCTAACCCGATCATCACCGATATCCAGCCGCCAAAGGGCTCAGTTGACGGTGGATTTTACGTCACGATATCAGGTCGCGACTTTGAAGATGACGTACGCGTCTATATTGACTCCGTGGAAGTGCCAAAAGTGGATACCTATGTTGCACTAGATGGCTCGTGGATCAAGATTAAGATGCCTAAATCCATCAAAAATCTCACTGCGGATTATGGCGTAGATGAACTCGCTGTTCCAGTGGTCATCGTCAACCCAGATGGTGGTAACACGGGAAGAGAAAAAGGGTTTACCTATATTATTCCGCTATCTGATCCAGTCATTACGAGAATAGTACCTTCGGGCGGCTCATCAAATGGTGGCGAAATCGTCGAGATCGTGGGTTACGAATTTAGATTCTATGAACCGTATGAGAACTTAGTCGGTGGTCCTGGCTATGACGTCGGAGACACTTTTATCGATCAATTTAAAAATGGCATTTGGGACGACTTGTTATCTGGTAGTGTCGACCCTGAAGCGATTGTTAAACTTCCAGAACTTATGAACGCCTACTATGAAGACTATTACGAATCCGTGATTTTACCTAGAATCTATTTTGGAGAAAATGAAGCGAAAATCGTCGAGTATTCCAAAGGTTTTATCAAAGTCATCACGCCACCTCATGCAGCGGGTGCGGTCGACGTCTATGTCATCAACAACGACTCAGGTGTCAGCAACAAGGTTAAATACACCTATACAGCGACGACACCTGTGCTAAAGAGTATCGTACCAAACTTTGGTAGAAGACAAGGACAAGAGCCGAAAGAGATTTATGGTTCTAAACTCTATCGTACAGTCGCTTTTGGATATGCAAACGATGATGAAAAAGTGATTCAGCGACTTGACAATATCCAGGCACTTGTGAAATTTGGCGCTATTGATAACCGCAGTCTAGACCGTATCGCACCAAATTCGGGGCTTATCAACAACGAGCGCGCCACAGTCAACCTCGATGGCGGGCTCACAGTGGGCTACTATGGTGACCTTGGTGAAGTTAAAATCACACTCACAGAAAACAACGTCATCTATACAAGGACGTTTAAGTACGATAACACACTTGCATTTGTCCCTATGGATATGCTTAAAAATGCCGCAGGCGACTACTACGTGCCAAACGGTTTAAAAGGCGTGAACAGCAGTACTTATTCGGGTAACGCGTATGAGTACGTCAAACTAGAGATTGCCGATAGACGCATCCTTGTGGAAAGAGGCTATGCCCCTAAGACGATTTATGACAATGACGCGCATGTCACGGTCATCACGCCATCTTATTTCACGATTGACACAGTGCCACTTACTTTCTTCAACACAGATGGTGGCAAGTCGACCTCACAATTTACGTTTACCAATCCAGCAAGTGGACCAAAGATCTTTAACATTGAACCGCAAACACTCTCGTTCGATGGCACAAAATGGCTCGTCGAATCGTCAGTAGATGGCGGCATCGATATTGAGATCACAGGTAACGACTTTAGAGAAAATGTTTCTGTTTATATAGGCGCTTATAAAGCGACGATCAAAGAACTCACCACAAAACAGATCAACGGCATCGTATACGATCTCATCGTTGCGACAGTTCCTAAAGGCACAATTAACGATGTCGACCTCGAGAACCCGATCATGATACAAAATGAAGACAAGGGTCTCGCCACTTCAAACAATATAACCGATTTGATCGGTCCGAACCATGGCACGGAGACACTGCCATTTTACTTCGTCTTTAAAAAGCCACTATCAGGACCGCGTATCGACACAATAACCCCTAAAAAGACCTCTATCTATGGCGGCAACAAAGTCGTCATCAAAGGTAGTGACTTTAGAGAAGGCGCCTATGTCATCATCGGCACACGCGCTGGTATCCCAATCTACAACGGCGTTCTCAGCGAACGTGGCTCAATACTCACCTTTACGACGCCAAACAACATGACGCTTGGTGAAAAAACGGTTCAAGTGCTAAACAACGACTACGGTATCGCGGTTAAAAATCCAGGTATCACAGTCGTATCGGCACCGACGTTGTCGCCGGTCATCACAGATGTCGATGGCAACCCAATCAACCGAATCCACGTAACAGGTGGTCAAGTGATCAAGCTTAAAGGAACTGGCTTTGCGGAAGGGGCGAAAGTCTACTTCGGTGGTGAGTGGCTGACGATGAAATCGACAGACACAGTCGCAGAAGCGGAACAAGGCATCTATCGCGACGACAGCATCCACTTCGTGAAACAAGGCGCACTTGCGACAAAGGTAGAATTTGTCGACAGTGAAACACTTCTCGTCACAACGCCGGTAGTGTCGTTTGAAGGCAAGATTGCCATCGTCGTCAAAAACGCCGACGGCGGAATAACCGACGACGATTTGAAACTAGAATATTCCGTACCGGTTCCTGTGGATCCAACTGGGCTAAGTGTCGAAGTTGTCGACAACCGCTATATCAAGCTGTTTGATTACACGGCATCTACGGCAAGCTATTTTGAGATCTATGTCTACATGGGCATTAAAAACAATGCCGAACTAACAAGTGCTAACTATAAAGATTTCAGCTATCTCGGTATCACCAATATAGAACCGTACAAGATCTCTTCGCTTCCAGGTATGGAAAAACTAGATACAGCAGAACGCATCGTCTTTGTTGTGAAAGCGGTCAACAAATTTGGTCCTTCTGGTTTCTCAAACTTGGCAGCACTCACCTACCAACAAATCAAGGACGTCAAAGAACTCGGTCCGGAAGATTTGGACGGTAGTCTAGGTGTGCCAGCGGGTGAAAACTATGAGCCAATCGACAACGGCGGCATACTCACTGTCAACTTTGCAGATAAGATGATTGGAAGTCTCGTGACGATCGACCTTCAAGACGTCGTAAAGTCAACGACGCTTATCAAAAGGCTCGTACTTCCAGAAACACTGGTTAAAACAGGGCTTACAAACATCACTGTAAATTATGGCAAGAGCCAGTATCGATTTACACCAGTAACGGCGAACACGAACACCTTCAAAAACGTCGCGGAACAATACAACGCCTATGCTAGAATCACAGAAGATACTACGATGAATGCAAGCAGGGCTTATCTCGTGCCAACGGTACGTGGTAAAAAACAAGTATCCAAAGTCCACAGCATCAGCTTTGACGCCAGTTCAAACGAATCGGTCAGAGCCTTCAATCAGCTGACTGGCACTATGGACGTGACGCTCTATTATGACGCAACTGGGATGACCATCGCAAAAGAGACACAAGTACAACTCTATAAATACAACGCGGGCACGGGCAATTACGCTGTCGTCGCCGCAACGCTTGATACGGCCAACAACCGGGTAACAGCGCGCATCAAAGACGCGGGCCACTATGTACTGATGACCAATCAATAGAAGAGGAGGACATGGATTATGAAAAAAATCATCGCATTATTTTTGACAGTTAGCTTGATAACTTCTATGGCAGCCTCTACAGCAGTCTACGCAGCGGCACCATTTGATGTTCCAGTTCCCGAATTCACAGCTTTAAAGACGGATACGACGGACGCCGAGACCTTGACGGGAAGCCCTAAAGGCCTAGACTTACTCGCAAACGCTTACTTCACAGATATAAAAGGCACGTATGGGCACGAAGCGATTGTGCGCATGGCGGCACTTGGCGTCATCAAACAGTATGGCGACAAAAAGTATTATCCCGCAACAAAAACCACGGGCTTTGACGCCATCGGGATGCTCGTGCGATTGAAGGAAGGCGATGCCGCAGTCATGCAGCGCGTCTACGCACAATCCGGCTCATCTACAACGCCTGCAAATTTAAAGACCCTTATGAACAACGAATATATGACGCAGGCGATCGCACTTGGCATCATCACCACGTCAGAAGTCTTGAACTTAGCATCACCAGTGACAAAAGAGACATTGACGGTTTGGACGGCAAGAGCGATCGGCAAAACGCCAACCTTCACACAAAACACGGTGTTTTCATACTCGGATTGGGCAACGGTAAACCCTGTTTACAGGGCGCTGATCGAAGATATGACCACCGACGGCATCGTGCCACTTAAAAACGACGGTACGTTTGCACCAAAAGCAACCGTCACACGTGGCGAGTTTGCCGTGATCTTACAATCGGCGCTTGAAACACAGTACGATGCACTTGGCATCAAAACAGGGTTTGGCCTCGTCATCGGCGTGAAACCCGAGACGATCTATGAAGATGGCAATACCATCAAACGCAACACCATAACCGTCAAAAACACTGATGGCACAGCCACTAAACTCGTCAGTGAAAAGCACACAAAAGGGAACAAACAAATCGACTATGTCTCCTACAAAAATAAAATCGTATCCAGCAACGCAGCCATCAAACTCGGCGATGAAATCGAATACATCACCGTAGACGACGTACTTCTGTTTGTCGAAGCGGTAGATCATAACATGATTCTCGAAAAGATCAACGCGAATAGTGCGGCAGATATCTACACCACATTCCACTATGGCACGCTCTCCGATATTCAGTCAAAAACGCAATTCAAAAATGGCAAAACAGTCACAACAGAGATATACCGCATCGTGGATATCACGGGCGATGTCTTTGATATTCTAGTGGATGAAGACCTATATACGGGACTTCGCGAAGATGTCATCACGTACAAAGGTGGTAAAGTGGCCGGGGTTCAGACACTGGAAGTCGGCGATGTCATGGAGTACCTCGTCAATGAAAACCGAGAGGTCATTTATATAAAAGTCGCCCCACTTGATAAAAAGAATCTCACAGGTACAGTTCGGGAAGTGACCCCTTTAACGGCGGATGCACCTGCGACGGTGACCGTCTTTGGGTACGACGATAAAGTCTATCAAATGCCACTGGCACCTTATGCCAACCTGAGAATCAACGAACGCGTCACTACGCTTAAAAATTTCGTCTACGGCATGCCTGTGACACTTGAGATCTCAAACGGCTATGTCATCACAGCAGAGGGAGAATCCTACAGTGGCGAGGCCGGCTATATTCCTAAATACGGCAAAATGCGCATGGGCGAAATCGTCACCCTCTATCAAAACAGCTTCACTGTAAAGCTCGATAATGGTAAAATAGAAAATTACACGTATGCTTCGGACACCGTCATCACAAAAGATGGCAGCGTCGTCACAAAAAACGCCTTAAAAGTCGGGGAAGCGGTCAAAGTTTATTTTGATAACATTTCCACCACTGACGTTTCCAAGGTAGAGGTCGAAGCGCCAGAGATGCTTTACGAGATTATCTATAAAGGCAAGATCAAAAACGTCAACGGATCGCGAAAAGAAGTTCAGATCGTAGGTGCGGATGGCGTTTCGAAACCGGAGTACATCTCCAACAACGATTGGCTACAAGCTGAAACGTATAGCATCAACCTCAAGACAAACGAAAAAACGCAGTTCTATGCAGGCAACCAAAAGTTGACCATGACAGAACTTGCAAGACAGTATTCCGGTTATCAGATGTATGCAGTGGTGAAAAAAGTCTACGGCGAGTCGACGATCGTGAAACTCAGCGTCAAAACTGGCGGTGAGATGATGTACTCAAGTAACGTAAAAACTGTCGACCACACACTTGGAAGCTTTGATATCGTCACCAAAGAGAACTTTAACATCACGGACGGCACGATTATCATCAAAGACGGTCTCGTGGTACCATCGAGCAATTTGAAAAACAGAGATACCGTGTTTGTGGTCTCAGAGAGCCCACAGGGTTCCTACTATCAAAACGCGATGGTCGTCAAAGTGGTTACGCCATTTGATAACATCTTTGATAGTATTCGCATCGGTGCACTTGAGACCGTGAACCCTTCGAACATCACGCTTAGAAATCACACAGGGTATTCGAACAACTTCATCAACGCGGTCAACCAAAATGAATCGGGTTACTACAAGTTCTATACGGATTCAAAAATCGTGGACCTCACGGATAAAGACAACATTAAAACCATCAAACCGGCTGACTTCTGGCATGATTCCTATGCGCGTTCCGAGAACGTGGACAAAACATACAACGCTTCAAAACCAGGCCTTCAGTTTGAACGCTACTATGCTTTTATGGTCGTCAATCCAGCGGATAGCGCGATCATCGCGATGCACTTAAGACAAAAGGGCCTTATGCCAGGCCAAAACCTGGATGATACGCTCTTGAAAGAAGAGGACATCGCGACAAAACTCGACGAGACGTTCAACAGTGCGGTATTATCGAGAGGGATAGTAACCAGTGACGACGAAACATGGGATCGCCTTGAAATCACAGACTCACACGACTGGACCGATTATACAGGTCAATGGACGTCGAATAAAGCAAACATCTTCATCAAATACACCGATGCCATCGTCGTGAAAAACAACGCCGTCATCAGTGTGGACGATATTCAGATGGGCGACTACATCTACACCATGCGCGTCAAAGAAGGTGCGCTTGTGATTTTCGTACAAAACTAAATGATGGATTCATCACAGATAAAAGTTAGGAGAAGGCTATGTTGGGAAAGAAAAAGTTAAGTGTCATGATCCTGCTCCTATTTATGAGCATGGCCATCGGCATGTATGGTAACCTATCACATGCACAGGTCGTTTGGATAGACGGTGGCCTCATCGGAGATCTTATGATATCCGGTACGCACGAATATCAAGAGCTCTGCTTCATCACGGGCGAGCCTGTACTGCTAAAAGGCACCATCAAATTGCCAGTCATTCCTACTGACAAGGACACGTATGATTTAACATACTCCTTCTCGCTTTCTAATTCGGCAAAAAACATTACTCTAAAAAGAACTGTAAAATTTAAAGTGGATAAGATTCAAAATGGAAGCTTGCTCCAGACGTCTTATGTGAAGTCGCTGCCAGAGGGCACATATTCAGAGACTATCACTACACCAGCTGGCGTTTATACTTTAGGGAAATACACGTTCACTGACAGCAGACTTGAGGACAATACACCAGCGGTGGATTATTTTTCAGGCAATGTCATTGCGGATCGTACGTATTACCTAGGTGGTGAAACTGAAACGGATAATAAAGGTAAAGTGACTTATGTCATAGATGCGCGTCCGATCGTGGGCTATAATCACCTGTTTGGCAATAGCGAGACACTAGTAGTTAAACAAGAAATAAAAAGTTATGTGCCTAATCCAAATTATGATGGAACTGATTTGGATGAAAAAGCTTACAATGAGACGTGGACAGGTACCGTGGATATCGGCATGGCATCGAACAAAACAGTGGATTACGAGTACCAATACACGGATCCACAAAGCATCAGCTTTAGAGGCAACTACTTTAAAATCACTAGTGAGGAAAATGTCCTCACCTACAAATATTCACTGCCATTTTCCACAAACGGCACAGTTGACATGACATCGACAAAACGAAGCACTGGTGAAGTGAACCTGAGCAAAAACGTCATCCTCGAATCCAAAGCGCTTATCACGCCTAGGATTAGAGACATTGGCGGGCACTGGGCAGAAAAAGAAATATTCCTCTTGACGTCTCTTGAGATTTTTGACGTGGAAAAAGAATACTTCGTCCCGACAGCCACTATCTCTAGACTCGATTTTGGCAAGGCTATGGTCATCGCGATCAACGGCGTACTGCCAGAAGCGACTAAGACCGATGTCGTCAAACGTATGCGACCTGGTGTGGAAACACCCTATCTCGATATCATGGTGAACGACCCCTACTACAACTATATCCAGTTCATCAAGGACAACGATATCATGGCGGGTAAGAACTATTACTTCAAAGGCGGCGAGCGCTTGACGCGTGCCGAAGCGATCACCATCATGATCAAAGCGCTTGGCCTTCAGTACATGGCGCCAGCACCACCTTATAGAACGGCCTTCGCAGACGATGCAGCCATCCCAGAGTGGTCGAAAGACTTTATCTATATGGCAAACGAAATCGGCCTTGTGTCAGGCACACCGGAAAACCGCATCAATCCCAACGCTTGGGTTAGAAAAGATGAAGCGGCGGCCATGATTAACAATTTCATACACCACTTGAAAGATCAGATCACCTATGATTATAGGGAGAAGATCCTCAATCGGTAAGTGACTAAGTAAGTCATAATAAATAATGAAATTTATAAAAAAATATTACGAGTAGTATATATGAAGGAATTAATATCAAAACCCAGCTGGTCCTACCAGCTGGGTTTTTTATCTAGTCATGCATCAGATATTCATGTATAATTAAAAAAATCCAAAATAAAAACCAAAAAAATCCAATTAATCGAGGTGAAACGTGGTATTTACAAATAAAATCGAAGAAAAAGATCTGCGGAAAGAACAGAAGCTTCAGATTCTAGTTGTCTTTCCCCTAATGTTCCTGATATTTGGGATTTTCTACACCATGTTCGACACAAAAAATGTCGCAAACGTGACAGATGGGTTACTTCGCATCATAAAATCTCCGACGACGCTCATCACCGACTTTATGGTCGTGGGTGGCATCGGCCCTTCATTTGTAAATGCTGCCCTAATAGGGTTTTACAATCTCTTTCTTTTGAGACGCTATCGTATGAGGATCAACGGTTTGCTCATCGCAGCGTTTTTCACGGTACTCGGATTTTCTTTTTTTGGCAAAAACATATTAAATATTCTTCCCATCTATCTAGGTGGGTATCTATTTGCTAAGTACCAACAAATTCCCATGAAAAATGTCATCCTGGTCATCATGTTCAGCACGGCGTTGGCACCGATCGTGAGTTTCATCACATTTGGCGGGTTGTTTGACGAAGGCTTCAGCTATTTCATGGGTCTCTTGTCGGGCATCACCATCGGATTTATCATCGTACCACTCGCGTCACACATGATTCGTTTTCACGACGGTTACAACCTCTATAACCTCGGATTTACCGCAGGTGTTGTAGGTACCGTGATCACGTCGCTACTACGTAGTTTCAAAGTTGAAATCGCACCAGTCAATGTGATCTACCTTGAAAACAGCCCGTGGATCATAAGTTTACTGATAGTCTTGTTTATCTACTTGATCGTCATGGCCTTTCTTACCAATAAAAATGTCCTAAAAGACTATAAAGCCATCTACGGCTATAAAGGTAGAACCATCACGGACTTCACATCACTGCTCGGTTATGGCGTCACTTTTTTAAACATGGGCATTTTAGGCTTAGCCAGTCTGGCCTTTGTCCTGTTACTTGGTGGCGTTGTCAACGGACCCGTCATGGCGGCTATTTTTACCATCGTAGGATTTGCGGCATTTGGCAAGCAACCTAAAAACTGCGCGCCTCTCGTTGCAGGCGTTCTCATGGCAGGTGTGTTTTTTGGTTACGACTTTTCGAGCACGACGTTTATCATCTCCGCTTTGTTTGCGACGACGATCGCACCGATCGCGGGGGCATACGGTCCCGTCATAGGTGTTATGGCAGGAATATTACACTTGACGCTTGTGACAAATATCGGTATTATTCATGGGGGGATTAACCTTTATAATAACGGATTTTCTGGCGGGCTTGTCGCCGGATTTTTAGTCCCGATTATCGATGCATTCAAGAGGGGGAACACGCGGTCATGAGACACGAAATAAAGAAAATATGCAAAATCGTCGACGAACTTACTACGATTTTTTTAAGCGAAGACACAGACGAAGTAGATTTTAAGATTATCACGAGCCCAGAAAAGACCATCATCAAGATGGTGGATTATCATACGAACTACACAGATGCTTTCTTAGACCATTTTAGAAAGACGCTGAACAACCAGAGACAAACGGAGATAGAAGAATACTACTGGCAACTTGCAGGTGAAGCTGACGAAGACGACGAACTGACGCTCATCGGTGCCATGGTCGACACGGCTATCGTAGAAAAACGCGATGGCAACCTCTATGTGGAGATTGTGCGACTAAATATTAAATAGAAACATTATGCTGCTGCGATTACTAAGTGGGTGCAATATGAACGTTCTAATAGGCGTCATCCTATCCAATTTATACATCCTTGTGTTGCTCACACTTTCTAGTTATTTTTCAAAAAAGAAATGGCTAAGCAACGAAGGCACGCGAAAACTGATCCATATTGGCGCGTCCAACTATTGGTTTCTGGCCATGGCTTTTTTTGATTCCGCGCTGAGTGCAGCGATCGTCCCTACGATGTTCGTCCTAGTCAACCTCGTCGCACATGAGAAAAAATGCTTTAAGAGCATGCTGCGAGGAAGTGATATCCTAGATCTTGGCCCCGTCTACTATGCGGTGGCCATGTTCGTGCTTTCCATCTGGACATTTGGCATAGGCAAGCCGGAGATTGGCGGCATCGGGATTCTCATCATGGGTTATGCGGACGGCATGGCGGCACTGGTCGGCAAGCGGTTTGGCAAGCATCCAATCTTCTACAGAGAAGCCATAAATGGCAAGACCATCTACGGAAAGACTATAGAAGGGACATTGACTAGCGCACTGATGGCTGCACTTGTCGTAGTAGGATTCAACCGCGCTTTCGACATGGGGCTCACTTTAGTGACCACTTTTATCATCGTTTCATATGCTGTCATCGCAGAACTCTTTACACCGCGTGGCATCGATAACCTCACAGTGCCGATTGGGTGTAGCCTTTTGACGTACTTGCTCACCATCTGTTAAAACTTTCGTCATATTTTGTTTAAATGTGTCGCCTTGCAAACACATATAAATAGAAGTATAATAAAATTTAGCGAAAAGGAGGGTGAAACATGGCACAAGCAATTGCAAAAAAGGACCCAAAAGTTATTCAACAGGAAAAAAAGAAAAGAAAACAAAGGCAAAAGAAACTGATGAAGAGCACGCTGGCGATCATCATGGCACTACTCTTAGTAGGACTTGCGTTGGCACCTGTGTTTTCTCAGACTTATACGGAAGAACCTTATAGAAGTGGTGATAACTTGATTGTTTCCGATCAAGAGATCAAACTGACAGCAGCAGATGCTACAGCTACCTCTATAAAGGTCACCTCTGATCCAGATTCAGACTATCAAGGGTTCATCGATTTCATGATGGACACAGTGACGGATAGCTACTATAAAGATATCGACAAACAAACGTTAATAGAAGGCGCTTATAAGGGAATCTTTGAGACGCTTGATCCATATAGCACCTATTTCACCCCAGAAGAGTACACAAAATTCAACACGAGTATAGAAGGCGAGTTCAGTGGTATCGGCGCTTCCATAACAGAAGGCAAAAACGGTTACGTTGAAGTCGTCGCACCTATCAAAGGCACACCAGCAGACAAAGCAGGTCTCATGCCAGGCGATATGATCGTCACAATAGATGGCGTCGATGCAGCAGGATTCACAACTGAAAAAGCGGTGACGCTTATCCGTGGCGAAAAAGGAACACACGTCATCTTGGGTATCAGACGCGCAGGATCAGAAGAAATCCTCAAATTTGATATCGTCAGAGACACCATCATCGTCAAATCTGTAAACTATGAAATTCTAGCTGGCAATGTCGGTTACATTGAACTCGTAGAGTTCAGTGCAAAAACAAATGACGAGTTTGATGCCGCAATGGCGTTTATGGTCAACAAAAACGTTAAAAAGCTCATCGTCGATGTGCGAAACAATCCAGGTGGCTTACTCAATACGGCGATACACGTCAGCGATTACTTTGTCCCGATGGGAAAAGAGATCGTCAAGATAGACTATAAAGGAACAAACGATAGAATTTACAGAGCCACTTCAGAGAAAGCACCACTGGACGTCGTCGTATTAACGAACGGTGGCTCAGCCAGCGCCTCTGAGATCTTTGCAGGTAGCATCCAGCAAACGGGTAGCGGTAAAGTCATCGGCGAAACCACTTATGGCAAAGGCACCGTTCAAACGATCAGTCCACTTACCAACGGTGGTGCTATCAAGATGACCATCGCAGAGTACAAGCTCACTGGCGACTATAAAGTCAACGGCGTAGGCATCAAACCGGACATCGAAGTAGCCTCGAGGCAGCAAATCACAGGTGAAATTCTTAAGAACCTTGCACCAATGACCGCTTCGGCAGGCAATGCGTCACTCAATATCTACGCGGCGCAACAAAGGCTGTCACTTCTCGGTTATAAAGTCACTGCTAACGGCACGCTCGATGCAGCAACTAAAGCAGTCATCAAAGCGTTTCAATCAAATCAAGGCATCACACAGTCGGGGACGCTTAACAGCGCAACTCTTTTAGAACTCGAGAAAGTTATAAAAACATCGAGTTTAAACAGCTTTGATCCACAACTGGGTCGTGCACTCGAGTATTTCAAATTAGGCAAATAAAATAACTTTGTTAATTTTAATTAACAAGTACAAGGTCAAAGTCTTCTTATTGGAAGGCTTTGACCTTTATTTGTTTAATATTTGGCTTATGTGGTATATATGACATGTCATGAAACTGTAATTATTTGTAATGTTATGGTAACAGACATTTGCCTTCAAAAGCTATATAATGAGCTTATCGTGATGGCTGTGTAGTTTTACAGTTCTATTACAATAAAAAACTTTGATTGACCACGCTTCAACAGAAATGTTATAATCAATAATAGGATTTTGCAATATCCCACGCGGGTTATGCGATTCTGAGGCTGAGCTTATGCCTCAGAAGGGGGTTATTGATCAAAACTCTCTTCTGTAACAAGAAGCAAAAACTAAAACCTATTTAAGGGAGGAATTCACAGATGAAAAAAGTATTATCATTAGTACTGGCATTAGTCATGGTACTTGGCATGATCCCTACTTTCGCTGCTGATGCAACCGGAGCTCAAGCTCTTTATGACAACGGTTTCATTACAGGCAAAGATGGCGCGGATATCGATGCTAAACTTGACGTAAATGCACAATTAAAAAGAGGCGAGCTTGCTGCTCTTATCGCTGAACTCAATGGCGCTAAAGACGAAGCTGCTGCTTTCGAACAACCTGCTGATTTCAAAGATTTCGCTACAACAGCTGGTTGGGCAAAAAACTTCGTTTCATACGCTGTTGTAAACGGCTGGATGAACGGATTCACAGATGGCACTTTCAGAGCAGACGCTTCTGTACCTGCACAACAATTAGTTGCTGTTCTTATGAACGCACTTGGCTATGAAGTTGTTTGGAATACAGTATTAGCAGACGCAGCTGAACTTGGTATCGTAGCAGAAGGCGTAGCTTTAACAAGAGGCGAAGCATTCGAAGCTATGTGGGTTGCAGTTTCTGAAGTTAAGATGGCTAATTCAGACATGACACTTGGCCAACACTTAGGAAAATTCACACCTCCAACACCAGTTGTTACTGATCTTAAAGTATTATCAGTTACTGCTGACAACCTTATCCAAGCTGTAGTAACATTTAACCAAGCTGTTACTGCTGCAACTGCTGAAGACGAAGATAACTATTCTTTCGCTACAGCTGATAAGATCGAAGTTGAAAACGCATCATTATCTGCAGATGGCATGATGGTAACATTAACATTTAAAGAAGGCGTTGCTCAACAAAAATCTGCTAACTTAACAGTTAACGGTATCAAATCTGTAACTAACATCGCTCTTACAAAAGTAACAACACCAGTTACATTCCTTGACAAAACGATCCCAACGATCGTTTCTGCTGAAGTTGTTGGTATCTCTAAAATCAAAGTAACTTTCTCTGAGCCTATGAAACCTGCTAGCGTATTAGCTGCTTCTTTCAAAGTTAACGATGGTAAGTTCTTTGTTAAATCACCAGTTGTTGGCCAAAAGAACAACACTGAGTACATCGTTGAACTTTATACGTCACTTAAAACTGGCACACTTCCTTTTGAAGTAAAAGTTGGTCCTGTGGACTATGCTGGATTTACTGCAATGGGATTCTCAACTACTCTTAATGTAGTTGAAGATACAACTGCACCAACTGTAGTTTCTTACAAAGAAGCTAAACCAAACTCAGTTGTACTTGTATGGAGTGAAGACATCGCTTTAGTTGATGGCGATTTAGATAACTTCTACCACACAAACTCTTCAAACACAATCGCTGCAAACTTAACAGATGCTGCTATCGATGGAAACGAAATGACATTAACATTTGCTAATGCTCACAAATTACCAAACGGTACTGCTTATGTATACGTTTTAAAAGATGCTGTTAAAGATCTTTGGAATAACAAAAATGCTCAACAAATGACTAAACTTGACGTTGTTGTTGACAACACTGCTCCAGTTCTTAGCTCAGTTGTTGTAAAAGCAGAAAACAAAATTCAATTAGTATTTGACGAAATTCTTGATGCTACTGATACAGCTAAATTAAAATCTAACTACACAATTCTTGACAAAGACGGTAAAGAAGTTACTGGCATTATCTCTTTAGTAGATACTACAACAGAGAAAAAAGTCACTCTTACTTTCGTTAAGAAACTTGAAGGTGGCGATTACACATTAGTTGTTAAAAAAGTTGAAGACCTTGCAGGTAATGCAATCACTTCTACTTCATTAGCATTCACTGTAACTGACTTAACAGCTCCTATAGCTGCTGATGATTTCTCAGCTACATTATACGGTTATACTTTCACTGGAACTTCAGATCAAATTCTTAAAGTGTCTTTCGGCCAAGCTATGGCAGTTGAAGGCGCATACAGCGTTGCTGATTTATCTAAATACCTCTTCAACGGTACTGAACTTGGAGATGTTGATGATGTAACAATCGCTGTTGTAGATGGTAACAAAGCTGTAGAAATTACAGTTCCAATCGCTGAATTAGTATTATCAACTTCTGGTACTTTACAAGTTGGTAGAGTTGCTGACGCAGCTGGTAACTACACATCATTATTATCTAACGTAGTTACTATTGATCCAGGTAGTGTTGTACTTGTTGAGAAAGCAAACTTAACTGGTTCAAAAGTAGTTAAAGTATACTTCTCAGATGAGTTATCTAAATTTGATGCAGAAGATGTTGTATTTACTAACACAACTACAGGTCTTACTGTTGCAGTTTCATCTGTTTCACTTGAACTTGTAAAAGGTAAAACAGTTGCTACATTCAATTTAGCTTCAGCTTTCGCTTACGATGCTGCTAACCTCAAAGTTACTACTGTTGCTTCACCTGATAGTTCAAACACTTATGGTGAGAAATTAGAAGGCGGCGTAACTGTTGCATCAATCAACGATAAATTAGCACCTGCTTTAGCAGTACATGCTGATGAAGATGATGTAAAAGCTAATGCTATCTCTGCAACAACTGGAACTGATCCAGTTTATACAAGCACAGTAGTATTGACATTCAAAGAAGTTTTAAATCCACTTTATATCTCATACGCTTCATTTGATGTTGCTGGATACGACATTGTATCAGTAGTTCGTACTTCTCCAACTGTTGTAACTATCACTGTTACTGGCGACAACTATGTTGACCTTAACACTGCAGTTACATTAAAAGCTCCAATTCAAGATATGAATGAAAACGTTCTTTCAACTCTTGAGACTTCAGTAACTTACTAATAACATTAGTAAGTCAGATGATCTTTTGAAAATCTGACAAACAATTATAAAACAGAAGGGACGGTCATTAATTGATCGTCCCTTCTGTTTGTCTATGTGCATGAAAATATGTAAAATGATATGTTAAGGTATGGTTACGAGAGTTGTCAAACAAGCCTAAATAAGGTATCATAGATTGAGTACTGGGTGTTGACTTAGGCGAGGACTTAGGTGTTCAATAATACTAATTAAGAGGTAAAAATGAAAGTTAAGAAAAAACGATTACCTGCCAATCAGACTGAAGATAAAATCAGCTTACTGCTTCTCTTATTTACGCTTTCTGTTGTTCCGTTACTTGTAAGAGTCACTTTGGTTGACTATCCGAAAGACCAACTGGCATGGGTAAAAGAAGGGTACATATTTTTTGACGTCTACTCATATATCAAATCGAACGTTTTAGTTATGCTTGGTAGTATCGGTGCCTTAATCTTGGGGTATAAGATCTTTAAAGAGAAAGTACAATTTTTCAAATCCCCAGTCGTCATCATAACTTTAGTAGGGATGCCAGCTATCATGCTATCTATCATTGCCTCAAAGTATAAGTATACGTCGATATTCGGCTTGTATGAACGCTATGAGGGTGCTTTGGTATTATTTTCGTATTTCATATTATTTATACTTGCTTATAAAACAAATTGGACTAAAGAATCAAAAGATAAGTTCTTTGCAGTTTTCTTCATATCCAATCTGATATTATCAATCATAGGTGTCCTACAATACTTCGGACATGATCCGTTGACATGGTCGTTTATTAGACCTTTAATCACATCGTTTGAGCTTAACGCAGCAAACATGAACATCGATACTTCCGTTACCTATCGCGTCATAGGTCAAACACTATATAATTACAACTATGTTTCTTTTTTCGCAACTTTGAGTTTGCCAATATTCTTAACGCGTACTTTATATGAACATGATTTGAGAATCAAACTAGGCAGTGCAGGTTTAAGTCTGCTTATATTGTTTAACGTGTTTGGATCTTCTGCAAGAGGCGGCATGGTCGGTCTTGCTGCTGGATTGGTTTTATGGGTTGTACTCAATTGGAAGCGCTTGTTCTCAAACGTTAAGTTAACTTTGATATTGTCTGCATTGCTTATTGTAAGTTTTATTGGGTTTGAACTATTATCAGATGGGTTTGTTACTATGCGTTTTGCAAGTATATTTCAAACGGAGACACAAACTTATCATATCAAGAAAGTATACACAGAAGCAGATGATATCATCATAGAGACGGCTACTGGAACACTGGCATTGAAAACTGATTACGACAGTGAAGGCACTTGGTCAATCAGGGCATTACTTGATGATGTCGAAGTTGAATCGGTAGGCGATGCACAAGGAAACTACTCTTTTACAGATGAAGATTTAGCACTTATATCGTATCATTTTGAAAAGTTTGATGAGAGCAAACTACTTTTGGTGGTGGTTACTGATGGTATCGTTTGGCCATTTATCAATATTGATGATACACTTTATCTCAAAAATATTTATGGTCATGATGTTATTCTAAAATATGCGTCGTCATTTGGTTTTGAAGGCCGTGAAAAAGCGGGTTCTGCTAGAGGGTATATTTGGTCAAGAACGCTCCCATTAGTCGCTGCTAGCCCGATCGTTGGCTATGGACCAGATACGTTTGCTCAAGTATTTCCGCAGGAAGACTATATTGGAAAATACTATTCTTATGGCACGCAAAATATGATCGTTGACAAAGCGCACAATATTTATTTGCAGCAAATGATGAATTCAGGCATCATCAATCTGATTGTTTATGTAGCTTTGATGGCATTGTTTATCGTTTCTGGCCTTAGAAAATTCATTGAAGGTAAGTTCGGATTTGACGACTACCTCATACCTGCAATTATGGTTGCTATTACATCTTATGCTGTGGCTGGTTTATTTAATGACTCGTCAGTTCACGTAGCACCTGTGTATTGGGTGATGCTTGGCATGGGACTGTCCCTCGTTTATAAACAAAAAGAAAAGAAAGTTTAAGGAGTCCATCGATGGAAAATAGAAATTTTGAAGACGAAATATCACTAAAAGAACTCATTATGACATTAATAAAGGGATGGAAAGTAATCCTGATTTGTACAGCTATAGTAATGGCGTTAGCTATAGTTTATATTCTTGGCATCGTAAAACCAATCTATGAATCTTCTATCTCTGGGGTTATCAACATCCCTGAAACGGCTGAAAGTAAATATGGCACGTATACATTTCCTTCAGATAACAAGCTCGATTACTTAAATGTCGTTACTAGTTACGAAGTGCTTTCAAAAACTAAGGAAACTTTAAAATTAAAACAAAGTATATCCACTTTAAGAAAGCAAATAACGATAGGCACTGTTCCTGAACAGAATTCTTTTTCTATCACTGTATCATCAAGTACACCTGAACATGCAAGAGAGTTGGTCAAGGTACTTTCCGCTAATTTAGTCGAGGAGTTAAGTGAGCAGTATAAAATCAATGCTATCGATTTTTTCATGAGAGAGTTAACAGTTGAAGAAAGACGGCTTCAGGATGAAATGGCAAAACAAGAGAAACTACTAACGGCACAGCAAGAGCAACTTGCAAAGATGGATAAAGTAGTTACTTTGAAGCGTCTCTTGGTGGATGATCCAACCATGGCAGCGAGTATAGCTAGCAGCAAGGGGGTTGATCTTGAGTCTCTGACCGATGATGTGATGTATGAAGAGATAATCAATCCAAATTATACTGCACTAGAAGCTGCAAATATTGAATTTGAAAAATCAATTCAAGGTATAGTGGTTTTAATTGAAGAAAAAAAAGTGTTTTATCAAGAGCTCGTAACTGAATATGAAGCGATCAATCAATATTACACATCAGGTGTAAAAAGTGAACTTAAAACGGATTCACTAGATATAATAAGATCGTTGATCAATATCAACAAGACTGCAAGTTACGATGAATCACCAGTTTCACCTAACAAGATTATGATACTTGCAATATCGATCGTTTTAGGTTTGATGCTTGGTGTATTCATCGCATTCTTCAGTCATTATTGGAAGCAAGCCTAGTTTTAGTTAAACCCAAAACTTTGTCAAAACTTGGAGGCATATCGTGTTCAATGAAACCTTGAAGAGTTTTAGTCGATTTAAAATTTTTGTGGATGGCGCTTTAGTGCTATTATCGTTTTCAATTGCATATTATATACGCTTTTATACGGAATTCCTATCAAAGGGAATTCCGTCTTTATCGTTTGCTCAGATGTTGCTGCCCATCCTATCTGGACTTTTTTTAAACCTGCTTTTTTATCAATTGCTAGATCTCTATCAAATCAGGAAGAGCCTTGGCATCTATGATACTTTTGTCAGGGTTACTAAAGCCAATATCTATAGTTTCTTAGCTCTAGTCGTTTTATTATTCGTTTATAAGCTAAATGACTTCTCAAGATGGACGCTGGTTCTTTATTTCATCATCAACGTGTCTTTGACGACCTTTGCGCATTTTTTGATCAGCAAACTAACAACTAAGTATTACTTAGACCCTAAAAATCAAAGACGCTGTCTAATCGTAGGCGACAACGATATTGGTGTGGATTTTGTGAATCGATTACATAAAGATTCAAGTTGGGGGCTACGGATTGTCGGCGTTTTAGACGACAAAAAAGGTGAAGTTGCCAAAAGGTATAAGGTGCCACATTATCAGGCGTTATCCTCAATTCAGAGTGTCCTTTCAAATGAAAATATAGATGTCGTTATAATCGCACTTAAAGCAGAGGCTTATGATGCTTTAGGCGCTGTTATACAAGCTTGTGAGCAAGCAGGTGTTAAGACGCAGATTATCCCGCATTATTACCGCTACGTGCCTGCTAGGCCGTATATGGATGATTTTGATGGGCTTCCGATCATAGACGTGCGTCATGTGCCCCTTGATAACGTTCTAAAAAATGCATCAAAACGTATTTTTGATGTTCTATTTTCGCTATTTTCTATCGTCCTTACATTGCCTGTACTCTTGTTTAGTGCATTGATGATAAAAGTTACCTCTCCAGGTCCAATCATCTATAAGCAAGAACGTGTGGGTCTGAATCGAAAGAGCTTTCAAATGTATAAGTTTAGGTCAATGCGTGTTCAAGATCCAAAAGATGAGAAACTTGCATGGACGACTAAAGATGATCCGCGAAAAACTAAGTGGGGCGCTTTTATGCGCAAAACGAGCATCGATGAGTTGCCACAGTTTTTCAACATCCTCAAAGGTGATATGAGTGTGATTGGACCTAGACCGGAAAGGCCACAATTTGTCGATCAGTTTAAAGAACAAATTCCAAGGTACATGATTAAACATCAAGTCAGACCAGGTCTTACAGGTTGGGCACAAGTCAGTGGTTGGCGCGGTGATACAAGCATAATTAAGAGGATTGAACACGACCTATACTATATTGAAAATTGGACGTTTTCGTTTGATATTAAAATCATATTATTGACCATTTTAAAAGGATTTATCAATCGGAATGCCTATTAGCTTAGTAAGGTAAATGAAAGGTAAATGTAACGTTGTACGCGTTGACTTTATAACAAATAGATGGTAGTCTGTTAATAGTGTTCAATGATTGAACGTAAGGGGTATTACATGGAAATGTACGAGATGTCTGTACTTGAAGTCATCAGCAAATATGACGAAATCTCGCAGCGAGATATTTCAAATAAGGTAGGGATTTCACTTGGTATGGTGAACTTACTTATTCACAAATTTGTAAAAGTAGGACTAGTAAAAGTAGAGAACCTCAATGGTAAAAAAGTAAGATATATATTGACTCCCAGTGGTTTTACTGTCCTAACTAAGAAAACTGTAGACTATATCAGTCGATCATATGCCGCAATATTAAAAGTAAAAGCACACATGGACGATGTCCTTCAAACACATTATAGTGATGGCGAAACGGTACTAATCTATGGGGCTCATGATGAGGTTTATGATGTGCTTTTAGAAGTTCTTAAAAATAGGGACATAAACTACAAAACCATAGATTATTACGAGGAAGTTGATAAGTTTGTACATTGGGAAGTTGAAATACAGCAAGGCATATTTTTGCTTGGCGGGGTCGAGCACTAGGTATCAAAAATTGAAGTTACTAAATTAACTAGGAGCCATCAGATATGTCGTATTTGAAGATTAAACGATTCATAGATTTTATTGTTTCTTGTATAGGCATTGTCATAATATCACCTTTATTACTTATGCTTGTCCTAATCATTAAGCTAGATTCAAAGGGACCAGTACTTTTTAAGCAAAAGAGATTTGGAATAAACAAACAATTTTTTTATATTTTAAAGTTTAGGACAATGCGTATTGATACGCCCAAAGATACACCGACACATCTCCTAGAAAATCCAGAACAATGGATTACTAAAGTAGGTAAGTTTTTAAGAAAAACAAGCTTAGATGAATTGCCACAGATAATAAATATCATAAAAGGTGACATGAGTGTGATAGGTCCAAGACCAGCGCTATGGAACCAAACAGACCTTATAGAGGAAAGAGAAAAGTATGGTGCCAATTCTGTGCCTGTTGGTTTAACTGGTTGGGCGCAAGTAAATGGAAGAGATGAACTGCCAATCGAAATAAAAGCAAAATTTGATGGTGAATACGCGCATGAAATAGGCCCGTTAATTGATATTAAGTGTTTTGTTAAAACGTTGATATCTGTCTTGAAATCGGATGGCGTTGTTGAAGGTGGAACTGGGATAAAATCTACAGTTAACTCAAGTAACAAGACTGAGGAGTAGGAAAGAAAATGAAGAAAGTGCTAATTACTGGACAGAATAGTTATATAGGTACTTCATTTGAGAATTGGTTAAACAAAGATATAGTCAATTATAAAGTTGAAGCTATAGATATGAAAGATGGCAGTTGGAAAGATGCAGACTTTAGTCAGTATGATGTTGTATTTCATGTAGCGGGTATCGCACATATTAAAGAAACATCTGAAAACCAAGAGCTTTATTATAAAGTAAATAGAGATTTAGCTTATGAATGTGCTCAAAAAGCAAAAATAGATGGCGTTCTGCACTTTGTTTTTCTCAGTTCAATGAGTGTTTATGGTATTGAGAAAGGAACAATAGCCAAAAATTCTCAACTTAGTCCAAACACCGCTTATGGTAAGTCAAAGATCGAAGCAGAAGAATTAATAAATAAGCTCCAAGATGATTTGTTTACTATCTCAACAATTAGACCACCTATGGTCTATGGGAAAGGTTGTAAGGGGAATTATCCGAGGCTAGCAAAACTAGCACTTAAAACACCAATCTTTCCTTGGATAGAAAATAAACGTAGTATGATTTACATTGATAACTTATCGGAATTCATTAAGCAACTAATTGACAACCAAAGTGGTGGATTATTCCTCCCTCAAAATTCTGAGTATGTAAATACCAGTGAAATGGTGAGGTTGATCGCAAAGGCACATGGTAAAACAATAAAAATGACTAAGTTATTTAATCCCTTATTTAAGCTACTGAATGTAAGTACGGTGAATAAGGTATTTGGTGACTTAGTGTATGACATGAGTATTTCAAGTAATATCAGTCTAGTACCATTTTCTGAAACGATAAAGCAAACTGAGAATAAATAGGAAGTAGGGATTAAAGATGAAAGTATTGATATCAGGTGGAGCAGGATTTATTGGTAGTAATTTGGCATTGAAATTAATGGATAGAGGTTATGAAGTTGTATTGCTGGATAACTTAAGTCGACAAATTCATGGAGAAAATCCCGAAGAGTCATATACCTATAATTTAGTCAAGGACAAATGTGAACTAATAGTAGGTGATGTGACTAATTTTGACGATTGGAGAAAATCATTGAAAGGTGTTGATATAGTTGTTCATTTAGCTGCGGAAACCGGAACAGGTCAATCGATGTATGAAATAAATAAGTATGTTGACGTGAATATCGGTGGCACAGCTAAATTAATGGAAGTAATCACAAATGAGACAAACCAAGTAAAAAAAGTAGTTGTTGCTGCGTCTAGAGCTGTATACGGAGAAGGTAAATTTCAGTGTAAAGAGCACGGCATTGTTTACCCTGAATCTAGAAAAGATGAAGACATGAGTCAAGGGGATTATGAAGTTAAGTGTCCAATATGTCATGAAAATGTTGAAATGTTACCAACTGATGAAGATTCAAAATTGCACCCAACTTCAGTTTATGGACATACAAAGCAATCACAAGAGGAATTATGTATGATTGTCGGAAAATCTATCAACCTTCCGGTAGTTGCTTTTAGATTCCAAAATGTGTATGGCCCTGGGCAGTCATTGAAAAATCCTTATACTGGTATTCTTTCAATCTTTTCAACTCGTATTAAAAATGGGAATGACCTTAATATTTTTGAAGATGGGTTGGAAACAAGAGATTTTGTTTATATTGAGGATATTACTGATTCGATAATATTAGGAATTGAAAATGATAATGCTAATTTCCAATCTTTTAATGTTGGCGCTGGTGAAAAAATTGATGTATTGGCTGTGGCGAATACATTAAAAGAAAAGTATGGGTCAAATGTTAATATAAGTGTCTCTGGAAATTATAGATTAGGGGATATAAGGCATAACCTCGGGGACTTAACAAAAATAAGAAACTTATTAGGATATGAGCCAAAGGTTAATTTTACTGAGGGAATTTCAAATTTTGTTGATTGGGTTGAGAAGCAAAATGTTGAGAGTGATAACTATGAAGCCTCAATAGAAGAAATGAAGATAAAAGGACTATATAAGTGATGAAACTGAATGGCAAAAAAATTCTGTTTATCGCCCCTGCATTTTTTGGTTATGAAGAAAAAATAGCCGAGAAGATGATAGAGCTTGGAGCGATGGTTGATATTTTTGATGAAAGATCTATAAAAAGCTCATTTGAGAGAGCATTATTAAAAATCAACCCACAAGTTTTCCATAATAAAACCATGGCTTATTACAATCAAATTATCGAGAAGATATCAAATATTGAATATGATTTTGTCTTTGTAATAAAGTGTGAAATGATGCCAGTTGAAATAATCAAACAGCTTAAAAGTAAATTTAGCAAAGCGTCTTTCTGCTTATATCTATATGATTCATTAGACAATATTAAAGGCATCACAACAAAATTAGATTATTTTGATCGAGTATTGTCATTTGATATGGAAGATACAAGTAGACACTCAAAGATGATTTTTAGACCGTTATTTTTTATTGATGATTATATGAAGACTTTTAATGCTCATAAACATTATGATTTTGATATTAGCTTTGTTGGAACGATACATTCAGATAGATATAAAGTGATTAAAGCCATAAAAGATATAGCTGATAAAAATCAATACAAGTATTTCTTTTATTGCTACTTACAAAGCAAATTCATATATTACTTTTATAAGCTAATTAAGAGAGAGTTTCGTGGTGCAAAAATTGAAGACTTTGAATTCGTTAAAATTGGTAGTTTAAAGATTGCGGAAGTAATTGATAAAACAAAAATTGTTCTTGATGTTCAACATCCGAAACAAACTGGACTTACAATGAGAACAATTGAGATGATAGGTATGCATAAAAAACTGATTACAACGAATCAATCTATTAAAAAATATGACTTTTATAATCCAGATAATATTGCTGTAGTTGATAGGAATAATATTACAATACCGGAAGGTTTTTTAGATGAGCCGTACTCAGTAATTGAGGATGCAATATACAATAAGTATTCGTTGGAAAGCTGGATTGTTGATGTATTAGGGGGGTAATCACATGGGAAATAATTATTCTGTTTCGGAATTCATATCAACAATATTTGCACTAATATGTACAAAATTAGTTTATAAAAATGCAAGATTAATAAGAAGGCCTATCTATATGCGAGGAAAATCTAGCCTTTCATATGGCAAAGGACTCACAACAGGTCATGCGTGTAGGTTTGATTTGCCAGGGGGAAATATAAAAACTCTAATAATTGGGAGATATTGCGAAATGGGAGACAATGTGCACATTGTAGCACATGAAGAAGTTAAGATAGGTGATAACGTATTAATGGCTTCAAAGATATTTATTAGTGATACAAATCATGGAGATTATGTTGGTGAAAACCAATCACCACCAGAATCACCTCCTAATGATAGAAAATTAATTTCAAGACCTGTAACTATTGGGAATAATGTATGGATTGGAGAAAATGTGTGTATTCTTCCTGGAGTAGCAATAGGTAGTGGTTGTATTATTGGAGCAAATTCAGTTGTGATTAAGGATGTTCCTGATAATTGCATTGTAGCGGGTGTACCTGCAAAAATTATAAAAAAATGGGATTATATTCAAAAAAAATGGAGTAATTATTTATGAAAAAAATTGTGATATCAGGGATTAATCTCTTTGAAGGAGGTCCACTTTCAGTATATAAAGATTGTCTTGATAGTATCATTGAACTTGGTTTTCATAAAAGTTATCACGTCACAATTTTTGTTAATAACAAAATTGAGTTTGTCAAATACTCTGACAAGTTAGAAATAATTGAGTTGCCAAAATCGAGAACCAGTTATATTTACAGAATTTGGTATGAGTATATATACTTCTACTTCTACTCATATGGAAAGAATATTGATGTTTGGTTATCACTTCATGATATTACACCAAATGTCATTTCTAGAAAAAGATATGTATATTGCCATAATACAATGCCCTTCTATAAATTAAGTAAATTCGAATCAAAATTTGCTCCTAAGTTAAAGTTGTTTAGTTTGTTTTACAAGTATTTGTATAAAATAAATATTCACAAAAATACTTTTGTTATCGTACAACAGAATTGGATCAAGAAAAAATTTATTGATGAGTTTAGATGCAATAATATACTTGTTGCGCATCCTGATATTAGAAGTATAATTGCTAAAAATGAAAATGGATCAATTGTTGTTGATAACACTTTCGATGACAGTGATGAGTATAGTTTTTTTTACCCGTCATTTCCAAGAGTGTTTAAGAATTTTGAGATTATATGCGAGGCTGTTGAGATATTAATAAAGCGCGGAATATCCAATTTTAAAGTAGTATTAACGCTAGACGGCACAGAAAATAAGTACTCTAAGTTTATATATGAAAAATATAGTGATATCGACAACATTGAATTCGTAGGATTATTAGACAGAGAAAAAGTATTTGATAATTACAAAAAATCTGATTGTTTAATTTTTCCATCTAAACTCGAGTCCTGGGGGCTTCCAATAACAGAATACAAGACTTTTGGAAAGCCAATTATAATTTCAAATGTAGACTATGCTATTGAAACCATTGGAGAATATGACTTGGTATGTTTTTTTGATCCTTGTGATTCCGAGATGCTTGCAAACATAGTAGAAGATGTAATCAACAAGACAATAGTTTGGGAAAAAATAAAAACGAGTTTTATACCAGATACAAATTCATGGAGTGAATTGTTGAAATTGTTAATCTGAATAGAGTACAATTATAATTTGACTTTCAGTTAGTTGTATTATGAAAAGAGTAGAAGACAAAAGGGGGAAATATTTGTGAAGGTTGCATGTATAATTGTTAACTATAATGATTTTAAAACTACAGAGATACTTGTTAATCATATAAGCAATTACCAGACTATAGACAATATTATTATTGTAGATAATTGCTCTACAAATGAGTCGTTCAAAAGATTAAGTAAATTTGAGAGTGATAAAATCAAAGTTTTAAGAGCAAATATGAATAATGGCTATGGTGCAGGTAATAATATTGGGTTATTATATTCAAAAGAAAAGCTTAATTGCGATTATGCAATTATTGCAAATCCTGATGTGCTATTTAGTGAAAATTTTGTTTTGAAATGTGTGGATTTCCTTGTTTATACACCAGATGTAGGAATAGTAACAGGAGTTATGCTTAATGGCAATAGCGAAGTTGAGCAACAAAACGTATGGAGCTTACCTTCAGCATGTTGGGAGGTTTTTGATGCGAGTTCAATTCTCAAAAGATTGTTTTCATTTTCAAAGCAAGTAAGAACTAATGTGTTAGTTGATTCCGAACTTGAGTATGTTGATGTTGTATCCGGCTCATTGTTTGTACTTGATATTAATAAATTTCTTGAAATTGGACTTTTTGATGAAGAGGTGTTTTTATATGGTGAAGAAAACATCATAGCAATAAAGATGAAAAGATTTAAATACAAATCTGTAAGAATACTATCTATTAATTATAATCATTTCCATTCCACATCAATAACTAAAGAATATAGTAAGATGTTTAGTAGAAGAAAGTTAATGGTCAGAAGTAAAAAAATAATTTTGCGAAAGTACCATAAATTAAAAAAATGGAAACTTATTATATTGCAACTTTTACTTGATTTAACATTGATAGAAGCGGCACTAATTGAAATAATTAGGAATTTTAAGAATAAAAAAATCGAAATTGATTAATGATATACTATTCACTTCACAAGTTAGGAGGTCATTTGGTGGATTTATTATTCTGGATATCAACATTTCTATTTGTTAGTCAGACCCTTTATATTGTTTTTAAAAAAAAAGACTACTTTAATTTATCTGTATATTTAATGTTTGGAATACATCTTCCATTTGTTTTATATTTATTCAATTGGTCAACTCAAATTGAACCAAACATATCACCTATTATATACATGATGTTGTCTTTATTAAATATGTTTGTTTTTTTAGTAAATTCTACTTTTTCTCACTCAATTAATGATAGAGAATTTAACTTCACGACCTTAAGATCTAATAGAAGTGTTTATGTTTTAAATTGTATATACTTATCAATAGTTCTGCTTGAAAATTATATGGGTTCTGGATATTTTCTACCTGCATTAAAAGGGATTGATATCCATACTTATTCAGCACCAATTTTATCTTATTTAACTCAATCATTATTTACTGTATTATTATTAAATTTCATGTACTGGTACAAATCCAGAAAAAAAAATTTCGTTTTTTGGATTGTGATATTTATTGCGTTACCATTAGTTGGAAAATCATCTAGAATGACAGTTGTTGTTAGTTTGATTCAACTAATATCTTTTGTACTATTTATGTACCTAAATGATAGAAAATACAAAAAAAGAAAAGTGGTTATTTTCAACAAAGTCAGACATAAAATAGTATTAGCAGTTATTTTGGTTGCACTAATGTCATTCATGATATTTATTACCGAATACAGATGGGGAGGGTATGGTAAAATACAAGTTAGTTATGCTGACTCTATAGGCTTTACAGGACCAGAAGCATTCCAAAATACTACCTCAATTTACTATGGTTACTTTGCGTTATCCTATAATAATCTTAATATGAATATACAGCATCGTGATATTAATCACAATTATGTCGGATTTTATTCTTTCAAGTCTATATACTTTGGCCTATTTAGATTGCATAATATTTTCGACCTGAACCCATATGAACCTGAAGTTGAAGGTTTATCAAAGTCTGGAAGCGCTACAGTTCCTACTGGTTTTTTTGACTTCTATTATGATTATGGTATTTTTTGTTTTATACCAATATTAGTTGGAGCTATCATATATTATTTTCTGAAGAAAAGAGTTCACGCTCGAAATAGCACAGTTTTCAATTATGCAGTTTATTTTTTATGGATACCTGTTTGGTTTTTTATGTCATTCCAAAATGTAATATATGAAAGTACACTTATTGTTCGCGTTATAGTTTTATATTTAGTTGTAAATCATTATTTATATAAAAAAAACAATAAATTAGAAGGATCTAATTGAAACTCAAGGAGACCAACTATGAATTGTCAACCATAAAATAGTCAAATATTTTGGTTTTCATAAGTCCCAAAATGGCACGACTTTAACTAAGCATCCATCAAATGGATGCTTCTAGAAACACACACATTTGATGATTTATTCTAAATTAAATTTCAGGTTACAAGTTAGCATTTTATGAATTATTCGGACTAGCTTTCCTGCACAGTGACCAAGAGCATTATAATGAGAACGTCCTTGGGATATTTTAAGATCATAGTATTCTTTGAACGTTTTATTATTGAGAACAACATTATGAGCTGCATTAATAAGCGCATAGCGAAGTATCTTAGAACCTCTTTTAGACATTCTCGTTTTTGAAGCCTGAAAATTTACAGATTGATAAACTGATGGATCCAGTCCTGCAAAAGCAAGCAGATTGCTTGGATCCGAGAACCGGGTTATATCACCCATTTCACCAAGAAACATGGCACCGTTAAGGAATCCTATTCCAGGTATTGTCATGATTACGGAATCCAGAGAAATCATAATTTTTTCGATTTCAGTATGGATATCCTCAAGTTGTCTATCATATAGCTCTATCTGCTCAATAGACTGGGTTATTTGAATAGAAATTGTTTTATTGCCAGTTCCGACAGACTTCTGTGCAAGAACTCTTAATTCTTGAGCCTTGTCTTTCTTGAAGTGGCCGTGGGAAGCTTTATCGAGAAGCGACGCCAGATGAGTCATATGCATGGAAGCAATATCCTCGGGCAACGAAAACTCTTTCAAAAGTGAATAGCAGGCTTTGTGATGAATACCGGATTTGAAGAAATATTGAAGTTCAGGAAAGATCTGATCGATGTAAGTAGAAAGCTGAATTTTACAGTGGTGCGCGCCTTAATCAGCTTCTGTCTAAAACGGCATAGATCTTTGAGTTTCAACAGTTCAATATCTTGGTGCGTCACAAATCTGAAATGGTTCATCATCAATGTCTTTGCGATTAGCAGTGCGTCAACCTTGTCTGTTTTGGTCTTGCGAATGTTGTTTTTTCGCATGACCGAAGTCTGAATCGGGTTGATAACACAGACGCTAAATTCGTTTGCAAAAATGAAAGAAACAAGGTTGTTACCGTAATGAGCCGTCGATTCAAGACCAATGATGAGGCTACTTTTCTCAAAGGTATGAACCTTTGAGAGTAACTTAGAAAAGCCATCAAAGTCATTACAAAATTCAAAGGGCTCTAACAGGACTTCACCATCTGAAGATAAGGCAGCGACAAAGTGAGTTTTCTTGGCAATGTCAACGCCAACGCAAATCATTTGTGATCTCCTTTCATCTTATTGACACTGTGATAATCCACCTAGTTTCATCATCATAGACTTGATTGAGATGAGAACTCTAAGGCACATCCAACTATAAATGATTCAGATAAAACAGTGGCAATACACTCCTTCCAGTAGTCAAGCTACAGAAAATAATCAAAAGTCCACAGGTCTGAGTCTATTATATACACAATGTAAAAAAGAAAGACTAACTATTAAAAGTCAATAGAGGAATAGGAAAAAATGAAAGTTGATGTTTGAAAAAAAATACACGGTAGAAAGACACAACAAAAAGACCTAAGTTTGTAGGTCTGTCACAATCGAGATAGAAATTATTCCTTTTCCTTTATCTCGTAGGGAACATTATGGATTAGTACTGCATGAATCGTATTACACATCTTTCTAGCGGTTGCATTTAGCGCAACATAGTGGTGTTTACCTTCTGAACGTTTTTTTAAGTAGTACGCTTTGAACACTGGATCATTATTAGAAGCTATGAAGGCAGCATTAAAGATAGCAGTTCTTAGGTGAGGAGAGCCACGCTTACTCATCTTGTTGTTAGTGCTAACAAAATCTCCAGATTGAGATACTGTAGCGTCTAATCCAGCATAAGCTACTAGCTTTGAAGGGGCGGAAAACCGATTTATATCGCCGATTTCTCCGAGAATAATAGCTGCATTGGTACATCCGATTCCAGGAATGGTTGTTATTGGAGATTTGAGTTTTTCAAGAATCAGCTCGATTTCAAACTCAAGTTGTCCGATCTGTGATTCGATAAAGTTGAGTTGTTCAATAATCATCTTTAGTTGAATCGTAAAGCTGTCTAGAGCATATTTTATTCCAAAGGATTGCTTAGCCATAGATGATAATTCTTGTATTTTTCTTTCAGCAAAACGTTTCATTCGAAACTGCTCTAAAGCTTCATTTAACTGAATTGAAGTGATATCTTCAAAATCTGAAGCGGATGAAAAGAGTAATAATATTTCTTTAGATGTTTTACCAAATATGTTAGAAAAAACAGTTTCGTATTCAGGAAAAACTTGATCTAGAACGCCAATGGCTTTTCTTTTAAGGTCGCTTGAAGACTGTGTCAAATAATTTCTGAATCGTGATAAGTTTCTTAGTGAAAGAATTTCTTCACTTGCAAGGGTTGTCTCAAGAAAATTTCCATACCGAATTAGATCAGCAATTAAGACTGAATCGATTATATCTGTTTTTCTTTTCCTAATTTCTGTTCCTTTTCGCCAACCATCGGTTTGTATTGGATTTACAACATAAATCTTCATTTTTTGTTCAAGAAGAAATGTGTAAAGAGACAGCCAATAATGCCCTGTCGCCTCCATTCCAACTTCTAGATCATTGTAGGAGTCGATGAATTTATTGAGATGTGCTAGAAGGGATTCTCCGCCTTCTGATGTGTTTGAAAATGAAAAGGCTTTAAATAAAACCTTTCCTTTTTCTGACATGAGACTGGCAACATGAGAACGTTTACCAATATCGATACCTAAATATAACATGCGCATCACCTTAAGGAATATTTTAGATAGGTCCACTTTTCTGACAAACGTTACTGCCTTATTCGAGATACGAAGTACTTCTCATGGAAGTCAACATCTAACTTATTCGTAATCAGTTTATCAGAAAGAGGTGTCAGTCTTTCGATAACGAAGTCTTGCTTCAAGGAGACAATGGACATCACTCTATCTAATAATTTGATTATACATCGAAATGCATAATCAATAACAGATATTAAGGTTATAGGTCAACCTTTAATACCTAAATACATTATATAAGGAGAGTATGATTTTCTGTATTGAATAATCATACAAGGATAATTATGAGAGGCATAATTCTAGCAGGAGGCTCAGGAACAAGATTATATCCACTTACAATGGTAACAAGCAAACAGTTATTGCCAGTATATGACAAACCAATGATTTATTATCCACTTTCAGTACTTATGTTAGCTGGTATCAAAGATATTCTTATTATTTCAACACCATACGACCTGCCTAATTTTGAAAAATTATTAGGAGATGGTAGCCAATTTGGTATTAGTCTAAAATATGCAGAACAGCCTTCTCCAGATGGGCTCGCTCAAGCATTTATCATTGGAGAAGAGTTTATTGGGGATGACAATGTAGCTATGATTTTAGGAGATAATATCTATTACGGAAATGGATTTACTCCAATTTTAAAAGAAGCTGCTGAGAATGCGAAAAATGGGAAAGCTACAATTTTCGGATATTATGTCCATGATCCAGAACGCTTTGGAATTGTGGAGTTTGATGAAGCTGGAAAGGTTCTTTCAGTTGAAGAAAAGCCGAAGAATCCAAAGTCTAATTATTGTATAACAGGTTTATACTTTTATGATAACAGAGTGGTAGAGTTAGCAAAAAAAGTAAAGCCTTCTCATAGGGGTGAACTTGAAATTACGGATTTAAATAGAATGTACTTAGAAGATGGAACCCTCAATGTCAAATTGTTAGGTAGAGGGTTTGCTTGGCTTGATACTGGGACAATAGATAGTCTAGTTGAAGCGGCTGAGTTTGTCCAGATGATTGAGAAAAGACAGAGTATTAAGATTTCAGCACTTGAAGAAATTGCATACCATAATGAATGGATTGATAGAGAAACACTACTACTATCAGCTGAAAAATATGGAAAATCTCCATATGGAGAGCATTTAAAGAAAGTTGCAGAAGGCAAAATCCATTATTAGAAAGGAGGTAAATTAGTGAATATTGTAAAAACAGAGATTGAAGATGTACTTATTATTGAGCCAAAAGTATTTGGTGACCACAGAGGTTGGTTTACAGAAAACTATTCTAAAAAAAAGTTTATAGAAGCAGGAATAGAAGTTGAATTTATCCAAGATAACCACTCTTTCTCAGCACATAAAGGTACACTTAGAGGCCTCCATTTTCAACTAAATCCAAAAGCTCAATCAAAATTAATTTGGTGTACTAAAGGCGAAATTCTAGATGTTGCAGTTGACCTTAGAAAAGGATCTCCTACATATAAAAAGTGGGTATCTGTAATATTATCAGAAAAAAACAAAAAAAAATTGTTTGTTCCGAAAGGATTTGCGCATGGATTTTTAACTGTTACTGATAACGTTGAAGTTCAATATAAAGTTGATGAGTATTATTCACCTAAGAATGATAGAAGTATTAGATTTGATGACCTTGAAATTGGTGTTGATTGGGGTATAGAAAATCCAATTATATCGGACAAAGATTTGGATGCACCTACATTGTCAGGAAGTGATGTAAACTTTAAATATTAGTGAAAGTGAGGCATTAAATGAATGTATTAGTGACAGGCGGAGCAGGTTTTATAGGTAGTAATTTTGTGTTTCATATGCTAAAAGAACATCCTTCATATAGAATTGTATGTTTAGATGTGCTAACATACGCAGGTAACCTTTCAACGTTGGAGCCTGTCATAAAAAATCAAAACTTTAGATTTGTAAAAGGTGATATAACAGATAAGGATTTAGTTAATAAAATATTTCAAGAAGAGAAATTTGATTTTGTAGTGAATTTTGCTGCAGAGTCTCATGTTGATAGATCAATTGAAGACCCAGGCATCTTTTTAAAAACTAATATTTTAGGCACTCAAGTCTTAATGGACGCGTCAAGGAAATTTGGAATTAAGAGATTCCATCAAGTGTCGACTGATGAAGTTTATGGTGATCTACCGCTAGATAGGTTGGACTTATTCTTTACAGAAGAAACACCGATTCACACATCATCACCTTATTCAGCATCAAAGGCTTCAGCAGATTTATTAGTACAGGCTTACAATAGAACTTATAAGTTACCAATTACAATATCTAGATGTTCAAATAATTATGGTCCATATCATTTTCCCGAGAAACTTGTTCCATTAATGATTTCAAGGGCATTAAATGATGAATCATTACCTGTTTATGGCAAAGGTGAAAATGTTCGTGATTGGCTTTATGTAGGAGATCATTGTACTGCCATAGATTTAATTCTCCATAATGGAAAAGATGGAGAGGTTTATAATATCGGTGGACACAATGAAAAAACTAACTTAGAAGTAGTGAAAACAATCTTAAGAGAATTAGGAAAACCTGAATCTTTGGTAACTTATGTGAAAGATCGAGCTGGGCATGACATGCGTTATGCAATCGACCCATCAAAAACAAGAAGAGAATTAGGTTGGGAGCCAACAACGCTGTTTGATGATGGGATCAAGAAGACTATAAAATGGTATCTTGACAACCGACTATGGTGGGAAAATATCATTTCTGGTGATTATAAAGACTACTATGTGAAGATGTACAATGATAAAGTAGGTGAAGAGTAATGAAAGTGTTGGTAACAGGAGCTAACGGACAACTAGGTTTTGATGTTGTAAAACGTTTAGAGTCTGAGGGAATAGAATTTCTAGGAACTGATCGAGAGTCTTTAGACATTACGAATGAAGAACAAGTGACTAGGGTTATAAGTGATTATAACCCTGATGTTGTCGTTCATTGTGCTGCATATACAACTGTTGATAAAGCCGAAGATGAAAAAGAACTATGTTATATGGTGAACGTCCTGGGCACAAGGTACATTGCGAAAGCATGTAAAGATATAAACGCAAAAATGTTGTATATCAGCACGGATTATGTATTTGATGGTGAAGGTGATCAACCGTTCGAGGTAACTGATAAACCAAACCCAATAAACTATTATGGACAAACAAAATATGAAGGCGAATTGGAAGTTCAGAAACTTGTAGTTAAATACTTTATAGTTAGAATTTCTTGGGTATTTGGAAGCAATGGTACTAATTTTGTTAAAACAATGCTTAAGTTAGGCAAAGAGCGAGATGAAATTTCTGTTGTTGCAGATCAGGTTGGATCTCCGACTTATACTTACGACTTGGCAATGCTCTTAGTTGATATGATTAATACAGAAAGGTATGGAATCTTTCATGCCACGAATGAAGGTTATTGTAGTTGGTATGAATTTGCATGTGAAATATTTAGACAAGCTGGGATAGATGTCAAAGTGAATCCTATAATGACTGAAGACTATCCTACAAAGGCAAAAAGACCCAAAAATTCAAGGTTGAGTAAGATAGAGCTAAACAGAGTATTCCATTTAAAGTTGCCAACATGGGAAAAATCTGTAAAAAATTATGTTGAGATTATTTAATTATATGAAAAGAATACGGAGATAACTGTATGATTAGATTGTCAAAGAAACTCTGGAGTTTATTAAAAAAATATTTTTTTAAATATCAATGGAGAAAAGCGAATAGAAATAATCAAACAGTTGCAACAAATAAATTCAATTCTGATATTGTTAAAGTTGGAAGAATGAGTTATGGACCTATTGAAGTTTATTCATGGAATGCTGCTAACGAAAAATTGACTATTGGAAATTATGTATCTATTGCTTCTGGTGTTAAATTTATTCTAGGCGGTAATCATTATTACAGTTCATTTTCAACATATCCATTTAAAGTTAAACTAGGATTTGCAGAAAGCGAAGCATATTCTAATGGACCAATTGTAGTTGATGATGATGCTTGGATAGGCATGGACTCAATAATAATGTCTGGTGTAAAAATTGGAAGAGGATCGGTTATTGCTGCTGGAAGTGTAGTTGTAAAGGATGTAATGCCTTATAGTATAGTTGGAGGGAATCCAGCAAAATTAATTAAGATGAGATTTTGCAATTCTTATATTGAAAGTGTATCAAAAATCGATTACAGTAAACTAAATCATGAAGTAATAAAAGAAAATATTGAACTATTTTATACTGTATTGGATGAAAAAACGATTGATACAATAATGAATTTGATAAATTAATGATGCTCAGATAATATCAAATGTTAATTTTGTCTGTTTCAGATGAATTTCTAGAACTGATGTGTCAACCAAAAATTTAATACCAATTATCATATTAATATTAGAAACTGATTTAGGTGGTTTTATGAAAAAGTTTAGTATAATTGTTTTAACATATAATTCCAGTAAAGAAGGTTTGCTTTTAACATTGGAGTCAATAATAAGACAGAGATTTACTGATTTTGAAATAATAATATCCGATGATTCTTCGGATGTTGATTATTGTGATTTAATAACTGTTTTTTTTGAAAACAATAATTTTTGTGATTATTGTTTTATTAAAAATGAAAAAAATTTAGGAACTGTAGATAATTATTTGAATGCTTTGAAAAAAGCAAATGGTAAATACATTAAAGGACTCGGTTCAGGAGATTTGTTGTATAATTCGGAGACAATAAATGATTTGTATTTTTTTATGGAAAATCATAATGCAAAATTTTGTTTTGGCAATATGATGTCATATAAAATAAATAATCCGGAATTTACTGTCCATTTTGAAAGTTTTGATGCTCCAAAACTATTAAAACCATATAATAGAAAAGGACATAATGATATATTGCGTAGTATGTTGATTCATCAGAATTGGATATCAGGATCAACAATGGTATTTGAAAAAAACTACTTAATGAGTAAATTATTAGCGATATCAGGTGTTGTAGTATATTGTGAAGATCTAATGCAAGTTTTAATTTGTCTTGATAAGGAAGAATTATTAGAATATCCTAAAAATATTGTATGGTATGAATTTGGTGAAGGTATATCCACTAGCGATAATGTAAATTCAAAACTATTTGTTGATCATTCGAATTTTCAAAAGTTTTTATTAAATTTGTACGAAAAAAACAAAATAGTTTTAAAAGCAAATAAGAATTTAGGCTTATTTAATATAAAGAATCCAATAATACGAAAGTCAATAAGGTTATTAAGAAATCCTGATTTATTGTTTTTTAAAATGAAATTAAAAATCTCACATGTATTTAAAAAAAGAACACACACAGAAATTGGTTTTCTGGATGATAAAGTATTCAAGGAACTAATTGCTAAGTTATATAAGGGGTGAATTATGGAATTCAATAGAATTATTGAAATTAAAACAAATGGATCAGAAGAAATCGGATATTTGTCATATGTTGAAAGTAGCAAAGATATTCCTTTTGACATCAGACGTATTTATTATACTTTCAATGTACCATTAGGAGTAAAACGAGGAATGCATGCTCACAGAAAACTACAACAACTGTTATGGTGTCCTTTCGGAGAAATTGAAGTAGTTCTTGATGATGGAAATGACAAGATAAGTTATTTGCTGGATTCTCCAGAAAAAGGATTGCTTGTTCTTAAAGGATATTGGCGCGATATGTACTGGAAAAAAGATGGATCTGTTCTTTGCGTAGCAGCATCGGACTACTATGATGAAAACGATTACATCAGGGATTATGATGAATTTTTAAAATATGTTGAGAAAGGATACTGGAATGATAAAAATTAATTTTAATCAGTTAGACAGAGGATATCAAAATTATAAAGACGAGTACAACCAAGCTGCAATAGAGACACTTGAGTCAGGGTGGTATATATTAGGCAAAAAAGGTGAGCAATTTGAAAATGAGTTTGCAGAGTATCTTGGATCGAAACATTGTATAGGCTTAAATTCTGGTTTAGATGCTCTGATATTAGCTTTTCGTGCATTAGAAATTGGAGAAGATGATGAAGTAATCGTCCCTGCTAACACCTATATCGCATCTGTCCTTGGGGTAACTGAGAATGGTGCTACACCTGTATTTGTTGAGCCAGATGAGTATTATAATTTAGATTCAAGCAAAATCGAAGAAAAAATCACAAATAAAACAAAAGCAATCCTAGTGGTTCATCTGTATGGACAAGCAGCAGATATGGTTAATATAAAGGCAATTGCAGATAAATACAATTTGTACCTAGTAGAAGACTGTGCTCAGAGTCACGGAGCTTGTTTTGATGGTAAAGCTACAGGAACTTGGGGAGATATAGGATGCTTCAGTTTCTATCCTACTAAAAATATTGGTGCTTTTGGCGATAGCGGATCGATTGTAACCGATAACGATCAAATCTACGAAAAGATAAAAATGCTTAGAAATTATGGAAGTAAGGTTAAATATCACAATGAAATTTTGGGTGTTAACTCAAGGATGGATGAAATACAAGCTGCGCTATTATCTGTAAAACTCAGACATTATTCAGAATTAAGAGTTGAAAGAGAATCAATTGCCAATGATTATTTAAAGGGAATCAAAAATCCACTTGTTACATTACCTAAAATTAGAGAAAATGCAGAGCATGTTTGGCATTTATTTGTAGTAAAAGCAAATGATAGAGATAAGTTTCAGAAATATCTAAGTGATAAAGGGATTGCAACACAGATTCATTATCCAATACCACCACACTTGTCTGAAGCTTACAGATATTTAGGCTATCAGAAGGAAGATTATCCAATTACTGAAAATTACTCGAAGATCATAATTAGTTTGCCGCTATATGAAGGTATGACTGTTGAAGAAATTAATTATGTAATTGATACTATAAACAGATATGAGGGTTGATTAATTTGAGTAGAGCAAAACTTTTTCTAGAAAACTTTTTTACATATGGTTTTATTTCAATTCTTAATAAAATCATACCATTTTTATTATTACCATTGATAACAAGATTATTAACGGATCCCTCGGACTTTGGTGTGTATGATATGTTTAACCAGATAATTGGGTTTGGGTCACCATTAATAATGCTTGGCATGTACGATGCTATGTTTAGAGAGTATTTTGAAAAGGAAGATGCAAGCTATAGATATAATGTAACGACAACTGCTAATAGAATTGTACTTATTTCTTCAATAGTAGGGTTTGCTATACTTTTAATATTTAACAAGGCATTCTCAAATATATTCTTTGGATCAAGGGAGTATGGCAATATTGTTTTGTTTTCAGCGATATCTTTATTGATTTCAACTAACTGTGTGATTATAGCAGCACCTACTAGAATACAAAATCAAAGAAAGGTATATGTTGTATCAGGACTTTTGAGCTCCGCTGGAGGATATTTTATATCCATCTTATTATTATGGTTGGGTTACTCATACTTTGGTTTGATTTATTCCAATATATTAATGGGTGGAATACTGTTAGTATTCTTCTTTATGTTAAACAAGAAGTTTTTTTCTTTGGGAAAGTTCGATATGAATATAACAAAAGAACTATTCAAAATAGGATTGCCTCTGTTGCCTACTTTTTTAATCTATTGGGTGTACAACTCTATGGATAGAATTATGATCGCTAATATATTGGGGACAAGGGAACTAGGCATTTATTCAATAGGGTCAAAAATAGCCAGCATTAGTATGCTGATATATGCAGCTTTTGCGGGTGGTTGGCAATATTTTGCCTTTTCTACGATGAAGGATGACGACCAGGTTGAGTTGAATTCTAAGGTGTTTGAATATCTTGGTGCAATATCCTTTCTTAGTGTGTTAGCGATATATCCAATTATAAAAATACTTTTCGGAATAATGTTTGCAGGAGAATATTTAAAAGGTCATATAGTAGTTCCTTATTTGTACCTTTCACCATTACTGTTGATGTTATTCCAGATAGCAGGAAATCAGTTTTTAGTCATAAAGAAGAGCTATCTGTCCACCATAACATTGAGTTTAGGTGCACTGGCAAACATTATTTTAAATACTATTTTAATACCTAGAATGGGTATAGAGGGTGCAGCCATAGCTACCTTGATGGGCTACATGATTACTATTATTATGGTATGTTTGATAACTAGTAAGATGAAATTAATGAATGTATCAAAGCGCTTAATAATAATTAGTATTTTAACTACGGTATATCTTATAGTTTGCAGAATTTATTTGTTCGATTATGTAGAGTATCAATTAGCTTATTCCTTGATGATGTTAATATTATTTGGATTAATATTTAAGAATGAATTGAGTATAGTTATTTACCGTATAAAGATAAAAATTAAAGATAAAAGTAAGAAAGTATAATAGTTGGAAATATGAATGCTCAAGAAAACTGTGAATTTAAAAGAAAGTGAGTAAGTAAATGAATAAAATTGATATTGTAATTCATGAAAGTGTAAAGGTTAGTAAAAATGTTATATTTGGACACAATGTAATCGTGGCGAAAGGATCAGTAATTGAAGAAGATGTTGTCATTGAATCTAATGTGATCGTTAAAGAAAATGTGATGATTAAGAAAGGCTCATTTGTGGGTGCAAACTCAATTCTGGGGGAGTATTCTGCTGGATATTATAGTAACAGAAAAGACTATTATAATAAAGAAACTGTCATCGGCGAAAATTCAATAATCCGATCCGGTGCAATCATATACAATGACGTAATAATTGGAGACAATCTTCAAACCGGACATAGAGTTTCTATAAGAGAAGAATCAAGAATTGGAAACAATGTTAGTATTGGCACTCAGTGTGACTTACAAGGCAAATTAACAATAGGCAATTTTGTGAGGCTACATTCTAGTGTCAATGTTGGACAATTATCAAATATTAAGGACTATGTATGGATATATCCTTATGTCGTATTAACAAATGATCCGTACCCACCGATGGGTGAGCTAGTTGGAGTTACCGTTGATGAATATGCTCAAATTGCAACGGGATCAATTATTATGCCGGGTGTAAAAATTGGAAAAAACGCACTCGTTGGAGCGGGCTCACTTGTAAAGAAAGATGTAAGTGCAGATAAAGTAGTCTCAGGAAATCCAGCGAAAGAGATTTGCTCTGTAAAATATATTAGAAATAACCAGGGTGAAAGAGTATATCCATGGAAAGATTATTTGAAGGATTATAGAGGATATCCATGGCAAGAAAAGAAGAGTCAAGACTAATTTATAGAGCTAAGTACAAATAAAGGAGATGATTATTATGATAAAAAGAGTAATTGAGATTGTTAGAGAGATTATGAAGGATAACGATAAAGAGAAAAATATTGATATTTGTGAGTCAACAAGTCTTAGAGGAGATTTAGGTTTTGATTCATTAGATTTGGCTATTTTGACAGTTAAAATTGAAGATGAATATGATGTTGATATATTTGAAGATGGGATTATTGATACCATTGATGAGATAATTACGAAGTTGAGTTAGGGGGTCAAAGAATTGTCATTATTTTGGATGCAAAGTTCGAAAGTATATTTTACTTATGAGCAATTTATTGAGGATTTAAATTCAAGCAAGTCTTTTCATAGATACATCTATAATAGTAATCCATATGAAGTATTTTTGAATTTTATTGGAAATATTCTTAATGATTATAATTTTGAAATTCTAGACCATGATTTTTCGAAGAACGAAATAGAAAATCTTGGACTTTCATATGGCGATATTGGAAAAACCGTTAATGTTAATAAGGTATATATTGAAAACAAATATGATCTATTGAAACGAATTGCATGTGAAAGAAACGGCAGTCAAATTATCATGTATACTTCAGGAACGACTGGAAAACCTAAGAAAGTTACTCATATGTTTAGAAATTTGATGAGTTCTTGTAAGATTGATGAGAAGTTCACAAATGACATTTGGGCTTTTGCCTATAATCCGACTCATTTTGCAGGTGTGCAAGTTTTTCTTCAAGCATTCATAAACGGAAATACAATGGTATATGTGTTCGATAAAGACAGCAGAGACGTAATTGACTTAATCAATAATGAGAACATTACAAGAATATCTGCAACTCCAACTTTTTACAAAAAGGTCATCCCTATAATAACTGAGGAAGTTAAAATGGTGAAGAGTTTGACCTCAGGAGGTGAGAAATTCGATTATCATTTAATACCACATATAAAAAAAGTATTTCCAAATGCTAAGATTGTTAATGTTTATGCATCAACGGAGGCAGGGAGTTTATTTTCAACTATAGATGAGTTTTTTGTTATACCAGAGAGATTTAAAGATAGAATCAGAATTTCAAACACTTCAGAATTGATGATTCATGAAAGTTTAATTGGTTTCTCAGATGAAATTGAAATTGTTGATGGATACTATAATACAAAAGATATTGTTGAATTTCACGGTGAGTCAAAGTTTAAGTTTATATCGAGAAATTCTGATTTTATTAATGTTGGGGGATATAGGGTAAATCCTCTAGAGATTGAAGAATTTATTCTTCAATCTGGATATGTAAGAGAAGCTTTAGTTTATGGTAGAAAAAATAGTGTTATTGGAAATATTGTTGTCGCTGATGTGATTAAGAAGAATTTTGATATGAATGATAGCGATGTTATTAACGCGATTAAACTGTATCTAAAAGACAAAGTTCAAGATTGGAAAGAACCAAAAATGTATAAGATTGTAGATAATATAGAAACGACTAGGACAGGAAAGAAGGTGCGGAATAAATGAAATGGGTAATTGTAACAGGTGATTCTGGAGGACTAGGAAGTGAAATAGTAAAAGAAATATTATTCACTAACGATTGCGGTGTTATTGGTATAAGTAGAAGTGAAAATGATAAAATTATAGAATTCAAGTCAGTTTACAAAGAACGATATCATCATATTAATTATGATCTTGCTGACACTAATGGAGTATCAAAGTTATACAAAGAAAAAATTAAAAAAATCGGAAAAATTTATGGGCTGGTGAATAATTCTGCTTATGCATATGATGATATAGTAACAAATGCTAATTTTGACAATTTAGATAGAATGTTCAAAATCAATGTAATGTCTCCTGTTATGTTGACGAAATATGTTATTAGAGACATGTTGTTAAACAAAGTAAAAGGATCTATTGTTCATATTACTTCAGTTTGTGCACATACGGGTTACAAAGGTTTGAGCATGTATGCTGCAACGAAAGGAGCATTAGAGTCATTCTCTAAGACTGTTGCAAGAGAATGGGGTGGAGTTGGTATTCGATCAAACTGTGTTGCCCCTGGTTTTATGGAGACTGGAATGAGTGAAACTTTATCTGAAAGTCAAAAAGATAGAATCTATAAGCGTACTTCTCTGAAGAAAGAGACAAATCCAACTAGTGTTGCTAAATCGGTTTGTTTTTTATTAAGTGAAAGTTCAAGCTCAATTACAGGAACAGTTATACATGTTGACAATGGGACTATTTAGACCCTAGGCACCGAATGATGAAGAAGCTTTTTGGGCACACCAGTATTATAAGAAAAACAAGAAGATATTTGAAGAAAAGCTTCGGACCATGGAGCAAGAATTGTATAAGTGGAGGAGCTGTATCAGGAAAGACTGAAAAAAGAAGTGCGTAAATCCACTGGACCTAAGATGGATGATTATTTGGAAAAGTACAAGGAAATCAGATACTATTATGATTGTGGAGACGATTGGTGATTCACTATAAAGCTTGAGGAAATTATTGACAATTATCACTTTGGCTATCCAACACTTCTTGAGGGGGCCGAGAAATCGCCTCAATAAGATGTCGGAGGAATCCACGGGTTCTATGAGTTCATGGATATTTATAAAGATGAGAAACATCCAGTACATGCTGTGATGAAAGCTTGGGTCCAGGAACAACACTTCAATGAGTATGATCTAGGGTGGATAAATTAATGGATTAAGTGTCTAAACTATAAGATGACGGAGTGGGACAAGATTAAGCACGAGCATTACATGGTAATTGAGGACAATTATAGGAAGAGAAAAGTTGATATAAACGACTACAAGAGAACTGATATTAAGAAATCACTAAAGATATTTATATGGATTTTTATATTTCCATTTATGTTGATTATTGGGTATATCAATTGGTTTAACAATAATAGAATTCATAGGACACAGCTACTTGAGTCCTGTTGAATATAAAATGCACTCCCTTAACTAAATTGTCCGATTAAGTGTTGACTATCCAAAATCAACTTACGATTGGTCATGATATTTTAACATTGAAATAGGAAAATCCAGTTCAATATCAAGATTTATTAAGTGATCTAAACGGTTGTTAGTCTTTAAAAAATCACTTTAAAGAGAGAAGGGATTACAAGTTTGATAAATAGAATTATTAAAATGTCTTCAGTAATATTGTTTGTTATTTTACTATTAACTTTAAACATTACAAAAGTTGTATCTTTTTCTGAATCATTTAAATTTAATATGGCTTTATCGGATGTCCTTATTCCGTTTTTTTTGATTTCATCATTGTTTTTATGGAAAAAATATGGATTTAAGCATGTATTTCGATATGTTTTATATTGGATTATATTATTGTTGTGGATTATTGGAGTAGGTTTTTTTGCCATTCAAAATGATGTGATAAAAGATGCAGGTTGGATGGGTATTTTTAAGGAGTTGGTCAAAACTGGGCTTTGTATAATATATTTTTTTGTTGGTTATAATACACTACGATTATTAAGGATTAGAACTTTTAAGCTTACTTGGTCACTTTCGATTTTGATATTTCTCATTGGTGGGTTTATAATTTATATTCTTGCTACTAAAGGCATTTACTTTTGGAGCGATGATCCAAAGTATCTGAGCATGTTTATGGGTACAGACACTGATCCTAATCATGCAGCGACATTCCTATCCTTATCTTTTTTTGCTATGGGTATATTTGCTATATATTCTAAGTCAAATTTCCAGCAAAGTTACTATTATCTCATAATGGCTTTATCAGCATTGGGATTGGTTTTCACAGGTTCTAGAGGTGGAATGCTCGGGTTTATTTTAGGGATGGTAGTATTACTTGTTTTCTATGCGTTTAAGAACTGGCGAATAGCCTTAGCCTTATTCTTAGTATTAATCATGATGTCCATGGTGTTTTTGATCGTAGATCAGTACTATCTGGATAGTATTTTTACGAAAAGATTGCTTTATAAACTGATAGACGTAGAAAGTGGCTTCGATATCAGGGCGAATCTCAGTAGTGTTGCTTGGAAGATGGGTATAGATCATCCTATATTTGGTGTAGGGAGAGGCAATTATGTTCTAAATTCGAAACCTTTTTTTGAAAAGTTAGGTGTAGATTTCATAGATAATATTCCACATAATACTTATTTTGGGTTGTTTGCTGAAACTGGCATACTTGGGTTAATGCTTTTTTGCATGCCATTTTATCTAATTATTTACACAGGACTTAAACGATATAAGAAGAATATACATTTGTTAAATCATGAATCTACCCTTATTATTTGGATTTGTTCGGCGATGGTAACATTGGGCATCCAAGCCTTTGTACTAAATGTTGAAAACCGAAGGTTTTTATGGTATTTGGCGGGTCTTTTAATATATATATTTGAAAGCAATCCTTTATTCATTGAAGAGCAGTCTCAAAAAATAAGTGAAAGAGTCTTGAACTATGCTTTGATCATTTTGGTAACTTGTGTATTATCTGTTTCTTTTTTTACGATATTTGAGGTGCATGTACCTAATCTATCAGAAACTGTCGATCAAAACTATAGATATGAAATACCGTTTGACGGCTTTGTTATGAACGAGACTTACGAGGTTGGAATCAACTTGATAATAGCCGTTAATGAAAGTTTGACTAAGCGTGTTGAACTCAGAATAGTGGAAATAGGCACGGATGGAAAAACACATGTAATTGATAGTTTTTATTATTTCGGTGCTAGTGGGACAGTTGTACGTAAATTTACGCCGACGATGCTGAATTCAAAAGTTGTAATTAAAGCTCATAAATTGGATCAATCCCTAAGTACATTTGTAATTCAACCGATTTTTCTACGCGATAACGATCAAATATATGATTTAACGCAGTGGTATTTTATGCAAACAGAAAAATTGCTAAAAAAATCAATTCAAAAGAATATGTTAACTTATGACGAGTGGGTTCAAAAGACAGATTTGATCGTTGGGTTAGATGCAACTTTTAATAAAGAAGTACGAGTAAAATCAGTTACAGTTCATCAGGATGATGAGATAAGCACAAAAGTATCTGTAAAATTAGAAGCTTTAAACACAATTCAAGATGTTGTTTATCCTTTCATGTACGGTTTTCCAAATGATTCACATATTCTACCAGAGAATTTAGTAGCATCTAATGCTGAAAATTATGTTTTGATAGATCCAGTGGATGATTCTGTTTGGCAATCAGGAGAAATAAGAACATTCACGTTTAGCATACCAAGGCAAATTGGTATTTATCTTCTAAGGCTAGGGGCATATCGATTGGTTGATGATCAGATGGACTTTTTGAAGGTAGATGATGAAATTGACTCTAAACCTATCTTTTTGGATCTAGGTTGGTTGAATTTAGATATGTTTACAGGAAAGCTTGTTTTTGAGTAATTAACCTACCAAATTAAGTTTTTTATATGTCTATGAGAAAGATAAAATGTTATAATTAACACGTAAATGATAAGCATTAAGATTGTTTGTGCCTTCTGCACAACAATCTTTTTCTTTGAAAATATATTGGAAGGTGGACATATGTTAAATAACAAATACATTAAGCGACTGATTTTATCGTCTGTGGACATCAGTTCTTTTATTATATCTTTGTTTTTGGCGTACTTTGTAAAGTTCGATCAGATGAGTAGTACGAACTTGACTTGGTCAAAAGCAGTTTTTGTAGTGCTGGGGTTGATCGTCATAATTAAATACATATCTATGGTTGTCCTTAAGATGTACAACAAAATGTGGCGCTTTGCAGGGATTACAGAGCTCGTAGATGTGATTGTAGCTTGCCTAGTTGGATCTTCTATAAGTATGGCAATGCTTTTTATGATGTCTAGGCAAGTTGAATTTGATTATATCGTGATACCGCGAAGTGTTATGGCATTGGCGTTTATTTTTGACGTGGCAATCATCGGCGGTTCGAGATTCACATACAGGATGTTCTTTCATGTGAGTCCAAAAGAAGTCCTTAAATATCAACAAAAAAAACGGACATTGATTTACGGCGCTGGACAAGCAGGTGTCATGGTGCTTAAGGAGCTTAACTCAAGTGGCTACGGAGATTTTGTTCCCGTTGGCTTTATGGATGACAATCGGTCAAAAAAAGGTCAGAAGCTTCATGGGTTGACGATATATGGTGGTAGAGATGATTTAGAGAAAGTTGCTATCAAGGAAAAAATCCAAGCGGTGATCATAGCTATACCATCTGCGAGCGATGAAGACCGGAAAGCAGCCATCAATGCAGCTAAGGAAACAGGTGCTATTGTGAGCATATTGCCGAGAGTGCATGACCTTATTGATGGTGTGGTTCAGGTATCTAAGATTAGACCCGTTGAGATTGAGGACTTATTAGGCAGATCGCAGATCAAGCTCAACAACGAGTTTGTGAGTGGCTATCTCAGAGGCAAACGCGTGTTAATCACAGGTGGTGGTGGTTCTATAGGTTCGGAACTTTGCAGGCAGATCGCACAATATCAACCGGCTTGTCTGATTATCCTAGATATTTATGAAAACAATGCTTATGATATACAACAAGAACTTAAGAGAAATAGCCCAGAGCTTAACATAAAAGTATTGATTGCTTCGGTACGCGATCGTGATCGTTTGGATCGGTTGTTTGAGACTGAGAAACCTCAAGTGGTGTTCCACGCTGCAGCGCATAAACATGTGCCGCTCATGGAGGATTCACCGGAAGAGGCGATTAAGAACAACGTATTTGGAACGCGCAATGTGGTAGAGCTTTCAAATGCGCATGGTGTAGACAAATTTGTACTCATTTCAACGGATAAAGCAGTCAATCCTACGAATATCATGGGCGCGTCCAAGCGTCTTTGTGAGATGGTCGTGCAGAGTTTTGCTCAAAGAGATGATGTTCATACGGAGTATGGTGCTGTGAGATTTGGCAATGTGCTTGGTAGCAACGGCAGCGTAATTCCACTCTTTAAGAAACAAATTCAAAATGGTGGACCGGTTACTGTGACACACCCTGATGTGATTAGGTTCTTTATGACGATTCCTGAAGCAGTACAACTGGTTGTTCAAGCAGGAGGCCTTGCCAAGGGTGGCGAGATATTTGTGCTAGATATGGGTAGTCCAATAAAGATAGACACACTTGCGAGGGATTTGATTCGCTTGTCTGGTTTTAAGCCGGATGGTGAAATCAAAATAGAATATACTGGGTTAAGACCAGGTGAAAAACTGTTTGAAGAACTCCTTATGTCAGAAGAAGGGTTAAGTGATACGGCGATTGATAAGATCTTTGTTGCCAAGCCTATGACGCTATCATATGACGTCTTGGTCGAGAAAATAGAGGCTCTGAGGGCATTTTATCCGGATACAGAAAGTTTAATTCGTAATATCAAGGAGATCGTTCCGACTTTTAAAACCCCTCAAGAGTTGAATGAAGGTTTTGAAGGCAATTAGTATGTAATTAAGTAAGTATTGATAAGTAGTTAATAGAAAGTGGTTATAGATGATATTTAAAAGAGCAAGTTTGATTTTTGTGATTATCTGGATGTGCGTCATCTTTATGATGTCGCATCTGGACGGTGCAAAATCGTGGTATTTAACAGGTGAATTTTTAACGGTGACAAAAACAGGTAGCGTCGATAACGAGTCAACTTATGATGAGAAGATGCAGCGCTATGATACTGGTGCCACTTGGACTCAGATGGTCATGCTTCGAAAATTTGCACACTTTGCAGAGTATTTCGTCTTTGCGATTCTACTGATGAATGCGCTTCTTTTTAGAACAACTTGGAAGACAGCTGTCAAATGGACGCTTATGATCGGCATTATGTACGCAATCTTCGATGAAGTGCATCAACTCTTTATTCCAGACAGAACAGGAAATATAATCGATATGATGATTGATACAACTGGCGTTGTTTTTGGACTCATTTGTCTGAAGTGGTTGAAAGCAGTCAGAAAGGCGAGAATACATGAAAATTAAAGTACTATTAGTCGCGGAAACAGTTATGGATGGCGTAGGCAAGCATGTGGACGACATCATAGATTTTTTGGATAAAGAAAAGTTTGAACTCACGATTGCCCATGGAAACTCACGTGTTGATCATCGGTTTAAAGCGATTCAAAAGAAATGGGCGAATGATATCAAATTTGTTGAGATTCCTGAACTGGCGAGAGAAATCAATTGGTCCAGAGACTATAAGGCGTATCGGGTACTAAGGCGTCTGATTCGCAAGATAAAACCCGATGTCGTGCATTGTCATAGCTCCAAAGCTGGCGTTGTTGGCAGGCTCGCGGCTATGGTGAGCGGTGTGAAGCGGATTTATTATACCCCGCATGCGTATGCGATGCAAAACCCTGAAAATCAGACATCCAAGTACCTATTATATCTCAGCATTGAGCGATTTTTGGCGCGTTTTGCGACGACCAATACGATCAATGTCTCTTTGGGTGAGAAGCACTTCGCTGTTAAGCATAAGATTCAAAAGCCCGATCATTTTAGAGTAATCTATAACGCACTTGGTCCGCAGAGGACCAATCACCCGGCAAAGGTGTCGTTTGAATACATACCAGAAGGTGTATTCGTCGTCGGTTGTATCGCGAGACTATTTGAACAGAAAAACCCGGTCGAATTTTTAAAAATCGCAAAAGAAATCTGTCTAAAAAGACAGGATGTGGTTTTTATTTGGGTAGGGATGGGTGAGTTTTTAGAGAGTGCAAAAGAGCTGAGTGCCGAATATGGCATATCTGATCGTGTTTTCTTTGTCGGCCATCAAGTCAACATCCAAGCTTATTTAGAAAAGTTCGATGTCTTTTTATCGACAGCGCTCTATGAAGGGATGCCTTATACATTGATTGAATCGATGCAGGCAAAATGCCCGATTCTTGCAACGGACGTCATCGGCAACAACGAAGCCGTCAAGCATGGATACAACGGTTACCTCTATCACCTAGGTGATGTGGCGGACGCCTGTACAAAGCTCGAGATTATGCTCGATAACGCTACGATCATCGAAAAGATGGAGATCGCCTCACAGGTGCGTTTCAATGAGATGTTCACCATAGATAAGATGATGGTTCAGATTGAGAAGCTTTATATGAATGAGCTTTAAGCGAGGTTGCGATGAATTTTAATATTCGGAAGAAAATGCACAAATTCCTAACGAGCAAATCTGTTGATATCGTGTATGCCCTGATTTTAATTATTATTTTCTATGTAATGGATACGATTATATTAAAAAGAGGATTTAATTTTAGTGATTACTTTGAACTGAAATTGGCAACTAGCTTATCGGCAACTTACTTTATTGCCGTTTTTTTCAGATGGATTACAAAGCGAATTGAAAAAAATATTGAAGATGGTCTAAAACTGACTACGGACTATGACTCAGTGATTGATCAATATCATCAAAATAGAAATAAAATGGTTTGTCATAAAAAAAACGATCTATCTTCAATTTTTACATATGATAAAGCAAAAAAAATTGATGAGAAACGTTTCAAATTAGAATATGAACGCTATCCAATTATTATGGAGTATTCAAACAACACAAGCACTACCTTAGAAATCGTTGATGATCCCAATAAACAATATGTACTTCCTAGTATCGTTGAATCAAATTTTATAGACATATTCGATGCACATAAGCATTCTCAAGTCTTTAACGCTGTTAATGTGCGACTAGACGATATTGTAATCGATGATAATAAAGTTAAATTCAAGACTTCAAGAACCTCGTATTTTAATGGGTTAGTTACAAATAGAGCGATGGATCATTCTATTGCACCTATGGTTAGTTTGAGAAAGCTATTTGAATATGAAAGTAAAATATCACCTTTAATCAATTCAAAAATGTCAAACCACTTAGGTATAAATGGCTCTGTCATAGGCACTGATAATAAAATAGTTTTTATTAAGCGATTTAGCAATGTTTCAATAGGAAAGAATATTCTTGGTTGTTCTCTAGGTGCGTCTTTAAAAACAAAGCATTGCTTAGATCCGGAAAGTGGTGTGTTTACCCTTGATGGATTGGAAAAAGGCATTCGCGCAGAATTGTATGATGAACTAGGCCTTGAAAGTGAACACTATGAATTTTCGTTTGAAAAGTCGATAGTCGGTGTTTACAGAGATTTGGTGGAAGGTGGCAAACCTCAAGTATTAATTGCTGTGAGAGCAACTGTGGATAGCGATACACTAGTAAATCTATTCAATAAAAAAAAGCTGGATAAATCTAACAAGAAGAAATTGCTCGTGGATGGCAATAAAATAGTATGCATGGATATCGATAGCATTCAAACGAACATTAATACAATAGTTAATGAGTCTAATAAAACAAAATATGCCACCATTCCAAGTGTTGCGGCATCCACCGTGCTGGCGATTGATTGGTTTAAGAAGCATTCATAGTGAGTGGTTGTGTCAGGCAATTTGACTCATCGGACTACCGGCTACATGCCGATATCATGGGTACCGAGTAACAAAATGGCGAACAATGCGGGATATGATGCCTACATCCCTGACCTCGTTTCTTTCAATAACAGTCTTCATAAGTACGGTATTATATATACCTTCCAGAAAAGGCCAGATGGTATCAGGATTATTCATTAGTTCCACTACAGTGGGTAGACCACCGTGCTGAAAGCTCTGAATAAAATCGAGTATAGTCTAAGGCTATTGGCATTTGGTACGATGAACAGGTTGTGCGTGCACTCTCTCATGTGATTAGCAAGACACATTATCGCGTGTAGAAGATTGTTTGTGTGATGCAGAATCATTGATATTGGATTAAAAAATGGAGATAAGATTTGAGATAAAAGTATGTAAAGCAGTCATACTAGTAGCTGGAATTGGAACTGGAGCTTGAGAAAAAAACCAATGAGGATATAAGAAAATGATCAGTCAATTTATGAAATCAATATCTGTAGAACTAACGGTACTATTAACTGCTGCATTACCAATCATAGAGCTAAGAGGCGCGATACCAGTGGGCATTTCTCTGGGATTAACACCGCTACATTCAGCTTTTATTAGCTTTATAGGCAGTATGATTCCTGTTCCTTTTATTCTATTTACGATTAGACCGATTTTCAATAAACTTAAGGAGACGAAAACCTTTCACCGTCTCATACATAAGTTAACCAATAAGTCTTTAAATAAGAGTGGTCGGATCAAAAAGTATGGTGCATGGGGGTTGCTAATTTTCGTTGCAATTCCTTTACCAGGCACAGGCATCTGGAGTGGTAGTCTTGCAGCAGCGCTATTGAATATGCGCTTTAAGTGGGCATTCCCAGCTATTTTTATAGGAAATGTAATTGCAGCTTTTATCGTGATGACGCTCAGTCATGGTGTGATGAATGTGATGTAGTGAAATGAACTGTTGTGGGATTGGAAGATGTGTTTCCGCTTTAAAAGAAATACCAGATGGTTGTGCGGAGCTATTTCCTTTTGAAATAATTGATGCTCTTGAAAATGAGTGTTTATGAAACGATGTGCAACGAAGATGAGAAATCATTGTATTAATGCAACGAAAAATGCAACGAGAACAATGTCGTTGCATCTTTGTTTTCTTTGTGATAAAAGACCGTCAGTGCCTTTGCAAATTATGATGATGGAGAAATAGTATTTGGAATAGGTGACTCTGGTAATGCGGTTGGTTTAAAGGTGAATCCAAAAGAAGAATCGTAAGCGCTCAATAATCGAGCGGATTGTCACATAATTATTAAAACCGCATAATGATAGTAATAAATGAAGACGTTCACTTCATCAAAATCACAAAGTAATGGAGTTGATGGAGACGTTTACTACATGATGCGGAGGTAGACAAATGTCCAAGAGAAGATCATTAGAAGAACAGTATGAGTTCGTCCTGGAGTGCAGAAAAAGTGGATTGTCAGATCGAGAATGGTGCTTTAGAAAAGGAATCCCACAAAGCACTTTTTATCAATGGCTTAAAAAACTAAGAGATCAAGCTTGTTATAAGATTCCAGAAACCGAATCGGGAAATTCAGACCTTTCAAATATTCAAAAGCAAGAAGTCGTTAAACTCAACATGTATCCCGAAAATCCTACGTATGAAAAACCAGCTTTAAATGCAGAGTGCTCGAGCACACACGGAAGACCTGCAATCACAATAGAAATAGAAGGCATTCGGCTGTCCGTTGAAAATTATGCTGATCCTACTTTACTCGCTCAAACACTTAAGATGATTCGAGGCTTCATATGCTAGGAGATATTTCAGTTGCCGACGAGATATATATTGTTTGCGGATACACCGACATGAGAAAATCAATAGATGGTCTATGCGCACTTGTTGAGGATCAGCTTAAGCTTGATCCGTTCAGTGCATCTCTTTATCTTTTTTGTGGTAAGAAACGAGATCGAATAAAAGCACTCTTTTGGGAAAAAGACGGTTTCGTACTACTTTATAAAAGACTCACTGGAACTGGAAGCTATAAGTGGCCAAGAAATCAACTTGAGGTTCGTAACCTGACTTGGAAAGAGTTTTCTTGGCTTTTGGATGGTCTAGAAATTGATCAACCAAAAGCGATAAAACCGACCACTTTCAGTGGATAACTTTTTAAAAATTAAGTGTTTTTGTGGATAAAAAACAGCTCAAAAGCATTGAAAATACTAGGTTTCTATTCAATAAATAATAGTGGATTTACTCTAAATATGGTATAATAGAAACAGAAAAACCAAAGGAGAACCACTACCCAATGACTGCTAAAGATATTCAAATCAGAGAACTTAAAGATATCATTATCGATCAAAAGCAGCTCATTGGTGCATTAAATATTGCGCTAACTCAAAGCAACACTCAGTCTGAACAGCTCACTGAACAAATCAAACTACTTAACGAGCAACTTGCTTATCTTAAACAAAAGCTTTTTGGTACGTCGAGTGAGCGTAGAACAAACGATGATCAGCTTAGCCTGTTCGACGAAGTTGAAGTTGAAGCAACACAAAGCGATGAGATAACGCCACTCGAAGTAACTGTACAAAGTCATAATAGAAAACCTAAAAAACTGCTTTCTGAAAAACTTGGTGGCATTCCTGTCGAACAAGTTATCTGTGATCTAGAAGGTGACAAATCGTGTGATCAGTGTGGTACTGAGCTGGTCAAAATCGGTCAAGAGGTTGTTAGGTGAATATTTCGCACTAAAAGCAACACCTTTTTCATAGCTTGAGCATCAGCAGTACTCTGTTAGAGCATCGTTCATATTTGTGTTGAGCATCATATCTTTGATAAGTAGCGCGCTGCCACGGCAGCTCGCATGGCCCTAGATTTGATTTTGTTTTTCAGCGATTAATTGGCGCATATTTATATCACCAGAATACACCCAAGCTGCGTTGTGAACGATTCTGTCCATAATTGCTTCTGCATGAACGCCTCCACCAAGTCGCT
>JBGSJR010000017.1:0-55074 GCA_041741755.1 Acidaminobacteraceae bacterium | reverse complement strand
GACTCATGATCATGAGTCGAATTGCTTGACACTACCACTCACTAACAAAATGATTTGGAGGCGCCTCTATGCGATTGTATCAAAATATAATTTTAAAGAGTTTTATTATTTTTATGGGCGGCTTGATCGGCGTACTATGTATTTTTTTTCTACCCGATTTGGCGAAAGAGACGGCAATTAGCAATCCAGAGTATGCTTATTTGAGATTTCCTGTTCTTTTTTATGTCATCTTATCGACGGTCCCCTTTTACTATGCATTATTTAAAGCGAACCAACTGCTGAACTTGATTACTCAAAAATCTGCGTTCACCAATGAATCTGTACGCGCCCTCAAGGAAATCTCTATCTGTGGTTCTGCGATTGCGCTAGCTTATCTCGTATTAAGTATCATCTTGTTTATACAAAACGCCTTGCATCCAGGTATCATGATTGCTTTTGCCGTATTGATTCTTACTTCCATAACGATTTCGTTTTTTGCCAACCTTCTCAAGATTCTACTCGAAGAAGCGCTGGACTATAAAAACGACGTCGATTTGACCATATGAGGTGCGCAGATGCCTATCATCGTTAATTTAGATGTCATGCTAGCTAAGCGTAAAATGAGTGTAACAGAACTTTCAGATAAAGTTGGCATCACAATGGCCAATCTTTCCATCTTAAAAACAGGGAAAGCTAAAGCTGTTCGTTTCTCAACTCTTGAGAAGATTTGTGACGTACTTGCCTGTCAACCTGGTGATATACTTGAATATACAAAAGAGTAAAAAAAATAAACGTCCCATTATGAAGTTTCACTTCATTATTTGGGACGTTTTTTATAATGCGATTATTTTTTGCTCAAATAGCAGCTGACACAAAAGACCTCAGTATTCTCATCCTTTTTAGTTGACACTTTAAGCTCGGTGCCACAACTACGACATTTAACGACGTTGAATGATTCGTCCACTTGATCACTACTATAATGTGCACATGTCAATGCACATCCATCGAGTTCACACTCTGAACAATCTTCAGATGGAAAATCAAATTCACAAGTTTCTATAATGCCATTTTCTGCATCGTTTTCATCGATGATGCTCTTAAGATTTTTACAACTGCTACAAATGCAATCTTGCATGTATTGCCCTCCTCAAATATCCGTTCAGTTTCAAGTCATTTCAATAGAGTATAACAAAAACTGATACTCAAAGCAATGCAAGACTATTTATACATTTTCTTTGATTAACAGTTTGTAATCTGCCAAATCACTGTGAATCTCATCTTTAAGTGGGTTTTTCTTGTATTTGATGACTTTGCCAAAGTGATAGACAAATACACCGACATTAAATACTAGTGACAAACCTGCGATGATATAAAGCGCTGTTACACTATGTGTTGATTTAACTGCAAACTTAGATGTATCCACAAAAGTGGGAAAGGACATAACGAACATCATCCATATACCAAGTGTTTGCGCGCGATGTTGTAACCAAGCACCTTTTTTAATAAAGAATGCTGGGATTGTGCATGATATTAACAAAGCCGCTCCTGCGTAGAAAGCATGATCAGGTACACAGTTGTAGACATAGGCAAAGTTCCAAAGATCGTAGGCGATAATCCAGAACCATAATTGATCTGGCCAAATCATATCTTTATTTTTGCCCTTGCTAACGATAATGCCAAACCAGCCGGAAAGTGTAATGATATTAAGAATACCTGCGATACCGTTCATGATATTCCATGGTCCACCGACGATAATCATACCATCTAAAAATCCATTGGTACTGATGAGTTCAAATTCACGTATAACGGCTTCCAAAATATTGACCGACAAAATAATTGGTGGGAACAACAACATTAATTTGTTTTTGCTCAATTTCTCAGAATACCTGATTGCCATAAAACCTAGACAACCTGCGAGTGACGAATAAACTTTTACCCATGCAAACCATGTACCAACGCTTGAACCTGAACTAGCCGTTTTCGGCCATAGTGTAAATGTAAGAATAATTGGAAGAATTAAAAAAAGTGCAAAAGAGAATTTTTTGCTCATTCGAGCAAGTTGATTGACGCCGATTAAACTACCTAAAACAACAAACCACATGACATACGAATACCATGGTACCGATTCAAAAAGAAACATGATAAACCCCCAAAATAATTATTTCATTTCACCGAATCTCATTCTGTTTCAGATTAGCACTAACGCTTATGCTTGTCAATAATATAACAACCATGCAAAGTCATTTTATTGAATTTGGAAATTGGCCATGATATACTTACGGTGAAAAACCGATAAATAATCCATGTCAGGTGCGACTATGAAGAAACTAACAAACCGCCAAAAACAGGCTATAACGACCAAATTAAAAATACTTGAGATCTCATTCGGTCTATTTAAAAGCAAGGGCTACGATTCGGTAAAAGTTCAAGACATATGTGACGCTGCCGAGATTTCCGTGGGTGCGTTTTACCACCATTTCAATTCCAAACTTGAGATTATAAATACGGGGTATGAACAAGTTGATACCTTATTACTTGAAAGATATACGTCTAAAAAACATACCGATTATCGTCAGATGATTGTCGATCTCATGGGCGAAGGTGGCGACCTTCTTGAAGAATTAGGATGGTCCTTTGTTTCTGAGGTTTATAAAAACTTGATTACTCTAGATGACAAATATACGCTAAGTGAAAATCGGCCTGTATATATTGAGTTAAAGCGTGCACTTACACACGCTAAGGATAATGGTAAACTAGAACAAACTCAATCCGTAGATAGCCTAGCAATGACGATTATGCGCCTATCAAGAGGCGCTATCTTCGATTGGTGTCTCAACAAAGGCACATACAATTTGAAGCATCGCATCCTTGAAGACATCAATTTGGTGATTCCAATATTATAAAAACACGAAAGGATGGCACAATGAAGCCACAAGTAACCTTAGGAACAATTTCAGATGGCCTTCTATACGATTTAGGCGACCTCGTCAAAGCGGATACCGATGGCTGTAATAATTGCAGTGCGTGCTGTCATGGTGTAGGCGATTTTATTTCCTTAACGCCTTTTGATGTGCATGTCCTATCGAAGCATTTGAACATGACTTTTGACGAACTGCTAGTCGATGCCATTGAATGCCATGAATCGGGCAAAATTGAGATACCGCATCTGAAAATGCATGGCGACACGAACAAATGCTTCTTTTTAAATGAATCAGAGCGATGCGACATCCATGGTTATCGCCCGAGTATTTGCCGACTCTTCCCACTTGGTCGCGTCTATGAAGCTGGCGATTTTAAGTATTTCTTATTAGAAGATGCTTGTGTGAAGCCTGATCTTACTGATATCTTGGTTGAAGATTGGATCGGTATCAAGGATTATCCAGAAAATAAAGCTTTCCTCATGGCATGGCATGACATTTTGAGAGCACTGGCATTTCGCGTCAAGTTTATTTATGATGATCATACCTTAAAGGGTCTAAATGCCTATCTTCGCCATACATTTTACGATATGGCTTTGGAAGACGGCGTTGATTTCTATGATGCATTTTTTGAAAGAGTGCCCGGTTCTAAAAATGTACTTGGCATATTATAGCCACCATTATTTTGATAAAGTCACATGACATGGCATCGATAAAAGTGTATAATCAGGTAAGGTAATTTTCTGAGTTCCATATATAATAAACAATAACTTATGAGGTGAATTTAATGGCAGATTTAAAAAAAGAAGACACTATGAACGGATGCGGTTGTGGTCATGACCACGATCATGAGCACGATCATGAACACGTTCATACAGTAACATTAGAGCTTGAAAACGGCGAAGAGTTGGTATGCCCTATCCTTGAGATTTTTGAATTGAATGATAAAGAATATATTGCACTTTTACATCCTGAAGAAGAAATCGCACTTCTTTACGGTTTTGTCGAAGACGAAGCAGAAGGTTCAATTGAACTGACTGAGATCGTAAGTGATGATGAATACGAGCTCGTCTCAAAAGCTTTTAGTACGTTGTTCGAAAATGGATTGGACGACGAAGATGAAGTAGAAGAAGACGCTGCAGATAAATAAAGCAGTTATTAGAACGCAATATTAAAAGATAAAACAGGTTAATGTAAATCTAGTCTTCTAGACTTGCAGTAACCTGTTTTTTTATTTTACATAAAAATTATTTGAAAAATTTATTTGAAATAATCTTGACACGAATATGCATATTGTATATATTGTATATATACAATATGCGAGAGGTGAACAATTGAACATTAATATAAGCAATTCCAGTGGTGAACCGATATATGAACAAATCAATACTCAGATAAAAAATGCCATCATGAATGGTGAGTTATCCGAAGGCGATGCTTTACCATCTATGCGCCTTTTAGCAAAAGAACTCAGAATAAGCGTGATTACAACAAAACGCGCTTATGAAGAACTAGAAAATGACGGGTTTATTGTCTCAGTCGTTGGCAAAGGCAGTTTTGTTGCAACTAAAAACTTATCCTTTATGCGAGAAGAACATCTTCGGAAAGTTGAATCTCTCATCTCACAAGCGGTTGATACATCAAGAATCTGCGGACTAGAGCTCGATGAGCTCATAGACATGTTAACCATATTTTACAAGGGAGAATAATTATGGAATTTGCACTTGAAATTAAAGGACTTACAAAAAAATACGATGGCTTTACACTCGACAATCTATCTTTATCACTTCCTGGTGGATGCATTATGGGTTTTATTGGTGAAAATGGCGCTGGAAAGAGTACAACCATCAAACTTATTTTGGATCTGATTTTTAAAGACCAAGGTTCAATCACGATTCTCGGTCGTGATGGTGATGAAAGAGATAAACTCTTAAAGGAAAATATCGGCGTTGTCATGGATGAAAGTTATTTTCCAGAGGCGTTAAATGCAACCCAAATCGATTCTATCATGAAGCATATTTTTAAAACCTGGCAATCTGATGTCTACATAAGTTGGTTAAAAAGATTTGATCTGCCAGATAAAAAGAAGATCAAAGACTACTCACGTGGAATGAAGATGAAACTCGCCATTTCCGTTGCACTTTCACACGATTCTAAAATTCTCATCCTCGATGAGGCCACAAGTGGCCTTGACCCTATCGTAAGAGATGAAATCCTAGATGTCTTTTTAGAATTTATCCAAGATGAAACGCACTCGGTATTTATGTCCTCTCACATCATCAGCGACCTTGAAAAAGTCTGCGATTACATCACATTTATTCACAAAGGAAAGCTCATTTTCAGCGAAACAAAAGATACACTGTTAGAGCAATATGCACTCGTTAAGTGTTCCGAAATCGATATTCAAACCATTCCCAAGTCAGCTATACATGGTATAAGGACAAATAGTTTTGGCGTCGAAGCACTCGTCGATCGCCAGGCTGTTCCACAAAATCTCGTGATGGATCGCGTTAACATCGAGGACATCATGCTTTATTACATCAAGGAGTTCAAAATATGAGAGGCTTATTGATCAAAGACTTAGTGAATTTAAAAAGCCAAGCACGCGTCATGATCGTGTTAGTGGCATTCTACATTTTCATTGCGATTTCTAGTAAAAATACAGCTATACTCGGTGGAATCCTCGCCATATTGGCCGCCATGCTTCCAATTACAGCTATGGCGTATGACGAAAAAGCCAAATGGGACAAGTATGCGCTCACCATGCCGCTCACACGCCACGATCTTGTACTTAGCAAGTACTTACTTGGCATCAGCTTTTCCATCCTTGCATTTGGGATCAATATCCTTTTGAACTTTCTGCTCGGCTACTACCCAGTAAATGAAATCTTCATACTTTCAGGTGCGCTTTTAGGTGCAAGTTTCTTGTTCATAGCTTTAGTCTTACCTGTGATGTTTAAATACGGCGTCGAAAAAGGCCGTATCGTTATGATGATCCTCATATTTTCACCTACCGCGCTAGCACTGCTACTTCAAAAATCGAATATTGCACCACCTAGTCAAGCGTTCTTAGATAAACTTATTTATATTGTTCCTTTAATACTGATCGCATTATTAGGACTCTCGATACTACTTTCTATTCGTATCTATCAAAAAAAAGAACTATAAATCAAAATTCAAAAGCTGACATCTATAATTCAGATGTCAGCTTTTTGCTTGCTAATCGTCCATTTGCTTTTGTTTTCTTATCTAATCTTTTGTTTTCTTATCTAATCTTTCCTTATCTTAGCAACGCTAAAAATTCTTCTTGAGTGTCTTTAACAACTAAAATATCATCTAGTAAACCAAATGCTTTGCCTTCATGCTGCTCACAGTTGTCGATGCATCCAAATTCGAGATTACTTTCGGAAACGACTTCTTTGATTTTTTGTTCGTCAATATTGGAACAACACTTACATATTTTTACCATTCACACACCTCCATCACCATAGTCAAATTAGAGTATATCGCAAGTTTATGAAGATTTTATGAGGAAGAGTTTTCCTTTACTTTGTCAGTAATAGCATCGCCACCATGGCGACGATGGCACTTATGCCCATCAATGCGCCTATGAAGATAAGGCTCTTTGTAACTGGTCGATTGAAGATGATTTTATTTTTAACTTGAAAAGCCGTTGAGATCAACCCGCCAATTATGACAATGAACATGAGATCCCAATTTGATGCAAAAAAATCGCTCAAGATATTGGTCGAACGAAGTACGACATCTATGAGAACTGCAAAAAGCATAAATCGCCCTGTGTAAGCGTCCCCTTGATAGACAACAGCCTGCGTTCTTTCATCGACAATGCCGTAAAGAGGCGTACTTTTTTCAGATTTACTTGGATCACTTGGTGTACTTGATTTATTTGTCATCTTTATCATCCTCCAAATAGAACAGTTCCTCAAATGTTTTATGCAAACATTTTGTCAGGATCAGGGCGAGCATAGCGGTTGGACAATATTGACCAGATTCAATAGATCCAATCGTCTGTCTCGATACACTAGCCAGGTTTGCGAGTTGTTCCTGAGACAATCCAAGTTCAACACGCGCCAACTTAACTCGGTTTTTAAAGCTGCTTTTTTCGTTCATCGCCCATCGCCTTTCGACTTTCAATAAATTCATATATTTTTCTTTTCTTTTGTTAAAATAAGCATAACACAAAAAACAAAATTGTCAAGTGCACTTGTCATTTTACCAAGTGTACTTGACATTGCTTAATTGCTTATTAATGGCGTTATCTACCTTCAAGTTCTTATTTGATTGCGCTTCCCAACTGCCAGTGACACAATGATAAAGGCTGTTGCAAAGCCAAGTTCGATTAGCATTATGGCAAAAATTTCTTTAAGGGATGCAAAATCAAAACGCGTGAGTGCTGCGATCTGCGTATTCGCTTTGACATACCAATACGTTGGGAAGAAGCTTGCAATTCTTAGAATGTTATCGGCCAAAAATGCCTGTGGCACGAACACGCCGCTGAGAAAACAGGTGGACAACGTTACGATGTTTGCTATCGCCGAAGAGGCTTCTTTGCCTTTAACGAGATTGCCAAGAAGGAAGCTCAGTCCCAATACCGTTAAGGCAAAGACGATAGAATTGAGCATGAAATAGAGTGTGTTGAGTTTGAAAGCATTTCTAAAGTCAAATGCCAAACACATAAACACAAGTATAAGCCAAGTGCCGAGTGCGAACACCCCATTTGCGAGTAAGAATTGCATGCTCACTTTTAACCCGTTCATCGGTCCGCAAGCATTGCGCCATTTGATTTCACGTCGATTGAACACGAGCATGATGCTCGAGACACCAAGTATCATAACAAACATGTATGAATACGACAGATAGTTAAAGAAAAACGGCATCAAATCGCCTTGAATGGCATTTGGATCTGGATCGATCAAGGTGACATTCGCACGGCTGTTCATTGTATCTGCAATGCGACTTACGAGCTCTCCTTCATTGATATCGGGATTTCCTAGTGTATATAGTTTTGCGATCTGCATAAACTGATTAATATGAAGTGATACTTGTGTAGACTCATAAGTGCCTGGAACGGTGTGCGTTTCAAGCGTCATTGGTTTACCCGCCAACACAGACTCTGTAAAGCCTTCTGGTATGCGTATGATCATATAGACTGCCCTAAAAAATAGCGCATCTTGTATCGCTTCCTGATCGTCCTTAAGCTCGACTCTATTTGACACATCAGCTAATGAAGCTTTAAGTCCTTCGGTGAAAAGCGTCTCCTCTTCAGAGATTATGGCAATGGAAACCTTGGTATCACTATACGACTCTGGTGTCTCATCTTTTTTATTGATAGACATCACAATCATGGAGACAAAGATAAATGCGACGATATAGATCATCATCACCATTTTGTTCTTGTTGATGATTTTTAGGCATACTTTAAAGACTGGCATACTTTCGCCCCCTTATGATGAAATAGGTCAAGCCGCAAAATACGATTGAATACAGCGACATGCCTGCCAAATTGAGAAAAAGCCTCGTGTGCGTGTCATAGTAATATAGGGCATACAGTGCATCTGAGAGCTGGTTCGCTGGATTGAGCCATGCGAGAAGCGGTAATTTTTGAGCAATGTAATATTTGACATCGCTGATCATCATACCTGCCAAGAATGACCCCAACATCGATATGAAGAGCACAACTGCTATTTTCATGCCTTCACTTTTTTTGACTACCGATGATAACACGGTGCCCATGGATATCCCCATGATACTGCCGATCAGCAGGATAAGGACAACATAAAACGTATTGGCGCCAAAAGTCACACCAAGTGCCACATCCATGTAGACCAGTAAAACCAATAAGCCTGAAAAATGAAACAATATTGCCGCCAGCATCCCTGCAGCAAAGACTTTGAGCTTATGGACAGGTGCTACGTTGAGGCGTGCCGCTTGACTGCTCAGATTTGCCTGCACGCGATTGACTTCTTCAAGGCCATACATACTGCCATATAGACACGACATGGCTATAAGTGCATAAAAGTAAACTAACGTCGGGTCAGAAACCTTATCTGTCACACTGACTTCACTGACATAACTTTGGGACATCGCCATCGACGCCATAAGTGCAGGTAATGCATCAGGGTTATTTGCTACTATTTCACTTATCGTTTTTGCATTTTGACTATATTGATCCAAGAAATTTTTTAATATACTTTGATTCATACCTGTCCTGGAAACGATGAGTGTCATTGGCTCCGACGGCTCTCCAGCCATGATATATCCAGAAATCTCACTGTCTTTAAGCAGGCGTTTTGCGGTCATTTCATCGGTTCGTATAAGGTTAAATAGTCGGTCATCACCAGTTGAAAGTTGTGTGATTGTCTGATCAAATGCTGGAAAAGCGTTTATGCCTATGGCTGCGACCTCAATCGGTTCAAAATCATCTATGGTCTTAATATTGCGAAGCGTGACACTGAAAAATGTCGCTAGAACGAGTGGAAAAATCAGTATCCAGAATACCAAACTTTTCTGTCTGATCAAGCTTTTTACCCTATAACTAAAAATGTGTAAAAACATAGTCGCCTCCTAATCCCGCAGCTCTTTGCCGGTTATTTCCAGGAATACGTCGTTAAGTGTCGGTAGCTCAGAATGGATTTTTCCAAAAGTCACTTGCTCGCGTTTTAGAGTTTCGAGTACATTTTCAAGATTATTCTTCCCTTTAGCCGATCGAATCGTCAATATGCCACCGTGTTCGTCTACGGTGATAATATTTTGAAGTGACTGTATCGCCAACAGTTGCTTAGGTGTCAGATCAAATGTTTCAACGGTTATCTTTTCACCAAGGGAGATCATGTTTTTTAGAGCGTCTTTTGTTCCCGTAGCAATAATATTGCCCTTATCGAGAATCATGATACGTGTGCATATCTGCTCCACTTCCTCCATATAATGAGAGGTGTAAATGATGGTTGCCCCTTGTTTGTTGAGCGCTACGATGCCTTCGAGAATTTTGTTGCGACTTTGTGGGTCGACAGCAACTGTCGGTTCATCTAAGATGATGAGTTTCGGTTTATGTGCGATGCCACAGGCGATATTTAGCCTTCTAAGTAGACCACCACTGAGCTTTTTCGGATAGAACTTTTTAAAGTCCTCTAAACCAACAAACTGTATCGCCTCTTCTACAAGTCCTTTTCTAACTTTTTTATCAGAGACATACAGCCCACAAAAATAATCGATGTTCTCGATGACCGTGAGCTCATCGAATACGGCAACATCCTGCATGACTATGCCAATGTCGCGTTTGATATCATAGGATTCAGGTGTCATTGGCTTGTCAAAGACGAATACCTCACCTTTATCGTATTTGAGCAGTGATAAAATACAATTGATTGCAGTTGTTTTACCTGAGCCGTTTGGCCCAAGCAAACCGAATATTTCACCTTGTTCTACTTCAAAACTCAGATGATCCAGTGCCAATAGATCCCCATATCGCTTAACCAATTGATTAACTTTTACGACCATGTGTTACCTCCTATTTTTAGAAATATTGAAATTTCATAATTATCAATTTCTTCGACTATCAGTTACATGCTATTATGCCACTTCCTTATGCTTTAAGTATAGGCGAAATGAACGGTATCTGTTAGTGCCATACATCACTATTATGAGGTGACATTTGTCACCTTGATTTGTGTCACTATCAAGTGATAGACTGTAGATAGATTGATAGAAAATTCCTCAATTAGACTTTGACGGAGGCTAATATGCCCTTTAAATTTAACCCTACACTGACCATACTTTTCGCAAGTTGTGCCGTTATACAGCTACTTTACCCAACTGATATTATAGAAGTACTGCCTTTCATAGTCTGTGCCATAACGGTTGGTCTTATTTACTATACTGACAAACCTGTCATCAAACGACTTGCGCTGATTTTCTACATCGGCCTTAGCGGCTTTTTACCTGCCTATATACTCTTCATCCCTGTTATACTCTATGCTTTTATCGATGAAAACACGCACTATTGGCTCCTCACCACACTAATTCCATACCTTATGCATGCTCAGCTCTTAATTGACGTACAAAACAAGGTGTTCCTATCACTGATTTTGTCCCTTATGGCCTGTCTTCTGAAGTACCAGCAGATCAATCAGATGCGTCTCAAGCGTGATCTTATACAAACGAATGATGTCATGCGTGAACTTACCTTACATTTAAATGAAAAGAACCGCCTTTTAATGGCGCATCAAGATGATGAAATTCACCTCGCTACTTTAAACGAGCGCAACCGAATCGCGAGAGAAATGCACGACCACGTTGGACATCAGCTTTCAAGAGTGCTATTACAAATTGGCGCACAGCTTACGCTTAAACCCGCTGACACAGCATTGCTTTCAATGAAGGAAACACTCGACAGCGCTATGGACAACCTCAGAATGAGCGTCCACGACTTGCATGACACTTCTATAGATCTTGAAACCCAGCTCAGACAGATCGTGACACAATTTGAAAGCTGTCCCGTGATATTTAATATAAGGCTTGATGCTGCACCTGCTGCTAAAGTTAAATACGCTTTCATCGCAATTCTAAAAGAAAGCCTTTCAAACGTCTCAAAACATTCTCAAGCAACTGAGGTCAAAGTTTCACTCATCGAACATCCGAGTTTTTATCAAATGATCATAAGCGACAATGGCAAAGTCGCCAATCGCTCGGATATAGACGGAAAGAGTGGTAGTGGTGAAAATGTCAACAATGGTTACGCACTTTACGACTTGATCCATGCCAACCTTTTGGAACACGGCATCGGCCTAAAGAACATCGAACAGCGCGTCACGGAGTTCAAAGGACGTTTCCTCATCCGTACGCAAAATGGTTTTGAACTTTTCATCTCGATTCCTAAATGAATGAACATATGTCATGATACAAAACGAATAATTAGACATGATACTTTTGAACAAGGAGAAATCTTATGACGATCTTATTAGTTGACGATGACCCCATCGTCTGTCTTTCACTTAAAACAATCATTGAAGCTGATCCGACCATCGAAGTGGTGGCAACGGGCTCAAATGGTCATGAAGCCATCGAACTCTTTCAACAGCATAAGCCAGACCTTTTACTCATCGACATTCGCATGCCTGTTCTAAATGGACTTGAAGCGGCGGATGCCATCTTGCGACTCTATCCAGATGCCAAAATATTATTTTTGACGACTTTTTCAGATGACGAATATATAATAAAAGCCCTCCGCATCGGCGCAAAGGGCTACTTGTTGAAACAACATTTTGATCGCATCGTACCATCCATAAAAACCGTATTGCTCGGTCAGAATGTCTATGGCGACGAGATTATGACGCGTCTTCCTGAACTGCTTATCAAAAACAGTAAAATGGCGACTGCCCCTAATTTGGGACTGAGTGAAAAAGAGTTTCAAATCATAGAAAAGGTCTCTGAAGGCCTCTCCAACAAAGAAATTTCAGACACGCTCTTCCTCAGTGAAGGCACTGTCCGCAACTACATCAGTGCCATATTGGAAAAGCTAGAGTTAAGGGATCGGACGCAGCTCGCAATCTTTTACTATCAAAATATACGATAAACATGAAAAAAATGGCTGTAATTAGTGTGTCATAAAGCCCGCTGGTGGTATACCCAGTGCTCTAATCAACCTCGCCCAATAATTCACTTGAGAAGCGGTTGTAACGATGATCACGATTTCTCTCTCAGTAAAAGAGGCTTTGATGCGGTTCATAAAGGCATCTGAAAGTTCGATAGGTGTTTCTGTGAGTCTTTTCGAATAGAGAATCGCACACTTTTCACGCTCAGATAATGATGGAATCATATCGAGGTCAAGCAAACCCTTAAGGCCCTGCATTTCCTCTTCTGTGATACCGTTGAACGCATAATCTGCAGCATTCATATCGATACAAAATGGACAGCCTACCTGCAATGACACTTGAACCCGAATCAATTGAAGAATTTTGACGCTGAGGTCTTTGCTCGGATGCCCATGTGCGACAAGCGCTTCCATCACACCAGAGCTGATTGCGGCTTTCGGGTACCAAGCGAGCAATTTTGGGGGCAATAGCTCTTTACCAGTTGCCCGTTTGGCGAAGAAAAGGCCTAGTTTGATATAGAATGGCATTTTTTTAGGTGGTTCAATATAGGCTTTCATCGTCGTTTTCATCATATGATCCTCCCATTTCGACCCTGAGGGGGCGGAATTAATCAGATTATACTCTTAAAAATTTTAGTTTTCAACTTTTAAACGACTATACTTGAAAAACCATCACTTTTCATGAACCTAAACCGATTCACATCGTCATGAAGTGCTTCAGCAAGTCGATTTAAGTTGTCACAGGAGTCGTAGATGCTCATGATTGCCTCCGTTTGATTTTCCACCGAGATAACAATCTCGTCCGTACTCTTACTGTTTTCATTACTAATTTGTGCCGATTCTTCAATGCTGTCACGTAGTGTGTCCTTGATTGCTTGTATCGTCATTCTCGAGTGCGATGTTTCTTCGATTAGTTGATCGACTTTTTCTATCGTTTTTTTGATTTCAATGTACTTCTCACGCGTTTTAGAGACACTTGATTTTTGTAGATCAGAGATATCGGTCAGTGATTTTATGGTGCCAACCACTTCGCTATGGCTGCTTTGAAGCTGGTTGACGATCAAATTGATTTGCTGGGTTGATTCTTTGGATTGCTCGGCCAAACTTCTTATCTCATTTGCCACTACTGAGAAACCTCTTCCATGTTCACCCGCTCTAGCCGCTTCGATTGCTGCATTTAAAGCAAGTAGATTGGTACGGTTGGCAATATCCAATATAAATTTGCTCGCTAGTTCAATTTTCAACGAGTCTTCAGTGCTTTTTTCTACCTTTTCCTGCATGTTTTGATTCGCTTTGATGGATTTCTCGTTGATCATAGTTAACTCAGTCATAAGTGACATGCCCTCATCGACTTTTTCTTTCATTTGAGTCATATCACCTATCATACTGCTATGCACGATTGCATCACTTTCGATGGCCGTTTCTAGATTCATTAGCGCTTCGTAACCATCACTTGCCTTCTCAACTTGCTTAGTCGAGCCATTTGATATTTCATCGATGGCACCAGCTATTTTTTGTGCATTGATGGTTGCATTTTGCGTCTCATTTTTCAACACTATGGATGCATCTTTTAAGTCAACAGATACTAAATCGACTTTACTGATTATATTCTTTAAACTCACGACGATCGTCATGATAGAAGCACTGAGTTCACCAAACTCATCGCGACGGTTTAAGAGTGCCTTATCCGGTTCAACCGTTAAGTCATATCCCGCGATGCGAACCGTTAGGTCCATCAATTTTGATATTGGCTTAATAAAACTTTTAGCCGTTGCAAATGCCATAATCAAGCTCAATAATACAACACATGCAGAGACTATTAAAATGAGTTCGCCAAGAGCCTTTTGTCCACCAAATACTTCCTCGTGAGCAACTTCTATGATCATGCCCGCATAACTGTTACCTACTTTTACGACTGATAAATTTGAAACCGTTTTTGAGTTGTCATAACTGTTCACCACTTGATTATCAGCGAAATCTATGTTATTTGCTTTAATTTGTTCCGATAGCTCAGCCACATAGACTGTCGATATCGACTCTTTTAGCGCACTATTTTCTGCAAATGGTGCGCGAGACGTATTGGTCAAGAGTAGCCCGTTTTGATCCACAAGATAAACGTCTGCCGTGGTGCCTAAAACATCTTGTCCTGATTTGACAATCTGATTTAAGTCTTCTTGATTGATGACGATGTTGATCGTGCCAATTGCATCCATCGTTTGGTTTTCATAACCGCCTATCGGCGTGGAAAGTACTAAGATGTTATCATCAATAAAAGAATTTCGAAATAGATTCGACCATGATTGCTCACCCTCAAGTGCCTTTAAGCAATAATCGCCTACTGTTGCAAGTGGTGCAATATCAAGTACCTCATAATTTAAAGAAAAGATGACTTCATTATAGATGTTCGTAATAAATATGTCTGTATAACCGTAATAGGAAGAGGCTTGCGTCAACAAATGTGTAAAATCTTCATTGATTTTCACTTTTTCTTCGGACGCGGCTTGGAAGGTATTTAATATTTCAACGCCTTCTCTTATGATTCTCGATTCTGAAAGAATTTGAGCATCACCCTCTCTCGCTTTAAAATAGGTCGCGATTCGATCATTGGTCATCTTTGCAAATAACGCTGTATTCTTCTCTACTTGAACGGCCACTTCTTCGGATGACTTGTTAATGCTTATTGCGCTAAGTAAAATAATTGGAAAAAAACCTATGAATAGTGCCATTAGTACTAACTTTAACTGAATACCAAATTTCATAATTAACCCCTATGTCATACGTTTTATTTTCGTTTTTTATGATAGGAACTACTTCACTTTCCATAAATAAATTTAACATGACAATGTTAAGTGGAAATATGGTACACGTTAGGTCTATGTAAAGCGATGGAATAAGACTTGTAAATTGCGTATATTACGGTAAAATTCTGACCCTGTTAACAATGTGAATTCTGCACATTTACACCGAGTCACTTCGCTGATATGCTGAACCTAATTCAACTTAGGAGGCAATCACATGGATAAGGGGCAAATGGCACAACAATCGAAAGTAACGACTAAAGATTTAGTAATGACTGGACTTTTAACGGCCATTGTATTTTCAGCAACAATGTTTATTAACATTCGCTTACCGATCTCTATAAACGGCGGGTTGATTCACATGGGCAATATTGCTTTATTTTTGACGGCTTTTCTATTTGGCAAAAAGAAAGGCGTCATCGCTGGCGCTTTTGGTATGGGTTTGTTTGACATACTTTCAGGTTGGACGGCATGGGCACCTTTTACGTTCGTCATTCGTGGCGTTATGGGTTACGTTATTGGCTCAATCTCGCACGCCAACAATAAAGAGGGTGTGAACGTATTATACAATATCATCGCTATCGTGTTAGGCGGCATATGGATGATTGGTGGTTACTACATGACTGAAGTCATCTTATATGGCAATTGGATGACACCAGTGACTTCAATTCCAGGAAACATCGTACAAATCATCTTTGGTTGTCTTTCAGTTCTATTGGCACCTATGCTTAAAAAGGCCATCAAACACTTGTAAAATTAGTGAAATAAAATTAGGGAGGCAATATGAAACAGCTCATGATAATGACACCTGGACCAACCACGATACACGAGAGTGTACGCATGGCAGGTGCAAAACCCATAACGAACCCCGATTTAGATTCGGCCTTTTACGTGGATTATGACCGCGTCTGCAATGGATTAAAAACACTCTTTGGTTCTGATCAAGACGTCATCGTATTGGGCGGTGAAGGCATCTTGGGACTTGAGGCGAGCTGTGCATCACTGATTGAAAAAGGTGATAAAGTATTATGCTTAGATAATGGCATATTTGGCCATGGCTTTGGTGAATTTGCAGAGATGTATGGCGCTGAAGTCACCTACTACACTGTGGATGATCGCGAAGCCATTGATCCAAAAGCACTGAGTGATTATCTAGAAAAATCACACGACTTCAAATTGGCAACACTTGTCCATTGTGAAACGCCTACAGCCATAACCAACTCAGTTTCAGCACTCTGCCCGCTACTTAAGCAATATGGCATCCTCACTGTTGTTGATTCAGTTTCGGCACTTGCGGGAGAAATCATCAAAGCTTCGCAGTGGCAGATGGATGTCGTCATAGGTGGTTCGCAAAAATGCCTATCTGCACCGCCCGGACTTACACCGATGAGCATAAGTCACGACGCCTGGCAAATGATGGCGGATCGAAAAACACCTATCGCTGGATTCTATACAAATCTAACGACGTATAAAGATTGGAAGAAAAATCAGTGGTTTCCCTATACACAGCCCATCACGCTGATTTACGCGCTTGATGAAGCTGTCTCACGTGCGAATAATGACGCCAATTTATATGCACGGCATGCTTCTATAGCCGAAGCGACAAGAAAAAGTTGTCTTGATTCAGGTCTAGAATTGTATGCTAAAAATGGCTATTCAACGACGGTTACTGCGCTATGTGTGCCAAATGGCATTACGTATGATCAGCTTTTCAGCGAAATGGTTGAGATGCAAGGCATCATGATTGGTGGCGGGCTTGGGGTTCTTAAAGATATGGTCTTTAGAATCGGTCATATGGGTGAAAATTGCCAAATAGATTCCGTCTATATGACCTTAAGAGCGCTTGATCTCACTTTAAGAAAGTACGGTGTATTTAATGAGCAAATACCTAAGTTACATCTGACTTTTTCGACACTTATATCAATTTAGAGATATCTATTTTATTCAAAAAAAGAGCAAGTGCTTGATAGCAGCTTGCTCTTTTTTAATTCATTATTATTCTACACTGACAACACGTTTTTTTATGACGATATTATACCGCGTTTTTAAATCGATAATCTCATTTCTATAGATTCCTATGAGTACTCTAACGACTGGTCTAAGTGGCATCAAGTCGTTGGTACTGAGCACTAGAGCGATACTGCCATCGCTTAGTTCTACCAAATCGCCTGGTGGATATGGAATAATGGCCCTTGAAAAGGCAAAAGCGCTTTCATGGTCAAATAAATTGCTTGGTCCCATGATATATTCCAGTGTTTCACTTGGTGTATGCGCTTTTCTATGCCGCCTGTCTGATGTCATCGCATCGTAGACATCGGCAATCATGACGATTTTTGTGTACTTATCAATATCTGGCGCCTTTAGTTTATTGGGATAGCCACTTCCATTCATGCGTTCATGGTGTTTTAAAACGATATTTTTAACGAAGGCATTTGCCTGTGTGTTGTCATTTAACAATTGACGACTTAATTCTGGATGCGAACGTATGATGTTGTGATCCGTTTCAGTGTATGTTTCTGACTTGTTGGTGATTAATGGCTCCAATAACTCGTTGCTGATATTCATAAGCAGTGACCCTTGAGCCAAATACATCAATTCCTTTTCAGAAAATCCGAGATTCAAACCGACAATGACGGATAAAATTGCCGTATTCACCGCATGTTCATAGTCATAAATATCGAGATGCTTAACATCCACCAAAGTTATTTGACGGTCTTTTCTAAGCATGAGTTCCGATACGATGGTCTTTGACATTTCAGTCACACGATTGATAAGATTTTCACCTTCCGTTGAAAAAGAAGAAAGGCCCTTAGATTTTTTGAATGTTGAAATACCAACAATAAGCTCCTGATTGAACTTCCTTCTTAGCTTTGGATCGATAACATCTTTCAGATCAAAAACATCATCCAAGTCCATTTCTTCTTTAATACTTTCAGTAAGTGCATCCGTTATATATATTGAAAGAATATCTTGATTTTTCAAAGCTCTAATCACTTTTTCAGATATTGGTGTCGCCTCTTTTAGAAGCATACTGCCGCTGCTCGTGTAAACAGCTTTTGCGACCATGGAATTTTCTGGTATTTCATCTATACTGACCCATCTCATATTTAGCCTCGATTAAATTCGTCTACGTATATGCTGAATTTGACTAATTGATACTTAAGGAAATCGCATAATTTCTTACTTATACACTATTTTAACATATAATGTCCGCTTTCCAATTAAAATCTATAGTAAATTTTCGTGTTTATTTACGCATTTTTTCTTTAAGTCGCTCGCGTTTTGACAAAGGTACCTTTGACTTGCCCCAATCATTTTCTGAATGGAGCTGGTTGTATAGTTTCCACCTCTCTGCCGAAAGCGTTCTTTTTTGTAGCGCCTCACGAATCGCGCATCCTGGCTCTTTATCGTGTCTGCAGTCCGCGTATTTACAGGTATCGATCAACGCTTCCACATCAGAGAACGCAATACCAAGTCCTTCAGATGCATCGAAAAGGCCCAATTCGCGTATGCCAGGCGTGTCGATAACCATAGCACCGCTAGCAAGTTTGATCAGTTGTCTGCTCGTCGTCGTATGTCGCCCTTTCGAATCAGTCTCTCTGATGGTATTGACTTTCATGACTTCCTCGTCGGCCATGACATTGACTAAAGTACTCTTCCCTACACCGGAGGAACCAATAAACGCTAGCGTCTTCCCGGTCATAAAAAATGGTTTGAGTGCGTCTAGTCCAAAGCCAGTTTTAGCGCTTATTGCGAAGACATTTTCACAACCGGTAAATCGTTTCACCTCTTCAACATGCGACTCGTAAGCATCATTGTTGTCCGCTTTAGTTAGCACGATGACCGGTATCGCTCGACTTTGTAGTGCGACACTTAGGTAACGTTCAATTCTATTGAGGTTAAAATCCTGGTTAAGCGAGATCATGATAAAAACGTAATCAAAATTGACGGCGATGACTTGTTCTTTCATGGTCTTGACATAGCCTGCAGCATGCCCAGAAAAATCTGTTCTAGAAAAATGACTCTTGCGGTTTAGTACCTGCGCGACAAGCGATACACCACTAGGGTTATACTGAATCATCACAAAATCACCGACTACAGGTACACACTGATCATCTCCTAAAGTTTTATAAAAGGAGCCCTTTAACCTTGCTGTTATCTCACCATTAACGCAAACAACAATATATATTTCACGATGACTTTCTAAAACCCTTGCAGGTATTAAATTAGGTGAAATGCCCACTATAAAGTCATCTTGCCAACCATATTCTTTTAAATCCAACATACATTTCCTCCAATTTTTTGCACAAAAAAACTTGCCTATTAGCAAGTTCTGTTTTTTTGTGGCTACAGTTTACAAGTAGGTTGCTTAATAACACTATTTAATTAGCTTAATATCACCGTATTTAAATATGCCATAATAATCAACCCCTCTCAAACTATTGGTAAATGTATTTGTAAAATATATTTCAACACCACTATTATATCAAATGATGATGAAAAATCAAAGATTGTTTTCGAACCTTTGATATCCAGATTTTTACACAGATTTAATCTGTTGATAATACCACTCAAACACATAGGGCTTAAACTGTGCTTAGATAGCAAATCATCCTAAGGAGGCATGTATGATAAAGAACTATATTATCGATACCAATGTCATGATTCACGATCCCTTTTGCTTCTACAAATTTGACGACAACCACATCATTATTCCGATTATCTGCATTGAAGAGTTGGACCATTTAAAAAAAAGAGACGGCATCGTCGGTTATCACGCCAGAAGTGCTGCACGTGAGCTCAGTAGTATCAGAAAACACGGCAGTCTCTCTGAAGGGGTTATGCTAGAGTCAGGTGGTACATTGCGCATCGAACTCAATCATATGGATGTCTTAAATCTACCCGATGGGTTAGATATATCAAAGAACGATACTAAAATTTTAGCCGTTGCCAAAAAACTTCAACAAGAATATGCGCCCGTCCCTACCATTTTAGTCACCAAAGATTTATATATGGCGATAAAAGGGGATGCAATCGGTTTAGAAATTCAGGATTATCAAAACGATAAGATTGAAACAGATGACCTATACAAAGGGTACCAGGATGTCATGCTCTATAGCAGGGAAATTGACGCTGTCTACTCAAGTGGTTTAATCCTTCCAGAATTATTGCAAGGCAAGCTGTTTCCAAATGAATTCGTGCACATCCGAAGTTTAGATCGAGAGGGTCATGAAATCATCGCAAGATATGACGGCGAAAAAATAGTACCGCTAAAATACCAAAATGAAGCCTCTTGGGGTTTGTTACCTATTAATAGAGAACAAAAAATGGCTTATGAGTTACTGATGAATCCAGACATCCATTTTGTGACGCTATCTGGTGGTGCAGGTTCAGGAAAGACAATTCTTGCTACTGCCTTTGCCCTTCAGAAAGTCATAGAACAAGGCGTTTATAGAAAAGTCGTATTTGTAAGACCAGTCGTCCCAGCTGGCAATGACATTGGATTTCTACCAGGTACAGAAGAAGAAAAGCTAAGACCTTGGATGGGCAGTTTCTATGACGCTATAGAAAACCTAGTCGATCAAAAGGTCATAAAAAAACAACGTGAAACCTCAGGCAAAAGTAGGCACATGATATTTCCTGAAAAACCTGACTTTAGCGTTGAAGATTTTATCGAGCAGTATCGCAAATTTGGTATTATCGAGACGAAAACCTTTACTTACATGCGAGGCCGTACACTATCTGACGCACTCGTCATCGTCGACGAAGCACAAGAAATCACGCCGCATTTGGCAAAACTGATGCTAACACGTGCTGGTTCTGGGTCTAAATTTGTCTTCCTTGGTGATCCAAGTGACAATCAGATAGATAACATCTTGGTCGACTCAAAATCAAACGGTCTCGTTTATACGATTGAAAAAATGAAACCCTATACATTAACTGGTCATGTTACTTTAAAACAGGTTGAAAGAAGTCCACTCGCGAAAATCGCTGAGAACGCTATGTAATTAGGAGGCTCTATGAGTGCGATGATTGAACGTCTATTAGTAAATGATAAACAGCTTTACCTTACACTTAATGCAGTCTCTAAAAGCAATGCTATCGCTCGTATCATGCATGTGGTGACCCATTTAGGGGCTACGGCAACTGCGATATTTGCCACACTGTTAGCCCTCTTTCTAGACTATACTTATCAGATTCCCATTGGTATGGAGATGCTAATCACACTCATAATTTCACAAATAATCGTACAAACCATCAAACGCATCGTCAATCGACCAAGACCTTACAAGAGCCTCTCTATCGCCAATGTTACACAGCCCCCAACATGCGCGTATTCCTTTCCATCAGGCCATACAGCATGTGCCTTCACAATTGCTTTATCCTATGCAAGCGGCATGTCTTCACTATTTTTTCCACTCATGTTTATCGCGTTTATCGTCGGTATGTCTAGAATCATACTTGGGTATCACTACCCAACAGATGTACTAATCGGCATGTTGATTGCTTACCTTTCTCATATATGGGCACTGATGCTCATATGACCTTATAATTCTCCACACCCACCACTAGTATTGGCCCAAGGTTAACTAAAACCTAGGGCCAAATTTTTTGTCACTATTCATATGCATTTAATGGGTCAAACGACTAAAATCTTATTGTAATTTTGATCTTCCATGGCGGTCCAGATATTTCAATAGTTATAGTAACTTTTGACGCGAGTGAGTCACCTTGATCAACACCTGAAGTTGTCGTGAGTTCAACTGTACGAATCGTATCACCCAATGCGGTGTCATGACCAAATTTTATCATGTCTCCCATTGCCCATTTAGTTTGGGACTTAGCAAGATCTGCAAGAGTCATGTCAACAGGTTTTCCATCGACCATAATGACTGCATCATCCGCTAAATCAAAGCTATATACGAGTTCACGCGGAAAAGTACTTGCACTTAAATTGCTGTTGCGGGTGACCGTAAACTCTTTGAAAGTGGCCTTTCCAGCACCTGCACCAGTTCCCATGACCACATCTTCAATCAAAACTGGAGACGATTTATCAATTCTTTTAAACGTAGAATAATCAATTAGTACCGTTTTTGTGTCCGCTTCATAACCAATTGTAACGCCCTTCTCTTCAAGTAAAGCTTTTACTGGGATATAAGTTCTGCCATTATAAAGTAGTGGTGTTAATGTGGAACCATCAACATCCTTTGGTGACCAGCTTTGACCATCTACAAGGAATTTCATATCCCCCGCCATTGTGGCTTGAATCTTCATCATGGCATCTGCTCCAAATGAGATTAAAGAGAAACTCAGTAATAGTACGATCAACAGTATCGATATTTGTTTGTTTTTCATAACGAACCTCCGGTAACAACTCAGCATTTGTTTAAATGATAACAATTATCACTTGCTATATTGATACCCTAATTGCCTATTTTCACGCATAATCATAACACCCAAATCACAATTTCATACGAATAAATAGAGCATGGTTCCCGCAAAATAAGTGACCAGTGCTATATTCATTGCATTAAATGACAAATCGACATGTCTTAGTTTTGCAAGCCAATTATTATTTGATATGACACGACTATACATGAGCATGCACACTGAAAACACGATCAAGTAGCGTAACAGTTTTGTCAGTGGATCAAACGCTTGTAAGGGAAAAGGTTGTAAAAAGGCGAGATTCGAAACGACAGTTTCATAAGATCCTAGTATGCTACATAATACTGCTAGTACAGTCAACGATACCCATTGCATTTTTGTTATGATAAATGGTCCACTAGTAATTATCGGTGTATTAGATGTATTTGGAATAATCACCTTTAAAAACTTTACAAAAGACAACATCGTACCAATACTGATCAAATCCATGGCAAATGTTGGCGCAGAGTATCCAATCAACGCTTTTGATACCGAACCGCTAAAAAAAGGTGCACCTGTGATACTTAAAACTGCAACAATTAGAAGGATTGATAATTTACGTGAAACACGCCATAAGTTGTGCATGTTTGTAATATTACGCGTATGATAATGTTCAATGAGCAACCCGGAGATCAAAAATAGTAGCGGCTTGAATAGACCATGACTCAAGATGTGATAATAGGCACCAAATCGAGAAAGTTCCGTATTATAACCCAATCCAATCACAATAAGTCCCATTTGAGAAATCGTATGATAAGCCAAAACGAGTTTTATATCTTTTTGTGCCATTGCAAAGATAAAGCCAAAAATAGCTGTTGCATACCCTAAAAATAAGAACAATGGCATGAGATCTAACTGACCGCCAAATAACCACTGAAGTCGAATCAATAAATATATACCCGTTTTTACAAATATTCCAGAAAGTATCGCAGAAATTATTGATGGCGCACTTGGTGCGGCATGGGCTCTTGGCAACCAGCCAAATAGTGGCATAAGCGCAGCTTTTAAAGAGATACCCGTCATGAGAAAAGCAAAAGGCAAAATCAGTACTTTTGGATCTTGAACGGCATCTATTGCCAATTTCAAACTATCTAAGTCCAATACGCCAAATAGTTTGTAGCAATATCCTATTCCGAGTAAAAAGAAAGCCATAGCAACGAGGTTCGTCATGAGGTAGATTAAACCATCATAGATAGAACGATTTTCTTTTTTAGCCATGATTAATATCGTGACCAATACGGTTGAGAGTTCTATAAGAACATATAAATTAAAAAGATCTGTCGAGAGAAAAATTCCGTTTATTAAGCCCTCAAGACTGAGAAAAACGAACAAAAATGTCTTTGTAAAATAGGGTTTATGAAACGCATAAAGTGTGGTCATGAAGAAAACAACACTACTTAACATAATCAAACTTAATGACAAGGCATCCATCCTAAGTGACATCCCATAAGGCATCTTTTCATTTAACAACAACATATCTATTGGAAAAGAGCCACTCAAGCGATGATAAATAGCATAAATGAGTAATATGGCTGGCATCATCAGACACAGCCGCCTTGCTAGTGCATGTCCAGTGATATAGTATAAAATACCTGCAAAGAAAGGCAATAAAACGAGCAATAGTAAGGAACTCATTGATGATCACCTCTCTTGCGTTTAACTTTTGTCCAATTGGTCGTGCCATACTTATGAAAGAGTGAGATAAACATCGTTAAACAGAGGGCAGTAACTGAGATCCCTATAACGATTGCCGTTATCATCAATGCCTGAGGAATTGGGTCTGCAAGTGTTTCTATGTTCTGCTTTAAAAACGACGCCGTACCTATAGGTGCATTTGTTGCTTCATCACTTATTGAAACAAAGAATAGAACGATAGACGCTTGCATTATGCTGAGCGCGATGATCGTTTTGATGATATTACGACGTGAACAGATACCATATATGCCAATAAAAAAAAGAATCAAGCTGATTGTTTCTCCTGAAATGTAGGTTTCAATCATTGACCACCTCATACAAAATAAATCTATAAAAAATTATCGTTAGTCCACAAGCAACTTTGATGCCGATCAATAAGTTCATAAGTATCAAATAGGGTATGTTCAAACTTGGAAATGAGATATTCATCCATGTTGCAAGAAAACCTAAAGCAAAAGCAAATATAAGAATCAGAATTAATTTTTCTAAAGATTGCAGTTTAAGAAGAGAAACTGTATCCAATGGATTGATAATATACTTGCAAATATAGACCGCCATTATGAGCGCGCCACCTTGAAACCCGCCACCCGGAGAGACGTGTCCATTTACTATGATATACATTCCAAATACGAGAATTACAGGAAATAAGACCCCTAAGGATCTTGAGACCAACTTAGAATATTCAGTCATCGTGATCTTCTCCTTCATGAATTGACAAAGTAATAATACCTATAATGCTAAATAGTAATACGAGCGTTTCAAATAATGTGTCATAGTACCTGAAGTATAAATAGATGGCTGTTACTACATTTGGTGCACTTATTTTTTCATGTGCATTTAGTATATAATACTCGGCAACGTCACTCTTCAAAGCGAGTGGTTGGTTTAATGTTAAAAACAATACCACTGCCCCAATGACGCCAATAAAGACTGCAAGCCATTTACGTCTCATAGGTCACCTCTTTTAGAATATGGATCCTATGTAAAATTTCTTCGTTCGTCAAAAATTCTGTCAATGCCGTGAGCTTTAAATTTTCAGAATGGCCATAAATTTCGTGATGGGTCTCCGTTTCGTTTATTATAATAGAGAATGCATGTTTTTTTGCTATATGCGCCAATGTATCTGCCGAGTAAAATATAAGCAGTTCTAACTCTTGTTTGGCACAAAATTTCTCAAGTGCCATAGTCATCTGATCTTTTGCGCGTTGAAAATAAGCAGCATCAGATAAAGCTTCCCCTTCAAGCATAAAATAGACCGTGAAAACTTTATATTTTTGAAGAGCCACAAGATATAGGATTGTTGATAATGTCGTTCCAATAACGGCTTCTGCGATTGCGACATCTGGCGCATTAAACAATAAATAACTAACAGAAGCAAACAGTGAAAAGGCACATAAAGCCACAACTGCATTTCGGAGTTTTCGCGTTTGGATCGCATATAGTGCAATTGGAATCAACAGAACTAAAAAAACTTCTTTCATGACTGCTCCTTCTTGATTGTATAGCCACTGACATAGGCTGATCGCGTAATCATATGCGTTGTCAAAGGATTGATAATCAACGTTATGACGAGTAACACACCTACTTTGAGTGATAAAAAAGTGAAGCCGCTCTTAATCATGACACCGATTAATATGGTGATATAACCTACAGTGTCAACTTTTGAAGCTGTCAAAGCACGCGTATAAAAATTATCAAATCTAAACAGACCGACGATTCCAAATGTCACAAAAATTAAGCCAATAAATATAATAATCGTCCCTATACTCATAGTTTCCCCTTTCTCTGTACATTAATCGCAATAAACATGATACCAATAAAACCTAAGAGCGCATAAATAATCGCAAAATCTAAAATGTAAGTCTTATCAAGCACAAACGCTAGCACGACGAGAAACATGATGATTTTTGAGGTTATGAGGTTAAGGCCTAGCAAACGATCCCATATAGTTGGGCCGATGATGACTCTAATTAAGCTTAGTGAGGTTAATGCGATTAGGATGCCAATAGCCAGATTCATAAGCCCTCCTTGATGATTTTTTCGAGTTTGCCCTTGATTAGTGAACCCGCTTTTGTCGTGTTGTCCGTAAGTGGGTTCATCCATAAAACGACAAGTCTTTGACCTTCAAGATCAACTGTAATCGTTCCAGGTGTAAGCGTTATTGAGTTAGATAACACGATAAGGTCCATATTGCGATCGAGTTCTGTGTAGATTTCCACGAAAGTTGGATTGGATTTTCCTGATACTATCGCTGGGATTATGGAAAGCCCCGACTTAAATATTTCAAAAAACAGAAAAAATGTAAAGCGCATTAAACGCAGTACATTAAATGGATAGAGTGTATAATAGGACTCTTTAAGCAAAAATTTCTCGCTTAAAATAATAGAAACTGCCGCTATCAATGGCGCAGATAGTAAAACGCCGACTGTTGTAGCCTCAAATAAGATGATCCAAAATATGGACATTATCAGCATAAGTTGCGTATAATAGACAAACCTATTCAAAAGTGGACCTCCTTATAATTTCTATGGTACTTTAAGTATACCATGAGCAAATAGCCACTTCCAAGATTTTGTCGCCTTACGTTCTATAGGTTAAGACCACTTATCACGGGATTCACAGCGATAAGTTCAATCCCCAAATCCTGGATGCGACGTAGTACGCCATAAAGTGCCGCTTGATCTTCAAACACACCGCTCAGTTTAGTGGTGAAATCCTCTAGTTGGGTCATCTCAAGCGCTTCGAAATAATGATCTTTAATATAGCCCTTTATGATTATCTCATAATACATATGTCGCCCCCTTCTTCTTCACTTATAAGAGTCCTATCGTCTTGGCTTTCGCGATGGCTTCAGTGCGCCGCTTCACTTCAAGCTTGCCAAACAAACTGTTGTTATAGCTCTTTACGGTGCTTAATGCAATAAAAAGTGATTCTGCAATTTCTTGATTAGAAAAACCCTTTTCGATTAATTCTAATATTTCTAACTCTCGAGCAGTTAAAGGTTCTTGTAGCATTTTATTGGCATGCCCCTTAGGTGAAACCGTTGGCATTTCAGCATACTCCATAAATGGCAATTTAATACCTTCTTTGTCAGCCAACTTTCTCGCTGATTGGTGTAATATTTGTTTTGCGGCTTCACTTTTTGTAAATCGGGTCATCAAGAGTGTATATTCTAGGGCGTGAAGCCAACGTTTTTGGCTCTTTGCTCGTTCAAGTAAAATTTTGCAAATAGGTTCAAGTTTCGAGGCGTATTGATTGATCGGTGCATATCTAAAGATGAGTTTCCACTGCATCTCGCTGGTATACGCTGGTTCATCCTCTGAAAAGGGTTCAAGTGCGATAAGTGCTTCGTCTATGCGATGCATGAGAGCATTGATATCGGCTTCCATTTTTAGGCTTAACAAAAAATCCATATCTTGAGTGGTGAAACTTTCTGGAATCGGGTTTTTATAATCGCTATTTAGACCCTCTAAAATATACGTTCTCGCTAAGTCCCAAGACCCTTCCAAAATGTAAAGCCTTGCCTTCAACGTATAATACTTGTAGCGCCAGTCCATGAACTCAAACCGGTGACCATACGTTTTGCTGGTATCAAGCCACTGATACGCTTGATCAATTTCACCCCTGTACATGGCGATCATGCCCAAATACAGATAATAAGTCGCCATCACGACAGGGACGACGCCATCCCTTTGTATGTCACTGATTGCCTTCTCTAGTAACAACTTCGCTTGGGTTAATTCACCCTTTTGAATAAAGAGTTCCGCAAGAACCCAAACCATGGAGTTTTCCATAAGCGGGTTAATTTGACCGCGTTCGCCATTCTTCACCTGCATCATATGATAGATCGCCTCGTCGAGTTCGCCTCTACCCCAGTGTACTGTTGCGACAAAGGTGTCGATGATCCAAAGCTTCTTATTGACATGTTTTTCTGCCAGGATACGTAGTGCCTGCGTATCCTCTAAAAGTTGACCATAGTCGCCTTTCACCGCTGCAAGATAAGCTTTTGCACTCATCAGCGACACTGGAAGTTGCTCAAAGGCTTCAAGGTCGTTCACCAAAATAGTTTCTCTAGAGGTCTCATCTTGCCACTGGTCGTATAGCTTCTGAGCCCATTCAAACCAAGGCTCGCACGTCTCAATGTCACCTCTGTCAAGAATTGCCCAACCGATACCCATTGATAATACAGGACTTCGCTTGATTAACGTCTCAGGCAAGCGCTTCGCCATATCCAGCCAACTAGAGGATCTAAGTTCCATATCCATGACATCCCACTTGACTTCGATCAGTGCGGCTGCAAGGTCATCGTGGCCACCTTTTAAATAATGATCGATGGCTTCCTGATGTCTCTCTCGACGTTCAAACCACTTGCCCGCTTTGAGCGTTATTTTACTGATTTCATCATGCTCCAAAAGACTAAGCCGACTTCTCAAAAGTTCTCTAAATAAATGGTGGTACCTGAACCAGCCATTCTCATGATTGATATTTGACGCTATCAAAAAACTGTTTGTTTTGAGCAGAAACTCAATACATTTTTGCCCCTCACCTGGTTGCAGAGATAGGACGTCATCGCAGAGCTCTGACGAAAAGTATTCAAATATTGATGATTTGAGTAGAAATTGACGCATAGCTTCTGAATGACGATCTAGCACCTCTTCGAGTAAATAATCCATAATATAATAATGGCTCTCGCTAAAATCAGCGATAAATCCATCGATATCCTCAACGCCTTGCAGTGATAGTGCAGTCAACTGTAAACCAGCAATCCAACCTTCCGTTCGTCCGAATAGATAGTCCAGCTGATTTTTAGTTAAAGACTGTTTGATGTTGGTTGCAAAAAATGCTTCTGTTTCGTCAAGTGTAAACCTTAGGTTTGACATACGGAGTGTCGTAAGCATGCGCTGTGACCTAAGTTTCGCTAAAGAAAAAGGCGGATCTTCTCTCGAAATGATACATAGATGCATCTCAGGTGGAAAATGATTGATCAACGTCTGCATCAACTGATGTATCCTTTCGTCTTGAATGGCGTGGTAATCATCCAGTACTAGGACAAACGACTGCGTTATTGCGTGGAGAAGCGTTGTATACGTTTTGATGAGCGCTTCATCTCCGATGGATTGACGGGCACTAAGTAGCTGCCTCATTTGTTCTGATACAGATGCATCGATCGTTTTAAAGCCCTCTGAAAGGTACGTTAAAAACTGTGAGAGCTCATTGTCCCATGCATCCAGTGCATACCAAACATAAGGTGAATCCTGTTGAGATAGCCAGTGACTGACAATCGTCGATTTACCCGAGCCTGCTTGTGCGCAGACGATATTGATTCTCGCTGCTGAAAGCAGCAGCGTTTCTTCAAATTTTACGACCACATCCTTAGGAAGCTGTGGCTTTTGTAATTTGGTGGGCATAATAGATAGCGTCATAAAGCCTCCAGGAGTTATGCGTTTTAATTGATTAAATAAATTGAAATTTCTATCCGTATACCCACGTTTTAACCCTACTAAGCATCACCGTCTTAGTTTTCCTTCCATGTCCAAGCGGTCATCATAATCGCAATAAGGGCGATCACTTCTGTCATAGCAAAGAAGATGTAGTGCGGTGCCAAAGAACCGCCACCTATAATAAAGGCTATGACGATTAGTGGTGCAAATCTGTTTAGTAGACGATTGATTTTAAACTTTGTGAACCTTGATACGAGAATCATCGCGACGTTTACTTCAAGCAGAACTGCTGCTATGACCAAGAAGCTCGGTGTGATGACGACGCCTACTTCCATAATTAATCATGAGATATAACAACCGATACATTACCAGTCTTAGAACCTAGATCAACATAGCGATGTGCCGCTACGATTTCGTCTAGTGTAAACGTGCAATCAATCACTGCATTTAACTGCCCTGCTTCATACATTTCCACTAACAAATCCAAGAATTCTTTTTTTTCTGAAGCTACGCCATGACCAGCTACTGAAGTGAATTTACCATTTGGTTTAAGCAGCGTTTCGACATCACTCTTTTTAATCTTCCCAACCGCATCAAAGATCAGATCGTATTGCTTTGTTTGACTTTTATAGTTTTGCTTTTTATAATCGATTACGGAATCTGCGCCGATTGTATAGACTTTTTCCATATGACGACCACTGCATACTGCCGTGACATTGGTACCTAGATACTTGGCAACTTGTACCGCCGATGACCCCACTGCTCCAGATGCGCCATAGATCATAACGTCTTGTCCTCTTTTTATGCCTGCCTTTTGTAGAAAATGAATGGCTGTTGTGCCTCCAAAAGGTAACGCCGCAGCTTCTTCGTAAGAAGCTGATGTAGGCTTTCGCCCTATACACCCTTTTTCACTGAGTATGGCATATTGGGCGTGTCCACCAAAATGAAAACCCGTCATAGCAAATACCCCATCTCCGATTCTAAACTGCGTGACGCATTCACCGATTTCTACAATCTCACCCGCTAGTGCTGCGCCTAAGATGGGCTTTCTTGGTTTGGATATACCAAGTACAACTCTTAATGCAATTCTAGTAGCTGGGTTTGCAATTAAACCTCTCACTCTGACATCGCCAGAGTTCACAGAACTCGCCATCACTTTTATGAGCACTTCGCCCTTCTTTACGACTGGGATAGGGACATCCATCACTTTGATTTTTTCAGGTGCACCATAGCCTTCACATACTGCTGCTTTCATAATAACCCTCCTTACGATTCAGTTTTAAAGCCTTTGATTAATTTCATAGTAACACGTTAAAAAAGCCACTAGTAGGTACTAAAGTTGGTATTTGAAGTTGGCCTGTAAATAAAAATAGAGACCAACTTTGATTATTCAAAGTTGGTCTTTTGAGTTTATGGTTGAACGCGCTTTAAAACTGAGACAATATCGATTAAGGCTTTAAAGCTCGGTACCATCTTACTTGTAGAACCAAAATTAAGGACGATATGTGTATCCGTCGTTGGATCATAAAACACATGAGTTGATAGTATGCCGATGTGCCCTCTTACCAAAGGCAAATCGAGCAATGGGAAGAACTTCTTAAATCGCACGGTCATGCCACCGTCGCCCGTGTAGATACCTTGTTCAAATTGATTGCCATCAGAGAACATCATGTTTTGAGAAGCTTCAGAGATTAGTGAGCCGTTATGCAAGGCAACACTGAATTTCTTTAAATCATCCAATGTCGATATCACACCGCCACCTGCCCAGTCGACAGAAAGGGCTTTTTTGTCGCCAAATTCAACTCCATTCAACCATAAATCTGCAATCGGTTTAACCTCACCTGACAAAGGGCTTGATCGCATCGTCATATACGAGTCTGTCATCTGAAGAGGTTTGAAAAATCTTTCTTCTAAGACTGTCTCGAACGACTTACCTTCAATTAATTCTATCAGTAATCCCAATAAGACATATCCAGTATCCGAATATAAATAACCTGTGCCAGATGCAAACACAGCTTCTTGATGATCGATTGAAAAATCGAGCAACTCTTGCGGCTGCCATACTTTGTCGCTTTGCGCTACCAAAAGATTCTGCATCTTCTCACCAGATAACACAGGTCCACCAAAATAGTCGGAAATCCCCGAAGTGTGTGATATCAGTTGCCTAAAGGTTACCTTGTCGCTGTAGTCAACGCCACCATATACAAATAGATTAGCTAGCTTTTCTCTATCAATGACGTTAACAATTGGGGCATTCAGGTCAATTTTCTCCTCTTCGGCAAGCTGATATAAAATCGTAGCCGTAAAAAGCTTGCCAACACTTGCTACGTGAAAAGGTTGGTCTATCGTTAATGTCCCTGCCCTTTTAGAAGTCCCATCCGCAAAACGCCAGTCTATTCCAAGCTTTGGTGAATAAACCAGTGCCTGAACACCTGAGTAATCATTAGTTGACTGACTGATCTTATTAAAATATCTAGTGAAATGTGTGTTTACCTGATCTTTCGTAAGCGGTTTTTGTGATTGAATCATCAAAAACCCTACACCTACGATGACGACTATTATCAAGATACCTAATATCCATGCAATATTTTTTAACATTGCTATTCCTCCTTCATAAAGCTACAATAGAATATATACACCTCACAGTAATATTACTTCGAGTAATATATCTAATAGTAACATAAAGGAGCCAAAAATGGAATACGTCATTTTAGGATTATTGATCATACAACCATCAACGCTTTATTCGCTCAACAAGTCGTTTGAGCAAGGCATCTCTTTATTCTTTAGTCCAAGCCTTGGTAGCATCAATAGTGCCATCAAACGCCTTATGGAAAAAAATCTCGTTCAGCAAGAAGATACAGTAGAAAATGGCCGAGCAAAAAAAATACTCACCATCACAGAAAAAGGCCAAAACACTTTTTTTAGTTGGATGCATGAGCCTTTAGATCCTAAAAATCTAGAAGTGAGCTTTATGTCACGCCTCTATTTTCTCGGACTAATAGAGAATCAAGTACAAAAAAAAGCCCTCTTAGAGGGCATGTATCAAGGTGTTGTTGCTTCCAAAAAAAACTTAGATGAAACTTCAATTGTTTTAGAAAATCTCGACATACCACAGTCCTATCAAGACATCTTTCACTATCAAAAGAAAGTCCTTCAATATGGTATCGACACACATGGGTATGCTATTGAGTGGATTGAAAAGCTAATAAAGGAAATCGAGTAATTCACTCACTTCTTCTTTGAAAGCATCCAGATTGACTCCTCTCATTGATGATAAGGACTAAATGCTGTTTTTATAGCGAATCGATCAGTCCAAGAATTTCTTCGTTACTTGGGATATCTTTCATGTCATGTCCAAAATGAACATAGCGTAATATACCACTTTTGTCTATGAGCATCTGAGCGGGCATACGTCCGAACTTAAACAGCTTGACTTGTTGGCCATACATTTTTAATACTGTATGGTTCTCGTCTGGCAAGCCATAATACGTATATTGGTTTTTAGCCCAAAACTTTTTAAACGCTTCCGCGTTCTCTGGTCCTATAGTTACGATGATTGTATCACGCGAACTAAATGCTTCCATATCTTGATGCAACTGCATCATATGCCGTTGGCAAAACGGTCAAACAAAGCCTCGATTTAAAACTAAAAGCACATTTTTGTCACCCTTAAAGGTCGACAACTGAAATGGGACGCCGTTTAAATCTAAAAGTGTAAAATCTGGAGCAATTTTGTTTACTTCAACACTCGCCATTTAATAACCTCACTTTATTATTTTTTAACTACAATTATATTATACATCATTTTAAATTGTATGCAATTATATTTTATAAAACTTTTAACGAAATTATTTTTTTAGAAAAATCCCTTGCTCTGCCATTACAACCTTTAATATCTCTAACCCATTTTTCCCAAAGCCGTGTAACGACAGCAAATCTTTCTCAGTGTATTGGTTGAGCTGTTCAAGATTTTCAATACCTTCGCCGTGCAATGCTCTAATTGCAGGCTGACTCAACTTGATAGTGGTGATTTTTATTGGGGGTTTTTGGTACCGTAGCTGGACGACACCCGATGAAAAACGCTTATTTTCAATGAGTTCAAGATTGATTCTCTGTTTGACATCCGTAAACAATGGTTTACCAGCGCCGAGCACAACAGGATGAACTGAAAGTCTGTATTCATCGATAAGACCCAGTTCGATAAAACTCGTTATAAGACTTGCTCCGCCATAAAGCCACAAGTTTTTACCTTGCTCCTTTTTCAACGTGTTCATTTCATCAAAAATATTGTCTTTAATCAAAATCACACCTAGCTCCACGTCCTTTAATGATTTGGAAAAGATAATTTTATTTTTGCTGTGCACTAAAGCCCACAAGTCCCGTTCCGCTTCAGATGCATTTATATCTGGGGTGTATTGACCCCACTTTTCATATGATTTTCTACCATAAAGAATCGTGTCGACACTATTTAAAAAGTCGTCAAATCCCATATCAGGGTCCATGATGCACCAATCCACCTCACCATTAAGACCTTCAATGAATCCATCAAGCGTAACTGCCAAATCTAAGATTATTTTTCTCATAACTCACACCTTCTTTTCCAACATATCGATCGTTGCGCGCATTAATCTCTTGAGTGCATCTATATTGATATCTGACAACTTGTTGATATAGATACACGCTTTACCCATTTTAAATTTTCCAAGATCTTTAAGTAAATGTTCATGTTTTGGGCTACCGGTATATACATAAAGTGAAATCGCCGCCTTGCGAGGTGAAAAACCGACAAGCATCCAATCACCTTCTTGTGTACTGCGCTCTGACTTATAGTGATAGCTTCCAAAGCCAATCATCGTTGGCCCCCACATTTTCGGTTCATAACCTGTGAATTCCTGCATAATCTTGAGCAGCTCAAAGCTGTCTTTCTTTCTCTGCTCACTTTCGGCAAATGTATTGATAAATTCTATGACGTCAGCATCATTTTGTTTGGTCTTAAGTTCTGCCATCGTAAACCTCCTCAATCAATAATCGGTTCTGCATTGCGTCAATTATCCTATTTGTACCCTCTTTTTAGTTTAAACTGCTATATAATAGCCATTAATATAACAATTATTAAGGTTCATTTAAGGTTGTATTGATATAGTAAAATTAGTGGCTACATTAATTATAAATAAACCAGCATAAAGATGTTTATGCAAACTAAGTAGGAGTGATACCATGCGATCTGAACCCCAAAATAATGCAAACCTAATAATCAATCAAGCCGCACAAAGTGCACAAATAGACGGTGTCGACATAGGACTCACGCGCTTAGAATTTAAGGTCTTGGCTTACTTAGTTGAACATACTAATATTGCAATCAGCCGTCAAGAACTGCTTAAAGTGATCTGGCAACTTCCCTGTCATATAGAAACACGAGCAACTGACGACACCGTAAAACGCTTGCGTCATAAACTCAAGTTACGTAACGCAACTATGACAATTGATACCATTAGAGGTTTTGGGTTCATAATACGCGGATAATAATACATGCATATCAGGCTAAAAGGGGCAGCTCCTAATCTAAAATAGATTTGAAGCTGCCCCTTTTTACGTACCTTATTGAAAACTCTTTAAGCTTCAAAAATCGCTTTTAAATCGGTGGTGTCCCAATTTTGATTTTTAAAATACTGTTCGATAGCGTTTTTAAACGTCTGCTCTTGAAGCGCTTTTGATTCGCTTGTTTCGCCATCAGCCTCTTCTGCTTCCTCATCCTCAGCAATCGCCTCCAGTAAGGCTTCAAGTGTCGTTAAGGCAGTTTCTTCTTCACTGGTGCTGCTTGAAGAATTAACGCCACTCACACCACTAGGTGGTGAACCACTCGGTGGTGGACCACTCGGGCCGCCTGGGCCACCCGGACCTTTCATTGCATGTGACTGCATATCTTGTAATGTAGATGTTAATGCTTCTTCAGATAAATCTGAAACGGCGACAGCATCTTCTCTTTTACCATGAATCGCATCCATAGTTGTCTCTACATCTTCAAGCAATGCCTGTTTTTCTTCCAAACTCATACTTTCGAGATCAGCATTTGCAAGGGTATTCATCACAGTCTTCATCTTTTCCATATCCACTTGAGTGCCTTCTTCAGAGCTGTTTATCTTCATGCGCATCATTTGCACACGAGGATCGTTCGTCATCTGAGACATGATATCATCAACAGAGGTTGATGATGTACTATCAGAACTTACGCTAGCGCCACTAAAAAGTGCACTAACATTTTGAAGATTGCTTAAGAGACTTGTCGTTTCAGCTGAACTAGCTGTGGTTGTATTCACATTATTCGTATTGTAACTTTGATAATTGCTCGAGATTCTCATATTTGCCTCCTTCCCATATCCGGTTTTTTTGTATCATAAGACTCATCGGATAGAAAAGCAAACCATTTCAACGAATTTTAGAGGCAATATTGTGGCAGTTTTTGAATCAATATCTATCATCCTCTTCGTCACTATTTAATCTAAGCTCACACGATGGGCAATTAACCATCTTTGCAGTTACTGGATAACCGCAAGCAGGACACTTTTCAGAGCGATCATAATCATCATTTTTACCTTTAAGCAATTCTGAAACTTCAACCCCATCTATCGAAAGCACGCGTACCTCCTCAGATGGTAACCAGTGAATCAAACCACTTGCATCACATACCGCTACCAGCTCAGATTCCCCTTCTTCTACATTTGGAAAAAGCACACCGCCAATAGGTCCTGGCAAAGAATCTTTATAATAAGAATATCCAGTTCCAATCAGGACATACTGTACACCTGAAGTCTCATGCTTTATCAATATCGCCATATTAAAATACCTCCGTTAAAACATACATAATAAGAATCACTGCGAAAAAAATGCCAAAAGCAGCTAACAAACTTGTTCCGCCTTTTTTTTGATAATATTTTTCCATCTCATCCTCTGTCATCTCTGAAGCAACTTCTATATGATGCTCGACATAACCTCGATAATGGTAGTTGCCCATTAGACCAATATACACGGATATACCAAACTGAAGAAAATCGCCAATCCATGCAATGTAGTTTAATAACATAACCGAAACCATGACTACAGCACCCAATATGTATTGTTTTCTATAGAAACACCATAGAGGTGAAAATAAAAAGGCCGGCCAGTTCCAAGTCGTGTCTTTGCCTGTCATGTCTTGGATCTTAAATTTTTCAATATAATAATAAGAATTGTCAGCAATAAAACGACTAATCGCATCATCTTCTTTTGATTTTTTTTGATCTCGTGCATATTCGCCATATATCAAACTCGGTTTAAACTCAATACGCGTGCCACACTTTGAACAGTATTCATCCTCTAATCGTGCAACAGTTTGGCAGCTCGGACATGCTCTTGGTGCTGTTGATTCCATTTGTTCTATTGGTTCTGTTGGTTCAATGTTCGCTGCGTTATCATCTTCAAAATTATCCACAAAGTTACCTCCATTCATCAATTGCATTGAGTTTTTTTAATTCTAAAACTATACTTAGGAAACTGCAATTTCCATAACTAATACTTCGTCAAAACATAATCCATGCGCTTGCAACCGATCGACCCTGCGACTGAACGACACTTCGCTCTAAGCAAGTAAAAAATTGTTTTGTCCTTTATGTCGCTCAAAGTTTCAAAATTTGCTTGCCCTTTGCTGATGATGAGATCTGACTTATCAAATGCCGCTCTAAAGGCCTCCGAACAATCCTTCATAATCGTACCTTGAGCAGAATGGCCATTGTCTATAACCGTCACAAGATCTACAACGCCAGTGCTTATGGCATCCGTCATAGTGGCATCGTTGACGATGGGACCGCCTTTTACGACAAAGGTTATCTTGTCCATTGGCATGTTTTCCAGAAGAAATTTATCGAAGATGATCTCTCCGGCATTGTCTGCTATGTACATGATATGCTTTGCTTTTGAGATAGCCTCTTGTAATGCGGTTGAGCCAGTACCAAAGATATCGCACTTTATACTATCCTCAACAGATTGGAGAATATCTTTTGGCTCTAGTTCAAGACCGACAGAAAAATCGATAATATTGCCTGCGATTGCTAGCCTGCACGCCATATCAAATGGGTCGTCGGCATTTTCAAGCCATTTTTCATCTTTAATCCTTTCATACAGATCGTTTGCAATGTCGTTGTAACGGTCTTTGAGTGTCGCATATGGGTCTAATACTCCCGTGATCTGTTTTGCGTGTTGATGCATTTTATAGGCAATTTCTGGAGCAGTTTCATCAAAATTCATCTCTGCCAATTCCTTCAAAGAACTTTTGATGATGGCTTCTTGCAACTTGTTATCGGCTGTTGCTTCTTCTGCGATTTCCACTGCTTGTCGAGCAAGACAATGAATACATTCACGTGATATTTTCATTTCTAGAATCTCCTTCATGACGGCCCATTGTAGCAGCACGCAATATGCTTTAATTATTTGACAAGTGCCTTTTCAATTGCTATTAATATGACTTTACTGCTGTATGTCGCACCACTAATCGTGTCAACATCTAGTGACTGTTGACTAATGACTGAATCGATAATCACTTCAGCTGGTTTACCTTGTCCATTTACATGCTTATCAAGTGTTATATTCACAATTTTTTGTGCTTTGACTTCTACGGAAACTACTACATCTATAGGAAATACGCTGTATGTGCCTGTGTAAAAACCATCTGAAAGTACTGTTAAGTCTACTTCTTGTATTGAGGTTGCCATAAGTGCTTCAAAATTTTCCTCGGATTTTTTCATAAATATTGTAAAACCAACACCTATAATGAGGATAATTACTAATACAACCAAACCAATTTTTTTAAGTTTATTATTCATTCAATATCACCTCTTGATTCAAAATAATCGCTAATAATTTCAACAAGTTCCTCCTCAACACCCCATGTAAAATTAAACACAACACCTTGTCCACCGCCAGCACCGATTGCCGATACATAAACGGTTTTGCCATCATCCACAATCGTAAGGCTCAAGCTCGCTCTCGAACTAGTTCTCATAAAATACTTATCATAAACGCGAACGAGCACTTGCACATCACCCGAACTATAACTGTTTTCGTCCACAAGGTTCATGGACATGCCACCATTAAGTATCTTCTGATCAAGTTCATATACGATCGTATCAAAATCTCCCACAACTGATTGTTCATACTTAGCCATAATAGCCTCCCATTCATATGCGATCAATATGCTTTCAAGTTATATTGTCAAATTATTATCACTCTATAGCTTAAGATAACATTTAACTCTTGGATTTTTCTTAGAAGACTCTTAAATTTCTATGTTACTGTGCTAAAACTGAATTTTTAATGTCTTTACTAATAAACAAAAAGGTGTATGATTATTTTGAATGAACGTTCTACTTAATAAAGCAAATTTTTGGAAGGTGACTATGAAAAATCGAGAAATCATAAGAAAAACCAGCATTGGTTTACACTATCTGATCGGAATTGGCGGTCTAGCTGGTGGCTATGCCGCTGTTAGCAATCCCAATGCACCTCTGGGCGCATCAACAGAGCTTCTCAAAAATGGACCATTTGATAATTTTCTCATACCAGGTTTATTTCTCATGTTGGTAATAGGACTTGGAAACCTTATCCTTGGGACATTTGCTTTAAAAAAACACATTTTGTGGCCATACTTGAGTGGTGCAATGGGCTGCATTCTCGTAACATGGATCGTCATTCAATGCTATATACTCTATGCAGTTGAAGCATTACATGTGATTTTTTTCCTCTTTGGTGCTATTTTAGGATTAAACGCTATAGCGATGTTATATTTTAATAGACAGTTTCCTTTTTTAAAGAAATAATCGCATTACTTTTTATCATAAACTGCTCGAATTTCATTGAGTTTTTCGATAAAGCAATCGACGACGAACGGATCAAAATGTTGGCCACGGCCTTCTTTAATCGTTTCAACAGACGTTTCAAAATCAAAGGCGTCTTTATAAATCCTTTTTGAGCTAACAGCATCAAATACATCCGATAGTGCGACAATTCTAGCAGATAAAGGTATATCAAGACCTGATAGCCCATAGGGATATCCCGAACCATCCCATTTTTCATGATGGTATCTCACAATTTCTTCAGCTGTTTTAAAAAGATCTTCATCAAATAGTCGCAAATCTTTTCTCAAATCAGCAAATACATCAGCACCTATAGTGACATGTGTTTTCATGATCGACCACTCTTCAGGTGTTAACTTTCCAGGTTTTTTTAAGATTTCATCCGGAATGCCTACTTTCCCAATATCATGGGAGGATGCATTCCTTTCTATTTCTAGGATCTCTTTTTTTGTTATTTGATACTCAGGATTATTTTTTTCTCTTATGCCATTGGCGATGATGACAGCGTACTGTACCATGCGTTCAATATGTTCACCTGTATCTGTATCCTTACTCTCAACGATTTGAGCAAAACTAGCCGTGAACTTGCTGAGAACAATTTTTGTAAAGTATGATTTATTCAATATTCCCGATATTTCATAAATTATTTTCTCAGCTAGTTTTTTTTCTTTTTCCTTAAAATGGTTCTTTTCAAGAGAACTTAAAAATACCATTCCAAATACGACACCACTCGAAATAAGAGGCAAAATCATATTGGACTGAATACCTTCACGTCTTAAAAGAAGTAATGACTCACTCTTGGGTCTATCCACAAGATCGCGTTCGAGGTCATCGCTAATGATTGATACTGGGTTTGTAAGCAAACTTGAAAGAGATGTTCCCTCAAAATTAATTTCAAATCCTGGTCCAAGTAAAATGGGTTCATAACGTGCAGTGCCAAACTCCGCAATAATTTTCTTTCTGTTATAATCAACAAAAGCGACGCCAATCCTATCAATATTAATCCTGTCTTGAATGAGCTCGAACAGTTCAGTAACAACGTCATCGACGACTAAATGCTGGATGAGCAAATCATGAATATCCATTGTGAACTTTCTCTCACTCATAATTTCTTCAATGTATTTTACAATGGCCTTTTGCTCAGAAAACTTTGGCGATGATTTCGGTAATTTATCGACATCATATTGATTGCTTTCAATCTGCGATAAGCTTTTCATAATGTACGGCAAATCTTTATTGACGAATTTAGTGATCCCAATTCCTAAGAAAGCAATGATAAGGATTAAAGTAAAAACCAAGATGTTAATCACTACAGAAATATCCTTCAATGCCGTTTCATTTAAATCTAAATTTAATTGATTCAGTGTTTTAAAAGCCTCTCGCATAGAATCATGAGCGTCTAAAGTCATCGCCATATGAGAAAAATCCGAGCCGTGATACACTAGGTCATTTTGAATCTTCACAAGTGTTTGGTTTAGTTGTCCTATGATATTTTTGTGTCTACCAAAGCTCCAAGTATCAATTTCTGAATATGTGCGCCCTAGATCAATCATGAATTGCTCAAATGTCTCTGTAGAGGTCTCCAATTTTAACTGATTGTCTTGATACGCAACAATTTGACTTTCTGACAAAGACGCTTCACCATCCCTTAGCACAACGCCAGCGATATTGTTTAGCACACGTATTGAAAGTTCCATTTCATACAAATCGTCCCGACTTTTCTCAATAATATCTGTACTTTGAAAAATATAGGTCCGCATCTGTTTTAAAAAAGCAAAATTTGCAACTATGGCAAACCCTATAGAAATAAAAACGACAACTAAACTCACTCGGGATAAGTTTTTTAAAGAACGCATGGGCCACCTCAACATTATTTATCGTAAATCTCTTATACCCGTATCATCAGCGATTTTTCTCAGTGCATTGACTTGCTGATTATTGCCTAAAACGAGTATGGTATCATCTATGTTCAGCACCAAATCTGACTTTGGATTGAGAATCATATTGGTTTGGCCTGCTTTTTTTGAAGCGATAACGACCAATCCAAATCGGTCTGGGATTCTCAGATGCTTAAGTTCTTTGCCATTCATCTCCGAGTTTTTTCCGATAATTACATCTTGTAGGTCAAGCTGCTCATCATTTATACTGGTAACCACTTCAAGAAAGGATACAACAGAAGGCCTTAACATTTGCGCAGCCATACGTCTACCACCAATTTCGTTGGCTGAAATTGTTTTATTTGCACCTGCTCTTCTGAGCTTATCTGGTGCGTGTTTATCAACCGCTCTGGATATTATATATAAGTCTCGATTTAAAGTGCGTGCCGTTAGGACGACAAAAACATTGTCAACATCTTTCGGAAGCGCACTGATTATCCCCTTTGCTCGCTTGATATTCGCCTTCTGAAGGATCGCCTCTTCAGTTGCATCACCGTGTAAGATTTTTAAACCTTGAGCAAGATAAAATTGATACCTTTGCATGTCCTTTTCAATGATTACAAATTCTCTTTTATTTTTGATAAACTCATTAATAATCACTTCGCCAGTCTCGCCTGCACCACACAAAATATAATGATCATTCATTTTATTGATAGTCGCATCCATACGTCTAATCCTCCAAAAGTAATTCATATCCCCTTCAACAATTAACAAAAGCAAATTTGTAAGTACATAACCTACAGTACCAACACCAAAAATTATGATGAATATTGAAAACAATTTTGCAAGATCCGTCATAGGTGCAACCTCTTTATAGCCTACAGACGATATGGTAATGATCGTCATGTAAAGCCCATCCAAAAGACTTACCTTTAAAAGTGCCGAATAACCGACGGTGCCTATTATTATTAGGGATAACAATATGATTAAGATAACAATTAATTTCTTTCTTTCACTCATAGAGCACCTCAAATTTTTGGCACCCTTTATACTGGGTGCCATGATTTATTGTACGATAAATTGGTAAGCGCCTGAACGCGTTGGTTTAGACTTGTACAATAGCGACATCTAGTTCAAGACGAAGTGTTTTTCACTTGTCTCCACTATTATACTTCAATCCTATGATTTCTTCACCTAAATTTCGCCATTAATAAAATACCCATTATTCAAGTATTGAACCTATAACAGCAGGCGTTTTAATAGACCACGCGGCGTAAAAAAAGACAGTCAATTAAATGACTGTCTTCGATTTGATAAGAAATGACCTGAAGATTTCCGCACTCGGGCTAAGTGTTCTATTCTTGTAGGTTACGATATATAGTTGACGTGGGATATCGTAAGTATCGCTTAAGACTCTAACGTGATTGAGCTTTACAGCATCTGAAATCGCAGCCTCAGAAAGCCAACCAATACCAATGCCTGCTTCAACAGCTGAAAGACTTGATTTTGTCGATCCAAAAACGGTGTTTTTATTGAGCTGATCTACATGACAACCATTTTGTTTGAGAAATGCCAATGTTACGGTTCGCGTGCCAGAGCCTTCCTCTCGCATGATAATAGGTTCTTTTGCGATTGAGCTAAAGTCTTTTAACTTTTGAGTAGAATAGTCTACTGAACAGACTAATTTTAAACGGTCTTCGGCAAAAGCGACACTTTCAAGTTCTGATTCAACTGGCCGAATGCCTGTGATACCCATACAAACTAATCCGCTCACAACCTTATCGATCACATCTTTTGAATCGGAAATATAGACTTTTGTATTGATATGAGGTTGTTCGCTTCTGAATTTTTTTATGAGACTTGGCAGTAAATACTCGCCGGGAATCGTACTGGCTGCAATCCGTAAGTTTCCATTTTCATTATTCTTAAACTGATCGATATCTTCGTCGAGCACCTTATATTGATCGATTATAATCTTTGCATTGCGATATAAAATTTCACCCGCTTGCGTAAGCAAGACGTCACGGTCACTGCGCTCAATTAAAAGGACATCAAGTGCCTTTTCTATAGATTTAATCTGCCAACTCACTGCCGGTTGTGTGATAAACAGTTTTTTTGCGGCAGCTGAAAAGCCACCTTCGTCTACAACGGTTACAAACGCAAGCAATTGCTTATAATTTACCATGAAACACCTCACTATAACTCGAGTTTATCATATTATAGATGAGACAACCATAGCTTAAACTGTTCATGGAATGCCTCAGCACTATTTGTGCCTACTTCATAGGTTTCTGGAATATCGATTTTAGGTAGATTTTCTATCGCTTCAAATCTACCTAGCGCCATCATGTAATGACCTTTATCATTGAATTGAGAACAGGTTGGGCTTTGATCAATCCCAACGATGCCTGCGACGTTTATATTCCCAGATATAAACCTTTGTACAAGAGTCATATCGTGCGCTGCAAGATCCGAGCATAGTTTTATATAATCAGGTGTCTCATACTCTAACTTTGTCATAGGTGGCCTGTTCATGCCAAACATCAAAGTCTCAGGACAAGAGAGCTGAACAACACCATAACCGCTGTCCATTATGAGATCAATAATCGTTTTAAAGGCACCTTTATCTCTAGCCAGTGGCTTGACCACTGCATTTTGGTTTAAAACGCAGTGGCTGACCAGTATAACTTTATTGCTTCTTAACATTTGTAAGTGCTCCCTTAAGATAGTCCTTTGGCAGACGCGTGATAATGACATACGCGACGAGACAGCTTGCAACTTTATCGATTAAATTGCCTGCGATACGTGGCACAAACGCCGAAGTGAAGATGCTTTCACCAGATGCTAATAACCATGCAAAGAAAAAGTCCATTGAGCTGCCAGTAAGTCCACCATAGATCCAAATAGCGATTGGTGTACCAATTAGTGGCGCTATGACTGCAAGTAATAAACCTGTTGCAATAGCCGTTTTGAAACCAAATCCAACTTTTTTAGCGATGAGTCCAACGATAATACCAATCGTCATATTGACGAGCGCAAATGGAATATCAACTGGATTGGTGGTAATCCCAATAATGACATTGGTTAAAAGACCAACCACAGCGCCCCAAAGTGGTCCAAAAAGTGCAGCGGCTAAGATTGTGCCCATGGTATCCATAAATATCAATGGAATTTTTAATATTCCTACCAAAGTACCAAAGACGATATTGATGACGATACAAACTGTAGAAAACATCATAATTTTAGAATAATTGCTTTTCATTTGTGTTTCTCCTTATATTTAGACTAACAAAATTATATCTTAGTATAAGGAATAATATGAAAACTATAAAATTATTTTATAGTTTAAACGTTGTCATAAAATATTTATGGAAATTGCATAATTACCTAATAAGTTATAAAAGCATATTTTTACATGGCAACAATGCCATATTTACGTCGTTTTCATATTAGAAATATCATAAATTTGGAATTATGCAATTTCCTCATATGGAAATTATTCTAACACGCGAAACGTTAGCCCTGGATAAATCATAGAGGTACACGTATCGTTCCCATTGAAAACCATCGTTTCTGCGATGCCATAGTTTTCGAATCTATATATGATCGCGTTGCCCTTAAGTGGATCGAGCAGCCAGTATTCTTCAACGCCCGAGTCCCTATAAAGATCGAGCTTAGTAAACATTTCCTTTTGCGTGTTTCCTGGTGAAAGCACTTCTACGAGTAAGCGTGGTATGCCAAGATAATGACCACTACTATCCGTATCGTCTCTCCAGTTGCAAATGACAAGTAGATCGGGTTGCACGATGTTTGTGAAATTTTCACTGCCTCTACGTAGTAACGTCACATCAAATGGCGACTCAAATACATCACAAGGTTTTCCACTCAGATATTGGTCCATTGCGATATGAAGTCTTGAAACTACTCTTTGATGATAAACATTGGGGGATCCGAGCATATAGACTTCTCCATCAATATATTCATACCGATGCTCCGCCTCTTCATTCATTTTTTTGAACGCTTCATAAGTCATCTTTACTCTACTGAGATTATAAGTTTCAATGGCTTCAGACACGCGTTCATAATCATACATTTTGTTCATCGATGCATCTACATCAAACACTTTACGTAGATTGGCTGAGTTCTCTATGATTTCATCCTCTTTAGTATGATTGAGTAATTTTGCGATGACTTCGCCATTTTTAGTGATATACACGGGTTCAGTTGAACAAAGCCTTAAATATTTCCCAAAAGCATTCTTAATATCTGTGGATGTAACTTTCATATGAAACCTCCTTATTCTAATCGCAGTGGATACATGCAATATATGACGCTATATAATATATATTAGCCATTTTAGCTATTTTAGTCAATGCGTTACATGCGCTTTGCATAAAAAAACACCTAGCAAACGCTAGGTGTTTTAATACTCATAATTACTTATACATCTTAAATTCGACTGAAAAAAATCTATCTTCTTCATCTTCATTTGGAAAGAGCGTCCCATAATCTGTCACACCATAATAACCGGAATACTCATAATCGCATAAAATAGTAACCCCATGTGACGTAAACTGAAAATCTTCAATAGGCGACACGACGATTTGATTGATTAGTTCCGTTACATCTCTTGAAGTTAGACTGTTTCCGGGTTGAGCACGAACAAATGATAAGACAGATAAGATGATTTCATTTTTATAACCGGTAATCCATCCTTCACTGTTTTTGAGTTCGACAGTAAAATAAAGACCCGTCATATAGCCATTATTCTCAGTAAAATTATAGATGGGCGCTTCGACTTCTCCTAGGTAGAATTCATACTCATCTGTTTCACGCGCAACCCATTGCCCAGTTCCATTAAGAGCTCTAGACGTTGCGATATCAAGGTACTCAGCCAATCTATTATAGTTTTCACTAAATTCTGCTTTGGTTATTTCGCCACGGTTTTTTGGCATAGTCGCTATGTTTAAAATGAGGAAAATGATAGCGAACCATACGGCGTGTGCTGCAATATAAGCAACGATACGCCATTTTTTTTGATCTTTTAAGTGCACGATTGAGTCACATTCCCAGTCAAGTGTCTCGCCAGCTTTACAATCGCTGTAGCTTCTCCATAGGCGCACAATATTGTAGATTGGCACATTGAGTCCATAGCCTCTCCAAAATACAGTTACAGTCCTGCTTAGCCCGTCTATATATGTTAATCTTTGACCTTCATTGTCGGTAACACGAAGACCTAGCAACCACTTACCTGGCGTTGTCCCAAACAAAGTGAGTAGTAAAGGTTCAACAAGGATCATCAATAAAAATGTGAAAAATGAAATCAATATATTTTCAATCGCTGTTTGATTGACGATATTGATATTTAGAAAGATCGCTTGAATGATAACCAAAATAATCGAGTAAATGGAAAAGTCAAAGATCCTTGCGAAGTAACGTCGCCATGGTGAACGCACCTTTGGTGCAGAATATTCTACTTCTACTTGTTCTACTTCTACTTGTTCATCAATATGTATGGTTTCGTTTTCTGATTCCAACATTGTTTGCCCTCCTAGATTTATAGTTAGTCATTTCGTATGTTGCTACCTTTTAATAGTGCACTTTCGTTAATGATTTGTCAAATGATGGTGATTATTTAAATCTTCATCTTTGATTTTATGCGCAATAAACCATTTTGTTTTTCAAGCGTAAGTACAATCATACCTGCAAGTAATGCACCTGCAACCGTTGATATGAGAAATGGAATGACATAGGCATAAAACGCTATTGATCCTGCCGCATTGCCCATGAGTAATATTGAGACAGGATAAGCAACTAAGCCCCCTATAATGCCGGTTCCGAACATTTCACCAGCAACGGCAAATATCGTTTTTTGCGTTTTGGCATATAATAGTCCAGCGAGAAGTGCGCCAAACATACTGCCTGGAAATGCCATAAAGCTTCCAAGACCCAAAATGTTGCGAAGTAAACTTGCACTAAACGCCGTTCCAATGGCGTACCAAGGGCCAAGTAAGACTGCGCATATAACGTTGACCATGTGCTGTATTGGTGCACATTTGCTACCCAAGACTGGAAATGAAAAGAAACTACCCATTACAGCAACCGAACATAGTACCCCAGAGATTGAAAGCTTTAAAACTGCATTTTTTTGTTTCATGTAATATGCCTCCTCGAATGATATAAAAAAAAGAGCGTCGCCTGAGGGCAACACTCCGTTAAAAGCAAGAGACTCTTACTCCCTACGGCGGCATTATCCGCATCAGGTTATGGGTCGAAGGTCACACCTTCCTCTCAGCCTATTACATAAGCTCCCCTGTTCTCAACTATTATATTTGATATGTCTAATAAAATCAATACGTTCTTCAGTACTACTTATACACGGAACTTATCTAATAAAGCCCTCAAAGTGATTGCAAGTTCCGATAAATTTTCACTTGAGTTAGCGATTTCTTCTATAGAAGCACTTTGCTCCTCAATTGCGGCTGAGGCCTCTTCAGTTGAGGCTGCATTTTCTTGAGCAACCGCTGATAAGTTCTCAATGACCTCTTGAACTTGATTCTTTTGAGCATCCATAATTAAACTAGATTTTTCTATAAGCTCAACCATATGTTGCGCATCGTTCATAGCTATTGCAATTTCATTGAACTTATTACGAGTTGTATTAACTGTAATCTCTTGATTCTTTACAAGATCACCTGCTTCTAGCATTTTATTAACAGCAGCTTCTGCATTCTCAACTAAACTCACCAACATCTCATCGATATTTTTTGTTGACCGCGTGGATTGTTCGGCAAGCTTTCTAATTTCATCTGCAACAACCGCAAACCCGCGTCCATGTTCACCAGCTCTGGCTGCTTCAATCGCAGCATTTAATGCTAGTAAATTTGTTTGTTCTGCAATTGATGCGATCAAAGTACTTGCATCACTAATTTTACTTGAACTATCATTGGTTTTAATAATACTTTGATAGACAATCAAAGTGGCATCACCAGTGGCTTTCGTCTTTTCTTCTAAGTCTTTAACAATCTCAAGTCCCTCTCTGATGCTCTTTGTAACACTTTGCGATGCCGTTACAAGTTCATGGATCGTGGTTTTGTCATCCTCGATCGCTTTTCCTAAAACCATAAGTTTCTCAGCCCCAATGGATGTACTCTCTGCTTGATCCGAAGCACCTTTGGCGATTTCATTGATCGTTTGCGCCACTTCTTCTGTCGCTATCGCTGACTGCTCCGACGTAGCCGTCATTTGTTGTGACGTTGCTGCAAGTTGCTCCGCTGACTGTGATGCTTTGTCAATAAAACCTGCTACATGATCTCTCATATCCTTAACTGACCGTATCATAACACCTATTTCATCTTTTCTATCAATAAACTTAACCGAAGGGTCTTTTGGATCTATTTGGAAATCAAGTTGTCCTAGGTTGATTAAAACTTTTGTAATCGCAATAATCGGATTTACTATATAAGCGCCTAGCATATAGCTCGAAACAATTGAAAAAGCAATGATAACGAGCATACCCAACGCAACAAATGTTATAATTGAAATAAACCCATCAGACATTATTTGACTGACCGCCTCACTTGGAACACCTACAAAATAAATACCTATGACTTCATTGCTTGACATAATCGGTGTGTAAATGGTTGCATAATCTGCGCCAAGTATATTTGCATTGCCTATAAATTGCTTGCCTTTAGATATTTCAGTATACGCTTCTCCTGTTGAATCAAGTTTTGTCCCCACAACGCGTTCGCCGTTTTCATCTACAATCGATGTGAGAACTCTAATATAATCCCCATTTTCTTTTTTAAATAGAGTTGCAGCCACACCAAGACTTTCACTTAACTCATCAATGTATTCAAATTTGCCGTCTATCACCTCACCTGAGTCATCAACAAGTTTCCCATCAGTAGAAATTGATAAACTGCCAAACTGCTTTGTGGTATTTAACGCTAACATTTTATTGGCACCCGTGAGCATGTTGGTAAATTGTGCATCTACCGCATCATTCATAACTTTATTACTTTGAAACAGAACAAGTGCTGCTGCTGCCAATGAAGACAAAACGACCAGAGTCAATATGATTGCAATCGACTTTTTCTTGATACTTTTCATAAATAAATCCCCCTTAAAACTAAATTGATATTCAGTTGAGCTTTCGCCATATGTTGGTTGTACCAATCAGAAACTCAACTATGTATGTGCCTTGTTTATATAAAAGGAGGATTGTGCATTCTATTTGATACCCATCGTTATATAAATATAACTCTATTCTAAGTAATATATTTAAAATAAAGAAATAAAAATAATGGGCATTGGATGCAGTTCCAAAGCCCATTTATTAATCATATGCTTTTTACGCGTGTCTTACGATTGAGTTGCACGGTCGCCCATATTTGAAAACCTACGCATAGCAAAATAAAGTATGGAAAGAGCTCTAAGCTAAACTGCCTCATAATCACGCCAAAAAGTGGCGGAAATATTGCAATTCCAACGTAAGCTGATGCCATTTGATAGCCAATAATGCTCTGTGCCGCTGCTTTACCAAACCGCTTTGGCGTCTCATGTACCATCGCAGGAAAAATCGGTGCAAATCCAAGTCCAACTAATACAAAGGCTATTATAATCAGACCACTTGTAGGCATCAATAGCATTGCAAATCCACCACAGGTCGCAAAGGTAAGTCCAAGCCCGATCATTTGACGGTTGTTGAGTTTAAACGATAAAAAACCAGCTAAAAATCGTCCCAAGGTTATCCCGCCATAATATGCTGCAACACCAGTTGCCGCAGATTCAATAGCAATACCTCTTATTTGAACCAAAAAACTAGCCCCCCAAAGTCCCATTGCATACTCACCCGCGCAATAAGCCATAAAAACGAGTAATGCATAGATAACCCCTGGCTTTTTAAGCGGTTTATCATTTGATAAAGAACCATCAATTTCAATTAGATCTTCTTCCAGTTCAATATCTTTGTGCGCTTGCTGACCGTGTAATCGCCATAAAGGTAACGTGAGGAAGATGATTGCTGCCAAAACGAGTTGAATCCCTGCGACCGCAATATAGCCATTTCTCCAAGAACCCGTCGAAGTCAATATAACGCCCATAAGTACTGGACCAGCCGTTGCGCCGACACCCCAAAACGAGTGAAGCCAGTTCATATGATGGGCTTTAAAATGCGTCGCCACATAGTGATTGAGAGCTGTGTCTACAGACCCTGCACCAAATCCAAGTGGCAATGCCAATAAAATAAACCATAGAAAAGAAGGCGCAAACCCATAACCGAGTAAAGCTAAACCAGTCATGAGCCCGCTCATAAGCGTGATTTTACCCTCGCCAAACCGTTTAATCAGCTTTCCGCTAAGCAAACTACTTGCGATGGTACCACCTGTGATGACGATGGAAATAATGCCTGCAGCATCCAGACTTAAAGTCCAATCCGCTCTTATCTCAGGCCATGCGACGCCAAGAAGGGCATCTGGAAGGCCTAAGCTGATAAATGCCAAATAAATGACGATTAGTAGTACGATGGTGATCATTTTTTATATCCTTTCAGTCATGTAATTGAGGAACTTACATAATAGTTTACCACTAAAGTGAGCGCGCTATTATGATTCGTTCACCACTATGCTTACTTCGCTAAATGTCCTGAAAGTCCTTCCAATATTTAATAATATTTATGGCAAATCGTAAAACGTCGCAGGATTTTCTGTCATCATGCGTAGAATCGATTGAACATCCAGTCCATTCTCTGAACAATAAGGCATAAACTCATCAAATATAACCGTACAAGGATGATCCTCAATTGAACGTTTCGCTTCTGCAAAGAATTCATAATCCTGCGATAACAGCACTTTGTGACTAAAACCTAACGCTATGACCTCCTTCAAAAGTGCAAACTTTTCTGGGCTCGTCCCCTTACGTATGTTGTCGATGCCTATCCACATGCCTTTTTCTGCAGCCCGTTTTACCGTTTCGAGATGTGATTCTTCATCCGCATGTGCCCATAGGAATTTATTATAGTCCGCACCTTCAGCATCGAGCAGTTCCATAACTGTATAGACCATTTCTGCTTCAAGTATATGACAATGGATCGGCATCCCCGTTTCATTGCTTGCCTTAACTGCCGCGACCAACATCGCTCGATCCGAATTTGACAAGTCACCTCTATCGAGCAATAGCTTGATATATCCTGGACGGACAACAACGTTACCTATGGTATCCAAACCTTCATTGAAATCTTTTATCCAGCGACTTGCCAATTGTGCTTCAAAATGATGCGGAAATACATCATAAAGCTGTTTTGTCATATTCCAGCCTGTACAAGGTATGATATGCATATCTGCTCGCTCAGACAACAAATTGAGCAATCTTACATTTTGTCCGCCGATGGGTGGCGAGGTTTCCACAACACTCTTTCCGCCTTTTGCTTTGATATCAAGCAGTATAGGCAGAATCATTTTTGCATCTTGTTCAATCTCATCTTCACGATATTTTTTATCAAAATACATACTGTTTGCGTGACATTCATCATTTTCCCATTTTATGTGCTCATGGCTTAGCGTGACGCCGAGCGCACTCTTGTGGATGGGTCCTCTTGCTGTGTAAATCATATTTTCCTCCCGAATAATCCTCTTTTGTAAAAACAATATCTGTTACATTATCATAATAACAAACAAACTCTGACATCAGAGTGTCAGAGTTTAGAATATTTTTTACATATCGCTTGTCCGATTTTTTCGATTTCAAATATGAACCAATCTGGTTTCAGGACTGTCACTTGATCTGGATGGCCTAAAACGAGTTGAGATAATACATTCTTATAGGGTGTGCGAATCGTTAGATGTAAATCATTATCTACATTAGTGTGTTTAACCTCAATATGTTGTAAGTAATCATCCTCTTTGATGATTCTGTAAAGTGCTGGATCCACCTGCAACTCATAAGTATGCCACACATATTTGTCGTTATCAGGCAATGCTAACGGACTATTCATATAGCGATTTTCTGACTCTAAACAGGACAGCGTCACGATTCGATCAACTCTAAAGGTGCGTTTAGCTTGCCTTAAATGACAAAACCCAGTCAAATACCAGCCGCCCTCTTCAAAGAATAGTTGCGTCGGGGAAAATCGCCTATCTTCCGTCACATTTTTCTCTGGATGGTAGTATGCAACCATTAGATCACACGACTTCCAAAACGCTTCAAGTATTGGCGCTAAAACATCAAGTGTATAGCCCTTTGGAATAATACGGTTACTGTCAAATTCAATGTGAGACATAACTTGCATGGCCTTTTGTCTTTCGTCGTCCGATAGTGCGTTGATCACTTTACTGCTGAGTAGGTTATAGTCTTTTACCATATTGGGTATGCGCAGTCTCTCCCCGGCTTTTAAAACCATTAACAGCATCAAGATTTCCTGCTCACTGAGCCTAATACTTGGCATAAAATAAGAAGGGTCAATTTCATAACCACCATTAGCACCCTCATAGGCAATAATCGGCACGCGAAGTTGACTCAGTGCATCTATATCTCTATAGATTGTCCGTACACTCACTTCGAAATACCGCGCGAGATCATTTGCATTCACCTTTTCTCTTATTCTCAATAAGTGGACAATACCATTTTGTCTTTCTGTCTTTTTCATGATGAACCACTTTCGATATAGATTTCAACTTCACATTAGATTAAATGGTTTGTATTGTCAACAGCATATTCTTGTGAAGACACATAATAAGGGCCGTTTCTATATTGCTGAAACGACCCTTATTGTATATAACTAAAGTTTAATTACTTAATCGATGCATCAAAGATATGTTGGATCGATTGATTTAGCATTTCATTAAATTCAAGTGCACTCTGATGGACGCTTAAGCCTTCTGATAACGCTCTAGAAAAACTTGCGATAAGTCCGTGATTTCTTGCTAGCTTTTCGTTCGCTTCTTCTCTAGAATAGCCACCGGATAAAGCCACAACTCTCACGACATTTGGCAGTCTCATGAGTTCAGCATACAGATTGTCCTCATCTGGAATCGTCAGTTTCAACATCAATAGGTAATCTTCATCCAATGCTTGGATGTGACGGATCAATTCATCTTTTAATATTGCTTCAGCTTCTTTTTTATTGACTGTATGGATATCGACCTCTGGTTCGATAATAGGAATAAGGCCCGCATCACTTATAATCTTACCAATCTCAAATTGTTGATCAACGATGGCTTTGATGCCATCGTTGTTCACTTCTTTAATAACCGAACGCATCTTCGTACCAAAAATACGGCGTTCGTTTGCACGAGCTAGCAATGCCTCTAAGTTTGGAATAGGTTTCATCATTTGAACGCCATCTTTGAGCTCAGCAAGCCCACTATCGACTTTTAAAAACGATACGATACCCTTGGTATCCCAAAGATAATCGGCACTGAACTGGCCCTCAACTTTTGCATCCATGGTTTTCTCAAACAAAATCGCGCCTAGAATTCTATCCTTTTTAAATGAAGGACTTTCCATGATTCTCGAACGCATCTGATGCACCATCTGAAACATTTCTTCTTCGCTGTTATACGCATTTGGGGGAATCCCGTATATTTCAAGGGCTTTTGGTGTACTCCCTCCACTTTGATCTAGTGCTGCAATAAAGCCTTGATCATTTCTCATTCTATTTAATTGTATATTTTTCATATGAACCTCACTTTCATAGCACTTATACCCATTCATTTTTGTTTAACACGGTAAAGAATTATCTGCTATTTATAGTATTGAATATTGTGTGCTATGATGGAGTAGTTAGACTATCACAAAAACATACTTTAGAGACGGAGAAAAAATTTGAGCAATTTAGTATTAATTTTAATTATGCAACTCTTTTACGTGCCCATGTTGGCACTTAGAACCATCTGTATGGTAAAGAAACTCTCGTTGTTGACGGCTATTTTTGGCGTTATGGAAGCATTGGTTTATGTATTTGGACTGTCTCTGGTACTAACGGGAGAACAATCTATACTTGAGATGCTCGTTTATGCATTTGGATTTGGTTTGGGATTAATAGTTGGTATATATATAGAAAATAGAATTGCGATCGGCTATACTTCAGTGATTGCCAATATCAGAGATAAGAATTTGGCGCTCATCACCTATCTCAGAGAGAATGGATATGGCGTCACCGTTTTTGAGGGTGAAGGTCGTGAAAGCTCTAGATACCGACTAGATATTCTTACGAAACGATCGTTAGAAAATGAACTTTTGGAAATTATCCATAGCTATGAACCAAGTGCATTTGTGATTTTCTATGAGCCTAAACTCTTCAGGGGTGGCTATATACTGGAAATGATGAAAAAGCGAATCACTAAGTGATTATTTATTCCCCTCTCAAAACTGAGAGGGGTTTTTTATTTGTCTGAGTGGTGGTGTCAAGCAAATTGACTCATGAGTCAATTTGCTTGAC
>JBGSJR010000016.1:0-3092 GCA_041741755.1 Acidaminobacteraceae bacterium | reverse complement strand
TTATCATCAGGTTACAGAATCAATCGTGCAGGCGATGACGCTGCTGGTCTTGCTATCTCTGAAAAAATGAGAGGCCAAATCAAAGGTTTGACACAAGCATCTAGAAATGCACAAGATGGTATTTCATTGATTCAAACAGCTGAAGGTGCATTAAATGAGACGCATGCTATTCTTCAACGTATGAGAGAGTTAGTCGTTCAAGGCGCGAATGATACAAATGTTGGTGGTGATAGAGCGGCAATCGGCGCTGAAGTTAAAGAGTTAAATCTTGAAATCACAAGAATTGCAACAACAACAGAATTCAATACGAAGAAACTTATTCAAGGTGGTATGGCATCTACAAATGGTGCTAAGTTACAAATTGGCGCAAACTCTGGACAAATGGTTACAATTAAAATTGGCAATATGCAAGCAAGTGCAGCGGGATTAGATGTAGCAAAACTTAGTATTGCAAGTGCTACTACGGCGACTTCATTAACTGCAATGGTAACGGTAGTCAATTCTGCTTTAACTAAAGTATCTACTGAAAGAGCTAACCTTGGTGCTAAGCAAAATAGACTTGAGCATACAATTAAAAACCTTGACACATCTGCTGAAAACTTACAAGCAGCTGAATCAAGAGTAAGAGACGTAGATATGGCTAAAGAAATGATGACATTCACAAAAAATAACATCCTTCAACAGGCCGCACAAGCTATGCTAGCTCAAGCAAATCAAGCACCTCAAGGTGTATTACAACTTCTAAGATAATTCGCAGAATGTTGTTTATGGCCGAGACAACTGATTTAATTTCTACAATTTAGTATATAAAAGTTGGTCGTTGACCAACTTTTATTTTTAATTAAATTCTAGTACTGGTACAAAAGCTTCTTCTTTTAGTGGAATGGAAAACACAGATATTTATGCATTTACTATAATTTTTACTTAATGAATACACCTTGGTGTGAAAAAACAGAATTAAGTATACTATTAAAAACCTTGACACCTCTATAGAAATTTATTTGTAACTCAATTGAGATCCAGAGATGTTGTACAGTTACTTTAAGCAAAAAAATTATTAGATTTTGAGAGATGCATGGAAGGCTCTACTCTCAAAATTCACGGAAAAAGGAGAGAGTTTGAGTCTGCTCGATTGTAATTATGAAAATATTGATGATAGCTTACGACAATGAATCATTTCTAACTTGGTTTCCGCAGGGTCTTGCTTATTTGGCAGCATCATGTATAGAAAATGGACACGATGTAGAAATATATCAACAAGATGTGTACCATTGGCCAGAAAGTCATCTAACTTCAAAACTAGATAATGAAGCTTTCGATATTGTTTTGATTAGTTTAATAGGTGGATATTACCAACATGATAAATTAATGAAAATTTCAGATGCGATAAATAGTTCTACAAATAGGAATAAGCTCAAATATCTAATTGGCGGCCATGGTCCGGCATCAGACCCAGAATATTACTTGAAAAAAACAGGTGCAGAATTTTGTGGAATTGGTGAAGGAGAATTAACAATAATTGAATTACTAGATGCTATTAAAAGTAAAAGTGAGTTAAATAAAGTTAATGGTATAGCATATTTTGATGGTGACAATGTAAAGATAACAGAAAGAAGAGACTTAATCAGCAATATTGATGATATTCCTATGCCAGCATGGCATTTATTCAATATGGATTATTATTCTTTATTAAGATTGCCTGGAATTTCAAATAATGAAAGAAGTTTTCCGATCTTGTCTGGTCGCGGTTGTACTTTTGAATGCAATTTTTGTTTTAGGCTTGATAAAGGATTTAGACCAAGAAGTGCAAAAAGTATACTAGAGGAAATAAAAATATTAATTGATAAGTACAATATAAGTTATTTTGCGTTTTCAGACGAATTATTTATGAGTTCAATTGAAAGAACTATAGAAATTTGTGATGCATTTATTGAGTCAGGTTTGAAATTTAAGTGGGATTGTAACGGAAGATTGAATTATGCAAAACCAGATGTTTTGAATAAAATGAAACTGGCAGGATGTGTTTTTATCAACTATGGAATCGAATCATTAGATAATAACACCTTAAAAATAATGAATAAGGCGTTGACTTTTGATATAATTGAAGCTGGAATAAAGAATACATTACAAGCCAATATAAGCCCTGGTTTAAACATAATTTATGGAAATATCAATGAGCCATTAGAAGCGATTGATTCTGCAGTCGAATTTTTATTAAAATATGATGACCATGCCCAGTTGAGAACAATAAGACCGGTTACGCCATATCCAGGTTCTCCATTATTTGAATATGCATTACAGAATAATTTGTTAAATGGAACTGAAGATTTTTACACCAATAAACATAAAAATTCTGATTTATTAAGTGTCAACTTTACTAAATATAAAGATGAAGAAATTTATGAAAAACTTAATTGGGCAAATAAAATATTGATCTCTCGACACATAGAGATTCAAAAAGAAAATATGATGACTTTATGTGATGATTTGTATTTGAATAAAAACGATAAATTTCGAGGATTTAGACAAACATAATTGATATTGAAAATTTTAACTACTGGACAGCATATTTTAAGTATGATCAGATGGAACATGCTATTTGTAATGCACATCTTAAAAACCCTTCACTGAAGAATCTAGTTAGGATAGTACAATGACCAAACATGAGGCAAGAACATTTGAAATCAATGGTTACAAATTGTGAAATTTCCACAAATAAAAAAAATAAAACAACTAAAGTATTCTCGAATATATCCGATATACTAATTAGATAGTGCGCTCAGACTTTCGGCCTGAGTCTGAATACTATAAACTATGTTTGATCAGAATGGATTCTGATCTATAAAACTCAAGGAGGAAATTTTATGAGAATTAATAACAACTTAATGGCAATGAACACACACAGACAACTTGGTATCAACTCTTCAAACGGTGCAAAATCAATCGAAAAATTATCATCAGGTTACAGAATCAATCGTGCAGGCGATGACGCTGCTGGTCTTGCTATCTCTGAAAAAATGAGAGGCCAAATCAAAGGTTTGACACAAGCATCTAGAAATGCACAAGATGGTATTTCATTGATTCAAACAGCT
>JBGSJR010000015.1:0-83883 GCA_041741755.1 Acidaminobacteraceae bacterium | reverse complement strand
CCCCCCCCCCCCCCCCCCACCACTCATTTTCTCTGTTATAATAAAGAAAAAGCCATCACAGAGATAGGAGAATCACATGACAAAAGGTTATATCCACATATATACAGGAAGCGGAAAAGGTAAAACAACAGCTGCCTTTGGGCTCGCTTTAAGAGCCGCTTGCTCAGGCAAAAAAGTCTACATTGGCCAGTTCGTCAAGGACATGCAGTATAGCGAAACGGCAATCACAGGCATCTTGCCTGCCATAGAAATCGAGCAACTCGGAAGAGGTTGCTTCATCAGCAAGGATCCGGTTCAAGCCGATATCGACGCCGCAGAAATCGCCCTCGCAACCTGCGTAGCAAAGCTAAACTCTGGCACATACGATGTCGTCATCTTGGATGAAATCTTTATCGCCCTCTACTACGGCCTCATCCAAACCGAACAAGTCCTCGAGGCACTTAACAACCGCCCCGTTCAGGTGGAAGTCGTCCTCACGGGTAGATATGCCCCCGACGCACTCATAGAGCGCGCTGACCTCGTTACAGAAATGAAAGAGATCAAGCACTATTACAGTCAAGGTGTCTTGTCGCGTAAGGGAATTGATTGTTAGGGCACCATGTCGCCTTTTAAAACGTCGTATAAAGAAACAAATTGATGCTTTCAAATTGATTCATGAAAAAAACACGAAACCTGACATTCATGTCAAGTCTCGTGTTTTTTTAAGTTTTGATTATCATCTACCTAAAAATTGCCATCCGCAATCATTTCAGATAATAATTTTTCTGCTAGACCCAAATAATTATCCCAAGCAGTATTTCTTGTCGTATAGCCACTTTCGGCATAATTTCCTGTATCTCCAACTGCGGGCAATTCAGATAAATCCAACATATTTTGTGTTTTTACCACTTGTTCATTTAAAGCATCCATTTGAACATTGAAACCGATACGGGAAGGCTCTTCATATTCAACGCTTTCATATTTTGACTGTCGGTAATATTTTTTCAAACTCTCATCGGTTATTTCTTCAGGGGAATCCGCAAATATCTCATCATACTTGACTGAGATGATTTGTTTGTCTTTTACAACCACCTTCAAGTAACCTGTCAGGCCACCTTCAAACTTTTCAGCGATCCCATAAAATTTTTCATTTGAAGGCTCTTCCATGGCTACCGACAATTTTTCCGCCAATGGAAGCATCGATTGAGTGATGCTGTTTGAAGCGCCGGTAACCACATCAAATTCACCAATAATTCTTTGTTCTTCAAGCATTTGTTGTTCCACTTTTAAAACACTTTGTATCCAAGCTGCGCCTTTTTTCTCACCCATACTAAAGTTGTATTCAGACATACGCTTTGGTACATTTTGATAATACCTAAGATAGTAATTAGGACGCGTCATTTCATTGAACTCAATATTGACAAATTTTCCATCATTTTTGATAATCTCCAATATGCCAAGATGTCCCTGTCTAAAACGCTCTTCTATCTTGTAGTAATCGCCCTTGATAAGTCCTAAACGCGGTTGTATACGCCACTCCAAATCAGTCATTTTAACACCTGACTCTTGCCATCCGCTTTGTTCACCAGATTCATCCACAGTTGCTTCAGTAACTGTATCCACTTCTTTGGAAACAACTTCCTTTGACGCACATCCTGTGATTGTAACCACTAAACTTGCAATAATTAAACCAATAACCACCTTTGAATTCTTAATAGCCATTTACATCTCTCCCTCTATCTTAAGTAATGAAGTCCAAAACAAAAGACATCTTTGTGATAAAATTATCATACAATAATGTCTTTGAAAGAGAAATGTAATAATCAAGGGTCATACCCCTAAAATATACGGGTTATTTTTTTTCTGTGAGACTTGCTTTATATGCTATGGGCGAAAGGCCTGTATTTTTTTTAAACAATTTTGCGAAATACTCGGAATCATTATAACCAAGCAGTTCCGAAATCTCATAATGCTTTAGGTTACCTTCTTTGAGCAGCTGTTTTGCCCGCTCGACTTTTACCATGATGATATATTCCCCGACAGTCAATCCAGTCTCTTGCTTAAACACATCCCCAATATGGTTTTTTGTGAGGAATAGTCCCTCTGAAACTCTGCTGAGGGTGATACCCTTATCAACATTTTTTATGATAAAATCACAAATCTCCGCCACCAAAGATGACTTTTTACTCACTAAAATAAATTTATTGATCATTTTCGCCAAGGATTCAACAAGATCGCATAATTGTTCCTCTATTTCATCTATACGCTTCAATTTGGTCAAATCAACACCTGTGAACGCAGTTGTGTCAGTGAATTGATCAATCCAAGCACACTTTGTTGTTACCGCACTCAAAATTTCAGTATAGGTTTTTTGTAAAACTAGGGCTGTCTTTACAAGATCATATTCCAAGGCTTTAAATGTGATTCCAACCATCTCGGCTATCCGCTCGCTGACTGCGATGTCTCCTTCTATCACATGATTGATCACATCATTGATCTGGTTGATTGGATAATAGAGCTCAAGCCTTTCGATTAGTTTGTTTTCCAATTCTTTTTTTTCGTTTTCCGATGCTCTCTTTTGTTCAATAAATCGCTTTACCTTTATCAACAGTGTTTTTAATTCCTCTCGTCCAACAGGCTTCACGAGATAGTCAAATATGTCATATTGAATGGCTTCTTTTGCATAGCTGAACTCCTTGTGTTCACTTAAAAAAACGACACAAGTGGCTAATGACTGTTCATAAGCTTCTTTCAACAATTCGATACCATTGATCCTTGGCATGCTTATATCGGTAATGAGCAAATCAACAGAATTCTTTTCAAGTTTACTGAGTGCCTCAAATCCATCATCAGCTTCATCGACAATGTAAAAACCTGTCTGTTCGCCCCATAGATCGAGCCTCTTTATTTGTCTCCTCATGACTTCCATGTCATCTACCAACATCACTTTATACATTTTCCGCCTCATTTTCCAGGTCAATCTGGATTGGTATCGTAAAACATATTGTGGTACCTTGATTCAACATACTTTCAATCCAAACACGACCTTGATGTTTTTCAACAATTTTTTTAATTGTGGCAAGTCCAATCCCAGACCCTTCAAATTCTTGAATACTATGGAGTCTTTGAAAGATATTGAAAAGTTTGGCTGAATACTTCATATCAAATCCAACACCATTATCTTTTATATGAAACACGTATTCCCTTTCATTTTGAAAATAGCCTACGACAATCTCACTTATTTCTCTACCTTTAGTAAACTTGACTGAATTTGAAATGATATTTGTCAGCAACTGCTTGAAAAAAGTTTTATCCACATAAACAATGGGAAGTTTTGATTCAAAGTACAAAGTCATTTGTCTATTAGGATTTCCAATTTGAAAGTCATGAAAGATTTCAGAAATCATTTGCTCAATATTTGTACTTTCTTTAAAAAGCCTTGCCTTTGACGTTATTGAATACGTCAAAAGCTTCTCAATCAGACCGATCATGTCTTTACAAATATGCTGGATACTCACGATCATATCTGTTGCCTCACGATCCAGACCCTCTTTATGGTCTTCAATTATGAACTGGCTATAGCCATCTATGGCTCTTAGCGGAGATTTCAAATCATGAGAGATTGTATAAGAAAATTTCTCAAGTTCCAAAACGGCACTTTGAAGCTCTGCCGTTCTATCGGCAACACGTTTCTCCAATTCATTATTGATCGATTCAATCTCGATGATCGCATTTTGATATTGCTTTTCTCTAATTTTAAGAGCCGACTGAGTTTCTAGCATCTTTTGGACAAACCTGACAGTTATGCCCCCCATTATAAAAAACAATATCGTCGCCAATAAAAAAGCGATTCTAGTCTTTTCATCAGGAGCGATCAACCACTGCAAAGAATGTCTTTGATCAATAATGATATTTTGAATTGCCGAGACAACAAGCGTAAAAAACAATCCAAAAGCCACCAGCACTGACATGATCATTGTGTTGAACTTAGAGCCATTTGAAGACTTTAGCCTAAATATATTTCTAACAAAAGGCAAAAGCAATAACGCATCACATAGGGCAAGGAATATTGATTCAACAATAATTCCCTTGACCGAGAACAAAAGAATGATATCAAAGTTTACATGGGTAAATGCCTCAGGATTCCAAAAAGGAGGATTCAATTCAATCAATAATGGAAATAATAATATATAAATGAGCATTCTGATAAGAATATAAACAAATTGAAGAAAATAGATATTATAATAAATTTTTTGTTCATTTTGTCTTTTTTCTGCACCATAGCCATGAATTGTAATCCATAAATACAAAGACAGAGTCGGAACAAAAGATGCCCAACCATTGTAACTGCCTAAAATAAAGGGATATACCACAACAAAACCCATTGTGATGCTAATGACACCATATTTTTTGCCCCACGCAAGTGTGACCAGCAACGGCAAGATGATGCTCCAAGCAAAATTTATGGAAAACCCATTAAAATCGAATTTTGTGGCGTAAAATATTCCAATAAAACCGATCAAACCCATGACTATTGAAACCAAGGTATGATACATCTGTAATTTTTTAGAACCTGCATCGCTATTTTTTATAGCCATTTATTTCTCCTGTCCAGCTAATACCTCAAATTTTTGACTCATTATCATATCACATCTTCAACTCTTTCTTGATTTAGAAATTTGCTTGTTAATTTAACAACTTCTATGATTATTTATAAGCATGATATTATATCAAAAGTGATTTAAATGCTATAATTTTTTTATAATCAATTTGTGCGGGAAGCATAAAAAACACGAAAAATGACATTAATACGACTATGTCAAGTTTCGTGTTTTTTATTGTTATTCAGTCAAGTAAAATTTCTTTTCATTAATATTAAACGCGCATCATTTGTTCTTTATAATCATGATTGCGTCATTATGAATGCCAACCAAATCAAAATTTTCATAGGTTTTATATCTGACTGTCCCCTCTTGATCAATAATAATCAGCTTATAAGAAGGGGCCGAACGGTTTTCAAATGTAGCAATAAGATAATCACCTTGCTGCGTCAATTTTATCAACTTCCCACCCTGATTTATAATATCCGGTTTACCTGCGACGCGAAGCAACGCATCTTCAGTGAGCGCATAAAAGACATTCTCATTCATGATTTGATAGAAATCAACTGGTTTATTAACCAACAGTTCCGCTTTTCCTCCAGTCAATGGCACTCGATGAAGCCATCTGTTACCATCTAGAAAATAGATCATATCCTCTACGATTTTAAAGCTTTCTGCTTCTTCGCTGCAGAGTCTTGACGTTGCATTTGTTTTGACGTTTACTTTGTAAATCCCCGTTGTTCCTGCTGCCAGATCATCAGGTTGACCTTCATATCCAAGAACGTAGAGATCCCCACCTATCAGATATAAATCATTGTTACTCTGAGCGGATGTTTGCGTCGATTCATGCTTAATAAACAGACCATACGTAAAGTCTGGATTCCCAATTTTAACAAATTCAGCTTCAGAATTCTTTTTCATCATAAGATTATTATTTGATGGCGGAAACCCTTGTTCCACACGAATCGTAAAATCATCAAAAATTTTATAACTTGAATAACCATTGTCCACTTCAAGCGTTGTTGCATCATTGTTAAGCTTGAACAAATGATCAGAGCCCATGATCGCACCACCCGAGTGGTATTTTAAAAACGCTTGGTTGCCATCTGCATAAAGTGACGCATAAACATAGGCATCTTGACTATCGTTCAATGGCAGTTGAAAAATGAATTTAATATTTTGAGGATTAGATATCGCAGCTTGATAGATTTTACCAGCTGCACCTTCAAAATAATAATAATCACCAGCCATAGCAAATGCGCCTTTTTCACCTTTTTCACGCTGGACAATCGGCAAAATCACCTCATTGACTGAAACATTGCCCCCGCTTGTGCTGATCTCTAAACCTTGATCTGTATCAAATGCATATTGCCAACCAAATTCACTAACAGCATATCTCCAAGTTAAAGGAAAATACGTAATGTCTCTAAACAAAAGCAATGGATAGGTTTCAAGCTTATTGTCAATTATTTGACCATTAACCTTGATCTTGAAAGGGGCAATCTGAGCACTGTATGCACGACTGTTTTTGATAGGCGATTGGTATTTGTGATAGTCCCAATTGCCACCCGTTTTTACAATTTCAAGCCCCGTCGTGTTGTCCCATAAGCTTTCCAGTCCCATGAAGCGACTATCGTAGTATGTCATTGGGAAATATGTAATATCCTTATAGACAATAAGCGGATACTGATTGTAAGCGTTTTCTAGAGTAACGTCGTTTAAACGCACTTTAAAAGTTGGTATCGTCACATTAACTGATGAGGCTGCTTCCGATCTAGGCGTTGACAACAGTATTAAACTTAACAATAGAAAAACCATTGATAAACCTATCGCTTTTATTCTCATTTCAATTCCCCCTATTTGAATGTAGTATTCTGTTGAATTAACTCAAGCAGCTGAATTAACGGTTAGCGATTTGACAGTTAATTACCTCACTATATGAAAAACCGGTATTCATATTCATTTTTTGAATCGTGATATAAATACTTTCAACTTTACTGTCTGTTATATCGCCATTTAGTAAAACATTACCAGTAACAAACGATCCATAGTCACTATCTTCCAGTTCCATGCTATAAAGGTCACCATATCGGTTTGATTCCTTACTATATTTATTGATGCGATAACTTTTATCATCTATCTTCAAACTTCCGTTTGCGAAATAAAAGTCAAATGGCAATTTGATGAGTTTGCCTTTAAGTGTTACAGTTTCAGCATCAATTGTAGAATCGTTTTGATCTACCGAAAACTTAAGATCAAAATCAGTTGATTCTATGGTTACAATTGCAAGCAATGCAGTCACAAAAATGATTGCAAGTACTAATAGTCTCTTTTTGTTTTTCATACTTCCCGCCTTTGGAATATTGTATACGTCCCATCTTCTGGACTAAACTTGTACCAAATAATTGTGTTGATGGTAAACGTCTCAATTATTGAATCTTAAACTTAATTGGCGCTGATACATTTGATAAAAAACGTATTAATCGTTTGCATAAGTGTTTGATCCAACGCTTCTACGAGATGTCGATCAACATTTGCATAGAAAGCTTGGTTGATGTCGTAAGGAATATTTTGATCGTGGAAATCATAAAGTTTTTTATACTCTAAATTAATTTGTTTGATATACGCGCTTGCTTCGTTCGATTTAAATATATTATTATGTCCATTGCGTCCTGCTTCACTTACAGAAATCATTTCAACATTAGGATTCGTGAGTTTATCACTATTGGATATTATAGAACTCCGATCATAACCCACCATATCATCTTCTGTTCCATGAATAATCAAGAATGGTGTATCGGTTTTGTTTATAGCTTCCACGGCATCAAGAGTTGCTATGTCACCAAACAACATTCTTTGATATATCCATAAAAATGGATACTGTGTATAAATGAATGGTCCCATCATTTTTTCGCCCTGCTCTGAAATCATGTCCATCGCACTATTGGCACCAGATACGGTTACAACACCTTTGATATTGTGTTCAAAATGTAACGCGTTTGCGACTGCATAGCCACCCCAGCTATGTCCGAAAAGTAAAATTGGCAACATGTTCAAATTATCAGCTGTTTTGACATATGACAAAGCCGCATTCAAATCTAGAATTGATTGTGGGAATCCCTTCGTTGACTTCCCTTCACTCTCATAACTACCCGTTGAATCAAAGGCAAACACCTTCCACCCACTATCTACGAAAAACTTTATTTGCGATAAATAACTGTCTGCACCACCACCTAATCCATGTGCAACGATTACTAGACCAAGTGTATTATCATTGCCATAAATATACCCTCTTAAAAGATTCTTACCTGACTTAAAGCTGACCTCTTGCCTTGGGTAATCCTTATTCAAATCTGTGTACCTTAATTTTGCTGAAATGGTTTCGTCGATGCGATCATATCTCGGAAATTGATTGTCGTAAACGTATTTCGTGACACCTATTGAGACAATTGAAAATATTAAAATGAAACTAATAATCAATATGACAATCTTCTTTATCCATTGGCCTCTTTTCATATATATACGCCTCCAAATCTCCTCTTTTTTCACAATACGAAATCAAATGGCAATCTTATAAGCGTTCCTTTAAGCGTTACAGTTTCTGCTTCAATTGTAGAATCGTTTTGATCCACCGCAAATTCAAGATCGAAATCAGTTGATTCTGTGGTTACAATCGCAACAAATGCAGTCATTAAAATGATTGGAAGCACTAATATACTTAATTTGTTTTTCATACTTCCCGCCTTTGGAATACTTTCGTTTAAATGCTCCCTCTTACTTGATCACCAGTTCTTCAATCAATTTTGACAATAAAATAGCCATCACGCCACCTACAAATAAGATTGCTAAAGCAATTGCACATAAAAATCGCATTTCCGCATTTCCCTGCACCATCAAATACGAACCAATAAAAACAAATATCCAACCAAAAAACAACGTGCCTAATCCCCAAAAAAAGTGCTTCATTTATGCCTCCCTTTAAACATTGGTACAACAATCAAGTACAACAAGCCACCAAGTGCCAACCAAGAAACCACATAGACACTGTGCACAAACATAATATTCACAAAATTGAACGATATAATGTTTTTCAGAACATTCATTATGGTTTCATTCAAGAAAATCCATCGAAAGGTTGCTAAGAAAAGTAAAGGGATTGAGATTATAACGTAGGCTTTCAAATTGCTTTGTTTATAGGATTTAAAGAGGTATCCCAGTGTGCACCCAACCGCTAAATATTGTAAAATAGGCAATAGATGAAAATTGGTGTCCATTATTGACTCTGGCAATTGATACGTATAGCCTAACAGATATATTTGGACGATTAAAAGGACGCCTATTATTAAAGTCATACTTGTTCCTCCTTGTTAAAAAAGTTAGTTACACGATTACCCTCTCACCTTATATCAAAATCACTTTTCAACCAACTGTACACTCTCAGCCATCTTGATAATTGTGTCTTTATCTATTTCACCTAAAATATAGAATGTCGTTGCTTCAGTGGTCCAAATCAAAGTAGAAAGACTTTCTTTTTCCACTAAAATGCCCTTCTCGCCGTTAATTAATACATCGCTCATCTTTGCATTCTCAGTGTCTACCTGGAAGTCTGGACTAGATGAAGTCTGTGAAAACTGAATTTCTTTTCCTTCGTCATTTGTAAAAAACAGAATCTTAAGTTCACCAAAGCTTTGACTATCTGTCAGTTCGTAATGCGTTGGGATGAACTGCGGTGTAAAAAACGATGTCCAAGATATGGAATCTTCTATTTTCGGGCTTATTTCGGTGACGCTAATGCTTGTATATTTTTCCTTAACTTCTGTGATCATGTTAAACAGTTTCACGCGAAAAGCTTCAACGCTAAGCGTTGTCACTAGCACGCTTAAGCTGAATAAAACAACAAAAATAGCCGCTCGTTTGGATAGCGTTTGAAAACGGCGTCTCGTCCTCTTATTCTTTTCAACCTTTATTGAATGATTTAAATAGTCCTTAAACCATTGATCAAGTGCGTCTGGCAATACGATGCCGCTTGACGATTGAGTAACCGCATCAAAGTAATCGGCGGTATTGTCAACATGATGTTGTCCAATATACTGATATAAGCTCTCCATTACCTTTTCATTATTCTTCATCCTCACACGTCCTTTGATAAACACTCTCGTTTTGATTGTCTTTCATCAAATTTTTTAGTTTAGCTTTGGCACGACTTAACCTCACGCGCACGTTATCACAACTAATACAAAGTACATTTGCAATCTCTTTGTCATCGAATTCATGAAAATATTTGAGCGTCAATACATCGGCGTATTCAACCTTCAATTTCGCAAGGTTCTCAGCAAGCATTTTTGCGTCACTTAACCGTATGACATGGTCATCTAAAGATAGACCCTCCATTTCCCGATCCTCTTCCGTATCCATTAGTGGATGGCTTTTCTTTTTGCGATAAATGTCTATTGCCGTATTCCTAACAATAGTAACGATTAAGTACTTCGTTTTGTTACACTTTATCTCATCAATTTTTTCTATGTAAGTCACCAATTTTAATATGGACGTTTGCACCGCATCCTGAGCGTCATGTACATTTTGCAGAATATCATAGGCCATGTAATACATTTCCTTTTGATACGCAACGTATATTTGTTCCAGTTTATTTCTAGTTTCGTGATCCTCTATGATCAATAAAAAAGTCAGCATATAAACCTCTTTCACGCATTTGCTTTCCCACATATCGCTATTATACCGCGATTCACTATAATTGGAAAGCAAATGGGAAATGGGTTTAAATAAATGCAGCCGCTCGTTACTAAAAACGAAGCGGCTTATTTTTATTTCAAATACCGTACAAGCTTATCCTCAAAAAACTTAATCACATGGATTTTATACTTGAAATAGTCTTGTTTAACTCTTACTTGACCTTTGTTGATCAATATTTCTTCAGTCCTAGCCACATTATCCTTAACGAGAATTTCTACCGCAAAATCGTAATACTTATCCCTGTCACTTGATTCAATAGCTGTCAACTTTATACTTTTGAATGAAATTGTGAGGTCATTGTCACTGGCTATCTGAGGTGCCATAATTATATATCGATCGCCTACTAAAAATGTCTTATAAAAATCTTGCGTGTATAAGCCTTCATAGGTTGATTTCGCATAATTTTCATAATTCATAGAAACTTGATTTTCTCCATCTACAGCAGTTGTAGTCGGTATAATCTGTTCAAAAGTATCAGGTGACACCTCATAAAATGCTGTGAAAAATGCTTCTATTGTATTTTCTACTGCTGTTTCATCTGAAGAAACATAGTTTCTGTATGCATTTAAACCTACAAATAAAAAAACCATGATCACTATACCAATTATGGTTGTTGTTTTTTTATTCATTTTGTACCTCCCGTTTAAATCATGACTTACATTTACTATAACGTATTCAACGGTTAAAAATGTTACAGTAACTCAAATTTAATGTAAATGAAAAAAAGAACCCGTATTCACATTTGTGAGTACGGGTTCCAAGGCGTATGTCAGATTTTATTCTAACATGAGTAAATTGTAGAGAATTTGTGCCATCTGAGCTCTTGATGCCAAGCCATTTGGATCAAGTTTATTGTTTATACCTGATACAAATCCGCCTTCAACCAAAGCTTCCATAGCTGCTTTTGCATAAGTGGAAACTGAACTGAAGTCACTGAAATCACTTGCTTTTTTAACTTCAGTATTTCCTGGTAGCTCATTTACCATCTCTAAAGCTTTATAGAGCATCGTAAACATATCTTGTCTGCTAATCAAAGCGTCTGGTGCAAATAAGTTATCGCCTTTACCACCTGCAAGCCCTAGTTTTTTTGCAGTCGCTAGATAGGCTGTATAGTAAGTGTTTCCCGCATCGGCAAAATTTTCTTGGATGCTTGTATCTGGCGTTATGCCATACGCATTCATCATCATCACTAAAAATTGACCACGCGTGATATTTTGCGTTGGACTAAACATTTCAGCACTTGTACCTGATGCGATATTACGTGCCGCTACGTATGACACTGACTCATAGAACCAACTTGTTTCTTTAACATCTTTGAAATTTACTGCACCATAGCCGATCATAAAAGTAGAAAAATGTGAGGTTTTAAATTCAACCGTCTTAGTCGATTCGTTATAGTTGCCACGGACGGTTTGTAACTGACCACTTTCATCTACATAATAGATCACAATTGAATGTGCTTTTTCACCTGGCTTTAGTTCATATGGTAAGCTCACTGTGATTTTGCCCGTTCCAAATGACGTAATATTTTGATCACCTGATGAAATCGTAAAATCATAGACTGGTCTATCGCCAACAGCATCTTTCATAGCGGTAGACAGGTCTTGACGATCCATTTCAACGAGGTTAATACTAACGTCAGAACTTCCCGCTTGTGCATTGATGCTATCAACAGATTTGCGATCTAACTGAATACTACCGATTCCAGTGCTGAGTTTAACACTTGCATCCGTGTCTGTGGCAATTTGGTTAAATGCAGAACGATCAATGACAAATGTGACATCCGTTTCAGTCGTTTTCGTATCTGCAACAAATTCAAGAACTGATAATTTACCTTTAACGTCCGCTTGCAATAATTGATCAACCATTTGATTGACATTATCTTTGCTAACAGGTGCTGTCGTTTGACCGTTTTCTTGCGTCATTTTACTAATTGCAAATGTACTAACGACAACTTTTGAATTTTCATTGTTTATAGCAGAACCATTTGGTTTTGGATTGCCAGGATTTGAATTACCAGGTGTTGGATTTGCTGGCGTTGTATCATCCGTATCATCTGAATTGTCTATCACTTTAATGACTACATCTGCACGATCGCGCACTCGAATTCTAGCGCCTTCGGTATCATACGATGAAAGACCCGTTGCTGTGATCTTATTGCCCACTGATAGATTATCAATCACTTTACTTTGGGTAATATAACCGTCGATAAAGACTCGACTTGTCGCCCCACTGCTATCTTTTACATAGATGCTTTCGATGACATTGTTTGAAAACACGAGGTTTGTAATGGTTCCAGAAACTTTTACAAGGCTACCCAAATACATTGCGCTAGCTGCTTCCGCAGTTGTGACCACTTTGGCCGCTGGCAATGCTTTGATTGTTTCATCAATAATCGTTACTTTATCAACAGCGATTTGACGCTCACCATTGTAAGAACTTGTCACACCAGTGATTTCTACTGTTTGTCCTGCTTTGACGACGCCTGCAACAGGGAATGCATTGATACCTGCTGTTTCATCTTGAACGTAGATACAGTCAAAGAAAGCCGTATCTTTGTCGTAACCAGAAGCATTTGAAGTGACAATACCTTGAATCGTAAATGTTTGACCTTCTGTAGCTGCTTGTACATCTGCAATTTTAGTGATCACTACAGGGTTTACGAAGCGAATGACATTTTCAAGAATCGTATAGTTGCTGTATGCTGGTGTTGCATAACTATCCATAGTCACCTGAATTTCAAAGTTACTCATGAATGCTGAACCTGCAACAATAACCATTCCCGTTTTTCCAGTGCTATGTGTTATGTTCTCTGATGCGATGACCATATACTTATCAGAATACTTAGGCACTACCACGCCAGGTATACCCGTCGTACCATCTTTATCATCATCAGAAGAATAACTTGTTGTAAACGCATAGACCATAGGACTTACCGTTGCAGGCAATGTCGCTGTTGGCAACTTGTCTGTGCCTACCGCATATACAGTTGAGCCCGCATAATTTGAGTAATCTTGCTCGAGTGGCTTAACGGATTTTAAGAACTGATTTTCAAGGTTGTACTCTTTCAAGTAAAGACGTTGAGGTTGTCCACCATTTGTTACATCATCTTTGACTTCATCGTCTGAAACTCTCAAACTTGAACCCAATGCTTCGAGCAGTTTGTTTTGTTGAACTGACATATGCTCCCCTGCTGGAAGCACGTGCGCGGTTTCATCAGAATATTTCGTATAATTTTCATAGAAATCGCCCCAACCCGTTATAATCACTGTATTTCCTAGTTCAGAAAACGCTTTAATCGCAGCGATTTCCGTATCGGTATAACTTCTGTAATTTAGTAAGAAGTTGTCACCATTACGACGTGTTGGTGGTGTTAAAATAATCATTTTGAATTTTGGATTTTGAGCTGCCGAAACCAGTTCTTGGCTCGTTTTTAATTCGACGACGCGAACATCGGACTCAACAGCCATATTTGCTAAGTTACCCATACTGTCTTTGTAATTTCCAGCCACATATTCATTAAAGTGGCTTGCATCAATGCCTACATAGACGAGCTTTTCACTATCTCGAACGTTTACGACTAAATTTTGTGTGAATGTTTTAAGTTGGTCGCCAATCATAATTGTTGCTGTAGCTGTGATTACGACTTTACCAGCAGTAACTGGTTTATATTGTAGTGTGTGCGTATAGGTTCCAGCAGAAACAAGTGAACTCTCTACGTTCTCACTGTTAATGATTTTGTCACCGATTGAATACGCAATCGATTTTACGGTTGCTGAACTTGATTCGTTATTGAACATAGTCGTTACAAGACTGATTGCCTCATTGGTTACGGGAAGCTTCGTCGTAGTGGCCAATGAGCTGATACCTACTAGTGGCGCTTGACCCACCCAAATTGGTGCTGTTACAGCTATGTTTTTATCCGCTTGTGTGACTCTCACATAATAATAACCTTGTACGGATGGAAGCTCAAAGCTCCACTCAACGACATTACTTGTGAACGTCTTACTAGAAGCAATTCTGCCACTATTTGTAATTATTTCAACTTTTGAGTTTACATCATCGGCATCTGGATCAGTGACATTGACGATGAACTTAAGTGCTTCTGTTGGGACAGTAGAAATAATGCTGCCCATGACCAAATCGTTTACCGTATATTCGATATTGATGTTTTTATCTTCTGTCGCATAAACGGACATGTTATTTAAACCTTCGAGCATACCTGTTGTGCTAAATTCATCTGCAATAATAACGGTTCTAGCAGTGTTTGCATTTCCCCAACGACCTTTATGGTTATCTTGGTTGTTCGTTGGTGCAACATGCCAGCCTTTATCTAATGCTTTTGTATATTCTGTGTAACTTGGGAAATAACCACCGGAACCAATAGCGCCTTCACCATTTCCAATTTCAACCGCTACCATCTTGTTGTCATACGTTGGCGACCAGTATGCAAAATCTGCAAAGGTACCAAAAGTAGAACCTGGGTGGTTAAATTGAGATAAATTGGCAAGTGGATCTGTGTTTTTGATGAGTGTCTCATAATATGCCTTCAAACCCGCATCGGCTGTTTTACTGTTTAAAGAAGTGTTGTTACGGCTGACGAGGCCTACTGAGTTAAAGGTGTTGATATGACCAGGTCCACCTGACCAAGTCATCTCATAACCCGGCATAGCGACTTTTGAGCCTGCATTTTCTTGATTGAATGCGGTCATTGTATTGACATAAGTGTTCCATTTTGCAAGACTTGTCGCTGTCATCAATGACTTATCATTCATTGCATCCGCCACGTTAGCTGCTGCTGAGGTATCAAAATAGTTTGAGTGGTCTGTGAATGAAACGAAGTCAACATTGTCACTCGCTGTGATGCTCTTAAGATAACTGAGACCATCTGCAAGCGTTCCAGAACCATCTGAATATTCAGCAGTATGGCCGTGAAGCTGACCAAAATAGGCTTTATAGGTAGGTGTTCCCACTACAAATGTCCATGTTGCTGTGGCGCTTTGCATATCTGAGCGTGTCACCGTGACGGTTACACTGTACGAGCCGTCTACGAGTGTGCCTGTCTGATAATTATAAGTGACATTTGGCTCACCAACCGCCATTTCTTTATTGTCGACAAGTGCTACGCCCTCTTTTTTGAGTGTCATTTTCACCACTGGATTTACACCAGCATTGTTGAGGTTAATAGAGATCAATGGTGATTTGTTATCACCTGTGCTACCATTTCGTGCAGGTGTGACTGAAGTTATTTGAGGTCTATTGTCAATAATGATCGTTTTAGTTGCACCAGTTGTCGCAAGATCAGTCACATCTGTTGCAGTGATCGTAAATGTGAATGCTTCAACTGAAGCTAAAAGTTCACTACCTGGTATTGTGAAGCGATACTCATTGTTTGCCGATTCATATGTCATCAACTGATTGCTGACAACCGTCTCACCTATTTTGTAAGTGATTTTGACATCTTTGATGCCTTTATTATCTTCAGCTGAGACTGCTATCGTATAATCTTGAGTCGGTTTCGCGTCCAAGTAGCTGTCTCTCAATGTTAAGAGTGGTGGTTTTGTGTCATTGACGACATCATAAACGTTGTAACCATTCGCTTCTTTTGATCCAGTATAAAGTTGAATGGTTGAATTATTTATTGCAACCATGGCATAGATATCAACGATATCACCTGCTACGACTTGTACAGGATATGGTGTTGGTTTGTAAATATTGATGGTGCCAGTTGCATCCGTAATCGGCGTGCTACCACCTGTATTTAAAGTGCCCAACTTAACATTTTTGACTTTGACAAGTTGACCCAGCATGGTAGATCCATTTGTAATAAGTTCTGCTATAGTCATAGTTTTAGCCAATTGCGCCGTTCCATCGCCTAAGAGCGAAGATGAAGTCGGTGTAATTTGTGGTTGACCGTACCTGACGGTATAAGTCCCTATGAATTTGACTTCGTCTCCGATTTTTGCACCTGTCGGCGCAGAACCAAATACATAAAGCGCATATGTTTTGCCATCAACTTCTTGTTGAATGACCGGATTACTATAGCTAGTTGCGAAGTAAGCAAGGGTTCCTTTGACTTCCACATTCGCCGTTCCTGTAGGGAGCGCTAAAACATCTTTTATGGTTGGAACGACATTGGGATCTTTGATTTTATAGGTTTCTGTTAGTAGAGCACTATCAATTTTGCCTTCCGCTTTAGCGATGGCTTTTAAAGTGATAGTTTCGCCAATTTCACCGATGATTTTAACAGCACCCGTGTAGAGCGTGCTTGCATCTGTTGGATTGGTATTATCCAAAGTATAATAGATTTTCGCTGTTTCATCATTGCTTGTAAGCGTTAAAGTTGCGCCACTGATTGCATCTGCAGATGTATGACTTACATTTAAGAAAAGTTGATTTGGGTTTTCAGCTTTACTAATCGCTGTCAATGCCGCTCTTAATGTGCCGTTATTATCATACATCCGAATGGTTGCATCGATGACATCACCAGCAATAATTCCTGGAAATTCCGCCAAATTTACTGCTGGATTAATTTCGAGCGTTACGCCAGCTTGTGTTAATAACGTCGTGCTTGTTAATGTCACGCCACTGATTTTAATAATTTCACACATATGGTCAAAGCCAGGTGTTTTCCCCAGTGGTGTGGCTTTAAGTTCAGAGATAGTTTCCGTGCGACGATCAGGTGTTGCATTGCCTGAAGAGAGCACTTTTAAGACGGTTTCATTCACGTTTGTAAGTTCGATTAAATTGCCATAATTCTCTCTCTTACCTAGTGCGACCACTTCATCGCCAACTTTTACTTTTGTAGCGTTTGCTGTTAAGAATAAACAAATGGCGCCTGTTCTATCTTGTATATAGACATTTTTATTATTAAAATAAGTTACAATACCTTTCACAAGGATATTTTCTGTATTTAAAGCTGCATCCTTCGCTTCTAATACAGTTCCAGGTGCATCCGTTCTAACCTTGTATTCAAAAGATTTCACATCTCCATTTTCAAGGCCGTCTTTAATGGCACGTGTGTATACCGTAGTATCTACAGTCACTTTAAGGACTGAACCCGTCGTCCATTCTGCAGCTACTGGTGAGAACGTATTGTATTCAATTTTAGCGCCTTCCGTGCTAGTTGATAAGGTTATGTCTGTATCGGGTAGAATGTCTCCAGATGCAACACTTGCAGTAACATCTGCACATTTTGTCTCAGGAGCTTGTATACCGTTTCTTGGATTTGGCGCTGACGTAATAAAGTCTGCACCGTTATTATTTGTGTCCACACCTACTGATTTGCGTATGATAGAAAGTGTGTTAGAGGGTGCTGGTGCTGCCGTTCCTTCATATGCGGTAGCAGACCCATATCCAACATAATCGATAACGTCAGGATCATCGATCATGTTATCGCCAGTATTTGAATCTACTATGGCTAACCCGTTTGATACTAAAGCAACTTTACCCTTCGTCCCACTCAAATCTATGCTTCCAATGGCACTAGGGGTAGGTAGGTTAGATCCAGTTGCTAAACCTGTTTGTTGAACGAGATAATAAGCTTTCGGTTGTATACTCCCCGTTAATGGTGTAATGCCCGAAAAATTTCCAGTTGAACTTGCATACTGTACCGTCCATCCTGTTAAGTCAACAGCAGTATCGGTAGGATTATAAAGTTCGATAAAATCATGTGTTAATGTCGTTGATGAACTGCTGCCACCATAAATTTGACTGATGATAACATGCCCAGTTGGACCAGCCGTTTCCGCTGCAGCCACTGGAAGTCCCATAGAACTTACGATGATCATGATCGCCATCATAATACTTAGAAATCTTTTAGACTTGTTTCTCATTTCTTACCCCCTAAATACTTTCTTTATGATTACTACAAAGACCGAAATGGCCCTGTAAGGATCAACAAACAGATTAACGTTTTAGTCCCTTTTGTGGTTTATGTTTTACGCCATATAAAGTTGCACTTAAGACCGCCACTAGTGGCACTGTCAGAACGATTCCAATAGAGCCTGCAAGCCCTTGGATAATTTCTATCGCCATCAAATCGCTATTGAAAATTTGAATATATGGATAATCAAATACTCTAAAAAGAACGAGCATATTGAGTGATGCACCTGCAAAAGCTAAAATGAGTGTGTTTGCCATAGTTCCCATCGCATCTCGACCAATATTTAACCCCGATGCAAACAGCTCTTTTGCTTTTGCTTTTGGATTCATGTCGTGTAACTCAGCAATCGCTGATGTAATGGTTAACGCTACGTCCATGACTGCTCCCAATGAGGCAATAAGAACGCCACTTACCAGAAGGCCACTGATTCGAAGGCCTTCGTCTGATGATCTAAGGATCATTTCTTCTGCTTCAGGCATGTTAAATCCATTAATTGGCGTAATTATGCCAGCTAACGAGGCGATGATGCCAGCGATAGTTACGCCTCCAATGCATCCAATTACAGCAATCCATGTCTTCTTAGAAAAGCCATTCAGTGCTACCAATGATACAAGTGTCGTAATCGCTACAAGTAAGATTGCGGAAGGAATTGTTGGAAAACCGCGCTTCAATAGTGGAATCAAGAAAAACCAGATGCTAAATATCGTAAAGGCAAGTCCAACAATTGCTGCAACGCCTTTTCTACCACCGATAATGATCAGACTTACCACAAAGATAAGTGCAAGACCAATAAGCATGGCACTGCGATCGTAGTTGACAATGGAAGTGATATACGGATTTCCACTTTCGTCAATATCCAACCTAACAATAACTCTTGTTCCCACTTTCAAATCAATATTCCCATAGGCGCCCAAATAGTTCATCGTATAAAGATCTTGATCGATATGATTGCCACTATCAATCGTTAAAACGGCCTCCTGTGTGCCTAACCTCAGTCCCTCAGTCCAAGTATCTGGACTTGCATTATCCGTTACTAGCTCTGAGACATGGGCTTTTGCAAAAATCACTTTACTTGCAGCAGTGGCAGATGCACCTTCTTCTGGTTGGTTAATCCAATATACTACAGCAATAAATATAACAAATCCTATCGCTAGAATTGAACCTTGAATTAGCTTTGTCCTGTGTTTCATTTATATACCGCCTTTATTTAATTTTATGTAAGTCATAATTTGTTCATATTTTATTAACAGTTACTATACAACCTATAGAAATTAATTTATACTGTCAATGTCAGAAAATTCAATTTGTTTTGTTTTCACAAAAATAAATTTTTATGGAATCAAAATTGCCTATTTTGTATCCTACTTAATGGTTTTATGTTGTTATCTTTGTATAGTTTTCGATTAAGTTTAATTTGCTATTTTCATTAATATCATAAAAAAACAGCCGCTCGTTTTAAAAAAACGAAGCGGCTGAACTTTATATCATTGTTCATGTGTGTCCGAGTGTGTGCTTTCAAGTTCAGCAATGAAGGGGCTGCTGCCGAGAATCTCAGCAAGCCTTTCCTTCTCATTTATAGCCCTTCCAAGTACTTTCGAATATGCCAAACATTTGCCATCGATGATTCTTGTTTCTAAATTCCCATTTGCACTTGGATTGCCCTTTAGTTGCGGTGCATCAATAATACCTAGTTTGATGATATCTTCTATGACCATTGGATCAGAAAAAGGATCCGTACTTTGAGGATATAAAGCTTTAATTGCTTCTAGTAAATATCTAGCCTCTAAAAGTAGCTCGTTTTTCCTCTCAATCACCTCATGATCTGCACACATGTCAACTCTACCATCGAGAATCGAACGGATAACACCTCTCACTATTTTTGTGCTTTCTATCACTTCTTCTGGTCTCGCCACATGGTCCGCTTCACTAAATCCCACAACATGAACAATGTGCGGTTTAAGTGCCATCGCAAGGTAAGTTGATGCGGCAAGTTGTCCTTTTGCGACATCTAGATCTGAGTTAAGACTTGCCAGTCCTGCTCTTACTTGTCGATATGTTTTAAACGAATCATCTTCCAATGACTCTATGAGCTCTACTTTAGCCAGCATTTTTGCAAGGTCCATTTTTGGGTGCATTGCCGGAGGCACATTAAACATGTACTGGGCAATATATGCTTTTACACCCATCTTTTTTGCGGAATATGCGGCAAGATATGCCATTACAACAGCTATCGTATCGTGTGCATCGCGCATACTCCAGTGATGGGATTCATTGACTTCAATAGGTACATCTCTAAGCGCATGCCAATGCATAAGCTGTTGACCTTCAACGACGGATTCGAAAACGGGTCTTGTTCCCCTGCCATCAAGCACGTTGTACCAACAAAGTGGAACAGCACACCAAGCGTTATGAATCGTATCCATCAATAACTCTGCAAATTTAAAAACTTCGGCCGTCCCGCTATAACACCTTAAAAGAGGATAGTTCCCGCTCTGAGAGGCTTTGTAAAGCCGTTCTAGATCCTCTTTCGTACGCAAAGGGACACCTCCGGCACCATCTAAATCATGGTCCATCCTTTCTGGTGTAAAAAAGTACTGTTGCGTATTTTGGTCAGGTCCTATAGAAATAATATCAAGAACTTTAGATTCAGCAATTTGTTTGATCCCTTTTAAAGTGTCTTCATAGGACGGCAGTCCAAAATGATGCCTCAATACAGGATAGGGATATTTGTTGTGAATGCGATCTAAGATATTGTCTGGATAACTAATAATTTCATCCTTGTTTGTTTGATTATTTAAATAGTTTATGACATCATCTATATCTTCAGTGCCATCAAAGACTTGTGAGATATAATTAAATTTTCTAGCAACCTCTGCGACTGGTTTTGTACCACCAAAGATCCATTTGTATTTCTGAAGACCTTTTTCTTGTATTTTCTGTTCCAATTCCATTAACAGATGCTCGGCATTTTGAGGGGTTAATCGATAGCCAATTGCTACCACATCTGGCGCTTCTTCAATGACTCTCTCAATCAGCACATCTATTCCAACCGCAGCACCTAGAAAGACACACTCATTTCCCTGTGCCTCAGCTAGTCGCAAAAAGTTGATTACACCTCCGATATGAACACAATTTCCAATCGCAGCACCAATAAACTTCTTCAAATAGTCCACCTCCTTAGGTTCAGTCAACTTTACAATCGACGACAAATTGCTTCATCTCTGTTAGTGTCATGTTTTCAAGTCCCATGTCCGCGATGCTTCTTCCAAGAACCGCGTAATCCTTATTATGCATAACGGATGCCAATTGTATCAGCGCATCAATCGTTGGCGTTTCTATTCCTAGTTTTCGCCCCATACCTGCAATTGGCACAAGACTTTGTGGTATGTCTTCAAATATATAACGAGTGTCCATTGAAGTGGGTGCTTTTATTTCCAAATAGCATGCCACATTCGATAAAGCCTCTGTAATTGTTTTTCCACGTGCGCCATATGCATGCTTCAACCAATTCTTCAACGACAATGCTTCAATACCAAGCATATGGGCAATCTGCATTCTTTCATGATCCACGTTTTCTATAATCTTCGCAACAGTAGGTGTAATACCATCAATATAAAAAAGGAAATCTCCATTTGTACTTTCAATCCTACCGCAATTTAGAATAGTAGGTATAGGATGTAGTAATGCACCTACGTTGTTAAAGCTCGTATCAAGAACACTGGAAGCTTCTATGAATTCTGGAATAATAGGGGCTATAAGTTTTAAAAACCCTGTTGTTTGCGTCGCAGGCAAGGCAGCGATTTTCACTTCCTTCTTCTTACTTAACATTTTAACAACACCTTCACTGACTATTCGGCAGGCGAATAACATCGTCTGTGCTTCAACAATACAAACCTGCATGGCATGATTTTTTTTGCGAATAATATTCAAGAACTCCAGTGCACCACCCGTTCTACCTGGATTCAAAACGATAAACTGCTCTTCAGTCACATATGAGGCTAACAAATTCGCGATATTTTTATGTGCACTTGCAGGGACTACAATCATAATGATATCAACGCCTTGAATGGCTTCCTCGATGTTGTCGGTAACTAAGTTTATATAGCCCCTACCCGAAATGCTGCCAACCATCTCGATATAACCATTGGTTTTAATATTTTCAACGTGTTCTATCGTTCTGTTGTATAAATTCACTTGGTGCCCTAAATGGCTCAAATAGGCTGCAAATCCATGCCCGCCATGTCCACCGCCTATAATCGCAAAGCTAAGTTTGTTATTTATTCTATTTTCCATCTTAACGCCTCTCTTCTAGTTTTACGCCTTGACTTTTCTTAATTCTTTCCATGGCGGTATCCAGCATCTTATATATTAAAGTTTCGTAGGTTACACCAGAAACCTCTGCCATCTTTGGCAGATCACTATACCCTGGTTCTAAGCCAGGCAGACTGTTAATTTCGATGACATATGCCTTATTGTCCCTCTCCCTTATATCTACTCTCGCAAAATCCTTGCATCCAATGACATCAAATGCCTTTGATGCACAATCAGCAATTTCTATTTCAAGTGATTTGTCGAGAACTGCAGGACAATGAAATTTTGTTTCATTGACAAAAAAATGTTTGACTTCAAATGTGTTGAATCTTCCAGTTGATTCAGGAACATCTTTAAAATCGATTTCCATAATTGGCAATACCGTTTTGCCTTCACCATTCCCGATAATGCCTACTGTAAACTCTCTGCCTTCTATAAATTCTTCGATAAGTATTGGCGGTTGATATGTTTTAAGGAGACTTTGCACAATAGTCGTTAATTCCTCTGCATTGTGAACGACACTATTTGTGTGGATTCCAAATCCGGAACCTTCACATGCCGGTTTTACGATCATCGGAAAAATGAGTGTGTCATCTATTGGTTCATCACCCGTGTTGATAATCTGAAAACGAGGCGTTGCAATTTGATGAAAGCTAAAAATTTGTTTCGCCATAGCCTTGTTGAGTGCCAAGCTATGACCTAAAACACCTGATCCCAGATATGGAATGCCAAGCATTTCAAGCACTGCAGGTATTTGAGATTGCCTGCTCTCACCTCTCGTTCCTGTACTTAGATTAAAAGCGATGTCAATCTTTGCATTCTTCACATTTCCAATCAGGTTATGATCTGCCACAATCATCTCTGTTTCATAACGTGCCTTTAAAATCTGATGGATGGCATTTGCAGTTACCATTTTTTGCGCATTGTCCTGTTTTGCTTCTTCGTTGTTTACATTTTCTCTTAATGCATCCACAATCAAACCGACCTTATAGTTCATGCTTATACCTCCCCTTATAATAAATAGTTTCTTTGAACAAAAAACAATAAAGACTGTAGAGGATTCTACAGTCTAAATGTACGGAAAATATACTAGTTTGAAGTTTTTGAGTACAAAAAACAGCGAGACTAGTAAATATTCTAATTCCTCTTTCTTCGCTTACGAGGTTAGCTGACGGATTCGGATCGAAAGAAGTTGACCCTAAGATACTCACAACTGTGTCTTCTGTGACACAATAGTCGCATGATCTATTCACCCCAAAAATTGGTTCCCCCGCTTCATATGAACTCAGCGTTTTGATTATTTAATTTATTGTTACTTATACCCCTATTGTTTCAGATTTAAGCAATAAAGTCAAATCGAGGTTCATTCTATTAGATTATGCCCAATACTGACAACAAGAAATGACTTTGCTACTATGCCCGTGGCTTCATGAGCGGGAACATGACACATTCTCTGATAGATCGGTCTCATAACTGAGCCACTTTTTGCTCGGCATCCTTGAGTCTTCTAAGAAACGGATTGAGTTGAACGGGTTGCCCACGAGGAATCCAGGACCAGAGGCGTCAATTTGATAAATAGAAAAAAAGAAAAATCATGTTTCGTTTTCGATAGTAATGTAATCTTCTTATTAAGCTTGCCGCAATTCAGCTCACAATAAAGCGGTGGTAAAGCAAATCAAATTCTTAATATAGGAACTATTTTAAATACTTAACGAGTTTATCCTCAAAAAACTTAATCACATGGATTTTGTACTTGAAATAGTCTTGTTTGACTCTAACTTGACCTTTGTTGATTAGTATTTCTTCAGTTCCAGCAACATTATCCTTAACGACAATTTCTACCGTAAAATAGTAGTACTTGTTCCTGTCGCTCGATTCTATAGCTGACAACTTTATACTTTTGAATGAGATTGTGAGGTCATTGTCACTGGCTATCTGAGGTGCCATAATCACATACCGATCACCGACTAAAAAAGTCTTATAAAACTGTTGCGTGTATAAGCCGTTATAAGTTGATTTAACATAGTTTTCATAATTAATAGAGCCCTGATTTTCTCCATCTACATCAGTGGTATTCGGTATAATCTGTTCAAGTGTATCTGGCGACACCTTATAAAATGCAGTGAAAAATGTTTCAATCGTATTTTCCACTGCCGCTTCATCGGTAGAAACATAGAGTCTAATTGTGCTTAAGCCGATAAGTAGAACAACCATGATCGTAATCCCAATTATGTATGTTCTTTTTTTATTCATTTTGTACCTCCTGCTTAAATCGTGCTTACATTTACTATATCGCATTCTAAGGTTATAATTGTTACAGTAACTCAAATTTAATGTAAATGTATTGAAAAAACGAACATGTTAATGCACTCTAAGGATAGCAAATATCGCTTTCAAAAATGACATCACTTGAAACAATAACAGCCGCTCGTTTTAAAAAAACGAAGCGGCTGAACTTTTATCTAAATATATATCTGTATATTCTATTTTCCTTTGATGACTTGATGATTGATGATTGATGCTTTGATGCTTTTGTTCCTATTTTATTTAAGCCCTAGGCTTCATTAGTGGGAACATGACACATTCTCTGATTGGTCGATCCATCATGACTGAGAAGAATCTCTCTGATACGCCAAATCCAAATGCAGGCGGCATACCGTAACGGAGTGCTTCTACGAAAGTTTCATCGTGTTCATGCGCCTCATCGTCACCCTCTTCACCCATTGTGCGTTGCTCTTTGAAACGCTCTTCGAGGTCGAGTGGGTTGTTGAGCTCTGTGTAGCCGTTACCCATTTCTGAACCAGCAAGGATGATCTGCATTTGAGCCACTTTTCTCTCGTCTTCTTTGAGTCTTCTTGGAAGCGGATTGAGTTGAACAGGTTGGCCCACGAGGAATCCAGGACCAGAAAGGTCTTTTCTCACGACTTTCCAAAGTACGTCTACCAATCTCCAGTAGCCTGATTTCGGATCGTATTCAACACCCTTTTCATTCAATTTAGCGATGATTTCTTCTTTTGTCGTGTTGAAAATGTTAATGCCCATTTTCTCTTCAATCACTGTTTCAAAGTCATAAATTTCCCATTCAGAATCCATATCGATTTCAAAGCCACGTGTTGTAAACTTAGAAGTACCCATGACCGCTTTTGTCACGCGGCGGTACATTTCCTTACAAAAATCCATGCCCATTTTGAAATCCGCATAGGCCCAGTAAAATTCCATTTGCGTATAATCTTGAAGGTGTTCAGGGCTCATGCCTTCATTTCTAAACTGTCTACCGATTTCAAACGTTCTTTCAAAGCCGGCTACAAGTAATTTTTTCTGCCAGAGTTCGCCCATAGAGATTCTTAAAAAGACATCAATATCAAGTGCATTGTGGTGCGTTGCAAATGGTGTAGCCGCCGCGCCGCCTGAAGAGGTCTCAAGGATTGGCGTTTCTACCTCTAAGAAGTTGTTTTCGATAAGGAAATTACGGATTGTACTCCAGAATTTTTGCTTTTTCATGAAAATTTCTTTAACGTCGGGGTTCATGATAATATCGAGATATCTCTTGCGGAATTTTTCGTCCTCGTCTGTAATACCGTGGAATTTTTCTGGAAGTGGCTTCAGCGCTTTCGTCAAATGGATGTATTCTTTTGCTTTAACGCTGATTTCACCAGTGTTTGTTCTAAACACATTGCCTCTGATGCCCACGATATCTCCGATATCGCACATATCAAACACGCTGTAGTCAAGCTCTGACAAAACGTCTTGTCTCAAGTAGATCTGAATTTGACCATCGTTGTCCTGAATATGCATGAAGCCCGCTTTGCCTTTGCTTCTCTTAGTCATGATTCTACCTGCAACGGCAACCTGGATTTCATTTTCTTCCAAATACTCTTTTGTCGTATCCATATAGGTCGTCTTGAGTGCTTCCGAATGATGCGTCACATCGAATTTACCGCCGAACGGATCAATCCCCAAATCTTCCAAATCCTTAAGTTTATCCACTCGGATCTGTTCTTGTTCACTTAATTTTTTTACATAAACGACTTGTTCACTCATATTGTGCTGCCTCCTTTAATAATATGCTTATGTCTAATTTTCAATAAAAAAAGCCCCTTACATTCACTGTAAGGAGCGTGTTCACGCGGTACCATCCTAATTTATAACTTATGACGGGATAACGGTCGTTAACCGGCTTTTACGCAACTCATGAGTCTTTATCCATATCAACACCTGTCAGCTCTCACCTATCGCCAACTCTCTTTGAAGTGCGTCCGATACTTCATCCCTCAGTCACAGTTTATAAATCTTACGTTGAGAGAAATTTACCATAAATGAGTTGATGTGTCAAGCTTTTCGACTCATTTCAAGTTGTTTCACAGATTTCGCTTAACGAACCCTACATCATTTTGATCAACTCATTTTAGCTTTTCAATCAACCAAAGTCTAGACTGATAATCCCCAGTGGCATCGCCACTGTACTCAATCCCATTGAATGACGGTTTGATGAGCATGCCAAACTGCATCAGGTAACTGCCAGAAAGCGGTTGGGGATAACCGCTAACACGGTAGGTTGCTTCGGGCATAAGTCCCTGTAATTTAAGGTTGAACGTCGCATCATTGGGTTTCGCAAGGACTTGGTAATAAGCGACTAGCCCTTCGCTGCCATCTTTTGAAACCACCATCCAAGCAGTTTGATTGCCCTGTTTTTCAAAGGGACTCAGCAAACGATAAAAGTCGCCTTGATGGATCAATGTGCGATGCGTTTTAAAGAAAGCGATTTGCTCTTTTATAGCATCGAGTTCATCTTCTGGCATCTTCAAAATATTGAGCTCATAGCCAAAGGTTCCAAAGTAAGCGACATCGGCGCGCATCTTGATGGGCGTTTGCCGCTTCACTTGATGGTTTGGAATATCGGAAACATGTGAGCCCATGGCTGAGAGTGGATAAGCTAAACTGGTACCGTATTGGATTTTTAGGCGTTCTACGGCATCGGTGTTGTCACTGGTCCATGCCTGGGGTGCATAATAGAGCATGCCTGGATCAAATCGACCACCACCCGCTGAACACGATTCAAAGAGGATGTGTGGGTAACGACTGGTCATGCGCTCATAGAGGTCATACACGCCGAGGATGTAACGATGCAACAGTTCGCCTTGGCGGTCTGAAGCCAGTGCCACGCTGTATGCCTCTGTGATGTTGCGGTTCATATCCCATTTGATATAGTCTACGGATGAGCCATCAAATACTTCAGTGAGCTGTTCAAAGATGCCATCCACCACTTCAGGTCTCGAATAATCCAGTACGTACTGATTTCTGCCATGAGAGCGCTTTCTAAGCGGATCGCCAATCAGCCAATCAGGATGTGCATCGTAAAGCTTGGTGCCTTTATTGATCATCTCGGGTTCAATCCAAAGACCGAATTTCACACCTGCTGCATTCACAGCTTTCGACAATCCTTGAATGCCACTTGGCAATTTGTCCGTGTTTACCGTCCAGTCACCTAGGCCACAAGTGTCATCGTTTCGCTTGCCAAACCAGCCATCGTCTAAAACGAGCATTTCGATTCCAAGTGCTTTAGCGCCTTTCGCTAGGTCGAGGATCTTGGTTTCATCAAAGTCAAAATACGTCGCTTCCCAGTTGTTAATCAGAATTGGTCTCAGCTCGTATCTGAAGCGCTCAGGGATGAGATGGTCTCTAAACAAATTATGAAATGAACGGCTCAAATCACCAATGCCTTGGTTCGAATAGACGAGAAGTGCCTCAGGTGACTGAAACGACTGCTGCGAGTCAAGTGTCCACTGAAAGCCTTGCGGATGAATGCCTGCACTGATGCGCACTTTGTCGTCTGAATTGACTTCATTTTGTATGAGGAAATTGCTACTATAGACGAGCGAAACCCCGATGGCTTCGCCTTGAAATTCATTTGTATGCTTGCGGGTTAACATCATAAAGGGATTATGCGCTGCACTGGAAGCCCCGCGCAGACTGCTGATGGATTGAATCCCAGGGTGCAAGTCATGAGACGCCATATGGCGTTCGCGCGTCCAGTCGCCATAGAGCTGTGTCATTTGCCACGCAGCATCTGGGAGATCCAAACTTGAACTCATCAATCGCTTGACGACAAAAGATGTCGCGCCATGATTGGTAAGTTTTGCATGCCTTGCTATCACAGGAAGCTCTGCAAACACAGTATAAGAAAGCGTCAAAGTCGCTTCAAGCACATTATCATAAAGGTCGATTTCAAGCGTTAAAGCGTCCACTTCGCTTGCCCGTGTGGCAGGAAGGCCATCGAGCTTCTTTTTACCTGAAAGGATGCGATGCGTCTTGTAGGCAAAATCCACAACGCTGCTACCCGTTTGCGATACGATATCCACTGCTGGCGTTCGATAGTCCGTCGTCCCAAAGCACGGGTATTCTAGACGCTGCAAATTGAGTGAAAACGTCATATCACCTTCATAGACGTAGTTGGTTAGTCCTCGGTTTTCATCTTGTCTAAACATGTCCTGCGTCAGTTCACATTCGGGGTTCACATGAAGCGTCTGACCGTAGTAAAAATGCCCTAAGTGGCCATTTCTCAGGATGCCAAATACATAGCTGATCTTGTCATTTTTCAGATGAAACACTTGATGTTTGGAATCATACGTAATAGTCAAAACAACCTCCTAATGCACTCGAAAATATTCTATTCAAGCAGCGCTTTATCTTAACTGCTTCTCTTATCTATAAACTTTATGCTAATTCAGACCTTTGCCTTTACTCTTTCACCGCACCACTAATCGTGATCGCTCTTTCAACCTGGTTGCTGAACAGCGTATAGACCAGTACGGTTGGCAAGCTTGCGATGACCATCGTTGCGCCCATTGCGCCCCAATCCGTCGTGAATTGACCTTGGAAGAACAGGATGCCCAGTGGTAATGTCTTTAAGCTCTGATCCATGACGAGGACGTTAGCCAAAATGAACTCATTCCATGCGTTGAGGAACGTAAAAATCGCAAGAGTCGATATTGCGGGTTTAACCGTCGGTACGATGACGAAGAAAAACGTCTGAAAGATGTTTGCGCCATCAATACACGCCGCCTCTTCCAGTTCTTCAGGTAGTCCGATGAAGAATCCGTAGAACACGAGCGTTGAAAAGGCCAAGTTAAAGGCCGTGTAAGGTACTATCAGTGCCCAGTGGCTGCCTGAAAGGCCCAAATCCTGTACGATGCGCGTCACTGGAATCAGAACGGCTTGCACTGGAATGAACATGCCCAGCGCGACGTATGTTCTGACAAAGTTTTTGCCCCGCCATTTCATACGGCTAGTGGCGTACGCAAACATCATGGCAAAGACGATAGTGATGACCACGGTCGCTGATGCGACGATTAAACTGTTTAAGAAATAGACGGGCACATCGTACTGCGACCACGCGTTGATATAATTTTCAAAGCGCATGACTTTTGGGAACCCAAAAGGGTTGCTGACAAAGATTTCTTCGTTGTTTTTAAAGGAATAAAGAATCATCCATACAAGCGGATAAAGTGATATAAAGGCATACGCCCATAAAAATAGCTTAAAAAATAATTGAGGAAAAGATGTTTTTTTCATATTATGCACCTTCCTTCGTTTTGAAAACTTTATTGATCACTAAAATTGCCATGAGGCATTCGAGGACCAAGATCGAAGCAGCCGCTAAGCCGTAGCCGAACTCACCGCTTCTAAAAGCGGAAGAATACATCATATATGTCAAGGTGTACGTCGAGTTGCCTGGACCACCGCTGGTCATGATGAACATTTCGGTAAACGCTTTGATACCACCTGTGACTGAGATCAATAGACAAAATTTATACGTTTCTGCCAAAAGAGGCATCGTTATTTTCATATGGGCTTGAAGTGACGTCGCACCATCGATCTGTGCGGCTTCATAGTAGGACGTTGGAATCGATTTGATGCCTGCAAGGATAAGTGCGAATTGGTAGCCCATCCACTGCCATGCGTTGACGGCGGCGATTGCTAAGATTGCTTTGTTACGATCCGTCAACCAGTTTTGTCTGTAGTCCGAACCGATGAGCTCAAAGAACTTGTTGAGAAGGCCAGTGTCTGCATTGTAAATGGATAACCAAAGCTGGCAAACGACCGTGACCGATAGAACGACTGGGATAAAGTAGACGATTCGAAAGAAGTTGCGACCTTTCGTTTTTACATTGGACACGGCTAGCGCCAATACTGTGGCGATTGTCAACTGGAAGACCGTGATGACTGCCGCGAAGATGAAACCGTTTTTATTGCTTAGGAAAAATAATTTATCATCAAATAATCTGAAATAGTTATCGAAGCCGATAAACGTTCCCGCGGAGAGGCCATTCCAATCAAAGAAGCTCCTAAAAAACACTTGGAGGATTGGATAAAACACCATTAAACTAAACAGTGCCAGCGTTGGGACCGTGAATATCGCAATCGCGAGTTTGTTGCCATAATATTTTTTCACGTCGTCTTCCTTTCTTAAAAAAGGGCTCTCTCATGGTTGAGACAGCCCCTTCTCATATGCTATTTATGCTTGAGGAAATTGCTTGCTTATTGCTTCATGCGCTCAATGACTTTATCAAGCTCTTCGATAAATTCAGCTGGCGTGTAATCTTCTGTCATCAGGAATTGTGATTGGTCTTCCATTGCCACTTTGAAAAGTGGGTTTGTTAAGCCCCAAGCAAACTTAGTTGTAGACGTGATGTTGCCAAGTTCTGAATCGAGTTTTTCCATCATTGCTGGGAATGGCGTATCTGGTGTAATGCTTGCATCTACTTGAACCGCTAAGATAGGGTTGCCACGAAGCTTGTATTTCGCTTCGCAATATTTTTCGGACATATACGCTGCGACTTCTGCTGCGAGTTCTTTGTGTTCAGAGTTAGGGTTAACTGCGTAGCCACCTGGTGCGCCACCGCCGCTAAGTGCGAATTTGTTGGCTTCATAACCAGGCATAACTGGATACCACATCCAATCCGCATTTTCGCCAAGTTTTTCTGTTGAGCCAGCGATTTCCCATTGTCCGTTTAAGAACATAGCTGCTTTGCCTTCATAGAAAAGTGCCGCTGCTTGATCGTAGTTTGTGTTTGTTGCGCCATCAGCGAACATGCCCGCTTTGACGAGTTCGTTAAGTGTTTCAGCTGCTTTAGTGTATGCTTCTTCAGAAGCTTTGCCTTGACCTGCGTCTAGCTTAGTGATACCAGCTGGTTCGAATCTTGTAGCAAGTACGTCGTACATAGCGGTTGTGATCCATTTTTCTTTAGCGAAGATTGACATTGGCACGATGTCGTTTGCATTAAAGACTTCAATAGCTGTTAAAAGTTCTTCGTAAGTTTCTGGAACTTTGACGCCGTATTGCTCAAACAATGCTTTGTTGTAGTACCAAAGAACGAGTTCGTTACCTGCGTATGGGAATGCATAGATGTGACCATCTTCATTGTAGATGATGCTCTCAGCATTTGGAAATGCTCTATCAAGGTAACCTGTGCTCTTAGCAGCATCGTCAAGGATCATAATGTTGCCAGATTCTTTAAACGTTTCGATTTGTGTCAAACCTACTTGGAAAATATCTGGCAAGTTGCCAGTTGCTGCGTAAGTTTGAAGCTTTTGACCATCGTCTTGAGCCTGAATATCGAGCTCGAGTGTCACGTTTGGATAATCTTTTGCAAGTTCTGCAACGGCATAATCGTAAGGAATCTTAGTATCATCATCCGAGTATTGTGCATAAATTCTTAAAGTAATGTTTTCTGCTTCTGTCGTCGCTACTGTCGTCTCTGCAGCGGCTGTCGTTTCTTCCACTACCGGCTCCGTTTTCGCGCAACCTGCGACCGTGCTTAACAAAAGCATCAAAACTAATAATAAAACGGTAAACTTTTTCATTTGCTTTCCCCCTATACTTAATCATGGGATACCCATTTCTCATCCCGTATCCAAAGTATATGTTTTTATCTTTGTAATTTGAATGTAATATTCAAAACGGATTTGTACTATTCAAAAAAAATGAGTATCGTGTTTAGCTACGGATACTCATTGATGTCGATATCACTTTTACTGATACTCGCTCGGTGACACGCCATAATGGTTTTTAAAGCACTTACTGAAATACCCCGAATCGCTATAACCCACCATCTCTGAAATCGCGGAGAGTTTAAAATGGCCTTCAAGGATCATCTCCCGAGCCTGCTCCATGCGCACTTTCGTGAGGTATTCCGTGATGGTCATTTGCATCTCTTCTTTAAACATTTTGCGCAAATACGTCTGGTTGACTAACAGTTTCTTCGATAAGTCGTTCATGTTAAACGCTGCATTTGACACATTGTCATCAATGCACTTCTTCGCATCCCGCGCAATCTGACTCGATCTCGAATCGCGGTGGGCAATGAGATAGTCAAAAGCCCTCGCATAGGCGCGCTTTATAAAACGCCTTTGCTCATCTTCGGTGCCGTTGTCAAAGGTCGCATTGGGATCAAAATTGTCTGGATAAACATCGCTTATGTTCTTACCCGCTTTGACGAGGTATGAAAAAAGCAGGCTGATAATGCCCATGTTGATCATGCGCTTATACCCCGAACTAAAATGCTTCATGTCCGCCTCTTTGAACACGGAATCGATGACCTCTATGGTATGGCTCGCGTTAAGTTGATGGAGGTGGTTTAAGATGATTTCATTGATTTCGGCCGAATAGAACCCATATGTTTTTTCCTCAGAAGAAATCACCTCGTATTTGATGGCCTTATTTCCGCCGAGCTTAAACCTGTGACTCAACGCGGTGATCGACTCGAGGTAAGAGGTCCTGATCCCTTCAAATCCCTGATGTGCGCCACCGATGCCAAACGTTACATCCAGTGAAAGCCGTTCGCTGATAAATCCCATAAAGTGCTGCAATTCCTCATCATCAACCTCTTCATCCCCATTTGCGCTTAGTATATGAATGAAAACCACCCGACTTTCATAGTCCGTAAAAAAGTATTTGGGCAGTTTGCTATCCATGTAGTCGCTGTAAAGATTGCCGATGATGCTCTTAAAATTCATCGCCCGTTCAGAGCGTTCGATACTCTCAGTTGCCGACTCAACTTCTATGGAAATGACGTTGAAACGGTCTTCATTGCGAAGTTGTAAATCGTGCTCAATCAATCCCTCAGCAAGGGTTTCGTCAAAGTATTTGGCATAAATCAGCTGCCTGAGTAGCGCTTCCCTTTTAAGGTATAGCTTGTCCTTCTTTTCTTGCTTCATCTCGATGGCCTTGTTGATGTTGTCTTGTAGGTTGAGCAGCGTTAGGATGAGCTCTTCTTTCTCAAACGGCTTCACGATATAGTCCACGACGCCAAGCTTGATGGCGCGGCGGGCGTATTCAAATTCACTATTGCCCGTGATGAGCACCACTTCTATCTCAGGATTGAGCTGAGCGAGCTTTTCTGTGAGCGTCAACCCGTCCATATAGGGCATCTTGATGTCGGAAAGGACGATGTCAGGTTCATAAATCAGGGCATTTTCATAAGCTTCCTGTCCATTTTTCGCCTCGCAGCACAGTTCAAAACCGTACGCTTCCCAGTCGATAGCCGATCTTAAATACTCTAAAAATATGGGCATATCGTCGACGATCATGATCTTAATCATGCACGGCCTCCTTTGGAAGGTTTATTTTTATGTCTGTGCCTGAATCAAAGCTTGAATCTGCTGCTACAACTGTGTTTTCAATTGTTCCATATTTGCTTACGATGTGAATCCCATAAGCATCGCCAAAGAATAATTTGAGTCTATGGTTGACATTTTTGATGCCAAAGCTCTTAACCCCTTGATTGTCTTGAGCGGTCAAGGCGCCTTCAAACATCGTGTTCATCCGCTCGACTTTGTCGGGTTCTATGCCAACGCCATTGTCGGAGACGATGATTTGATAGTGACCAGCCATCGGTTTATCCATAGATTCATGAAGTGGTTCGCCTATCACATCATAGATGCGAATGAGGCCAGGTTCGGACAGGTCTTTGAAGCCATGTTCGATTGCATTTTCAACGATTGGCTGAAGCGAAAGTTTGGGAATCATGATGCCTTCCATATGCTCAGACACCTCAATTTTATAGTCAAACACATTGGAATATCGAAGTTTTTGAAGTTCGAGATAATCCAGCGTGATTTTCAGTTCTTCTTTAAGCGGTATGATATCTGCGCCACCAGACAGCGAGTTTCTGTAGTAGTCGGCAAGTCGCCTTGTCACCTTTTGCGCCTTGCGCTCTTGCCCCAGTTGAGAGAGCTTCAGAATAATATCCAATGTGTTGTATAAAAAATGTGGCTTAATTTGTTGTTGGATGAGGGCGAGTTCATACTCGCGCTTCTTCTTTTCCTCGCGCTCGACATCATAAAGCAGCTTTTTGATCTGAGCCGACATATGGTTAAAACTCTCGGCAAAGAGACCGATTTCATCGTTGGTTTTCATCTTAAAACGATAGTCGAAATTGCCCTTCGAAATCTCCTCAACACCGCGTTTGAGCTTCATGATAGGCGCTGTAATCAGACGATTTAGTGCAAGTGTCATACTGATTTCCAGAAAAATGATGGTGATGAGCATGGTACCGACGAGTAAAAGAATATTGGTGAGGTCCTGTGCAAAGAGATTCAAATCCGCTTCGCTGAGGAGTGTCCAATTGAGGCGCTCTATTTGCGTTTTAGAGACCAAAGTCTTGTCATGCGCCGACTTAAAAAGGTCTGAACTCAAATCCGTTTGACTTAAAAAACTTTGGATAATGGCATCGTCGATTGATGTATCGACTGCAGTAGATAACCGCTGAGCATGCTTGTCGTAAATGGCATAATCCACTAATTGCTCGCTAAATAATGCTGTAAAGGTATCTTCATTGATATTGATAAAGAGATAGCCGATGGTTTCTCCCGTGTTGATATTCCATACTTTTTTGCCCAATGTCAGCATCTTTTTGTCCGAGGATTTCGTGAGGTAATCTCTCGCCTTTAGGTCAAACCACACACTGTTACCCGTGGTTTTTTCCAGCGTCTTGATCATGTCCGACACAAGAAGCCCTGTTTTGCCCGTTTGAAGCTCATAATCCGAATAGTAAAGTGCATGGTTTTTATCGATAAACCCTATGGAATCGATGTGTTTATAAATGAGCTTTGCGTAAGACAGCTCGTTAGAGATCAAGTTATAAAGTTTGATGTCGTGACTGAGCGTACCATGAAATTCATCACTATTCAAAAGGCGGTTGATACTGATCGTCAAGAACGTGGCACTACTTTCCGCTTCCGATAAGATGCCATCGATGCGATCTGAGATCAACACGTTGTTGTCTTCCATGCTGTCCAAACTGCGGTTGATAATCGCGCTCTCGTAAAATTTCATCGAAATCACGGCGAACAAAATCATAGGCACAATGGCGATGGGTAGGTACAAATATGTAATTTTTCGCTTGATCGAAAGGTCTTTGAATCTCAATGGATGGCCCCCTGTGCGTGATGAATGGATGTGCTTGCGTGTGATATGCGCTTGAATATTTACTTAAATCACTACGACTATCATAACTTATTTTACTAAAATTTCAATAATGGAAAATGCATAATTACCTAATAAGTTGCAAAATCCAGTTTATCTAATTTGAGAATGGCTCAATCACGCCGTTTTCATAAATGAGATTCATACAAATTGGAATTATGCAATTTCCTCAATAATGGAAATTGCATAATTACCTAATAAGTCACATAATCATATTTTCAGACGGCAACAATAGCGTATTTACGCAGTTTTCATGTGAATAATATCTCAAAATTCGAATTATGCATTTTCCTCCCTGGACAAAATAATGCCGGACACTTATCAAAAGTGTCTGGCATATATATCTTCAACATTGTAATTCTTAAACTACAAAATCCATTTTACATACCGTACTTCATTCTGGTCAAATTTCTCAAGCCATTTCACATGACCCGTCGCTGCATAGCCGTTTTTCTCATAAAATTTTCGACTCGAATGGTTGTTTTCAAGCACCCATAACCTAATCTCACCTTGACTTTGCTTTGCCGCAATCTTTTCCGCTTCTAGTATGAGCTTTGATCCAATGCCATGGCCTTTAAAGTAGGGTTCCACGTAGATTGCTACCAGTTCCATGGGGATAGAACGACCGATTTCTTCAAATCCAACGGCTGCGCGATCAACTTCCTCTTCATCTTGCTCTGTGCATTGTTCAAGTCGCATGAACCCTTTGACGATGCCATTCTCTTCATAAACATAAAAACCATGATACGATTCCAATGTTGTATATAGGGTTTTGTAGCGCTTCACAACACTCATGTCCTTGTACAAAGCTTCTTCACCGAGAAAATCGATATAGGCGGTTCGCCAGCCATAAATGATTATTTCGCAGATTCTCTCTGCATCTGATAGTTGTGCTTGTCTAACCATAGGTGTGATCCTTTCGCGATTATCTACAGTCCCACTCGCGTTTCAAAATAGAATAAACCGCCAATGTACAGAATCTATTGTTCTTAAACTGAACGTCTCTCAATATGCCCTCATGGGTCATTTTACATTTTTTCATGACTTCACCAGAAGCCGGATTAAGTATGTCGTGTTTCGCTGAAATCCTATTTAGGCCTACTTCTGCAAATAAGAAATCGATGACCGCTTGAAGCGCTTCCGTTGAGAATCCCTTGTTCCAATACGCGCTCCCAATACTATAGCCAATCTCACAAGCACTATTATCAACTTCGTACTTTACTACCATAATATTGCCGATCACTTCACCCATTTCTTTGACCTCGATCGCCCAGTTAAATGTGCTCGGCAGTTCATAGTTCACAATCCATTTGTTGATAATATCATTCGTTTCATGGCTATCTTTATGTGTATTCCAAGATAAAAAAACGGGCACTTTGGGGTCACTACCACAGTTTTTAAACAAGCTCTCTGAATCACTACGTTCAAATTTTCTAAGTATCAAACGACTGGTTTCCAGCCTATTAGTTCCGATATCATTCATTATATTAGCTCCCATTTACGTGATCATACCCTTATCGATCCTCATAGCCACCGTCTTTACGCTATTCACATGATGACAGATCTTCAAATTGCCACACAAACACAATCTTATAGCCGCATCATTTTCACTCATGTTCAGCTCTTTGATCATGTAATCATGCATGTGCCTTGAGGCATTTTGTGAGGCTTCTTCTAATGTGCTTCCGAGGCCGATGATCTCGATAAAATCTTCGGTCTCAAGGATGGGTGCAGCGATGCGCTTGCCTTTTAAAACAGTCACTATGATGGTGACCATACCTTCAATTTCCAGCCCACACTCGCCGATTTCGCCATCGTAAATGTAAAGCGGACCTGTCGCAGGATTTGTGTTCTTAAGTATGTCTACTTCAAACTCAGTGCTTTCTGGAATTAACACATTGCTGAAACAATCCATTGTCTCAAATTTTACAATGTCCCCTGAATGACAATATTGCGCAGGTTCATTGGAAATGGACGTATTAAATACGTGGTTTGCCTTGCCTATTTTCATCATGCTTACCTCGCACTTTTCATAATTTACCTCCGTAAAATAGGTTCACTTATTTAACCGTCTGTGTAATCGGCTCAACTTCTATATAACTTCCTGTATAGGGATCGAATCGATACCAAAGAACATCCTCTGTAGAATCCATCTTAAAATAAATCAGATAAGCATGATGCGTCAATAGACTCGATTTTGAATCGACATATGTTTTTGGTGGGTTGATCAAGAATAAGGTAGAGATAACTTTGGGATTAAGCGCAATCCCCTTATCTTTCATGCTAACTTCCACTGCTCGTTGTGCCTCTTTATAGGTATACTCTGGAATACTAGTTAGGAAAAGTATCAAAAAAGCCATTATTATTAATATCTGAATCGTATGATAAGTCGTCCGTACCTCATCACTAAAACGATCTCGCAAATATAAGGATACAAGTATCAAAACAAAAAAAAGCATCGACAAATTCAAAAAAATATCTGCATAAAATACTTTTGAAGTCGTTCGATAAATGAAACTTATTATAAAGTATACGAGCGGAATGATATAAGTATGCTTGTTAAGGATACGTCCTATCATTATATTTCTCCTTGCGCCTTCGCGATATGATAAAGCACATGCCTACAAAGTACATGCTCTTTATCTATTCTAGGATGGTCGAATGCCATTTGTTTGGTCATGCCAATACGCCTCATAACACGTTCAGATCTAGTGTTCAATATCGATGTGAAGCTATACACATCCGTCAATTCAAGTTGTTCAAATCCGTATGTCAAGCATCGCTTAGCCCCTTCAGTTGCATAGCCCATTCCCCAGGCTTCTTTTTTTAAGCGCCATCCGATTTCGACAAAAGGATCAAACCCCAAATTCAAATTTGCCTGATGAAATCCAATAAAGCCTATAAACACACCTGTCTCTTTCAGTTCGACTGCATATAGGCCATAACCGACACTTTTCATATTTTCTTTGATTCGCGCATAAAAAGCGTCCGTTTCTGAAAGCGTTAAGGTGCTTGGAAAATATTCCATGACGATGGGGTCTGCATTCATTCTACGAAATTCAGATAAGTCATCTTCCTTCCAATCCCTAAAAATCAAGCGCTCTGAATCAAAATAAATCACTACAATCTCACCGCCTGAAGAGAAACGATCTTCTTGCCACCTGCAACCGTCTGTTTTCCAACTTCATTGAATCCGTATTTTTCATGAAAGCTTAATGACCCTGGATTCGGAGGATTAATGTCAATCTCTGCCGTCACAAACGGAAAATTATGTTGCTTAGCATATTCGAAAACAGATTTGTATAGCATGCTGCCAAGGCCTTTTCCATTCATTTTAACAGAGACAACGACGCGGTCGATGTATAAAAAGCGCTCGTAATGCTTAGCAAACCACAAATAGTTGACGCTATCATAGTCCTTTCCTTCTGTGATTGTGAGGACAAACGCTTCCACTTCACCATCTACTTCCACAACTTCAAACAATTCTGACTTAGATACCAAATGTTCAAGTTTCTCCATGTTTAGTGGGGATAGGAAATGTACCGATTCCTCATTAAGTTCTAAAACTTTTATCAAATCTTTGTTTTCAGCTTTTCTTAAAATTGTCATCACATTGCTCCTCTAACTTTTTTTGTCTATCTTATTTATATAACCATTATAGCAAACAATAATCATTGGAACAAATTGCTTTGCCCCCCAAAATAAAGTTATAATAGCAGTATAGGTTTAAAGTTTATGAGGAGGCACACATGAATCCAGTGATCGAAGTCATTAAAAGCAGAAAGTCCGTCAGACAATATGAAGATCGAATCGTTCCAAGTGACATCAAAGAAGCCATTTTAGAGGCTGCATTTCGTGCGCCAACGGCTGGCAACCAGATGCTCTATACAATCATCGACGTGACTGATCAAGCGCTCAAAGAGAGATTGGCACAGACGTGTGATGATCAACCCTTCATTGCGAAAGCGCCTTTGGTACTGATTTTCATCGCAGATACAAGACGCTGGCTAGATGCTTACGAGGAAGCTGGGCTTGAAGCGAGGCAACCTGGCTTGGGCGATTTACTATTAGCCATGCAGGATGCGATTATCGCGGCTCAAAATGCGGTTATAGCCGCTGAATCGTTTGGACTAGGTTCGTGTTACATCGGGGATATCCTAGAAAATGCAGAGATCCATCGTGACCTACTTGGACTGGATCCATATACCGTTCCAATCACCATGCTCGTGATAGGTTACCCAACGGAAAGTCAAATCACACGTACGCAGCCAAAGCGCTTCAACCGCGAATATATCGTCTTCGAAAATCAGTATCATAGGTTATCAAGTGCCGAACTTAGAGATATGCACAAAAAACAAACATCGAAACCCGACTACGATTTCGATGCTGAGATCAAAGCTTTCGGTACACGCAAATACATGTCCGATTTTGCACTTGAGATGACGCGTTCTGCGGAAGTTTATGCGAAGGCGTTTATGAAGTGAATTTGAGTATACTTATTATTTATGGTATTCAACCAAGACGCCTCTACTTACAAGAGATTCTAAAAGGCCTCTATCAATTATTTTTTTGTCCAAATCTTCATATGCGGTTAACTCTGTTAGAAACTCAAGTTGCATGATCGGTTCAATATTTGAGATCTTGTTATAGGAAATGTTTAGCGTTTCAAGTGCTGTTAATGAAGAAAGTGCCTCTATGCTTTCTACTGCATTCATGTGAAGATTTAAGTTTTTTAAGGCAGTCTTGCCTTCTAGTGGTGAAAGGTCTGCGATAATATTCTCACTCAAACCAAGATCTTCAAGTGCCATCCAATCTTTCACAAATGCAATAGATGAGATGCCACATCTTGAAAATGTGACATCGGCCGCTGCTGTCGCACCTTTTAAGAACTCAAAATCAGAGACATTGGTTTCAATAAAACTTATGCGGTCTAGAAAAGGCGTTTCAAATACCAATACGGGCTCTTCAACTATGGCATAACTGATACTTAAGTACCCCATGTTCTTTAACTTACCCACTGGATTAAGCGATTTAAGCGTCCCTTTTCTAAATGAAAAATCATTCAAATTCGTCGCGTATTCTAATCCGTCAATTTCGTAAACAGGTGTCTCTTCATAATTGATACTGATCGAATACAGCATTTCCATATCACCCACCGTGATATCGCCTTCAGGTTTTCCAATCTGTTCGCGGATGATTTGTTCGAGGTTTGGATCCTTAATCAAGACGACTTGATCTTGAGAAGTTGATTCACCCACGGTATCGCCAAAAGCCTCTTCAGATGTCGCTTCAGTTTCTCCACTACGATCCGTCTGAGTTTCAGCCTTTGGGTTCGCTGAACATGCGACAAAAAGTACGCCGATTAAAAAAATAATAACTAATGAATATGATTTTTTACGAAACATCTTAATTCCCCCCTTAAATTCTCGACGTTCACGTTAATAATGATGTCAACCTGGTAATCTGACATCTATATACCCTATTATTGCTTAATTACATCACATTGACAAAATTATCGCGTACAATATACAAACACATTTGAAATGAAATAAATAGGGTATAAACTGAGCAAGTTATTGAAAAAAGGGGGGGTCATTTATGAAAAAGTTTTTCTTGGGGTTGTTAGTGATCATCTTATTGGTCGGAATTGGGGGATTTGTCTTTTTTAGCACAGGCAAACAGGTGGATGTTAAATGGGATGAAACAGATTATGTCACCGCCGTGGATAAAACAAGTATTGAAGTCGCCGATATTGAGGAAATCAACCTCATCACTTTGGCGCGTGGCGATTTTACCACATCTGGCACCAATCAAATCGAATCATCTTTTACCAATGCTGAAATGAGTGCCATTATCGATACTGCCAACGCAAACGGCGGACCTATAACGAACTTTAAAGTCGCATTTAATGGCAACAATGAAGGTGAAATGAGCTTTAAGTTAACGGATGCCTTCATCGATTTTATTCAGGAACAAAACATGATTCAGCTTACAAATCAAAAGATAGCTTACAACGCATTTTTAATGCCCCTAGCCTCGGCGAGCAACAGTGCTTCTGACACAGTGATAAAAATCATCTCGAGCGTTGCTTCAAACAAGCCGGTCTATGCAAAAGGGACTCTTTCTCGTACGAATTCCAACACTGTCAATATTTATATCTCAACCCTAAAAGTGGGTCAACTCACTCTTAGCGAAGACATCGTCCGCAAAGTGGAATCTGAAGTGCTTCTTTTCGTGAACAATCTGCTTACTAGTACCAACGGCTTTACGATCGAAGAACTTCGCGTGGAAGATGGCGCACTTTTTTACAAGGGCACATTGCCCGCTGAGATCAACGGCACGAAATTGAATCCTTAATCACATGAAATAACCAGCCAGCCCCCATTGACTTTGCACCTAATCAATGGGGGCTTTCAAAATTGTATTGGCATTTAAATATAAATCATTATAATAGAAGTAACGAAAGAAGGTGTTATATTGAGTGATTTTGGAAAGCGTCTGAAACTAATAAGAAGAAAGCAAAATATCACACAAAAAGAGCTTGCGACAGCGCTCAATCTTGCACAATCGACGATTGCCAATTATGAAAACAATATTAGGTTTCCCGGTGAGCACCATTTAAGGCAACTATCAGATACATTAAATGTCAGTATTGACTACCTTTTAGATATCCAGTCATCACTTAATCCAGACGAAATCTCGGATGAGAATGTCTTAAATGATGCGCAGTTAGAGGCTTTGCATTTAGAGCTGATTGATCTACTTTTAGCTGGTGATGAAACAACTGCTACTGAATTAATCATGACGGCGTATTATCAAGGCAACAAGACGCTCAAGTTCATTGAACATGTTTATATCCCTATTCTGACAACAACTGGTCAACTGTGGCAAAAGGGCGAAATCTCCATTGCAGATGAACATTTCATCTCAAATCTTATTGACCGTTGGTTAGCCATGACCAGTACCGCAACACAGTCGCCTAAAAAACCTTATTCAGTTGTATTTATTGTGCCTAGTGGTGAAGAGCATGTCCTCATCTTAAAGATGATAAAGGAGTATTTTAGGTTATGTAATTGGAAGACGTATTATCTTGGAAACAGCATACCTTATTCAAGTTTAAGCCCTTTTATTGAACTCAATAAAATAGATCTCGTCGTCATTTCGGTGCTAATTAAATCGCATTTGAATAGTGCAGAGGATTTAATCCAATCGCTGAAAGCGGAAAATGTTAGACACAGTCCAAAAATACTGATTGGCGGCAGCGCGATTGATGACGCAACACATGCAGTCAGTGGATTGAACGCAGATTATTACGCCTCAAGCATCACTGAGTTATGTGCTCTGATAGAAGAAATAGAGGCGCAGATATAGGCGTAAATAAAGACGTAGATAAAGTCGTAGATTTAAGCCCATATTTTTTCGTGATTATTAATATAAACTAAGCAAAAAGGGGGTCTGCTCAGCAGCCCCCTCTTTTAATGCACTTATTTTGATTATGCCCATCCAATAAATACTGCGATAAACATAAAGATCGATGCAACTACAAATAATACGCCTTGGAATTTCCATTGGAATTTAAACCATTTGTTCCAATCCAATCTAGCAACACCAAGAACGCCCATGAGGCAACCTGATGTTGGGACGATTAGATTTGTAAAACCATCACCCAATTGGAACGCTAATACTGCAACTTGCTTAGAGACACCCACTAAATCAGCAAGAGGCGCCATTAGAGGCATCGTTAAAGCAGCTTGACCTGAACCCGATACGACAAAGAAGTTAAACACCGATTGCATGATATACATGAACCAAGCAGTAAGAACTGTTGGAATACCACTTAGTGAATTTGCCATCGCATTTAAAACCGTATTGAGAACAGAAGGTGTGTTCGCTGAGCTGTGGCCAAGTACCAATACGATACCTTGAGCCATACCAACTACCAGAGCGGCACCGACTAAATCTTTTGCACCGTCTTTAAAGGATTCTGCAATCGTATTGACATTCATGTTGTTGAGTTTGAAAATAACACCGATAATACCTGCGACTAAACCCATAGTAAAGAACACTGTCGCAATTTCAGGAATATAGTATCCGTGTGTTTGAACACCCCAGATGGTCCATACAATGCCTAACAAAATAGTGATTAAAACGAGTACATGTCCCAATGTCATCTTATTCGTTTCTATCGTTTTATTAGAGAATTCTTCTCTGTACGCATGATCTGTTTCATAAGCCACTGACAGTTGTGGATTCTTTTTGATTTTAAAGCCATAGATCATCGTCATCGCGATACCTAGAGCTGTAAAGATTGCCCACATAATCATTCTAAACACTGAGCCTGAACCGACCTGAATCCCTGCGATACCTTGAGCGATTGCTACAGAGAACGGATTCATCCATGAAGTAGCAAAACCAATTTGTGTGGCGCCATAAGTGATTAAGATACCCACAACGGCATCATAACCAAGTGAAATCATCAGCGGCACGACAATCATTGCAAATGGAATGGCTTCCTCACCCATACCAAATACGGCACCACCAAATGAAAATGCTAAGAATAATGCTGGAATCAACACAATATCTGCTTTTCTATATCGTGTGATAATGTTGATAATGCCCGCATCTACAGCACCTGTCTTTAAGATGATACCAAATGCACCACCAACAACAAGAATAAATGCGACGACACCTACAGCTGATCCCCATTTATCTCCTGTAACTAAACCTTCAAACATGTAGTTAAGAAAGCCAACATCTCCCCATTTCTCGAAAATCTTAATGGCTTTAGTTTCCCCTGTGCTTACAAAAGCGCCATACTCTTGAACGATAACCGCCCCATCAAGTTCAAGTGCAGCGGCTTTAGACTTTTTAATGTTACCAACTTCTTCTTCACCAAGATATACATACGTTCTCGATTCATCTGTTGCATCAATGGTGTATACAGTGCCATTGATATCAACATCTTGAACCATATTGTCTTCAATTGTTGCGATTGCCATTTCATTTTCATCCAAAACAACATAGTTGACATTGAACGAGCCCGTTGGAATAACATAAGTTAGTAAAGCGGCTAATAATACAATAAAGAAAATAATGACATAGGTGTCTGGCATGCGCCATTGCTTTGTAGACATAAATGAACCCCCTTATTTTTTTGATCATTATTTATTATTGCAAATGTCGTGCCAAAATTACTGACGCACTATTTGGCATATTCTTCAGTTTTATTGGTTGATTAAGGTTGCTTTGCGCACATTAGCAACCATTAAGAACCAATAAAAACCATTATCATGCGTTAAATTTATAAGCGAGTTCAGTTAAGACAATTCCCTTCCTGCCCTTTGACATTTCAATCAGGTGCTTATCTTGTAGTTGATTCAGAATCCTTCTGACTTGATTCTCTGTCCGTTTAAATCGTCCATTTTGACTTTCTTCGGAAAGGGTATTTCGAGAAACCACTCTGTCTTCAGCCAAATATTTAATGATCATGTCGAAAAAATACTTCTGCTCGTTATTTAAAAAAACAGAAACATGTGTCTTTTCAACTGTTTCAGACTTTTCTGTCAGTCCATTTTTAGAAGTCGCTTTAACGTCCTCTATATCCAGAACTTTGAAAAAATTCTCGTCTGGCAATTCATCTACCGTTAAGCAATCTCCAGTTCTGACAGCGAGCATATAATTAATGGTATTTTTCAATTCTCTGATATTGCCCATCCAGTCGTATTGCGTTAAGCGCTCAATTAACGCCTCAGAAAATTGTACATTTGACACTGTCATTGCATTTGCAATATGTTCAAGCAACATCGGAATATCTTCTTTTCTATTTCTTAACGGCTGAAGCTGTATAAATCCCATTTTTAATCTGAAATATAGATCTTCTCGAAAACTCTTTTCATTTACAAGTTGCATTAAATCTTTATTTGTAGCCGCGATGATCCGTACATCGATTGGCTTAATCTCATTGCTACCAATCGCCATAATTTCTTTTTCTTCAAGCACGCGAAGCAACCGAGATTGAACCTTTAACGAGACGTCCCCTATTTCATCTAGAAAGATTGTGCCCCCGTTAGCTTCTTCGAACAACCCGGTTTTTCCACCTTTCTTGGCCCCAGTAAAAGCACCTTCAGCATAACCGAACAACTCACTTTCAATCAAATCATCCGGCAACGCACTAAAATTTACCGCTAAAAATGGCGCATCGGACCTCAGAGAGTAATTATGAATGGCACTCGCTGCAAGCTCCTTACCCGTACCGCTCTCTCCCTGGATCAATATATTCATATCTGTTTTTGCAAGTTTTAGTATAATTTCTTTTAATTTCTTTATGGATTCTGACCTTCCGATGATATCGTCTAAAGTATATTTAGCAACATACCCCTTTCGAATGGCCTCTTCTTTAACGCCCTTCGTCATAAGATGCGCATTTAATGATTTAAATGAAACACATGTCAGATTGCTATCACCGATAACAAATTTACTCGCTACATAGTCACTACCATCAATGGTCAAATCCATATTTTCTTGATTCGTATCGTCCATCAAGAACATTAAAATTTTCTTGTTGTGAATGACTTTGCTAAGCGTATTTCCAACATAAGTGTACTTTTTGACTTTTAGAATTTGTTTAAGAATATCATTGATCACTACGATGTTAAACTGTTTATCAAACATGATAAGGCCAGCATTGAAACTGTCGATCACGCGATTGAGATTTTCATTTAAAGTTGCAGTTTCATGTCTAGACGTTGAAAGCCCTTTAGCAATTTTAATTATTTTTTCTAAATACATTTTGGAAAACGAACCTGATGACTGTTCCATCAAATTCAAAAGGGTTAAAATGCGTGCAATCGTTCTGAAATCGAATATTCTTGTACCGATATCGATAACTTCAGGAATTCCCACTGGGACATATTTGATTTCACCTGGCGTAATCGCGATTTGATAACCCGAAAAATCGGTAGAACAACCTGGATAAAACAAGTCGAAAACAACGTGATCAAGGCCGATTTCAAGTAAGGCCTCTTTAACTTCTTGAGCCGTTTCTTTTAAATCATTTACCAAAAGCACTTTTGATTGATTTGGAATCGAGACAATCAAATCAAGCGCATCATAGTTGACGGTTCTATTTCCAATCACGTACGGTTTTTTAAGATTGAACACATTTAAAGCAGACACCTCTTCAAAAAGAGTTTGGCTTGAAAACACCAAATAATCAGCATCAATTTCGCTTACAATGCCTTCGTCACTTACATAAAGATCAATTTGAAATGTACCTTCAATAAACACCTGAAGTTGATGTTGTAAGGATATAGCCGTTTCTTTAGAACCCGTAATAAGAGCAAGTTTTTCCATGATTCCTCCAAAAAAAAGCTGTATAGTTATAATAAATCATTATAATTATACAGCATTGTAAACTTCAATGTAATTATTTCTCAAAGGTACCTTTGATGCGTATATTGCCATCTTGCATCATTCTCTGGCCATTTGCAAAGACGTCACTAATGACATATGTCGCCGCATCCACCAAAACAAAATCTGCATCCGACCCTATTTCAAGCATCCCTTTACCTTTTAATTTTAACAATTTCGCTGGATTACAGGTGATGGGTCTTAATGCTTCCTCTATAGACATACCATGGTTTATGATCATTTCTTTTACTGATTCATACAGACTTGTCACTTTTCCGACATCAAGCCCTTCAAGACCACCATTTGAATTGAATCTAGGCAGAGAACCTTGGCCATCGGATGAAAAAGTCATCTGAGAAGACGGTACCCCTTTATCTAAACCTATTTTATAAGCATCAGATGCTTTTACTTCGCCTTCAGCAATAAATGCTGGTACCGTAGATGTCGTGAAATCAATATAACCACCTTCAGAAGCATACAAAATGGCTTCGTTAAACAATTCTTTATTGCGATTGGCATGCGTCGGTAAAAACTGACTCGCTGGAATTTCTGAGTTTTTCATCATATAAAATAAGTAATCCAACATTTCTTTACCATCGCCTAAATGTACATTGACAATGCCCGCTTTGCCCGATAAAATGCCACCTACTCTTGCATCTGCTGCAGCTCTTGCAAATTCTTCGATCACTGGCGCAGAACTGCGATGATCTGAAATAGCAATTTCACCAATGCCTATAACAGAATCTATCATCATGATATCTTTTTGAATTGATCCTGTGAGCGTGCCTAGTGGCAATCTGTAAGAACCCGAATAGACAAAAGCGCTAATGCCTTCCTCTTGCAATCCTTTGGCTTTCGCAATCAAGCTTTCCATGTTTCTTGTGACGCCATCTGTTCCTAAGCAGCCAACGACAGTTGTCACACCGCCTGAGATAAGATCACTTAAAACAATTTCAGGTGTCCGCGTTTTAAAACCGCCTTCTCCACCACCGCCTAATATATGTACGTGGCAGTCGACAAAGCCTGGAAAGAGCAATTTACCAGTCGCATCGATTACTTCAACGTAATCTTTGAACAGCGATACATCAATCCCGTCTTCCATAAACGCAATCTTTCCAGCTGTGAACATAATGTCTTTCTTTCCCATGAAATCAGGACTATATACTGTCGCATTCTTAATTATTTTTATCATTATTTTTCCCTCCACATGCGATTACTTTCACTTTCAATTATTGCAATAAGCATGCCAACGTTTTTAAATAAGCATCAAAATGTTGTTGAAGTTGCCCCCCCAAGTCATCTTTAGAGAAACCAAGCCGCGTGTCTGCGCCTTCTTTTTCAATAACGACATAGGCGCACTTTTGAATTGTTTGTTTCATATTTAATTTTTCAACCAAATAGTCGCCGACATCCTCATTTAAAAGGATAATCTCTAGGTGACCTTTTGCAAGCTTTTTAACTAACGTTTCGTCACGATTATAATACAATTTACTAACTTTATGATCTTCTCTAAACTTTGAAAAGTAATTATAACCTTTAACCACACCAATTTTATACTTGTATAAATCAGCGTATTGATTGACATCATTTCCAGACGCGCGTTGCGTATAAAACGCAAAAACACTCTGTGTCCTATAGGGTTGTCCGAATGTCAAATAAGGCAATCTGTCTTCTCTAAAACTAATTGTCGGTAAAATCTTTGACGTTTTATTTTGAATCATTTTTATAGAAGTATCCCAAGGCACCAACTGGAACCTGATTTTAAATGGGCTATCCTTAAATGCAGCTTTTATTAACTTAACGTCGATTCCGCTGAATTCTCCATCTTCATAAATAATATAGGGTTCATATGACGACGTCGCAATAACGATTTCATCACCTTCTGACATTTCCATCTCTGCTAGTTTAAACCCTATCGCTTCAATTTCTCCAACGGATTCAGATAATATGCTGAGCTCTTGAACTTCATCCATAATGTACTGCTTAATGTTTTTAATATTACAGTCAATTTCATCAGAACCACTATTGAAATTATCCATATAGCTTCTGGTTTTAACAAGCCCTTCGGATAATTGAGCGTTGATTTTATTGATCATATCATTTGATTTTGCTGCCTGATCAAACGTTTTTTGAACGCCTTCAAGCGCTTTAATATTTTTCACCATATCCGCGGTACCATGATCGATAGAAATCACCGTTTCTTCTAGTTCAGTGCTTACTTGTAAGGATTGATTGCCAATTTCGAGCATGAAAGCTGTCAATAATTTTGTTACCGCATCGGTTTCTTGAGAAAGTTTCCTTACTTCATTTGCGACAACAGCAAATCCCCTGCCATGTTCACCCGCTCTTGCCGCTTCAATAGAAGCATTTAGCGCCAGTAAATTGGTCTGAGAATTGATTTTTTTGATTTTTGCAATCATTGAATTGGCTTCTACTGAAACGACATTTAGCTCAACAACTTGATCGCGTGATTTGTGTAGTTTTTTCGTCATATGCTGAAGTGATTCTGCACTATTTAAAGAATCTATGCTGTTGCTTCGAAGCATCTTTTGCGATTGATCGAGTTCCATAGTAAGTTTTTCAGCTTCACCTTCAAACGTATTAAATGCATCTGAAATATGCTCAAATTCATCATACAATTTTTTTACGCTAGAAAGCTGTTTTTCAGAAATAACCTCAACTTGTGCTGCATTATCTTCAATGTCTTGCAAATCCATGTTTATGGTGTCAATTTTTCCAGAAAACGTCGTAATGAATCTCAAAAGTTCTTCCGCCATTTTTACATCATGCTTTTTCATAAATATCCTTTCAGCAAATTTATTGCTTGTCCGATTTCAATGAAGCTCTGATTAACTATAATGCAATATTCATGCCACTATAACAGCTCGTAAAAACAAAAAAACGATGTACAAATAACCATACATCGTTTTTAAACAACCTTATAAGACTTAAATAACCCTTTAGAGACCCTTTTGAACCATTAGCCACCATAAGGTTGCACCACTTTTTCTCAGAGTCAAAGACTCTGATTGAACGCACTATACTCTGCCCGTATTTCATCAAGATCTATTTCAGAAGCTGCCTCTTTGTCGATGATAACCGTCACATTGGGATGCAACTGGAGTACTGACGCAGGAAGGTCAGGTGTGATGTTGCCATAAAGCATTTTACGGATCGCATCACTTTTTTCTTTTCCCGAAGCAAGGAGTATGATTTGTTTTGATTGCATAATCGTTTTGATCCCCATACTAATAGCTGTTTTGGGTACCAAAGATCTATCATCAAAAAATCTGGCATTATCAATAATTGTTTGCTCATCGAGTTCAACCACATGTGTTTTCGCTTCAAATTTTAAATTTGGTTCATTGAAACCAATGTGTCCATTTCGGCCAATTCCAAGTAGCTGAAGATCGATGCCACCCGCCTTGCGTATAGCCTTATCGTAGTTTTCAGCTTCTAAATCGGGATCAACGGCTGTTCCCGATGGAATAAATTGATGGGTATCCGGCAAATCAACTTTTGAAAAGAAATGCGTTTGCATGAAATTCCAGTAGCTCTGCGAATGTGCCTTTTCTATGCCCACATATTCATCCAGATTGAAGGCTTTTGCAAATTCAAAGGATATGATACCTTCTTTATAAAATTTGACCAACTGCTCATACACGCCTATCGGTGTCGATCCTGTGGCAAGTCCTAAGATACTATTTGGTTTATTGAGCAATTGAGCGACAAACAGATGTGCTGCTTTTATGCTCATTTCTTCGTAATCGTTGACAATTATAATATTCATCTAGTCCTCCGAATAATTCAAAATACCACCAATGAAGACTTTGACAACTCTATTCTCGTCATTCAATATAACCATATCCGCCTGTTTTCCTGGCGTTAAACTACCAAATTTATCAAAGATGCCCAACTTTTTTGCTGGATTTTCACTAAGCATTTGAACGATTTGAGGAAGCGTAATTGTAGAATGGTTCAAAAGATTTCTAAGAGCCTCATCCATGCTGAGCACACTACCTGCCAAGGTACCATCTTCTAGTCTGCAGCAGCCATCATTTACAACGACTTTCTGTCCACCCAACTCATAAGAACCTTCGGGCATCATAGCCGCTCTCATGGCATCAGTAATTAGCACTGTTTTATCTATCCCCTTAAGCTCTATGAATGGCCCCATAAACTTTGGATGCACATGGATACCATCCGTGATGATATCTATAGTAAAAGGTAGCGTCAATGCCGCACCAACAACGCCTGGTTTTCTATGGTGTAAACCACTCATCGCATTAAAACAATGTGTGATGTGGTCAACACCTTCATTTAATGCAAGTGCTGCCGTCTCATAATCACAGCCAGAGTGCCCAATGGACAAAACAACGTCAGTGTCTTTCATTGATTTGGCAAACGCAAAATCATCATCCATTTCTGGTGCATAAGTGATCATTTTTATGGTATTTAGATACGCATCCAACCACTCACGTGTGGGCTTTTGTATATAATCGATATTTTGGGCCCCTTTGAACTGTGGGTTAATAAAAGGCCCCTCCAAATGTGCACCTAAAATGCGCGCACCTGTTGCCTTGTTTTGAGACATCTGTAAACTTTGCATTTCTATTGCCAATTTGATCGCTGACAGTGTTTGTTCGATTGCCATTTGAGACATAGTCATCGTTGTAGCCAAAAATGAAGTTGTTCCAGATTTCAAAAGACTATTACTGATTGCCATCAAAGCTTCTTGAGTGCCATCCATAACGTCATAGCCGCTAGAACCATGAATATGAATATCAATGAAACCAGGAACTAATAATCCTTTTATAGCCGTTTCTTCAACCATCTGTTCTGCATGTTGACTTCTTTCAGCGTAAAGTGCTTCAGGCACAATCTCTAAAATAGTCTCATCAAAAAGCAAGACATGCTTATCCAGTATGCCTTCTTGTGTCAATATTTTCGCTCCAATTAATGCTTTCATTTTCATCTGACTCCTTGTGAATCCTCACAGGCTATTTTAAATACTATTTTTCTCACTTTTCTAGAACTTTGATTTGCGATCCCTGGACGATGGCCATCGTTAGGGAAAAAAATCATAAACTCACTTTCCTTAACTAGAATTCGATGATGCGCGCCATCAAACAGCATAAAGTCAGCAGTCTCATTATAGGCTAGAGATTCTGTCAAATCACGAATATTCGCGACATCCATGTATTCTTCACCATCGATCATGAGTTGCAGATCGATGTAACGTTTATGCGCCTCAAAACCGACTTCAATAGTCTCTTTGGTGTCGTATTCTTGAACCAAATAGAAAAGGCGATCACCATCTACTGTATGCTTTCCAACACTATTAAGATCAAGTTGATTAGATACAATCATTTCGATGGCATGATCTAATCCTGGAGCTAAACCCATGTAATTCTTTATGTTCTCTATATTGTCAAAAATCATAGTCTTTCCTCACTCACGCTTAGTAGAGTTTTGAAGCAACAACTTCAGCTGCTTCTTTCTTGATTTTTTCTGCATAATCCATATTTTTTAAGATCAAACCCGTACATAAAACGTCGACCACAAATAACTGTGAGACTTTACCTACCATAGATCCACCATCAAGTGGGCTTTCTTTTCCTGAAGTCAAAAGTACCGTATCTGCATACTTTGTAAGTGGTGAACGTACATAGCTGGTTATCGCGATCACCTTTGCACGATTGTCTTTTGCGATGCGAACTGCGTCTACAATATCTTTAGTACTGCCTGTCAAACTGATGGCTATGATCAATGTCTTCTCATCTGCAGAACAAGAACGCATCACTTGAAAATGGGGGTCGGTGACGACCTGAACATTTTTTCCAACACGCATCAATTTGCTTTGAAAATCATAGGCTGTGACACCAGAGTGTCCTACGCCGTAAATGACAATATCTCCACTCTCATCCATCCATTTGATGGCGGCATCTATCGATTCAGTCTTCATGGATTCAAATGTATTTTCAATCACATTTTGCATATTCACACGGATTCTATTCATAAAAGTGTCGTCGTTTACTTGCTGAGACTGAATATGCGTCAACTCTTGAGCTGCCGCAAGTTTAAAATCTTGGTAGCCTTTGTAGCCAATTTTTCTACAAAATCTAAGAATCGTCGCTTCACCCACCGCACAAATTTCAGATAGTTCAGTCAGTGAATTGTACATGACGGTTTCCATATGTTCTAAGATATACTCATAGAGTTTGATTTCCGCTTTTGTGTAATTCGGTTTGAATTGTTCTAGCGCAATGCTCAACTTGGATGTAGACATCTTGACCTCCATTAAAATAAATTCGGGTAGCAATTGGTGAAGTGCCTCATCGCACCCAATAAATTACTTTGATTCCCGTTCTCAGACACAATGATTTTTAAATGCTTCGCAAAAGAAGACATAAGTTTACTTTTCAAATGTGACTCTATTTTCGTTTCCAAATAGACCCCTTGAGCAGCAATTGCGCCTCCTATGATTACTTTACTTGGATTTAGCACATGTATCAAGGTTTTTAGTCCATCCGTCAGGTCTTCGAGCCAATTATGAAGCACTTCTTGCGCCTTTTGATCATTTATTCTGCAGTTGTCGAAAAACAACTTAAGATCATCGATACCTAATTCTTGTTTTACTCTAATATGAAGCGCTTTAGTTGATGCATATTGTTCATAGCAACCTGAAGCGCCGCACGTGCAAGAAAGTCCATCTTTCACAAGTTGAATATGCCCTACCTCGCCTGCTGAAAAAGTCGCCCCTCTGATTAGCTTGCCTCCAGAATAAATGGCACCACCGATACCCGTTCCAAGAGTCAGTGCGAGCACATCTTCATCGAGCTGTCGGCTATCAATTTCTCCTAATAAAAAGCAGTTCACATCATTTTCAACCGCTACAGGTACTTTAAATTCATCTTCAAAAATCGATTTTAACTTCATCCCAGTATATCCTGGAATATTGTCCGTGGCAAAAACGACGTCTCCATTGAAAGGATCGATTTGTCCTGCGGTGCTAATGGCGATGCCTTCAAGTTTTTCTTCACCTATCAAGGCGATCGCTTCTCCCACAAGGCGGTCTATCATTATCCGTCCACCTTGCTCTGCAAAAGAAGGGAATGCTCCCGTTGCTTCGATAATAGGCAGATTTGCCTCAAACTTTATGCGTCCGTATTTCGTCATAGTGCCACCGACATCAAAGACTAAGAACATATCTACCCCTTTATCACTTGTTATTTTAAATTGAACGTAATACGTGAATCTCTTTTAAAATATCTTTCAATCGATTCTTTTGTTCATCTGAGAGTTCACCAAATGGCTTTTTCATATAAGAAGTTTTAACCCCTTCTAAGCTCAGTAGGCCTTTAAGTGTCGGATACAAATTGTTTTCGACGATTTGTTCGATGCTATTGGTGATTTTACCTTGAAGTTGTCTTGCACCTTTAACATCACCGCTATCTAGTAACGCCTTCATCTTTTTCACGACTGGTCCCGTCATATTGTAAGTTGAGCCAATGACGCCGTCAGCGCCTAAAAGAAAACCAATGATAGATATTTCATCATAACCATAATAGAACAGTTTATCTGTAAAATAAGTGGTCAATCTCTCGAATTTAGCCACATCAGCATCTGAGTACTTCACGCCAATGACGTGTTCAAGGTCCAATAGTTTTTGATATTTGGCAAGGTCAAAATTTGAACCTGACATTGATGGGTTTGAATAGACGATCATAGGATGTTTTACAGCCTGACATAAATCGTTATAATACGCTAAAATTTCTTCAAATGTAAATCGATAATAGTATGGTGTCACTGCAGAGATTGCATCATAGCCCATCTGCTTTGCCTCGATTCCCATTTGAACTGATTCCTCAAGATTTAAAGCGCCAATCTGTGCAATCAATTTAATGACGTCTTTGGCTTCTTCCTTTACAATCTTGAACACTCTAATGCGCTCAGATGCGTTCATCAAGAATGCTTCACCTGTTGAGCCACCTATATACAAACCGTCGATGCCCATTTTATCAATATTGTGTCTAACCATTTGTCTGAGTGCTATCTCATCAACCGTGCCATCTTGCAAAAAAGGGGTTAATAATGCTGTAAATACACCTTTCATTTTGCCTCCTATGTTCATTTTAATTATTCTTGTCCTGTTTTTCAATTTCTTCAGTGAATTTTTTTGTGATCCATTGTGGTCGTGTAATGGCAGAGCCCACAACGACACTATAGCAACCTAGTTCTAAAACACGTCTCGCTTTTTCAGGTGAGTTGATATTGCCCTCCGCAATTATGGGTTTCTTAATTTGCATTAACATATTTTTGATCAAACTAAAATCATCTGCTTCAATAAGTGTACCCAGTGTATATTGCGTATAGCCCACCAATGTCGTGCCAATGTAGTCAAATCCCATTTGATCTGCAGATATGGCTTCCTCTAAAGTGGAACAATCGGCCATAAATTTCTGAGCTGGATATTTTTTCTTAACCTCGTTAAAGAAAACTTCCAAAGAAACATTGCCTGGTCGTAATTCTTTTGTTGCGTCTATAGCTATAATCTCAACACCTGCTTCAACAAGTTCGTCAACTTCTGACATAGTCGGCGTAATATATACAAGTGAGTCTGAATAGGTGCGTTTAACGATTCCTATGATGGGCAGATCTACAACGCGTTTTATTTCAAGGATGTCCTCCTTTGTATTCGCTCTTATTCCGCCAGCACCACCTTCTTGAGCCGCTAGCGCCATTCGTCCCATAATAACGGGTGAATGCAAGGGTTCATCAGGAAGCGCTTGACAAGATACTATGAGCTTACCTTTAATAGCCTCTATTTTATTCATCTATACCTCTTTAGAATTGCGTTTTTATTTTAAAATTATTTATAATGCCTATAAATACGTTGACGATAATACTGGCAAAAACAATAGGCAGATAGTTAAAATACACCGCATATGTGGCTTCTTTACTGCCAATCCACCCATTTAAAATGAGTACCAATAACAAACTTATACTGACGCCGTTAATAATCAGTGGCGTCAACCATAATTTTTTTGTTACACGATTGAGCACGATCGTCGCCAGTGCTGAAAAAAGCATATAATAGAAACTATAATAAAACCAACCTATGATGAATTTTGCCAATTCCATGTCAACCTCCTAACCTTTAACGGCACCCATAGTAACACCTTGAGTGAAATAGCTTTGGAACAATAAGAACACTACAATCATCGGAAGCGACGCCAAAAGGGCACCTGCCATAAGCAAGCCGTAATTGATCGTAAATTCCGCACCCTGAGACATGGCTGCGAGTCCCAAAGGCAATGTTTTCATAGTCTCTGAATTTGTGAAAATAAGCTGAGAAAAATAGTCGTTCCAGCTCGAAATAAAGGTGAAAATCGCCAGTGCGCCTATACCGGGTTTGATAATCGGTAACACAATGCTCACAAACGTTCTAAGTTCACCACAACCGTCAATTCTAGCTGACTCCAAGAGCTCTCTTGGAACTGAATGTGAAAATTGTTTCATTAAAAAGACGCCAAATGGCCAACCAACTGCTGGTAGTATAAGTGCCGCATAACTATCCATAAGACCAAGCTCTGTGATGAATTTCAGTAAAGGTATCAGTATGACCTGTTTTGGCAAAGCCATTGCTGCCACAAAAATCATAAAAATAAAATTGACACCAACAAATTTCTTTTTAGCTAGAGCATACCCTGATAAAGATGCCGTAACACATACTAGAATCGTGGTAGAAAATGAAACAAATACTGAGTTGAAAAACCATCTACCCGTCAATGGTACAAATAACGCTCTATAATTTTCGAGAGTCGGACTCACAGGAAACCACTCAGGTGGGATTGATATAGCAACTTCCTGTAGCTTAAACGACCCCGTTAAGATCCAATAAAATGGAAAGAGGAAGAATATAGTTAAGCCTATTAGGATAGTCATAGAAAGGATTCCGAAAATACTAATCTTTGATTTATTCATATCTTTTTTCATCACCCTCACCCCTAGTATTCTACATCTGTGGAGAAAAATTTGAACTGTATGATGGAAATCGCACCGATTACCAATGCAAGGACGACGCCCATGGCACTTGATATACCAAAACGGCCTTCGACGATGGCTTTCGTGTACACTAGATACATGATTGTGGACGTTCCATAGTTTGGACCACCAGCAGTGAGCAATTGTATCAGTGCAAATATTTGAAAGCTGTTGATAGTCGTAACAACGACAACATAAAGTGTTGTCGGCATAATAAGCGGCCAAATAATCTGGGTAAAAATCGTCCATTTACTTGCACCATCAACAGTAGCTGCTTCTATATATTCTTTCGGCACATTGCCCAGTGCAGCGACATAAAGTATAATAGGCTGACCAACTGAAGTCGTCACCAAGATTGCTATGATCGCAAAAAGTGCTGTTTGATTGCTGCCTAACCAATCAATATTCTGATCGATGGCGTGCATAGATTTGAGCACATAATTTAATATGCCATATTGAGGGTGATAGATCCAAGCCCAAACGACAGTAATAGATACGACTGAAGATATAGCTGGAATATAAAATACACCTCTAAAAAAAGATCGTACAGTTGCGCTCTTGTTGTAAATATTTATCGCGACGAAAAGAGAAAAGACAATGACTATAGGTACTGCTATACCAGTAATCAAAGTTGTATTTGTCAACGATTTGATGAATATTTTATCTGTTAATAAGTTCTTATAATTATCCATTCCAATGAAAGTGATATTTCTACCTCTAAATCTAAAGAATGAGAGATAGATGCCTTTTAACATCGGATACAACACGAACGTTCCGAAAAACAATAAAGTCGGCAATAGAAATAGAAGACCACTTGTGTTGTCTCGGCGTTTCCTCATTTTTTGCGCTAATTTAGTCTTTATTTCAAATTGTTCGATGTCAATATTTGGTTCATTCATCTGCACACCTCTTTTAAATGGCGAGGCAAATCATAAATTCACCTCGCCTATTAACCTTACTTTTGTTTATTTTGCATCTTCGATTGAAAGATTCGCAAACTCTACAAATGCATCCAAACCTTCTTTTGGTGATTGATCGCCGTTTAACACACCTTGAACCATAGGGAACCATGCAGTTCTCATCTGTGCAAAACCAGGAATTGTATTGTAGTATGGTCCAAAATACAAGCTCATTTTTTCAGCAAACATTAACTCGGCATCATCATATAGTCCAACTTCTCCAACCTTAGCAGAGAAATTGCCCGTTGACAATAAAGTTCTTTTACCCCACTCTGAATCATTGATCATGAAGTCGATAAACAGTTTACTAGCTATAGCTTTATCTGCATCACCATTGTCAAAAATACATGGTCCAGCTACGAGATATTCAAGTTCAGGCTCACCTGAATTGTTTGGATAAGGCACTAACACTGGTGTAAACTTTTGAGCAATCATATCTGGTCGATATAAGCCTGGTGAATACAAAATAGTCGATGCGGCAAGACCGCTTCTAAAGGCTTCAATACTTGCGCCTGCGTCAAGTGCAATACCCTGGCCCAAAAGGCCTTTGTCATACGCTTGTTTGATCCATTCCATAGCTTTAACGCCATTTTCGTCATTGATTATATATTCGGTAACGCTGTCATTTGTTATCCAAGAACCAAATAAGTTAGAAACAAATGCTCTCGGTCCTTGATCGCCACCTTGAGATTTAGCAAATAAAATGGCAGGTGAAATATCTTTGTTTTTTTCATGAATCGCTGTCAATAAAGCTTCATACTCTTCAACTGTCCAAGCTCTGTTTTCTCTATCGAGTGGCAACATGTCAAGCAATCCCATTTCTTCTAACATGCCTTTATTAAAGCCCATCATAAATGGTGCAATACCTTGTGGATATAGATATAAACTATCTTCATAGCTACTTGCGACTACAGACGATTGAATCAAAGTTGATTTGTCTACCATATCATCAAGTGGTACAAGGTAGCCTTTGCTCGCCCAATCGATGACTCTACCTGGTGCATCATAGACGACGTCTGGATTGGTTCTAGATTGTATTGCCGTTTCAAGTTTTGCTGGTCCATCTGTAAATTCTATCGATTGGTATTCAACTTTTATATTTGGATTTGCTTCCTCAAAAGCAGCGATTAAAGCTAAGTCATAATCGCCTTTTGCGAGTTCTGGATCCCCTGTAAAGTTTGGAAAGTTCCAAAATTTGATAGTGATTGGATTTTCTTTTGTGTAACCAGAAAGTGGTGCCGCTTCAGTAACTGCCTCAGTACTTTCAGCAGCAGTAGCAGTCGTCGCCTCAGTTGCAGTGTTATCTGCCGCTGGCGAACATCCCGTAATCAATAATGCCATTAACAATAAACCTGATATTAATTTCTTAAACTTTTTCATAAGTCCTCCCCCAATCATTTATATGCATGAATCATGCCTTATAAAATGCGTTTTTCAGTTTCTTTGTCAAAAAAGTAGACTTTCTCAAAATCCATGTTTAATGTAACACTTTGATGGTTCACGATATTGGCGCGTTCACTAACCTTAGCCATGATTTTCTGACTCCCATGTTTACCATGCAAGACACATTCATGTCCCAAGAGTTCCGAAATTTCAACATAGTAAGGAATACTTCTCTCAGAATGTTCATCCTTCAAGGGATCACATAGTTGTAAGTCCTCTGGTCGAATACCCATGATGAGTTCTTTTCCTTCATATGCCTTGAAAATTTCGTTATCAAATGCATAAGATCTTCCCTCTAACACGATTTTCCCATTCACGACTTGTACGTTTAGAAAATTCATGGCAGGTGCACCTACGAAACTTGCTACAAAGATATTTTGTGGGTTGTTATAAATCTCTTTTGGTGTTCCAATTTGTTGAATGTAACCGTCTTTCATGACCACTATTCTCGTAGCCATAGTCATAGCTTCCGTCTGATCATGAGTGACGTAAATCGTTGTAGCGCCGATTGTTTCATGAAGCTTGATAATTTCGCTTCTCATTTGAACCCTTAGCTTTGCATCTAGGTTACTGAGAGGCTCATCCATTAAAAACACTTTCGCATTTCTAACGATCGCTCTTCCAAGAGCAACCCTTTGCCTTTGACCACCAGATAGCGCTTTTGGTTTTCTATCAAGAAAAGATTCAATTTCTAAAATTTTTGCGGCGTTCCTAACTCTTTCATCGATTTCACTTTTGGGAACCTTTTGGATACGCAGGCCAAACGACATATTTTCATATACCGACATGTGAGGATATAGTGCATAGTTCTGAAAAACCATCGCTATGTCACGATCTTTGGGTTCCACATGATTTACGTAGTCACCATCGATGAATAGTGCGCCACTTGAGATGTCTTCAAGTCCTGCAATCATTCTTAAAGTTGTGGATTTTCCACAGCCAGACGGACCGACAAAAACGATGAATTCTTTGTCCTTAATATCAAGGCAAAAATCAAATACCGCTTGCACCTTATTGTCATAAATCTTGTTGATGTTGGATAATTTTAACTGCGCCATGCTTAGTTCCCCTTACATTTTTTTGACCCAAGTAATTCTGCAAAACCATGTAGATCATCGAACGTTCGAAATTCGTTTTGGTTCTCGTAATGTAAATATAGCATATGGAAAAATCGATGTAAATACAAAAGTGAAATATTACTCCATTATTTTTTATATTTTTGAAGTTTTACTTTGTTTTTAAACGTTTTGCATTTATTATATAATTAAAGGTAATATTCAAACTAATTTTTTACAGGAGGATTACCATGATCGATGGTGATATGACACTCGAGCAATTAAGACAATACAAAGGCTGTACAGCGCGTCCCAATGATTTTGACGCATATTGGGATCAACAACTTAAAGAAGTCAATACGTATCAAGCACCTTACGAACTCATCTATCTTCCTGAAATGAGCTCAAGTAGTATGACCTGTTACGAGCTCATATTCACAAGCTTTGATGGCTCAAAAATAGTCGCAAAGTACCTTAAACCATCCTGTTCAGACAAAAAACCACTGGTCTTTCAATTTCATGGCTATCCAGGTGCCTCAAGATCTTTTCTTGAGTTATCCGGATTTGTTGCATCGGATATGGCAGTTGTTGCCATGGACTGTCGCGGACAAGGTGGAAAAAGTCACGACAACAGTATCTATACTGGCCCTACCGTAAGTGGTCATATTATTATGGGACTATCAGGTGATTCTCCCGATGCGCTTTATTATAGAAAAGTATATTTAGACACGGTCGTTCTGGTCAATTTAATGAAAACCTTCCCCACAGTTGATAACGATCATCTCTATTCAAATGGTGCGAGTCAAGGGGCCGCTTTAGCTTTAGTTTGCGCCGCGTTGAATCCAGATGTCAAACGCACCTGTGCACTTTATCCCTTTCTCTCGGATTTCAAACGCGTTTGGGACTTAAACCTCGATCTTATCGCTTACGAAGGGTTAAGATATTACAACAAGTGGTTTGATCCAGCTGGAGAAAAAACGGACCTAATATTTGAAAAACTAGGTTATATCGATGTTAAAAACTTTGCGCCAAGAATAAAAGGTGGCGTCCTCATGGGTACTGGTCTTTTAGATGATATTTGCCCGCCCTCCACTCAGTTCTCAGTTTTCAATAATCTTGAGTGCGAAAAAGAGCATGTATTGTACCCCAATTACACGCATGAGTTAATCCGTGCATTTGACGATCGAATCGTTCATTATTTACGCAGTTAATACTTAACATAAAAAGGTCCTTTGCCTATCTAGAATTATAAACATCTAGATGGTCAAAGGACCTTTATGTTTGAATTTTCACATTTAACTTAATTCAGCTTAATTTGATTTCATCTTACTTAAGGCTGCATCGCACCAAATAGTACGAGCCATGCCAATATTGATTTTGCGACGAGACTTAAAGTGATGTAGAATTTTTCACCGTAAATATAATCTTTCCATTTGCCAACCTTTTTATATTGAAGCACCATATTCACAGGAAATGTATTAAAGGCTACAAAGTACGTACCGACTATAGCCCAAACAAACCAAGGCACCATGTCGAAATTGCCGTTTCCAAACATGTAAAGTAAGATTGCAATCCAAGGGCCAATGCCTGCAAGTGATCCCCAAATAAATGGTCCCCAATTGACTTTTCCCTTTTCTTTACCTGAGTTGAGTTGCTCCATGACAAGACCAAATAAATTCATCGTTGCGTTGAGAATAAAGATAAGTGTCAATGATGCGATGTCGTAGATGCCAAATAACGTTGCAATCAATACGATCATGATGGATGAACTTAGCGCATATTCAAACCATCTAAATTGATTAATGCCTTTTTCGAGGTCTGAATTGTATTTGTCATTGAGTCGCTTTGGCAAAGAGATCAAAGCATGTGCCGCTGCGGAGATGAGCAAGAACGATGCGACCATGATCCCAAAAGGTAGTTCAAATAAGATCTTTGATGCGGATTCAAGTGATTGGGTCTGCGTGTTGAACGCCAAGTAGAATTGGGTGATGTTCGGTTTAAATTCTGCGATATTTTGGATGACTGACGTTGCTAAAAACAGCATGACAATACCCTGTAATAAGTGTAAACCACCCATGACCATATTGAATTTCCTGAGTTTTTTTGATGTGATTTCTTTCATTTTGTTACCTCCCTAGACACATTATTAAATAAATGATAATTGCTGTTTTGCTACTGGTGATTCAATTATTTCATATTTACCCATGTCTTTGAAGAAATAACACGTATCGTGATATTTATTTTTTTCTTGCAACGATGCCGATCATGCTACTTTCTAGTCAGCAACAACAGGATGGACAATACGCCAAGTACCACGCTAGCAATGCCAAGTGTTACGTGGAAATTGATGCTGCTCGCCTCCACGTTTGTCTGCTGCTTCATCCAGAAGCCACAGATCAAAGTGGAAAGCAAGCAAACGATGGCCAATATGGCTACTATAAGTGTCAAGGTTTTCATAATATCTCCATTCTACCGCAATCTGTTGCGGCAATATTCAAATTCGTTACAAACCTAAGGCGCTCAAATGACGATCAATAAATTCTGGCGTCACAATCGCCTCGGTTTCCATATACGCTTTAAAACCAGATTCCTTTAGGAAAATGTACTGCAGGGGGGCCACTACCACGATCGATAGCCATTTTAAAGACGCATCGGTGGCCATGGGCTGAATTTCTTTGAGGATACTCAGGATGTGACTTGGCGTCGCGAAGCTGTTGCTTAGAATTTCTTGGCGCAGCATGATTTTACTGAAAGCCTCATACCGAATCACGATCTCAGTCATATCCAGCAGAAACTTTCTAAGCCTCTCTTTAGGTGGCAAATTCATATCCATTAGTAGTACGTTTTCTGAAACCGCAACGCGGTCAATCACTTGATTCGTCGCCAAAAGTAGAAGTTCATCCTTGGTGCCAAAATGGTAATTGATCAGTCCCACAGAGACATTGGCCTTCTGCGCGATTTTCCTGATGGTCATCACATCCGGCTCAAATCCGTTCTCGAGCATAGCAACCGTCGTCTTCAAAATATGCACTTTTACATCTTTTGTTTGTTGCATGCTATCCCCCCCTTTCCGAATATATTGAACATGTTCAGTTATAGTTTACATGTGTGCTTCGTATAATTCAACAAGCTTTAGTTCAAAAAAAAACGCTCTTATTTGAGCGTTTTTTTGTTGCTGTTCAATTTTGTTGCTGTTCAGTTTTTTTACATAGTCGCAACCCATTCATCCGCACCTATAAGCAAAGTCGTGATGCTCTCAGCTGCTAAGCGCACGTTGCTCAGTTGACCGTTCAATCTTATGAAGCATGAATAGGACTTTTCCGTACGATTCAAGAGGACGGCTGTGATCGAGGCATCAGGATTTTTAAATGCCGTCACTTCGATTTTGTCTGTAAATCTGGACAGTCCGATTCTTTGTGCGCCAGGTTTGATGTACTTGCTAAAATGCCCAATATAGTCGTAGCTTAGGTTGTAAATCAGCTTGCCCTGCCTATAATCAATCATGATCGGTGCGTCGCACAGATTGTCCACATGATTGGGACCGCCCTTTTCGTCCAGGTAGAGGTTCCAGTCGATGAAGGCGTTCATGCCGGCATTTAAACTGCCTATGATTTCGTGCGCATACATTTGTGCATTGATTAATTGACTGTCTGCCGAAAACTTCGAATACTCGATGCAGCCTTCCGTCATGTGTCAGATTGATGTCTACATTGTCTTTAGTTTTATACTACATGAATTATTGTCTCGTGCAAGGTATAAGTATTTCACTTATAAATGGATTGTTAGTCACAGATTCCCAATAGTCAAATAAAGGGACTAAAAATGCATCATTACCAAGGTTTAAGCTATTTTCCAGAGCAAATTCTAACATATTTTGGATCGTTTCATTAACTGCTGTCAACGGCCCTTGATGTATACACTTAATGTATTGAGATTTAGGAAGGTGAATTATATCCTCTGTTTTTTCTGCTATATTGAGGTAATCGAACACATACTTTATTTTATAGTTCTTTGAATCGTCATAACTGGAAAGATCATAGCATTTACCTATTTTACTATTTATTTGACTTTCTGTTGGAAGTTTTTCATTTAGTCGCTCTATAGCTAAATCATAAGGCGCAATAGATGAATAATCAATAGTCTCAATAAGTATTGATATCTCTGGATAACTGTCAATTAAAATGCCTTCATATAATTCTATGGCCGAGAACTTTTTAAGCATAGAAACTCTTTTTTCAATTATTTTACGTTGTCTTTTGAGTTCAGCAATTTTCTTATCAATTTCCTTTTGCTGCTTTAATAACAATTCATACCCTTGTTCGTTTGATTTTCCATTTAGGTAGTCTTTTATCGCTTTGAGCGTTAAACCACTGTCTTTCATCGCAAGTATGATTTCTAACTTCATTACGTCTTCTTCCGTATAAAAACGGTAATTTTTCTCATTTCTGAAAGAAGGCTTTAGTAAGTCTATTTGATCATAGTGGATTAATGTTGGACGGGTAATTTTAAATTTATTTGCTATTTCACTAATCAGGTAAATACTTTTCATAAATACTCCTTGACTGTAAAGTTACATTATAGTTTATGATTTAATTATACCATATCATTCATTTGATAAAATGGACGCTTGCAATATTTATAGAGGAGGTTCCATATGAGAAAAATCGTTCTTAGTTTAGCAATAAGTCTTGATGGTTATATTTGTGATGACAATGGCGGATTCGAGTGGATTTCTGGTCATGGAGATAGCAATCTCAACACTTCAGAAACAGACAGTTTCGATGAATTTCTGGATACTATTGATACCGTTGTGATGGGCTCAATAGCGTATGAAGATTGTATATTAACCAGTCTGGCATCTTTTGATGATAAACAAATAATCGTTGCAACGACTAGAAATCTGGAAGGTAGAAAGAATGTAAGATTTGTTAAAAACGATATCTGTAATGAGATCATAGAATTAAAAAAACAAGAAGGCAAAGATATCTTCATATTTGGCGGGGCAGGTTTAGTGGATAATTTTATGCAAAATGACATGATCGATAAATATATTATTGGTATCATTCCAACTATATTAGGTAATGGCCGCAAATTATTTAGAGGTGCCCACAATGAAATCAAACTGCATCTTGAACGCTTCACAGTTCAAGACGGAATTGCCATGTTAACTTACATTCAAAGACAGTGAATCATGTATTCACAACGTTAGGTTTTGTCAAAGAGATATGGAAATTGCATAATTACCTTATAAGTCACAAAAGCACATTCACACAAGGCAACATTGGCTTATTTACGCCTTTTTCATGTGAGAAATATCATGAAATTGGAATTATGCAATTTCCTCAGATAATAAAGGCGAGGCAAATTAACTTCAATTTTGCCTCGCCTTGTTATTGTTTGTATATTGAGGAAATTGTATAATTCCAATTTGAAAATAAGTAACATTGCTTCATGAAATTTAGAAAGATGGATCTATAAAAGTATATCTTGACACCAAGTGTATCACATTGTATAGTACAGTTAAGTGTACTACCTCAGATAATACAGAGAAGGAGAATGCGATGATTCACATCAATGAAAACAGTTCGATCCCCATTTATCAGCAAATTGTTGATGGATTTGTAAAACTCATTGTACGTCAAATTATCCCCAGTGAGGCGCAAATGCCTTCAGTAAGAGAAATAGCGATGCAGCTCCAAATAAATCCCAATACGATTCAAAAGGCATTTAAATTACTTGAGACTGAAGGGTACATATTTTCCATACCGGGAAAGGGCAATTTTGTAGCCTCTAGAGATCAGATTAGAAGTATTTATATGAAACGTTTAAATGCAGACATGGTTGAAATTGTTAGAGAGTATTTGTGCATCGAAAATGAGCCAGAAAAAATACTGGAACATGTCGAAAAAATTGTAAAGGAGCTAACAGATGATTAAGATTCAGTCATTGACCAAAACATTTAACAACGTAAAAGTGCTGGAAAATATTCATATGGAAATCGATAAAGGGTCGATATATGGGTTGTTGGGATCCAACGGTGCTGGTAAAACAACACTTTTTAAATTATTGACCAGAATTTACAAACCTGATGAAGGAACATGTTACATAGATGGGAAACCATTTGAAGAAAGTATCCATCTAAAGGACATTTATTATGTTCAAGAAGACATTTATATGGTTCATAATCAAACATTGCTTGATCGATTTAATGAAGAACGTCTTTATTATCCAAATTCAAGTGAAAAAGTTTTTAAAAAGCTCGTTGACTTTTTCGGACTGAAAACGAATCAAAAATTGTCCCATTACTCAAAAGGCCAAAATAAACAAGGTGCATTTGTATTAGCCATGGCTTCACAAGCATCTATCCTGCTACTAGATGAAATTTTAGATGGTATCGATGCCGTGGTACGCAAGAAATTCTGGAAAGTTTTGCTTTCAGAAGTGATAGATCGCAAGTTGACTGTGGTCATTTCCTCGCACGCTTTATCTGAACTGGACAATATCTGTGATAAGTTTGGTATATTACATGATGCACATCTCATCAAAGAAGAGCGCATGGATCAGTTTAAAGAAGAGGTAAAAAGAATACAGTTCGCAACTAAAGGTGCGTTCATACCAGAAAATACGGATGCTTATTCAATACAAAAATTCTGGAAAGTTGGGCTTGTCTCATATGTGATTATTAGAGGTGATTTGGAAGCATTTAAGGCCGATTTAGAAGCGCAACAAGAGGTTCTAATGTTTGAAGTGCTGAACTTAAATTTAGAAGAAATTTTTATATCTGAATTAGGAGGTGTGAATTATGGAAACGAGAATTATTGAACCCATGCGTCTTAGCACTAACTGGTTATTTATGAATTTAAAGAGTAATAAAAGATGGTTTATATTGGCTGCTGTTTTAATCAGTGTGACCGCAATTGTCTTGCCTCTTCTGTTAGATGCATCACCAATGCCATATGTCATGCTCGGACTGTTAGAATTATTTTTGCTTTCTTTTATCATGGTTTTATCTCAATTTGAATTTTTACACGATTCCAAAGCTTTTGCCTATTATCAATCTAAAGCGTTACCATTAAAAAGCAGAGTACATGGCATCGTCTTAACACAAGCAGTATTTACTTATAGTTTTTATATTTTACTTAAGGTTTGGCTACTATTTGCCAATAGTCAAATATGGCCTCGTACTTTGGTTCAGACTTCGAGATGGAGCAATTATTCCACCTTTGAAATGGCGGGCTCCTGGATAGCGATTTTACTTTTACTGACAGCTTTGAGTGCACTATTAAGCGGCACAAAAGCTGGCGCAGTGATTGCCACTATTTTTAATTTTAGTTTGCCGATGCTGTTTCTGGGGATTATCTATTTTGTTTTAAACGTGGCCAATGCTTCAACCGTGGGATTCAACCTCACTGTGATTATGGAAACTATAATTAAAAGATATTATCGCGTAGACTTAATTTATCATTATTGGTCATCATGGGAAATCACTATGGTCATTTTACCATTAACCTTGTTATTCATTTATAGCATCCTGCTTTGGGTCATTAAAAATCATAAAGGTGAAAATATCGGTCAGTTATTTGTTTTTAAAGGCTATAAACTGTTTGTTCTCTTAATGCTCTCAATGATTGTCCCACTGTCATTTTCTGTGTGGGTTCCCGATGTACAAGTGATTTCAAAGTGGATTGCGATTTTGCTGATCAGCGAATTGACACTGTACTTGGTTTTAAGTATTATGGAAAAAAATATGAAACTGAATTCAAAATCAGTAAAATTATTAGTCTTCTTTGGCGTGTTGATAACACTTTTGATTGGTAGTACTAGTATATTTCTAAATCAATACGCAAAAAAGATGCCTACTGTGGCAGACATCGAATCGGTTGTACTTTCACCTATTGCAGCAGTTACTTTATATGGAAGTCAATATGAAGGTGGGTCAGTTTATTACTCAGATGAAGCCAAAGCAGCCATTCTGAGTCTACATCAGCTAATGCTTGAAAAAAACAGAGCTATGCTCAATTATGACTTTAATATTGTATACTTCCTAAAAGATGGCAGCAAACGCATTTTCCCGTTTTCACCATTGCCGCCTATTGTGATTTATGAAGATGACGTTGCCGGGTTTGACCTCTTTGCAAAGGATATGATGGCAATGAATGAGTTTTGGGAGGTTGCTTCTCCGATTATGTATGACGAGGCTATTAATCAAGCAAACACTGCAGACGTCCTCGTTCGGGAACTGGGTAATTTCAGAATGGATGCCAATGATTTGGACGAATTTATGGCGTTACTTAAATCGGATTATTCCAATTTTAAAAATAACTATGATTTTTGGACACAGTATCCATATTTAGGTACCCCTTTTTATTATGGTAGCTCTTATGACACAAAATACAAATTACAGATAACCACTGATGCAGAACAAATTTACATCGTGGCTATTCATAAAGACCAACACGATTTGATTGAGTGGATTGATAAAAAATTCGAATAAAGCGTTCGAATAAAGAGTTGTGCTAGACCAATAGATTGGTCTAGCACACTGATTTCCAAGCGGTTTCATCTACAATTAGCACCACATCAGGGTGGAGTTGTAAAACAGATGCGGGCACGCCTGGTATCACAGGTCCGTAAACCATATTGTATACAGCCTCTGCTTTCTCTTCACCTGAAGCCAAAACCAATATTTTATGCGCGTGCATAATGCTCTTAAGCCCCATACTGATGGCGCGTTTAGGCACTTCGTCAATGGATGGGAAAAACCTTGCATTTGCAGTGATGGTACCCTCATCTAGAATGACTTCATGGGTCATCGCTTCAAATTTAACGTCAGGTTCGTTAAATCCGATATGGCCATTTCTACCAATACCTAAAAGTTGTAGATCTATGCCACCCATCTTTTCAATAGTTGCTTCATAAGCCAAACACTCTTTTTTAATATCAGGACTCATACCGTTGGGAATATGAATTTTTTGCCGATCAAAATTCACATAATCAAACAGATTTGACTGCATATAATACGAATAACTTTGTGGGTTATCCTTAGATAGACCAATATACTCGTCTAAATTAAACGTCGTACATTGGGAAAAACACACGATATTCTTTCGGTAAAGTTCCCTTAATTTCTCATAAGTGCCCATAGGTGTTGATCCAGTGGCGAATCCCAGCACTGACTTAGGGTGTAACATCACTTGACTTGAAATATAATGTGCTGCGAGGTCATTCATCTCTTCATAATTACTCACTTTTATTATTCTCATCTTCTCTCCTATACATGCATCGGAACATACCAATCAGAGTGCCTCAATTTGGCGTGACTGCCATGTTATACCCCTTTAAATGAATTCTCTAAGAATGACTTGAAACCTTTCTCAGCATCGACTTCATCCTCACCTTCAATGTTGAATTTGACTTGTTCTCCATTTTTTACCCCTGCCGATAAAATCGCCATGATGGATTTGCAATTAACGCGAACATTTCCCCTTTGAAAATGAATGCTTGATTTATAAAGCATCGCTTCTTTTACCAACATACTGGCTGGTCTTGCATGGAAACCCGATGGGTTCTCTATTACATATTCAAATTGAATCATGAATCCTCCTTATTTTTGTGAAGAAATAAAACCAAAACTTTGCCATGGTCTAATCTGATGTATTAAAAATCGTTCTTCAGGAACGACCCTTGCAACAACACTCGATTTTCCACTGTTAGTCATGGCATTAAGTGCCATTTGCAACTCTCCAGAATAACGGGCATATAAACTGGATTCTATAATCACATCGCCCTCTGCCATATCTACGGCATTTTTGAGAGCCAACACTTCGTTTTTATAGATTACACGGCTTTGAGTGGACCGGATCACATAGTCTGAAACATCCCCTCTGTTGAAATGCGGGACATCAAAAAGGATGGCTTCTTCCACAGGAGTAAGCGCCACCTGACATTCTATTTTAAGCATTAACTTTTCACGGTTGACAGAGGCCAACGTTTCAAGCTCTTCGTCAGATGCAAACATGTTTGCTATGATTACATCGTCTATGTGACCACTGTTGAATAAATCCTTAGCCTGAGTTTCTATAGGCAGTGTTCTGTGGGATTCTAGGGTACAGAGACCTTCTGATACAGGCCATGGGCCAAATTGGGCACTACTTGCATTGACAAAACCCGCCGTTCTTATCCCTAGCTCTTTAAATTGCTTGGAACAAAGGTCAAAATGTTTTCTACTAAGTCCCGTATAACGATGTGGATAAAAATTATGGCAGGCAATTATCTTAGATTTGTTGGGTTGATAAGACAAAATATTGTCGATATATTTTGTTCCATTGGACATATTCAGTTCAATACATAACCCATATGGGTTAAAACTCATCTGACTTTCTTCTTGACCTGAAAAACCGAGATCTAATCGAATGCCGCTAAGCCCTAATGATTTAAAGAAACTCAAGTCATCAATAGTCAAATCTAAGGTCTTAAAAACATCCGGAGACACATCAGCAACAATTTCGAACCCCAGTGTCTCGGCATATTTTGTCCAACTGCCGAATTGCTGTTCAATGCCTTCTCGAGTCGCTACTTGAGAGATTAAACACGTAAAAATTCTCTCATATCCCAATTGATGTGCCTTATCAATGTAACGAATAATCTCTTCATGGGTGGCATGTTCTGGATAAATGGAAATCCCCAATCGTCTCATATTATTTCTCCTGTATCATCTTAGAAAGCGCTATAATCTCTATAGCCATTTCCTTGATGGTAATCGCATTCATAAGATGGTCTTGCGCATGAATTAAAAGCAAACTGATTTCTGCTTTATCCCCTTTAGCTTCTTTCTGAATCAAGTCTGTTTGTGCACGATGTGCGTTTGCTAGACACTCTTCCGCACTCTTGATTTTTGCTGCCGCTTCAACATGGTCACCTTGACGGGCATCCGCCATGGCTTCCATACATAAGCTTCTGGCTTCACCACTAAAAGATATCAAAGAAAAAATTATAAGTTCCATATTATCACCTCATCATTTTATTAGCATTTCAAAAAAAGTACTCCCATTGAGATTTGTATCACAAATCCCAATGGCAGTGCAGGAACACGGGTTCCTGCGATGCACTTTCTATAACTGTTCTCTCTTAGCTTCCGCACGGTCTGCAAGATAGACAAATGGCAAGTAAATGCCAATTGCAATTACGAGGTTTATAGCGGCAAGCACAGCACCTTGCCAACTACCTGTTGCAAGAAAACCACCAACGATTGGCGGTGTCGTCCAAGGGATTAAGGCAATCGTATGCGGCACGATCCCAAGGGAGATGGCAGTATAACTAATCACTGTCAATACAAGTGGGGTTAATAAAAAAGGAACAAAGAATACTGGGTTTAAAACCAAAGGTAGTCCAAATATAACAGGTTCATTGATGTTAAACAATCCTGGACCTGCACCGAGTTTACCAATTTCTCTTAATTGTTTTTTCTTACTTACTGCAAGTATTGCAATAAGCAATGCTAAAGTTGTACCCGCACCACCTAGATAAACAAAGGCATCTAAGAAAGGCTTTGTTACGATGTGTAACTGGTCTGAGTACTGAGAAATGCCTGCATCAACAAGTTCCATATTCTTTGTCAACAAAGGTAACAAGACTGGCTCAACCACACCACCTATGATGTTGGATCCATGAAGACCAAAGAACCAGAGGAAATGAGTCATGAATACTATAAGTAGCGCAGAGCCTAGTGAATCCGCCACATTGGTAAGCGGTGTAGAAACGTACTTCACTATGACAGCAAAGATATTTGTACCTGCTGCTGAAAATGCCATCATGGCTAAAGAAGCGACCGCTAAAGTGATCATACCAGGCAAGAGTGCCGCAAATGATCTTGAAACCGCTGGAGGTACGCCATCAGGCATTTTAATCACTAAGAAACTTGCTCTCGATAATCTAACGAATAATTCCGTACTTAATAGGGCGACAATAATGGCTATGAACATACCCATGGCATTGGTATAGCCCCAGTGAATATTACCCCATGCACCTTCTGGATTTACTTGTGGCATCATGATAAAGAATGCAGATAGTGATAACAAACCTGCAGATAATGGGTTCGAATCATAACTTTTTGCTAAATAATAGGACACGGTGAAGGCTAAAAAGATTGAAATGATGGCAAATGTTCCCCACCAAATGTTACCACCAAAAGAAGTCCATGTTTCCCCAAAGACATTTGTCATGAATGTCTTATAGGCAGTAATCGGCAAATTGTTGAGCAGTGTTGCAAAAGAACCTGCAATAGCAAGTGGCACCAACGAGATAAAACCATCTCTAATGGCCGCTAAGTGTCTTTGCCCACCCAATTTTGCAAAGAATGGCACGACTGATTCTTCGATAAATCTTAAAAAGTTTTTCAAAATAAATCCCCCTTTAATTTATATTTTAAGCAATGACTTAGCGTCTTCTAAAACAGCTTTGCCATTCATAGTACCATATTTAACTGTATCAATCACTGTAACTGGGATTCCAGATTCTTCAAGATTTTTAAACTTGCTTTTTAGATACCTGACCTGTGGGCCAAGCATAAGTATGTCTATGTTTTGGATTTTTGAAACTTCGGATTCACCAACCGCTATGATATCTATAGTCAATCCTTCTAGTTCCGCTGCATCTTGCATTCTTTTTACCAACATGCTCGTGGACATACCTGCTGAACAAACCAATACGATTTTCAAATGAAACCTCCTTTTTTAGCCATCATGAGCGCACCTTCTACTGGTGAAATATTACTTATAGCAATTGGCCTAAAGACACCTTTTTCTCTTGCATACTGAATCAATTCTGAACCTAAAGTCGTTTGAGTCATAATTCCACCCATCAAAGTAATCCCTTCATCTTCATTGAGCTTTTCATCGAGCACTTTAAGATGATTGTATAAATCATCTATGCATTTTTCAATCACACGCTTTATTGAAGGTTCCAATCTATGACTTAAAACGATAGGCGTAAGAGCTGCAATCATATCTTTCGTAGTAATTGGGGCATTGATATAATCTGAAAGCTGATGTTCTTTAAGGTTTAAATGCTGAAGAACACTCTTCAGAATATCAGTTTGCTCCAAACGCCCATCTAACATCTGTGTGCAAAGCGTTAACGCATCCCTCGCTATGGCATAGCCACTGCCTTCATCCCCTACTAGCTGTCCCCAACCACCTACTCTGAATCGATTGCCTTTTTCATATCCTAGAGCTATAGAACCCGTGCCACTGATTAACACACCAGCTCCTGAACTTGAAATAAGTGCCACATCGGCATCGTTGACAAACTCTATCGAAATGTTTAAATGACTTGTTACGTCTTTGAGTTTTTGAACATCAGCCTCTGTATCAATCCCTGCACCACCTAATACAACCACCATTTCGGATGATGTCACTTCATAAAACGCTTTAACATCTTCCATGATTGTCTCCATGAGAATTTTAAATCGATCCAATCCAATCACATGATAATTGCTGCTACTGTAGAGCGCTTCAAATCTCAGCTGTTCTTGATTTTCAGCGATGACGTGCGTCTTAGTACCACCACCATCTATTCCTAACCATATTATCGTGGTAAATCACCCCCTATTTCTTTACACTATCTTATATACGCAAACATCATGCCAAAGTTAAAATTTACTTGATATATTATTAAACGTTGAAATTTCAACCTTTAAATTTGATTTTTAAACAAAAAAAGTGTGCAAAACGCACACACTACTTTGCACGCTATTGCACACTATTGCACACTGCTTTTTACACACTCTCTTTATTTGATATCATAATATTGCACAAAGAAGCACGCTCCTCTAATGGAATTTTGATATCAAACTCATTTTCCAACGTTTCAAAAACAGGTTTAAGTTTTTCGAATTGAATCCCGTTATCCATTAAAAACGATCTATACTCTAGAAACATTTTAGGATTAATGCCCTTTAATCGGTTGTCAATGTAAAACACTAAGTGGAGTAAAAATCCTACACGCGCATCTTGTTGGATTTTATATCCTAGAATATCTTCCGATGTATCAATAAATGCATTTGACGCACTCACCAATTGATAACTTGACCTTACCACATTTTCTTGGATGTTCTTTGATATTTCATGGAGCAACAACGCGCGTTCAATCACTGCATCTAGCCGTTTCAAGCCCTCTTCTTGCAAAAGATCAAGCGCGCTGAAAACGGGTGTATAGTCCACAGGTATTTTTATAGTACTTGCGATGGCTATCAAATGATAGTCTGTTTTATAATGATCAATGGTTGCCAAATAAGCACTTCTATCGGATAAATCCACACTTTTCACCACAATATTTTTTGAATGACCCACTCTTTTTTCTATGATGCGTTTCATGCGCTCTGCAGTACCTTCCCCTGTAAAACAGGCTGTTATGATCAACAATTGATCTGAAAGCGCATCTTGTCTCATAGGGGATCTACTTGTTCCAAATGGCTTGTTGATACTGTTAAAGATTTCATTCAACGTTTGACCGGATGCCACTTTACGCGCCACTTCCAAAAGCATGGGCGTGCTTGTGTGAGAGATGGTTCTGATAAGGAGGCCATGGTCTTCGAATAACATTTCACCAAAATTGCTAAGAGACCCCATATCAACCATTAGAATGGCTTCCCTTATGCCTTGGTCTAAAAAAAAGGTCGCTAAGGACTGATAAATCTCCTCAACAGCCATGGTTAAAGGCATATCAAAGGCAACCGCAAAGGGTTCCCCAATCAGTTCATTGACCACATCCACCATGCTCGATGCAGTGCTTATTCCATGCATGACAACAACAATGGGTAATTTAGTTGATGTCATGGGTAATTCAACTTCCTCGCGGATAATGAGAAACATCGTGATATAACCAATTTCATCTATGGGCAATACAATGCCTAGATTGAGTTCTAACTCTCTCGCCATATCTATGGCTACCACGAATTCTTCCCTATGCGAGATACGAATTTGATTGAGTTTAGGATTATATATGGGTTGACGATTTTGTATGCGCTCAATGGCACTTGCAACGTGTAGCGTAAAAGCCGATTTTAGGGATAACGGATACGTTCTGCCCAGTCGTGTCGACGCTATATCCATCATTTGATTGGTTAGATTGATAAGTGCTTCACTAACCACTTTTGATATGAGTTGTTCTGAACTTTTACTCTTCATGGATTGAATATACAAATTGAACTTTTTATTGATTTCAGCACCGATGATTTGACTTATTTCATCCTCCGAAAATCCTTGACTCTTTAATCCATGTATTTTGTTCTCAATGCTACTATAAAAATCTTCAGATGTATCTGTAATAAGAGCGACTCCAGACTTTATTTGATCCAAATGAATCGTATCCTCTGCTGGAGACAATAAGGCGTCTATTTTTCCTCTATTTTCTTTATAGAGGTTGTAACCTAGTTTTGCCTCTGGAGACAAATCAATGCTTCTCACTTTAATATAAGATTCGTCATGTGACACAAAATGTAAAAAAGCTTTGGCACAAGCTTGCTGAATATCCGAACGCAATTGACCAATATTGCTTTTACATACATAAAGCAAAAGCGAAATATATGCATTTCGACTGATGGCAATGGGTTTTTTTATTCTAAGCGCTTCTAGTTTTAAAAACATGGCAATCAACTCTTTGCGCTCTTCTAAGGTTCTTTGGAAAAGGGGTGGCAACTCAATGAAAATAGGAATACGCCTTTTAAACGTATCCAGTAAAACTGATTCGGGGTTTTCAGTGGTAGCCATGATGATTTGTGATTGTACGTTCTCAATGTCCATATTACTGCCTAGTGCTCTGAAATGACCGTAGTCCATGAACGTAAAAAGCATTTCTTGACCTTGCGGAGGTAATCTATGTACTTCATCAAGAAATAAAACGCCACCATTTGACTTTTGAATCAACCCTTCACGATCCATATCTGCACCTGTATAGGCACCTTTTTTTACACCAAACAGCTCGCCCATCAACAACTGTGGATTATCTGAATAATCAGCGCAATTGAGAATGATAAAAGGGGCATCGCCCTTGATGCGTTGGATTGAAATTGCATAGCGATACATCTCTTTAGCAAACAGAGACTTACCGACTCCTGTCGGCCCATAAATCATGGTATAAAGGCCATTTGGCGGGTACAAAACAGCCGCTTGCGCTTGCTTGACAGCTTTTTTCAAGCTACCTTTCGCACCAATCATTTGAAACTCAATATGTTTATTGTGAAAAACTTTATGTTCCGAGACGTTTTCAACGCGTTCATCCGCAGCAATATACGGCAACTCATTGGCATTTTCAACTTTTAAAGCGACCTGATAGCGAACTGGTCTACCTTCAAGTTTCAGCATTTTATTCTCCATCACCAACTGATTAAAGTAACGGCTAACCAATGATCGACTGAGCTGATACTTCTCTGCGATCTCATTTGCCGTTACGCCTTTTGCGTCACTGTGAAATTCATAATTTAGCCAGTTTAATAGTTGTTCTTTCTTATTCAAGATAAGTCTCCACCCGTTAGACGTGTTTGTTACTTTATTGAATTTCAATTATATATTTTATACTTTGTAAATTAACATACATTATAACAAAAATAATTAGGGACGCAAAGAAATCAAAGCACTTTTGAAGCTGATCCCAGTGATTCGGTCTGCGCGTATGACATCGATTCGGAGCTGATTGGAGTAGGCTTAGGAGCAGTCGAGTTGAAATTTGCATAGATATCATCCGCTAAATAAAATGAATCCGGTACGTTGTATATTTTAATTGTTTTGTGACATGACCTACCTTTTGTCTTTTGATCGAATCATCCGCCCCAATCCAGTCAAAGCGGCAAACACCAATCCGGCTACTGGCCATACAATCCAAGTGATGTTCCAATCGTTTGTCCAGAAGCTCCACCCGAGGTAGATTGCCACGATCAACGGCCAATAGAAACCACCTAACTTCTCCACTTCTTCGTTTCTTTCCATGATCTCAGGTGCGAATTCACCTTGCTTTAAGACTGTCTCGTATGCATTTTTTCGCGCACTTACATTTACCAACATGTGAACCCCAAAACCCACTAAGAACGCCATAAATGCCAGCATGAACAGCGGTAACGCGTCAGAGTGACCAAGTATTCCAGCGTATAAAAGGGGCAACATGCTCATGATAAACATGGCCACTGCGATGGACACCGTACGTGTAAAAGTTGGCAGGTATTTGGCTAATTTGTCCTTAATCACACCTTCTATGCCATAACTCAGTTCAAAATTGCCTTCAAGGTCATCGATGGTGTGCTGGTATTTATTGCTGTGGATCAAGATCGCAATACCTGCTGAGACGATGAGAAGTACCATTGTCAACCCTATAAGCATCGCTAAGTCATCGGAAATTTCAATCAATTGACCTTGTGAGATCGCTAACATAATAAAGAGCGGAATAAATGCATAAATGAGGAGTATCACACCCTTGGAAATCAACTTTGCCGCTTGCACTTTTTCCTCTACATAATGGTTAACGTCTTCCATGGTCAATTTGACCACTTTTGAATCCGAATCCGTGTTACTGGTTTCGATACCGTCAATCTCATCTTTTAATAGGTAATCCGTGGTGACACCGAAAATCTCAGCCATCTTCAAAATCTTGTTCAAGTCCGGAATGCTGTTGCCGCTTTCCCACTTCGATACGGATTGTCTAGAGATGTCAAGCGCATCTGCTAAGTTTTCTTGCGACCACCCAAATTGTTTTCTTAACTGTATAATCTTATCTGCCAATATCATAATCGACCTTCCTTTCAAGTCATCTTTGAATTTTGGATGCGTCGTCATGCGACCCAATCCATTCGATTTATGATGTCAATTTACCATTTATATGGGTAGCGCACCACCAATTCGGCTTTGAATTTTGTCAACTGCTGGTTGCGAATGGTTAAAATATGCGGGTTTTACAACTTTATTATCAAAATTTGCTCATCATCTTCATTTAAACCAGTATCCACAAATCCATACTTGATATAAAAATGATAAGGACTATCTGCTTCTTCCATCACACATGAAGTATATATTTCATGATTTTCGCCTTTCTGTTTAACTTTGTTTAAAGCCATTGCTATTTTACCAACATAGTCATGCTAGGATACATAAATCAAAAAACCAATATTTTAAGTATTGGTTTCTTGATTTATTGATTGAATTAATACATTTTTTTAGATGATTTTTCTTCTAAATAGATATCCAATGCTTTGATTCCTCTCCGAGCCAATTTGATCATTAGAATCATCATATAGATACTAATTCCGATCACTCCTATGTAAAGCACTAAAAAAAAGAACACCCCGATTCCACCTGCTACTAAATTGCTACCTACCATTTCTTGATTCTCCTTATGATTTTATTACTAAAAAGCATGAATGCTTGATTAGTTTGATGTTTCTAAGCACCTCTTGAAACTCCCAATCTAATTCTGGGCTTAATCTACTTAAGTGACCTTTCATCTGTAAACAGCATGTTTGATTATCCATTCACAATCATTGTGAATTACATATATTGCATGCTATTTTTTCAAACTCAAACGCACCTAAAGTCATTTCTCCAGTTTTTACAATACCGTTTGAGCCACCAGTATTATCAAACCCCTTATCGAGTACAATATCTTCGAGTTCTTCTACTTCCTTTAGCGAACGTCTTGGGTCATACGTCACTATTCCTTTGATCTTTAGGTGTTTTAGGAACGTATATAGCGCGTCTGAGAATACTTCATATGGCAAATAATCAAGCACTAGAACCAATTGTAATTTCTGAAACCGCATCATAGTTGATTGGCAAGTAACCAATAATGCTCACTTCGATCTCATTCCAAATAAAAATTCTTCTAATGCCATAGAAAATAGAAAGCTTACCACCGTTTTCTCTATACTTCTTGATTAAGCCACAAGATTAACCATTTTCTAATATAACGCCAAGATAGTTCAAATTTGAAAGGGGGCTTCATTGTATTTTTAGATTACCATAAACATATGTAATCATCATAACATCAAAGTCACCATAAACTTAAACAATTTGTGTATAAAACAAAGCGAGGCAAATTTACTTCAAATTTGCTTCGCTACTTTTTTGTTCTTTATGATCATGCTCGATCAATTCACCACAATGTGGACATTTTATTTGAACAGATATAGCTTCTTCAGCAGCTTTCTCTTTCCTAGAAACAGCGGCAATAAACCCCGAACTGATTATACCAGTCGGTAATGCGACCAACCCAATGCCTAATATTGCGATGATACCAGCAAATAGTTTTCCCATTGCTGTAATAGGATAGATATCCCCATAACCAACCGAGGTTAATGTAGCAATCGACCACCAAAAAGAGGCTATAATATTTGGAAACACTTCAGGTTGCACATCCGTCTCGAAGTAGTAGATCATCGTTGATGAAATCATGATCATAAATCCCATGACAAATAAAGCTGCCAACAATTCATCTTTCTTAGCTTTTACGACACCTAAGATCAAGCTCAACGCCTCAGTATACCTATTGAGTTTAAAAATTCTTAGCAGTCTTGATATTCTAAACATCCTTAAGAATCTCAAATCGACTAACACGAACATCGGTAGATAAAATGGCAATATGGCCAATAAATCTATAATCGCCATGGGTGAAACTAAATATTTTAAGATTGAACTCATTTTACCTTTTGCAGATGGAAAACTAAATTCTGAGGTCCAAATCCTCGTTATGTATTCGACCGTAAAAACGAATACTGAGAAGAACTCAAAAATTCTGAATTGCAAATGAAAACTCGAGTACAATGCATCCACAGATTCCAAGACAATCGCAACTGTGTTCAGAACGATCAACACCAAAATAAAACCATCAAAGATCTTACTGACGTTGTCACCTTGATCCGCATTTTCTAGGATATCAAACGCTCTTCTTTTCACTTTTAAGTAGCTAGTCATGGCCTCTCCTTAATCAAACTTCGCTACGTTCACTATCATCCGCGACAAAATTTGTATGATAATATCCAACGATTGCAATCAACCCCATTAACATAAACATGGAAGTAACTACCCTAATTTCAATCAATTGAAACTTTTGATACATTTCTTCAGTGATAAATCTCACAAAGGTCCCCTTATTGATGATCGCAAACTGACCTTGATGCATGCCTGTACCACCATCGCTCATATAAAACATATCAATAAAAAAGCAAATCGCCGCATACACGCCACCAGCGTTTACTAGCCACTTCTCAAGTGTTGAAAGTTTACTATAAGCTTCAGTTAAATTAATTCTATTTCTAAAGCTTCCGCTACGTCTCGCTTCTTTAAAAAACAGAATCGTCGTCATGATAAAGACGACGACAAATGAACCATTTAAAATCGGCAACATAGCTGTCAAATCTACGCCTACATAAGTGAACACGTTTATGATTACCACTCCGAAAAATGCGATAATTGTTATGATAAATGCTGCCATTATTTTAACCTCTCTTTATGCAACTATTCTTTTTTTCTTTCTTTTACCATTAATATTTTTTTCACAACATATGATTAAAATTATCTATAATTTTCTCTAGATTGTGTATTACAGGTAATGTTCCATCAATTACAATAACAGGACAAACAAGTTTCATTGCACTTTCTTCAACTGCTCTTGAATCGCGATTTTCTACAAATTTTCGAAATTCCATTTGTTGTGAAAACATATCGCCACCATCAAGAACTCTTGATCCAAACCTTTTTTCTTCCCTCGCTTGAATTCTCTTCAATCTTTCTTCAAGTGGCGTTTGAACCCAGAAAGCAAAATCTATACGAGAAAGAATTTCATCACTCCAATTCATTGTAACTCCAGAAATAATAAACCTAGGATGAGTCTTTATATTCTCTATAATTGCAGATTGTACTTCACTCTTCGTTCTAGGGTTAGAAAAAGGTAGCTCGTCTAAATGTTCTGTATCAATTACACCGTCATTTTCTAAAACCCATTTTCTTGATTCTCTTTGCTCAGGAAAATAATAATCTTCCACATCCATCTCAAAATAACCTATTTGTTTTGCTAATGCATGAGTTAGTGTCGACTTTCCTCCACCATTTAGTCCGAAAATAGCAATCCCTTGAACCATTCTTTATACCCCACAAATTCAACTTTCACTAGCTACTATATAAATAATATTCATACACAACCGCAATTGGCATTACATATCGATACCGCTCTTTTTTTCTAGGGGGGATGCAATTTAACGTTCAGTCGTTCCCGTCACCTAAATGATTCGAATGGAGTGTTATGGGAAGTCATTAAAATTTACTTTATTATAATTTATATTATTGAACAACTTCAGAAATCTATCTTTTTCGGTATCAGTAATCATATATAATTGTGTTTTTCTATCCCATTTGTATCCAAATCCTTTTATAAGGTTCTTACTATCATCAAAACTAATTCCTAAGTATTTACTGTATTCAAAGGGATTCCAGTAGTTTTTATTATACGTAAAATCCATCAAATAATTTGGTGGAATATTGTTCTTTTTAAACTTCTTACTTAACTTAGAAAAAATCAATCTTCCAGCTCCATAAATTCCAATGATATCTGCAAGTTGACTAAGAATAGGTAAAAATACATCCCATAATTCTATTATATCTTTGAAAAAAATTGCATCTCCTATTTCTGCATAATTAATATTTATATGTACTTCATCGCTAATATTATGAGTTTTAATAAAATCTATCAATCTTGCATCTTGATATTCAACGTCACACTGTAAAATATTATTTACCAATAAATAAGGTAATACTTTTACAACTCCAAGGTCCATATAAATAGAAGTATAATAATTAAAAAAATAAAGATAGAATTCTGGGTATTCTTGATTAATCATTTCAATTGTTGTTAGTTCTGAATATTCGAATTCTCTTGTAAAACTTGATTCAAACCATTCGTATTCATCATTAACTCCTAATGCATATATTTTTTTATGCACACGTAACTCTATTTTCATAGTTGGTCTCCTCTGATTTCCCAAAACGTTCTACCGTTCTATCCGCCTCGGTGGCTAGAACGGTGTGTAAGGTGATGTATATTGTTAATCCAAATATTCTTTTTCAACTAAGTGCTCGGTAAGTTGCTTCTTAATTATGTTGATTTCTGATACTAACCCTGGAGACCACGGCTCCTCTTTGGCGCGATAACTTAAATCAATAAGTTTCAGTGCCAAATTGACTTTTTCTAACTCGATTATTCTATTTGGAAAAAAAGTTATGAATTCCCAATCCCTATTTATAAATGGATTATTATAATATTCAATTTTCTCTTTGATATCTTTTTGATCTAACCCAAATTTGTTTATTACAGAATATAAATCTGATTCTAAACGATCATAACTTTCCCAAATATGAGTATGAAACGACTTTAAACCTTCAATTTGATTTTCTAATTCTGCTATTAAAATACTCAATGAATCCAAGTTATTCGAATCCATTTTAAATGCTACTGGGATATTTTTTGCATTAAATATATCTTCAAGTTCTTTATAAATTGATTTAAAATTCATGTCTTTCATATCTATTTTCTTATCATTTAAATAATCTCTAAAGGAAGTACTCAACTTTTTATTATATTCTGAGTCACTCGAAAAAAAAGATACATAATGATCTTTCTTTAATCTGAATTTTAAGTCATCTAATAAAATGAGATTTTCACCTTTATCGATATATTTTACTTTAACGGGATATTCGTCATTCATGATAAAAATCAGAATATCAATATTATTTTTTCTTGCTTCTAAATATTCTAACTCAGTTATAGAAACATCATATCCGTCGTGTTTATGGTAATCTAAAAATACAATGAATGGCAATCAAAAATACAAAAAGTAATTGCCAGTACAACCTCAATCAAATATCCTTTTAGGTAGACTAATACTTAAAGGAGTGAAAGGACGTGCTGACAATTACTCAAACCC